>NZ_BAAAPB010000010.1:0-2495 GCF_039530925.1 Nocardioides panacihumi | reverse complement strand
TACGGTGTTGGGGTGATGGCGTGCCTTTTGAAGAATGAGCCTGCGAGTTAGCGGTGTGTGGCGAGGTTAACCCGTGTGGGGTAGCCGTAGCGAAAGCGAATCCGAATAGGGTGAATTAGTCGCACGCTCTAGACCCGAAGCGGAGTGATCTATCCATGGGCAGGTTGAAGCGACGGTAAGACGTCGTGGAGGACCGAACCCACTTCAGTTGAAAATGGAGGGGATGACCTGTGGATAGGGGTGAAAGGCCAATCAAACTCCGTGATAGCTGGTTCTCCCCGAAATGCATTTAGGTGCAGCGTTGCGTGTTTCTTGCCGCAGGTAGAGCACTGGATAGCCGATGGGCCCGACCAGGTTACTGACGTTAGCCAAACTCCGAATGGCGGTAAGTGAGAGCGCAGCAGTGAGACTGCGGGGGATAAGCTCCGTAGTCGAGAGGGAAACAGCCCAGACCATCAGCTAAGGCCCCTAAGCGGTGACTAAGTGGAAAAGGATGTGGAGTCGCAGTGACAACCAGGAGGTTGGCTTGGAAGCAGCCACCCTTGAAAGAGTGCGTAATAGCTCACTGGTCAAGTGATTCCGCGCCGACAATGTAGCGGGGCTCAAGTCATCCGCCGAAGCTATGGCACTCCAGCCGCCCTTGTGGTGTGTTGGGGTGGGTAGGGGAGCGTCGCCTCACCAGTGAAGCCTCGGAGTGATCCAGGGGTGGAGGTGTGGCGAGTGAGAATGCAGGCATGAGTAGCGAATCAAGAGTGAGAAACTCTTGCGCCGATTGATCAAGGGTTCCAGGGTCAAGCTAATCTGCCCTGGGTAAGTCGGGACCTAAGGCGAGGCCGACAGGCGTAGTCGATGGACAACGGGTTGATATTCCCGTACCGGCAAAGTAGCGCCCATGCTGAACCTAGTGATGCTAACCGTCTGAAGCCCGCTGACCGATCCCTTCGGGGTGAGGCGGTGGTGTGGAACACGGGACCCGAGCTGGTAGTAGGCAAGCGATGGGGTGACGCAGGAAGGTAGTCGGACCGGCGCGATGGTAGTCGCCGGCCAAGCAGGTAGGGCGTGCACTAGGCAAATCCGGTGCACTGTGTTCGATCACGAGCCTGAGACGTGATGGGGACCCTTTTGGGGAAGCCGATGATCCTATGCTGTCGAGAAAAACCTCTAGCGAGCTATGCGCCGCCCGTACCCGAAACCGACTCAGGTGATCAGGTAGAGAATACCGAGGCGATCGAGTGAACCATGGTTAAGGAACTCGGCAAAATGCCCCCGTAACTTCGGGAGAAGGGGGGCCGGATCCGTGAACCCACTTGCTGGGGGAAGCGGTGATGGCCGCAGAGACCAGGCCCAAGCGACTGTTTACTAAAAACACAGGTCCGTGCGAAGTTGTAAGACGATGTATACGGACTGACTCCTGCCCGGTGCTGGAAGGTTAAGAGGACGGGTCAGCCCTTCGGGGTGAAGCTCAGAATTTAAGCCCCAGTAAACGGCGGTGGTAACTATAACCATCCTAAGGTAGCGAAATTCCTTGTCGGGTAAGTTCCGACCTGCACGAATGGAGTAACGACTTGGGCGCTGTCTCAACCGTGGACTCGGCGAAATTGCACTACGAGTAAAGATGCTCGTTACGCGCGGCAGGACGGAAAGACCCCGGGACCTTTACTATAGTTTGGTATTGGTGTTTGGTTCGGCTTGTGTAGGATAGGTGGGAGCCGGTGAAGCATGCACGCCAGTGTGTGTGGAGGCAACGTTGAAATACCACTCTGGTCGTACTAGATGTCTAACCTAGGACCGTGATCCGGTTCAGGGACAGTGCCTGATGGGTAGTTTAACTGGGGCGGTTGCCTCCTAAAGTGTAACGGAGGCGCTCAAAGGTTCCCTCAGCCTGGTTGGCAATCAGGTGTTGAGTGTAAGTGCACAAGGGAGCTTGACTGTGAGACAGACATGTCGAGCAGGGACGAAAGTCGGAACTAGTGATCCGGCCACGGCATGTGGAAGCGTGGTCGCTCAACGGATAAAAGGTACCCCGGGGATAACAGGCTGATCTTCCCCAAGAGTCCATATCGACGGGATGGTTTGGCACCTCGATGTCGGCTCGTCGCATCCTGGGGCTGGAGTAGGTCCCAAGGGTTGGGCTGTTCGCCCATTAAAGCGGCACGCGAGCTGGGTTTAGAACGTCGTGAGACAGTTCGGTCCCTATCCGCCGCGCGCGCAGGAAACTTGAGAAAGGCTGTCCCTAGTACGAGAGGACCGGGATGGACGAACCTCTGGTGTGCCAGTTGTACCGCCAGGTGCATGGCTGGTTGGCTACGTTCGGAAGTGATAACCGCTGAACGCATCTAAGCGGGAAGCACGTTTCAAGATGAGGTTTCCCACCCACTTGATGGGGTAAGGCCCCCTACAGACCATGGGGTTGATAGGCCGGAGGTGTACAGCAGCAATGCCTAGCCGACCGGTACTAATAGGCCGAGGGCTTGTCACACAAGCCCTCAACAAAA
>NZ_BAAAPB010000008.1:346018-347289 GCF_039530925.1 Nocardioides panacihumi | reverse complement strand
GACCAGCCCCCACGGCCACCAATGGATCACCGACCCCACCGGCACCCGCCACCTCACCCACCAAGCCCCCGGGTTATCCACAGGCCCACCCTGACCCCTTCCCGCCCACCCATCCCCCCGACTACCTTCCCGATGAATCTCGGGAAGGAACCACACATGGGGGCAACAACCACACGCGTCCTGACCGGACTCGCCCTACTCACACTCACCGCCTGCACCGGCTGCAGCGGCACAGCCGACCCCATACCACCACCACGATCGGCAACCACCGCGACCCCGACCCTACCCAGCCCGACACCGACACCGACACCGACACCGACACCGACACAGCCGGCGGCTCCCGCCATGCCCGACGCCGCCACAGCCCACACCAAAGCCGGCGCCAAAGCATTCGTCACCCACTTCTGGCAGGTCGTCAACTACGCCCAAGCCACCGGCGACACCGTGGCGCTAAAGCGTCTCAGCGCGGTCGGATGCGTGAATTGCGATGCGGGCATTGCGTCTGTCAAGCGCGTCTACGCCGCGGGTGGCCGCATCCTGGGCGGCACGTCCACGCTCACCCGCCTCCGGGCCTCAACGATGAAGGCGGGCGACACCTGGTTCGCGACCGTGAAGTATGTGAACGCCATAGCTGCACAGACGACCGACTATCCCGGTGACGCGGATGACAAGCGGACGGCCCCCCGAACCTTCACCGATCGGGTGACACTGATCGCGGCGGGCGACAGCCTCTGGACTGTCGCCGCATTCGAGGTTGTGTCTTGATGCTGCGAGCACTCGCCGCTGTAGGCCTACTCCTCGCACTGCAACTTGTGTCATGCGTCCCGAGAGCAGACGCGGGCTGCGGCACGGCGGTGACGACCGCCGCTTCCGCAAACGGATTCCACGCTAGTGGCGAAGTCGACTGCGTCGGCGTCAACACAGCGCCGGTCGCAGCGGGTGCATCCCACCACGCCACGGAAGGCAGCTATGTCACGGTCCCGGCATGCGCGCTCGGCGGCGATCAGACGTGCAGCGACATGCAGCGATCGTGCAGCGACGGGACGCCGATGACCAACACCTGGTTCGTCCCCTTCGGTGGTGGCTCGCCGACCTACTCGGCAAACAACTGTCCCCACGACGCAGTTCCGCCTACGCCCAGCCCCGGCCCCACACAGGCCGACATCCTCCGCGCGTTCAAACAGATCCCCCTGCCGGAGTCCAGACTCATCATCCAGCCACCCGGCGGCGCCACCCTGGTCAACTTCGACACGAACTTCTACACCAAAGCA
>NZ_BAAAPB010000008.1:216681-345984 GCF_039530925.1 Nocardioides panacihumi | reverse complement strand
ACCGCCGACTACCAACTCGACAACGGCACCTGGACCCCCGTCAACGGCACCGTCACCCGACACGGACCACCACAACAGCTCACCATCAAGTCCGCCACCCCGACCCTCGTCGGCTGATCAGCGCACCGGCGCCCGCAGCGAGAGGCGCGCCGGCACCGGCGTCCCGGCCACGTCGACGGACCACGACGCCGCGTCGAGCCTCTCCTGGCTCACGGGCCACCCGAGGACGTAGCCCAGGCCGACCGCCGCGCCGACCGTGGCGCCCCAGGCCCCGGAGGTGACCTGACCCGCCGGCTCGCCGTCGGCGAGCAGCAGCTCACCGCCCCAGAGCATGACGTCGGGATCCTCGACGACGACCGAGAGATAGCGACGCGCCGGCTCGCGGCCACTCTCGCCCAGTGCGGCCGACCTGCCGAGGAAGTCCTTCTGCTTGGACAGCGCGAAGGACAGCCCCGCCTCGCGCGGTGTCACGTCGGGCGTGAGCTCACGGCCGAACACCCGCCGGCCCAGCTCGATCCGCAGCGCGTCGATGGTGTTGTAGCCCGCGTCGACGGCACCGGCCGCGACGACCCACTCGTAGACCGGCACCGCCTCGGCGTTCGGCACGAACAGCTCCCAGCCGACAGGGTGGGAGTACGCCGAGCGCAGCACGATCGTGCCCTCCGGCAGCACGTCGGGCACGGCCGCGGCGGGCCCGAAGACGCCGATCACCGCGTACTCGTCGGTCACGTCCCTGACTCGTGCGTCGAGCGGCAGGTGGCGGCGCAGATGGTCGAGGTCGCGGTATGTCGTCGCAGCGGACGAGACCACCAGAAACTCCTCGGCACCGAGACGCGTGACGGTCACGTCGGCCTCGTAGCCACCGCGCTCGTTCAGCCACGGCGTGTAGACCGACGCACCGACCGGCACGTCGACGTCGTTCGCGCAGACCCAGTCCAGCCCTTCCAGCGCGGAGGATCCGCTGACGACGTACTTGCTGAATGATGTCTCGTCGAACACCGCGGCGCTGGTGCGGCATGCACGCTGCTCGGCGATGCAGGCCGTGAGCCAGGTCGGCTTGCCCCAGGAGTAGTCGAGGGTCGCAGGACCGAAGACCAGTGGTCGCTCCCACCCGTTGCGGGCGCCGAAGAGCGCGCCCTTCGCTGCGAGCGTCGTGTGGAGTGGCGAGACCCGCTGCGGGCGAGCGGTCTCGAACTCCCGGTTCGGCCAAGGGATCTCGTAGTGCAGCCCGAGGGTCTCGACCACCCGGCCACGGAGGAACGAGACGTCGTTCTGCCACGGCCCGAAGCGGCGTACGTCGACCCCGACCAGGTCCTGCTGCGGGGACCCCGCCACGATCCACTCCGCGAGCGCCTTCCCCGCGCCACCGGCTGACGCGATCCCGACCGAGTTGAACCCGCAGCCCACGAACAGCCCCGCGACCTCCGGGGTCTCCCCGAGCAGGAACTGGTTGTCGGGCGTGAACGACTCCGGCCCGTTGTAGAACTTCCGGATCCCGGTGTGCTCGAGCGCCGGGATCCGCAGCAGCGCCTGCTCCATGAGCACCGAGAAGTGCTCCCAGTCCTCCTCCAGCAGCTGGAACTCGAACGGGTACGGGATCCGGTCCGGCGCCACCCACGGCTTCGCGTCCGGTTCGAATCCACCGACGACCAGGCCGCCGACCTCCTCCTTGAAGTAGGTCCAGCCGTCCTGGTCCCGCATGATCGGCAGGTCAGGGTGCGTCCCGGCGACCTGCTCGGTCACCACGTAGAAGTGCTCGGCCGAGTGCAACGGGACGATCGCGCCCACACTGTCGCCCAGCGCCTTCGACCACTGTCCGGCGCACACGACCACGATCTCGGCCTCGACGTCGTGCCGCTCACCGGCGACGTCCGTCCGCACCCCCGTCACGCGTCGGCCCGCCGGGGTCTCCGCGACCTCGAAGCCGAGCACGCGGACCTTCTCCACGACGCGCGCCCCGCGCTGCCGGGCACCCTTCGCCAGCGACTGCGTGAGGTCGGACGGGTTCACCTTCCCGTCCCCGGGCAACCACAACGCGCCGAGCAGGTCCTCGACCTGCATCGGTGGCCACAGCTCCCGAGCACGAGCGGGCGAGATCAGCTCCGCCTCGAGCCCGTACGCCGCCCCGTTGGCCGCCGTCCTGGCGAGCTGGACCATCCGGTCGGGGGTGCGCGCGAGCACGAGGCCGCCGACATTGCGGTAGCCCGTCGCCAGCCCGGTCTCGGCCTCCAGCGAGGCGTAGAGCTCCGCCGAGTAGCGCACGAGTGCGGTCCCGCTCTCGCTCGCGCGGAGCGGGCCGACCAGCCCGGCGGCGTGCCAGGTCGTGCCTGACGACAGCCGCCCCTGCTCGAGGAGCAGCACATCGGACAGGCCGAGTCTGGTCAGGTGGTAGGCGACCGAGCACCCCACGACCCCGCCGCCCACGATGACGACCCGGGCCCTCTCGGGCAGCGACGTCATGACCTCCTCCTCAGCAGGCCGCGCTCTGGGCACGAGCTCACGCGACGGCCGCCAGCAGCCGCGGGAAGTCGTCGGCGCCGAAGATCGCCCGCGCCTTCTCGAACCGCTCCATCCCCCACCCCCAGAAGTCGAACTCGATAGGCGACGCCGCCGCCTGGATGAAGCCCCACAGCGACCAGCCGTAACAGCTGCACAGCGACTGCAGCCGCACCCGCGCGAGGTCGGCCGCGGTCGGCGGCCCGAAGTACGCCTCGACCCATGCCTCGGCCTGCTCGCGCGTGAACCCGCACTCGGTCACCGTGTTGCCGAGCTCGAAGCACGCGTCGTTGTTCCCGGAGTACTCGTAGTCGATCAGCCAGATCCGCTCCCCGTCGTCGAGGAAGTTCGCGGCGAGGAGGTCGTTGTTGCACGGCACTGTCGGGCGCGCGGTCGCGGTCAGTGCCCGGCGTACCTGCTCCCAGGCGTCGGCGTACGCCTCGTAGCCGGCCGGCAGGGCGAACCCACGTTCCCTGATCGTCGCGAGGTACGCCGCCTGGCGGGCGAACATGTCGAAGTCGCCGGTGAACCGTGGGCCGGCGTGCAGGCGCCGCACGGCCGCCGCGGCCCGGTCCAGGACCGCGGCGTCCGCGAACGAGTCGTCGGTGAGCGCGTCGGCGTGGAGGTACTCGATGACGAGCATGCCCAGGTCGGGGCGGTACTCCACCACCGGCGCCGCGACGCCGGCCTCGGCGGCGGCCGCCGTGTTGGCGCGCTCGGCGTCCCGGTCGATGCCGAGCAGGTCCGCGCCCGCCTGCGAGCAGCGCACGACGAGGTCGAGCCCCGGGGTGAGGCCGTCGTCGGTGGTGACCCGCAGGTTGGTGTTGGTCAGACCGCCCGGCAGCGGCGAGACACGCCAGGACCGCCCCGCCAGCACGGCGAGGCGGTCCAGCGCGCCCGTCATCAGACAGCCGGCTCCGGTCGCAGAGGCGGCTCGGCCGGGGGCTCGGGCTCGTCGATCGTGTGGATCGGCCCCTTGAACCAGTTCTTCACCGAGACCGACCACCAGATCGTCAGCAGGACGAGCGCCCCCAGGGTGACGATCGGCGCATAGTTGACGAACTTCCACGAGAAGTTGCTGTTGCCCGGCACGCCGCCCGGCACCGTCGGGAGCATCAGGTAGACCGAGACCACGATGATCTCGACGACCGCGACGATGTTCATCCACTTGTACTTGCGGCCGTTGTTCCACGCGCCGACCTGGAACGAGTCACCGTGGCGCCAGCGCAGGAAGATCGGGATCGCGAACGAGAGGTAGAGGCCCTGCACCGCGATCGAGGTGACGGCGAAGAACGCCGTCGGCACGATGATCGGTGCGTCCGCCGTCCCGATGTTGACCTTGATCAGGGCGGGCAGCGTCACGATCGCCGCGAGCACCGCGACGGTGACCACCGCGTTGGCGGGGACCCGCGACGGCGTCAGCCGGCGCAGGAACCCCGAGGCCGGCAGCGCGTGGTCACGGCTGAACGCGAACGTCATCCGCGACGCGGACGTCAGGCAGGACGTGGCGCAGAAGAACTGCGCCGAGGCGGAGATGAAGAGCACGATCCCCGCCCAGTTGCTGCTCATCGCGTTGTTGAACAGGTAGCCCACGCCGCCTCCGCCGACGCCGGCGTAGTCCGGCTTCCCGTCGGAGCCGTTCGGGATGGCGAACGTGACTGCAAGAAGCAGGATGTAGCCGCCGACCGCCGAGTAGAAGATCGACTGCCAGATGCCCTTGGCCGCTCCCATCGCCGCGCCGGCGGTCTCCTCGGAGAGGTGCGCCGAGGCGTCGAAGCCAGTGATCGTGTACTGCGTCAGCAGGAACGAGAGCGGAAGGATGATGAACCAGAAGACCCCACCGGTGGTGCCGCCGTCGTGGAACCCGGAGTTGTTGAAGCGGTCGGTGAAGACCTGGTTGACGCTCATGTGGTGGTCCGGGACGAAGACGAGGATCAGCACGATCGCGGTCGCGCCGACGACGTGCCACCACACCGACACGTTGTTCATGACCGCCATCAGGTGGCCGCTGAAGATGTTCAGCACAGCCGTCGCCACGAGGACGATCAGGAACGTGATGAACACGCGGGTGAGCGAGTAGTTCGCCTCGTACGACGACGAGAACGTGCTGATCGTGAGGTCGATGAACGTCGCGCACCCGTACGCCACGCCGGCGGTCACGGCGACCAGGCCGATCCAGTTGAGCCAGCCGGTGTAGAAGCCCGCCCGGGGGCCACCGAGCTTCGAGGCCCACCAGTAGATGCCGCCCGACGTCGGGAAGGCCGACACCAGCTCGGACATGGTGAAGCCGACGATCAGGATGAAGACGCTCAGGATCGGCCACGTCCAGGCGACGGCCGAGGGTCCGCCGTTGTTGATCGCGGCGGTGTAGTTGGTCAGACAGCCGGCCAGGATCGAGATGATCGAGAACGAGATGGCGAAGTTGGAGAAGCCCGACCAGCTGCGGGCGAGCTCCTGCTTGTAGCCGAGCTGTGCGAGATGTGCCTCGTCGTCGAGGTGTTCCTCGACGAACTCATGTCCTTCAGGCATGCGGATCTCCTGCGAGTCAGTGGGGTCGCACCGAGTTGGCAACGGACGCTAGACCTGCGAGGACGGGGTGTAAACAGGTGACGAAGAATTTGGTATGAACTCAGACCATAAATATCCCGAGAGTCGTTGACGACCCCCTGACCACGGAAGAGACTGCCGCCATGACCCCCGCCCCCGAGCCGTTCGCGACGGCCCTGCCGGCGAACCTCCTGCGCCCGGTCCGGGGTCACCACGCCTTCGAGGCCTGCGTCGAGCAGCTCGCGACCGCCATCCGCCTGGGCGTCTACCCCCTCGGCAGCACGCTCCCGCCGGAGCGCGACCTGGCGGCACAGCTCGGCGTCTCACGCGCGACGCTGCGCGAGGCGATGGCCGCTCTGCGCCAGGCCGGGCTCGTGCAGACGACCCGCGGGCGGGGCGGTGGGACGGTCGTCACCCTCAAGCCGCCCACCCCGTCGGCCCGCGCGGCCGCCCGGACGACGCCGGAGCAGCGCGCCGACTGGCTCGACTCACTCGCCTTCCGTCGCATCATCGAGCCGGGGGCGGCAGCGATGGTCGCCGAGCTGGGCGTCGACGGCGAGGCGCGCGCGCAGCTCCTGGCCGCCCACGACGAGGTCGCCGCGGCGACGAAGCCGGCGCAGTATCGGCAGTCGGACTCGCGCTTCCACCTGACGATCGCGGCCCTGACGGGATCACACCGTGTCATCGAGGCGGTGACCTCGGTCCAGGCGACGCTGCACGAGATGCTGCTCGCCATCCCCCAGCTCGACACGAACATCGCCCACTCCGACGACCAGCACCTGGCCGTCGTACGCGCCATCCTCGACGCACGCCCCGACCGCGCCCGTCGGGCGATGGAGCAGCACTGCGACGACACGGCCGCGCTGTTGCGCGGTCTGCTCACCTGACACCCGTCCCGACGAAACAGCCCGAGGAGCGCCGTGCCCACCCTTCGCAACGACCGGCACCTGTCCATGAGCGACCTGCTCAGCGACATCTCCGGCGCCGCCATCGACACCGTGATCGTCGCTTTCACCGACATGCAGGGCCGCCTGCAGGGCAAGCGCCTGCACGGCCGCTACTTCGCCGACCACGTCGTCGGGCACGGCACCGAGGGCTGCAACTACCTGCTCGCCGTGGACGTCGACATGAACACCGTCGGCGGCTACGCCATCTCGTCCTGGGAGCGCGGGTACGGCGACATGGAGTTCGTCCTCGACGAGCGGACGATCCGCCGGCTCACCCACCTGCCCGGCACGGCGATGGTCCAGTGCGACCTGGTCTGGCCACCCCAGGACGGGGAGACGCGGGCGCCTGTGCTGCAGTCCCCGCGCGCGATCCTGACGCGTCAGCTCGACCGCGTCGCCGAGCGGGGATGGACGGCGCTGGCCGGGACCGAGCTGGAGTTCATCGCGTTCGAGAACACCTACGAGGAGGCGTGGGAGTCGGGCTACCGCGACCTGACGCCGGTCAACAACTACAACGTCGACTACTCCATCCTCGGCACCACCCGCATCGAGAGCCTGCTGCGAGCCATCCGCAACCACATGTACGACGCCGGGCTCGATGTCGAGGGCGCCAAGGGCGAGTGCAACCTCGGGCAGCACGAGATCGGCTTCCTCTATGCCGACGCGCTCACCACCGCCGACAACCACGTGGTCTACAAGAACGCCGCCAAGGAGATCGCCGCCCAGCAGGGTCGGGCGATCACGTTCATGGCGAAGTACAACCAGCGCGAGGGCAGCTCCTGCCACATCCATCTGTCGCTGCGCGGCGACGACGGGTCGCTGCTGTTCTGGGACGACGGGCGCCGTACGCCGCTCTACGACCACTTCGTCGCCGGCGTGCTGGCGACGATGGCCGAGCTCACGCTGCTCTACGCGCCCAACGTGAACTCCTACAAGCGCTTCGCCGACGGCTCGTTCGCGCCGACGACGATCGCCTGGGGCGAGGACAACCGCACCTGCGCGGTCCGCCTCGTCGGCCACGGGGCGGGCGCCCGGATGGAGAACCGCGTCCCCGGTGCGGACGTGAACCCCTACCTGGCGCTCGCCGCGATGATCGCCGGCGGCCTGCACGGCATCGACGAGCAGCTCCCTCTGCCGGAGGCGCTCGTCGGCAACGCCTACGTGTCGGGGCTCCCCAAGGTGCCGAGCACTCTCCTCGCCGCGCGCGACCTGTTCGCCGCCTCCGAGATCGCTCGCAAGACCCTCGGCGACGAGGTCGTCGACCACTACGTCAACATGGCCGACGTCGAGCTGGCCGCCTACAACGCCGCGGTCACCGACTGGGAGCTGCGTCGCGGTTTCGAAAGGATGTAATGAGCACCGTCCACACCGTCGTCAACCCCGCCACCGCGCAGCCGCTCACGGAGGTGTCACTGGCGTCCGTCGAGGACACCGACGCGGCGATCGTCGCCGCGCACGAGGCCTTCCGGCGCTGGAAGACGGTCTCCCCCGGCGAGCGCGCGACCCTGCTGCGCCGCTTCGCCGCGGTCGTGGACGCGCACATCGACGAGCTCGCCGAGCTCGAGGTGCGCAACGCCGGGCACACGTGGGGCAACGCCCGCTGGGAGGCCGGCAACGTCCGTGACCTGCTCAACTACTACAGCGGTGCGCCGGAGCGGATGACCGGCAAGCAGATCCCCGTCGCCGGCGGCGTCGACATCACCTTCCACGAGCCGCTCGGCGTCGTCGGCATCATCGTCCCCTGGAACTTCCCGATGCCGATCGCCGCCTGGGGCTTCGCGCCGGCGCTCGCGGCGGGCAACACGGTCGTCCTCAAGCCCGCGGAGCTGACCCCGCTCACGGCGATCCGGATCGGTGAGCTCGCCCTCGAGGCCGGGCTGCCCGAGCACGTCCTCACGGTGCTGCCCGGAGCCGGCGTCGTCGTCGGAGACCGCTTCGTCACGCACCCGCTGGTCCGCAAGGTGTGCTTCACCGGCTCGACCGCGGTCGGCAAGCGGATCATGGCCGGCTGCGCCGAGCAGGTGAAGAACGTGACGCTCGAGCTCGGGGGCAAGTCCTCGAACATCATCTTCGCCGACGCCGACCTCAGCGCGGCGGCCGCCGCGGCGCCGTACGCCGTCTTCGACAACGCGGGGCAGGACTGCTGCGCCCGCTCCCGGATCCTCGTCGAGCGCAGCGCGTACGACGACTTCGTCGCGCTCCTCGAGCCGGCGGTGACCGGCCTGCGGGTGCTGGACCCGGCTGACGAGGCCAGCGAGATGGGACCGCTGATCTCCGCGACCCAGAAGGATCGTGTCACCGGCTACCTGGACGATGTCGAGGTGGCCATCGAGGGCTCGACCCCGGGCGGCGCCGGCTTCTGGGTGCCGCCGACCGTCGTCGCCGTCGACGACCCGGGCGCGCGGATCTGGCGCGAGGAGGTCTTCGGGCCCGTCGTCGCGGTGATGCCGTTCGACGACGAGGCCGACGCGATCGCGAAGGCCAACGACACCGAGTACGGGCTGTCCGGCTCCATCTACACGAACGACCTCGGCAAGGGGCTGCGCGTCGCCCGCGGCGTCCAGGCCGGCAACCTCAGCGTCAACTCCAACTCGTCGGTGCGCTACTGGACGCCGTTCGGCGGCTACAAGCAGTCCGGCCTCGGCCGGGAGCTCGGCCCCGACGCGCCGTACGCCTTCACCGACGAGAAGAACGTGTTCATCGCCCACTGAGCGGCCCCGACCCGGAAAGAGGACCAATGACAGGACGCATCCAGGACAAGGTCGCCGTCGTCACGGGCGGCTGCTCGGGCATCGGGCTGGCCACCGTGCGGCGCTTCGTCGCCGAGGGAGCCAAGGTGGTCATCGGCGACATCGCGGACGACGCGGGCAAGGCACTGGTCGACGAGCTCGGCGGCCCCGATGTCGCCACCTACGTCCACGTCGACGTCACCAGCAAGGACGAGGTCGACGCGCTCTTCAGGACCGCGAAGGACACCTACGGCTCGGTCGACATCGCCTTCAACAACGCCGGCATCAGCCCGCCGGACGACGACTCCATCCTCACGACCGAGCTCGACGCGTGGCGCAGGGTGCAGGAGGTCAACCTGACGAGCGTCTACCTGTGCTGCAAGGCGGCGCTGCCCTACATGCTCGAGCAGGGCAAGGGCTCGATCATCAACACGGCGTCGTTCGTGGCCGTCATGGGCGCGGCCACGTCGCAGATCTCCTACTCCGCCTCCAAGGGCGGTGTGCTGACGATGACCCGCGAGCTCGGCGTCCAGTTCGCCCGCGAGGGGGTGCGCGTCAACGCACTGTGCCCCGGCCCGGTCAACACGCCGCTGCTGCAGGAGCTGTTCGCCAAGGACCCCGAGCGCGCAGCCCGCCGGCTCGTGCACATCCCGATGGGTCGCTTCGGCGAGCCGGAGGAGATGGCCGCCGCGGTGCTGTTCCTCGCCTCGGACGACTCCTCGTTCATGACCGCGAACACGTTCCTGGTCGACGGCGGCATCTCGGGCGCGTACGTCACCCCGCTGTGAACGCGCTCGATTCGGGGCCGCTCATCGGCCTGACGACCTACCGGGAGCAGGCGGCGTGGGGCGTCTGGCGCCAGCGCGCCGACCTGCTCCCGACGCAGTACGCCGGCGCCGTCGAGTCGGTGGGCGGCGTACCGCTGCTGCTGCCACCGGTGGGTGTGCCCGGGGCCGCCGAGGCGGTGGTCGCCCGGCTGGACGGGCTCGTCGTCTCCGGCGGCGCCGACGTCGACCCGAGCCGCTACCGATCACAGCCGCATCCGCGCACCGCAGGCTGGCGGGCCGACCGCGACGCCTGGGAGCTGGCCCTGCTCGACGCGGCGGACGCGGCCGGACTGCCCGTGCTGGGAGTGTGCCGCGGCATGCAGCTGATGGCCGTCCATGCGGGGGGCAGCCTGGACCAGCACACGCCCGACCTCGTGGGGCACGAGGAGCACTCCCCCGGCGGTGACGCGTTCGGCACGACGAGCGTCGCCACGGCGCCCGGGAGCCGACTGGCCGCGCTGGTCGGCGAGAAGCTGACCGTGTCGTGCCACCACCACCAGTCGGTGCGTGAGGCGCCGGGCTTCCAGGCGGTCGCGACGGCGGCGGACGGCACGCTCGAGGCGATCGAGGCGCCGACGGACCGCTTCTACCTCGCGGTGCAGTGGCACCCCGAGACGGTCGCCGACATCGGCCTCCTGGCGGGACTGATGGAAGCCGCCCGGGCATACTCAGCCCGGTGAGCCGCCGCGTCCTGATCAGTGCCCACCGGGGCGGTGCCGGCCACGAGACCGGCAACGAGAACACCCTCCTCGCCGTCGAGCAGGCGGTCGCCGAGGGTGTGGACTACGTCGAGCTCGACGTGCAGCGCCGCGCCGACGGCTCGCTCGTGGTGCTCCACGACGATCCCGAGTCCGGCGCGGCCTACCCCGATCCGGCGCGCTTCGACGACCTGCTCACGGCGCTCGGGCCCGCCCGTGCCCACCTCGACCTCAAGTTCGGCAGCCCCGACGGGACCTCGGAGATCGACGCGATACGCCGGGCCCTGGACGTGCTCGGCCCAGGACCCCACGTCGCGACGACCGGACGCGTGCGGACGGCCCGCGCGCTGCGCGCCTGGGCGGACGCCGAGGGGCTCGACCTCAAGGTCGGCATCTCGATCGGCGGCACCGTCGCGGGCCTGCCGTTGCGGGAGCAGGTACGCCGGCGCTGGGCCGAGCTGTTCCCGCACGCGAAGGTCGCGGCCTCGCGCGCGGACGTGATCGCCGCGCACCACGCCCTGGCCCTCCTCACCCTGCGCCGGTTCGCCCGCCGGAACGGCCTCGACCTGCTCGTGTGGACGCCCGACCACCCCCTTCTGCTGCGGTACTGGTTGCGGCCCGGGCGGGCCTGGCTGGTCACCACCAACCATCCGGCCCGTGCACTCCGGATCAGGGATGCCCGGGGAACTGACAGAATGGCCCCATGAGCACCGCCCACGACACCGGCGCCATCGAGGACATCCTGGGCGCGCCGTACACGGCCGAGACCATCCCGCTGACCGACGACGAGGAGGGACAGGTCGTCGCGACCCTGGTGAAGCGGCCCGCGACCGGGACCACCCATGGCGCCGTGCTGCACGTGCACGGCTTCTCGGACTACTTCTTCCAGACCGGGCTCGCCGAGTGGTGGACCGGGCGCGGCTACGACTTCTACGCGCTCGACCTGCGCAAGTACGGCCGCTCGCTCCTCGCACACCAGACCCCCAACTACGTCACCGACCTGGCGACGTACCACGAGGAGCTCGACGCGGCCTGGCAGCGGATCACCGAGCGGGACGGGCACGACCGGGTCGTCGTCACGGCCCACTCCACCGGTGGCCTCACGACTCCACTGTGGGCCGACGTCCGCAAGCCCCCGGAGCTGGTCGGCATGGTGCTGAACTCGCCGTGGTTCGACATGCAGGGTTCGACGATGCTGCGCGTCGTCGGCACCCCGGTCATCAACCGACTCGGCGCACGGCTGCCGAAGTTCAACATCAGGCGGCACGTCAGCGGCGTCTACGCCCGCAGCCTGCACCGCGACCACGCCGGCGAGTGGGACTTCGACCTGCAGCTCAAGCCGCTGACGTCGTTCCCCGTGTACGCCGGCTGGCTGCGCGCCATCCGGACCGGCCATGCGCTGCTGCACGCCGGGCTCGACGTGCCCGCTCCGGTGCTCGTGCTGTCCTCGGACCAGACCCGGTGGACCGCGCACCTCAACGAGGCCGCGCACACCGCCGACCTGGTCCTGGACGTCAAGCAGATCCGGCAGTGGGCGACGGCGGTGGGCAAGCACGTCACGTACATCGCGATCCCGGGGGCGCGCCACGACGTGGTGCTGTCCCGCCCCGACGTCAGGGAGCGGGCGTACGGCGAGATCGCGACCTGGATGACGGCGTACGTCGACGGGCGCTGACGCGGGGTCCTCCCGGCTCAGCGCGCGAGCAGGACCACCAGCGCCACGACGCCGACCGTCACGATCACGCCCCGGAGCACCGCGGGCCGCAGCCTCCGGCCGACCGACGCGCCGATCAGGCCGCCGATGACCGACCCGACCGCGATGAGGGCGACGACCAGCCAGTCGACGTCGGCGACGAACGCGAAGATCACGCCGGCGACGGCGTTCACGATCGCCGCGAGGACGTTCTTGGTGCCGTTGAGGCGCTGCAGCGTGTCGGCGACACCGATGCCGAGCACCGCCATGAGCAGCACGCCCTGGGCCGCGCCGAAGTAGCCGCCGTACACGCCCGTCGCGAAGACGGCCGGCCACACCCACCAGTGCTCGCCGCCCCCGTCGCCGTGCCGCGCAGCCACCCAGCGGGAGATGCGCGGCCCGAACAGCACCAGCAGCACCCCGAGCGCGATGAGCGCGGGGACGATCGCCTCGAAGGCGCCTGCGGGCAGCACCAGCAGCAGCACGCCGCCGGCGGCGCCGCCCAGCAGCGACCCGATGCCGAGCCGCAGCACCCGGTCGCGCTGACCGACCAGCTCGCGGCGGTAGCCCCACGCACCCGCGACCGATCCTGGCACCAGCCCGATGGTGTTCGAGACGTTCGCCGTCACGGCCGGGTAGCCGAACGCGAGCAGCGTCGGGAAGGTCAGCAGGGTGCCCGAGCCGACGACGGCGTTGATGGTCCCGGCGCCGACGCCGGCGAGCAGGATCGCCGCAGCCTCCAGCGGCCCCACTCAGGCGTCGGCCGACGGGTCGACCGGCGGTTCGACCTGCTGGACCTGCTCGCGGATGCCGTTCGCGCTCGCGTTCGCCTCGGCGATGGCCGCCTGCACCGCGGCGTCGGCCTCCGAGCGGGCGCGGTCGGGTGAGCTCAGGGCCGGCTCCGTCGGGCCGAGGTCGACGCGCTTCGCGGGGCCGCCGCTGTTGGCGGGGATGCCCTTCATGTCGGACAGCGTCGATCCGAGTCCCTCGAGCGCCTTGCCGATCTCGCTGGGCACGATCCAGAGCTTGTTGGCGTCGCCCTCGGCGATCTTGGGGAGCATCTGGAGGTACTGGTAGGCCAGCAGCGACTGGTCGGGCGAACCGTCGTGGATCGCCTGGAAGACCGTCTGGATGGCCTGTCCCTCACCCTGGGCCCGCAGGATCGAGGACTCCCGGTCGGCCTGCGCGCGCAGGATCTGTGCCTCCCGGGCGCCCTCGGCGTTGAGGATCGCCGACTGCTTGTTGCCCTCGGCCGTGAGGATGGCTGACTGACGCTGGCCCTCGGCCGTGAGGATCGAGGCGCGCTTGTCGCGGTCCGCGCGCATCTGCTTCTCCATGGCGTCCTTGATCGAGACCGGCGGGTCGATGCTCTTGACCTCGACGCGCTTGACCTTGATCCCCCACCGCCCGGTGGCCTCGTCGAGCACGGTCGAGAGCCCGGTGTTGATGCGCTCGCGGCTGGTCAGCGTCTGCTCGAGGTCCATCCCACCGGCGATGTTGCGCAGCGTCGTCATGGTGAGCTGCTCGACGGCCTGGATGTAGTTGGCGATCTCATAGGTCGCGGCGATCGGGTCGTTGACCTGGAAGTAGATGACCGTGTCGATGGAGACCGTCAGGTTGTCCTCGGTGATCACCGGCTGCGGCGGGAAGGTGACGACCTGCTCGCGCATGTCGATCATGTAGCGGACCTTGTCCATGAACGGCACGATCACGTTGAGGCCGGGCGTCAGCGTGCCGTGGTACTTGCCGAACCGCTCGACGATGCCGGCCCGCGCCTGCGGGATGATCTTGACCGTCTTGGCCAACAGCACGATCGCGAAGATCACGACCAGCGCCAGCACAATCAGGATGGCCATGGTGGCTCCTCAGCTCTCCAACGTAGGGACGGGGTGGACGTACGCCGTCGCACCTCTGATCAGCAGCACTTCGACGGTCTCCCCCGGCTCGATGACGAGCATCTCGTCGTACGGCTTGGCCGTCCACAGCTCACCGTCGATCTTGAGCTGCCCGGGCTGGTGGGAGCTCAGGCGCACCGGGGTGATGGCCTGCTTGCCCAACAGGTTGGCGCTGCCGAGCACCAGCTCGGGACCGGTCTGAAGGCGCCGCGCGATGGCCGGTCGGACGACGACCAGCATCGCGATCGACGCCGCGACGGCGACCAGGACCTGCGCGGCGACCGAGTCGACCACGAGCGAGGTCACCATGCCGGCGATGGCACCCACGGCGAGCATGACCAGGACGAGGTCCAGGCTGGCGAGCTCGGCGATCCCGAGCAGTGCCGCGAGCGCCAGCCAGGCAGCCCACGGATTGTCCCCCAGCCACTGCATACTTCGACTCTAGTAGGCCCTGGTGGCCGACCGGATCAGATTCGCGCTCGACGCGGCTTGCGTCGCGCCGCCCAGCGGCCGTCCTCGTGCGACAGCGCGAGCGGCATGCCGAAGGTGGCGGACAGGTTGGCCTCGTTGAGCGCGTCGTCGATGAGCCCTGCGGCGACGACCCGCCCCTCGCGGAGCATCATGACGTGGGTGAACCCCGGCGGGATCTCCTCGACGTGGTGGGACACCAGCACGGTCGCCGGCGAGTCCGGGTCGTAGGCGAGCATCGAGAGGGTGGAGACGAGGTCCTCGCGGCCGCCGAGGTCGAGGCCGGCGGCGGGCTCGTCGAGCAGCAGCACCTCGGGGTCGACCATCAGAGCACGTGCGATCTGGACCCGCTTGCGCTCGCCCTCCGACAGCGTGCCGAAGGTGCGGTCGCCGAGGTGCGCGATGCCGATCTCGACGAGCAGCTCGTGGGCGCGGTCGTGGTCGAGGTCGTCGTACTCCTCGCGCCAGCGGCCCAGCACGCCGTACGACGCCGAGACGACGACGTCGCGGACCTGCTCGGACCGCGGGATCCGCTCGGCGAGCGCAGCGCTGGTCAGGCCGATCCGCGGCCTCAGCTCGAAGACGTCCACCCGGCCCAGCTGCGAGCCGAGCACCTCGACCTCGCCCGAGGTCGGGTGCATCTGGGTCGACGCCAGCTGCATGATCGTGGTCTTCCCGGCGCCGTTCGGGCCGAGGATGACCCAGCGCTCGTCCTCCTCCACGACCCAGTCGACGCCGTCGACCAGCACGGACTGACCCCGGCGGACCGTGACGTCGCGGAACTCCAGGACGGCTGCCATGGCCGCAGCCTATCGACCGGCGACGGCGCCCCTTCGGCGACCCTCCTAGACTCTGGGAGCGTGACGGACAGGCGTACGGAGGAGCGGCTCGAGCCGGTCGACGACGGCCTGCCGCTCGCCCTCCGCACGGCCTGGTGGGCGACCGCGTGGCTGCGCGGACACGTGGTCACCGACCTGCTCCTCGACGCGGTCATCGGCGAGGACGCGACGCACGTCGTCGCCGGGCTCGGCGCGCTCGACCTGGGAGTCCCGCGCCCCGACGAAGCCGCGGAGACACTGCTCGCCGGTCTCGCCCGGGTCCGGGTGGAGGGTGCCACGGGCTTCGGCGTGGCACTGCCCGTCGAGGGCGACCCGGTCGGGCTCGGTGGACCGCCGGCGTTCAACGCGGCCGCGCTCGAGGCCGGCCAGGCCGTGGTCGTGTCCGGAGCGTGGATCGGGCTGGTGCCAGGGCGCGTCGGGGCCGCCGTGACCTGGCACGCGCACCGTGCCGAGCGTCGCCAGCTGCCCGACATCGGCGAAGCCGACCGGACGCTGCGCCGCGAGCTGTCGCAGGCCGCCGACGCACTGGCCGACCTCGATGTCGCCCGCTGGCGGCCCGAGGTGGCCGACCGGCTCATGAACCTGCGGCACCGGCCCCACGTCGCGCCCCCGCCGGGCGTTCCGGACAGGTGTGTCCAGCTCGCCACCCGCGCGCTCCAGGCCGCCGAGATCGTGGAGCTCGCGCTCGAGGACGACGGGGGCGCTCTGTCGGCGTACGAGATCGCGGCGCGGCGTGACGCGCTGCGCCCCCTGGACCGGGCCGCGCGTCACGGTCTCGTCGCCGCGGGCTCTCCCGAGGCGTGGCCCGAACAGCCGATAGTCTGAGCCGCGCCATGGACCCGCGCCCCGACTCGCTGCTCATCACCCTGACCGGGCGTGACCGTCC
Source organism: Nocardioides panacihumi (assembly GCF_039530925.1). NCBI lineage: Bacteria > Bacillati > Actinomycetota > Actinomycetes > Propionibacteriales > Nocardioidaceae > Nocardioides > Nocardioides panacihumi. The sequence goes on along the minus strand of NZ_BAAAPB010000008.1, from coordinate 329,959 downwards.
GGGTGTCACCCGGGCAGTCTTCGCCCGGCTCGCCGAAGCCGGGGTCGAGGTCCTCGACCTGGAGCAGATCGTGCTGCGGCGACGCCTCGTGCTGGGTGTCCTCGTGAGCGTCCCCGATGACGAGGTGGCCCTGCGAGATGCGGTGTCGCAGAGCGCCGACGAGCTGGGCATGCAGGTCGAGATCGTCCGGGGCACGGGCGACAACGGCACGAAGCAGCACCGGTCGCATGTCACGGTCATCGGTGCCCCGCTGCAGGCGAGCGCGATGGCGGCGGTCGCCGGCCGCATCGCCGACGCCGGCGGCAACATCGATCGGATCCAGCGGCTGGCCAGCTATCCCGTGACCGCGATCGAGCTGGCGGTCTCGGGCGCGGCGCCGGACGGGCTGCGGGTGCTGCTCGCGCAGGAGGCGGCCCTGCAGGGCGTCGACATCGCCGTCCAGGCGGCCAACCTGACCCGCCACGGCATGCGGCTCATCGTCATGGACGTGGACTCCACGCTCATCCAGGGCGAGGTCATCGAGATGCTCGCGTCGCACGCCGGCTGCGAGGCCGAGGTCGCCGAGGTGACCGAGCGTGCGATGCGCGGTGAGCTGGACTTCGAGGAGTCACTGCGGGCGCGCGTCGCGCTGCTCAAGGGGGTGCCGGCCTCGGCGGTTCACGAGGTGTACGACAGCCTCCAGCTCAACCCGGGCGCACGGACGATGGTCCGGACGCTGCGCCGGCTGGGCTACCGGTTCGCGATCGTCTCGGGTGGGTTCAGCCAGATCACGTCACGGCTGGCGACCGACCTCGGCATCCACTACCAGCGCGCGAACGAGCTCGAGATCGTCGACGGGGTGCTGACCGGCAACATCCTCGGCGACGTGGTCGACAGGGCCGGGAAGGCGCGGGCGCTGCGGGAGTTCGCCGCCGAGCTGGGCATCTCCGAGTCCGCGACCGTCGCGATCGGCGACGGCGCCAACGACCTCGACATGCTCTCCGCGGCCGGCCTCGGCGTGGCCTACAACGCGAAGCCCGTCGTACGCTCGCAGGCGCACACGGCCGTCAACGTGCCCTACCTCGACACGATCATGTACCTGCTCGGCATCAGCCGCGAGGAGATCGAGGCCGCCGACGCGGAGGCCGGGATCGTCACTCCGGCTCCCCCGATCTGACACGCCCCCGCGGACCCGCGGACCCGCGGACCCGCGGACCCAACTATCACCGTGACAGTTTGGGCGACGGGTGACACCTACGAAGTGTCACCGACCCCGCGAACTATCACCGTGACAGTTTGGATCGCGGGCGGCCGACCCCGTCAGACCGTTCGTCGGTGAGGGATCGCCAGCGCGACCAGGGCCGCGAGCACCGCGGCGATGCCGCAGAGAGCGAAGAGCTCGCGGTACGCCGTCAGCGACGGCAACGCGAAGGCGCCGAGGTGGATGACGCTGCCGGCCAGCAGGCTTCCGCCGATCGCGGAGGCGAGCGAGCTGCCCAGGCTCCGGAAGAGCGAGTTGAGGCCGTTGGCCGACCCGAGCTCGTGGACGGGGGTGTTGGCGTTGATGATCGAGGGCAGCGCGGCGTACCCGATGCCGGTGCCGATCCCGATCACCGTCGACCCGACGATGACCTGCCAGAGGTGGTCGTGCACCGACATCCGGCCGGCGAAGCCGAGCGCGACGGCGACCGCTCCGATCGCGAGGGTCTGCGGGCCGCCGCGCCGCGCGATCAGTCGGGCGGCCACGGGCGAGAACACCAGCATCATGAGTCCGCCCGGGAGCATCGCGAGGCCCCCGACGAGCAGGCTCGAGCCGAAGCCGTAGCCGGACTGCTCCGGCGCCTCGACGTACGCCGCCGTGCCGATGAACGACGCGAACAGGGCGAATCCGAAGAGGATCGAGGCGAGGTTCGCCAAGATGATCGGCTTGCGCCGCAGCGCCTTCAGGTCGACCAGCGGGTCGGCGATACGGGTCTGCGTCCAGCCGAAGAGGACGATCAGCAGCGCCGACAGCGCCAGCAGTCCCCACACCCGCGGGGAGTCCCAGCCCCAGCTCGAGCTCTGGCTCAGCGGGAGGAGCAGGGCGACCAGTCCGGCGGCGAGGATGACGGCACCGACCATGTCGACGCGGCCCCCGCTGCGGTTCGGCGACTCGGGGACGATCGTGAGGATGCCGAGGAACGCGACAGCCCCCACGGCCGCGGTGATCCAGAACAGCGCGTGGAAGTCGGCACGCTCCGCGACGAAGCCCGCGAGGGGCAGGCCGAGCGCCCCGCCGACGCCGAGCATGGCGCTGATGAGCGCGACAGCCGACCCGACGCGCTCACGCGGCAGCAGCCCTGCGAGCAGGCTGATGCCCAGCGGGATCGCCGCGGACGAGGCGCCCTGGATCGCGCGACCGGCGATCAGCAGGCCGACGTTGCTCGTCACCGCGGTCAGCAGCGACCCGACGACGAGCGCGCCCACGGCGACGAGCAGCAGGAGGCGCTTGCCGAACATGTCGCCGAGGCGACCCATGATCGGCACCGACACGGCGGCCACGAGCAGCGTGGAGGTCAGCAGCCAGCTGATCGTGCTCGCGGAGGTGTGCAGGTCCTGCGGAAGCTCGCCGAGCACGGGGATGAGCAGCGACTGCGCCAGCGAGACGACCAGGGCGCCGAGGCCGACGACGAACAGCTCCAGCCGCGCGCGGGCCGGTGAGGTGTGCGAGGCGATCTCGGCGTCGGTCGCGCCCGACGGCTCGTGCTGCATGACGGTTCCTCTCGAGGTCTGGATCGGGTCGGGTGATGCTAACGCGATTGTGACACCGAGTGCCATTCGCGGCGTCGAATGTCACAGGGCGTACGCTGACCCTGATGAGTCCCGTCGACGCCACTCCCACCCTGCGCGACCACGCGCGTGAGGCTGTGCGTACCGAGGTCCAGCGACAGGCCTGGCTGCTCTTCTCCGAGCATGGCTTCGAGATGACCACCGTCGACCGGATCGCCGCAGCCTCGGGGATGTCGCGGCGCACGTTCTTCCGCTACTTCGCGAGCAAGGACGACCTCGTCCTGGCCCGGATGACGGAGTCGGGCTCAGAGCTCGTGTCCGTCCTGCAGGCGCGGCCCGCCGGCGAGTCCCCGTGGGCGGCGCTGCGCGCAGCGTTCCAGGTCATCGTCGACAGGCAGGTCGCCCATCCGGGGCGGTCACGCCGCCTTCAGCTGATGCTGCGCGACGAGCCCGCCGTGCGGGCCACCGTCGAGGAGTGGCGCCGACGCTGGACAGCGCTGCTCAGCCCGGTGGTCGCCGCGCGCCTGGCACCGACCGGCGACGATGCCGGGCTGCAGGCCGAGGCGCTCGTCAGGAGCGCGCTCGAGTGCCTCGAGGCCGCCCAGGAGCACTGGGCGGAGAGCGACGACAGCGACCTGAGCCGGCTCGTCGACGTCACGATGGGTGCGGTCCGACCGCTGGTCTGAGGGGTGTTTGCCGGACTGCTCAGCGGTGCTCGACGTGTACGTCGACCAGCTGCGCGGTGCCTTCCGCGAGATCGGCCCACGGGCCGTCGTACTCGAACACGGCGACGGCGGCCGTCGGGAACCCCGTCGTGGCGAGCTGCGGCGAGCCACCCGCGTCGAGCACCTGCGCGAGATAGGCCATCGTCGGGTTGTGACCGACGACCAACGCGGTCGTGACCCCGTCGTCGAGGGCTCGGACGAGGTCGAGCGCCGTGTCGGCGTCCGCCTCGTAGAGCGTGCTGTCGAGGCACGGCTTCAACGTCCAGCCGGCCTCGGCCGCCATCGCCGACCAGGTCTGCTCGGTGCGGACGGCGTCCGACACGATCGCCTGCTGGGGTGTCGTGCCCCGCGCGGCCAGCCACGCGCCGGCCCGGCCCGCCTCGGTGAGACCGCGGTCGGTGAGGGCGCGCTCGTGGTCCGTGGCGCCGTACGACTCCGCCTTGGCGTGGCGGACGATGACAAGGACGCGGGTCATCCTCCGAGCCTAGTGGCGCGCGACGGGCGGAGGGGTGATCAGGCGCCCATCGCGTGGAAGCCGCCGTCCACGTGCACGATCTCGCCCGTGGTCGCCGGGAAGAAGTCGGAGAGAAGCGCGCACACCGCACGCGCCGTCGGCTCCTGGTCGGTGTTGTCCCAGCCGAGCGGCGCCCGGGTCGACCACATGTCCTCGAGGTCGCTGAAGCCTGGGATCGCCTTCGCGGCGAGCGTGCGCAGCGGGCCGGCGGAGACGAGGTTGACCCTGATGCCGTGCGGGCCCAGGTCGCGCGCCAGGTAACGCGCGCAGGACTCCAGGCCGGCCTTGGCCACGCCCATCCAGTCGTACGCCGGCCAGGCGACCGTGGCGTCGAAGGTCAGCCCGACGACGCCCGCTCCCGGCGTCAGCAGCGGCCGGGTCGCCTGCGCGAGGCTCATCAGCGAGTACGCCGAGACCTGCACCGCCTGCGCGACATCGGGCCACGGGCCGTCCAGGAACTTGCCGCCGAGCAGCGTCTCCGGGTTGCCGTAGGCGATCGAGTGGACCACGCCGTCGAGCCCGTCGACGTGCTCACGGACCTGGTCCGCGAGCCCGGCGAGGTGCTCGGGGTCGGTGACGTCCAGCTCGAGCACCGGCGCCTCGGCCGGCAGCCGCTTGGCGATCCGCTTGGTGATCGACAGCGCCCGGCCGAAGTTGGAGATCAGCACCGTGGCGCCCTGCTCCTGCGCGACCTTGGCGGTCGCGAAGCCGATCGAGCTGTCCATCGTCACGCCCGCGACGAGGATCCGCTTGCCTTCGAGGAGACCCATGTCAGTGCCCCATTCCCAGTCCACCGTCGACGGGGATGACGGCCCCGGTGACGTAGCCCGCGTCCGCGAGCCAGGTGATGGCGTCGGCGATCTCGTCGACGCTCGCGTAGCGACCCAGCGGAACCTGGGCCTTGATGGCACTCTTCTGCTCGTCGGTGAGCACGTCGGTCATGTCCGTCTCGACGAAGCCGGGTGCGACGACGTTCGCCGTGATGCCGCGGCTCCCGAGCTCGCGGGCGAGCGAGCGCGCCAGACCGACCAGGCCGGCCTTCGAGGCGGCGTAGTTGGCCTGTCCCGCGCTTCCGAGCAGGCCGACCACGCTGGAGACGAAGATGATCCGCCCGCGACGAAGCCGCAGCATGCCCTTCGCGGCACGCTTGGCGAGCCGGTAGGAGCCGGTCAGGTTGGTGTCGACCACCGACGCCCAGTCGTCCTCGGACATCCGCAGCAGGAGCGTGTCCTTGGTGATGCCGGCGTTGGCGACCAGGACCTCGACCGGGCCGTGCGCGGCCTCGATCTCGGCGTACGCCGCCTCGACCTGCGCGGGGTCGGTCACGTCGCAGCGGACGTCGAGAGCGCCCTCCGGCGCTCCCCCGCTGCGGGTCGTGACGGCCACCTTGTCGCCTGCCGCGAGGAACGCCTCCGCGACGGCTCGCCCGATGCCACGGTTGCCGCCGGTGACCAGCACCGACCGCGGCTCCCTGTCAGTTGCGCTTGCTCCGCTCACGTTGCCCGAACGTAGCGATTACCGCGAAGTATGCCCAATGACGGGCGACACGGTCGGCGCGTCGCGCTCACTCGTCCTCGAGTCGGAAGCCGACCTTGAGGCCGACCTGGAAGTGCTCGACCCGGCCGTCCTCGACCTGACCGCGGATCTGAGTGACCTCGAACCAGTCGAGGTTGCGCAGCGTCTTCGACGCCCGGTCGACCGCGTTGCGGATGGCGGCGTCGATGCTCTCCGGTGAGCTCCCGACGACCTCGGTGAGACGGTAGGTGTGGTTGGCCATGACTACCTCCTGGGTGATGGCGGTCACCCGACTCTAGCGACGTAGAGTGGGCGCATGGCCAGAGTCAGACACCGCGACGAGGCCGTCCGCATCACCACCGCCGCGCAGAGCCACGAGCACGACATCAGCGTCCGGCAGCGGCACTACCTCATCTCGATGTCGATCCGGGTCGTGTGCTTCGTCGGAGCCGTCTTCGCCGGCGCCAACGGCATCAACTGGCTGTGGCCCCTGCTGATCGTCGGCGCGATCGTGCTGCCGTACGTCGCCGTGGTCGGCGCCAACGCCGCCCACACGCGGGACGAAGACCTCTCGCTGCTCGACACCGGCTATCGCCGCGAGCTCACCGACGGCGACGACAAGCCGCAGGGCGAGCTGTGACGCTCGGCGAGAAGACCGAGCTCGATCTCTGCTCGGCCAAGGGCTGCCAGGCGCCCGGCACCTGGGAGCTGCGGTGGAACAACCCGAAGATCCACACCCCGGACCGGCGCAAGGTGTGGCTGGCCTGCGACGACCACAAGGCGTCCCTGGGTGACTTCCTCGGCGCGCGCGGCTTCCTCAAGGAGACCCAGCCGCACTGACGTCGTACGAGGTGGCTGTCGGAGCAACCGCCCCGTATGACGTTGCTAGCCGCCGATGGCCGACATCGGCCGGTCCGGCTGCAGGAACGTCGGGTCGTCGATCCCATGGCCAGCCCGCTTGCCGGCCATCGCCGTCACCCAGCGCTGGGCGAGCTCCTCGTCCGACGCGCCGGCTCGCATCGCACCCCGCAGGTCCGACTCCTCGCGCGCGAACAGACAGTTGCGGACCTGGCCGTCGGCCGTCAGCCGCACCCGGTCGCAGTCGCCGCAGAACGGGCGCGACACCGACGCGATGATGCCGACCGTCGCCGGCCCGCCGTCCACGGTGAACAGCTCCGCCGGGGCGCTCCCCCGGGGCTCCTCGGCGGGCTCGAGGACGAACTCCTTCTCGAGCAGCCGCTGGATCTCGTCGGCGGTCACCATCTCCGTGCGCGACCAGACGTGCTGGGCGTCCAGTGGCATCTGCTCGATGAAGCGCAGGTGGTAGCCGTGCTCGACCGCCCAGCGCAGCAGCTCGGGGGCCTGATCGTCGTTGACACCCCGCATGAGCACGGCGTTGAGCTTCACGGGGCCCAGACCGGCCTCCTGGGCAGCGCCGAGGCCGGCGATCACGTCGTGCAGCCGATCGCGTCGGGTGACGGCGGCGAACGTCTCGGGGCGGATGCTGTCGATGCTGACGTTGACACGGTCGAGGCCGGCCGCGGCCAGCGCCGACGCCGTACGGGCCAGCCCGAGGCCGTTGGTGGTCAGCGAGGTCTCGACGCCCAGGGCGTGGGTCCGCGCGACGATCCCGACGAGACCGCGCCGCACGAGGGGCTCCCCGCCCGTGAACCGCACCTCGCGTACGCCGAGCCGCTCCACGGCGATCGTGACCAGTCGGACGACCTCGTCATCGGTGAGCACGGCCTCGGTCGGCAGCCACTCCAGGCCCTCCGCCGGCATGCAGTACTCACAGCGCAGGTTGCACCGATCGGTCAGCGAGACCCGTAGGTCGGTCGCGATGCGACCGAACCTGTCGGCGAGCGGTGTCGTCTCCACCACACCATCCTAGGTGGGGACCCCCGCGGGTGTGGGCTTCGGCGACTCCGGGATTAGCCTTCGTGGCGTGCGGTCGTTCCGGTTCCTCCTCAGCCGCCGCTGGGGACTGTTCGCGTTGACGGTCGTCCTCGTCGCCTGGGCGACGTGGTGGCTCGGGCAGTGGCAGTTCCACCGGCTGACCGACCGCAAGCACGACAACCAGGTCGTGGAGACCAACGAGCACCGCACGGCCGCGCCGATCGACGACGTGCTCGCCGCCGGCGAGCCCGTCGCCGCGGACGACGAGTGGCGGCTCGTCACGGTGACCGGCACGTACGACGCCGCGCACACCATCATCTGGCGATACCGCTCCAACGACGACGGGGCGCCGGGCGTCGACGTCGTCGTCCCGCTCGTCACCGACGCCGGCACGACGGTCATCGTCGACCGGGGCTGGCTGGGCACTGCCGCCGACGACAAGCGTCCCGACGTCCCCCCGCCACCCGCGGGGCGGGTGACCGTCACCGGCTACGTCCGCGCGGACGGCTCCGGCAGCAGCACGCGGGTCGATGCCCTGTCCACCCGCGCGCTCTCGTCCCGGACCGTCGGTCCCGCCATCGGCAGGCAGGTGTACGGCGGCTGGCTGGCGCTCCACAGCGAGGACCCGAAGCCGACCCAGGCGCTCGACCCGCTCTCGCTGCCCGACCTCGGCAACGGCCCGCACTTCTTCTACGGGCTGCAGTGGTGGTTCTTCGGCGTGCTCGCCGTCTTCGGATTCTTCTACCTGCTCTACGACGAGTGGCGCACCGGCAAGGGCGACGCGGTGGGCGCTGCGCGACGCCGGGTCAAGCAGGACCGCGACGACACGCGGAGCGAGAAGACGAGCCGCAAGCAGGCCGTGCGCGAGGCCTACAAGGCGGCGTACGAGAAGGAGCGCGCGGCGCGCAAGTGACGCGCCCCGGCGCTCAGACGGCGTCCGGCTGGCCCAGGAACTGGGTGCGGTAGAGCTCGGCGTAGAGCCCGCCGACGGCGAGCAGCTCCTCGTGCGTGCCGCGCTGGACGACGGTCCCGGCCTCGACCACGAGGATCTGGTCCGCGTCGCGCACCGTGGAGAGCCGGTGGGCGATGACCAGCGACGTCCGGCCACTCAGCGCCGCGTCGAGGGCGCGCTGCACGGCGGCCTCGGACTCGCTGTCGAGGTGGGCGGTGGCCTCGTCGAGCACGACGATCGACGGCGCCTTCAGCAGCAGCCTGGCGATCGCCAGCCGTTGCCTCTCGCCACCGGAGAGCCGGTAGCCGCGGTCCCCCACGACCGTGTCGAGACCGTCCGGCAGCGCCGAGACCAGGGGTGCGATCTGGGCGGCCTCGAGCGCGTCCCAGATGGCGTGCTCCGAGGCGTCCGGGCGGGCGTAGAGGAGGTTGGCGCGGATGGTGTCGTGGAACATGTGGGCGTCCTGCGTGACGTAGCCGACGGCATCCTCCAACGACTGCAGCGTGACGTCGCGGACGTCGTGACCACCCACCCTGACGACGCCGGCGCCCGCGTCGTACAGCCGGGCGACGAGGTGCGTGATGGTCGTCTTGCCGGCTCCCGACGGACCGACGAGCGCGACCATCTGACCGGGCTCGGCCGTGAACGTGATGTCGGTCAGCACCGGCCCACTGGGACGGGACTCGACCCGCGCGATCACCTCGAGCGAGGCGAGCGAGACCTCCTCGGCCCTCGGGTAGCTGAAGGCGACGTGCTCGAACTCCACCCGGGCCGCGTCGCGCGGCAGCGCGACGGCGCCGGCTCGCTCCTGGATGGTCGAGGGCAGGTCGAGGACCTCGAAGACCCGCTCGAAGCTGACCAGCGCGGTCATCACGTCGATCCGCACGTTCGACAGCGACTGCAGCGGCCCGAGCAGGCGGAGCAGCAGCAGGCCGAGGGCGGTGAGCGTGCCCAGCGTGAAGTGACCCTGGATGACGAGCCAGCCGCCGACGCCGTACACGAGGGCGGTGGCGATGGCCGGCACCAGCGTCATCGCCATCGTGAAGACCCGGGTCAGCAGCGAGATCCGCACACCGACGTCGCGGACGACGGCGGCCCGGACCGCGAACTGGGCGTCCTCCTCGGCACGACGGCCGAAGAGCTTCATCAGCAGCGCCCCGCCGACGCTGAACCGCTCGGTCATCGCCGTGCCGAGAGCCGCGTTGCCGTCCATCTGCTCGCGGGTCAGGCCGGCCAGCCGGTTGCCGACCCAGCGCGACGTCAGGAGCAGCACCGGGAAGAGCAGCAGGCACAGCCCCGTGACCTGCCAGCTCAGCGTCAGCATGGTGATGCCGACGACGATGACCGAGATCAGGCTGGCGACGGTGTTCGAGAGTGTGGAGGTGAACGCACGTTGGGCGCCGATGACGTCGTTGTTGAGACGCGACACGAGCGCGCCCGTCTGGGTGCGTGTGAAGAACGCGAGCGACTGGCGCTGCACGTGCGCGAAGACCTGGGTGCGCAGGTCGAAGATCAGGCCCTCACCGATGCGGGACGAGAGCAGTCCGCTCGCGACTCCGATGCCGGCGTCGACCAGTGCGACGACCGCCATCGCCACCGCGAGCCAGACGACGACAGCCACGTCGCCCTTCAGGATGCCGTCGTCGACCACGTGCTTGGTGAGCAGTGGCGTCACCACCACCAGGCCGGCGTCGACGACCGTGAGGGCCAGGAAGCCCGCGATCGGCCGACGGTGCGGCCGCGCGAAGCCGACGACCCGCCGCACGGTGCCACGCTCCAGACGCTGACCGAGCACCTGCCGGTCCGAGCGCAGGTTCCGGTAGACGCCGCCCATCCCCAGATTGCCTGCCATAGGGACCAGTATCTGGGACGGTGGTGGGAGCGGCCGCGCCGGGACCCGTCGAGGTCAGGCGAGGGAGACGAGGTCGGCGTACGACTCGTTCCAGAGGTCCTCGACACCGTCGGGCAGGATCAGCACCCGGTCGGGCTCGAGCGCCTCGACGGCGCCCTCGTCGTGGGTGACGAGGATGATCGAGCCCTCGTAGCGACGGATCGCGTTGAGGACCTCCTCGCGCGACGCCGGGTCGAGGTTGTTGGTCGGCTCGTCGAGCAGCAGCACGTTGGCGGCGCTGACGACGAGCGAGGCGAGCGCGAGACGCGTCTTCTCGCCGCCGGACAGCACGCCGGCCGGCTTGTGGACGTCGTCCCCGCTGAACAGGAACGCACCGAGCACCGAGCGGGCCTCGGTGTCGGTGAGCTCGGGGGCCGCGGACTGCATGTTGTCCAGCACGGTCCGGCCGACGTCGAGGGTCTCGTGCTCCTGCGCGTAGTAGCCGATCTTGAGGCCGTGGCCGGGCACCACGAGGCCGGTGTCGGGCTTGTCGACGCCGGCGAGGATCCTCAGCATGGTCGTCTTGCCCGCGCCGTTGAGACCCAGGATGACGACGCGCGAGCCCTTGTCGATCGCGAGGTCGACCGCGGTGAACACCTCGAGGGCGCCGTACGACTTGGACAGGCCCTTCGCGGTGAGCGGCGTCTTGCCGCAGGGGGCCGGCGACGGGAACTTGATCGCGGCGACCTTGTCGGTCTGACGCTCCCCCTCGACACCCGCCATCAGCTTCTCGGCCCGCTTGAGCATCTGCTGCGCGGCGCTCGCCTTGGTCGCCTTCGCGCGCATCTTGTTGGCCTGGTCGGTGAGGGTCTTCGCCTTGTTCTGGGCGTTCAGGAGCTCGCGCTTGCGGCGGGCCTCGTCGGTCTCGCGCTGGGTGAGGTAGTTGCGCCAGCCCATGTTGTAGACGTCGATGACCGACCGGTTGGCGTCGAGGTGGAAGACCTTGTTGACCGTCTCGGACAGCAGGCTGTTGTCGTGGCTGATGACGATGAAGCCACCTCGGTAGGCCTTCATCCAGTCGCGCAGCCAGATGATCGAGTCGGCGTCGAGGTGGTTGGTCGGCTCGTCGAGGATCAGCACCTCGGCGCCCGAGAAGAGGATCCGCGCCAGCTCGACCCGCCGGCGCTGACCGCCCGACAACGTCTTGAGCTGCTGCTCCATCAGGCGGTCGGGGATGCCCAGCGACTGGGCCATCTGGAGCGCCTCGGACTCCGCGGCGTACCCACCGCCGGCGTCCAGCTCGTCGTGTGCCCTCTGGTAGCGGCGCATGGCCTTCTCGCGCACGGCCGGGTCGTCCGAGGCCATCTCCAGCTCGGCCGCCCGCATCCGGCGTACGGCGGCGTCGAGGCCGCGCGCGGACAGGATCCGGTCCCGAACCAGCACCTCGGGGTCACCGACGCGCGGGTCCTGCGGCAGGTAGCCGATCTCACCGGTGCGCGTGACGTTGCCGCCCGCCGGGAGCGAGTCGCCGGCGAGGACCTTGGTGAGCGTGGTCTTGCCGGCGCCGTTGCGCCCGACGAGGCCGACCTTGTCACCCGGCCCGACCCGGAAGCTGACGTTCTCCATGAGGAGCCTGGCTCCGACGCGGACTTCCAGTTGATGGGCGGTGATCATGAGGATCAATAGTCTATGGCGCGGGGTACCTAGCCCCGAAGTCGGCGAGTGATGGGGGTATCTCGGATGCGGTTCAACCCGAAGGCGCGGCTGGACACCAGTCGCACCCGCGACGTGGGTGGATCGGGCGGCGGCGGTCTCGGCGGGGGCGGTCTCGGCGGAGGCGGAATGCAGCTGCCGACCGGGAAGATGGGCGCGGGCGGCATCGTCCTGCTGCTCGTGATCGTCCTCATCAGCCAGTGCACGGGTGTCGGGCCCGACCTCGGGAGCGTCCTGGGCGGTGCGGCCGGCAGCACTCTCGACGCCAGCCGGTTCGACCAAGCCCAGGGCGACACGGGCCGCTACGCGAACTGCAAGTCCGGCGAGGACGCGAACAACAACCCCGACTGCGCCCTCGTGGCGGTCGAGAACTCGCTCTACGACTACTGGAAGGGCGAGGTCAACGGGCAGTTCCAGCCGGAGAACGGCGTCGAGACGTTCACGGGGTCGGTGAACACGAACGGCTGCGGCAACGCGACGACCGACGTCGGCCCGTTCTACTGCCCGACGGACCAGACGATCTACCTCGACACGTCCTTCTACCGGGACATGCTCGAGGGCCAGCTCGGTGGCAAGGACGCCCCGTTCGTGAGGGCGTACGTGATCGCCCACGAATACGGGCACCACATCCAGAACCTGCTCGGCATCATGGGCAAGGTGCGCACCCAGCAGGGCCCGAGGAGCGACTCGGTGAAGCTGGAGCTGCAGGCCGACTGCTTCGCCGGCATGTGGGCCCAGGCGGCCCAGACCACGCCGGACGCCGATGGCAACGTCCTCATCTCCGACCTCACCGACACCGACATCACCGACGCGATCGGTGCGGCCACGGCGGTGGGCGACGACTACATCCAGAACAGGATGAGCGGGCACGCCAACCCGGAGTCCTGGACGCACGGGTCCTCGGCACAGCGGGTGCAGTGGTTCAAGACGGGGATGGCGTCGAACGACGACGTCAACGCGTGCGACACCTTCGCCGCCGGCGCGGTCTGACCCGGTGTGACCTTCGCTGGCCGAGGAGCCGCCGAGGGACGACGCGCAGTGTCCAGACCTACGCCTCCAGCAGCGCGCTGACGGCGTCGGTCTGGCGTTGCAGGGCGCGCAGGTGCGGCGCGACCGAGGGGTGCCGGAACTTCGCCGCGAGCGCACCCTCCCCCGTCGCCACCCGCGCCAGCGCCCAGTCGGCGCGGGTGCACACGGTGTAGACGGCGGTGACCTGCGCGCCGAGCGTCACCTGCTCGCGGGTGGCCAGGCCGGCCGGAAGGCCGAGCAGGTAGGCGTCGAGGAGCGGCTCGAACTCCTCGCGCGCCATCAGGAGGTAGTAGCCGAGGTCGCCGCCCACCGGTCCGTAGCCGAGCGAGCCCCAGTCGACCGCGATCAGGTCGTCGGCGTCGCGACCGAGCAGGTTCCCGGGCACCGGGTCACCGTGCTGGGCGACCTGCGGCAGGGCGTCGAGTGCATCGAGGAGCCGGCCGCGCTTGCGCCACAGCACGTCGGCGATGTCGCTGGCCGTCGTACGCGTCAGGGTGGACCAGCCGCCGCGTCGCTCGACACGTGCCAGCCGGTCCCGCAGCTGGTGGCGAGCCAACCAGCGCACGTGGGAGAGGTCCGCGGCGGCGAAGCGACCCATCGCGTGAGCCGCGAACAGACCGCTGTTGGCCGCGTCCTCGACCCACTCCGCCACGATGGTGACGCCGTCCGCGTCCTCCTCCGCGGACGTACGCGGCGCACGCAGGCCGGGAGTCGCGTCGACCAGCCCGTACGTCGCGACGTCGGCCGCCCGCCGCCAGTAGGCGAAGTGGCGCGGATCCGTCAGCTCGGCGGGGTCGTACTCGTCCGGCGCGGCCACCCGCTTGACGGCGACCGCCCGCTCGCCGAGGACCGTGCGCCAGACGCCGACCGTCGACACGCCGCTGCCACCGGGCAGGGCGAGCCACCCCGGCTCGGGCTCCCACATGGTCCGGACGCTAGCCGATGTCAGGCCCCGTCACGCGCAACCGGGACTCTTCACGTCGACGCGGCGGCTGCCGATGGACTCCCACGTGAGGATCTCTCGAGGGCTGGCAGCGGCGATCACCGCGACGGTGTTGGCGGTCGCGGGCAGCGTGGTGACGACGCAGAGTGCCCGGGCCGACGGCTCCCGGCTGCCTCTGCCCGATGCGAAGTCGTTCGGCGGCGGCCGGTATGCCACGAACCCGAGCAACCCCCTCGGCGGCGGGACGTGGGCCGTCAACAACGGCTTCTGGGAGAACGGCCGCGGTCTCTACACCGACTACCTCTCGTCCAGCGGCACGGACAGGACCTACCTCGGGCGCGCGGCGCTGCAGCCCTCGGCGCTGTGGCTCACTGGCACCAACTCGTTCGCCCTGAACAAGGTCCCCGACTACCTGCGCACGGTGAACCCGACCAACGATCCGAACAAGCTCGTCCAGGTCGCCGTCTTCGGCCTCTGGCCCCGGGGCGAGGGCGCCAGGAGCACGCCGCTGACCGCGACCGAGCAGGCGCACTACCGCACGTGGATCCAGCGCGTCTCCGCCGGGATCGGCGGCTCGCGCGTGCTGATCGCGCTCGAGCCCGACCTCGCGATCACCACGAACCCGGCGCGCGACGGGGTGCACGACCCGCGGGTGCGCCAGTCCCTCACGCGGTACGCCGCGAAGTGGTTCCACGACCACAACCGGCGGGCCACCGTCTACCTCGACGCCGGCGCCTCCGACTGGCTCTCGCCCGACCAGGCGGCAGCGCTGCTGCGGCGTTCGGGCGTCGCCTACGTCCGCGGCTTCAGCCTGGACATCACGCACTACACCAGGACCCCCGACAACATCACCCAGGGCGCCGCGATCCTCCGGGCGCTCGCACGGCGCGGCGTCAGCGGGAAGCACTTCGTCATCGACACCGCCGACAGCGGCCGCGGCTACACCTACGCCCAGTGGGACCACCGGTTCGGCTCGTCGACCTTCGACAACTCGCGCAGCTGCCCGGACGGGCAGGCGACACTCTGCAACGCGCTCGGCGTGCCGCCGACGTGGCAGGTCGTCCAGCCGGCGTACGTCGCTGCGCTGCGACTCACCGCGGCGCAGGTGCGGGTCACGCGGCGCAGCGTCGACGCCTACCTGTGGCTGACCCGCCCGTGGATGTACGACCAGGCGTCGCCGTACCAGCACGACAAGGCGCTCTCCGCCGCCCGGTCCACGCCGTTCGCAGCGCTGTACTGAGCGGAGCGGCCGTCAGCCGATGTCGCGCTCGCGGAAGCGCAACCAGGCGGCTGCCAACAACAGCGCCGCGATGGCGGTGAGCCCGATCTCGGGCGCCCACTGCCACGGTTGCGCCGGCATCGTCGGCACGTGGGAGTACGGCGACAGCCCGGTCAGCCAGCCCGGGAAGCCCACCAGCTCGCCGATCAGCGTCAGCGTGAGGAACAGAGCCGGCCACACCCACCCGAACACGGCCCACGAACCGCGGAGGGCGAGCAGCACGGCGGCGAGACCGATGACGACCCAGACGGCCGGCGACCAGCCGATGGCCGCCGTGACCAGGTCGCCGGGCGACGGGCCACCGGCAGTCGCGTAGCCGACCCAGAGCGTGATCCCGGTGACGAACAGCAGCCACAGCGAGCCGGCGAGCGCGACGACCAGCGATGCGGCCAACCACCGTGCCCGCGACGTCGCGGTCGCGAGCACCTCCTCCGTCCGTCCCCCGGTCTCGTCGCTGCCGGCGTGGCTGACGACCGAGATCCCGAAGCACGTGACGACGATCGCCACCACCGACAGCACCGCGGCCAGCATCTCCCCGCCGAGCCGGTCGATCAGCTCCTGGGCCGACCCGGAGTCCAGCAGGTCGTCGAGGCCGGGTGCGATGAAGCCGAACAGCAGTCCGAGCACCGCGACGGCGGCGGTCCACGCGACGATCGCGGCGCCGTGGACGCGCAGGCTGAGCGACACCGCGTCGGACAGGCGCGGTGAACCGGTCGCCGGGCCGGGGCGGGCGGCGACCAGGCCGGCGCCCAGGTCACGCCGGCCGCGCAGCCACCGTGCGACCGCGACCAGCGCCACGGCGAGGAGCGGGTAGAGGGCCAGGACCCACCAGCGGGTCCCCGACCAGGCCCGCGCCTGGGTGTTCCATCCCAACGGCGACAACCAGCTCAGCCAGGTCGCGCCGCTCGCGTCACCGACGGCGCGCATCATGAAGAGCACGCCCAGGACGCCGGCGGCGGCCGCCGCGCACGTGCGGGCGCTGGCCGACAGCTGGACGCACACCGCGGCGATGCCGGTCGCGACGAGGCCGGTGCCGAACCAGACACAGCCGAAGGCCACCGACCCGGCCGGGTCGAGGCCTCCGGCGATGTTCGCCACGACCACGAGAAGACCGAGCGCGATCGCGACGACCACAGACTCGGCAACGGCCGCCGTGAGCGGCGCGTCCCGGCCGACCGCCGTGCCGCCGACCAGCTCGGTGCGGCCGCTCTCCTCCTCGACACGCGTGTGCCGGCGGACGAGGACGACGAAGAGGATGGCCGCGATGACGGCGTACAGCACGGTCATCTTGGTCATCGCGAGCTCGCCGATGCTGTGCACGTCGAGGATCGGACCGTAGAGCGCGACGATCGCGGGGCTGTCGTTGAGAGCCTCGGCGGCACGCACCCGTGCGGCGTCGGTGTCGTACAGGCCCGGGGTGGCGGCCGCGGAGACGAGGCACAGCACGGCCATCACCAGCAGCCAGGCCGGCGCGATGATCCGGTCGCGCCGCGCGAACTGGCGCACGAGCAGCCGGGTGCCTGCTGTCGCGCTCATCGCACGGGCGTGCGGTAGGCGTCGAGGAAGAGCTCCTCGAGGCTGGGCGGCGTGCTGGTCAGTGCCGTCACCCCGGCCGCGGTCAGCGCGGTGAGCACGGTCGGGAGACCGTCGGGGTCGACGGTGCAGGTCACCTGGGTGCCCTCGACCGAGACGTCGTGCACGCCGGCCAGGCCGGACAGCTCCGGCACCGGGCCGGTGACCGTCGCCGTGACCTTGCTGCGGTGCAGGTGACGCAGGGACTCGAGCGTGCCGGTCTCGACCGTCCGGCCTTCGCGGATGATCGTGACCCGGTCGGCCAGCCGCTCCACCTCGCTCAGGATGTGGCTGGACAGCAGCACCGTGGCACCGCGATCCGTGGCCTCGGCGACGCAGTCGTTGAAGACCTGCTCCATCAGGGGGTCGAGCCCGCTGGTCGGCTCGTCGAGGATCAAGAGCTCGGCGTCGGCTGCGAAAGCCGCGACGAGGGCGACCTTCTGACGGTTGCCCTTCGAGTACGCCCGGCCCTTCTTGGTCGGGTCGAGCGCGTAGCGCTCGATCAGCTCGTCGCGACGCGACGTACGCGGGTCGGCGTCGCGCATCCGCAGCAGCAGGTCAACGGTCTCCCCGCCGCTCAGGTTGGGCCACAGCGAGACGTCGCCGGGCACGTACGCCAACCGACGGTGCAGGTCGGCCGCGTCGCGCCAGGGGTCAGCCCCGAACAGCCTGGCCCCTCCCCCGCTGGCGCGCATCAGACCGAGCAGGATCCGGATCGTCGTCGACTTGCCGGCGCCGTTCGGCCCGAGGAAGCCGTGCACCTCGCCTGCCGACACCGTCAGTTCGAGCCCGTCCAGGGCCCGCACGCCGCCGAACGTCTTGACGAGGCCAGTCGCCTCCGCCACCACATCGCTCACGCGCACAGGCTAGTGCTCCACGACATCGCCGAGTCGGCGCTTGTGCACCCTCGGACGGCGCCGAGTCGGCGCAACTTCGCACCCTGGAAACGCCGAGTCGGCGCAACATCGCACCCTGGAAACGCCGAGTCGGCGCAACTTCGCACCCTGGAAACGCCGAGTCGGCGCATCTTCACAGACAAACTGCGAGGATGCGCCGACTCGGCGTTGGAGTGTCAGACGTTGAAGCCGAGCGCACGCAGTTGCTCGCGGCCGTCCGGCGTGATCTTGTCGGGGCCCCACGGGGGCATCCAAACCCAGTTGATCGCGACGTCGTTGACCATGCCCTCGAGGGCCTGGTTCGTCTGGTCCTGGATCAGGTCGGTCAGCGGGCAGGCCGCCGACGTCAGCGTCATGTCGATGACGACGTCGGACGCCTCGTTGATGTGTACGCCGTACACGAGACCCAGATCCACGACGTTGATGCCGAGCTCGGGGTCGACGACGTCCTTCATCGCCTCCGTCACGTCGTCCACCGCGAGCGTCGCGCCGTCAGCGACGGTCACCGTCATGACGACTCCGCCCGTCTGTGCCTCGTGGTCGTGCCCGGCGTGGTCATGCCCGGCGTGGTCATGCCCGGCGTGGTCGTGCCCGGCGTGGTCGTGGTGGTCGTGCTCGCTCATCGGTTCTCCTCCGTGGCGGGGGCGGCGGCCAGGGTCTGCGCGGTCGCGTCCTTCCAGGCCATCCAGCTCAACAGAGCGCACTTGACGCGCGCGGGGAACTTGGCAACACCGGCGAAGGCGATGCCGTCCTCCAGCACGTCCTCGTCGGGGACCACGGTGCCCTTGCCCTGCATCAGGGTCAGGAAGTCGGCGTGCACGGCCATCGCGTCGTCGACCCGCTTGCCGATCACCAGATCGGTCAGCACGGACGCCGACGCCTGGGAGATCGAGCAGCCGACGGCGTCGTACGAGACGTCCTCGACGATGCCGTCGCGCACGTGGACGCGGAGGGTCACCTCGTCGCCGCAGGTCGGGTTGACGTGGTGGACCTCTGCCTCGAACGGGTCGCGCAGCCCCGAGTGGTGGGGGTTCTTGTAGTGGTCCAGGATGATCTCCTGGTACAGGGCGTCGAGGTCGGCTTGTGTGCTCATCTCACCCGTCCAACCGGAAGTAGGAGCGCGTGTATTCCAGCGCCTCGACGAGCGCGTCGATCTCCTCCGGCGTCGTGTAGAGGTACGACGACATCCGGCTCGAGCTCTGCACGCCGAACCGGGCGTGCGCCGGCTTCGCGCAGTGATGTCCCGCTCGGATGGCGACGCCGCGCGAGTCGACGACCTGCGCGATGTCGTGCGGGTGAACGCCGTCGAGCTCGAACGAGATCGCACCGCCCCGAAGCGCCGCGTCGAGGGGACCGAGGACGGTGAGGCCCTTGACGGTCCGCAGTCCGTCGAGCGCGTACCCGGTGATCGCCTGCTCGTGCGTGTGGATCGCGTCCATGCCGAGGTGGCCGAGGTAGGTCAGCGCGGCACCGAGACCGACAGCCTCGACGATCGGCGGGGTGCCGGCCTCGAACTTGTGCGGGATCCCGGCGTACGTCGACCGCTCCATGCGGACGGTCTCGATCATCTCGCCACCCCCGAGGAACGGGGGCAGCTGCTCGAGGACCTCTCGCCGACCCCAGAGCACGCCGATACCGGTCGGGCCGACCGTCTTGTGGCCGGTGAAGACCAGGAAGTCCGGCCGCTCCTCGGGCGTCATCGAGGCGAGGTCGATGGGCAGCTGCGGCGCCGCCTGGGAGGCGTCGACGACCACGAGCGCGCCCACGGCGTGCGCGCGGCGCGCGATCTCACCGATCGGGTTGATCGTGCCCAGCATGTTCGACACCCAGGTCAGCGTCACGACCTTGGTGCGCTCGGTGATCAGCTCGTCGATGTTCGACAGGTCGAGCAGACCGTCGTCGGTCAACCCGAACCAGCGCAGCGTCGCGCCCGTGCGCTCGGTGAGCAGCTGCCACGGCACGATGTTGGAGTGGTGCTCCATCTCCGTGGTGACGACGAGGTCGCCCTCCCCGACAGCGAGCGGTCCGCGCGCCCAGGCCAGCGTGTTGGACACCAGGTTGAGGGCCTCGGAGGCGTTCTTCGTGAAGATCACCTCGTCACGCTCGGGCGCGCCGATGAAGCGCGCGACCACGTCCCGGGCGGCCTCGAACGCCTCCGTCGACTCCGCGCCGAGGGCGTGCATGGCGCGGGCGACGTTCGCGTTGTGCCGCTCGAGGTGGTCGACCATCGTGTCGATCACGATCTGCGGCTTCTGCGAGGTGTTCGCGCTGTCGAGGTAGACCAGCGGCAGGCCGTCATGGACCGTGCGCTCGAGGATCGGGAAGTCCTTGCGGACCACCTCGAGCTCAGGCAGCAGGCCGGGGAGAGGCATCAGACCGCGGCCTTGAGGAAGCGGTCGTAGCCGTTGGCCTCCAGCTCCTCGGCGAGCTCGGGACCGCCGGACTCGGCGACGCGACCGTCGACGAAGACGTGCACGCGGTCCGGCTTCACGTAACGCAGGATGCGCGTGTAGTGGGTGATCAGCAGCACGCCCTTGTTCTCCCGCTCGCGGAAGGTGTTGATCCCCTCCGACACGACCTTGAGCGCGTCGATGTCGAGGCCGGAGTCGGTCTCGTCGAGGATCGCGACCTTCGGGTCGAGCAGCGCGAGCTGCGCCATCTCGTGGCGCTTCTTCTCGCCGCCGGAGAAGCCCTCGTTGACCGATCGCTGCGAGAACGTCGGGTCGAGGTTCATCTTCTCCAGGACAGCGTTGACGTCCTTCACCCAGGTGCGCAGCTTCGGCGCCTCGCCGTCGATCGCGGTCTTGGCGGTGCGGAGGAAGTTCGCGACGGACACGCCGGGCACCTCGACCGGGTACTGCATGGCCAGGAAGAGGCCCGCGCGGGCACGCTGGTCGACGGTCATGCCGAGCAGGTCCTCGCCGTCCAGGGTGACGCTGCCGCCGGTGATCGTGTACTTCGGGTGCCCGGCGATCGAGTAGGCCAGGGTCGACTTGCCGGACCCGTTCGGGCCCATGATCGCGTGGGTCTCGTCGTCGCCGATGGTCAGCGTGACGCCCTTGAGGATCTCCTTCGGACCGTCCTCGGTCTCGACGGAGACCTTCAGGTCCTTGATCTCGAGGGTGCTCATGCGTTCGTTGCTCCGTTCAGGTTCAGTACGTTCTTGGCCAGCTCGGCCTCGACGGTGGCGGTGAGCTTCTGCTCGAGCTGCGGCACGTCGATCCGGCGGATGAGGTCGTTGAAGAAGCCGTGCACGACGAGGCGTCGGGCCTCGGCCTCCGAGATGCCGCGCGAGCGCAGGTAGAACAGCTGCTCGTCGTCGAACCGGCCGGTCGCGGACGCGTGGCCGGCACCGGCGATCTCACCGGTCTCGATCTCCAGGTTGGGGACCGAGTCGGCCTGGCAGCCGTCGGTGAGGACGAGGTTGCGGTTCTCCTCGTACGTCTCGATGCCCTCGGCGACCTTGCGGATCAGGACGTTGCCGATCCACACGGTGTGCGCACCCTCACCCTGCAGCGCGCCCTTGTAGGTGACGTGCGACTTGGTCTTGGGGGCGGTGTGGTCGACGAACAGGCGGTGCTCGATGTGCTGGCCCGCGTCGGCGAAGTAGAGGCCGAGGAGCTCGGCCTCGCCGCCCGGGCCGGCATACTCGACCGTGGTGTCGTTGCGGACCACGTCGCCGCCGAAGGTGATGTCGACGTGCTTGAAGGAGGCGTCTCGGCCGACCTGGACGTGCCGGTGGCCGACGTGGACGGCGTCGTCCTCCCAGTCGTCGATCGAGACGAGGGTGAGCTGTGCGCCCTCGCCCACCACGACCTCCACGTCGTCGGCCAGCGTCGCGCTGCCCTCGAAGCGGAAGACGATCGTGGCCCGGGCGTGCGCTCCGACGGTCACGATCGCGTGGTGCGCGGTCGCGACCGAGGAGTCCTTGCCCGTCAGCGTGATGAACGCCGGCTGGTCGAGGACGGCCTCGGGAGCGACGTCGACCGCCCAGACCTTGCTCGCCTCGGCCCAGACGCGCGCGGCGATGCGGTCGGTCGGCACGAAGCCGCTCGACCCGCGTCGCGCGTCGTCCGCGCCGATCAGCTGCACGGTCACACCGGTCGGAAGGTCGGCCTCGGCGCCGACGCCGTCGCCGTCGAGCGGCGCGTCGGTGTGCAGGCCCTTGAGCCGCCGCAGCGGGGTGAACCGCCAGATCTCCTCCCGACCCGTCGGGACCGGGTGGTCATCGACGCGGAACGAGCCTTCCGGGTGGAGGTGGGACTCGACCCGGTCGAGCTCCAGGGACTCCTCCCAAGAATTGTGCGCAGTGCTGTCGAGGGTCGACGACGTCACCCGACGGCTCCTTCCATCTGCAGTTCGATCAGTCGGTTGAGCTCGAGCGCGTACTCCATCGGCAGCTCCTTGGCGATCGGCTCGACGAACCCGCGCACGATCATCGCCATCGCCTCGTCCTCGGCCATGCCGCGCGACATCAGGTAGAAGAGCTGGTCGTCGGAGACCTTCGAGACCGACGCCTCGTGACCCATGGACACGTCGTCCTCGCGGATGTCGACGTACGGGTAGGTGTCCGACCGGCTGATCTGGTCGACGAGCAGCGCGTCGCAGAGCACGTTCGACTTCGAGCCGTACGCACCCTCGTTGATCTGGATCAGCCCGCGGTACGACGTCCGGCCGCCGCCGCGCGCCACCGACTTGCTCAGGATGGAGCTGGAGGTGTGCGGTGCGGCGTGGACCATCTTGGCGCCGGCGTCCTGGTGCTGGCCCTCGCCGGCGAACGCGATGGAGAGCGTCTCGCCCTTGGCGTGCTCGCCCATCAGGTAGACGGCGGGGTACTTCATCGTCACCTTGGAGCCGATGTTGCCGTCGACCCACTCCATGGTCGCGCCGGCCTCGCACGTGGCGCGCTTCGTCACCAGGTTGTAGACGTTGTTCGACCAGTTCTGGATGGTCGTGTAGCGCACCCGGGCGTTCTTCTTGACGATGATCTCGACGACGGCCGAGTGCAGCGAGTCCGAGGAGTAGATCGGCGCCGTGCAGCCCTCGACGTAGTGAACGTAGGAGTCCTCGTCGGCGATGATCAGGGTCCGCTCGAACTGGCCCATGTTCTCGGTGTTGATCCGGAAGTAGGCCTGCAGCGGGATGTCGACGTGGACGCCCTTGGGCACGTAGATGAACGATCCGCCCGACCACACCGAGGTGTTGAGCGCGGCGAACTTGTTGTCACCGACCGGGATGACGGTGCCGAAGTACTCCCTGAACAGGTCCTCGTGCTCCCTCAGCGCGGTGTCGGTGTCGAGGAAGATCACGCCCTGCTGCTCGAGGTCCTCGCGGATCGAGTGGTAGACGACCTCGGACTCGTACTGCGCCGCGACGCCGGCCACCAGGCGCTGCTTCTCCGCCTCCGGGATGCCGAGCTTGTCGTAGGTGTTCTTGATGTCCTCGGGCAGGTCCTCCCACGAGGCCGCCTGCTTCTCCGAGGAGCGCACGAAGTACTTGATGTTGTCGAAGTCGATCGTGCTGAGGTCGGAGCCCCAGGTCGGCATCGGCTTGCGACCGAAGAGCTTCAGGCCCTTCAGGCGCAGGTCGAGCATCCACTGCGGCTCGCTCTTCTTCCCCGAGATGTCGCGCACGACGTGCTCGTTGAGACCACGTTGCGCGGAGGCGCCGGCGACGTCGGAGTCGGACCAGCCGAACTCGTAGCGACCGATGCCCTTCAGCTCGGGGTTCAGTTCTTCGATCGAGGTCATGCGGTGACCTGCTCCTTCATACTCGTCTTGCTCGAGACCTGGGCGGCGTGCGGGATGCAGGTGGTGCACACCCCGTCGCCGTGGGCGATGGTGGCCAGTCGTTGTACGTGGGTGCCGAGGACCTGGCTGATCGCCGCGGTCTCGGCCTCGCACAGCTGGGGGAACTCGTGGGCGACGTGGGAGACCGGGCAGTGCTGCTGGCACAGCTGCTCTCCCACGGCCTGCCCGTTGACGATCGGAAGCTCGCGGACGCTCGCCGCGTAGCCCGCGTCGGTGAAGACCCGGGCCAGCGCCTGCGCCGGCGAGAGCGACGGGTCTGCCGCGCTGACCGACTCGAAGCCCTGCTTGATGAACGCCGCGCGACGCTGGGCGAATTCCCGCACACCGGCCTCGCCCGCCGTCTCGGCGACGAAGCGCAGCGCGGAGACCGCCAGGTCGTCGTACTGCTGGTCGAAGCCCTCGCGCCCGTGCTCGGTGAGCGCGAAGAGCTTGGCCGGCCGCCCACGTCCGCGGTGCACGCCCGGGCGCGGGTCACGGGGCTCGACGGCACCTTCCTCGACCAGCAGGTCGAGGTGGCGTCGTACGGCGGCGGGGGTCAGCTCGAGCCGCTCGGCGAGCCCGGCCGCGGTGGACGGGCCGTTGACGAGGATCGACCGGACGACGCGCTCACGCGTCCGCCTGTCGGGGGCCTCATCGATTTTCACAACACTAGTGTGCGCTTAATGACGAGCACGCTTCAAGGAAGGTCACCCTTACCTGGTCCACCGCCCCCTCCGCTCCGGGTCCGACCGGAGAGGTTGTCCGCTCCCGATACGGTGCCCCTGTCATCACTGTGAGACGGATCACCACTCTCGGGAGACAGGGGATCGACCATGCCGGGATCGCTGCTGGGCACCGTCGTACGCCGGGTCGAGGACCCCGACCTGCTGGTCGGACGGTCGACCTTCGTCGACAACGAGCAGGGCCCCGATCTCCTGCACGCCGTGTTCGTGCGCAGCCCGTTCGCGCACGCGCGCGTCCTCTCGGTGGACACCGCCGACGCAGCGGCAGCGGCCGGTGTCGAGGCCGTCCTGACGGGCGCCGACCTCGCGGACAGGACGCTGCGCCCCTTCGCGATCGCCGACAAGCGGCTGGTGCGCCCGTTGCTCGCCCTCGACAAGGTGCGGTACGTCGGCGAGCCGGTCGCCCTCGTCGTCGCCCGGACCCGCGCCCAGGCCGTCGACGCCGCCGAGCTGGTGGAGGTCGACTACGACCCGCTGCCGGTCGTCGTCGACATGGAGGAGGCACTGGCCGACGGAGCGCCCCTCCAGTTCGACGACCTCGGCAGCAACGTCGCCGCGTCCCGCAAGGACGACGACCAGAGTGATCCGTGGCCCGCGGACGCCCGGGTCGTGCGCGTCAGGATCGAGAACCAGCGCGTCGCGACCGCACCCATGGAGGGCCACGCCATCCTGGTCCGGCCGCACCACGGCGACCACGACCTGTCGATCTGGCTCACGACCCAGCAGCCGCACATGGCACGCGACCAGCTCGCGGCCTGCGCCGGACTCCCCCGGGAACGGGTCCGGCTGGTCGCTCCGCATGTCGGCGGCGCGTTCGGTGGCAAGGCCGGCGCGAACGCCGAGCACGCCGCGGTCGTCGTCGCCGCCCAGCAGCTGGATCGGCCTGTGAAGTGGGCCGAGACGCGCAGCGAGTCCATGCTGTCGATGCACGGGCGTGGCCAGGTGCAGTACGCCGAGCTCGGGCTCGACGACGACGGCCGGATCCTCGGCATGAGGCTCCGGCTGGTCGGCGACTGCGGTGCTTACGGCGGCTTCGGCGGCACGTTCCCGCTCGGTGGCACCTACCTGATGAGCCAGGGCGTCTACGAGATCCCCCGGATCACGTACGCCGCCATCGCGTCGCTCACCAACACGGCGCCCGTCGGCGCCTTCCGAGGCGCCGGACGGCCGGAGGCGGCCGCGCTGATCGAGCGGCTCATGGACGTGGCGGCAGCCGAGCTCGGGCTCGCACCCGAGGAGATCCGGCGCCGCAACCTGATCCCGAAGGACGCCTTCCCGTACCGGACGGTGACGGGCGCCCGCTACGACGTGGGCGACTTCGACCTGCCGCTGCGAGAGGCGCTCAGGATCGCCGACGTCGACGCCGCGCGCGCCGAGCAGCGCCGCCGCCGGGAGGCAGGAGAGGTGAGACTGCTCGGGATCGGCATCGCGACGTACGTCGAGATCACGGGCTTCGCCGGCACCGAGTTCGGATCGGTCGAGGTGCACGCCGACGGCAGCGCGACGGTGAGCGCCGGGACGTCAGCGCACGGCCAGGGCCACGCCACGTCCTTCGCCATGATCGTCTCCGACAGGCTCGGCATCCCGATGGAGCGGATCAGCTTCGTCCAGTCCGACACCGCACGCGTGCGCAGCGGCGGCGGCACCGGAGGCTCGCGCTCCTTGCAGCTGGGCGGCAGCGCCATCGGGCGAGCGGCCGGCAAGGTCCTCGACCGCGCACGGGAGATCGCCGCGCGCCTGCTCGAGGCCAGCGGCGCCGACATCGAGGTGGTCGACGGCGGATTCGCGGTCCGTGGTGTCCCCGGTGCTGCCGTCGGGTGGGCAGAGGTGGCGGCGGAGGCGGCAGCCCAGGGCGTGGTCCTCGCGGACACGGACGACTTCCACTCCGAGGAGGCCACCTTCCCGTTCGGCTGCCACGTGTCGATCGTGGAGGTCGACACGGAGACAGGCCTGGTGACGCCGGTGCGGCACATCGCCGTCGACGACTGCGGACGCGTCCTGAACCCACTGCTCGTCGAGGGCCAGCAGCACGGCGGCGCGCTGCAGGGCATCTCGCAGGCGCTGTGGGAGCACTTCGTGTACGACGAGGACGGCAACCCGCTCTCCGCCACGTTCGCCGACTACACCATGCCGACCGCGGCCGACGCCATCTCGTTCGAGGTCTCCACCACCGAGACGCCGACGCCGTTGAACCCGCTCGGCGCCAAGGGCATCGGCGAGTCGGCCACGATCGGCTCGACCCCGGCGGTCCAGAACGCCGTCGTCGACGCGCTGTCGCACCTCGGCGTGCGCCACCTCGACATGCCGTGCACGCCCGAGCGCGTGTGGCGGGCGATCGAGCAGGCGCGGGCCGGCACCCTCCCCGATCCGTGGCGTGAGCCGCCCGCGGCGTTCGGGACGATCCCAGGAGATTCGGCCGGTGGCTCGAGCACCGAGAGCGCCGAGATCTGACCCGATTCCCGTCCGTGACCGGTCGGTTCCTAGACTGCTCGGGTGCCCGACGCTCCACCCCCTGCTGTCGAGGTCGACGGCCTGGTGATGCGGTACGGCGACAAGACCGCCGTCGACGGGCTCTCCCTCTCCGTCGTACGCGGTTCGATCACCGCCGTCCTCGGTCCCAACGGCGCCGGCAAGACCACCACGCTGGAGACCTGCGAGGGCTATCGCAGGCCACAGTCCGGCCGCGTCCGCGTGCTCGGGCTGGACCCGGTGGCCGACCGGCGTGAGCTTCTCCCCCGCATCGGCGTGATGCTGCAGGGCCAGGGTGCCTGGAGCGGCGTGCGGGCGATGGAGATGTTGCGACACATCGCGCGACTGCACGCCCACCCGCTCGACATCGGCATGCTCGCGGATCGTCTGGGGCTGGACGAGTGCGGGCGCACGCCGTACCGACGCCTCTCCGGCGGCCAGCAGCAGCGGCTCGGCCTGGCGATGGCGCTGGTCGGACGCCCCGAGATCGTGTTCGTCGACGAGCCGACGGCCGGGATGGACCCGGCCGCCCGTCGTACGACGTGGGACCTGCTGCGCGAGCTGCGCGAGGACGGTGTGACCGTCGTGCTGACCACCCACTACCTCGACGAGGCCGAGCAGCTGGCCGATCGGGTGCACATCATCGACCACGGCCGCCTGATCGCCTCGGGCTCCCCGCTCGAGCTGACGCGGGGCGGCGCTGCCGCCACGATCAGGCTCGTCGTCACCCGGCCGTTCCCACCGGGGGCCCCGGACTCGTTGCGCGCCGCGCTCGGTGCCCAGACCGAGGTGACCCAGCTCGACGAGCGCAGTCTCCTGGTGACCGGTCCGGCCGACAGCACCACGCTGGCGCGTGTGTCCCGGTGGTGCGAGGAGCAAGACGTTCTGCCCGAGTCCTTGACCCTCGGACGCCGCAGCCTCGAGGACGTGTTCCTGGAGCTGACCGGACGGGAGCTGCAGCCGTGACCACGGGCACCTTCACCCCGAAGCCGGCCGGTGCGCCGCTCCACCGGCAGGTGCTGGCGCAGGCGTCGATGGAGGCGCGGCTGATGCTGCGCAACGGTGAGCAGCTGCTGCTGGCGGTCGTCATCCCGGTCATCGTCCTCGTCGGCGCGGTCAAGGGCGGACAGCACCTGAGCCTCTCGCCGAAGGTCCTCGAGGGCCGCCCCCTGGTCGATCTCTTCACGCCGGGTGTGCTCGCGCTGGCGATCATGTCGACGTCGTTCACCTCCCTCGCGATCGCCACCGGCTTCGAGCGGCGCTACGGCGTCATCAAGCGCCTCGGAGCCTCTCCTCTCCCCCGCCTGGGACTGCTCGCCGGCAAGGTGCTGGCCCTGGTGCTCGTCGAGCTCGTCCAGCTCTTCGTCATCGGCGGCGTGGCCCAGCTGCTCGGCTGGACGCCCGAGGCGGGCGCCGTCGGGTTCCTCCTCGCGGTGGTGCTGGGCACGGCCGCGTTCGCATCGCTCGGACTGTTCGTGGCGGGAGTGCTGCGGGCAGAGGCGACCCTCGCCGCCGCGAACCTCATCTACCTGCTGCTCCTGGCCGGCGGCGCCGTCGTCCTCCCGGCGTCGGCGTACGGCGGCTTCGGCTCCTTCGCCGAGTGGCTGCCCTCCGGGGCGCTCGGCGAAGCCGTCCGGACCGCCTTCCTCGACGGCGCCGTCGCCCGGCGCGACCTCGGCGTGCTCCTCGGCTGGGCCGTCATCGGCTCCGCCCTCACCGCAAGGACCTTCACGTGGGAATGACCGTGTCCAGCACCGCTCGCATCGTCCGGCCGAGCCTCGTCCGGCCACTGGGCTGGGCGACGCTGATCGCGAACGTCGTGCTCGTCGTCACCGGCGGCGCGGTCCGTCTGACCGGATCCGGGCTCGGTTGCCCGACCTGGCCGCGCTGCACCGGCGAGTCGATGACGCCTCACGGCAACCTCAACATCCACTCGGCCATCGAGTTCGGCAACCGCACGCTGACGTTCGTCCTGACCGCCATCGCGATCGCCACGTTCGTCGCCGCGTGGCAGTCGGGGCGCCGTGACCTGCGCCTGCTGGCGCTGTGGATCGCGCTCGGGATCCCGGCTCAGGCCATCATCGGCGGCATCACGGTGCTCACCGATCTCAACCCCTGGATCGTCTCGCTGCACCTGCTGTGCTCCATGGCGATCATCGGGCTGTCCGTGCTGTTCCTGTGGCGGATCGACCACGCCGAGCTGCCGGTCGTCGGCGGACCTGTCGTGCGGCTCGCCTGGGCGACGTTCGGGGCTGCGTGGCTCGTCCTCTACGCCGGCACCGTCGTCACGGGCTCCGGCCCGCACGCCGGCGACGCCCACAGCCCTCGCAACGGTCTCTCGCCGCTGCAGGTGTCCCAGCTCCACGCGGACCTGGTCTTCCTCTTCATCGGCCTGACCGTCGGCCTCGTCTTCGCCGCCCTCGCCCTGCACGCACCGGCCGCGACCGTGCAGGCGGCCGTGATCCTGCTCGTCGTCGAGCTGGCCCAGAGCCTGATCGGCTTCGTGCAGTACTTCACCAACCTCCCCATCGTCCTCGTCGGCTTCCACATGCTCGGCGCGGCCCTCATCGCGGCCGCCGTCACCTGGGTGCTGCTCCGCATCCGGCAGCCCACCCTCACCTGACCCTCCCTCCCCCGAGACGTCAATCCCCACGGTCCGAGACGTCAATCCCCACGGCCCGAGACGTCAATCCCCACGGCCCGAGAGGTGATCCCTCAGCGGACCGGACCACTCGGCGCACACACCCCGACCCCGGAGCACTGGCTTCCACCGCCGACGATCAGCACCCCGCGGTCGTCCAGCCAGGGGCACGACCGTTGCCGCATGGACTCACGCAATCTGCCCATGGGGCCGTTCAGGCGGGACGACCTCAAAGCCCGCGGTCTCGGCTCGCACGCCATCGCCGAGCTCATCGAGACGCGGCGCATCCGCGAGCCGTTCCGCGGCGTGTACGTCGACTCGTGCCTCACCGACACGGTCGAGCTGCGCGCCGCCTGCCTCTCCTTCGTGGTCGACGAGCATCACGTCGTACGGGATCGGACCGCGGCCATCCTCCACGGCGTCGACGTGCTGACCCTCGCTGAGCAGGAGGTGCTGCCTGAGATCGAGTCGAGCGCGCGTGGCGGCCACGCCCGCACCCGTCGGCCAGGTGTCGCCGGCGGCACGCGCGACCTGCTCGACCGCGACGTCATGAGGATCGGAGGCATCTGGGTGACGACCCCGCTGCGAACCGCGCTCGACCTCGGCTGCAACCTGCGCCGGCGCGAGGCATATGCGGCTCTCAACGAGCTCGCCCGTCTGCACGGGCTCACGCGCGAGCAACTCCTCATCGAGCTTCCGCGATTCCGCGGCCGCCGTGGCGTCCGCCAGCTCCGCGAGTTGATCCCGCTGATCAACCCGCTCATCGAGTCGCCGAGGGAGAGCTGGGTCTACCTTGCTCTGCTCGACGCGGGACTGCCGGCGCCGGAGCCCCAGTTCTGGGTCGAGGACGACGGAGTCCCGACCTATCGCCTCGACTTCGCCTACCCCCACCACCGCGTCTGTGTGGAGTACGACGGCTTCGATGCCCACTTCTCCGCCCCGGATCAGGCGGTGCATGACGAGCGCCGACGGCAGTGGCTGCGCGACGAGGGCTGGACCGTCATCGTCGTGCGGTCAGGGGACTTCACGAGCGCGAGGCTCGACGACTGGCTGCGCCGCGTGCGCGAGGCGCTCGCCGATCGCTACAGCACCCGGCGGTGGTGACGGATTGACGTCTCGGACCGGACGGATCGACGTCTCGGACCGTGGGGATTGACGTCTCGGACCGTGGGGATCGACGTCTCGGACCGTGGGGATCGACGTCTCGGACCGTGGGGATTGACGTCTCGGACCGTGGGAATTGACGTCTCGGCGGGAGAGAGGCCGTCAGCGGGAGATCAGCGGGTCGAGAGCGACGGCGACGAAGAGCAGCGACAGGTAGAGGTTGCTGCTGTGGAAGAGGTGCATCGGGCGGATCACGGAGAGGTCCTCGGTGCCCCGCGCCCGCGCCAGGAGGCGGTAGGCCTGGACCAGGAAGACCGCGCCGAGGACGACCGCACAGGCCGTGTAGAAGACCCCGGTGCCCGCGACCGGCCACAGCAGGAGCGAGCACGCGACCATCACCCAGGAGTAGGCGACGATCTGCCGCGCGACGGCGCGGGCCGGCTTGACGACGGGCAGCATCGGCACGTCGACGTTCGCGTAGTCCTCGCGGTAGCGCAGTGCGAGCGCCCACGTGTGCGGCGGCGTCCAGAAGAAGACGACACCGAAGAGGACGACGGGCGCCCACGCCAGCGAGTCGGTCACAGCCGTCCAGCCGATCAGCGCCGGGAAGCAGCCGGCGATGCCGCCCCAGACGATGTTCTGCGTCGTCCGGCGCTTGAGGAGCATCGTGTAGACGAAGACGTAGAACGCGTTCGCGGTCACGGACAGGACAGCCGAGAGTGGGTTGACGAACGCCCAGAGCACGACGGTCGAGACGATCCCGAGGACCGTGCCGAACACGAGCGCGGAGCGCGGCGACACGATGTGCCGGGGCAGTGCACGCCGGCGCGTCCGGCGCATCTGCTCGTCGATGTCGCGGTCGTAGACGCAGTTGAACACCGACGCCGAGCCCGCCGACAGCGTGCCACCCACGACGGTCGCGAGGACCAGTCCGAGGGAAGGGACGCCGCGAGCGGCGAAGAACATCACCGGTACCGTCGTCAGGAGGAGCAGCTCGATGACTCGAGGCTTGGTGAGAC
The DNA here is from genome assembly GCF_039530925.1 of Nocardioides panacihumi. Taxonomy (NCBI): domain Bacteria; kingdom Bacillati; phylum Actinomycetota; class Actinomycetes; order Propionibacteriales; family Nocardioidaceae; genus Nocardioides; species Nocardioides panacihumi. The sequence goes on along the minus strand of NZ_BAAAPB010000008.1, from coordinate 298,581 downwards.
CGACGTACGCCGCCACCACGTCTCGCACGGTCGCCCCACCGGTTTCCTGGCGTTGGACGCGGGGAACCTGCTGGTCGACGTAGGTCACGTGCTGAGTCTAACGCCGGGCATGAGTAGGCTCGGAAATGGCCGAAGGGCCTACCTGCACCATCGCGAGAGGAAGCCTGTGAACACCACCACCGAGCTCGACTGGACCGATCTCGACAAGAAGGCGGTCGACACCGTCCGCGTCCTGGCGATGGACGCGGTGCAGAAGGTGGGGAACGGACACCCCGGTACGGCGATGAGCCTGGCGCCCGCCGCGTACCTGCTGTTCCAGAAGGTCATGCGGCACGACCCCGCGGACCCGAACTGGATGTCGCGCGACCGGTTCGTCCTGAGCGCCGGACACAGCTCGATCACGCTCTACATCCAGCTCTACCTGGGCGGCTTCGGGCTCGGGCTCGACGACCTCAAGAGCCTGCGAACCTGGGGCTCCAAGACCCCCGGCCACCCGGAGCTCGGCCACACGGCGGGCGTCGAGGTGACCACCGGCCCGCTCGGCCAGGGTGTGGGCAACGCGATCGGCATGGCGATGGCCGCCCGTCGCGAGCGCGGCCTGCTGGACCCGACCGCCGCCGAGGGCGACTCGCTCTTCGACCACCACGTCTACGCCATCTGCTCGGACGGCGACCTGGAGGAGGGCGTCAGCGGCGAGGCCTCGAGCATCGCCGGCACCCAGGAGCTCGGCAACCTCACGATGATCTACGACGCCAACCGGATCTCGATCGAGGGTGACACCGACGTCGCGTTCACCGAGGACGTCGCGAAGCGCTACGAGGCGTACGGCTGGCACGTCCAGACCGTCGACTGGACGCACGACATGACGACGTACGAGGAGGACGTGCCCGCCCTCTTCGAGGCGATCAAGGCCGCCGAGGCGGAGACCGGCAAGCCGTCCCTCATCGTCCTGCGCACGATCATCGCGTGGCCCGCCCCGAAGGCCCAGGGCACCGGCAAGGCGCACGGCTCGGCGCTCGGTGTCGACGAGGTCGCCGCCACGAAGAAGATCCTCGGCTTCGACCCGGAGCAGACCTTCGAGGTCCCCGACGACGTCCTCGCCCACACGCGCGGCCTTCTGGAGCGCGGCAAGGCGTGGGGCGCCGAGTGGGACAAGCGGTACGACGACTGGGCCGCCGCGAACGCCGACAAGGCCGAGATCCTCCGCCGGATGAAGGACCGCGCCGTCCCCGACGGCGTCGCCGAGGCTCTGCCGACGTTCGACGCCGACGAGAAGGGCATCGCCACTCGCGCGGCCTTCGGCAAGACGCTCAACGCCGTCGCCGACCTGATGCCCGAGCTGTGGGGTGGCTCCGCCGACCTGGCCGAGTCCAACAACACCACCATCGAGGGCGCCAAGTCGTTCATCCCGAAGGAGCGCTCCACCAACCTGTGGGAGGGCGACCCGCTCGAGGGTCGGGTGCTGCACTTCGGCATCCGCGAGCACGGCATGGGCGCGATCATGAACGGCATCGCCGTCCACGGTGGCACCCGCGTCTTCGGCGGCACCTTCCTGACCTTCTCCGACTACATGCGCGGCTCCGTGCGGGTGGCCTCGCTGATGCAGGCCCCGGTCATCTACATCTGGACCCACGACTCGATCGGGCTCGGCGAGGACGGCCCGACCCACCAGCCGGTCGAGCACCTGTGGGCGCTGCGCGGCATCCCCGGCCTCGACATCGTGCGTCCGGGTGACGCCAACGAGGTCGCGGCGGCGTGGCTGCAGATCCTGCACAACTCCGACCGCCCTGCCGGCTTCATCCTCAGCCGCCAGGCCATGCCCACGTTCCCGCGGGGCGAGCAGGGCTTCGCCACGACCGAGAACGTCGGCAAGGGCGGCTACGTCCTGGTCGAGGCCGACGGCGGCCAGCCCGACGTCATCCTCATCGGCACGGGCTCCGAGGTGCAGCTCGCGGTCAAGGCACGCGAGCAGCTCAAGGAGGAGGGCGTCAACGCCCGCGTCGTCTCGATGCCGTCGATCGAGTGGTTCGAGCAGCAGACCCAGGCCTACCGCGACGAGGTGCTCCCGCCGACCGTCAAGGCCCGTGTCAGCGTCGAGGCCGGCATCCGGCAGGGCTGGCGCGAGTACGTCGGCGACGCCGGCCGGATGGTCAGCCTCGAGCACTACGGCGCCTCGGCCGACGCGGCCCGCGTCTTCAAGGAGTTCGGCTTCACCGCCGATGCCGTGGCCCAGGCCGCCAAGGACAGCATCCAGGCCGCGGCCAAGCAGGCGTAGCCCTCCAAGCGCTTTCCACCAACGATCCGAAGGAGAAACCGTGACTACTCAGAGCGATCGTCTCGAGGCGCTGGCCGACGCCGGCGTGTCCATCTGGCTCGACGACCTGTCCCGTGAGCGCATCGAGACCGGCAACCTCGCCGAGCTCGTCAAGGAGAAGTCGGTGGTCGGCGTCACGACCAACCCGACCATCTTCGCCGCGGCCATCGCGAACGGCGAGCGCTACGACGACCAGGTCCGCCGCCTGGTCGCGGACGGCGCCGACGTCGACAAGGTCATCTTCGAGCTGACGACCGAGGACGTCCGCAACGCCTGCGACATCATGGCGCCCGTCGCGCAGGCCACCAAGGACGACGGCCGGGTGTCCATCGAGGTCGAGCCGACCCTGGCGAACGAGACGCAGCCGACCATCGACAGCGCGAAGGCTCTGTGGGCAGCGGTCGACCGGCCGAACGTCCTCATCAAGATCCCCGCCACCCTGGAGGGTCTGCCGGCCATCACCGCTGCCATCGCGGAGGGCATCAGCGTCAACGTCACGCTGATCTTCTCGACCGAGCGCTACGGCCAGGTCATGGACGCCTACCTGACCGGTCTCGAGCAGGCCAGGGAGGCCGGCGTCGACCTCTCGACCATCCGCTCCGTCGCGTCCTTCTTCGTCAGCCGCGTCGACACCGAGATCGACGCCCGGCTGGACAAGATCGGGACCGACGAGGCGCTGGCGCTGCGCGGCAAGGCCGCGGTCGCCAACGCACGGCTCGCGTACGCCGCCTTCGAGGAGGTCTTCTCCTCGGACCGGTGGAAGGCGCTCGAGTCCGCAGGCGCCCACGCGCAGCGTCCCCTGTGGGCCTCGACCGGTGTCAAGAACCCGGCGTACCCGGACACGCTGTACGTCACCGACCTCGTGGTCGCCGACACGGTGAACACGATGCCGGAGAAGACGATGAACGCCTTCGCCGACCACGGTGAGCTCCGGGGCGACCAGGTCACGGGGAGGTCGGGCGAGGCGCACACCCTCTTCGACCAGATCGCGGCCGCCGGTGTCGACCTCGACGACGTCTTCCTGACGCTCGAGACCGAGGGCGTCGACAAGTTCAAGGCCTCGTGGATCGAGCTGGTGGACACCGTCAAGGGGCAGATGGCGCAGGCGGCCCAGGCGTGACGACTGGGGGCTCGGCCGGGCCGGTCGATCCGACGACGACCGGGGCCTGGCACCGACTGGCCGCGCTGGCCGAAGGGTTCTCCCCCGACCTGCGCGGCTGGTTCGCGGCCGATCCTGGCCGGGCAGCGCGTCTGACCTACGACGCGGCCGACCTCCACGTCGACCTCTCGAAGGGCCTCGTCGACGACCAGGTCCTCGCGGCACTCCTGGCGCTCGCCGACGAGGTCGGCCTCGCCCAGCGCCGGGAGGCGATGTTCCGCGGCGAGCACGTCAACGTGACCGAGGACCGCGCCGTGCTCCACACGGCTCTCCGGCTGCCGGCCGACGCGTCACTGGTGGTCGACGGCACTGACGTCGTGCCTCAGGTGCACGCGGTCCTCGAGCGGGTCTACGACTTCGCCGACCGTGTGCGCTCCGGCGCGTGGACCGGTGTCACCGGCGAACGGATCCGCACGGTCGTCAACATCGGGATCGGCGGCTCCGACCTCGGCCCGGTGATGGCGTACGAGGCGCTCGCGGCCTACCGCGCTCTGCCCGACGGCGAGGGCGAGATCGAATGCCGGTTCATCAGCAACATCGACCCGACCGATGCGGCGACCAAGCTCGCCGGCCTCGACCCGGCGACCACCCTCTTCATCGTCTCCAGCAAGACCTTCGGGACGCTCGAGACCCTCACGAACGCCCGACTCTGCAAGGCCTGGCTCCTCGAACACCTGGCTGACGGCGGTTCCGCGGGGTTCGACGAGAAGGAGGCGATCGAGAAGCACTTCGTCGCCGTCTCCACCGCCCTCGACAAGGTCGCGGCGTTCGGCATCGACCCGGCGAACGCGTTCGGTTTCTGGGACTGGGTGGGCGGCCGCTACTCGGTCGACTCGGCGATCGGCACGTCCCTGGTCGTCGCCATCGGCCCCGAGAGGTTCGCCGAGTTCCTGGCCGGCATGCACGCCATGGACGAGCACTTCCGCACCGCCGAGACGTCCACGAACGTGCCCGCGCTGATGGGCCTGCTCAACATCTGGTACGCCGACTTCCTCGGCGCCCAGACGCACGCGGTGCTGCCCTACTCCCAGCTGCTGCACCGCTTCCCGGCGTACCTCCAGCAGCTGACGATGGAGTCCAACGGCAAGGGCGTGCGCTCGGACGGCACGCCGGTGACCACGCAGACCGGCGAGGTGTTCTGGGGAGAGCCGGGCACCAACGGCCAGCACGCGTTCTACCAGCTGATCCACCAGGGCACGCGGCTGATCCCGGCCGACTTCATCGCGTTCGCCAACCCGGCGTACCCGCTGCAGGACGTCCATGACGGGCAGAGCGTCGACGTCCACGAGCTGTTCCTCGCCAACTTCCTCGCCCAGACCCGTGCGCTCGCCTTCGGCAAGACGGCCGAGGAGGTGCGCGCGGAGGGGACTCCGGAGGCGATCGTCCCGGCCCGGGTCTTCACCGGCAACCGGCCGACGGCGTCGATCATGGCGGCGGACCTGACGCCGTCGGTCCTCGGCCAGCTGATCGCGCTGTACGAGCACATCACCTTCACCGAGGGCGCGGTGTGGGGCATCGACAGCTTCGACCAGTGGGGCGTCGAGCTCGGCAAGCAGCTCGCCATGCAGATCAGCCCGGCCGTCGCCGGCGACGCCGAGGTGGCGGCCGAGCAGGACCCCTCCACACGCGGACTGATCGACTTCTACCGTGCCCACCGGCGGCGGTGACGGCGGGGTGACGTCGAACCCGCTGCGCGTCCCGCAGGACCGACGGCTGCCTCGGATCGCGGGCCCGTGCGGCCTCGTGCTGTTCGGGGTGACCGGCGACCTGTCGCGCAAGAAGGTCATGCCGGCGATCTACGACCTCGCCAACCGCGGCCTGCTCCCACCGGGCTTCGCCCTGACCGGCTTCGCACGGCGCGACTGGGCCGACCAGGACTTCGCGCAAGTCGTCCACGACGCGGTCAAGCAGCACTCGCGCACCGAGTTCCGGGAGGAGGTGTGGAAGCAGCTCTCCGAGGGTTTCCGGTTCGTGCCGGGCGACTTCGACGACGACGTCGCCTTCGACCGGCTGCGTCGGACCATCGAGGAGCTCGACCAGGTCCGCGGCACCGGCGGCAACCACGCCTTCTACCTCGCGATCCCGCCGCGGTTCTTCGGTGACGTCGTCGGTCAGCTCAAGGAGCACGGCCTGGCCGGCGCGACCGCTGACACCTGGCGGCGCGTCGTCGTGGAGAAGCCGTTCGGCCACGACCTGGCCAGCGCGCAGGAACTCAACGGTCTCCTCGACAGCGCTTTCCCGGACGGCTCCGTCTTCCGGATCGACCACTACCTGGGCAAGGAGACGGTCCAGAACATCCTGGCCTTCCGCTTCGCCAACACGATGTTCGAGCCGATCTGGAACAGCAACTACGTCGACCACGTCCAGATCACCATGGCCGAGGACGTCGGCATCGGCGGCCGGGCCGGCTACTACGACGGGATCGGCGCCGCTCGCGACGTCATCCAGAACCACCTCATGCAGCTGATGGCTCTGGTCGCGATGGAGGAGCCCACCTCCTTCGACGCGGCGGCGCTGCGGATCGAGAAGCAGAAGGTGCTCGCGTCCGTCGTCCTCCCCCGCGACCTGTCCCGCCACACCGCCCGGGGCCAGTACGCCGCGGGCTGGGCCGGTGGCGAGAAGGTGCTCGGCTTCCGGCAGGAGGACGGCATCGACCCGAAGTCGACCACCGAGACGTTCGCCGCCGTGAAGCTGGGGATCGACTCGCGGCGCTGGGCCGGCGTGCCGTTCTACCTGCGCACCGGCAAGCGGCTCGGCCGGAGGGTGACGGAGGTGGCGGTCGTCTTCAAGCGTGCTCCCCACCTGCCGTTCGGCGCCTCCTCGACCGAGGAGCTCACCCAGAACGCCCTCGTCATCCGGATCCAGCCCGACGAGGGCATCACGACCCGCTTCGGCTCGAAGGTGCCGGGCACCGCGATGGAGATCCGGGACGTCAACATGGACTTCGCGTACGGCGGCTCGTTCACGGAGTCCTCGCCGGAGGCCTACGAGCGGCTCATCCTCGACATGCTGCTCGGTGACCCACCGCTCTTCCCGCGTCATGAGGAGGTCGAGCTGTCGTGGCGCATCCTGGATCCCGTGCTCGATCACTGGGCGGACCGCGACGACTCCGGGCGGGGCCCTGACGACTATGCGTCGGGAGGCTGGGGTCCGGCCTCCGCCGACGAGATGCTCGCCCGCGACGGGCGCACCTGGAGGCGCCCGTGATCACCATCGAGCAGACCAACGCGGCCGGGATCGCGGCCGAGCTCGTGCGGGCCCGCCGACACGCAGGATCACCCGCTATGGGCATGGTGCTGACCCTTGTCATCGTCGTCGAGGAGGAGTACGCCGACGCCGCGCTCGACCAGACCCGCCAGGCGTCCCGGGAGCACCCGGCGCGGGTGCTCGCCGTCGTGCTCGGCGACAAGCGTGGCCACGGCACGGTGAACGCCGCCGTGGGCATCGGCAACGGCTGGGGCGGCGAGACGGCACTCATCAGGCTGACCGGCGAGGTAGCGAAGCATCCCGAGTCGGTCGTGCTCCCGTTGCTGCTCCCCGACTCCCCCGTCGTCATCTGGTGGCCGCACGACGCGCCGGCCGACCCGGCCGGCGACCCGCTCGGGAGGCTCGCCCAGCGTCGCATCACCGACAGCGCCTCGGTCGGACGGAACCGCTCGCGACTGCTGCGGGAGCGGTGCGACCTGCACGCCCCGGGCAACACCGATCTCGCGTGGACCCGGCTGACACCGTGGCGCGCGCTTCTGGCGGCGGCGCTCGACCAGCACCCCGTCAAGGTCACCGGCGCGTCCGTCTCCTCGGAGCGCGCCAATCCGAGCGCCGACCTGCTGGTCGCCTGGCTCGAGGACAGGCTCCGCGTGCCCGTCGCGCGTCGCGCCTCGGACGGTCCCGGCATCACCCAGGTCACCCTGGACACCGCCGCAGGCCCGATCCGCATCGCTCGCCCGGACGGGCGGCTCGCGACGTTCACGACCCCGGGACGCCCCGATCGCCCGATCGCGCTCAAACGGCGTGACGTGCCCGAGCTCCTCGCCGAGGAGCTGCGTCGTCTCGACGAGGACGAGGTCTACGCCGCCACGGCCCGGCGGCTCGCCCATCCACGCCCGACCAGGAAGAAGGCCCGATGACTCAGGACGATGCCCGCGTCGAGGTGCACGAGGACGCCGCGGCGCTGTCGACGGCCGTGGCCGGCGAGCTGCTCAGCCGGATCGCTGATCTGCAGGCGGCCGGCGACGTGCCGCACGTCGTGCTGACGGGTGGCACGATCGCCGAGAAGATCCACCACGAGATCACCCGGCTCGCGCCGGAGTCAGGCGTCGACTGGGGGGCCGTGGAGCTCTGGTTCGGCGACGAGCGCTTCGTCGCGCCCGACTCCCCCGACCGCAATGTCGCGCAGGCGCGGGCCGCGTTCATCGACGCGGTCGGAGTTCCGCCCCACCGCGTCCACGAGATGGCGTCGACGGCCGACGCCGCCGACGTCGAGGAGGGCGCCCGGGCCTACGAGGCGGAGCTGGAGCAGCACGGCCCCGAGGTCTTCGACATCCTCATGCTGGGGGCGGGTCCCGACGGGCACATCGCGTCGCTGTTCCCGGGCTTCGCACAGCTCGACGTGTCGGACCGCGCCGCGGTCGGCGTCACGGGTTCACCGAAGCCGCCTCCGGAGCGGATCAGCCTCACCTACCCGCGGCTCAACAGGTCCGCCTCGGTGTGGTTCCTCGTCTCGGGCAGCGGCAAGGCGGACGCCGTCGCGGCCGCCCTCGGCGGTCGGGACCTCCACGAGATCCCCGCCTCCGGCGTGACGGGCCGGGACGAGACGATCTGGTTCCTCGACCGGGAGAGCGCCTCGGGGCTCTGACGGTTCCGCTCAAGACCTCGCTCCGAGCGCCGATGGGAAGACGCAACGGTGGCCCGACAGCCGAGACGCGAGGTAGACACCAGTGAGCACGCACCGCACGCGGGACGCCCATATCGACGCCGAGATCACCGCCCAGCGGATGGGGCGGGTCGAGGCGTGCACGTGGGCCTCGCCTGCCGTCCTGGACGTCCTGGCTGAGTACGCAGCCGACCTGCGCGCCTCGATCCCGCTCTCGGTCGGGCTCGACCGGATCAGGCGGGCCATCGAGGCCGACCGTGCCGACCGTGCCGACCGTGCCGACCGTGCCGACCGCGTCGTGGACGAGCCTGCGAGCCGCGACAAGACCGTCCGGCTCGTGTCCTGAACCGAGAAGGGCCGCCACCCCAGCGGGGTGACGGCCCTTTCGTCGTCGATGAAGCGCTGCAGGCGTCAGAAGATGATGTCGCCCGACTTCCGACGTGACCGGAGCAGCTGGATCGCCTCATCGAGGATCACCTGCGCCTCGGCGTCGCTGCGACGCTCCTTCACGTAAGCGAGATGCGTCTTGTACGGCTCGATCTTCGGCGCCGGCGGCGGGTTGTCGGAGTCCAGGCTCGCGGGCAGCCCACACTTCGGGCAGTCCCACGAGTCCGGGGCCGTCGCCTCGACGGCGAACGTCACCACCGATCGATGCTCGTGCGCACAGAAGTAGGTGACCGCCTTGCGCGGAGCAGCCTCGCCCCGCTCGGCCTCACCCATCGGACCGGCCCCGACCCGGCTACCCCGGATCGCGTTGCCACCACCAGCCACGTTCGTCCCTTTCGGATTTCTCAGTAGGCCTTGAGCAGGCCGAGCGCGATGACAGAGGCGAACCAGATGACGCCGATGCCAACCGTCAGCCTGTCCAGGTTTCGTTCGGCGACCGAGGAGCCTCCGAGCGAGCTCGAGACGCCGCCGCCGAACATGTCGGACAGCCCGCCGCCGCGACCCTTGTGGAGCAGCACCAGCAGGATCATCAGCGCGCTCGCGATGAGCAGGACGATGGTGAAGAGCAATTCCAGCACGAGGGGATCCTACGTCACGTACGTCGCTGCTCAGAGCATCGGCATGGCATAGAACCGGCAGATCGCGGCGAACTCGTCCACCTGCAGGCTCGCCCCTCCCACGAGCGCGCCGTCGATGTCGGGCTGCGCCATGATCGCTGCCACGTTCGATGCCTTGACCGAGCCGCCGTACTGGATGCGCACCGACGACGCGACGTCCTCGCCGTGCGCCTGGCGGACCTGGGCCCGGATGCCGGCGCAGACCTCCTGCGCGTCCTCCGCGGTCGCGACCTCACCGGTGCCGATCGCCCAGATCGGCTCGTAGGCGATGACCAGGCCCGCGACCTGCTCGCTGGTCAGACCGTCGAGCGAGCGGGCGACCTGGTCGGTCGTGTACCGGACGTGCTCGCCCTCCTGCCGGATGTGCAGGCCCTCGCCGACGCAGACGATCGGAGTGAGACCGTGCTTGAGGGCCTGACGCGCCTTGAGCGCGACCCACTCGTCGGTCTCGCCGTAGTTCTCGCGCCGCTCGGAGTGTCCGACGATCACGTAGCTGCAGCCCAGCTTCGCCAGCATCGCCCCGGAGATCTCGCCCGTGTAGGCGCCCTCGTCGTGGTTGGACAGGTTCTGCGCGCCGTACTTGACGTGGAGCCGGTCGCCGTCGACGAGCGTCTGGACGGAGCGGATGTCGGTGTACGGCGGGAAGATCGCCACCTCGACCTGGCCGAAGTCGTGACGCTTGTCGGACAACGTCCACGCCAGCTTCTGGACCAGCACCACCGCTTCCTGGTGGTTGAGGTTCATCTTCCAGTTCCCCGCCATCAGCGGGGTGCGCTTCGCGGCCATGGCTCAGTCCTCCAGGACCGTGATGCCGGGGAGCTCTTTGCCCTCGAGGAACTCGAGGCTCGCGCCACCGCCGGTGGAGATGTGACCGAACGCGTCCTCGTCGAAGCCGAGGGCCCGCACCGCGGCCGCGGAGTCGCCGCCACCGACGACCGACAGCCCGTCGATCTCGGTGAGTGCTTGCGCGACCGCGCGGGTGCCCTCCGCGAAGGCAGCATGCTCGAAGACGCCCATCGGGCCGTTCCAGAAGACCGTCTTGGCGGGCCGGATCGCGTCGGCGAACGCAGCCCCGGACTCCGGGCCGATGTCGAGGCCGAGAGCGTCGGCCTGGATCTCGGTGGCCGGGACCACGCGTGCCGACGCGTCGTCGCCGAAGCTGTCGGCGACGACGATGTCGGTCGGCAGGAGGATCTCGACGCCCGACTGCTCCGCTCGCTCGAGGTAGCCGAGCACCGTCTGGACCTGGTCCTCCTCCAGCAGGCTCTTGCCGACCTCGAGACCCTGCGCCTTGAGGAACGTGAAGACCATGCCACCACCGATCAGCAGCTTGTCGGCCTTGCCGAGGAGGTTGTCGATCACGCCGAGCTTGTCGGAGACCTTGGAGCCGCCGAGCACGACCACGTAGGGCCGCTCCGGTGCCTCGGTCAGGCGCCGGAGGACATCGATCTCGGCGGCAACGAGGCCGCCCATGGCGTGGGGCAGCCTCTGGGCGACGTCGTAGACCGACGCCTGCTTGCGGTGCACGACGCCGAAACCGTCGGAGACGAAGGCGTCGGCGAGCGCCGCGAGCTCGTCGGCGAACGCACCCCGTACGGCGTCGTCCTTCGACGTCTCGCCGGCGTTGAAGCGGACGTTCTCCAGCAGCGCCACCTGCCCGTCGGCGAGCTTGGCCACGGTCTCCCGGGCGGACGCCCCGACAGTGTCGGTCGCGAAGGCGACCGGCGCACCGAGCAGCTCGCCGAGCCGCTCGGCGACCGGCGCCAACGAGTACTTCGCGTCGGGCGCACCGGCGGGACGGCCGAGGTGGGCGGTCACGATCACGCGGGCACCGGCATCGGCCAGCGCCCGGATCGTGGGCACCGACGCGCGGATGCGGCCGTCGTCACCGATCGCGCCGTCGTTGAGCGGCACGTTCAGGTCGGACCGCACGAGGACCCGCTTGCCGGAGACGCTCTGCAGGAACTCGGGGCTGAGCTCGCCCTGGTCGTTCAACGTCGAGGCCAACGTCAGAGCGTCTTGCCGATGTAGTCGATCAGGTCCGCGAGGCGGTTGGAGTAGCCCCACTCGTTGTCGTACCAGCCCGCGACCTTCACCTGGTTGCCGATGACCTTGGTCAGCGGGGCGTCGAAGATGCAGGACGCCGGGTCGGTCACGATGTCGGACGAGACGATCGGGTCGGTGGAGTAGCGCAGGATGCGGCCGTCGGCGGCAGCCTTGACGATCTCGTTGATCTCCTCGACCGAGGTCTCACGGGAAGCCTCGAACGACAGGTCGGTGAGCGAGCCGGTCGGCACCGGGACGCGCAGGGCGTAGCCGTCGAGCTTGCCCTTGAGCTCGGGCAGGACCAGGCCGATGGCCTTGGCGGCGCCGGTCGAGGTCGGGACGACGTTGAGCGCGGCGGCGCGGGCGCGACGCAGGTCCTTGTGGATGTTGTCCTGGAGGTTCTGGTCCGCGGTGTAGGCGTGGACCGTCGTCATCAGGCCCTTGTTGATGCCGATGCCGTCGTTGAGCGCCTTCGCCATCGGGGCGAGGCAGTTGGTGGTGCAGGAGGCGTTGGACACGACCGTGTGCTGCTCGGGGTCGTAGATGCCCTCGTTGACGCCCATGACGATCGTGGCGTCCTCGTTGCTGGCCGGCGCCGAGATGATGACCTTCTTGGCGCCCCCACCGTCGACGTGGGCACGGGCCTTGGTGGCGTCGGTGAAGAAGCCGGTCGACTCGACGACCACGTCGACACCGAGGTCGGCCCACTTCAGCGCGGCGGGGTCGCGCTCCTCGAACGCCTTGATCTCCTTGCCGCCGACGATGATCGCGTCGTTCGTGGACTCGACGCTCGCGTCGAGACGACCCAGGATCGAGTCGAAGGTCAGCAGGTGCGCGAGCGTCGCGTTGTTGGTCAGGTCGTTGATGCCGACGACCTCGATGTCGAGGCCCGACGCACGTACGGCGCGGAAGAAGTTGCGGCCGATGCGGCCGAAGCCGTTGATGCCTACGCGAACGGTCACTGCTACTCCTGGAGTCTGAGGCGCGTTTAGTCACGCCTTCGAAACGGACGGCCACGACCCTACCCACTACCTGCCTGTAGAGGGACCGCTGGTCTCGTGACCCGGTCGGTTGTGACGATCCAACCGGGCGGATGCGACGCGACTCACATCACCCGATCCCGAGGCCGCTCAGGCCGCGAGCGCGATCGATCCCGGCATGACCGTCGGCTCGCAGTCGCAGGTGTCGCTGCAGGCGAGGAAGGTGTGGACGGGGTGCCCGCAATGGGGGCACGGAAGGTCGTGCGACAGGTGCGTCTGGATGGTCTGGGCGGTGTCCCACATGGCCGTCCCTCCGTCGGATCCGATGGGGTGCTGATGGACCCATCGTCTCGTCGACCACCGACATTCCTCGTCGGCCAGGACCCTGGGAGAACCCCCGAGGATCCCCGGCTCGCCCCCGCCGAGCAACCCCGTGTGCCGCGGGTCAGTCGTCGGCGAGCATGTCGGGGGTCAGCACGGCCTCGGTGTCGGGGATGCCCAGCTCCTCCGCACGCTTGTCGGCCATGGCCAGCAGGCGCCGGATCCGGCCGGCGATGGCGTCCTTCGTGAGCGCCGGGTCGTGCAGCTGGCCGAGCTCCTCGAGCGAGGCCTGCTTGTGCTCGAGCCGCAGGCTGCCGGCCTGGCGAAGGTGGTCGGGGATCTCCTCGCCGAGGATCTCCAGCGCCCGCTCGACGCGCGCTCCGGCGGCGACGGCCGCGCGGGCGGATCGGCGCAGGTTGGCGTCGTCGAAGTTGGCGAGCCGGTTGGCGGTGGCGCGGACCTCCCGGCGCATCCGGCGCTCCTCCCAGGCCATCAGGGACTCGTGCGCCCCGAGCCGGGTGAGCAGCTGACCGATGGCGTCGCCGTCCCGGATGACGACCCGGTCGACGCCGCGTACCTCTCGCGCCTTGGCCTGGATGCCGAGGCGACGGGCCACGCCGGTCAGGGCCAGCGCGGCCTCCGACCCGGGGCAGGTCACCTCGAGGGACGACGACCGGCCGGGCTCGGTGAGAGACCCGTGGGCCAGGAAGGCGCCACGCCAGGCTGCCACGGCGTCGCACGCGGCGCCGGCGACGACAGCGGGCGGGAGCCCACGGACCGGACGCCCACGCTGGTCGAGCAGGCCGGTCTGCCGAGCGAGCGCCTCACCCTCGCGCGTGACGCGGACGATGTAGCGACTCCCCTTGCGGATGCCGTTGGCCTGGACGATCGTCACCTCGGCGTGGTGGCCGTAGACGTCCGCGATGTCACGACGCAGCCGGCGTGCAGCCGCTCCCGTGTCGAGCTCGGCCTCGACGACGATGCGCCCGTTGACGATGTGGAGACCCCCCGCGAAGCGGAGCGTGGAGGCCACCTCGGCCTTGCGGCAACAGGTCTTGGTGATCTGCGTGGCCGAGAGCTCCGCCTTGACCTGTCCCGTCATCGCCATAGGTGCGATCCTTTCACGCGCGTCAATCAACCTCACAGCCGTGGGCGACCGTGCGACGTGCGAAAAGTAGCCTGCGACACGTCCGCGCGCAGGCGTTCGCGAAAGGACCTCGCTCGCGCTGCCCGGACGGCCGGCTCAGCCGGTCATGATCGCGGCGTATGCCCGTGCCAGCTTGATCGGATCGTGCCGCGGCGTGCCGTCCCCGACGCTCACGTCGTCGAGCACGAGTCGAGCGCCGCACGCATCGACCGCCTCCCGGAGGTCCGCGAGTCCGTCCCCGACCGACGACTCGTCGGCCAGCACCGTGTCGACCTTCAGGGCGGGGGCGTGCTCGAGGAGTACGGCGAGGTGGTCGGCCGGCCCGAAGCCCGGCGTCTCCCCCGCCTGCTCGGCCAGGTTCAGCACGATGACGACCCGGGCAGGAGTGGCCAGCAGCGCGTCGCGCAGCGCGGGCACCCTCAGATGCGGGATGACCGACGTGAACCACGACCCCGGGCCGAGGAAGGCCCAGTCGGCGCCCGCGATCGCCTCGAGCGCGGCGGGCGCCGCCGGCGGGTCCTCGGGCACCAGCGCGATCGAGTCGATCACACCGTCTGTCGTGGCGACCTCCACCTGACCGTGGACGGGGACGAGCTCGTTCGGGTCGCCGGGCGCCAGCCCCCGCACATGCGCGGTGATGTCCATCGGGGTGAGCGCCATCGGCAGCACGCGGCCCTTGGCGCCGAGCAGTCGGGCGACCCAGTCGAGCGCCGCCACGTGGTCACCGAGCAGCTCCCACAGTCCGACGATGAGGAGGTTGCCCAGGTTGTGCCCCTTCATCTCGCCGTCGCCCGCGAAGCGGTGCTGAAGCACCTCCGCCCAGGTCGTGCCCCAGTCGTCGGAGCCGCAGAGCGCGGCGAGCGCCATCCGCAGGTCGCCGGGCGGCAGCACGTCGAACTCGCGGCGCAGGCGGCCCGACGAGCCACCGTTGTCGGCGACCGTCACGATCGCGGTCAGCTCGTCGACCGTGAGGTCGTCGACGAGCAGGCGCAACGCCGAGAGCGAGGCGTGCAGGCCGTGACCGCCGCCGAAGGCGACGACCGCCTGCGCACGGTCCTTCCAGTCGTCGAGGATCGGACCGCTCATTCGCGCCCCAGGTCGCGGTGGAGGGCAGTGGCGACGAGGCCGCGCTCCTGCAGGCGGCGGGCGATCTCCTCGGCCATCGCCACGCTGCGGTGCTTGCCGCCGGTGCAGCCGAGCGCGACCCGCATGAAGCGCTTCCCCTCACGCAGGTAGCCCTCCCCCACGCCCGCCAGAACCGGGACGTAGCCGTCGAGGAACTCCTTGGCCCCTGGGCGGCTGTAGACGTACGCCGCGACCTCCGGGTTGTCGCGCCCGTTGCCGGGTCTCAGCTCGGGCACCCAGTGAGGGTTGGGGAGGAAGCGCATGTCGGCGATGAAGTCGGCGTCGATCGGGATGCCGTACTTGAAGCCGAAGCTGATGACGGTGACCCGAAGCCGGGTGGTGTCCGGCGTCCCGAACGCCTCCGCGATGCGGTCGGTGAGCTGGTGGACGTTGAGGTTGGAGGTGTCGATGACGAGGTCCGCGATCGACCGCAGGTCCGCCAGCACGACGCGCTCGCGCTGGAGCCCGTCGAGCAGGCGGCCACTCCCCTGGAGGGGGTGCGGACGTCGAGCGGCCTCCTGGCGGCGTACGAGAACCTCGTCGCCGGCGTCGAGGAAGACGAGCGTGGCCATGCGCCCGGTGCTCTCGTGGGCCAGCGCCCGACCGATCTCGTCGAAGAACGACCCCGAACGCACGTCGACCACGACAGCGATCGGCTGCTGCCGGCCGCGGCTGTCGTCGACGAGCCGGACGACGTCGGGCAGCAGGGACGGCGGGAGGTTGTCGACGACGAAGAAGCCGAGGTCCTCGAGCTCCTTGGCGGCGGTGCTCCGCCCCGCGCCCGTCATGCCGGTGACGACGACCAGCTCGCCGGCCGGCTGCGGGGTCTCCGTCTGCAGTTCACTGATGGGGTCGGACACTACGTCTCCTCGACTTCGCCGGTCGCCGTGTTGACGGCCAGGCCGGGCCCATTCTTCTCGACGGCGGTCTTGATCGCAGCAGCCGTCGTCGGACCGATCCCCGGCACGGCACCGATCTCCTCGACGGTCGCGGCGCGCAGCTTGCGCAGGGACCCGAAGTGCTTCAGCAGCGTCTTGCGACGCACCTCGCCGAGGCCTGCGACGTCGTCGAGCATGCTCTCCACCATCGACTTCGACCGGCGCGAGCGGTGGTGCGTGATCGCGAAGCGGTGCGCCTCGTCGCGGACCCGCTGGAGCAGGTAGAGGCCCTCCGATGAGCGCGGCAGGATGACCGGGTCGGCCTGGCCCGGCAGCCAGACCTCCTCGAGGCGCTTCGCGAGGCCGCAGACGGGGACGTCGTCGATGCCGAGCTCGTCCAGGGCCCGTACGGCGGCCGCCACCTGCGGCGCACCGCCGTCGACGACCACCAGGCCCGGCGCGTAGGCGAACTTCCGCGGGCGGCCGGTCTCGGGGTCCACGAGCATGGGGCCGTGGGCGCCGTCGACCTCCGTCGACGGCACCGAGGTCGACTGCTCGTCGAGGAGGCGCCGGAAGCGCCGGGTGATCACCTCGTGCATGGCGCGCACGTCGTCGGAGCCCTGCTGCCCGCGGATGACGAAGCGGCGGTACTCCGACTTGCGGGCCAGTCCGTCCTCGAACACCACCATCGAGGCGACGATCTCGGAGCCCTGCAGGTGGGAGATGTCGTAGCACTCGATCCGCAAGGGCGCCTCGGGCAGCTCGAGCGCCTCACGGAGCTCGTCGAGCGCCTGGTTGCGCGTGGTCAGGTCGGAGGCCCGTCGGGTCTTGTGCAGCGCCAGGGTCTGGCCGGCGTTGCGAGCCACCGTCTCGAGCAGCGTCCTCTTGTCGCCGCGCTGCGGCACGCGCACCTGGACCCGGCTGCCACGAAGGTCGGACAACAGGTCCTCGACCACGGCCGCCTCAGGCGGCAGGGCGGGCACCAGCACCTCCCGTGGGATCGAGTCCGGGTCGTCCGCGTAGAGCTGGAGCAGGAAGTCCTCGACCAGCTTGTCGGTCTCGCCCTCGTCGACGCGATCCGCGACCCAGCCGCGCTGGCCCCGGATCCGACCGCCGCGCACGTGGAAGACCTGGACGGCGACCTCGAGGGGGTCCTCGGCCAGGGCGATGACGTCGGCGTCCGCGCCGTCGCCGAGCACGACCGCCTGCTTCTCGAGGGCACGCTGGAGGGCGCCGAGGTCGTCGCGGAGCCGGGCGGCACGCTCGAACTCGAGGGCCTCGCTGGCGGCGAACATCTCCTTCTCGATGCGGCGCACGAAACCGGCCGTCTGGCCGCCGATGAAGTCGCAGAAGTCCTCGACGATCCGGCGGTGGTCCTCGGCGCTGATGTTGCCGACGCACGGCGCGCTGCACTTGTCGATGTAGCCGAGCAGGCAGGGCCGACCGACCTGCTGGCTGCGCTTGAACACCCCGTTGCTGCACGAGCGCATCGGGAAGACGCGGAGCAGCACGTCGACGGTCTCGCGGATGGCCCAGGCGTGGCTGTAGGGACCGAAGTAGCGGGTGCCCTTGCGCTTCGCCCCACGGCCGACCATCACCCGCGGGAACTCGTCCGACAGGGTCACGGCGAGCCAGGGGTAGGACTTGTCGTCGCGGTACTTCACGTTGAAGCGCGGGTCGAACTCCTTGATCCAGGAGAACTCCAGCTGCAGCGCCTCGACCTCGGTGTTGACGACCGTCCACTCGACGCTCGCCGCCGTGGTGACCATCGTCGCCGTGCGTGGGTGCAGGCTTCCGATCGGCTGGAAGTAGTTGGACAACCTGGCGCGGAGGTTGACCGCCTTCCCGACGTAGATGACCCTGTTTTTGGGGTCGCGGAACCGGTACACCCCTGGTTGGGTGGGAATGTCCCCGGGCCGCGGTCGGTAGCTCCTCGGATCAGGCACGTACCAACCCTACGGCGAGGGACGGACACTCTTTATCTGCAGTTAGTTACTATGGTTAGTGTGACGCATCGCGACCCGTACGGCTACCCGCTCACCACGAGCGACGACGCAGCCGCGGCCTACAACCGCGGACTGCTGGACGTGCTCCGGCTTCGCAGAGGCGCGGTCGACCACCTCGCCGAGTCGATCGCGCACGACCCCACCTTCGCACTCGGTCACGCCGCGCTCGCGCTGCTCGGTCACGAGATGTGCCTCCCGATCGACGTCCCGGCCCGGATGCGGGCCGCGGCGCTCCACGCGCATCGGGCCGGCGAGCGCGAGCGCAGCCATGTGCATGCCGTCGGCGCTCATCTGGAGGGTGACCCGGGACCGCTGATCGCGCACCTGGCGGCGTACCCCCTGGACGCGTTGCTGCTCTCCTCCGCCGTGCCGACGATCGCCTTCGCCGGCGTCACCGAGGTGCCGTCGGAGGCGTGGGCGATCGTCGAGCGATGTCGCCCGGCGTACGGCGACGACTGGTGGTACGCCGGCCTGCTGGCCTTCATCCGGCAGGAGCAGCGCCGCTACGACGAGGCCATGGACCTCGCGGTCGCGTCGCTCGCGGTCGAGCCCGGGGCCGGCCACTCCGCGCACGCACGCGCTCACGCGCACTACGAGACCGGCGACCACGAGGCCGGGCTGGCGTGGATGGACGGCTGGGTGACCGGCGACGGTGCGACCATCGACTCGCTCTCGCACTTCTCGTGGCACGCCGCGCTGCACGAGCTCTCGCTCGGCGACCTCGACGCCGTACGTCGTCGCTACGAGACGCAGCTGCGGCCCGAGGGTGCGCGCGGCTGCCGTGCCCTCGTCGACTCCGGCTCGCTGCTCTTCCGCTGGGCGCTGACTCCGGGCGCGACGGCGGTCCCGTCCCTCGACGAGGTGATCTCCGCGACGGGTCCGGACACCATGGAGCGCCCCGCGACGCCGTTCCTGGCCATGCACGTCGCCGTGGCGCTGCTCGCCGTCGGGGACACCGCGGCGCTGGACCGGCTCGCCGCCCGGGCAGCGCAGCACGACCACCCGACGCAGCGCGAGGTGGTCGCCCCGCTCGCTCGCGCGCTCCGGCAGATGGCGTGCGGCCGGCACGCGGAGGCCGCGACGGCGCTGGCGGCACTCGCCCCGGAGGTACGCCGCCTCGGCGGGTCCGACGCCCAGCGCGAGGTCGTCGAGGAGGCCCGGATCGCCGCCCTGCTCCGGGCCGACCGGTGGGACGAGGCCAGGGCGCTCCTCGACGAGCGCCTCGACCGTCGGCGCTCGCCGCGCGACGAGGCCTGGCAGGCCTCCGCGAGCGCGCGGACCGGAATGACCGCCGTCAGGCCAGGGTGATCTGGCCGTTGGTCACGGTGATGGGCACCGACTGCAACGGCGCCGGGGCGGGGCCGCCCTCGACCGAGCCGTTCTCGATGGAGAACTTGCTGAAGTGGCACCGGCACAGGATCGCCTGGTGGTCGACCGAGGAGACCTGGCAGCCCTGGTGGGTGCACGTAGCGCTGAACGCCTTGAACGTCCCCGCCTCGGGCTGGGTGACGACGACGTTGAGGTCGCCGTAGATCTTGCCGCTCCCCACCGGGACATCGCTGGTCGGGCCGACCACCGTGCCTGGCTTGTTCCGCGTCACCTTGTCCTGCCCGGAGGCACCCGATCCGCTCCCGCCGCCGCAAGCGGCGAGCAACGGAAGTGACGCGGTCAGTCCGGCGGCCCCGGCGAGAGTGGTACGGCGGGTGAGCTGGTCTGCCATCGAGGTCTCCTGGTCGTCGAGTCGGTCAAGGGCGACGCTAGTGCGCCAGCCTGTGACACGACTGAGAGGCGCGCCCGGTTCAGACCGGCGTACGCCGAGGCGTCAGCTGGCCTTCCTGGCACGTCGACGGGTCGCCTTCGGCTGCGCCGCCGCACGGCCGTCGAGCAGCGGCCGCAGGAACTGGCCCGTGTAGGAGTGCGGGTGGGCCGCGACCTCCTCCGGCGTCCCCTCCACGACCACGGTCCCGCCCTTGTTGCCGCCCTCGGGACCCATGTCGATGATCCAGTCGGCCGTCTTGATGACGTCGAGGTTGTGCTCGATGACGAGGACGGTGTTGCCCTTGTCCACGAGGCTCGAGAGCACCCCGAGCAGCTTGCGGATGTCCTCGAAGTGCAGGCCGGTCGTCGGTTCGTCCAGGACGTAGACGGTCCGGCCAGTCGAGCGCTTCTGCAGCTCGCTGGAGAGCTTGACACGCTGCGCCTCGCCGCCGGACAGCGTCGTCGCCGGCTGGCCGAGCCGGACGTAGCCGAGACCGACCTCGAGCAGCGTGTTGAGGTGGCGAGAGATCGCCGGGACGGCCGCGAAGAAGTCGACGGCCTCCTCGATCGGCATGTCGAGGACCTCGCCGATGTTCTTGCCCTTGTAGTGCACCTCGAGCGTCTCGCGGTTGTAGCGCTGTCCGTGGCAGACCTCGCAGGGCACGTAGACGTCCGGCAGGAAGTTCATCTCGATCTTGATCGTGCCGTCTCCGGCGCACGCCTCGCAGCGACCGCCCTTGACGTTGAACGAGAACCGGCCCTGCTGGTAGCCGCGCATCTTCGCCTCGGGCGTCGAGGCGAACAGCTTGCGGACGTGGTCGAACACCCCGGTGTAGGTCGCCGGGTTGGACCGCGGCGTACGCCCGATCGGGCTCTGGTCGACGTGGATCACCTTGTCGACGTGCTCCAGCCCCGTGATGGTCCGGTGCCGGCCCGGGATGGTGCGGGCGTTGTAGATCTGCTTCGCGAGCGAGGTGTAGAGGATGTCGTTGACGAGCGTGGACTTGCCCGAGCCGGAGACGCCGGTGACGGCCAGGAAGACGCCCAGCGGGAACGAGACGTCGAGGTCCTTGAGGTTGTTCTCCTTGGCACCGAGCACGGTGAGCTCGCGTCCCTTGGTCGTCGGGCGGCGGACGACGGGGACCGGGATCTCACGCTTCCCGGCGAGGAACTGTCCGGTCATCGACCTGTCGTTCTCGTACAGCTCCTTGACCGTGCCGCTGTGCACGACGTGACCGCCGTGCTCGCCGGCGCCCGGGCCGATGTCGACGACCCAGTCGGCGACCCGGATCGTGTCCTCGTCGTGCTCGACGACGATGAGCGTGTTGCCGAGCTCCTTGAGCCGCACGAGCGTCTCGATCAGCTTGGCGTTGTCGCGCTGGTGCAGGCCGATGGACGGCTCGTCGAGGACGTAGAGCACGCCGACGAGACCTGCGCCGATCTGCGTGGCGAGCCGGATGCGCTGCGCCTCGCCGCCGGACAGCGACCCCGACGGCCGGTCCAGGGAGAGGTAGTCGAGGCCGACGTCGAGCAGGAACTGGAGCCGCTCCTGGATTTCCTTGAGCACTCGCTCGGCGATCTGCTTCTCACGGACGCTGAGCTGCACCGAGTTGAGGTACGCCGACGCCTCGTCGATCGGGAGGGCGCAGACCTCGGCGATGTTCTTGCCGCCCTCGTCCCGGGCGCCGAGCGTGACGGCCATCGAGACGGGCTTGAGGCGGCTGCCGGCGCACGTCGGGCACGGCACCTCGCGCATGAAGCCCTCGAACCGCTCCCGGCTCGTGTCGGTCTCGGCCTCGCGGTGACGACGCTCGACGTAGGAGCGGACCCCCTCGAACTCGGCGTCGTAGGCACGCTGCCGCCCGTAGCGGTTGGTCGTGACGACGTGGACCTTGCGGACGTGGCCGTCGAGGATCGTCTGCTGAGCCTTCGCGGGGATGTCCTCCCACGGCGTGTTGAGGTCGAAGCCGACCTCCTTGCCCAGCGCGCCGAGCAGCCGGAGGAAGTAGTCGGAGATGTGGGCGTGGCTCCAGGGCTGGATCGCGCCCTCCCCCAGCGTGGCCCCGGGGTTGGGGATGACCAGCTCCGGGTCGACCTCCATCCGGGTGCCGAGACCGTGGCATGCCGGGCAGGCGCCGAACGGGCTGTTGAACGAGAACGAACGCGGCTCGAGGTCGTCGGTGTCGATGACGTGGTCGTTGGGGCACGACATCTTCTCGGAGAACTTGAGCTCGCCGCCGTCGTCGACGAAGTCGATGAGCACCAGTCCGCCCGCGAGCTCGAGCGCCGTCTCGACGGAGTCGGTCAGGCGGCGCTTGGAGGACGCCTTGACCTGGAGCCGGTCGACGACGACCTCGATCGTGTGCTTCTTCTGCTTGTCGAGCTTGGGGGGCGTGTCGAGCGTGTGGGTCTCGCCGTCCACGCGGGCCCGCGAGTATCCCTGGCTCTGCAGCTGGGCGAACAGGTCGACGTACTCGCCCTTGCGGCCGCGGATGACCGGGGCGAGCACCTGGAACCGCCTGCCCTCGTCCAGCGCGAGGATCCGGTCGACGATCTGCTGCGGCGTCTGCCGCTCGATCGGCGCGCCGCAGGTCGGGCAGTGCGGCCGGCCCGCGCGCGCGTAGAGAAGACGGAGGTAGTCGTAGACCTCAGTGATGGTGCCGACTGTCGAGCGCGGGTTCTTCGAGGTGGACTTCTGGTCGATGGAGACCGCCGGGCTGAGGCCCTCGATGAAGTCGACGTCGGGCTTGTCCATCTGGCCCAGGAACTGACGCGCGTACGCCGACAGCGACTCGACGTAGCGGCGCTGGCCCTCGGCGAAGATGGTGTCGAACGCGAGGCTCGACTTGCCCGAGCCCGACAGGCCGGTGAACACGATCAGCGCATCCCGTGGGAGGTCGAGGGAGACGTCCTTGAGGTTGTGCTCCCGGGCGCCCCGGATGATCAGCTGGTCGGCCACGCCGCTCCTCTGTCGGTGTTGGTGGGATCCCGTCCGAACGAGTCGAACAGGTGTTCGCCATGGTAGCAGGAGCGACCAGGACCACCCAGATGCCAGGATGGTGTCCGTGAGCCACCCCACATCGACGGCGGAGTCGCTCCGCACTGCGTCTCAGCGCCTCGTGCGCACGGTTGATTCCCTGCCCGACGACGCCTGGCGCCGACCGAGCCTGCTGCCCGGCTGGAGCGTCGCGCACGTCGTCGCCCACCTGGCCCTGAACGGCGAGGGCCTGGCCCGCGCACTCGTGGGCGTGATCGAGGGCGAGCCGGTCGCGATGTACCGCTCCCAGGCGGCCCGGGACGCCGACATCGAGGAGCTGGCCGCCGCGCCCGTGACCGAGGTGCGCGACCGCCACCTGGCCGCGGTGACCCGGCTCGCCGCCGCCGTCGCGGCGGTGAACGACGACCTCGCCGGCGCCACGATCGAGCGCACGCCCGGCTCCGGGCGGACGTTCGCCGCCGGCGCCGTCCCGTGGATGCGGCTGCGGGAGGTCGAGATCCACCACGCCGACCTCGGGCCCGAGCTCGGGCCCGACGTCGCCGCCTACTCCCCCGCGGACTGGCCGGAGGAGTTCATCGTGCGGCTCCTCGACCGCAACGCCGGGCTGCGGACGGGGCCGGGCTTCATCGCGACCGCCACCGACCTGGGCCGGTCGTGGACGTTCGGCACCCCGGGCCCGACCGTGGCCGGGCCGGGACACGCGCTGGCATGGTGGAGCACCGGCCGGCCGCCGTACCCCGGCAGCGCCGGACCGATCAGCGACGACGGCGTGCTGCCGGGAATCGAGGGGATGTGACGTACAGCGGCGTGGTGCGCCCCGGCGGCCTGTACGACGGCAGGGACCTGATGCACCTGACGATCCACAAGGTCGCCGTCGACCCGAAGATGTCCAACAACTGCTACCTGCTCCGCTGCCGGCACACGGGGGCGCAGGTCCTCGTCGACGCCGCCGCGGAGCCGGAGCGGCTGATCCCCTGGATCGGCGCCGCGGGACTCGACGCCGTCGTCACGACCCATCAGCACTGGGACCACCACCGCGCGCTCGCGGAGGTCGTCGCCGCGACGGGCGCCGCGACCATCGCCGGCGAGCCCGACGCGGCCGCGATCACCGAGCAGACCGGGGTGCCGATCACCCGCACGGTCGGTCAGGGCGACCGGATCACCGTCGGCGAGTCAGAGCTCGAGGTCATCGCGGTGCGCGGTCACACCCCCGGCTCGATCTGCCTGCTGTACGACGACCCGTCCGGGCCGCCGCACCTCTTCACGGGCGACTCGCTCTTCCCGGGGGGCGTCGGCAACACGTTCGGCGACGTCGGCGCGTTCGAGCAGCTCATCAACGACGTCGAGGAGCGCATCTTCCAGCGCCTCCCGGACGAGACCTGGTTCTATCCCGGCCACGGCAACGACTCGACGCTCGGTGCCGAGCGCCCGCACCTCGCCGAGTGGCGCGAACGCGGCTGGTGACGGGCAGAGGGCCATGCTCCTGACCCGAAACGGCGCGACACGCGGGCGCCGGTCGGCGTGTCGTGCCTCGTCCGGCCAGCATCTGGCCCTCGGCCGCCCAGTCGACGTCCCTGCTCAGGTGTCCGGACGCTCGTACAGCTGGAGGACCCCGCCGACGACGAAGCACACGGCCCCGCCGAAGGTGCCCCAGTCGACCAGGCGGAGGTCGACCACGGTCGAGGTCGCGGGGCGGGTGTAGGCGGCGAGGCCGGCGAGGAAGAACAGGACCGAACCGAGCTGGTTCACAGCGACGACCCACCAGCCGAGGTCCCCGAGCCGGATGCCGATCCGACCGTGGCAGACCTCCATCAGGGCGAGGTGACCCGACACCAGGAAGCAGACGCAGCCCGCCATGTCCGGCAGCCAGATCCAGCCGTTGGACTGCCGGGCCGTGAGGTCGGAGGCGAACGCGGCGACGAGGCTCACACCGAAGAGCAGCGTCCCGGCGAACAGGACGGCCACGCTGAGCCAGCCGATCTCCCGCGGACGCCATGCCCACCACGTCCACGACCCACCGCTCAGCGCTCCGCGCTCGTCGATGACGGTGGGCGCGTTCGACGCCTGCACCACCGACGTGTAGCCGCCGAGGCTGAAGAACACGCCGCCGATCAGGTAGACCACGTCGACCGTCCGGACAGCGCCGCCGAGCTCGGCGAGCAGCGGGCCCAGGGCGAAGAGCGACCCACCGACCACGAAGGCGATGCCCACCACGACGTTGACCCGGGCCAGCCGCTGGGCCGTCGTCCTCTCGGCCCCGACGGCGCCGGTCACCGCCCCGGTCTCGTCCCGGAGCTCGAGGCGGCCACGCCGGCGCACCGTGCGAGACGCCCAGTGCACGGACGACCCGTCGCCGCGGTGCCACGCCATCCGCGTCACGAACCCGCCCGAGCGCTCGACGCGCCCGACTGCCCACCGGGCCGGATGGGTGATCCTGAGGTCGCGCGGGGCGTCACTCGCCACGAGCCGGAACGTAACAGTTCTGCGCCGATCGGCGCACCGGTCGGCCCAGCGCGGTCTACGATCGCGCCGCGCCGACCCGGCGCTCCGATGTCGTCGAAGGAGCCGAGCGTGCCCGACCTGCCCGACGTGGTGACGTGGTCGATCCCGGCCTTCCTGCTGCTGATCGTCCTCGAAGCGGTGTCGTACT
Source organism: Nocardioides panacihumi (assembly GCF_039530925.1). Taxonomy (NCBI): domain Bacteria; kingdom Bacillati; phylum Actinomycetota; class Actinomycetes; order Propionibacteriales; family Nocardioidaceae; genus Nocardioides; species Nocardioides panacihumi. The sequence goes on along the minus strand of NZ_BAAAPB010000008.1, from coordinate 273,262 downwards.
GGTTCCACGCCGACGACGACGAGCTCGGCTACGAGCCGCGGGACACGGCGACCAGCCTGACCATGGGGCTGGGCAGCGTCGTCTTCGACACCCTGTGGAAGATCCCGATCGTCGCGGCGTACGCGCTCGTGTACTCGTTGACCCCGCTGCGCGTCGAGCTGACCTGGTGGACCCTCCCCCTGATCATCGTCGCCCAGGACTTCTTCTACTACTGGTCGCACCGCGGGCACCACCGGATCCGGGTCCTCTGGGCCTCGCACGTCGTGCACCACTCGAGCCGCCGGTTCAACCTGTCCACCGCGCTGCGGCAGACCTGGACGGGTGCGACCTCGTGGGTGTTCTACCTTCCGATGATCGCCGTCGGGGTCCACCCCGGCGTGCTCGCCTTCTGCGCCTCGATCAACCTCGTGTACCAGTTCTGGATCCACACGGAGCGGATCGACCGCCTGCCCGGCCCGTTCGAGGCGGTGCTCAACACGCCCTCGCACCACCGCGTCCACCACGCGTCGCAGGGCAGCTACCTCGACCGCAACTACGCGGGCATGCTCATCGTCTGGGACCGCCTGTTCGGGACGTTCGAGGCGGAGGGTGAGCGCTGCGTCTACGGGCTCACCACGAACATCGACACCTACAACCCGCTCAAGGTCGCCTTCCACGAGTACAGCGCCATCGCCCGCGACCTGCGCACGGCGACCACCTGGCGAGCCCGGCTCTCCCATCTCGTGCGTGCGCCGGGGTGGGCGCACGAAGTGGCTGCGCCCGACACCGTCCCTGACGCTGCCCACTAGCCGGGGGCGGTCACTACGCTGCCAGCCATGGACAGGGCCCTCATCATCGGCGAGGCACTCGTCGACGTCGTCCACGGCCCGGACGGCGCCGTCGCGGAGCACGCGGGCGGCAGCCCGGCGAACGTGGCCGTCGCGCTGAGCAGGCTCGGCCGGCCGGCGACCCTGTTGACGCAGTACGCCGACGACCGGCTCGGTGCGCTGCTGCACGCACACCTGCGCGACGAGGGCATCGAGGTCGTCCGGCAGGAGCCGCGGTCGGGCCGCACCTCCTCGGCCGACGCCCGCCTGGGAGCCGACGGCGCCGCGAGCTACGCGTTCGACCTGGAGTGGAGCATCCAGCCGTGGAGGCCCACCCGCGAGCCCCTGGTCGTGCACACGGGATCGCTGGGGGCGGTGCTCTCGCCGGGGGCGGCGAGCGTCCTCGAGCTCGTCGACCTCCTGCGGCCGCACGCGACGGCGACGTACGACCTCAACATCCGGCCCGGCGCGATGGGGCAGCTCGACGTCATCCACGGCGCGGTCCTCGCCGTGGTCGGCCGCTCGGACGTCGTGAAGGCCTCGGACGAGGACCTCGACCATCTCTTCCCCGACCTCGACGCCGTCGCCGCGGCGGAGCTGCTCCTCGGCCACGGGCCGGCGGCGGTCGTGATCACACGTGGCGGTGAGGGAGCCACCGTCGTCACGCCGCAGGAGCGGATCGACGTCGCCGCGCCCCGGGTCATCGTGGCCGACACGATCGGCGCCGGCGACTCGTTCTGCGCCGCCGTCATCGACGGGCTCTGGGACCTCGGCGTGCTCGGCGGCGCCGCGCGGGGAGCCCTGCGGGCGCTGCGCGGCGACGGGTGGCGCAGGGTGCTCGAGCACGCCACCGCGGCGGCCGCCATCACCGTCACCAGGCCGGGCGCCGATCCGCCGCGCCGAGGCGAACTGCCGTAGGGTTTCGGCGTGATCGAGCTCCGCACCCCCACCCAGATCGAGCAGATGAGGCCGGCCGGCCGATTCGTCGCCGACGTACTCACCGCGCTCCAGGACAAGGCGGACGTGGGTGTCAACCTGCTCGAGCTCGACGAGCTCGCCCACCAGATGATCAAGGACCGCGGCGCGGAGTCCTGCTACATCGACTACCACCCCAGCTTCGGAGCGAGCCCGTTCGGCAAGGTCCTGTGCACCAGCGTCAACGACGCCGTGCTGCACGGTCTCCCGCACGACTACGAGCTGCAGGACGGCGACCTCCTCAGCGTCGACTTCGCGGCGAGCGTCGACGGCTGGGTCTCCGACTCCGCGCTGAGTGTCGTCGTCGGCACGCCGCGCCAGGAGGACCTGGACCTCATCGAGACCACGACGCGAGCGCTCGAGGCCGGCATCGCGGCGGCGCTGCCCGGCAACCGGATCGGTGACATCTCCGCCGCGATCGCGGCCGTCGCGCACGCCAAGGGTCTCGCGATCAACACGCAGTTCGGTGGCCACGGAGTCGGCCGCACCATGCACGGCGACCCGCACGTACCCAACGACGGGCGCGCCGGCCGCGGCTTCAAGCTCCAGGCCGGCCTGGTCATCGCGATCGAGCCGTGGTTCCTGCACACCACCGACGAGATCTTCACCGACGCCGACGGCTGGACGCTGCGCAGCGCCGACGGCTCACGCGGGGCACACATGGAGCACACGGTCGCCATCACGGCCGACGGACCGCTCGTGCTCACGCGACGCGCCTAGGTCCGATCGTCGCGGGTGCACGCAAGGGGCGCCGCAGTCCCTAGGATCCGCGGCATGCACCTCTACACGGACGCCACCGACCGGATGGCGCGCGCCCTCGCCGACCTCTGCCTCGACCGCCTGGCCATGCAGGCGCCGCTGGATGAGACGCTGACACCGGAAGCGCTGCTCGAGAAGGCCGGACACACTGTCACCGAGACCGGCGTCGGGCAGGACGAGGCGCTCCGGCTGTGGGAGCACGTCCTCGCGCCCGCCTGCCTCTCGATCGACCACCCGCGCTACCTGTCCTTCATCCCCGGCGCGCCGAGCAAGGCGGCCGCGGCGTTCGACATGCTGGTCGGCGCCTCCAGCGTGTACGCCGGCAGCTGGCTGGAGGGCTCGGGCGCCGTGTTCGCCGAGAACCAGGCGCTGCGCTGGATCGCGGACCTGGCCGGCCTGCCGGCGGAGTCCGGCGGTGTCTTCGTGCAGGGCGGCACGATCGGCAACCTGTCCGCCCTCGTCGCGGCCCGGGCCGCGGTCCAGCACCGTCGCGGCTCGCGTCCGGACCGCTGGGCGGTCGTCCTCACCGACGAGACCCACTCCTCGGTCAAGCACGCCCTGGAGTCGGTGATGGACGTCGACGTCGTCCTCATCCCCGGCGACGAGCGCGGCCGGCTGACCGGCAGCGCGATCCGCGAGTGGCTGGCGACCGCCACCGACAAGCAGCGCGAGTCCGTGTTCGCCGTCGTCGCCACCGCCGGCACGACCAACCTGGGCGTCGTCGACGACCTCGCCGGTGTCGCCGACGTGGCCGAGGAGCAGAGCTGGTGGTTCCACGTCGACGGCGCGTACGGCGGCGCTGGCCTCGCCGCGCCGTCCGTGCGCCACCTCTACGAAGGTGTGGAGCGCGCCGACTCCTTCATCGTCGACCCGCACAAGTGGCTCTTCGCGCCCTTCGACTGCTGCGCCCTGATCTACCGCGACCCGGTGCTCGCCCGCGCCGCACACACCCAGAAGGCCGGCTACCTCGACCCGGTCACCGTCGAGGGCGAGTGGAACCCGAGCGACTTCGCCATCCAGCTGACCCGGCGGGCGCGAGGTCTGCCGTTCTGGTTCTCGCTGGCCGTCCACGGCACCCGCGCCTACACCGAGTCGGTCGAGCGGACGCTGTCGATCACCCGCGCCGGACGGGCACTGATCGAGGCGGCGGACCACGTGCGCCTGCTCGTCGAGCCGGACCTCTCGGTGCTCATCTTCGAACGGGTCGGCTGGACCGACGCCGACTACGCCGCGTGGAGCAAGCGCCTTCTCGACCAGGGCTACGCCTTCGTGACCCCGACCCGCCACCACGGTCGTGTCTGCACCCGGTTCGCGATCGTCAACCCCCTCACCACCGCCGACGACCTGGCCGGCATCCTCGAGTCCATGCGCTGAGACGCACCGGTGGCCGCCGCCCGAGGGCGACGGCCACCGGCCCGCTGATCGGATCGTCAGCTCAGATCGTCAGCTCAGATGGTCAGCCCAGCGTCACCGCCGTGTCGTCGACGAGGAAGCTCGTCTGCAGCGAGCTGTCCTCGGCGCCGGTGAACGTCAGGGTGAACGTCGTCCCCGCCAGCGAGCCCACGTTGATCGACTTCTGGACGTAGCCCGATCCCTTGTTCAGGTTCGAGTACGTCGCCAGCGTCGTCGACCCGGCCTTCACCGTCAGCGTGTCGTACGCCGACGTGGTGGTGGTCTCCGAGGAGCTGACGTAGAGCCAGAAGCTCAGCGTCGCCGCGCAGCCCGCCGGGATCGTGACCGACTGGCTGAGCGTGTCGGTGTGGGTCGTGCCGTAGCCGTCCATCCACGCCTTGTAGCTGCCGCTGTGCGCCGGGGCGCCGGTCGAGCTGTCGATGACGCCCGTGCTCGCGGTCCAGCCGGTGCTGCCCGACTCGAAGCCGGGGTTGGTCAGCTTGTTGCCCGAGCAGGAGCCGGTGCCGCCACCGCTCACGGTGAAGGTGAACGACGTCGTCCCGGCCGCGCCCTTGCTGTCGGTGGCCGAGGCGATGACGCTGTAGGTGCCGGCCGCGGTCGGCGTGCCGGACACGGTGCCGGAGCTCGAGAGCGTGACGCCCGCGGGCAGGCCGGTGGCCGACCAGGTGTACGGCGCGGTGCCGCCCGACGCGCTCAGCGTGAAGGAGCTGATCGGGGTGCCCACCGTGCCGCTCTTGTTGCCCGGGTTGGTCACCGTGACGGTGCCCGTGCCGCCGCCCGGCGTGCAGGTCGGGTCCCCGGTCTGAGCCGGGACCGAGACCGCGTTCCACGCCGCCTTGACCGCGTTGAACTCGGAGCAGGTCGTGGTGCCGTAGAGGTTCTTGGCGGCCGTCAGCGTCCAGGTGCGGTACTTGAGGTAGGACGAGGTCGTCGTCTTCAGCAGCATCGCGTTGTACATGATCTGCTCGGCCTTCTGGATGCCGATGCCCGTGATGGTCGAGCTGTTGCAGGTCGGGCTCGTCGGCTGGCCGTTCGTCGGGTTGGTGCCCTCGGCGAGCAGGTAGAACCAGTGGTTGCCCGGCCCCGCCGCGGCGTGCACCTCGGCGTTCGGGGTCGAGCTCGAGTAGCAGTTGCTGTCGCCGGCGAGCGACGGGTTGTACATGTAGCGGATCGGCGCGCCGCCCAGGTTGACCTCCTCGCCGACCGTGAAGTCGGGGGTGTCGTACGGCGCCGCCTCGTTGGCGTACCACTCGGTCGCCGCCCCGAACGTGTCCGCGACGAACTCCTGCGTCCCCTTCCCGGAGATGCCACCCGGCGTGTGGTCGTCGACGCCGTGGCCCATCTCGTGGGCGACCACGTCGATCGACGAGATCCAGGCGCCGGAGTCGTCGTACCCGACCTGCACCTGGGTGCCGTCGTAGTAGGCGTTCTCCTCCTGGTCGCCGATCCGGATCGGCCAGGCGCCACCGTTGCCGTCCGGGCCGTTGCGCCCGTCCCAGGCCGACAGCATCCCGACCTCCTTGTCGGCCGCGAAGAGCGCGTCGACGCACGCCGTCTCGCGGTCGGTCGCCGCGCCGCCGCCCCACCCGGAGTCGGTGGACTGGGTGAAGGTGGTGTTGTTGGCCGCGTCCTGGCAGCTCAGGTTGGTCGCCGCCGGGTCCTTCATCGAGTACGTCGACCCGGACAGCGTGGTGCCGAAGGTGACCGGCTTGGGGCCGTTGTAGGTGCCCGACCCGGTGCCGTGCACGACGTGCTCCCGGGTGCCGAGGACCTTGCCGCTGTGCGCGTCGACGTAGACCGACAGCCGCGACGGCGCGCCGCCTCGGGTGCCGGCCGCGACCGTCTCGTAGGCCAGGTGCGACGTCGACTCGTCCTGGAACACGACGAGGCGCGTGCCGCCGAGCGTCGCGTGGTCGACCTGGTCGGCCGAGGTGCGGCGCGCGGCCGCCTCCGACACCGACGGCGTCGTGGAGGCGAGGTCGGTCGGCGCGGTCTGCGCGACCGAGGTCGACAGCACCTGGCCGGCGTCGTCGGTGGCGACGACGAAGTCGCCGCCGACGACCTCGAGGCCACGGTAGGCGCGCCCGTAGGAGACGTAGTTGATGCCGTGCGAGGAGTAGACGGTCCCCTGCTGGGCGACGTCCTGCTTCGACAGGTGCAGACGTGCCGGGCGGGAGGCGACGAAGTTGCCGGCACCCTTCGCCGCAGCGGACCGGCCGTGGTCGCCGGACTTGCCGGCGCTGGGCGGGGTGTGGTGCGAGGTGGCCGACTTGCCGGCCGTCGCGGGGGCGGCCTGGACGCCGTTGGGCGCCAGCCAGGCGGCGGAGACGAGGGCCAGGGTGAGGCCCGAGACGATGCGTGGATTCACGTGTTCCCCTTTGAACCGGGGCCCGCAGGCCCCCGAGACAGGTTCAGCCCGGGATCGGGCCTTCCGGAACTGTCCGATCCGCGAGATCGTCCGGTCAATGGCCGCGATCGACACAGATGTGCATTGCGATTACCTGCAGAAGTGGAGGACTTCCGGCGCACTCAGCGGACCGATGCGCTCGGACCAGCGGGCGGGCACCGGCTCACACCCCACGGTCTCGTCGAGAGGGGCGGCTGGAAGACTGGCGGCATGAGCGAACGCGCCCGCGACCTCCTCACGTGCCACGCCGACGTGCTCTCCTTCGAGCGCACGTGGTGGTCGCACGGCGGGGCGAAGGACGACGCGATCAGGGACCGGTTCGGCGTGAACGCTGCCGACTACTACCGGGCTCTCGCCGAGATCATCGACGATCCCGAGGCGCTGGAGCACGACGCGCTGCTCGTCCGGAGGCTGCGTCGCCAGCGGATCACCCGCCGACGGGCCCGTTCGGTGCGCCGGGGCACGGCATAGTCCGTTCGGACTATCCGCACCCCCCATCCGAGTCATCTTCGCCACGCCTGGGCGGATCCGCTTGGGCACGCGCCGCCTGGCGGCTAGAGTCCTACTCGCTGAACCGCTGGGGACCCGAGACCCCGGCGGTTCAGTACATTTCAGACGTCCTCGTCCGCCAGGTCCTCACCGTGCGTGCCGGGCCGCGGCGCCCACGCGAGCTCCCTCGCGGGCCGGACGACGATCAGGCGGTCGCCCCGCGCGAGCTGGGTCACGACCGGGTCGAAGTAGCGGAACACCCGCTCGTCGCGGACCACCGCGATCACCTGGTCGGGCAGCTGCTGGGGCTGCTTGCCGACCTCGCCGACGAGCAGGTCGCGCTCGGCCACCTCGAGGCCCTCGCCGTACGTGAGCAGGTCCTCCATCACCAGGCCGAGCGTCGGTGAGAGCGACGAGAGCCCGAGCAGGCGGCCGACGGCGTCCGAGGACGTGATCACCGAGTTGGCGCCGGACTGCTTCATCAGCGGCGCGTTCTCCTGCTCGCGGGCCGCGGTGACGATCCAGGCGTCCGGGTTGAGCTGGCGCACGGTGAGCGTGGTCAGCACGTTGGTGTCGTCCCGGTCGGTGGTGATGATGACCTGGTCGGCCGTCGCGATGCCCGCACGGTGGAGAACGTCGCGCCGGGTCGAGCTGCCCGTGACGACGGCGAGCCCGTCGGAGTGAGCCTCCTCGAGGGCCGTCTTGCTCGGGTCGACGACGACGATCGACTCGCGTTCGAGCCCGTTGTTGAGCAGCGTGTCGACGGCACTGCGCCCCTTGGTGCCGTAGCCGACGACGACGACGTGGTGAGCCATCTTCTTCCTCCAGCGGGTGATCCGCATCTGCTCCCGGCCGCGGACGGCGAGCGCCTCGATGATGGTGCCGATCAGCAGCGCCAGGAACGCGATGCGGGCCGGTGCGATGACGAAGGCGTTGATCAGCCGGGCGTGGTCGGACGTCGGCACGATGTCGCCGTAGCCGGTCGTGGTCAGCGTGAGCGTCGTGTAGTAGACCGAGTCGATCAGGCTCAGGTTGTCGCCGTTCGCGTCGCGGTAGGAGTCGCGATCGAGGAAGACGATGAGCACGACGCCGATCAGGATGAACAGCGCGATCATCACGCGCCGGCTGAGCTGCCACCACGGGGAGCGGACGTGTTCAGGAAGGGCGATACGCCCCGCGCCGGGCGCGTCGTCCACCGACCCTCGCCAGGCGGAGTCGGCGCGCTGATCGTCTGGCACGCCACTACCGTAGTGGCATGACCCTGGCATCCGGCGGAGGGATCCGCACCGTCCTCAACCAGGCGCCGCTGCTGGCCGGCCACAACGTCGTGACGGCCGACCTCGCGCTCTCCGAGGCCGTGGTCCGGCACGCCTCGACGGCCACGCTCGAGTCGCTGGTGCCGCTCGGTTTCGAGGCCGGCTCCGAGGAGGCGCGAGAGCAGGGCATGTTGGCGAATGCCAACGAGCCGGTCCTGACGACGTACGACCGCTACGGCAACCGTATCGACGAGGTCGCCTTCCACCCGTCGTGGCACTGGCTGATGGAGCGCGCGGTCGGCCACGGCCTCGCCGCGGCACCGTGGGAGGCCGACAGCTCCACCGACGACGGCCGGCACGCGCACGTACGCCGCGCCGCCGGCTTCTTCGCCTGGTCGCAGACCGAGCCGGGACACGGGTGCCCGATCTCGATGACGTACGCCGCGGTCCCCGCGCTGCGCGCCGACGAGGCGCTCGCGAAGGAGTGGACGCCGTTGCTGGCCTCCCGCACCTACGACCCGGGCGTACGACCGGCGTCGCAGAAGCTCGGGGCGCTCGCCGGCATGGGCATGACGGAGAAGCAGGGCGGGTCCGACGTGCGGGCCAACGTCACCGAGGCCCGGCCGACCACAGCGTCGGGGGCGGACGGCACCTACACCCTGCACGGCCACAAGTGGTTCACCTCGGCACCGATGAACGACGTCTTCCTCGCCCTGGCCCAGGCGCCGGGGGGCCTGACCTGCTTCGTGCTCCCCCGCGTGCTTCCGGACGGCACCCGCAACCGGCTCGACGTCGTCCGGCTCAAGGACAAGCTCGGCAACCGGTCCAACGCGTCCTCCGAGCTCGAGCTCGACGGCACGGTCGCGTTCCGGCTCGGCGACGAGGGACGCGGCGTGCGCACCATCATCGAGATGGTCGCCGCCACCAGGCTCGACTGCGTGCTCGGGTCGGCCTCGCTGATGCGGCGCGCGGTGGCGGAGGCGTCCTGGCACGTCGCGCACCGGTCGGCGTTCGGCGGGCTTCTCGCCGACAAGCCGCTCATGCAGAACGTCATCGCGGACCTGGCCGTCGAGTCGGAGGCCGCGACCGCTCTGGCCATCCGGCTCGCCGAGTCGGTCGACCGGCTCTCCGACCCCCACGAGGCCGCGCTGCGCCGGATCGGCCTGCCGCTGGCGAAGTTCTGGGTGTGCAAGCGGACGCCCGCCCTGGTCGCCGAGGCTCTGGAGTGCCTCGGCGGCAACGGCTACGTGGAGGAGTCCGGGCTGCCGCTGCTCTACCGGGAGGCGCCCCTCAACTCCGTCTGGGAGGGCTCGGGCAACGTCAACGCTCTCGACGTCCTGCGCGCGCTGAGCCGCGAGCCGGAGGTGCTCGACGCCTATCTCACCGAGGTCGGACGCGCCCGTGGGGCCGATGCCAGGCTCGACGCAGCGATCGACTCGCTGCTCGGGATGCTCGGGTCGCTCGCTCCCGATGCGATGGAGGTCTCGGCCCGGCGTCTCGCCGGCCGGATGGCAGCGGTGCTGCAGGGCTCGCTCCTGGTGCGCTACGCGTCGGCCGAGGTGGCCGACGTGTTCTGCGCATCCCGCTTCGGCGCCGAGGCCGGGTCGTACGCCGGCGGCACGTACGGCGCCCTCGCCGGCGGAGACCTCGCCGCCATCGTCGCCCGCACCACCCCGACCCTCTGACCCACCCCCTCCCCTCCCCTCCCCTCTCTCCCGCCGAGACGTCAATCCCCACGGTCCGAGACGTCAATCCGTCACTGTCGATTGACGTCTCGGACCGTGGGGATTGACGTCTCGGCGGGAGGGTGAGGGGTTAGCGTCGTGCCCATGACCGTCCCGGAGACCTCAGCGGTGCGGATGGGCACACCTGTCGGCCGTGCCGTCATCGCGGCCGCGACGCTCGGCTCCGGCATGGCGATGTTGGACGGGACGGTCGTCAACGTCGCGCTGCGCACGATCGGCCGGGACCTGGGCGCGAGCCTCGCTCAGCTGCAGTGGATCACCAACGCCTACCTGCTGACGCTGTCGAGCCTGATCCTGCTGGGCGGGTCCTTCGGTGACAGGTTCGGCCGCAGGCGGGTGTTCGTGGTCGGCGTCGTGTGGTTCGCTGCCGCGTCGCTGCTGTGCGGCGTCGCGCCGAACCCGGAGATCCTCATCGCCGCCCGCGCGCTTCAAGGCATCGGCGGCGCACTGCTGACGCCGGGCAGCCTCGCGATGATCCAGGGCGCCTTCGCGCCCGACGAGCGCGCTCCAGCGATCGGTGCCTGGTCAGGGCTCGGAAGCATCGCGGCCGCGATCGGGCCGTTCGTCGGCGGCGCGCTCGTCGACTATGCGAACTGGCGCTGGATCTTCCTGCTCAACCTCCCGTTGGCGGCCGTGACCGTCCTCATTGCCGTCAGGACGGTCCCGGAGACGCGCGACCCGCGGGCGTCCTCCCACTTCGACGTCGTGGGCGCGGTCCTCGCCGCGGTCACGCTGGGCGCGACGACGTACGCCTTGATCGAGTGGGGCGGACCGGGTGGCTGGGTAGCGGCGTTCCTCGGCGTGGCTGCAGGGGTCGGATTCATCGTGGCGGAGGCCCACGAGCCGGAGCCGATGCTGCGCCTCGAGATGTTCCGCAACATGACGTTCAGCGCCTCCAACGCCATGACGCTGCTGGTGTACGGCGCGCTCGGAGCCCTGAGCTTCTTCGTCGTCATCGAGTTGCAGACCGTCGGCGGCTACGAGGCACTGGCCGCCGGCGCCGCCTTCGTGCCGATGACGATCATCATGCTGTTCCTCGCCCCCGCCGGCGGCCGGCTCGGCCAGCGCATCGGCCCCCGGATCCCGATGACCGTCGGCCCGCTCGTGATGGCGGTCGGGGTGCTTCTCATGCTGCGGATCGGGCCCGACGTGAGCTACGTGTTCGACGTGCTGCCCGCCGTCATCGTCTTCGGCCTGGGGCTGGCTCTCATGGTCGCCCCCCTCACCGCCACGGTGCTGGCGGCCGCGCCCGACGAGCACGCCGGGATCGCGAGCGGGGTCAACAACGCGGTCGCCCGGGCCGGCGCCCTCCTCGCCGTGGCGGCCCTGCCGATCGCCGTCGGCCTGCACGGCGGGGAGTACGCCGACCCGACCACCTTCGACGGGGCGTTCCACGAGGCGATGGTCGCCTGCGCGACGCTGCTCGCCGCAGGTGGCGTGATCTCGTGGTTCACGATCCGTCGCCCCGACCTCGTGGATGCGTGAAGGATGTCCGTCGTGATCACCCTGGACGCGCACGCGCCGGAGCCGCCGTACGAGCAGATCCGCGCTCAGATCGCGACGCGGATCGAGCGCGGCGAGCTGGCCGCCGGCGTACGGCTGCCGACGGTGCGACACCTCGCCGACGACCTCGGAGTCGCGGCGAACACCGTCGCCCGCGCCTACCGCGAGCTCGAGCAGGCACGCCTCATCGAGACCCGGGGGCGGGCGGGCAGCTTCGTCGCCGGCGCGGGGGTCGAGCGGGAGGGCAGGGCGGCTGCGGCGACCTACGCCGAGCGCGTCCGCGCGCTCGGCCTGACGGTGGACGAGGCCGTCAGCCTCGTGCGGCGGGCTCTGGAGCGCTGAGCGGTCGCCAGGTGGAGTCAGTTGGCCTCTTTCCACGGGTTGTGGTCGGCGAGGATCTTGTCCACCCGCGCCTGGTCGAGGCGGGAGACGACGTACTGGGTCTCCTGTGCGTCGCGGACGCACTTGGCCAGCGAGAACGACGAGGTCGTGAGGAAGAGCGTGCCGAGGGCGAGGAACGCCTTCGGCCAGCCGTCGCCCGGCAGGTAGTAGATGGCGCCCAGCATGGCCAGCAGAGCGGAGCCGAAGGCGACGGCCGACTGCGCGTAGAAGGCGGTGGTGTTCTTGGTGTTGGGAGTATCCATGACGGGAGTCTCGGTGGATTCGCGCCAACCGGGCATCCGCACGCGTACTCAGGTGCGACACTGCCGCGTGTGAGCACGTGGTCGTCGCCCGCCGCGACAGCCGTCGAGAACCGGCTCTTCCGGGCCCTCGCGGTGTTGCGCGTCATCGTCCTCGTGAACGCGATCGGGCTGAACGTCTACCGCGCGGGCAACTTCGACCACCCTGTCGCCGGGGCCGGCTGCATCGCCGTCATGGTGCTGTGGACCGGCTACGCCATCTGGGCGTACGCCGAGCCGCGCCGGCGTACCGTCGTGCTGCTGACGGCCGACCTCGCCGTGGCGCTGGCGCTGCTGCTGGCGACGCCACTGGTCAAGGGCGACGCATTCCGGGCGACGGTGCCGGGCTTCTGGATCGTCGGCGCACTGCTCGCGTGGTCGATCCACTACCGGATGATCGGCGGCCTGGCCGCCGGCACGCTCTTCGCGGTCGTCGACCTCACGCTGCGCGAGCACATCCGGCAGTCCGACTACAACAACGCGTTCCTGCTCGTCATCAGTGGCTCGATCGTGGGCTTCATGTGCGGATCCCTGCAGCGGATGGCCACCGAGCGTGACGCCGCCGAGCGAGCAGCGGCGATGGCCTCCGAGCGCGCTCGGCTGGCCCGTGTGGTCCATGACGGCGTGCTCCAGGTCCTCGCACTGGTGCAGCGGCGCGGCGGCGAGCTGGGCGGTGAGCTGGCCGAGCTGGGCAGGCTCGCCGGGGAGCAGGAACGCGAGCTGCGTCGACTGATCCGTGCCGAGGACGTCGCCGAGGTCGGCGAGGTCGGCGAGGAGAACGTCGACCTCGTCTCGGAGCTCGGGCGGCTCGAGCGCTCCGGCACCATCACCGTGTCGGCGCCCGCCTTCCCGGTCGAGCTGCCGGCCGCCGTGGCCCACGAGATCGTGGCAGCTGCAGGGGCCTGCCTCGACAACGTGCGGCACCACGTCGGCGACGACGCGCGGGCCTGGGTGCTGCTGCAGGCCTACCCCGACCGCGTCGAGCTGTCCGTGCGCGACGACGGCCCGGGGATCCCCGCCGGCCGGCTCGAGGAGGCGGTCGCGCAGGGTCGGCTCGGCGTCAGCGAGTCGATCCGAGGACGCATCGCCGCGCTCGGAGGCACGGCGGCGCTGGTCACGGGCTCGTTCGGCACCGAGTGGGAGATCGTCGTGCCGCGTTCCGCTCAGGACCTGGGCGCGGCGTCGTGAGCGATCAGGCGGACCCGGTGCGGGTGATGGTCGTCGACGACCACCCGATGTGGCGCGACGCCGTGGAACGCGACCTGGCGCAGGCGGGCTACGACGTCGTCGCGGTGGCCGCGACCGGCCGCGAGGCGCTGGTCCGCTTCGCGGCGACACGCCCGCAGGTCGTCGTGCTCGACCTGCAGATCCCGGCCCCCGACGGCGTCCAGGTCACCACCGAGATCGTGCGGCTGGAGCCGGAGGTGCGGGTGCTCGTGCTGTCCGCGTCGGGCGAGCAGGGCGACGTCCTGGCGGCGGTGACGGCAGGCGCGACCGGCTACCTGGTGAAGTCGGCCTCGCGTGCGGAGCTGCTGGCCGCCGTACGCCGGGTCGCCGACGGTGACGCGGTCTTCACGCCCGGCCTCGCCGGGCTCGTGCTGGGCGAGTTCCAGCGCCGGTCCGAGGCACCGCCCGACGACAGGGCCGGGTCGGCACTGACCGACCGCGAGACCGAGGTGCTGAGGATGGTCGCCAAGGGCATGTCCTACCGCCAGATCGCCGAGCGACTCGTGCTGTCGCACCGCACCGTGCAGAACCACGTGCAGAACACGCTGCGCAAGCTCCAGATGCACAACCGCGTCGAGCTGACCCGCTACGCGATCGAGCACGGGCTCGACGCGGAGTAGACCGCAGGGCACCTCACCGCTGGCGGCGGCCGCGCCAGGTCCATCGGCGCGGACGCGGCGCCGCCTCCGGCGGGCGGGGTCGGTTGCAGACCAGGCAGTCGGCCCGCCCACAGGTCATCTCCTCATCGGAGGTGAGGAGCTCCAACACCTCGTCGAGGAACTCGTCCGCCAACTGCCAGACGAGGTCGAGGCGTCCCTCGCCGACCGCCGCGTTGACCTCCCACACGTACGTGTCGTGCAACTCTCGGAGTCGCTCACTGTCGTCCATGGCCCGCCCTGACTCGCCACCTCCAGTGTGCGCCGACGAAGCCGCTGTTGTCAGGCGTCAGTCCGGCTGGGCGAGGACCATGAAGCGCTCGGGGTGCGGCATCGGCACGAAGCCGACACGGGCGTAGACGTCGTGAGCATCGTGTGTCGCGAGCAGGACGCGCCTGAGGTTCATCGGTCGCAGTCGCTCGACCACGGCCTCGACCATCCGGTTGCCGAGTCCGCGGCCGCGGTGATCACGGTCGACGTAGACGTCGCACAGCCAGGCGAAGGTCGCGTGATCGGTGACGACGCGCGCGTAGGCCACCTGGCGCCCGTCCGCGGTGAACGCCCCGATGTTCAAGGAGTGGCGCGCGGCGGTGTGGACCGCCTCCCGGGTCCGCCCGAGCGCCCAGTACGCGTCGGTCGACAGCCAGGCGTGGACGCGGTCGAGGTCCATCCGGCCGATCTCGAAGTCGATCTCGTAGTCATCGGCGCTGTCCGGTATCACAGCCCGCATTCTCCCTGCGCGGACCCTGCTCGTGACGGGGTGGTCGGGCAGAGCGTGGTGGCGGGTCAGGCACTAGGGTCGGCTCATGGGCGGACCAGCCGATCCCCGTCGCCATCCCGGGGTCGACGCCTACCTCGCCGACCTGCCCGACTGGCAGCGCGAACTCTGCACGGAGCTGCGCCGCACCGTCCACGAGGCGGACCCTGAGATCCAGGAGACGGTCAAGCGCACCGTGCGGCCGTACTTCGTGCTGGAAGGGAACGTCTGCGCGCTGCTGGCCACGAAGGACCACGTCAACCTGTTCCTGTACGACCCGACCGTGCCCGACCCGCACCGGATCATCAACCAGGGACACGACAACGCAACCGCCCGGGCGATCCAGATCTACGAGGGCGACGGGTTCGACCGGGCAGCCCTGATCGAGCTGTTACGGGCGATCGTTGCGAACAACCGCGCAGGCGGGTGGCGCCGGCTCGCCCAGGGGGCGTGAGGGCGTGGGCCGTGCCTCAGCCGCCACCTCCGGCGCTCCAGTGGGGCGGGTCCGCCGGCTCCTGCTCCTTGCCGCACCTCCGGCACCGGCGGAACTGGCCGGAGCCGTCCTCGGTGCTCACCTTCCGCCAGGAGTGCAGGGACAGATGGCACCGCAGTGGCTTCCTCATGGTGGCCTTCTCACGCGGGTTCGCGGCGTCGCATCCCATGGCTTCGTCGCCGGACCACCCATCGTCCCACCGTCGCCAGACGGGCTCAACTGTCCGTCCGGAGCGCAAAAGGCGTCGACCCCGACGGCATGACTGCGGCAGTCTCGACCGGTGACGAGCAGCGAGATCTGGGACCGGGCGACAGCGCAGCGGTACGACGACCCGGAGGACCCGATGTTCACGGCCGCCGTCCTCGACCCGACGGTCGACCTGCTGGCGACGCTCGCCGGTGACGGGAGGGCGCTCGAGCTCGCGATCGGGACCGGCCGCGTCGGCGTACCGCTGCTGGAGCGCGGTGTGCCGGTCACGGGCATCGAGCTCTCCGAAGCGATGCTGGCGCAGCTGCGCACCAAGGTCGACGCCGCCGCGCTCCCGGTCACGGTCGGCGACATGGCGACCACACGCGTCGAGGGCGAGTTCACGCTGGTGTACCCGGTCTACAACACCATCTCGAACCTGCTGACCCAGGACGAGCAGGTCGAGTGCTTCCGCAACGCTGCCCGCCACCTGTGCCCCGGGGGCCGGTTCGTCGTCGAGCTCAGCGTCCCTCCCCTCCGATCGCTGCCGCCGGGCCAGGACGCGGTGCCCTTCGACGTCTCCGACCGCCACCTCGGCTTCGACACGTTCGAGCTCGTCACCCAGCACCTGGTCTCCCACCACTTCACCCGCGAGTCCTCGTCGGAGGGCGTCCGCTATCGGCGCAGCGCCGGCCGTTTCCGCTACGCCTGGCCGGCTGAGCTCGACCTGATGGCACGGATCGCGGGACTCGACCTCGAAGCGCGCTACGCCGACTGGGACCGGACCCTGTTCACCGACGACAGCACCAAGCACGTCTCGGTGTGGCGCAAGCCGTGAGCGCCCGGCCAGCCGCACGCGCGGCCGGTGCGAGATGATCCCGACATGACCGACCTGGGTGGCCTGGCGAGGCCGGTGGCGACGTGCGACGAGGCGGCGGAGATCGCCGCACGGCTGTGGGGGCTGACCGGCCCCATCGTGGAGCTCGGCAGCCAGCAGGACCGGAACTTCCGCATCGACTCCCCCACGGGCACTGTCGTCGTCAAGCTGGCCAACGCCGCGACGGCGCGTGCCGAGCTCGACGCCCAGCACGCTGCACTCGCCGTCGCGGCCGGGGCCGGGCTACGCGTGCCGGGCGTCGTACCGGCCCTGTCCGGCGAGGCCGTCGAGACCGTCGAGCTGGGCGGCCAACGACTGCTGGCGCGGGTGCTCACCTACGTCGCGGGCACGCCGCTGCTGGAGCTGGACGGCTTCGGCGTCGACCGGTGCCGGCTGCTCGGCCGCACGGCCGGGGCGCTCGTCGCGGCGCTGGCCGGGTTCGCACACCCCGGCACCGAGCGCCGCAGCCAGTGGGACCTGCGCCTGGCCGGCGACGTGCTGACGTCCTTGGAGCCGCACCTGCCTGCCGGCGTCCGCGACGAGGTGCTCGCCGCGACCGTGCCCGCGAGCGATCGGCTGCGTGCAGTCGTCGAGAGCCTGCCGGAGCAGGTGATCCACGGCGACCTGACCGACGACAACGCGGTGTCGGACGACGAGGGCACGGTCGGGGTGATCGACTTCGGAGACGTCATGACGAGCTGGCGGGTCGCGGAGCTCGCGGTGACCGCCTCGAGCGTCCTCGGCAAAACCGGCGACGACGTCACGGCCGTGCTCGCGGTCGTCGAGGCCTTCGCGGAGCGCGCGCCGCTGACCGACGCCGAGCTCACCGCACTCTGGCCGTTGGTCGTCCTCCGCACCGCCGTCGTCGTCGCCAGCAGCGCCGAGCAGGTGACGCTCGACGGCGGCAACGACTACACGCAGGCACGCCAGACCGACGAGGTCCGCGCGTTCGAGCGAGCTGCCGCGCTCGACCTCGAGGAGATGACCTGGCTCGTCCGTGCCAGCGGTCAGCCGCTCACCACTCCGAGGCTCCCGCGCCTGGTCCACTCGGCCCTGACTCCGCTCGACCTGTCGACCACCAGCCCCCTGCTCGACGCGGGCGCCTGGCTCGACCCGGACATCGAGCGACGGCTGCTCCGGCCCGGCACCGTCACGCGGTACGGCGAGTACCGACTCACCCGGGCGATCCCTCTCGCCCGGCGCAACACCGCGAGGGTCCTGGCGCTCGGCGTCCAGGTCGCGCTGCCGATCGGCACGCGGCTCGACGCCGTCCCGGCCGGCGTCCTCGTCGACGGGGTCGACGAGGACGGCACGACGGTCGAGCCGGTGATCACGATCCAGGTGAGCGCGCTGCCGGGTCGCCCGCCGGCGTACGTCACGCCCCACGCGGCACAGGTGTGGCGTCGGCTCTCCCCCGACCCCTCCCCTCTCCTCGGGCTCGACGTGGCCGTGCCCGAGCCGGATCCGGAGCGACTGCTGGCTCGGCGCGACGCCTACTTCGCGACGGTCCAGGAGCACTACTTCGACGCTCCGCCCCAGATCGAGCGCGGCTGGCGCGAGCACCTCGTCGACACCCGGGCCCAGGTCTACGTCGACGTGCTCAACAACGTCGCCACGACCGGCCACGCCCACCCGGCGCTCACCGCCGCGGCCGCCCGGCAGTGGTCACTGCTGAACACGAACTCGCGGTTCCACTACGGTGCGGCCGTCGAGCTCTCCGAGCGGCTCGCCAACCTGGCTCCCGATGGCCTCGACCAGGTGTTCCTCGTGAACAGCGGCAGCGAGGCTGTCGACCTGGCGCTCCGCCTGGCGACGACGGCGACCGGCCGCCCGCGCATCCTCGCCGCACGCGAGGCCTACCACGGCTGGACGATCGGCTCGGACGCCGTCACGACGAGCCTGGGCGACAACCCGCGAGCCCTGTCGACCCGACCCGACTGGGTCGAGCTCATGGACGCGCCGAACGCCATCCGCGGCACGCATCGCGGCCCACGCGCGGCCGCCGGCTACCTCGCCGACCTCGACGTACAGCTCGCCGGGCTCGACACGAGCCACCTCGCGGGCGTGATCCTGGAGCCGATCTTCGGCAACGGCGGTGGCGTCCTGCTGCCCGACGGCTACCTCGTCGGGGTCTACGACCGCGTCCGCGCGTTGGGCGGCGTCTGCATCAGCGACGAGGTGCAGATGGGCTACGGCCGGCTCGGCCACCACTTCTGGGGCTTCGAGCAGCAGGGCGCCGTGCCCGACATCATCACGGTGGCGAAGGCGATGGGCAACGGCCAGCCGCTCGGGGCCGTGATCACCACGCGTGCCATCGCCGAGGCGTTCGCCGCCGAGGGGAGCTTCTTCTCGTCGGCAGGGGGCTCTCCCGTCAGCTCGGCGGTCGGCCTCGCGGTGCTCGACGTGATGGCGAGCGAGCACCTGCAGGAGAACGCGAAGACGGTCGGCGACGCGCTGAGGAGCGGGCTCGAGTCGCTCGCGTCGACGTACGACGTCATCGGGGCCGTGCACGGGCTCGGCCTCTACCTCGGTGTCGAGCTGGTGTCCGACCGGGAGACGTTCGCACCCGCGACCGAGCTCACGCGCCTGGTGTGCGAGGCGATGCTCGACGAGGGGTGCATCGTCCAGCCGACCGGCGACTACAAGAACGTCCTCAAGATCAAGCCGCCCTTGGTGCTGAGCGCGGAGGCGGCCCAGTACGTGGTCAACGCACTGGACCGCGTCCTCCGGCGCCTCGTGCTCAGCTGAGGTCGAGCCCGGGGTAGAGCGGGAACCTGTCCATCAGCTCCGCCGCGGCGGCCTTCGTCTTCGCGGCGACGCCGTCCTCGATGACGTACGACGCCTTGGACGGTGCGCCCGCCGACGTCGTGCCGGGCGAGGTGCTCCTCAGGACGTTCACGATGAGCTCGGCGACCTGGTCGAACTCGTCCGCGCCGAGCCCACGGGTGGTCAGCGCGGGGGTGCCGAGCCGGACGCCGGAGGTGTACCACGCACCGTTCGGGTCGGAGGGGACCGAGTTTCGGTTGGTGACCACGCCCGAGTCGAGCAGAGCCGACTCGGCCTGCCGTCCCGTGATGCCGAGCGACGAGACGTCGAGCAGCACGATGTGGTTGTCCGTGCCGCCGGTGACGAGGTTGACGCCGCGCTTGAGGAAGCCCTCGGCGAGCGCCTGGGCGTTGTCGGCGATGTTCTGGGCGTAGGTCTGGAAGTCGGGGCGGCGTGCCTCGGCGAACGCGACGGCCTTGGCTGCCATCACGTGCGAGAGCGGGCCGCCGAGCACCATGGGGCAGCCGCGGTCGACGGACGGGGTGTACTCCTCCGTGGCCAGGATGAAGCCACCGCGCGGGCCGCGCAGCGACTTGTGCGAGGTGCTGGTGACCACGTGGGCGTGCGGGACCGGGTCCTCGTCGCCCGTGAAGACCTTGCCGGCCACCAGGCCGGCGAAGTGCGCCATGTCGACCATGAGCGTCGCGCCGACCTCGTCGGCGATCTCGCGCATCTTCGCGAAGTTCACCCGCCGCGGGTAGGCCGAGTAGCCCGCCACGATGATCAGCGGCTTGAACTCGCGCGCCTTCGCGGCCAGCGCGTCGTAGTCGAGCAGCCCGGTCTCGGGATCGGTGCCGTACTGCTGCTGGTGGAACATCTTGCCGGAGATGTTCGGGCGGAAGCCGTGGGTCAGGTGGCCGCCGGCGTCGAGGCTCATGCCGAGCAGGCGCTGGTTGCCCAGCTCGCCACGCAGCCGCTCCCAGTCGGCCTCGGAGAGGTCGTTCATGTTCTTGACGCCGGCGTTCCTGAGCCACGGGCCTTCGACGCGGTGCGCGAGGATCGCCCAGTACGCCGTCAGGTTGGCGTCGATGCCGGAGTGCGGCTGGACGTAGGCGTACTCGGCGCCGAACAGCTCTCGGGCGTGCTCGGCGGCGAGCGCCTCGACGGTGTCGACGTTCTGGCAGCCGGCGTAGAACCGGTGACCGACCGTGCCCTCTGCGTACTTGTCGCTGAACCAGGTGCCCATCGTCATCAGCACCGCAGGCGAGGCGTAGTTCTCGCTCGCGATGAGCTTCAGGGAGGCCCGCTGGTCGGCGAGCTCCTGCCGAGTCGCCTCGGCGATGCGAGGCTCGACGGAGGCGATGACCTCCAGAGCCTGGGTGTATGCGCTGCTCGTCAGGGCGTTGAGGTCGGCCATGGGACCGAGCCTAGTGAGGGTGACGCGGGGCTTCCAATCCCACCCGCTGGTCGGACGTTGTGTGACCTGCGTCGCAGGCCCCGCTGGAGGGACGCCGGATCGTCTCACATCGTGGTCGACAGTCCCACATCATGAGATCATTAGTTGTGGGACGCCGGTCCGAGGGCTGAGACTCCTTGACATGGTCACTGCTGCAACTCACGCCCACCTCGTGGTACGTCGCCACGTGGACTTCGGGCGCACCCGCAGCATGATGTGTTGGCCTCGCTGACCGCCCCGACCCCTCCTCTCACCGACGGTTGTCCGTGCCGCACGATGCGGCGCCTCAGCGAAGGACCGTGATTTCCTCATGCCTGACCTGCGCTACAAGCCGGAGTCCGCCCAGCGCACCGAGATCCCCCGCCCGAAGCGCGGCGAGGGTCAGTGGGCACTCGGGTTCACCGAGCCGCTCAACAAGAACGAGCAGTCCAAGAAGGACGACGACCCGCTGAACGTGCGGGACCGGATCCTCCACATCTACTCCAAGCGCGGGTTCGACTCGATCGACCCGGCCGACCTGCGCGGCCGCTTCCGCTGGATGGGCCTCTACACCCAGCGCAAGCCCGGCATCGACGGCGGCAAGACCGCGGTGCTCGAGGAGGAGGAGCTCGACGACCGCTACTTCATGATGCGGGTGCGCACCGACGGTGCACTGCTGTCCGCGGCCGCCGTACGCGCGCTCGGCGAGATCGGTCGAGACCACGCCCGCGACACCGCAGACGTCACCGACCGCGAGAACATCCAGTACCACTGGATCGAGATCGAGGACGTCCCCGCGATCTGGGAGAAGCTCGAGTCGGCCGGACTCTCGACGCTCGAGGCGTGCGGTGACAGCCCGCGACCCTTCCTGGGCTCCCCCGTCGCCGGCGTGGCCAAGGACGAGATCATCGACGGCACCTCCGCGCTGGAGGAGATCAAGCGCCGCTTCCTGGGTGACCCTCGCTTCTCGAACTTCCCGCGCAAGTTCAAGACCGCGCTGACCGGTCACCCCTCGCACGACGTGGCCCCCGAGGTCAACGACGTGGCCTTCGTCGGGACGGTCCACCCGGAGCTCGGCCCCGGCTTCGACCTGTGGGTGGGCGGCGGCCTGTCGACCAACCCGCACCTCACCGAGAAGCTCGGCGTCTGGATCCCGCTCGACGAGGTCCCGGACGCATGGGAGGGCGTCGCGGGCATCTTCCGCGACTACGGCTACCGCCGGCTGCGGTCGAAGGCGCGCCTGAAGTTCCTCGTGGCCGACTGGGGCCGGGCGAAGTTCCGCGAGGTCCTCGAGAACGAGTACCTCGGACGGCCTCTCGTCGACAACGCCTCGCCCGAGTCGCCGCTCGGTCACCGTGACCACATCGGCGTTCACGAGCAGAAGGACGGCAACCTGTACGTCGGTGTCGCACCGACCGTCGGCCGCGTCTCCGGCACCCTGCTGGTCCAGCTGGCCGACGTCATCGAGCAGCACGGCGCGGCCGGCGCGCGCCTGACGCCGTACCAGAAGATCGTCATCCTCGGCGTCGCGCCGGACAGGCTCGACTCGCTCGTCGCGAGCCTCGACCGCATCGGGCTGTCCGCCCACCCGTCCAACTGGCGGCGCAACACGATGGCCTGCACCGGTATCGAGTTCTGCAAGCTGGCCATCGTCGACACCAAGCAGCGTTCGGCCGACCTGATCGCCGAGCTGGAGCGGCGCTTCCCGGAGCTCGATGCCCAGATCACCGTCAACGTCAACGGCTGCCCCAACGCCTGCGCTCGCACCCAGGTCGCTGACATCGGCCTCAAGGGGCAGCTCGTCATGGACGAGAACGGCGACCAGGTCGAGGGCTTCCAGGTGCACCTGGGTGGCGCGACCGGGCTCGAGGCCAACTTCGGCCGCAAGCTGCGCGCCCACAAGGTGACCAGCGCCGGCCTGGACGACTACGTCACGGCGGTCGTCACCAACTACCTCGCGGACCGGCGCGACGGTGAGCACTTCGCGGCCTGGGTCGCCCGTGCCGACGAGGAGCTCCTCCGGGGCGACAACGTCCTCGAGGCGGTGGCGGTATGAGCACCGCGACCACACTGGCGGCCCGCAGCTTCAAGGGCGCCCACACCGACGGACGCTCGTCCGAGGAGCTGCGCGAGCTCGTCTCGCACTGGGGCGCAGAGCTGGAGCTCGCGCCGGCGGAGACCATCATCGAGTGGGCCGCCGCGACGTTCGGGGAGCGCTTCTGCGTCACCTCGTCGATGGGCGACGCCGTTCTCGCCCACCTAGCCGCCTCTGTGGTGCCCGGGATCGACGTGGTCTTCCTCGACACCGGCTACCACTTCGTGGAGACCATCGGCACCCGGGACGCGGTCGCCGCGACGCTCGACGTCAACCTCATCACCATCACGCCGACCCAGAGCGTGGCCGAGCAGGACGCGACGTACGGCAAGGACCTCTACCGGACCGACCCCGACCTGTGCTGCAAGCTGCGGAAGGTGCAGCCCCTGCAGGAGGCGCTCGACGGGTACGACGCCTGGGCGACCGGTCTGCGCCGCGCAGAGACCCACAACCGCGTGATCGCGCCGGTCATCGGTTGGGATGCGAAGAAGGGCAAGGTCAAGGTCTCGCCCATGGCCCGATGGTCCGACGAGCAGGTCGAGCGCTACATCGCCGAGAACGGCGTACTCGTCAACCCGCTCGCTTACGACGGCTATCCCTCCATCGGGTGCGCGCCGTGCACGCGCCGAGTAGCCCCCGGCGAGGACCCGCGCAGCGGGCGCTGGGCAGGCACCGGCAAGACCGAGTGCGGCATCCACACCTGATCCCCCTCCCCCGGTTCGGCAGAACCCTCTCGTAGCACGAAAGGCGGCACACCATGGCTGCTCCCGCTCTCATCGCCCTGGCGCACGGCTCACGCGACCCCCGCTCCGCGGCGACCATCACCGCTCTCGTCGAGGAGGTCCGCGCGCAGCGCCCCGAGCTCCGGGTCGCCGAGGCCTTCCTCGAGCTCGCCTCCCCGGGCTTCCAGAAGGTCGTCGACAAGCTCGTCCGCGAGGGCCACGACGAGATCGTCGTCGTCCCGCTGCTGCTCACCGAGGCCTACCACGCGAAGGTCGACGTCCCGTCAGTGATCGCGGCGGCCAGCGAGCGTCACCCGTTGGTCAAGATCCGCGCCACCGCGGTGCTCGGCCACGAGGCGCGCTTCCTGGAGATCCTCGACGAGCGGCTCAGGGCCGCGCTGAAGGAGGCCCGGGTCCGCGAGCTCGACGCCCTCGTGCTGGCTGCGGCCGGCTCCAGCGACCCGCTGGCGAACGCGTCCGTGGCGCGCCTGGCTCGCCTCTGGGGCGCCCACCACAAGCTCCCGGTCGTGGCCGCGTACGCGTCCGCCACCCCGCCGGCCACCGGCGAGGCGGTCCGCGCGTTCCGTGCCCAGGGCCGCCGGCACATCGCCGTCGCCTCGCTGTTCCTGGCGCCGGGCTGGCTGCCGGACCGGGCCGCTGAGCTCGCACTCGAGGCCGGCGCCGTCGCGGTCGCCCAGCCACTGGGGGCCCACCCAGAGCTGGCCCGGACCATCCTGGCCCGCTACGCCGTCGGCGCCGTCGAGCTCGTCCCCGTCTGACGAGTCGGCGCATCTTCGCACGCTCAGAGGCGCGAGTCGGCGCATCTTCGCAGACAACTTGCGAGGATGCGCCGACTCGGCGCTTCTGGCACGCGAGGATGCGCCGACTCGGCGCTTCTGGCACGCGAGGATGCGCCGACTCGGCGCTTCTGGAACGCGAGGACGCGCCGACTCGTCAGGTGACGAGGCGACTGAGCAGGCGGTCGAGCTCCGCCTGCGGGTCGGTGGTCACGCCGCCGTGCACAGGGCCTGGCTGGAGGACGGTGCTCCGAGGCGCCTTGAGGAACCCGAAGCGCGTGCTCGGGGTGTCGCCGACCGAACGGACGCCGTACGCCGTGGCACGCGTCGCCTCGCCGTAGGCACCGTGCGCCTCGCCGGCGCAGACCATCTCGACCGCCTCGAGCGCCGCACGGACGGCCGCGATGTCGAGGCCGGGTGCGAGCGCGCGCAGCCGCTCTTCGTCGAGCCGCCACGCGCATGCCAGGAAGTCCCGCTCGGGGCAGAAGAGCACCACGCCCACGTTCACGAACTCCTCGCGCTCCACGCGTGGAACGCAGCGGAGCACGGTGTACTGGTACGGCGACCGTGTCTCACTCATGAGGGCAGCCACTCCCGTCCCAGGTCGAGGCGTGCCCGTAGGAACTCGATGTAGCGATCACGCACGGCTGGGGCATCGTCGGCACCGGGGACGGGCTCGAGCCACTGGTCCGGCACGTCGCCGAGGATGCCGGCCAACGCGTCGTCGGTGAGCCGCGCCGCCAGCGCCTTGTCCTGGTCACGGGCCTGCGCCACGAACCCGCGCAGCACGTGCTCGGAGACGTCGTACGGCTGTGCCGCGAACCGCTCCGGATTCCCGGGCGCACCCGGCCACGAGTGGTGGAAGTAGAGCGAGGCGCCGTGGTCGATGGCCCGCACCGTCCCGCCCCAGACCAGCAGGTTGGGGTTGCGCCAGCTGCGATCGACGTTGGCGGTGAGCGCGTCGATCCACAGGATGCGGCCGGCCAGGTCCGGATCGGGCTCGTACGCCGCGTCGTACCCGAACGCGCCGGGCAGGAAGTCGATGCCGAGGTTGGAGCCGCAACTGGCGTTGAGCAGGTCCTGGACCTCCTCGTCGGCCTCGTAACGGGCGATCTGGGGGTCGAGGTCGAGCTCCACCTGGACAGGCGTCGGCACGTCGAGGGCCCTGGCGAGGCCGGCCACGATGACTTCCGCGACCAGGACGCGCAGCCCCTGGCCCGCACCGCGGAACTTGCAGACGTACGTGCCGAGGTCGTCGCCCTCGACGATGCCCGGGAGGCTGCCCCCCTCGCGCAGGGGTGTGACATAACGGGTGACGCGGACCTGCGCGAGCGTCACCCCTCACGCTCCCCGATCGTGTCAGCCGCGAGCCGCTTCCGTTCGGCCGCGACGTCGAAGTCCGCCGCCGGCCAGCCGAGGTCGAGGGACTTCAACGTCTCGTGGAGGAGCTTGGCGATCGCGAGGTTGCGATACCACTTCTTGTCGCTCGGCACGACGTACCACGGAGCCGCCTCGGTGTTGGTGCGCTCGAGCGCGACCTCGTAGGCCTCGGTGTAGGCGGCCCACTGCTGGCGCTCGTCGACATCCCCCGGGTTGTACTTCCAGTGCTTGGCGGGGTCGTCCAGCCGGGCGAGCAGCCGCTTCATCTGCTCGGCGGGCGAGATGTGCAGCATGCACTTCACGATGACGGTGCCCTCGTCCACGAGCCGCTGCTCGAAGTCGTTGATCGCACCGTATCGGCGCTCGATCTCCTCGGGTGGCGCGAAGGAGTGCACCCGCGCGATCAGCACGTCCTCGTAGTGGGAGCGGTCGAACACACCGAGGTATCCACGCGCAGGGACCGCCTTCTCGATGCGCCACAGGAAGTCATGGGCGCGCTCCTCGTCAGTCGGAGCCTTGAAGGAGGTGATCCGTACGCCGACCGGGTCGACCAGGCCGACGGTGTGCTTGAGCACGCCGCCCTTGCCGGACGTGTCCATCCCCTGCAGGACGAGCAGCACCCGCCGGCCGTCGGGCTGTGCGCGCTGGGCGAAGAGCTTGGTCTGGAGCTTCACGAGCGCCGGGCCGAGCGCGTCGAGGCGACGCTTGCCGCGCTTCTTCCCCATGTCGAGCCCGGGCGTGCCGCCAGGCGAGTACGCCGACAGGTCGACCGGACCTCGCGGGATGCGTAGCTCATCGAGAAGGCTCATCAGTGCGCTATCCCTCCGTGACGGTTGACCAACGGTGGCATCGAGGACCACGGGAAGTCGATCCACTTCTCGGTACGGCGCCAGACGTACTCGGCGTTGATGACGGTCCACGGCTTCTCGTAGATGACCGCCGTCCTCGCCTCAGCGACGTGGTCGGCACAGAACTCGTGGACGACCTCCAAGGTCTTGCCCGAGTCGGCGACGTCGTCGGCGATCAACACCTTGAGGCCGGTCAGGTCGACCGCTGCGGGTGTGGGCGGCAACATCATCGGCACGTCGAGAGTCTGGCCGACGCCGGTGTAGAACTCGACGTTGACGGCGGAGAGGTTCTTGACGTCCAGCGCATAGCCCAGCCCCATGCCGAGGCCGAGACCTCCCCGGGCGATGGAGAGCACCATGTCCGGCTCGTAGCCGGAGTCCACGACCTGTTGGGCGACCTCTCGGACGGCGATGCCGAAGAGCTCGTAGGTCAGGACTTCCCGCTCGGGTTCGCTCACGCGTCGGATTCTGGCATGCCGGCGACCTCGTCACGCACGACGGCCAGCGCCAATCCTGACGGGTAGCCCTTGCGCGCGAGCATGCCGACCAGCCGCCTGGCCTTCGTGGTGTCGTCCAGGCGACTCATGGTGCGGAGCTTGCGCTGCACGAGTGCCCGGGCGGCAGCCTCCTCGTCCGCGGGGTCGAGCTCGTCGAGAGCCTCGCGCACGACATCGTCGGCGACACCCTTGCGGCGCAGCTCCTGTGCCAACGCTCGCCGAGCGAGCCCCTTGGACGACTGGCGGCTTGTCGTCCAGAGCCGGGCGAAGGCCTGGTCGTCCACCAGCCCGACCTCCTCGAACCTGTCGAGCAGGCGGGCGGCGATCTCTTCGGGGACATTGCGCTTCGCCAGGCGGGTGGCGAGCTCGTGACGGCTGCGCGCCTGACCGGTGAGCTGGTCGAGCAGGATCTTCCGTGCCACCGACTCGGGATCCGCGGCCGGACCCTCGACGACCTCATCCACCGGCGGTGGCTGCGTCTCGGCGCCGCGCCGTGTCCAGGCGTCGACCCCGAGGCTGACGTCCCCGACCCAGTCGGGGACATCAGCACTCGATGCGGACTCAGAAGTCATCGACACCGATCGGGTCGGCCGGAAGGTCGGCGCTCTCCGGGCTGTCGACCGTCGGGCCGACGCCGAGCTTCTCGAGGATCTTCTTCTCGATCTCGTTGGCGAGGTCGGGGTTGTCCTTCAGGAAGTTGCGGGCGTTCTCCTTGCCCTGGCCGAGCTGATCACCCTCGTAGGTGAACCAGGCCCCGGCCTTGCGGATGAGACCGGCCTCGACGCCGACGTCGATCAGGCCGCCCTCGCGGCTGATCCCCTTGCCGTACATGATGTCGAACTCGGCCTGCTTGAACGGCGGGGCGACCTTGTTCTTCACGACCTTGACGCGGGTCCGGTTGCCGACCATGTCGGTCCCGTCCTTCAGCGTCTCGATGCGACGCACGTCGAGGCGGACCGAGGAGTAGAACTTGAGGGCGCGGCCACCGGTCGTCGTCTCGGGCGAGCCGAACATGACGCCGATCTTCTCGCGCAGCTGGTTGATGAAGATCGCCGTCGTGCCGGCGCCGTTGAGGGCACCCGTCATCTTCCGCAGCGCCTGGCTCATGAGCCGCGCCTGCAGACCGACGTGGCTGTCGCCCATCTCGCCCTCGATCTCGGCCCGCGGCACGAGCGCCGCGACCGAGTCGATGACGATCAGGTCGAGCGCGCCCGAGCGGATCAGCATGTCCGCGATCTCGAGCGCCTGCTCGCCGGAGTCGGGCTGGCTGACCAGGAGCGCGTCCGTGTCGACACCGAGCGCCTTGGCGTAGTCCGGGTCGAGTGCGTGCTCGGCGTCGATGAAGGCCACGACGCCGCCACCACGCTGGGCGCTGGCGACCGCGTGCAGGGCGACAGTGGTCTTGCCGGAGGACTCCGGACCGTAGATCTCCACCACCCGGCCGCGCGGCAGGCCGCCGATGCCCAGGGCCACGTCCAGCGCGATCGCACCGGTGGGGATCACCTCCAGCGGGGCGCGCGAGTCGTCGCCCAGGCGCATCACCGAGCCCTTGCCGAACTGCTTCTCGATGTTGGCGAGCGCGGCGTCCAGCGCCTTCTCGCGGTCTCCACCAGCCATGGCGGTCGTCCTTCCTTCGTGCGTCTTCGTGGTCGCTTTTCCTCGTGTCTTCGTCATCGAGGAGGACGCTAGACGAGCCCACCGACAAACCCGGAAAGGCGCCTCGAGCACCTGTGGATCACGTCGACCAGCGCGCCACCTGTGGATACAATCTAGCCCGAACAGATGTTCGATCCACTGATTTGTCCGGCGTGTCGCGACTCAGCGCTCACTCGGCGGGAGCCCGAGGGTGTCGTGCACCGCACGCCAGACCTGCAGAGGGCTGTAGCCGGCGTCCAGCGCCTGCCGAGCGGTCCGGCCACCGAGGGCGCTCATGACGAACTGGTCGGCCCACGCCTCGTAGTAGCCCGCCCCCAGGGCCCGCTCCATCCGGGCCCAGAACTCGGTGTGCCTCATGTCAGCAACAACCTGTCGAGCCGACGGCGAACGACGAGCAGCCCAGCGACCCCGAGCGCTACCAGATAGGCGACGGACACCAGCGAGCCCCACGACACGGCGCCCGTGGTGAGCTCTCGGCAGAGCACGACACCGCGATACAGCGGAGTGCACTCCACGACCCATCGCAGCCAGTCCGGATAGGCGGTGACCGGGAAGAAGGTGGCCGAGAACAGGAACATCGGCAGCATGCCCAGCGTCACGTACTCGAAGTCCTGCCAGGACCGCATGAAGGTCGTCAGGGCCATCCCGACCGCACCGAACGCGAGGCCGATGAGCAGCGTGGCCGGGACCACCAGCACCGCCCACCAGGAGCCGATCAGGCCCATCGCCAGCATGACGAGCACGAAGGCGGCGGAGTAGCAGCCCCCACGCAGCAGCGACCACGACAACTCGCCGCGGGCGACGTCGAGGGTCGTCAACGGCGTCGCGAGCATCTGGTCGAAGAGCTTGTTGTACTTCAGCTTGAAGAAGAAGTTGAAGGTCGCGTCCAGGAGAGCGCCGTTCATCGCCGACGCCGCGAGCATGCCCGGCGCCACGAACTCGCGATAGTCGATCGGCTCGCCGTTGAACTCGAAGCCGTGGACGAGCTTGCCGACGCCGATCCCGATCGAGAACAGGTAGAACACCGGCTCGAGGAACCCGGTCGCGAACACCGTCCAGGCACGCCGGTACGCCAGGAAGTTGCGGTAGAGCAGGAGCGAGACCGCCTCGCCGGCGCGCACAGGCCGGCTGACCGCGGTGTTGAGAGCCACGTTGACGAGCGCCATCACTTCACCAGCCGTCTGCTCAGTCGGCGCACCGTCAGCCGCCAGCCGACGACAGCGAGCACGGCGAGGTAGGCCACGTGGACGGCTGCTCGGCCCCAGTGCACGTCTCCGAGGACGAGCATCCGGGTCAGGTCGACGCCGTGCCAGAGCGGCGTGATCCTCGCGACGACCTCCAGGACCGGCCCGAGGTTGTCGATCGGGAAGAAGGTGCCCGAGAAGAGCGTCAGCGGGATCATCCCGAGACGGAAGACCAGGGCGAACGCCGACTCGTCCTCCAGGCCAGCGGCGAACGCGAAGACAGGCGTCGCGAACGCCAGCCCGATGAGCATCTGCACCGGCAGCGCGAGAACGGTCCCCCACACCGAGCCGAACACGCCGAACGGCGCGAGCACGGCGAGGAAGACACCGCAGGAGAAGGCCACCCTGAGCACGATGAAGCCGAGCTGAGCCAGCACGATCTCGCCGACGCTGAGCGGCGACGCGATCATCGAGTAGTAGATCCGCTGCCACTTGACCATGCCCATGACCGGATAGGTGGTCTCGCTGAAAGCGATCGTCATGGCCTGCGCGGCGACCATGCCGGGGGCGATGAAGGCGAGGTACGACGGCGCGCCGCCGAGCCTGTCCGGGTCAGCCGTGACGTAGCCACCGAGCAGGACCCCCATCGCGACGACGTAGAAGAACGGCGTCACGAACGACGTGATGACGCCGCCCTTCCACGTCCGCTTGTAGACGATCGTCCAGTAGTCGGCCAGCCGGAGCGCGCCGGCGATCGGCACCGTGGGCGTCGCCATCAGTCCGCCAGGGTGCGGCCGGTCAGCCGCAGGAAGACGTCCTCGAGCGTGGCGCGCCGAACGAGCGTCGTCTCGGGCCGAAGTCCACGGCCGAGCACCTCCTGCAGCGCGCGCTCGCCGTCCTCGGTGTAGAGCAGCAGCCGGTCGGGCAGCACCTCGACCCGGTCGGCGAGGTCCGACACCTGCGGCGCGGCGGCCTCGTTCTGCCCGACGCCGAACCTGATCTCGGCCACCTCGCGGGTGGAGTAGCGCTCGATCAGCTCGCGAGGCGAGCCCTCCGCGACGATCACGCCCTTGTCCATCACGACCAGACGGTCCGCGAGCTGCTCCGCCTCATCCATGTAGTGAGTGGTCAGCACGAGGGTCACGCCCTGCTGCTTGAGCCGGAACAGGCGGTCCCAGATGACGTGGCGCGCCTGCGGGTCGAGCCCTGTCGTGGGCTCGTCGAGGATGAGGATCTCGGGCTTGTTGATCAGACTCCGCGCGATCGTCAGACGCCGCTTCATGCCCCCGGAGAGGTCGTCGACCTTGGCACGCGCCTTGTCTGTCAGCTGCACGAAGTCGAGCAGCTCGTCGATCCGACCCTTGACCACGTCGCGCGGGAGCCCGAAGTAGCGACCGTAGACGTAGAGGTTCTCCCAGACGTTGAGCTCGGTGTCGAGGGTGTCCTCCTGCGGGCAGACACCGATCCGTGCCCGGATCTCAGGGCCGTGGGTCGCCGGGTCGAGCCCGAAGATGCGCAGGTCGCCGCCGCTCACCGGCGACACGCAGCAGATCATCCGCATGGTGCTCGACTTGCCGGCGCCGTTGGGGCCGAGGAAGCCGAAGGCCACTCCACGCTGTACGTCGACGTCGATGCCCCGGACCGCCTCGAACTCGGTCCCCTGCCCCTTCTTCCCGCGTTGCCCGAAGGACTTGCGCAGCCCGCGCGCCGAGATCATCGACGGCGGGTCGGAGGATGCCGGCACCACGGGAGCCGAGGTCATGGGTTCGGACACACTCCTGACCCTAGGACGCCCCACCGACAGCCTCGAACGCCGGGGGCGATTGGCCCAGTCGATCGTGGCGAAATTGGCCGGGTGGCGGGCCACTATGTCGCTTTACGCTCCGTGTGTGACTCGCTCCGGACTCTCCGTCACCCAGGGCGCGGCCCTCACCCTCGGCGCCGTGCTCGGCACCGGGGTCATCTCGCTCCCCGCCCTCGCCGCCGCCGAGGCCGGACCAGCTTCGCTCGTCGCCTGGATAGCGCTCATCGTGATGTCGGTCCCCCTCGCGACGACCTTCGCCGCGCTCGGCGCCCGCCACCCCGACGGCGGCGGTGTGTCGACATACGCACGGCTCGCCTTCGGTGAGCACGTCGCCGTCATGGTCGGCTGGGCGTGCTACCTCACGATCGGCGTCGGCGCCCCGGTCGCGGCCGCGTTCGCCGGTGCGTACGTCGCCGACGCAGTAGGCGGCGGACGACCGACGACCCTCGCCGCGACCGCCGGCATCATCGCGCTCGTCACCGTGCTCAACTGGTTCGGGATCCGGATCTCCGGCCGGATCCAGCTCGGCATCGCCGCGGCGATCGCGCTCCTGCTCGCCGTCTCCGTGCTGGTCTCACTCCCGCACGCGGACCTGGCCCACCTGACTCCGTTCGCGCCCCACGGCTGGGCGTCGGTCGGCCGCGCAGCGGCGGTGCTGGTATGGGCGTTCGCGGGCTGGGAGATCCTCACCTCGCTGTCGGCGGAGTATCGCGACCCCGCGCGCGACATCCGCCGCTCGACGGCGATCGCGCTGGTCGTGGTCGGCGTGCTCTACCTGGGGATCGCCTTCGTGACCGTGGCGGTCCTCGGGCCGGCGACCGGCCCCGCGCCCCTGTCCGACCTCCTCGTGCTCGGCTTCGGCGATGCAGCGCGGCCGGTGACCACGGTCGTCGCCGTCCTGCTGACCGTCGGGGCCGTCAACGCGTACTTCGCGGGCGGCTCACGGCTCGGTGCCGCACTCGCCCGCGACGGCGGCCTGCCTCGCGTCCTGGCAGCCGGTGGAGGGCCGGGCGAGGTGCCGCGCCGCTCACTCGCGGTGATCGCCACGATCGCTCTGGGATCGGTCGCGACGCTGGCGCTGCTGGACCTTCCCACCGACGCGACACTGCTCCTGGCGACGGGCACCTTCTCCTTCGTGTACGTCGTCGGGGCCGCGGCCGCGCTCCGCCTCCTCCCCCGGCGTACGCCGGCCTGGTGGTGCGCCGTCGCGTCCCTGGCCTCAGCCCTCGTGCTGCTGGCGATGACCGGCACACACGTCATCGGTCCGGCCCTGTTCGCCGCCGGAGGTCTGGTGTGGACCCTCGTCAGGAGGCGGTCCACCCCGCCGCCAGTGCCAGCCGAGCCAGTCCCGGCCGGATCGTGTCCGTGACGGCGGCGCCGTAGCCGAGCACGAGGCCGTCACGGCCGGCGCCGACACGGTGCTGGGCGATGGTCTCGACGGCGATCCCCTCCGAGCGGACGCGCTCGGCGAGGTCGGGCGGCACGGCGGCGTACGCCGCGAGGTGCAGGCCGGCCGCCGACGGGACCACCTCCACGGGCAGACCGTCGAGGGCGGCCAGCACCAGGGCTCGGCGTTCGCCGTACACCTTCGCGGCTCGGCGCACATGGCGTCCGAGCAGGCCTTCCTCGAGGAAGCGCGCCAGCGCGGCCTGCGGCTGGACCGGCCCGAACCCGTCGGTCAGCTGCTTCGCGCCCGACAACGCGTCGACGAGGCTCGGTGGCGCGACCAGGTATCCCGCCCGCAGGCTCGGCAGCAGCGACTTGGAGAAGGTCCCGACGTAGACGACCCTGCCACTGCGGTCGAGCGCGTGAAGGGGCTCCAGCGGCCGCTCGCTGAAGCGGAACTCGCTGTCGTAGTCGTCCTCCACCACCGCCGCGTCGTGGCGCGCGGCGAAGGTGAGCAGCTCTCGGCGCCGGGCCAGGCTCAGCGCCACGCCGAGCGGGAACTGGTGGCTCGGTGTGGTGTAGACCAGTCGCGTCCGGGCCGGCAGCTCGTCGACGACGAGGCCCTCGGCGTCGACCCGCACCGGCACGACCGTGGCACCGTGGGACGCGAAGAGGTCACGCGCCGCGGCATAGCCCGGATCCTCCACGGCCACGGTGTCACCGGGCTGCAGGAGCACCCGCGCCACGACGTCGAGCGCCTGCTGGGTGCCGCTGGTGACGACGACCTCGTCCGGGTCGGCCCGCACGCCCCGCCCGTAGGCCACCGAGTGGGCGATCGCCTCGCGCAGCCGCGGGAGGCCGGCCGGGCCGCCGTACGCCCCCGGGCTGTGCCCGCGGAGCCGTGACTCCGCCGCCAGGATCCGACGCCACGTCTCGAACGGGAAGAGGGAGGCGTCGGGGATGCCGACCCTGAAGTCGTACGCCGGCACGGGACTGTCCCCGCTGACGGCGACGGGCGGCCAGCGCCAGCCCGGACGCGGCCGCAGCGAGCCCGCGGCGCAGCGCGGCGGCGTGGCTGCGACCTCGCTGACGAAGGTGCCCGCCCCGACCCGTGCTTCGAGGAAGCCCTCCGCGACCAGTCGTTCGTAGACCGTCGCGACCGTGGTCCGGGAGATGCCGAGATCTCCCGCGAGCGTGCGGCTCGAGGGAAGCCGATCGCCGGGCACGAGCCTGGCCTCCCGCAACGCGTCGCGCAGCGCGCGGTAGAGCGCCCCGGCACGGTCACCGCGCTCGCTCAGGTCGAGGGAGAGGTCCACGTGCTCACCATGCCCGAGAGCACCGACAGAGGGCGATGCCGCGAGCCGCCCTAACCGAGCCTGCCGCCGTAGTCCGGCAGCAGCACGGCGCGCTCGTAGTAGCCGCCGTGGAACGCCTGCCTGTTGCTCGAGATGTTGGCGGTGATCGTGTAGCCCCTGGCCGCGATGGCGCGTCGACACTGCTGCTTGGCCACCGGGACCCGCTCGCCGGGCGCGCGTCCACAGACCCCGTCGAAGTCGAACCCTGCCCTGTGCAGCAGGCGGCTCAGACGATGCTGCTCACGCTGGAAGCGCCCGGTCACGAAGAACACCGCCATGCCGAGCCGGCGGGCGTGCCGGGCGACCCGCAGCGTCGGCGGGACACCCCGTGGCCAGTCGTAGTGGGAGGCGAGGGCGACGTTGTCGATGCCGAGCACCACGGCCAGCCTGCCAGCCGCGCGGGCGCGCGCGTCGAGATACGTCGGGACGTCCGACAGCGCCGTCGACACGTCGCGCAGCCACACCCGCTTCGGCGGGATCCGGTCGTGGCGAGCGTGGTGGGGGTGGGCGCGCGGAGCGCTCGCGAAGGCGGGCGCGGCCATCGTCATGGCGAGCGTCATGGCGAGCGTCATGGCGAGCGCCACCGCGAGCGGGAAGACGACGGCGACGGGAGGGGC
The DNA here is from genome assembly GCF_039530925.1 of Nocardioides panacihumi. Lineage (NCBI taxonomy): Bacteria > Bacillati > Actinomycetota > Actinomycetes > Propionibacteriales > Nocardioidaceae > Nocardioides > Nocardioides panacihumi. The sequence goes on along the minus strand of NZ_BAAAPB010000008.1, from coordinate 238,491 downwards.
CGGGCGAAGGCGACCGGCCGTGCTGCTGTGGGACATGTCTGCTTTCTGTCGGGGACAGGACCCATAACGGCCGCCGAGCGCCCCGCCTGAGCGGTTCGGGTGTCGGTGCCGTGCGCAAGGATGGTCGCATGCCCCTCGAGCGATTCAGCGAGCCGACCCGCGCGTGGTTCTCGGCCGCCTTCGCGGAGCCGACTCCCGCGCAGCAGGGTGCCTGGGAGGCGATCAGCAAGGGACGGCACGCGCTGGTCGTGGCGCCCACCGGCTCCGGCAAGACGTTGAGCGCGTTCCTCTGGGCGGTCGACCGGCTGCTGACCGACGCCGTCCCCGAGAAGGCGAAGCGCACCCGGGTGCTCTACGTCAGCCCGCTCAAGGCTCTCGCCGTCGACGTCGAGCGCAACCTGCGAACGCCGCTCGTCGGGATCCGGCAGACGGCCGAGCGCCTCGGCACGAAGACCCATGACGTGCGCGTCGGCGTGCGGTCCGGCGACACCCCCGCCAACGAGCGTCGCCGGCTCGTCACGGCGCCCCCGGACATCCTCATCACCACTCCGGAGTCGCTCTTCCTCATGCTCACCAGCCAGGCGCGCGAGTCGCTGCGCGGTGTCGAGACGGTGATCCTCGACGAGGTGCACGCCGTCGCCGGCACCAAGCGCGGCGCCCACCTCGCGCTGACCCTCGAGCGGCTCGACGCCCTGCTCGAGAAGCCGGCGCAGCGGGTGGGCCTGTCGGCGACGGTGCGCCCGCTCGAGGAGGTCGCACGCTTCCTCGGCGGCACGGCCCCGGTCGAGATCGTCGCGCCACCCGCGGACAAGCGGTGGGACCTCAAGGTCGTGGTGCCGGTCGAGGACATGACGGCCCCGGAGGAGTACGACGAGGAGTCGGGCGACCCGCAGCGGAGCAACTCGCTCTGGCCGCACGTGGAGGAGCGCGTCGCCGGGCTCATCGCACAGCACCGCTCGACCATCGTCTTCGCCAACTCCCGGCGGCTCGCCGAGCGCCTGACCGCTCGTCTCAACGAGATCGCCTCCGGGGTCGACGCGGACGGGGCGCCGCCAGCGCAGCTGATGGCGCAGTCCGGGCAGAGCCACGGCGCCGAGACGATCATCGCGAAGGCGCACCACGGCTCGGTGTCGAAGGAGCAGCGGGCGCTGATCGAGGACGACCTCAAGGCCGGCCGACTGCCGGCGGTCGTGGCGACGAGCAGCCTCGAGCTGGGCATCGACATGGGCGCGGTCGACCTCGTGGTGCAGATCGAGTCGCCGCCCAGCGTGGCCAGCGCCCTGCAGCGGGTCGGTCGCGCGGGCCACCAGGTCGGCGAGGTCTCCCGGGGGATCCTCTTCCCCAAGCACCGCGGCGACCTCGCGCAGACGGCAGTGGCCGTCGAGCGGATGCGCTCGGGAGCGATCGAGTCGCTCAGCGTGCCCGCCAACCCGCTCGACGTGCTGGCCCAGCAGGTCGTCGCGGCGACGGCGATGGACCAGTGGCCGGTCGACGACCTCTTCGAGCTGGTCAGACGCGCCGCGTCGTACTCCGCCTTGCCGCGGAGCGCGTTCGACGCCACCCTCGACCTGCTGGCGGGGCGCTATCCGAGCGACGAGTTCGCCGAGCTCCGGCCACGGATCGTGTGGGACCGGGTCACCGGGACGCTGACGGGCCGGCCCGGCGCGCAGCGGCTGGCGGTGACGAGCGGCGGCACGATTCCCGACCGGGGTTTGTTCGGCGTCTACCTGGCTGTGGGCGAGGGGCCGGGCCGGCGGGTGGGCGAGCTGGACGAGGAGATGGTCTACGAGTCGCGCGTCGGTGACGTGTTCGCCCTCGGGGCGACCAGCTGGCGGATCGAGGACATCACCCACGACCGTGTGCTCGTGACGCCCGCGCCGGGAGTGCCAGGACGCCTGCCGTTCTGGAAGGGCGACAGCCTCGGCAGACCCGCCGAGCTCGGCGAGGCGATCGGTGCGTTCACCCGCGAGCTCGCGGCGCTTCCGCCGGCGAAGGCGGAGGCGCGCGCGCAGGAGGGCGGACTCGATGAGTGGGCTGCCGGCAACCTGGTCGCCTACCTCACCGAGCAGGCGGAGGCCACCCGCGTGCTGCCCAGCGACACGACCCTGCTGGTCGAGCGCTTCCGCGATGAGCTCGGCGACTGGCGACTGGTCCTCCACTCCCCTTACGGCACGCCGGTGCACGCACCGTGGGCACTCGCGATCAACGCGCGGCTCCGCGAGCGGTTCGGTGTCGACGGACAGGCGGTCGCCTCCGATGACGGCATCGTCATCCGGATCCCCGACACCGAGGCCGAGCCGCCCGGGCCGGACATCGTCGTCTTCGACCCGGGCGAGATCGAGGACATCGTCACCACCGAGGTCGGCGGGTCGGCGCTCTTCGCCAGCCGCTTCCGCGAGTGCGCGGCCCGCGCCCTCCTGCTCCCACGGCGCGACCCCGGCAGGCGCAGCCCCCTCTGGCAGCAGCGTCAGCGGTCGGCGGCACTGCTGCAGGTCGCCGCTCAGTATCCGTCGTTCCCGATCGTCCTCGAGGCCGTCCGCGAGTGTCTGCGGGACGTCTACGACCTGTCCTCGCTCGTGACGCTGCTGCGTCGGGTCGAGCGCCGTGAGGTGCAGGTGGTCGACGTGGCCACGACGACCCCGTCGCCGTACGCACGGAGCCTGCTGTTCGGCTACGTCGCCCAGTTCATGTACGAGGGCGACTCCCCCATCGCCGAGCGCCGCGCGGCGGCGCTGTCCCTCGACCAGGGGCTGCTCGCCGAGCTCCTCGGCCGGGCGGAGCTGCGCGAGCTTCTCGACCCCGAGGTCCTCGCCGAGCTCGAGGCGGAGCTGCAGCGGCTCGCCCCGGACCGGCGCGCACGGGACGCCGAGGGCGTCGTGGACCTGCTCCGCCTCGTCGGCCCGCTGAGCAGCGCCGAGGTGCAGGCGCGCACCGTCCCTGACGCCGCTGCGACCGTCACCATGCTCGATGGCCTCGTCGCCGCCCGTCGTGTCGTCCCCGTCCGCGTGGCCGGCGACGACCGTTGGGCCGTCGTCGAGGACGTCGGCCGGCTGCGGGACGGCCTCGGCGTCGCTGTGCCGCCCGGCGTCCCCGCCGTCTTCACCGAGCCCGTCGAGGATCCGTTGGGCGACCTCGTCTCTCGCTACGCCCGCACACACGGACCTTTCACGGCTGACGAGGTGGCCGACAGGCTCGGCCTCGGCGTCGCGGTGGTGCGCCACACTCTCCAGCGCCTCGCGGCTCGTGGCCGCGTGCTCGACGGCGAGTTCCGGCCGGCAGGCGTCGTCGGCGGTCAGGAGTGGTGCGACGCCGACGTCCTGCGGACCCTCCGTCGACGTTCGCTGGCGCGTCTGCGTCACGAGATCGAACCGGTCGAGCCGGCGACGCTCGGTCGCTTCCTGCCGGCCTGGCAGCGTGTCTCGGCCACGGCGAAGGGATTGCGCGGCATCGACGGCGTGCTCGCCGTCGTCGACCAGCTCGCCGGCTGCCCGGTGCCGGCGAGTGCACTCGAGCCGCTGGTGCTCGCAGCACGCGTGGTCGACTACGAGCCGGCCTACCTCGACGAGCTGACGACGACCGGCGAGGTGCTCTGGTCCGGACACGGGCCGCTGCCGGGCGCCGACGGGTGGATCTCGCTGCACGCCGCCGACAGCGCCGAGCTGACGCTGCCCGAGCCGCAGGAGCTCGAAGGGCTCGACCACCGCGACGCCGAGCTCGCCGAAGCGGTCCTGCAGGCGCTGTCGCCTGGTGGCGCCTGGTTCTTCCGCCAGCTCTCCGACGCCGTCGGCGCCCAGGACGACCCCGGGCTCAGCGCCGTGCTGTGGCATCTCGTCTGGGCGGGACGCATCAGCAACGACACCCTCGCCCCGGTCCGCGCCCTGACCGGGGCCGGCACGCCTGCCCACCGGACCCGACGGCAGCCGCCACGCGCCCGGCTCTCGGGCGGCCGGGGGCGGATGCCGGCACGGTCGGGACCGCCCGAGACAGCCGGCCGATGGGCCCTCCTCCCGGAGATCGACTCGGACGCGACGCGGCGCGCGCACGCCACCGCCGAGCGACTCCTCGAGCGGCACGGCGTCGTGACGCGTGGTGCCGTGGTCAACGAGCGGGTTCCCGGCGGCTTCGCCGGCGTCTACAAGGTGCTGAGCGCCTTCGAGGACTCAGGTCGGGCCCGGCGCGGCTACTTCGTGGAGGGCCTCGGCGCTGCTCAGTTCGGGACGGCGGGCGCCGTCGACCGGCTGCGGACCTACAGCAGGAGCACCGACGACGGCGTCAAGCCGATCGCCGTGGCACTGGCAGCCACCGACCCCGCGAACCCGTTCGGCGCTGCCCTGCCGTGGCCGGCCGGCGAAGGACACCGTCCTGGACGCAAGGCGGGCGCGATCGTCGTCCTCGTCGACGGTGACCTCGTGCTCTACGTCGAGCGCGGTGGACGGACCCTCCTCACCTGGTCGGAGGAGCCCGACCGGCTGGACCCCGCCGCAGAGGCGCTGGCCGACGCCGTCCGTCGGGGTGCCCTCGGGCGGTTGACCGTGGAGCGAGCCGACGGCGACCGCCTGCTCGGCTCCGGCGACACGCCGCTGCGACACGCGCTCCAGTCCGCCGGCTTCGTGGCGACACCCAGAGGTCTGCGGATCAGCGATGCCCGAAGGTGACGCCGTCCTCCGGACGGCACGCCGGCTCGACCGTGCGCTGACCGGCGAGGTCCTGACCCGCACGGACGTGCGGGTGCCTCGCTTCGCCACGGTGGACCTCGCCGGGCAGACCGTCGCGGGCACGGTCGCGCGCGGCAAGCACCTGCTGACCCGCATCGGCGACGACTGGACGCTGCACACCCACCTCAAGATGGACGGCTCGTGGGCCATCCTCGGCCCCGGACAACGCTGGCCCAAGCCCGCGCACACCGTCCGCGTCGTCCTCGAGACGGACACGGCCCAGGCGGTCGGGTTCCTGCTCGGCGTCGTCGAGGTGCTCGCACGCTCGCACGAGGCGGAGGCGGTCGGGCACCTCGGCCCCGACCTGCTCGGCAGCGACTGGGACGAGGACGAGGCCGTCCGCCGGTTGCGGGCCCATCCCGACGAGCCGGTGTTCGACGCGCTGCGCGACCAGACCAGCCTCGCCGGCATCGGCACGATGTGGGCCGCCGAGATCTGTTTCACGATGGGGCTTCATCCGACCACACCCGTCCGCGACGTGCCTGATCTCCTGCGGACCGTGCGGGTCGGGCATCTCAAGCTCGAGCAGGCGATGGCACGCCGACCGCCCACGAACGCCGTCTACGGGCGCGGTCGCGCCGCCTGCCTGCGCTGTGGCACTCCGATCCAGCGGATGGAGCTGGGCGGCGAGGCGCGGCCCCGGCCGGCGTACTTCTGCCCGGCGTGCCAGCCGATGCGCTCCTAGCCGCGCCGCACCCGGACCCCCTAGGGTCCGATGTCATGCACGGGGGCGTCCTCGCTGTCTTCATCACGGTCGTCGGGGCACGCTTCCTCGTGCCCCTGACGATTCCGAGGTGGCCGCTTCCCGGTGTGATCGCATCCCTCGTGCTGGACGCGGTCGACCACAGCGTCTTCCAGGCCTTCGGCTACGACCCGCCCGCCTACCAGGGCTACGACAAGGCGATGGACACCTACTACCTCGCCATCGCCTACCTCTCGACACTGCGGAACTGGTCGAGCATGCCGGCGTTCGGGGTGGCCCGCTTCCTCTACTTCTACCGCCTGGTCGGGGTGGTCGCGTTCGAGCTCACCCAGGTGAGGGCCCTGCTGCTGATCTTCGCGAACACCTTCGAGTACTTCTTCATCGCCTACGAAGGCGTCCGGACCCGCTGGGACGCGGGCCGGTGGGTCCAGCGCACGTGGGTGTACGTCGCCGCGGCGATCTGGATCTTCATCAAGCTGCCGCAGGAGTGGTGGATCCACATCGCCAAGCTCGACTTCACCGACGCGCTCGCCGAGCACGCGTGGTTCGGTCCGCTGATCCTCGCCGGTCTCGGGGTGCTCGCACTCGTGCTGTGGTTCGTGGTCCGGCCACGTCTGTCGCCCCCGGACTGGCCCTGGAAGCTGGCTGCAGATCCGCTGCCGGAGGAGATCGACTCCGCCGCCGAGGTGGCGGCGTGGTCGGCCACGAGAGGCCGGTTGGTCTCGTGGGTGACGTTCGAGCGCGTCGTGCTCGTCGGCCTGCTGTCGGTGCTGTTCGCCCAAGTGCTGCCGGGCGTCGAGGCCGACGCTACGGAGATGTTCGTCGGCGTGAGCGTCCTCGTGCTGATCAACGCGGCCCTCGCCCTGGCGGCTCAGCGCAGGTCGAGGTCGATCGAGTCGCTGGCCGTGGCGTTCGTCGTGCGGACCGCCGTCAACGTGGCGCTGGTGGTCGTCGAAGGCATCGTCCTCGGCCGGTTGGGAGGCTCGCTGAACTACGGCCACGCGCTCTTCTTCGTGCTCCTGCTCAGCCTCGTGACCACGATGCACGAGCGCTGGCGCCCGGTGTACGACTGGCGTCGCGCACACGAGCCTGCTCCGACGCCCGGAGCGGTCGACCCTGCAGTCTAGGCCGCGGAGGCGACGACGTCCGCGCCCGCGTTGCGGACCGGGATCGGCGTCGGGGCGGTGGCGGCCTCCTCGACCGCGACCGCGTGCGAGACCTCGCGCAGCACGTCGGAGAGGCGCACGTCGAGCGCACCGCACAGCGACGCCAGCAGCTCGGACGAGGCTTCCTTCTGACCGCGCTCGATCTCGGAGATGTAGCCCAGGCTGACGCGCGCCTCCGCAGAGACCTCGCGCAGCGTCATCCCGCGATCCATCCGCTGCGCGCGGAGCACGTCGCCGAGCAGTCGACGGAACAGCACCATGCGGACTGCCTCCTCACATCGGGCCGCGGCTGGCCAAGAGTCTCGCTGCCACCAGGGTGGCGATGGGCCAACGCTACCTGAGAGCAGTCTGTTCCCGCAGGCGCACCTCCAGCGCGGCGAGGACTGCCTCGCAGGTGGCCTCCTGGATCTCCGTGCGGTCGCCCTGCAGCTCCAACAGCTCGGACACGACGAAGCCGGGACCGGCCAGGCCGACGTACACGGTGCCGGCGGGCTTGCCCTCCTGGTCGTCGGGGCCTGCGACGCCCGTCGTCGACAGCCCGTACGTCGACCCGGTGACCGCCCTGACGCCGCTGGCCATGGCCCGGGCGCACTCGGCGGAGACCACCCCGTGCCTCACGACGATCTCCTCGTCGACCCCGAGGAGCGACATCTTCAGGGCGGTCGCGTACGTGACCGCGCCGCCGAGAAACGTCTCGGAGACACCGGGCACGTCGGTGAACCGAACCGCCAGTCGCCCGCCCGTCAGCGACTCGGCGGTCGAGACCGTGCTGCCCTCCGCGCGCAGCAGGAGGTGGACGCGCTTCCCCAGGTCTGTCACGACGCCGATCGTAGGAGGCACGTCAACGCCGCACGGAGGGCCCGGACCGCGGCGCGGTCCGGACCCTCCGTCGCACTCAGTGTCCGACCGGGTTGGTCACCGTGAGGGTGAAGGTGTCGCTGCCGGGCAGCACCCGACCGCCACCGGAGTAGGCGGCCGTCAGCGTGTACGTGCCACGCTTGTACGCCTTCTCCGCGATGGTGACGACGACCTTGCCATCGACCAGGGTGCCGCTCCCGACGACGTCCTGGCCGTCGAGGATCTGCACGGTCCCTGTCGGGACCACGCCGTCGGCGCTCACCGTGACGGTCACCTGGGCGGGGGCCTTGCTGTAGACCACCGTCGTGTCGGCTGCGTCGACGGTGGGCGTGTACGTCAGCTCGGGAAGGTCGACCCCGATCACCTCCGGGTCGTGGTCGGAGGCGCGGAACGGGCTGTCGTCGTACAGCAGCGTCGCGTTGTAGTTGTAGCGGCTGTACTCGTAGGCCACCGACTCCTGGGCGTTGATCTCCCACACGTCGACGCCGGTCACCCATGCCTTCGCCGCCGGGCTGGCGAAGACGTGGTCGAGCGAGCCGTCCATGCCGTCGAAGGAGTACGTCGACTCGCCGCCGTTGAACTCGCCGTTGAGCTCCGCGTAGCCGGCCGACTCCAGCACCTGGACGGGGTCCTCGTGCGAGTAGGCGTTGAAGTCACCCGTCAGGAACACCTTGTCGGTGCCGAGGTCGCCGGCGACGCTGTTCGCGAAGCCGACCAGCGCGTTCGCCTGCGCCACCCTGTCCGGGTTGGCGTTGCCCTGGCCCGTGCCGTCGTCGACGCCGGAGCCCTTCGACTTGAAGTGGTTCACGATCACCGCGAAGGCGTCCTCGTCAGGCGCTCCTGCCCGCTTGAAGCCCTGGGCGAGCGGCTCCCGGGCGTCCGCGAACGGCGCGGAGCCGGTGAGCACGTGCGAAGGGCCGACGAGCGAGACCGCGGAGGGCTTGTAGATGAACGCCGTGCGGATGACGTCCTGCTCTGCGACCGGCGGCAGGTCCGCCGCGGCCGGAGAGGGCGCGTAGGACCAGACCGTCGAGCCGGCGTCGGCGTTGAGCGCGTCGACGAGCGTGGACAGCGCGAAGTCGCGGTCCTTGCCGAACTTCACCGAGTTCTCGACCTCCTCGAGCGACACGATGCCGGCGCCCAGGGTGTTGATCGCGTGGACGATCTTGTCCTGCTGCCGCTTGAGGTTCGCGGCGTCGGCCGCGCCGCGCGGGCCGTCGCCGGCGCTGGTCGAGGCGTAGCCGCACTGGTTGGTCGCGACGTCGTTGCCGGCCCGGTCGGTGTAGAAGGTGCACTTGCCGCCGAGCTGGTCGACGAACTCCCGCCCGGTGGTCGGGAAGTAGTTGAGCACGTTGAAGGTCGCGATCCGGGTGTCGCCCCCGACCTGCTTCGGGGCCAGGTTGTCGGCCCGCGTGTCGGCGAACGAGACGACGTCATCGCCGGTGCCGGTGACCTGCGCGAGCGGCTCCAGCGTCCACTGCGCGGGGTCGCCCGCCACCGTGCCGCTGGTCTCCTTCTTCCGGTGGTCCAGGATGACCGGCTGGTGGAACGTCGCCGACGCCCCCACCCGCACGGAGTGATCGAGGGTGAGCCACGGCATCGGCGTGTTCTTGCCCGTGGTGTTGGTGAAGAAGTCGCCGCTGTAGCCGTCGTCCAGTGCGATCGCGCGTGCGGCGTTGTCGGCCTTCACGGCCGCGATGGCGGCGGCGTCCTGCGCGTCGGCGACCTCGGTCGGCTGCACGAGCGCGTGGTCACCGACCGCCAGGCCGAAGGTGCCCGTCACGTTGGTGTCGTAGTTGTCCGAGACGGTGAAGTGCAGGGCCGTCGGGTCGACGACCTCGCTCTCGTGGGCCTCCTTCTCGGCGTCGGTGTCGAGGCTGGACCAGTCGCTGACGGAGAGCGGCGTCACCTGCCCGAGCGAGGTCGGCAGCACGGTGAGGTTCGACGCGACCGGGGTGTCCACGGAGAACTCGGTCAAGCCGTTGAACTCCTGCACCCGCCCGGTGATCCGCACGCTGTCGCCTCGGTGCACGAGCGCGGCCGCCTGGGATCCGAACACGAAGATGCCGTCCGACGCGTTCGGGGTGTCGGGCGTGCCGGGAGTCTGCAGGTAGAACCCGTTGAACGACCCCGATCCGGAGTAGACCGCCGTGACGACGCCCTGCGTGGTGAGGGTCTGCGAGCCGGCCGCGCCGTTCGAGCCGGCGTACGGCGAGGTGTCGGTCGAGCCCTCGATCTGGGCGATCGACGCGTCGATCGGCGGCGTGGGCGGCGTCGGGTCTCCCCCGCCGCCGGTCGTCCCGCTGTTCGTCGGAGAGGGGGCGGCGAGCGCGAAGTCCGCCGCGTTGCTGTCGGTGTCGGCCCCGGCGCTCGTCCGGTTGAGCGACTGCGCGGCGGTCGCGGCCGACGTCGTCGGGGCCGTCTCGAAGCTGCTCGCGCCGGTCGCGCCGACGAAGTCGACGAGACCTGCAGCACCGGCCACGTTGCCCGACGTCGCGATGACCGTCGTGCCCTGCTGCAGCGCGACCTGACCGCCTCCCGCCGCCATGTTGAACGCCGGGGCCGCGGTCGCATCCGGCGTCGGCAGCGCGGCCCCGTTGGCACCGGCCGCCCCCATCTGCACGAGCCAGTGGGCGTGGGCGGGCACGGACCCGGAGAGTGCGTACGGCGACCCGCCCGACCCGCCTGCCGCGGACCGGTAGTGAACCGCCAGCCCGGCGAGCGGGAGCGCGGAGGCGGTCGGGTTGTAGAGCTCGACGAAGTCGGCGTTGTAGACGGCGCCGTTGTTGCCGCCCGCACCGTAGACCTCGCTGATGACGAGGCCGGTGCCGGCGGGGTTGGCGTGGACGGGTGAGGCGACCAGGAGCGGGCTGAGCGCTGTGGTGGCGAGGCCGAGGGCGGCGACGATGCCGACCCGACGTGACGAGGACATAGATGCTCCGAGAGGTGAGGGGGCGGTGGGGTGGGACGACGTCGGGGCCGGCGCGAGCCGGCCCCGACGAAGACGGATCTACTTCTGCGCGACCGGGATGGTGACGGTCGTGCCGCTGGGCTGCGCGACGAGCGTGAGGACGCCGCCCTTCACCTGCGACGGGATGTCGATCGACACGGCTGCGGTCCCGCCGGACACGGTGGCGGTGCCGACCTTGACCACCGGGCCACGACCACGGTCAGCCGTGATCGACACCGACGTGTTGGCGGGGCTCCCTGCCGACGTGAGGTCGAGCTTGCTGAGCGTGAACTCGTAGTGGCCCTTCGCACTGACCGAGGCAGGGAGGCCCGTGGCGCCGACCTGCTGGCGCGCGAAGTCGGGCGACAGGCCCGGGTGGTTCTGCAGGTAGGAGATCCACAGGTCGCGGTCGACGAGGCCGGTGTCGTGCGGCGTGCCCTCGGTGAAGGCCGCGAAGTTGTCACCGCCCGTGCCGAGGAAGCTGAACGTCGACACCGTGTACGTCGCGTCGGGGTCCAGTGGCGCGTCACCGATCCGGACGGAGGTGATGTGCGAGCCGGCCGGTGCGTTCGGGTCGTAGGTCACCCGGACGTTGTCCGACAACCCGAGCGCCAGGAACGGACGCGAGGAGCCGACCGGTTGCCACTGCTGCTCGAGCACCTTCTTCAGCGAGGACCCCTTGAGGTCGACCAGCCAGATGTTGTTGACGAACGGGAGCACGTTGTTCGCCTCGGCGTACGTCACCACGCCGTTGGTGTTGGCCGGGTTCGAGGTCGTGTCGCCGGCGTACAGCAGCTCGGAGCGAAGGCCTCCCGGGTTGACGATGCCGAGGTCGACGTGGCCCTGGTCGGACGGTACGCCGTCGCGCAGCGCGTTGCCGACCAGGTCGCCGAGGGTCGACTCGTTGGCCCGGTCGTCGCGGTTGCCGGTGCCGCCGGCGGCCGGCGGCAGCGCGGGGTTGGGCAGCGCGGTCGTGATGTCGGCGGTGATCGAGCCGACCGGCTGGTTGCCCACCGCCGCCGCGTTCGCGATGGCGGTGTCCACGGTCGACTTCACCTGGCTGAGCACCGGGTAGCGCGCGATCAGGTCGGCGTCCGGCGTGGTGACCCGGGCGACGTTCTGCTTCGTGTAGGAGATGACGTGCTTGGTGGCCGGGTCGACGGTCAGCTGGATGTTGCCGACGTTGTCGCCGTAGTTGCCCGTCTGCAGCAGCGGGCGGGTCGGCAGGTCGCCACCCGTGACCGGGGCGTCCCAGGCGTACAGCTGGTGCGTGTGGCCCTGGAAGACGGCGTCGACCTTCGGCGACAGATGCAGCGCCATGTCCTGGAACTCGCCGTTCTGCAGCACTTGCTCCTCGTACGACGAGCCCGCGCCCTTGACGGCGCCGGCGTGGACCGTCGCGACGATCACGTCGGCCTCGCCGTTGGCGGCGTTGCCGTCCGTGAGCTCGTCCGCGACGCGGTTGATCGCCGGGACGATCGGGCCGAAGTCGATGTCGGTGATGCCGCCCGGGCTGACCAGCGAGCGGGTCTCCTCGGTGACGGCGCCGATGACGGCGACCTTGAGCCCGCTGACGTCGGTCTCCCAGAACTCCGGGAGGACCGGGGTCGTCGTGCCTTTGGCGTACACGTTCGCGCCGAGGTACTCCCAGGCCGCGTTCGGAGTGGCGGCGGGGCCGATGATCCGGTCGCGGAGGTCCGCCCACCCCTTGTCGAACTCGTGGTTGCCGACCGAGGACGCCTGCAGCCCGAGCTCGTTGAGCACGTCGATGGTCGGCTGGTCGTTGGCGGTGGCCGAGGCGAACAGCGAGGCCCCGACGAGGTCCCCGGCGCCGACGAAGAGCGTGTCCGCGGCCGGCCGCAGAGCCTTCGTCTGCTCGACCGTCCCAGCCCACTTGACGGTGTTGGCGTCGATGCGGCCGTGGAAGTCGTTGATGCCGACCAGGTTGATGACGACCGGGTCGGCTGCATGCGCGGCAGGAGCGGCGACGAAGCTCAGGCCGGCGGCCGCGAGGGCCAGTCCGAGCGAGCCCGCACCGAGGCGGGCGATGGGGCGTGAGGACGACATGGAGCCTCCGTTGCTGAGAAGGGGCTCCCGCCATCCCAGGCCCGAACCCCGTGTGACTCCGTGACCCTATGACGGCTCGGGTGTCGTGGACATCCCAGGAAGTGAACGGCTTCCCAACTCGGCAACGACATTCTCCGGCAATCTCGGCAGGTCTTGCCGATGCCAGATCCCATCTGCAGCGGTTAAGCGGCGCGGATGGCGTGCCGCTGCTTCCAGACGCCGGCGAAGAAGTTGTAGCCCGACCAGAGCGTCAGGGCGACAGCGACGGCGAGGCAGGCCTGGAAGCCGTAGTAGAGCAGCTCACCGGGCACGTGGAACCAGTCCGGCAGGTCCGGGTCGCGCAGCGGCAGGCAGAGGCCGGCGAGGGCGACGGCCTGCACGGCGGTCTTGACCTTCCCGAGCTGGTCGGCGGCGATCACCACGCGCCTGAGGATGGAGAGCCGCAGAAGCGTCACGCTCCACTCGCGAAGCAGCACCACGATCGTGACCCACCACCAGATGTCGCCGACGACCGACAGCCCGATGAACGCCATCCCGGTGATCGCCTTGTCGGCGATCGGGTCGGCGATCTTGCCGAAGTTGGTGATCAGGTTGTGCTTGCGGGCCAGGTCGCCGTCGATCTTGTCGGTGATCATGGCGACCACGAAGAGCGCCCAGGCCAGCACCCGCAGCGAAGCGTTCTCGCCGCCGTCGGCCAGCAGCGCCCAGCCGAAGAACGGCACCATGACGATCCGCAGGGTCGTCAGGACGTTGGGCACGTTGAGGTTGCTGGCCTGCGTCTCGGTCATCGTGTCCTCACAGGGCCTTGGCGATCAGGTCGACACCGTCGGTCGCCACGACCTCGGCCCGGACGATGTCCCCGACGCCGGCCGTGGAGCCGAGCAGGGTGGTGGTGCCGTCGACCTCGGGGCCCTGGTGGGCCGCCCGGCCGGTCGTCTCGTCCTGGGTCGTCTCGACCAGCACGTCGACGTACTCGCCGATGCGCTCCTCCGCGCGCTGTGCGTTGAGCTCCTCGACGAGCGACTGCACGTGCTCGTGCCTCGCGCGCACCTCGTCCTCGTCGAGCTTGAGCTCCTCGGGGAAGCCCGCGGCCTCGGTGCCGTCCTCGTCGGAGTAACCGAACACGCCGGTCACGTCGAGGCGGGCGGCGACGAGGAAGTCGCAGAGGATCTCGAGATCCTCCTCCGTCTCACCGGGGAAGCCGACGATGACGTTGGAGCGCACGCCGGCCTCCGGCGCGTACGAGCGCACCTTCTCCAGGAGGCCGAGGAAGCTGTCGGGGTCCCCGAAGCGCTTCATCCGCCGCAGGACGGCGTTGCTGGCGTGCTGGAAGGACAGGTCGAAGTACGGAGCCACGCCGGGCGTCGTCGCGATCGCCTCGACGAGGCCGGGGCGGGTCTCGGCGGGCTGCAGGTAGGAGACCCGCACCCGCTCGATGCCGTCGACGGCAGCGAGCTCCGGCAGCAGGGTCTCGAGCAGCCGCAGGTCGCCGAGGTCCTTGCCGTACGACGTGGAGTTCTCGCTGACCAGGAAGAGCTCCTTGACGCCCTGCCCGGCGAGCCACTGCGCCTCGTGGAGGACGTCGCTCGGCCGGCGGCTCACGAACGAGCCGCGGAAGGTCGGGATCGCGCAGAACGTGCAGCGCCTGTCGCAGCCGCTGGCGAGCTTGAGCGGCGCCCACGGTCCGTCGTCGAGTCGCGTGCGGAGGTCGTCGAAGCCCGGCGTCGACACCGCGGTCGCGTCGCGCTCGACCGGTGAGATCGGGAGCAGGAGCCGGCGATCCTGCGGCGTGTGCGGATGGTGCGCCTCGCCGTTGACGATCGCCCGCAGCTTGGCGGCGATATCGGGATAGTCGTCGAACCCGAGCACCGCGTCGGCCTCCGGGAGGCTCTCAGCGAGCTCCTTGCCGTAGCGCTCGGCCATGCAGCCGACGGCCACGACCGCCTGTGCGCGGCCCCCGTTTCCGGCGGTGCCCTTCAGGTCCGCCGCCTCGAGGAGGGTGTCGACGGAGTCCTTCTTGGCCTGCTCGACGAAGCCGCAGGTGTTGACCACGACCGTGTCCGCCTCCGACGGGTCGGAGACCAGCCGGAAGCCGCCGGCGGTCAACCGGCCGGCGAGCTCCTCGGAGTCCACCTCGTTGCGGGTGCACCCAAGGGTCACCATGGCCACGGAGAGCTGCGTGTCAGTCGTCATGATCGTCGTTCACCTTAGCCGCGGCCGCACGCGACCGACGAACCCTGACGGCACGCGCTCAGTCGGCGGTGTACGTCTGCTGCGCGGCCTGACCGGTCTCGCCGACCGGCGCGGCCTTGCCGCCGTCGAGCGCGACGGTCGTCGAGCCGTCCGAGGCCTGGATCCGCACGGGCGGCGAGGCGCGCAGCGTCTTGGACTCACCGAAGGCCAAGGAGCCGGAGAACACCACGTCGCCGCCACCGTCACGTACGACGACCTCGGCGCCTCCGCCGGCAGCCGTGATCGTCACCGGCACGGCCGGAGCGAGCTTGCCGTAGGGGTTGCCGGTGCCGGCCGAGCCGCTGCCCAGGCTGGGCGCCGGTGGCGGGGTCGTCGTTGAGCTGTCGAGGACGAGCCGGGCGACCGACCAGGCCAGCACGATCGCCATCACCGCGGCGACGAGCACCGACCAGTTCGGGCCACCGGTCATCCGGCGGATGGGGCCGCCGGCGCCCGTCGCCAGCTCGGACTCGAAGACCCGGCGAGGGTCGATGGGGGCGTCGGCGTACGTCGCGCCGTACTGCTCGAGCAGAGGGGCCGCATCGACGCCGAGCACCCGCGCGAGCGTCCGCAGGTGGCCGCGCGCGTAGAAGTCGCCACCGCAGGGTCCGAAGTCGTCGACCTCGATCGCCTCGATGACGTGCGGGCGGATCCGGGTGCGCTCGGCGAGCTGGTCGACGGACAGGCCGATGCGGGTGCGGGCCGCGGCGAGCTCGGGACCGATGAACGGCTCCGCCGCCGGGGTCGGACCGAGGTCGTCGATGACGAGCGGCTCGACGGGCTCGCCCGGCCGGGCGATGGGGGTGACGCCCTGCATCTCGCCGAAGAACGGGCGCTGCAGTGCCCCCATCTCGGGCAGCGAGGGGCCCACGCCGTCAGACTCGTCGTCGCTCTCGGACGGGTCGAGCTTGAGCGCGTTGGCGCCCATCGTGGAGAAGTCGCGGGTCATCTCGGCCCGCACTGCCGTGGTCGGCTCGCGCAGCGGCGACGGCGTCGGGCTGGCGACGGCCGGGCGCTCCGCAGTGTCGGTCAGGGCGTTGTCGGTCAGGGCGTTGTCGGTCAGGGCGGCGCGGGAGACGACCCGGGTCGGCTCGGGGGCCGTCGGGTCGGCGGCGTCTCCCAGGTCGGCGAGGTCCTCCACCCCGGGGTCGATCTCCACGATCGTGGTGGTCTCGCCGGCCAGGTCCGCCAGCCGGGAGGAGAGGTCGCGGCTACCGCCGGCCACCACGGTGGCCAGGCCGAGCGGGACGGCGAAGGGGGCGCCGTACAGCTTCTGCGAGACGGTTGCGTGGCGTCGGGCCGCCGCGGGCAGCGCAGCCATCTGGGCGTCACCGTCCTGGGGCAGCAGGACCAGGCGGCCGTCACGCCACCAGGACCGTCGGGGCAGGTGCTCGACCTCGTCCAGGTCGCGCCACGGGATGCCCTGCCAGACCCGACCGAGCCGGACCCGCATGCCGAGGTCGTCGGCGACGAGCAGCGGCGTGCGCGCGTCCCATGCGTTCCACAGCTGGTGGCCGGCGATCGCCAGCAGCACCACGCCGAGCGCGATGTCGACCGCACCGTCATGGCGAAGCAGGAAGGCCAGCGCGAGGACACCGGCGATCCCGCCGATGACCGCCGCCAGACGTCCGTTGCGGCCGATCTGGATGTCCCGGGCCCGCATGTCCCTAGCGTTCACAGCTCCCCCTGAAGCGTTGCGATCACACCGTCGAGCTCGTCAGGCTTGACGAGCACGTCGCGGGCCTTCGAGCCTTCGCTCGGGCCAACGACGCCGCGGCTCTCCATGATGTCCATCAGGCGCCCCGCCTTCGCGAAGCCGACGCGCAGCTTGCGCTGCAGCATCGACGTCGAGCCGAACTGGGTCGTCACGACCAGCTCGATCGCCTGGACGACGAGCTCGAGGTCGTCGCCGATGTCGTCGTCGAGCTCGCGCTTCGACGCGGCCGGCACCGTCACGTCCTCGCGGTACGCCGGCTCGAGCTGCGTCTTGCACGCCTTGACGACTGAAGCGATCTCGGCCTCGGAGACCCACGAGCCCTGCACACGGATCGGCTTCGAGGCACCCATCGGCAGGAACAGACCGTCGCCCTGGCCGACGAGCTTCTCGGCGCCCGGCTGGTCGAGGATGACCCGGCTGTCGCCGAGCGACGAGGTGGCGAACGCCAGCCGCGACGGCACGTTGGCCTTGATCAGACCGGTCACGACGTCGACCGACGGGCGCTGCGTCGCGAGCACCAGGTGGATGCCCGCCGCGCGGGCGAGCTGGGTGATGCGGACGACGGAGTCCTCGACGTCGCGCGGGGCGACCATCATCAGGTCCGCGAGCTCGTCGACGATCACCAGCAGGTAGGGGTACGGCGTCAGCGTGCGCTCGCTGCCCAGCGGCACCTCGACCTTGCCGGCGCGCACCGCCTTGTTGAAGTCGTCGATGTGGCGGAAGCCGAAGTTCGCCAGGTCGTCGTACCGCATGTCCATCTCGCGCACGACCCAGGCCAGCGCCTCGGCGGCCTTCTTCGGGTTCGTGATGATCGGCGTGATCAGGTGCGGGACGCCCTCGTAGGCGTTCAGCTCCACCCGCTTGGGGTCGACCATGATCATCCGGACCTCGTCGGGCGTCGATCGCATCAGGATCGAGGTGATCAGCGAGTTGATGAACGACGACTTTCCGGAGCCGGTGGCACCTGCGACGAGCAGGTGCGGCATCTTCGCCATGTTCGCGACGACGAAGCCGCCCTCGACGTCCTTGCCCAGGCCGGCGACCATCGGGTGGTGGTCGCTGCGCGCCGTGTTGGAGCGCAGCACGTCGCCGAGGGTGACGATCTCCTTGTCGACATTCGGAATCTCGATGCCGATGGCCGACTTGCCGGGGATCGGCGACAGGATGCGGACGTCGGCGCTCGCCACGGCGTAGGCGATGTTCTTCGACAGCGCGGTGACCTTCTCGACCTTGACCGCCTGGCCGAGCTCGACCTCGTAGCGGGTGACCGTCGGACCGCGGGTGTAGCCGGTGACCGTGGCATCGATGCCGAACTCGTCGAGCACGTTGGTGAGGCGGCCGACGACGTCGTCGCTGGCCTTCGAGCGCGCCTTGTGGGGCGAGCCGGGCTTCAGCAGGTCGTTGCCGGGCAGCGTGTAGGTGACGTCGCCGGAGAGCGACAGCTGCTCGACGCGCGGCGGGAGCGGGCTGTGCGGCGGGGGCTCGAGCTCGGTCTTCTCGGCCTTGTCCTGGCGGGCGCCCGGCCTGGCCCGGCGCACGGTGGCCTCGACCGCCTCGTCCGCGGCCTCCGCGGCCTCGGCGGCGTCGCCCTCCCCGGGCGCGAAGGGGTCGTCGGCGAACAGCTGGTCCAGGCCGACCTTGTCGCCACGGCGGCGGCGCTTGCGCCGCTCGCCGTCCTCGATGACCGGGCTGTCGTAGGCCGGGTCACCCATGTCCGGGTCGATGAACGAGTCGTCCAGCCCGCGCTTGCCCGAGTTCCTGCGCCGTGCGATCGGCTGGGTGTCGTGGGGGCCGACGCTGAACTCGTCCTCGTCGTGCTCGTGGCCGAGCGCGCGGTCGCGGAGCGCGGCGAGCTTGGCGGGGACCTGGTAGAGCGGCGTCGACGTCACCACGAGCAGGCCGAAGAAGGCGAGCAGCATGAGCAGCGGCACGACGACGTACGCCGACCGGAGCAGGTCGAGCAGCAGCGCGCTGACGACGTACCCGATCGCGCCGCCGGCGTCCTGGAGCGCGGCCGCGTTGCCGTTCTGCGGCTGCGGGTTGCCGTTGGCGATGTGCACGATGCCGAGCACGCCCAGCCCGAGCGCGGACCAGCCGATCATCTGGCGTCCGGCCGGGCCCGTGCCCTCCGGGTCGCGCATGGTGCGCGAGGCGACGTACACCAGCGCCAGGGGCACCAGCCACCCGACCTTGCCGACGCTGCCGGTGACGATGGTGCGGACGAATCCGAGCACGCCGCCCTCGATGCCGAACCACACGGCTCCGGCGACGACGAGCGCGAGGCCGAGCACGAACAGCCCGGCACCGTCGCGACGGTGCTCGGGGTCGAGGTCACGCGCGCCGTGACCGATGCTGCGCGCGATCGTGCCGATGGCGTGAGCGACGGCGAGCCACAGGGCAGCGACGCCCCGGAACAGCGCGTAGAACAGGCCGGCGATCGGTCCGCGACCGTTGCGCACCGCCCGCGGGGCGGGCCGCCGTGCGCTGCTGCCGCGCGCCGCGGGCTTGCGTGCGGTGCGCGAGGTGGATCGCTTGGTGGTGCTTCCAGCACTCCGGGTGCGGCTGCTCGGAGCACGACCTCCCTTCGAGGAGGACGTGCTCTTGCTCCGCGACCCCGGCGGGGAAGACGTACGGGTCGCCATGAGACCAACCTATTTCAAAGCCCCACCAGTCACAGGGACCACACGCGTGCGTGTCGCGGAGCGGTTTCGCCGCGCGTCGAACCCGCCATCGTGCATGCTTGGCCGCCGTGACCCACGCCACACCCGGGCCTGCCGCCGCGGCCGAGCCGCTGGAGGATCCGCCGCACGGGTGGGCGCGGCGCTTCTACCTCGCCTGGGTCGGCGTGATGATCGGCTTCTACGGACCGATCCAGGTGCTTCTGCCCAACCAGGCAGAAGCGCTCTCCCCCGACCACAAGGAGTACGTCCTCTCCCTGGTCACCGGCTTGGGGGCCGCGGTCTCCACCGTGCTCAACCCGCTCTGGGGTGCCTTGTCGGACCGGACCACCTCCCGATTCGGCCGCCGGCTCCCGTGGGTCGTCGCCGGCGTCACGGGTGGCGTCGTCAGCCTGCTGATCCTGGCGGTGGCCCCGAACGTGGCGGCGATGGTGCTGGGCTGGTGCCTGGTCCAGGGCACGCTCAACGCCACGTGGGCGGCACTCACGGCCGCGGTCCCGGACCAGGTGCCCGCCGTCCGACGCGGCGCGATCGCCGGGTGGCTCGGGCTCGCCCAGATCGTCGGCGTGGTGGTCGCGACGGGCGCCGCCGCGTTGGTCCCGGGACGGGGCGGGTACGTCGTCTGCGCGGCCGCGGTGGTCGCCCTCGTCCTTCCCTACGTGCTGCTGCGTCGGGACGTCGTGCTCGACCCGCGCGACGTGCCGCCGTGGAGCTGGGGCGGCTTCCTCCGCGGATTCTGGGTCTCTCCGCGCCGCCACCCGGACTTCGGCTGGGCGTGGCTGACCCGGCTGCTGATCAACCTCGGCTACTCCGTCGCCATCGTCTACCTGCTCTACTTCCTGCGCGACGACCTCGATCGGCCGCACGCCGAGAGCGACGTCTTCCTGCTGACCGTCGTCAACACCGTCGGCGTGGCGGCGGCGGTGCTCGTCTCCGGCGTCTGGTCGGACCGGCTCGGCCGGCGGCGCGTGTTCGTCATCGCCTCCGGGGTCGTGCTCGGCCTCGGCGCCTTCGTCATCGCGCTCTCGCCGACGTGGACCACGCTGCTCGCGGCGTCGTTCGTCCTCGGTCTCGGCTTCGGTGTCTACACCTCGGTCGACTTCGCCCTCATCACGCAGGTCCTGCCCGACGAGGCCGCACGCGGCAAGGACCTCGGCGTGCTCAACATCGCCTCCGCGCTCCCCCAGGTCCTCGCCCCCGCGATCGCGGCCCCGGTCGTCACGCTCGTGGGCTACCCCGCCCTCTTCGCCGTCGCCGGCGTCTTCGCGTTGCTCGGCGCCCTGCTCGTCCGCAACGTCCGAAGCGTCGCCTAGCTCCCACCCGTCACCGCTGAAGGAGTCCCCCGTGACCGATCTCCCCACCCTGCCGAGCGGCTTCCAGCTCGGGACGGCCACCGCGTCGTACCAGATCGAGGGGGCGGTCGACGTCGACGGCCGAGGCCCGTCGGTGTGGGACACGTTCTGCGCCACCCCCGGCAAGACGCTCAACGGCGAGAGCGGTGCGGTGGCCTGCGACCACTACCACCGGATGCCCGAGGACGTGGCGCTCATCAAGGAGCTCGGGAGCGACGTCTACCGGTTCTCCATCGCGTGGCCGCGCGTCCTGCCGACGGGGACCGGCACGCCGAACACGGCCGGGCTCGACTTCTACGACCGGCTCGTCGACGAGCTCGTGGCGGCCGGCGTCACCCCGGCCGTCACGCTGTACCACTGGGACCTGCCGCAGGCCCTGCAGGACGCGGGCGGCTGGCAGAACCGCGACACCGCGCACAGGATGGCGGAGTACGCCGCCGTCGTCGCCGACCGGCTCGGTGACCGGGTCGGGATGTGGATGCCGCTCAACGAGCCCGTCGTCGTGACGCTGCTCGGCCACGCGCTGGGCCTGCACGCCCCCGGTCTGACGCTCGGCTTCGACTCGCTCCCGGTCGCCCACCACCAGCTGCTGGCGCACGGGCTGTCGGTCCAGGCGCTCCGTGCGGCCGGGGCCTCGAACATCGGCATCGCCAACAACCACGTCCCGGTCTGGCCCGCCTCGTCCTCGCCCGAGGACGAGGCCGCTGCCGGGCTCTTCGACCTCATCTACAACCGGCTGTTCGCCGACCCCCTCCTGCTCGGGGCCTATCCCGAGGGGTTCGCCGAGGCGATGCCCGGACCGGTGGCCGAGGACCTGGAGGTCATCGCGACGCCCCTGGACTGGTATGGCGTCAACTACTACTGCCCGATGGTCGTCGGCGCCCCCGGCACCGCCACCGCCGCCTCGCCCGTGGCCGGTGGCATGCCCACGCCGCCGGAGATCGGCTTCGAGCTGCGCGAGCTCCTCGGTCGCGAGACCACTGACTTCGGCTGGCCGATCGTGCCCGAGGCGCTCACCGAGGTGCTGACCGAGATGGCGGCCCGCTACCCGGCGCTCCCGCCGGTGTGGATCACCGAGTCCGGATGCTCCTACCACGACGTCGTCGACCCCGACGGCGCTGTGCACGACGATCGCCGGATCACCTATCACGACGCCCACCTGCGCGCGGTCCTGAGGGCGATCGACGCCGGCGTCGACGTCCGCGGCTACCTGGCCTGGTCGCTTCTCGACAACTTCGAGTGGGCCGAGGGCTACCGGGAGCGCTTCGGGCTCGTCCATGTCGACTACGACACGCTCGCGCGGACACCGAAGGACTCCTTCGCCTGGTTCCAGCGTCTTGCGGCCGGGCGCGGCTGACGCCGAGTCGGCGCA
>NZ_BAAAPB010000008.1:123927-216628 GCF_039530925.1 Nocardioides panacihumi | reverse complement strand
GGATGCGCCGACTCGGTCAGGCCTCCAGGACGACCGGGATGATCATGGGGCGGCGCCGGTGGGTGTCCGAGACCCAGCGGCCGATGACCCGTCGGATCGTCTGCTGCAGCTGGTAGGTGTCGGAGACACCCTCGCGCAGGACCGCCTCGACGGCGTCACGGATCCGCTGGCTGATGTCGTCGAACGCACCGTCGTCCCAGACGTTGCCGCGGGCGTGGATCTCCGGGCCGGCGGCGACCTTCCCGTTGACCGAGTCGACGACGACGATGACCGAGACGAAGCCCTCCTCGCCCAGGATGCGACGGTCCTTGAGCTCGGACTCGGTGATGTCGCCGACCGACTGGCCGTCGACGAACACGTAGCCGCACTCGACCTTGCCGGCGACCTTGGCGACGCCGTCGATGAGGTCGACGACGACGCCGTCCTCGGCGATCACGACTCCGTCGATACCGACGGCGCGGGCCAGCGCGCCGTTGGCGAGCAGGTGGCGGATCTCGCCGTGCACCGGCATCACGTTGCGCGGGCGGACGATGTTGTAGCAGTAGAGCAGCTCACCCGCGCTCGCATGGCCCGAGACGTGCACCAGGGCGTTGCCCTTGTGCACGACCTTGGCGCCGAGCTTCGCGAGACCGTTGATGACGCGGTAGACGGCGTTCTCGTTGCCCGGGATCAGCGAGGAGGCGAGCAGCACGGTGTCGCCGGGCTCGATGCGGACGAAGTTGTGACTGTTCTGCGCGATCCGCGACAGCGCCGACATGGGCTCGCCCTGCGAGCCGGTCGACAGGAGCACCTGGCGCTCCGGCGGCAGGTCGGCCAGCGTCTTGGCCTCGACGAGCACGCCCTCGGGCACGCGCAGGTAGCCCAGCTCGGAGGCGATCTGCATGTTGCGGACCATCGAGCGGCCGACGTACCCCACCTTGCGACCGTGCTCCGCCGCGGCGTCGAGCACCTGCTGCACCCGGTGCACGTGGGACGCGAAGCAGGCGACGATGATCCGCTGCCTCGACTCGCGGAAGACCTGCTCGATCGCAGGCGTGATCTTCTGCTCCGAGGTCGTGAAGCCCGGCACCTCGGAGTTGGTCGAGTCGGTGAGGAAGAGGTCGACTCCCTCCTCCCCCAGCCGCGCGAACGCACGCAGGTCGGTGATGCGCCCGTCGAGCGGGAGCTGGTCCATCTTGAAGTCACCGGTGTGCAGCACGAGACCCGCACCGGTGCGGATGGCGACGGCGAGCGCGTCGGGGATCGAGTGGTTGACCGCGACGAACTCGAGCTCGAACGGCCCGAACGTGATCCGGTCGCCCTCCTTGACGACGTGCTGCACCGTCTCGCGCAGACGGTGCTCGCGAAGCTTGGACCCGATGAAGGCCAGGGTGAGCTTGGAGCCGACGAGCGGGATGTCCTGTCGCTCGCGCAGGAGGTACGGCGTCGCGCCGATGTGGTCCTCGTGCCCGTGCGTGAGGACGAGCGCCTCGACGGCGTCGAGCCGGTCCCGGATCGAGGTGAAGTCCGGGAGGATCAGGTCGACTCCGGGGTGGTGGTCCTCCGGGAAGAGGACGCCGCAGTCGACGATGAGCAGGCGGTCGTCGTACTCGAAGACGGTCATGTTGCGACCGACATCGCCGAGACCACCGAGCGGGGTGACCCGCAGGGCGCCCTGCGGTAGCGGAGCGGGCGCAGAGAGCTCCGGGTGGGAGTGGGACATGCAGTTCCTAACGTCGGGTCAGAGAAGGCCCGCCGCGGTGAGCCCCTCGCGCAGCACGGCGACCTCGTCCTCGTCCAGGGCCACGAGGGGCTGCCGGACGCGGCGGTTGTCGAGGACTCCGAGCAGCTCCAGGGCCGCCTTGGCGGTGGTCGCTCCGTAGTTCGGGACGCCCATGACGGCGTCGATCGCGGGGAGCATCCGCGCATACGTCTGGCGGGCGGTGATCAGGTCGCCGGCAGCGGCGGCGTCGACCATCGTCCGAAGCAGGTCGCCGGCCACGTGGCCGCCCACCGAGACCACGCCGACGGCGCCGTGCGCCAGCCATGCGAGGTTGAGGGCGTCGTCGCCCGAGTAGACCGCGTAGCCCAGGTCGATCAGGCGGGTGCCGCGGGGAAGGTCGCCGGCGGCCTCCTTGACCGCCACGACGGTGTCCCAGCCGATGGCCTCGCGGTAGACGTCGAACCCGATGCCGCTACCGGTGCGGCCGGGGACGTCGTACAGCATCACGGGCACGTCGGTCGCCGCCGCGGCCGTCCGGAAGTGCTCGAGAATGCCGCGCTGGCCGGGCTTGTTGTAGTAAGGCGTGACGAGCAGGAGGCCGTCCGCTCCGGTCTTCTCGGCCTGCTGGGCGAGCTCGACGGTCGCGCGGGTGTCGTTGGTGCCGATGCCGGCGACGATCCGAGCCCGGTCCCCCACCGCGTCACGGACGGCGGCGAGCGTCTCGGCGTCCTCCGCGATCGTGGTCGTGGGCGACTCGCCGGTCGTGCCGGACACCACGAGTCCGTCGTGGCCGTGGTCGACCAGGTGCTTCGCGACCCGCTGCACCCCGTCGAGGTCGACGGACCCGTCCTCACGGAACGGGGTGACCATGGCCGTCAGGACGGTGCCGAAGGGTGCTGCGGGGGTCATGGGTCCCAGGGTATCGCCCGTCGACCCCCGATCCCGCTTCACACCCGCGGCATGACCTCGGCGGCGATCAGCCGGAGGTGGTCGAGGTCGTGGAGGTCGAGCACCTGGAGGTAGACCCGTTCGACGCCGACGGCCGCGTACGCCGCCAGCGTGGCGATCGCCTCCTCGGGGGAGCCGGCCACGCCGTTCGTGCGCAGCTCGCCCTTCTCGCGCCCGATCGCTGCCGCGCGGCGGTCCACCTCGGCCTCGTCGGCCCCGACGCAGACGACGAGAGCGGCCGAGTAGGTCATCGAGTCGGCGGGGCGGCCGGCGGCCTCGACGGCGGCGCGCACCCGGCCGAACTGCGTCTCCACGTCCGGTACGCCGGCGAAGGGCACGTTGAACTCGTCGGCGTACGCCGCGGCGAGGGCCGGCGTCCGCCTCTTGCCGTGGCCGCCGACGACCACCGGGACGCCGCCGCGCAGGCCCGCGCGCTGCACGGGCTTGGGGAGCCCGGGGCTGTCCTTGACCTGGTAGTGCGAGCCGGCGAAGTCGTAGCCGCCGGTCGTCGACCAGAGCCCGGTGATCACCTCGAGCTGCTCCTCGAGACGGTCGAACCGCTCCGAGGTGTCGGGGAACGGGATGCCGTAGGCGTCGTGCTCACCGACGAACCAGCCCGCGCCGAGGCCGAGCTCGACACGCCCGGACGACATCTGGTCGACCTGGGCCACCTGGATCGCGAGCGGGCCGGGGAGCCGGAAGGTCGCGCTCGTGACCAGGGTGCCGAGGCGGATGGCGCTGGTCTCGCGCGCGAGCCCGGCCAGCGTCGTCCATGCGTCGGTCGGTCCCGGCAGGCCGTCGCCACCCATGGCCAGGTAGTGGTCGGAGCGGAAGAACGCCCCGAACCCGAGCTCCTCGGCGGTCGCGGCGACGGCGAGCAGGTCGTCGTAGGTCGCCCCCTGCTGGGGTTCGGTGAAGATGCGCAGCTCCATGCCGCCGAGCCTAGTGAGCGCCCATGGGGCGCTCGGCTCACGGGTTGGCGGCCAGGAACAGGAAGGCGAAGAACAGGACGAGGTGCAGCCCGCCGTGCAGCGTCTTCGCCCGACCGGGCACGACCGTGAGCGTGGCGACGAGCAGCGAGATGGCCAGCAGCACCATCTGCGTGGGCTCGAGGCCGAGGACGAGCGGCCCGTCGAGCCAGATCGAGGCGATCGCGATCGCCGGGATCGTGAGCCCGATGGAGGCCATCGCCGAGCCGTAGGCGAGGTTCAACGCGATCTGGACGCGCTCGGCGAGCGCCTGCCGGATCGCGGCGATGCTCTCGGGCAGCAGCACGAGCAGGGCGATGACGACGCCCACGACCGCCTTGGGAAGCCCCAGCGCATCGACACCGTCCTCGATGGCGCTCGACTCGACCTTCGCCAGCCCGACGACTGCCACGAGCGCCACCACGAGCAGGCCGCCGCTGATCAGCGCGGCACGTACGCCGGGCGGGTCGGCGTGGTCGTCACCGTCGAGGTCGCGCAGCGTCCCGTCGGGGGCGACCGGCAGGAAGAAGTCGCGGTGCCGGACGGTCTGGGTGAACACGAAGAGGATGTAGACCGCGAGCGAGGAGATCGCCGCGAACGTCAGCTGCGCTCCGGAGAACTCCGGACCCGGGTGCGACGTCGTGAACGTCGGCAGCACCAGGCAGATCACGCCGATGGTGGCGACGGTGGCCAGGGCCGCGCCGGTGCCCTCGGGGTTGAACACGGCCATCCGGTGGCGCAACGCGCTGATGAGCAGTGCCGCTCCCGCGATGCCGTTGATGCAGATGATCGCGGCCGAGAAGACCGTGTCGCGTGCGAGCTCGGAGGTGTCCTTCCCGCCCGAGGCCATGAGCGTGACGATGAGGCCGACCTCGATCACCGTCACCGAGGCCGCCAGCAGCAGCGAGCCGAACGGCTCCCCCACCTGGTGGGCGACGACCTCGGCGTGGTGGACCGACGCCAGGACGGCGCCGATGAGCAGGACCCCGATGATCGCCACGACGACGCCGTGCGGATGGCTGCCCCAGGCGAGCGCGAGCTCGAGCATCGCGATGATCGGGATGCTGATGGTCCAGTGCAGCCGCGCGACGAGTGCCTGGAGGCGGTGGGGCGGCCCGGTCACACCTGCGCCGAACGCCGCTCGAGGAACACCCGGTCGTAGAGCTCGTGGGGCTCCCGGGTCGTCTCGGTCCACTCCTCGGCGGGGTAGGCCGGGTAGTGAACGTCGCCCTCGGGCGTGAGCCGCACCCGGGTGATGACCTGGCGGTCGGCGTACGGCAGCGCGGCGGCGTAGACCTGCGCGCCCCCCGCGACCATCACGTCGCCGGGCAGGCCGGCCGCCATCGCCAGGGCCTCCTCGATGGTGTTCGCGACGAGCACGCCCTCGAAGGACCACTCGGGGTCGCGGGTGAGGACGATCGTCGTCCGCCCCGGCAGCGGTCGGCCGATCGACTCGAACGTCGTCCGGCCCATCACGAGCGTGTGGCCCATGGTCAGCGCCTTGAACTCGGCCTGCTCGCCGGGGATCCGCCACGGGATCTCGGGTCCGTTGCCGATGACGCCGTTGTCGGCGACGGCGACGACGAGGACGACCCGCTTGTCGAGGTACGTCAGCTGCTCGTCAGGCGACTCAGACAGCAATGGGGGCCTTGATGCCGGGGTGCGGGTCGTAGCCCTCCACGCTGATGTCGTCGAGGTCGAAGCCGTCGATCTCGGTGATGGCCGGGTTGAGCACCAGCCTCGGCAGCGCGCGCGGCTCGCGGGTGAGCTGCAGCCGCGCCTGGTCGAGGTGGTTGAGGTAGAGGTGGGCGTCGCCGAGCGTGTGCACGAAGTCGCCCACCTCGAGCCCGACGACCTGGGCGACCATGTGCGTGAGCAGCGCGTACGAGGCGATGTTGAACGGCACGCCCAGGAAGACGTCGCCGCTGCGCTGGTAGAGCTGGCAGCTCAGCCGCCCGTCGGCCACGTAGAACTGGAACAGGCTGTGACACGGCGCCAGCGCCATGTCGGGGATGTCTGCGGGGTTCCAGGCGCTCACGATGTGGCGGCGGCTGTCGGGGTTGGTGCGGATCTCGGCGACGACCTGGGCGAGCTGGTCGAGGTGACGCCCGTCCGGCGTCGGCCAGGACCGCCACTGGGCGCCGTAGACGGGGCCGAGGTCGCCGTTCTCATCGGCCCACTCGTCCCAGATCGTGATGCCACGGTCGCGCAGCCACTTGACGTTCGTGTCGCCGCGCAGGAACCACAGCAGCTCGCCGAAGACCGACCGCGTGTGGATCCGCTTCGTCGTCACGAGCGGGAAGCCCTCGGTCAGGTCGAACCGCATCTGGTGGCCGAACACGCTGAGAGTGCCGGTGCCGGTGCGGTCCCCCTTCTCGACACCCTCGTCGAGGACTCGCTGCATCAGATCGAGGTAGGGCCGCACAGCCGTGAGCCTAGTTGGTCAGACCGACAGGCTGCCCAGGACCGTCGTCCGCGTGTCCCCGCCGACCCAGATGAGGCCGGTGTCGTCGGTCGTGACGTGGACGCGGCCGCGCCGCCCGAGCGCCGTCCCCTGCGAGGAGATGTACGACGGCGGGAGCGTGCCGTTCGCCGTCAGCCACTGCGCGACGCCGGCGTTGAGGGAGCCCGTCACCGGGTCCTCGTCCACGCCGAGGCCACCGACGAACGCGCGGACCTCGATCGCGCAGTCGTCCTCGGGCTCGGTCGAGCCCTCCGGGTAGATCCCGACGACCCCGACCGCGTAGTCGCCGAGCGCCGCAGGGTTCGGACGGACCGCCAGCACCGCCCCTGCGTCGGCGAGCAGCACGGCGACCCAGCCCGGGCCGTTGTCGACCCACTGAGCGTCCAGGATCTCGTCGCGACGCACGCCGAGGCCCGCCGAGACGCGCTGGACGTCCTCCTCCGAGACCGGGCCCGAGCGCAGCAGGTCGGGCGCGCGGAACGCCAGCCGCTCCCCGTCGCGACGCACCTCGACCATGCCGACGCCACACTCCTGCACGACGCGCTCGGCCTTCGGCCTGCCCCCGGCCTCGAGCCACGCGTGCGCGCTGCCCAGCGTCGGGTGACCGGCGAACGGCAGCTCACCTCCCGGCGTGAAGATGCGCAGCCGGTAGTCGGCCGCCGGGTCCTTCGGCGTCAGCAGGAACGTCGTCTCGCTCAGATTGGTCCACCGTGCGAAGGCGGCCATCTGGTCCTCCGAGAGCCCGTCAGCGCCGTGGACGACGGCGACCGGGTTGCCCAGCAGTGGCTCGGCCGAGAACACGTCGACCTGGCGGAACGGCAGCGTCACGTCGTACTCCTTGATCAGATGGGACCGCGGACGAAGTACCAGACGAAGACAGCCGCCACGATCGCCATGAGCGGGTGGATCCTGCGCCACTGGCCACGCCCGAGCGCAATCAGGACGTAGAGCACCATGCCAGCGCCGACGCCGTTCGCGATCGAGTAGGTGAACGGCATCAGCACGATCGTCAGGAACGCCGGCACCGCGATGCCCATGTCCGTCCAGTCGATGCCCGCCACCTGGCTGATCATCAGCGCGCCGACCACGACGAGCGCCGGGCCGGTGGCCGCCGCCGGGATGACGCCGGCCAGCGGGGCGAAGAACATCGCGAGCAGGAAGAGCAGCCCGGTGACGACGTTCGCGAAGCCGGTGCGAGCACCCTGGGCGGCTCCCGCGGTGCTCTCGACGAAGATCGTGTTCGACGAGGCCGAGGCGGCGCCGCCAGCGATGGCACCGGCCGACTCGACGATCAGCACCCGTCGCATCTGCGGCAGCTGGCCCTGTGCGTCGGTGAGGTTCGCCTCGCGGCCGATCGCCAGGGCGGTGCCCATCGCGTCGAAGAAGTTCGCCATCAGCACCGTGACGATGAGCGCCAGGGCAGCGCCGAAGCCGACAACGTCGAAGACGTTGAAGCTGAAGTTTCCGACCAGCCCGAAGTCCGGGGCCGCAGCCACGGAGCCGTGGAGCTCGGCGCCGGGCACCGGCGTGCCCGTCCTGACCGCGTTGACGATGAAGCCGACCACCGTCGCGGCGACGATGCCGATGAGGAGGGCCCCGGGCACTCCCCTGGCCATCAGGACGGCGATGATGACGAGGGCGACCACGAAGACGACCGTGTTCCAGTCGCCGAATTCGGGAGAGAGCCGCAGGACCGTGCTGTTGTCCTCGGG
This sequence comes from Nocardioides panacihumi, assembly GCF_039530925.1. Classification (NCBI taxonomy): domain Bacteria; kingdom Bacillati; phylum Actinomycetota; class Actinomycetes; order Propionibacteriales; family Nocardioidaceae; genus Nocardioides; species Nocardioides panacihumi. Next base: position 208,834 of record NZ_BAAAPB010000008.1, on the reverse strand, counting down.
GTGGACGACGACCCCGCCCTCGACCAGGCCGATGAGCGCGATGAAGAGACCGATACCGCCGGCGATGGCTCGCTTGAGCCCGTCCGGGATCGCGTTCATGATCGCCTCGCGCAGACCCACGAGCACCAGCACGAGCATGACGATGCCCTCGATGACGATGACGCCCATCGCCTCGGGCCAGGTCAGACCCCGCCCCGCGACGAGGGTGAAGGCGACGAACGCGTTGACCCCGAGGCCCGCGGCCAGCGCCATCGGCACGTTGGCGAACAGGCCCATCGCGATCGTCATCACACCGGCCACCAGCGCGGTGACCGTGACGAGCTGGCCGTGGTCGAGCGTGGTGCCGCCGGAGTCCGGCAGGCTGCCGAGGATGGACGGGTTGACGACGAGGATGTAGGCCATCGTCGCGAACGTCACGACGCCGCCGAGCACCTCGGTGCCCAGGCTGCTGCCGCGCTCAGAGATCCGGAAGAACCGGTCCATGGGTCTCCTTGAGAACAGGGGTGTGTACGGGGAACGAACAGGTCAGGCGCGCAGCGACATCGGTCCGTAGACCTCGCGGTCGTGCTCGAGGAGCACCACGGCGTCGACGCCTTCGTCGGCCAGCTCGCGCCAGACCTCACCGACCCAGGACTCGGCGTCGCCCTGGGAGGCGAACCGCTGGTCGGCGTACTCCTCGGAGACGTCGGTCTCGGCGCCGAGAGCGTCGAGCAGGCGCCACCACCACGGGCGGTCTGCGGCCGGCGGCTGCCGGAAGGTCGGCGGAAGGTCGGGCAGGCTCATGGACGTCCTCGCTTCGCTCCGTGCGCCCAGGGGGCACGAGGGGCGCTGTGATCGATGGTGAGCCCGCTGCGCTCGCTCACGACTCGCGGACCGAGGTGTCGAGGAACGGCGGCCGGGTGAGCTGGAAGACCTCACGACGGCCGCGTACGTCGACGCTCACCTCGGCCTCGGGGTCGACCACGGTGGAGATCAGCGCGAGCCCGATCCCCTTCTTCAGCGTCGGCGAGAAGGTGCCGGACGTGACCTCGCCGACGGGTACGTCGGCGCTGAGGAAGGCCTGCATGTGCGGGCGCGGGATCGCGCGTCCGGTCGAGACGATGCCGCGCAGGATCCGCCTCGGGCCGGCCTCCTTCTCGGCGACGACGGCGTCCTTGCCCCAGAACGTGTCCTTCTTCCAGCCGACCGCCCAGCCGAGGCGGCCCTGGTTCGGGGTGGTGTCGAGCGAGATGTCCTGGCCGTGCAGCGGGTAGCCCATCTCGGTGCGCAGCGTGTCGCGCGCGCCCAGGCCACAGGCCTGGATGCCGAACTCCTCGCCGGCCTCCATCAGCAGGTCCCAGAGCTCACCGGCCGCGCTGTTGGCGGCGATCAGCTCGTAGCCGCGCTCGCCGGTGTAGCCCGTCCGGCAGATCACGATGCCGACACCGCTGCTCCGCCCGGACGGGAGGGCCGCTTCCACGAAGGACATGTAGTCGTGTCCGCTCGGCAGGCCGAGCTTGTCGAGCACCTCGTCCGACTTCGTGCCCTGGAGCGCGAGGACCGCGTAGTCGCGGTGGTGGTTGGTGACCGTGATGCCCTCGGGCGCGGCCTCGGCGAGCCGGCGCACCACCTCGGTGGTGTTGGCCGCGTTGGGGACGAGGAGGACGTGCTCGTCGTCGCGGTAGTAGACGATGAGGTCGTCGACGATGCCGCCGGTCTCGGCGTCGAGGCAGAGGGTGTACTGCGCCTGGCCCGGACCGATCCGGCGCAGGTCGTTGCTGAGGGTCGCGTTGACGAAGTCGGCGGCGCCCGGGCCGGTCACGATGGCCTTCCCGAGGTGGCTGACGTCGAAGAGCCCCACCGCGTCGCGGACGGCGGTGTGCTCCTTCACGACGCCGACACCGGCGTACTCGAGCGGCATCGACCAGCCGCCGAACTCGGCGAACTTGGCCCCGAGCGCGGCGTGTCGGTCGTGGAGCGGCGACTGCAGGAGATCGTCGGACATAGCGCGCAAACTACCGCAGGCCGATCCTGGCGCCGCCGCGGGTAATCTGCGGCTCGTGAGCACCAGCCCCCATTACTCCCTCAGGACCGCGAGCCCGACCAAGACGCGAGCGGAGGCTGTCGTCGTCGGCGTGCTGCAGGGCCCCAAGGGCCCCGTGCTCGCGCCCGGCGCGGAGGACGTGACCTCGGCATACGGCCGGCGGCTCCGGCCGCTGCTCGCCACGCTGGGCGTCACCGGCAAGGCGGGCGAGGTCGTCCGGCTTCCGGCCGGTGGCGAGCTCGCGACCTCGCTCCTGGTGCTGGTCGGGCTCGGTGCGGACACGACCCCCGACGCCGTACGCCGGGCCGCGGGTGCGGCCGCCCGCGCCGTCCCCAACTCCACCTCGGTCGCCCTCGCGTTCCCCGCCGACACCCCCGAGCTGGTCCGGGCCGTGACCGAGGGGCACCTGCTCGGCAGCTACACGTTCACCAGCTACCGAGCCCCGTCCGGCGCCGCCGGTGCCAGCGGGCCGAGCGAGGTCATCGTGCTGAGCCCCACCGCACGGCGCAAGGAGGCGGTCGCCGCCTTCGAGGAGGCCCGGCTGGTCGCGGCCGCCGTCGCCACGACCCGCGACTGGGTGAACATGCCCGCCAACGACCTGACGCCCCCGCTCTTCGCGGACGCGGTCGGGGCCGCGGTGGAGGCCTACAACAAGGGCGCCGCCAAGGACGCGGCCCGCGTGTCGGTCACGGTGCACGACGAGGTCGCCCTCGCCGAGCTCGGCTGCGGCGGCATCCTCGGGGTGGGCAACAGCTCCTCGGCGCCGCCTCGGCTCGTCGAGCTCACCTACGAGCCGGCCGACGCCGTCGCGCACGTCGCACTCGTCGGCAAGGGGATCACGTTCGACTCCGGGGGCCTCACGCTCAAGCCCGGCAACACGATGCACGACATGAAGACCGACATGGCCGGCGCCGCCGCCGTCGTGCAGGCGACGCTCGCCATCGCCGGGCTCGGCCTGCCGGTGCGGCTCTCCACCTTCGTGCCGATGGCCGAGAACATGGTCTCGGGCGCGGCCGCGCGGCCCGGCGACGTGCTGCGGATGTACGGCGGCACGACCGTCGAGATCAGCAACACCGACGCCGAGGGGCGGCTGATCCTGGCGGACGCGCTGGTGCGCGCGACCGAGGCCGAGCCCGACGTGATCCTCGACGTGGCCACGCTCACCGGCCACATGGTCTCGGCGCTCGGCGACAAGATCACCGGCGTCCTCGGCTCCCCCGAGGTCGTGGAGGCTGTCCTGGCGGCGGCGAGGACCGCCGGCGAGGAGAGCTGGCCGATGCCGATCCCCGAGATCATGGAGGAGCGCATCCACTCCTCGAAGATCGCCGACCTCGCCCAGCACGACTGGATCCGGTGGGGCGGCGGACTCTTCGCCGCCGCGTTCCTGCGTGAGTTCACCGCCGGCCTCCCCTGGGGCCACCTCGACATCGCCGGCCCGTCGTACAACGCGGGCGGCGCGAGCGGGCACGTCACCGCCGGCGGCACCGGCACCGCGGTGGCGACGTTGGTCGACTACGTCCGTGCGCTGACCTCCTGACTCCGGCCCGCCACGCCGCGCTCGACGCTAGTGTCGGTGGACGCGCTCCCATCAGCGGGCGGCCGACGGGTGTGAGAGGCGAAGGAGGCCGGATGGCGGGACCAGGGCTGGCGCTGCCGGCAGCTCCGCGACACGAGCCTGAGTTCGGGCACGACGCACTCGTCGTGTGCGACAACCTGGTGCGGATCTACCAGACCGAGAGCGTCGAGGTGCAGGCCCTCCAGGGTCTCGACCTGCTCATCCACGAGGGCGAGATGGTCGCCATCGTCGGTGCGTCCGGGTCTGGGAAGTCGACGTTGCTCCAGGTCCTCGCGGGCGTCGACGCGCCGACGGCGGGGCGGGCCCAGGTGGCTGGACACGATCTTGTCGACATGTCGCGCGGGGAGCGTGTGCGGTTCCGGCGGCACGTCGTCGGGTTCGTGCGGCAGCAGTCCGCCCGCAACCTGGTCCCGTACCTGACCGCGAGCCAGATGGTGGACCTGCCGATGACGATCGCCGGAGTGGCGCGCCAGGAGCGACGGGTGAGGTCGGGCGCCCTGCTCGAGAGCCTCGGCGTGGCGCACTGCGCCGAGCGCCGACCTGAGCAGCTCTCCGGCGGCGAGCAGCAACGCGTGGCGATCGCGGTCGCGCTCGCCAACCGACCGCGGGTCCTGCTGGCCGACGAGCCGACCGGTGAGCTCGACAGCGAGACGGCCCTGGAGGTGTTCGCGGCTCTGCGGACGGCCAACCTCGACCTCGACACCACCGTCGTGGTCGTCACCCACGACTCCGCGGTCAGCGGGCAGGTCGCGCGCACCGTCGCCATCCGCGACGGGCGCACCAGCAGCGAGGTGCTGCGCAGCGCGGACACGGCGGAGGCTCCCGGGGTGGCGGAGGAGTACGCCGTCATGGACCGTGCCGGGCGTGTCCAGGTGCCGCGGGAGTTCCGGGAGGCGCTCGAGCTCACCCGACGGGTCCGGATCGCGCTGGCACCCGACCACGTCGAGATCCGCTCGGACCGGGGCCACGAGGGGTGAGCGCCACTGAGTCGATGGTCGCCGTCAGGGGGCTGTCGCGCACCTACGGCAACGGTCCTGCCACCGTCCACGCCCTGCGGGAGGTCTCCTTCGACGTGGCGCCGGGTGAGATGGTCGCCGTGGTGGGTCGATCCGGGTCGGGGAAGACCACGCTCCTCAACCTGGTCGGCGGGCTGGACCGCCCGGACGCCGGCACGGTGCGCGTCGACGGCACCGACGTGACCGCCCTCGACGACCAGGGCCTGAGCCGGTTGCGGCGCGACACGATCTCCTATGTCTTCCAGACGTTCGGGCTCATCCCGGCGCTGACGGCGGGCGAGAACGTCGGCGTGCCGCTGCGCCTGCGTCGTACCCCTGTCGCGGAACGCGAGCAGCGCGTCGCCCTCCTGCTCGACCTCGTGGGCATGCGTGGCCACGAGCTGCAGCGGCCGTCCGAGCTCTCCGGAGGCCAGCAGCAGCGGGTCGGGATCGCGCGAGCCCTGGCCGGGTCGCCGCGGCTGCTGCTCGCCGACGAGCCGACCGGCCAGCTCGACGCCGAGACGGGCCTGGCCGTCATGGCGCTGATCCGGGCGATCGTCGAGTCCGAGGGGGTCACCGCGGTCGTGGCGACGCACGACCCGGTGATGATGTCGCTCGCGGACCGCGTCCTCACGATCGCGGACGGACAGGTCCAGGCCTGATGGCGCACGCGTGCTAGCCCTCGTAGCCCGGCGCGCGCTCGTCCAGCGGCGCGTGCTGGCGGCCGTGGTCGTGCTCGTCGCAGCGGCCGCCACCCTCCTCGGCGTCTGCACGCTGCTGCTGAGCGCCACGCAGGACCGCGCCTTCCACGCGGAGGTCCAGCGGTCGCAGGCCGACGACGTCGACGTGACCGCGTACGTCGTCGGCCTCGCCGGCTCCGACCTCGCCGACGTCCGGCAACAGGCGCGAGACGTCGTCGGCGGTGTGCTCACTCCCCTGCATCCGAGGCTCACGAGCATCGCGACCGCGCGCATGCGCCGTCTCGAGGACGCACACCGACTGGCCTACCTGGCCTCCGGTGACGGCATCGCGCCGGAGGCCGAGCTGACCTCGGGCCGCTGGCCGCACGATGCGGCCTCGGGGCGCCCGGAGGCCGCGATACCCGACTCGACGGCACGCCTGCTCCGCCTGCACCTCGGCGAGCGCGTGGTGCTCGGCCAGGAGATCGGCCTCGACGGGGCCGACAACCCGGTCGACGTCGTGGTCGTGGGCACGTTCCGGCCGAGGGACCAGGCGGGCTGGCAGGGCGACCCGCTGTCCGGGCAGGGCTTCGACGCGACCTACAGCGACGGCTCGGTGACGGCCCCCGCCTACGGGCCGTTCGTGGTCGGCGACGCGGCCTTCGTCGCGACCGGATCATCGGTGACCGGACTACGGGTCACCGCCCATCCGACGCTGTCGCTCGCGACGCGATCCTCCCTCGCTCGCGCGGTCGGCAAGCTGGGGCACGCCGACGCCCTGCTCTCCTCGCGGGCCGCCGGCCGGGCGCGGATCACCCGCGTCGCCTCGAACCTGCCCGACACCCTCAGCCGGATCCAGGCGCAGCAGGCGACCACGCGCGGCACCGTCCTCGTTCTCCTCGTGCTCAGCCTGGCGCTCTCGCTCGCGGCCGCCCTGCTCGCCGGCTGGCTGCTGGCCTCGATCCGCGACGACGAGCGCGCGCTGCTGGTCTCCTTCGGGCTCAGCCGCCGGCAGCAGATGAGCGCGGCGCTGGTCGAGGCGCTGGCGCTGGCCGTGGCGGCCACGCTCGTGGCCATCCCTGTCGCGGCGCTGGTCCACGCACGCCTCACGCATCTGCCGCGTCTGCGGGCGGCGGGGCTCACCCAGTCACCGACGATCACCTGGGGGCTGGTCCTCACGGTGCTCGCCGGCGCCGTGGCGCTCGCCCTGGCGCTGGTGGTCACCGTCCAGGACTCGAGCACGGCGTCGGACCGCAGCTCCCGCCGGCGGGCCGCCGAGCGCTCAGGGATGGGCGCGCTGCTGGTGGGCGTGGCGGCCGTCGGTTGGTGGCAGCTCCGGACCCAGCCGCCCACGAGCACCGTGCACGGCGACGTCACGCTGACCGCGGCGCCCGTGCTCTGCCTCGCGGCCGTCACGGTCCTCGCGGTCCAGGTGGTACCGCTCCTCCTGGCCGGAGCGGCGCGCGTGGGAGACCGGTCCCGGGGTCTCGTCGTCCCGCTGGCGATGCAGCAGGCGGCGCGTCGCCCTCACGTGGGAACGGCGATGGTGCTGATCGCCGCCGCGGCTGCGGCTTCCGTCTTCGGGCTCGCGCTGCAGACGACGTGGGGACGCTCCCAGGACGACCAGGCCGATCTCCGCGTCGGGACCGACCTGTCGCTCGCGCTGCTGGCTCCGGCCGGTCCGCAGGACTCGATCGCCGTCGCGGCGGCCACTGGTCCGGCCGCGACGGTCTCGCCGGTGGTCGACACGCCCCTCGCGCTCGGCAGCTATCTCGGTGACCCCGGCTCGCCGCCGATGCTGGTCGCCGTCGACACCCGGCACGCCGGAGAGCTCCTGCGCGGGCGCGTGGACGCCGGGACAGACTGGTCGTCGATCGGCCGTCGGCTGGCGCCACACGCCCCGGCCGGCGGCATTCCCCTGCCCGCGGACGGGACCGGCGTGGAGCTGACAGGGCGAGCGCCGGCGGGAGCATCGATCACGGTGACGCCGACCGCGGTGGTCCAGGACGCGTCCGGCTTCCGGAGCTCCGTGGCCGCAACATCGCTCCCGATGGACGGCCGCGCGCACCCGGTCGACTGGCTCGGTCCCATCGTCGGCGGTGCGCGCCTGGTCGCCGTACGACTGGACCTGGACGGCGACCCGGGCATCGACCCGCGCGGGGACCCCGGCCAGGTCCAGACGGGTGAGATGTCGGTCAAGCTCCGCCTTCCCGGCCGTGGCGGCGCCCGCCCGTCGTGGAGGCTGCTGTCGGCACGGAGCGACAGTCCGGTGCGCGATGCGACGGCCTCCGTCGGGGCCGACGGCGACGGCACGGCCCTGACGGCGACGGCGGGGATCGACCTCGGCTTCTTCGTCTACACCGGCGCCTCGCTGCTGGCCACGGCGCTCCCGACCCCGACGGAGCTGCCCGTCGCCGTGTCGCAGGACCTCCTCGACGCCATCGGGGCGAAGGTCGGCGGCAGGCTGGCGGCGTCCGTGCAGGAGGCACCGGTGCCCCTCCGAGTGGTCGCCGTCGTGCCGAACGTGCCGTCCGCGCCCGGCCGGGTCGCCGTGCTCCTCGATGCCGACCTGCTCTCCCGTGCGCTCGTGGACGCAGGCCGGCTGGACCCGGTCGTCAACGGCTGGTGGGTCTCGAAGCCCTCGCCCGGCGTCGTCCACGCCTTGCGCGAGTCGAGCCTGGGCCAGGTGACGACCCGGCACGAGGTCGCCGCACAGCTGAGGCACGGGCCGCTGCGGGCCACGGTGCCGACCGCGCTGCTCACGCTGGTGGTCGCCGCCGCCGTGATGCTCGTGGCGGGTGTCGGGCTGGTGCTGAGCGCCGACAGGCAGCGTCGCTCCGCGGACGTGGCGCGGCTGCGCGCGCTCGGACTCACGCGCCAGGACGCGCGGCGGGTGCTGCTCGTCGAGCACGGCTCCTTCGTCGTCCCGCTGGTCCTCGTCGGCGCGCTGGTGGGTCTCGTGGCGGCGCTCGCGCTCGGTCCGCACCTGGTCCGGTCGGAGGTTGGGGCCGCACCGGTGCCGAGTGCCGTCGTCACCGTGCCGTGGGCGGCCGAGGCGCTGCTCGTCGGCGGACTCCTCGCGTTCTCCCTGGTCCTCGTCGCCGTCCTCGCGGCGGTCCAGATCCGCCGGTCCGGGCCGGCCGACCTGCGGGCGGGTGATCTGTGATGCCGCGCTCACGGCTGCACACCGCGACGATCCGCGGACGGATGCGCAGCGACCCGGGCCTGCTGGTCCTCATCGGCCTCGTGGTCGCGCTGACCGTCGCGGTGACCACCGCCGTCGAGCCGCTCGGCGAGCGCACGGCCGACCGCGCGATCGCCGCGACGGTGCGAGATGCCGGCTCCCGCGGCGACGTCGTGGCGACGGCGCCACGGGACTACGGCGACCCGACGGGCACCAAGCGCCAGCCCCGGTCCGACGTCGAGCTTCGGCAGGACGCCGAGTATGCGCACTACGTCCTCCCGCGCCGGCTCAAGGCCGTGCTCAGACCGGGTGTCGCGACCCTCACGACACCGTCGTTGCACCTCCTGGACAACGGCCCGGGGCGCTATCTGCGGCTTGTCTACGTCGACACTCCTCAAGGACCGCCGCGGGTGACCTACTCGTCCGGCGGAGCGCCGCAGGCGGGCGTGGGTCCGTCGCGAGCGTCGCTGACGGTCCACCCCGACGCCGGACCCTGGCCGGTGCAGGTCGCGCTGTCCCAGGCCGCGGCCTCGGCGTTCGGCCTCGCGCCCGGAGATCGGCTGCCGGCGGAGGACGACCAGCATCGCCCGGTCTCGATCGTCGTCAGCGGGGTGTTCGTCCCGGACGATGCCGATGCGGCCGCCTGGCAGGTCTCCTCGCAGCTGCTCCACCCCTCGGTGGGCGTCTCGGACGGGCTGAGGAGCACGGCTGCGGCCGCCCTCGTCTCGGCAGCGTCGCTGCCCGATCTGCGGGTCGGCGTACCGGCTGACGACCTGACCTACCGCGTCATCTTCACACCGCAGCCCTCGCAGGTGCGATGGCGCGACTCGCGGGCGCTCGAGCGTGAGATCGGGTCGCTGCAGTCGTCGGGACGGTCCTCGCACGGTGACATCACGTGGGACAGCCTGCTCACCCGGGTGCTCGAGGACGGGCGCGCACAGATCGCCTCGGCGCGGGGCCAGGCGCAGGTGCTGCTCGTCGGCCTCCTCGGCTGTGCCCTGCTGGTGCTCGTGCTGGCGGCCCAGCTGCTGGTACGCCGCCGCGGCGCATCGGTCACGCTGGCGCGCGAGCGCGGCGCCACTCTGCTCGGAGTCGCGCTCGAGCTCCTCGTCGAGGCTCTCATCGTCGCCGTGTCCGGCGCGCTCGTCGGCCTCGCGGCCACCTGGCTGGTCGTCGGCGACGTGGACTGGGTGTGGTCGGTGCCCGTGCTGATCGTCGCCGTCTCCGCCGCCCCGGTCCTGGGCGCGGTTGCCGCGGCCCGCGCGACGAGCGCCCGCCGGGCACCGGCCAACCGCTCAGCCCGACGCGCGGCGACGCGCACGCGGCAGCTGCAGCGGGTCGCGCTGGAGGTCGCCGTGTTCGCGGCCGCGGTGCTGTCCTTGGCGGCGCTCCGGCAGCGCGGCGTCGGCGACCTCGCGGCGGCCAGCGCCGTCCTGTGGTGGACGGTGGCGGGGACGGTGGTCGTGGTGCGGCTGATGCCGCCCGCCGTGCGGCTGATGCTCCGCAACGCCCGTCGCTCGACCGGGGACGTCCGGTTCCTGTCGGCGGCGCGCCTCGCGGAGGCCGGGGCGCGGGCGCTGCCGCTGCTGGTGGTGTCGGTCGCCGTCGCCCAGCTCACCGTGGGGGTGGTCCTGGCATCGACCGAGCAGGAGGGCCAGTCGGCGGGGGCGCTGCTGGCGGTCGGCGGCGATGCTCGGCTCACTGTGCCCGCGAATCCGGGGGTGGTCGACACGGCACGCGCGATCGCGCGCTCACCGGCGGTCCGTGCCGCGGTGCCTGCCCTCGTCGCCGACGACGTGCAGGCGTCGTCCCGGCGAAGCGCGGAGCCGGTCCGGCTGGTCGTCGTCGACGCCGCCGCCTACGGGCGGCTCCTCGCCGCCAGCCTGCTCCCGGACGCCCCCCAGCTCGCGCGGCTGAGGGCGCGGGAGGGCGACCGCGTGCCGGCCCTCCTGCTCGGCGACGACACAGCATTGCGCGACGGCCTCGTCGTGCACTGGGAGGACGCGAGTGTCCCGCTGGAGGTCGTCGGCCCGGCGCCGCGGGTGGACGCATCGCTCGGGCCGGTGGTGGTGGTCGACGCCGGCGCCTTCGCTGACGCGGGCGCGGTCGCCGAACCCAACACGGTCTGGGCCGTCGGCCCAGGTGCATCGTCAGCGGTGACGGCTGCGGCCGGCACCTCCGGTTCGGTCACCACGTACGCCGAGGTGCTCCGTGCCCGCCGCGACGCCCCGCTGTCCTCCGGCCTGGTGCGGCTGGCCGTCGTGACAGCGGCCCTGTTGCTGCTCTTCGCGCTCGTCGGGGTCGCGCTCGCCGCGGCCGTCGAGGCGCCGGCTCGCCGGGAGTCACTCGGACGGCTGCGCGCCCTCGGGCTTCCCGACGGTGACCTCCGGCAGGTCCTGGTCGGCGAGATGCTGACTCCTGTGCTCGTCGCGACCCTCGCCGGGTTCACGCTGGGGATCGCCGGAGCGTTCGCGATCTTCGGGTCGCTCTCGCTCGAGCAGATCACCGGTCAGACCGGCTCGCCCGGCCTCGTCGTGCCGTGGTGGCTGGTCCTTGTCCTCGCAGCGGCCGTGGGTGGCGTGCTGGTGCTCGCCCGCGTCGAGTGGCGCCATCTGGGTCGGCGGGCCCTGGCCGAGCTGCTGCGGAGCTGACGCCTGCTCGTCCGAGGCCGGCGGACAGGCCGTCGACCCCGGCCACGCATCTAGCTGCCCGACGTGCCCTGCTGCCGCTTGCGCGTGTTGTAGTCGCGCATCCGCTGCGGGATGCCGACGACGGCAGCGTCGTACGACGGGGTCATCTGGTCGTTGCAGAATCGGTGCGCCCACTGCACCGACGGCACGCGTCGCCGCGTCCACTCGCCGTCGTGTGCGACGAGCAGCAGTGTGACGTCGCTGACCGCCGTCCTCGGCTCCACGAACCCCTCGACACCGCGCCTGGTGGCGATGAAGTCCGCCAGGTGCGCGATGTCGGTCTCGTCGGCGGCCCGGACCCGCGTCGAGCCGGTGTGACGGGCGTCGCGGGCCGGCTTGCTCATGCGCACGCCGGGGCCGCGACGGAAGCGGTCGAAGAACGACATACAGCCAAGTGTGCCCTGTGTCGGAGGGCCCCGACGGTGACTCGCGGGTAACTCGCCGTGCGAGATGGGTCAGTGACGACCCGACGTGTCGGGGTGCAAAGATGGGGCGCGGGCGGGAATCCCGGACCACCAGCATCAAGGCGCATCCACAGAGGCGAGCGAAGGAACTGCATTGGCTACCGAAGTCACACTGCCGGCACTCGGCGAGTCCGTCACCGAAGGCACTGTCACCCGCTGGCTCAAGAACGTCGGCGACACCATCGCCGTCGACGAGCCGCTCCTCGAGGTCTCCACCGACAAGGTCGACACCGAGATCCCCTCGCCCGTGGCCGGCACCCTGCTCGAGATCCGCGCCAACGAGGACGACACCGTCGAGGTCGGCGCTGTGCTGGCCATCGTCGGCGCTGCTGACGAGGAGGGCTCCGCCCCGGCCCCCGAGTCCGCACCCGAGCCCGACTCCGCACCCGAGGAGCCCGCCCAGTCCGAGCCCGTCGAGCAGGAGGCCCAGGACCCCGCCGCGGCCGAGGCGCCCGCGCCCGCCGGCGAGGAGGCTCCGAAGCCCACCGGCGACACGCAGCCGACGAGCGGGGCCGGCACGTCGGTCACGCTTCCCGCGCTCGGCGAGTCCGTCACCGAGGGCACCGTCACGCGCTGGCTCAAGCAGGTCGGTGACAGCGTCGCCGTCGACGAGCCGCTCCTCGAGGTCTCCACCGACAAGGTCGACACCGAGATCCCCTCGCCGGTCGCCGGCACCCTGCTCGAGATCAAGGTCTCCGAGGACGAGACGGTCGAGGTGGGCGCCGAGCTCGCCATCGTCGGCGATGCCTCGGCGGCTCCGGCCGCGCCCGCCGAGCCCGAGAAGGCAGCCGAGCCCGAGAAGGCACCGGAGCCTGCTCAGGCCCCTGCACCCGCCGCCCCGGCACCCGCCGCACCCGCCGCGCCCACCGCTCCGGCGCCCGCCGCTCCGGCTCCCGCCGCGCCCGCCGCTCCGGCTCCCGCCGCTCCGGCCGCCTCGTCGGACGAGGGCCACGGCTACGTCACCCCGCTCGTGCGCAAGCTCGCCGCGCAGCACGGTGTCGACCTCGCGAAGGTCACGGGCAGCGGCGTCGGAGGCCGCATCCGCAAGGAGGACGTGCTCGCCGCCGCCGAGGCCGCCAAGGCACCGGCCGCCCCCGCCGCCGCTCCGGCCACTGCTGCGCCCGCGGCCGCCGCCGCTCCGGCCACCCCGTCGCCGTTGCGCGGCACGACGGAGAAGGTCAGCCGGTTGCGCAGGGTCATCGCCGATCGGATGACCGAGTCGCTGCACGCCTCGGCCCAGCTCACCCAGGTGATGGAGGTCGACGTCACCAACATCGCCCGCCAGCGCGAGGCGGCCAAGGCCGAGTTCCTGGCGCGCGAGGGCGTCAAGCTGACGTACCTGCCGTTCTTCGCCAAGGCGGCGATCGACGCGCTCAAGCAGCACCCGAAGCTCAACGCCAACCTCAACACCGAGGCCGGCGAGGTGACCTACTACGACCGCGAGAACATCGCGTTCGCGGTGGACACCGAGCGGGGCCTGCTGACCCCGGTCGTGAAGGACGCGGGCGACCTCTCCATCGCCGGTCTGGCGAAGAAGATCGCCGACGTCGCGGAGCGCACCCGCACCAACAAGATCACGCCGGACGAGCTGTCGGGCGGGACGTTCACCATCACCAACCTGGGTAGCTTCGGGGCGCTCTTCGACACCCCGATCATCAACCAGCCGCAGGTCGCCATCCTCGGCCCCGGTGCCGTCGTGAAGCGCCCGGTCGTCATCGACGACCCGAACCTCGGCGAGACGATCGCCGTGCGCCACATGGTCTACCTGTCGCTCACCTACGACCACCGCCTGGTCGACGGCGCCGACGCCGGCCGCTTCCTCCAGGACGTCAAGAAGCGCCTCGAGGCAGGCGCGTTCGAGGTCTGACGCCGAGTCGGCGCATCCTCGCCGTCCAGCAAGCCCGAGTCGGCGCATCCTCGCTGTTAGGTGCGAGGATGCGCCGACTCGGCGTTTCTGAGGCGCCAGGTTGCGCCGACTCGGCCCGGTAGGTTGGTGGCATGTCACGCGTCGTTGTCGCCGGCTCGTCAGGGTTCCTCGGGACGCAGCTGCGCGAGGAGCTCGCGCGGCGGGGCCACGAGGTCACGGCGCTCGTACGCCGCCCGGCCCGGACCGGGGAGTCCACCTGGAACCCGTACGCCGGCATGCTCGACCCCGACGTCATCGAGGCTGCCGACGTCGTGGTGAACCTCGCCGGCAGCCCGACGTTCGGCAACCCGCACTCGCGGCGCTGGTCGCAGCGGCTGCACGACAGCCGCGTCACGACCACCCGGGTGCTGGCCGAGACGATCGCGGCGTCACGCCGGCGGCCGGCGTACCTCGCCGGCAACGCCGTCGGGTGGTACGGCGACCACGGCTCGCAGCGGGTCGGCGAGTCCGCCGACAGCCGGGGGCACACCTTGATGACGCAGGTGTGCCGCGACTGGCAGGACGCCGCGCGTCCCGCCGTCGAGGCGGGCGGCCGGGTCGCGTTCCTGCGCACGAGCCCGGTCATCGACCGGACGAACGCGCCCCTCAAGCAACTGGTCCCCGTCTTCAAGGCGGGCCTCGGCGCGCGCGTCGGCAACGGCCGGCAGCGGATGCCGATGATCTCGCTGCGCGACTGGCTGGGCAGCGTGCTGCACCTGGTCGAGCACGATGTCGACGGTCCCGTGAACCTGACGTGCCCGCATCCCCCGACCAACGCCGAGTTCACCGACGAGCTGGCCCGGCAGGTCGGGCGGAAGCCGCTGCTCGCGGTGCCGGGCGCGGCGATCAGGCTCGGTGCCGGACGCCTCTCCCCCGAGCTGCTCGGCTCGGTGGACGCGCGGCCCGACGTCCTGACGGCAGCGGGCTACGAGTTCCGGGATCCCGACGTCGCCGCGATCCTCACCGCCGCCCTGGCGCGGTCCTCGGAACGGGCCTGACCGACGCGACCAGCCAGGCTCCGCGGACCAGGCGCAGAGCGACGTCCCGCTCGCTCGTCGTCCCAGCAGGAAGCTGCTCGGTCCGCCCGGCGCCCGCCGCGACAGCACCGGTGACGCGGTCACGCACCCGGAGCACCCAGCGCGTCGGGCCACGGGCCCTGACGTGGACGGCCAGCAGCTGCGTGGTCAGGTCGTCGACCGCCAGTCCGCGCGCGGTCCAGGCCGTCAGCATCGCGACATCGGCCTCAGCCGCGCTCGCACCCGGCACGTAGAGCGCTTCCAGAGCCCGGGCGTCGCCCGACGACCAGGCCGCAGCACGTCGTCGGTCCCAGTCGCGCAGCACGCCCGCGGCCTGCGCCTCGATCCGCGCCGAGACGCCGGCGACCGGTGGCGGGCCCCGATGCGCCGCGGGCGCGCCCGGCGGGGTCGAGGGCCAGGCCACGACGACGAAGACGCCCACGAGCAGCCCGACCACGAGGATCGGGACCAGCAGCCGCGGTGCCGCGACGTTCGCCTCAGGAGACGTCATGGACAACACCTATCCCGATCCGGCGGTACGCCGCCGCGGTCATCCACAGGCGCCGACTGAGCACCGCTTCCTGGGTGGCGCGCTCGCGGAGGTACCCTCCCAGGGTGAGTGATCTGCTCTTCCAGGAGATCGGGACGATCGACTACCTCGACGCATGGGAGCTCCAGCGCGAGGTCCACGCGAAGGTGGTCGCCGGCGAGCAGCCCGACACCGTCCTGCTCCTCGAGCACCCCCCGGTCTTCACGGCCGGGAAGCGCACCGACCCGCACGAGCGCCCCGTCGACACCGACGGCGCCCCGGTGGTCGACGTCGACCGCGGCGGGAAGATCACGTTCCACGGGCCCGGCCAGCTGGTCGCCTACCCGATCGTCCGGCTCCCGTCCCACGTCAAGGTCGTCGACTTCGTGCGGCGCCTCGAGGAGGCGATGATCCAGGCCTGCGCCGACTTCGGTGTGACGACCGCACGCGTGCCGGGCCGCAGCGGCGTCTGGCTCCGGGCCGACGCACGCGGCCAGGAGCGCAAGGTCGGCGCGATCGGCCTGCGCGTCAGCAAGGGTGTGACCATGCACGGCATCGCGCTCAACTGCGACGTCGACCTCGGGTGGTACGACCGCTTCGTGCCCTGCGGCATCTCGGACGCCGGCGTGACGACGCTCAGCGTCGAGACCGGCCGCGACGTCACGGTCGCCGAGGCGCTGCCGGTGCTGCGGCGCCAGGTCGTCCGCTACCTGGCCTGGGAGCCCTACGTGGCGACCGCCGACTACGACCCGAAGCCCGAGCCGGCGCACGGACCCCGCATCGACCTGCTGACGCCGTCGCGCGGCTGAGAAGCAGGCACCCCTCGCCGGTCCCGGAGACGCTCCCCGACTGCGGAGACAGTGGGTGGTCGGCGTACCCTGAACCGGTGACGACTGCGCCAGCACCTGAAGGTCGCAAGCTCCTCCGCCTGGAGGTCCGCAACGCGGAGACCCCGATCGAGCGGAAGCCGGAGTGGATCAAGACCCGGGCGAAGATGGGACCTGAGTACAAGCACCTGCAGCAGCTGGTGAAGTCCGAGGGACTGCACACCGTCTGCCAGGAGGCGGGCTGCCCCAACATCTTCGAGTGCTGGGAGGACCGCGAGGCCACGTTCCTCATCGGCGGCGACCAGTGCACCCGGCGCTGCGACTTCTGCCAGATCGACACCGGCAAGCCGCAGCCGCTGGACCGCGACGAGCCGCGCCGCGTCGCGGAGTCGGTGCAGAGCATGGGCCTGCGCTACGCCACCATCACCGGCGTCGCCCGCGACGACCTGGAGGACGGGGGCGCCTGGCTGTACGCCGAGACGGTCCGCGCCATCCACGAGCTCAACCCTGACACCGGTGTCGAGAACCTGATCCCCGACTTCAACGGCAAGCCGGACCTGCTGCGCGAGGTCTTCGAGTCGCGCCCCGAGGTGCTGGCCCACAACGTGGAGACGGTGCCGCGGATCTTCAAGCGGATCCGTCCCGCGTTCCGCTACGAGCGTTCCCTCGACGTCATCACCCAGGCCCGCGACTTCGGCCTGGTCACCAAGTCGAACCTGATCCTGGGCATGGGCGAGACCCGCGAGGAGGTCTCGCAGGCGCTGCGCGATCTGCACGCCGCGGGCTGCGAGCTCATCACCATCACGCAGTACCTGCGCCCCAGCGTCCGCCACCACCCGGTCGAGCGCTGGGTGAAGCCGGAGGAGTTCGTCGAGCTGCGCGAGGAGGCCGACCAGATCGGCTTCTCCGGTGTCATGTCCGGCCCACTCGTTCGTTCGTCCTACCGCGCCGGTCGCCTGTACCGTCAGGCGATCGACGCCCGCGACGGCGTCTCCGCCTGATCCGTCCCTCCCCCGACACGCCTGAACCGAGAGAGCACCGCATGTCCCAGGTCGACCCGAGCACCATGAGCCGCCGCCGGCAGATCGTTGAGACCTACCGGCTGACCAAGCAGTCCGACCCGACCATCGGTCTGTGGCTGCTGGGATCCTTCGTCGTGGGCGCCGCCATCGGCTTCGCCGTGTTCTGGGTGTTGCCGGGCACCGGCGTGCTCGGACTCGTCATGTCGATCCTCGGCGCGATCCTCGGCGGCATCCTGCTGGTGATGGTCATCTTCGGCCGTCGCGCCCAGCGGGCGGCGTACAAGCGTCTCGAGGGCCAGCCCGGCGGTGCCGCCGCGGCGCTCACCATGCTGCGCCGCGGCTGGACCACCGAGCCCGCGATCGCCTTCAACAAGCAGCAGGACGTCGTCCACCGCGTGGTCGGCCCTCCGGGGATCGTGCTCGTCGGCGAGGGCAACCCGAGCCGGCTCCGGCCGCTGCTCACGAGCGAGCGCAAGCGCCACGAGCGGGTGCTGTACGAGGTGCCCGTCACCGAGATCATCGTCGGCAACGACGAGGGCCAGGTGCCGATGCCCAAGCTCGTGCGCACCATCATGAAGCTCGGCCGCAAGGTGAAGCCCGCCGAGCTGACCGACCTGCTGAACCGTCTCAAGGCGATCGACGCCAGCCGCGGCAAGGTCCCGCTGCCCAAGGGCCCCGTCCCGAACTCGATGAAGGGCATGCGCGGCAACCTGCGCGGCCGGTGATCCGCCCGCCGGTCCACTGATCCACCGAGCCATCGCGAAGCCCCGGCCGTCCGGTCGGGGCTTCGTCGTTCACGGGGTCAGGTGCCGGAGCTGGGCGCGGTAGGTCTCGAGCGTCACGGTGGCCGTGCCGGCGGCGATGTCGTGCAGTCCGCGCCCGTCGGGCCGGAAGATGAGCGGCGGAACGACGACGGCGACCATGATCTGGCGCGCCACCGCACGGAGCAGGTCGAGCGGTCGCGGGTCGCCGTCCACCCGCACCGTGCGCAGCCGCGTCGCGAGCTTGCCGAAGGACCCACCCGCGAACGCGGTGAGGAAAGCCGACTCCACGACGTACACGACGAGCACGTAGAACTGCTCCGGGCCGCCCGGCGAGCTGTAGTCGTGCCATCCCACGAAGAAGGCCACCACGAGGGTCGAGGCCAGCCAGTCGACGAGGAGGGCCACTCCGCGGCGGGTCCACGAGGCGGTCGGGAAGGTGGGGTCGGTCACGGTCGCCAAGCCTAGGCGCGGCGGGGTGGACGTCGGTCACCGGCAACCTGTTACATGGCTGAAACAATCCCGACACGGGGGCGCAACTGCCCCTGCCTACGGTGCAGGCACGACCCGACAGCAGAGTCGCCGCAGG
Organism: Nocardioides panacihumi; assembly: GCF_039530925.1. NCBI lineage: Bacteria > Bacillati > Actinomycetota > Actinomycetes > Propionibacteriales > Nocardioidaceae > Nocardioides > Nocardioides panacihumi. Next base: position 190,572 of record NZ_BAAAPB010000008.1, on the reverse strand, counting down.
GTCACCCCTCATCATTTCGCGGGCTGGGACGTCACGCTCAGCCAAGGAGGACGAATGTTCAACAACCAGGATGAGCTGTTCAAGTTCATCAAGGACGAAGGCGTCGAGATGATCGACATCCGCTTCGTCGACCTGCCGGGCATCATGCAGCACTTCACCGTCCCGGTGTCGTCCTTCGGCCCCGAGGTCTTCACGGACGGGCTCGCCTTCGACGGCTCCTCGATCCGTGGGTTCCAGGCCATCAACGAGTCCGACATGGCGCTCTTCCCGGACGTGACGACGGCGTTCGTCGACCCGTTCCGTGCCGCGAAGACCCTGGTGATGAACTTCTTCGTGCACGACCCGATCACCGGCGAGGCCTACTCGCGCGACCCGCGCAACATCGCCCGCAAGGCGCTGGCGTACCTGTCGACGACCGGCATCGGCGACACGGCCTTCTTCGCCCCCGAGGCCGAGTTCTACATCTTCGACAACGTGAAGTTCGAGACGAAGCAGAACACCGGCTTCTACGAGATCAACTCGTACGCCGGCGCCTGGAACACGGGCGACTCGTTCGAGCGCGACAACCGTGGCTACAAGGTCAAGTACAAGGGCGGCTACTTCCCCGTCTCCCCCACCGACCACTTCTCCGACCTGCGCGACGTGATGGTCAAGAACCTCGAGGCGTCGGGCCTGCTCGTCGAGCGCGCGCACCACGAGGTCGGCACCGCCGGCCAGGCCGAGATCAACTACCGCTTCGACACGCTGCTCAAGGCGGCGGACGACGTCATGAAGTTCAAGTACATCATCCGCAACACCGCCTGGGAGGCCGGCAAGACGGTCACCTTCATGCCGAAGCCCATCTTCGGTGACAACGGCTCGGGCATGCACGTGCACCAGTCGATCTGGAACGAGGGCGAGCCCCTATTCTACGACGAGTCCGGGTACGGCGGCCTGTCCGACATGGCGCGCTGGTACATCGGCGGCATCCTCAAGCACGCGCCCGCCGTGCTCGCGTTCACGAACCCGACCGTGAACTCCTACCACCGCCTGGTGCCGGGGTTCGAGGCTCCGATCTCGCTGGTGTACTCGTCGCGCAACCGCTCCGCCGCGGTCCGCATCCCGATCACCGGGTCGAACCCGAAGGCCAAGCGCATCGAGACCCGGTTCCCGGACCCGTCCTCGAACCCCTACCTCGCCTTCTCGGCCCTGCTGCTCGCCGGCATCGACGGCATCCAGAACAAGATCGAGCCGCCCGCGCCGATCGACAAGGACATCTACGAGCTCCCGCCGGACGAGATGGCCGAGATCAACCAGGTCCCGACCTCGCTGACCGCGGTGCTCGAGGCGCTGGAGGCCGACCAGGAGTTCCTCACCGTCGGCGACGTCTTCACGCCTGACCTGATCGAGACGTGGATCGACTTCAAGCGGACCAACGAGATCCTCCCCGTGCAGCTGCGCCCGCACCCGCACGAGTTCGAGCTGTACTACGACATCTGAGCCCTAACTAACCCCTGACCTGCGGTTTTAGGTTCCACCTCCTTCCGCAGTCCGCAGAGAGTCCGCACGAGCCGCCATCACCACATCGATGGCGGCTCGTGTGCTTTCGTCAGCGTCCGGCCACAGGTGCGCATACGTGTCGAGCGTGGTCTTCGCGCTCGCGTGCCTGAGTCGGGCCTGAACAACCTTCACGTCGGCGCCGCTGGCGATCAGCATCGATGCCAGGTAGTGCCGCAGGTCATGGAAGCGGAACGTCGGTGGCAGGGCGGGCACTTTCGCCCGTGCCGTCCGGATCGCCCGCTCGAGCGTCCACGGGGCCAACTGCTCGCCCCACATGTTCGAGAGCATCCACTCGCCGCGTCGCGACGTCGCAGCGACGTGCGCTGAGAGCTCCAGCGCGAGGCTCTGCGGGATCGGCACGGGCGTCTTGGACGTCTCGGTCTTGAGCGGATCGGCCGGGTACTGCACGGCCGGCGAGATGACGCCTCGCATGAAGTCGACGTCGCCAACCCGGAGCCCGCATGCCTCCGCGAGCCGGAGGCCGCCGAATGCGCCCAGGAGGACCGCTGCGCGCAGGTGCTCCGGCATCGCGTCGTGCAGCGCCCACATCTGCTCGCTGGTGCAGACGTAGGGCCGTTGCTTGCCCGCCTTCGGGGAGGTGCGTCTCGAGCACGGTGACTTTGCGACTAGGCCGTCATGGACGGCGTCAGAGTAGAGCTGCGCCAGGCGGGCATGGAGCGCGTAGACGTAGGAGTCGGCGAGACCCTCGGCCGCGAGCTGCGCACACCAGGTTCGGACGTGCGATGGGCGCAATGCACCGAGCTGCAAGTGACCGAAGGCCACCTTGATTCGCGCGATGTGAACCTCGGCCTGACGCACCGTGCTGTCACGGTTGCCGCGGTAGCCATCGAGCCAGGTGTCGCACCACTCCCCTACGGTCGTCCGAGCGAGGCGGGGCGCGATGTGCGAACCGGTAACGAGCTTCGCGGTCTGCTCGTCGAGCCAGCGCTGTGCGTCGACCTTGCGCTCGAAGTGCCGCGCGTGCTCCCTACCGGCATCGTCGCGGTAGCGAGCGCGCCACTTTCCGCCAGGGCGCTTGCGGATACTAGCCATTGCCCTCGTCCTCCTCGGACGTGCGCCATCCAGGGAAGGGGTCATCCAGCCAGGCGAGGTACTCGTCAGCGCCCTCGATGCCAACGACGAAGTAGTCCCCTACGTCCGCGTCGGGCTCGAGGCCCAGATTGGCGCGAAGCTTCGCCTTCTCCTCTTCTGTGGCCGGGCGCGAAGTGCCGCGCCCTCGCGCTGGAGGGATCAACTTCCGCTTGCGCGCAGCCTCCACATAGCGACCCGCCGTCGCACGGGAGACATTGAACGCCTTGGCGACGGCAGCAGTAGGACCGTCCCCGAGCGCATCGGCAACCAGGTAGACACCAGCGACCCATCGCAAGAAGAACGTCATGTGTCCGTTCGGCCACTGTCGCCGAACCAGATCCGGTACCTCCGCCAGCGTCTTTCCGGAGACTATTCCGGGCTGGCCCGCGAGAAGGTCATGCCGCATCCACACCGCACTGCGAGCCGCTGCCTTGACGACCGAGGCGACAGGGATGCGGCGCAAAGCCTCGCCATTGACTCCATCCTCCCCCACTTCGATGACGCTCACCTTGTGCGCGCGTGGACCCAAGATGTTCGCGACGATCTCGATCTCCGCCTCGGCGCCATCGATCTCGACCCGGGCGACAAAGCGCTCCGGCATCATCACGCCCGGACCGATCGCGACTGAGTGCCCCAGGAGCCAGTCGACCGGCAGCGGATCGACCGTCACATCAACTTCCGTCACAACCAGACACTCCCACTCGTGAGTCAGTCCCGTCAAGACCGACTCACGTCATGTTATGGTTTGAGTCAGCACTGTCAGCACTAACTCAGGAGGTTCGGCATGAACAGACCGAGGGAACTGCTCCGCATCACCGAAGTCGCCGAGTGGACGGGCTTCAGCGTGGCCACGTTTCGGCACTGGCGCGCGACGGGCCAGGGCCCGAAGTGCACGGTCATCGGCAAGCAGCTCGTCTACCGGCAGAGCGATGTACAGGCCTGGCTCGACGCCCAGTTCGAGGCCGCATCATGACGTGGCGGGGAGCCCATTCCGCCAAGAACTTGCTCCCCGCCACGCACCAGTAACGACTCCCCATCAACACGAACGGAGAGACGCGTGAGCAAGCGTCACATAGACGCCGACCCGACCGCGAATGCGGCGCTGCGGGCTGTCGGCAAGGACAACTTCCTGGCCGCTGAGATGCAGCGGAGAGCCCGGGCTCGTGAGGCCCTCGACGCCCGGCGCAGCGAGGAGATCCGTCGCCGGAAGGCGGATGGCGAGTGACCCGCGTGATGGGGCGGTGGAGCATCACGCACCGCGAGCCCGTGATGCTGATCCGAGGCCGCAGCGCCGCGGACATCTTGCGCCGGCACGGCTTCAAGCCGCTCTGGTCTGCGAGCGGTAAGGGCTGGGTGCTGGACGACCGGCACCTCGCCGACGTCGCGGCCATCGCCGGCATGAACACGCTCGGCTACAAGCTCCTGCACGCCGACAGTTCCGAGTGCCAGTGCACGACTGCCCCGAAGGCGCAGGCTCGGATCTACGACGCCGACCCGAGCGAGTGCAACTGCGATCTGCCCGATACGGCGGACGTGACACTGCTCAGCGACCTCCTTGACGCTATCGAGATCGGCCACTTCCATCGGGAGGCCTCGTGATCCCGTTCGAGGAGTTCTACGCGAGCAATCAGTTGGAGGCCCAGCGGCTTGCCCGCGATCCCAACGTCAAACCGCTCTACGTCCGCGTCATGTTCGCGGCCCAGGGCTGGGCCAACCTCATCGGTCACGCAGAGTTCGCGCTAGGTGGCCTCGCCGGTGTGCTCACGTCCAGCAACCCGCGCACTGGCGAGATCCACATCCCGTCCCGACAGCAGGTCACCAACGAGATCCGCCGCGCGGTGGACATGGGGCTCATCGACGAGATGTCCTCCGTCCGCTGCCTGGTCCCGAATCAAGAGCTGTACGCCAAGGTCGGCGGTAAGGGAGGCAGGACCTGCCGTCATCACCGCATCCGCTCCGAGTCGCGACAGTCTCGCGAAGGTCTCGCGAGACTGTCGCGAGGGTGTCGCGAGGGTGTCGCGAGCGACAGTGTGTACGACACCCCAGGGGTGTCGCGCTCTTACGAAAACGACACCCCTGGGGTGTCGCCCCGAAACCCCAGGGGTGTCGCCGTGAGCGCGAACCGCCCTATCTCTGATCTGTTCTGTCCCGAGCCGTCAGGCTCGGTATCCGCCACGGATCAGCGGGAGGCGTCGTGATGACCTTCCGCCGTCACTACGACTCAGCACGCCTCCCGCTGTGGACGCGCATCGTCATGTACGCCCTCGACCACAACGGCCAGCCGCTTCGGAAGGCCGAGCTCCACAACGCCGTCGACCCACTGCGCCAGGCGACATCCACCGAGATCACGCGCGCCATCCGACGTGCGGTCAACGTGGGGCTACTGGCGCCCGGGTCGTGCTGCGCAATCCTGCACATCGCCGACGAGGAGGACGCAGCGTGAGCGACCTCTGGTCCGGACACGTCGTGCGCCAGGCCCGAGCCGTCATGGCGATGCGCCTGCCCGCACCCTGCGCCCGTGGCTGCGGTCGCACGCTGACGCGACAGGACGAGTGGGTGGTCGGCCACATCAAGAGCCGGCACGCCTATCCGGAACTGACGTTGAGCCCGAGCAATTGGCAGATCGAATGTCGACCGTGCTCGAACGACTCGAGCAGCGACGCGATCGTCGAAAAGGCGATGCGAGACGGCGGTTTTTCCCACGCCCCCACGCCGGCGGAAGGCCCCGACCTGCCTGTTCTCCCTCCGGAGCCCAGCACGGACCTCCTGCGCCTCATCGACGCCGTTCCTGACCCCGAAGAGACCATCGCAGCCCTGCCGTGGTGCGTCGGACTCCTACCGGTTTCGGAGGATGCGTCCCTGCCGCTTGCGATGACGCCGCCGCATCCGCGTGCAGTGGGCTCCTACGGCGTCGAGGCGATCAGATGGGCCGAGGAGCGGCAGGCGACGACGCTGCGCTGGTGGCAGCGCCTCGCCATCATGCGCCAGCTCGAGCACGACGAGGACGGACGGCTGGTCTGGCGCCAGATCGTGGAGTCCGGGCCACGCCGTATCGGGAAGTCCGTGCGTCTGCGGGTCACGGCGACGTGGCGCCTCGAACATGCGGACCTGTTCGGCGAACCGCAGCTCGTTCTGCTCACCGGCAAGGACCTGCAGATCGCCCGGGAGATCCACCACAAGGCGTGGCGCTGGGCCGAGGAGGTCGCCGGCTGGAAGGTGCGCCGCGCGAACGGCTCGGAGGAGATCACCACCCCGGATGAGCACCGCTGGCTTGTCCGGGCACAGAACGCCGTCTACGGGTACGACGTCTGTTACGGCCAGGCCGACGAGTCGTGGGACGTCGACCCGCAGGCGATCACCGACGGTCTCGAGCCCGCCACCCTCGAGCGGATCAGCCCGCAGCTCCACCTGACGTCGACCGCGCACGTGAAGGCAACCTCGCTGATGCGGCGTCGTCTCCTGGCCGCGGTCCGAGGCGACGACCCGTCGACGCTCCTGCTGCTGTGGGGCGCGCGGCCGGGCGCGGACCCCGGCGATCCCGACGTCTGGCGCGCAGCCTCTCCGCACTGGTCGGAGGACCGCCTAGCGCTGGTCGCGTCGAAGTACGCCGCCGCGCTCGCCGGCGAGGACGACCCAGAGTTCGACGACCCCGACCCGATGCGCGGCTTCATGGCGCAGTACCTCAACGTGTGGCCCATGATCGCGGCGCGGGAGGCGCCCGGTACGCCACTGACGACGGCGAACGACTGGCAGGCGCTCGAGGCCGAGGTCCCCGAGGTTGCCCCTGGTGCTGTCGCGGTCGAGTCCTGGCCCGGTGCCGGTGTCTCCGTCGCGGCGGCATGGAAGCTCGCCAACGGGCGCACGGTCGTCTCGGTGTCGTCCCATCCCGACGTTGCCCAGGCCGCCGAGATGGCGAAGGCCTGGGGCTGTCGGGCGCAGGTCCTGGTCGGTGCCTCGCTGGCGACGGACCCGGCGTGGCAGAACATGCGCATCGTGCCGATGACCGGCACCATCGCGAACGCCGTCGCTGACCTGACGCGCTGGCTCGACGAGGGCACGCTGGCCCACGACGGTGGAGCGCATCTGGCTCGTCAGGCGACGAGCACCAGGACGAAGGCAGCACCCACCGGACTGCGCCCTGTCTCGGCTGGTCCGACGGATGCGCTCAAGGCGACCGTGTGGGCCGTGACGGCTGCGCGCTCGCGGCGTGATGGCCGGCCGCGGATCATCCTGCCCACCGCCGTATGACTTACGGGCTAATCGTGCCTCTACTCGAATAGTGCGCTTGGCCCAACACTGGAAGAGTGGGGTTCTGGTCGCGTCTCGTCGCCGGCGACCCCGTCGTGCCCGCGTTGAGCGAGGACCATCACGCCCCTCAGTTCGCGATCGACGAGACCTCCGTGCCGGCGTCCTTCTTCGGCCTGCCGTCGTACTCGTCCACCGTCGCGCTCGCACCTCGGATCGATCGGCGCTCCGCGCTGCAGGTTCCGGCGGTCAAGCGAGCGCGTGACCTGATCGCAACCACGCTCGCCACGCTCCCGATCGACCTGATCGGCCCTGACCGGCTCAAGGTGTCGAGCTCGCTTCTCGAGCAGCCGGAGCTCGGTCGTCCCCGCTCGGTGACGATGGCCGAGCTCTACGCGGATCTCCTCTTCGACCAGCACGCCTGGTGGCGCGTCATCGGCTTCGACTGGAGAGGCTTCCCCGCGCGGGTGCAGCGGGTCGATCCGACCTGCATCACGATCCAGCCGGACAAGCGCGTGTTCGTCACGAGCGCCGGCCACTACGGGCAGGTCACCGAGTGGGTGCCGGACAGCGAGCTGATCCACTTCGAGTCGCCGAACGAGCCGCTCCTGGTCGCCGGTGCCCGCGCCATCCGCACGGCACTGATGCTCGACGATGCCGCGCGGCGCTACGCCGACGGTGCCCCTCCGCTCGACTACTTCACGCCTGCTGACGGCGTCGACCCCGGTGACGACGAGGACATCGTCGGCATCCTCGACGCCTGGCAGGCCGCGCGTCAGACCCGCTCGACCGGCTACGTGCCCGCCGCCCTGAAGTACAACCTCGGCGGCTGGAACCCCGAGCAGCTCCAGCTCGCCGACGCGCGTCAGCACGCGGTTCTGGAGATCGCTCGCGTGGCCGGCGTGGACGCGGAGGACCTCGGCGTCTCGACCACCTCGCGGACCTACTTCAACGCCTTCGACCGCAAGCAGGCCCGGATCCAGGACACCCTGCGCGGCTACATGGTCTCCGTCGAGGAGCGCCTGTCCATGGGCGACGTGACGCCCCGCGGCTACACCGCCAAGACCAACCTCTCGGACTTCCTGCGAAGCGACGACCTGACCCGCTTCCAGGCCTACGCGCTCGGCCTCCAGGTCGGCGCCTACGCGGACAAGAACGACGTGCGCGACGCCGAGGGCAAGCCTCCGCTCGAGGGCGACGCGTCGGTCGCTCCCGGCGCCCTGGCCGCGTCGCTCGCCTCCGTCGCCGAGATCGAGAAGGCCCGCACCGACCAGAAGCCGGAGGCCATCCGTGGCTGAGCTGTTCACCTTCGAGGCCGCCACGTTCGCGGTCGACCGCGAGAGCCGCACGCTGACCGGCGTCCTGCTCCCGTTCGGCGAGGTCTCTCGTCCGGCGCGTGACCCGAGCAGTGGCACCACGGCGCGCTACTCCTTCGCCGAGGGCACGATCGACCTCCCTGACCCCGGGGACGTCGTCCTCAACTACGGCCACGACGGCACATCGCTCGCGGCGCAGGTCGGCATCGCGACCGATCTCAGCGCCACGCCGAAGGGCGTCCTGGCGAAGTTCAAGATCGCCCGCACCCCTGAAGGCGATCGGGTCCTGACGCTGGCCGAGGACCGCATCCTCAGGTCCTTCTCGGCCGAGGTCGAGGGCGAATTCGAGCCCGACGACGACGGCGTTCACCACGCCACGGCCACCACCCTCACCGGTGCCGCGGTCGTACCCAAGCCCGCCTTCACCGGCGCGCAGATCACCAGCGTCGCGGCATCAGCCGCGCAACCCCGGAAGGAGCCCAACATGGGCGACGAGCAGAACACCCAGACGCCCGAGGCTCCTGACTTCTCGGCCGTCACCGACGTCATCAAGACTGCGATCTCCGACGGCTTCGCCGCCTTCGCAGTCCCCGGCACGCGCGAGGTCGTGCCCGCTGCCGGCGGGCAGGTCCAGGTGAACGAGCCGCTCCCCTACCGCTTCGATGGCCGCCGTGCGCAGTTCAGCCTGCTCGACGACCTGAAGGCCCGCAACTACGGCGACCATGACGCCGCCGTCCGGCTGGAGAAGTTCGGCGAGGAGGCCTTCGAGGAGGTCGACCGGGCCGCCAGCGCCGCGAGCAACGGCGTCGCTCCCAGCTTCGAGGCCGTCAAGGGCGCCGCCCAGTTCGCGAACGTGACGACCACCAACGTCTCCACGCTCAACCCGACGCCCACCCGGCCCGAGCTGTACGTGCCCAACCTGTACTTCTCCCGCCCGCTGTGGAACCTGGTCACCACGGGACCGCTGGACAACATCACCTCGTTCATCATCCCGAAGTTCTCGGCCTCCTCCGGCGTCGTCGGCACCCACACCCAGGGCACTGAGCCGACGGACGGCTCCTTCTCGACCACCTCGCAGACGGTCAACCCGGCCGGCAAGAGCGGACGAGTCACCCTCAACCGCGAGATCGTCGACCAGGGCGGCAACCCGCAGGTCGACCAGCTCATCTGGACCGAGATGCTGCAGGGCTTCTATGCGGCGATCGAGAAGGACATCCAGGCAGCGCTGGCGGCCGTCGGCAACGAGACCGACCTCCAGGCCGGCACCGCGACCTCGGACTACGCGCTGGTCAACAAGCTGCAGCAGGACTTCGCGGCCAAGCAGTTCGTCGCGGGCGGCGACCAGTTCACCGCCTTCGCCTCCGAGCCGACGCTGTACGGCGCGCTCGTCGCCGCCAAGGACAGCCAGAACCGCCCGCTGCTCCCGATCCTCGGGCCGACCAACAGCGACGGCAGCCTGCGGGCGTCCTACGAGTCGGTGCAGGTCGGCTCGAAGAACATCACGCCGGCGTGGGCGCTCGCCAACGCGAACAACGCCAACATCGCCACTGCCGCCGCTCAGCGGTCGTACTGGTTCGCCCCGCGCTCGGTCTACGCCTGGGCGTCCGCGCCCCGTCGGCTCGACTTCGAGTACCAGGTCGCCAGCGTCGTGCTCGGCATCTGGGGCTACGCCGCCACCGGGATCACCCGGAACAGCGACGTCACCGCCTACGACATGACCACCGCAGACTGATGGTCAGCGCCCCTGATGGTGGGCCGTCGCTCGCCGACGTCCAGAGCTACCTGACCTCCGCGGGCCTCAACCCCGCGAAGATCGGGGACGCCGCCATCGCGGACGCGCTCGAAGCCGAGAGGCAGGACCAGGCCAACCGGCTCCGGTTCCCCCTCGGCCTGTACGACGACTCGCTCGCCGAGGCCCTGTGCCGCCGGGTCGCACGCAACCTGTCCGTTCGTCCGCTCCCGCTCGGTGTCCAGCCCACAGTCACCGACGCGGGAGCGGCCACGGCCTACATCGGCAGCACTGACCCCGAGGTCCGGCGCCTCGAGGCGCCCTACCGAAAGGTGACGGTCGGATGAGCCTCACCGACGACCGCCAAGTCATCGCGGCTGCTGCCTCGACCGTCACGGGCATCGACTGCGAGCCGAGCTACCAGCAGTCGCTGACGCCTGGTGACGGCTTCGTGCGACTCGCGGTGAGCAACCGGGCCGACAACGGGTTCGGCTTCGTCAACACGTGGCAGGTCTGGATCGCGCTGTCCCAGGACGTCGCGACCGCCGAGGAGTGGATGGACGACCACCTGAGCGAAGTCATCGACGCTCTCGACCCCGTCCTGCTCATCACCAGCGCCACCCCGTCGGAACTCATTCTCGCGGGCGGCGCCTCCATCAACGGACTCATCGTCGAAGGCGCCCGCGCGGCGGGCTGAGAGGAAGCACCCATGTCCAGCACGCCGCTCGGCACCCGGACGCTGAAGATCAAGATCGGGGCCACCGAGTTCTACACCGACATCAGCAAGTGCTCGATCGAGAGCGCCGCGTCCAGCTCGGACTTCACCTCGTTCGCGGCAGCCGCGTCCGGTGGCGCCCGCGATTACACGCTGAAGTTCACGGCCACCCAGGACCCGGCCGACTCCACCTCGCTGTGGTCGCAGGTCTTCAGCAACGCAGGCTCGACCGTCGCGGTCAGCATCAACCCCTACGGCGGCACGACCTTCTCGGCCAGCAACCCTGGCTTCTCGGGCAACGTCGTCATCACCGAGCCCGACGGGACTCTCCTCGGCGGCGACGCGGATCCCTCCACCACGGCCCGATTCACGATGGACCTCGAGTGGAAGTTCACCGCGAAGCCCACCAAGGTCACCACGGGCACGTACTGATGTCTGCCCGGAAGCCCAAGGCCGGCGACGTGGTCAAGGTCCCCGACCCCGCATGGGTCACCAAGCCGAGCGGCCAGACGATCCTGGTCGTCGGCGGCCGCTACGTGCTCGAGGCCGACGGCGATCACAAGGTCGAGCCGGCCAAGCTCGCCGGGGGCTGAGCCATGGGCACCTACGTCACCGGCCTGCGCGAGATCACGCGCGGCATGGAGCGCGCCGGTGTCGACGTCGAGGACCTCAAGGACGTCATGGGCGAGGTCGCCACCGAGGCCGCCCACGTCATGAAGCCCTTCATCCCTCGCAAGAGCGGCGCACTCGCTGACACCGCCCGCCCGAACCGCGCCAAGGGCCGCGCCATCGTCACGGTCGGTCGCGGCCGCACCTCGCTGCGAGCTGCACCGGTCATCTACGGCTGGCCCAAGCGCCACATCAGGTCCTCACGCGCCGTCGAACGGACCGACGACGTCATGGAAACCAAGGCCCCACAGATCCTCGAGCAGGGCTGGGCCGCCATCGCAGAAAGGCACGGCCTGGCATGAGCGCCGACATGACCGCCGACGACTTCTTCGAGTCCCTCACCGGCTTCGACGAGATCGCCATCAAGCAGCACTTCGGGGCCTCGGTCTCGAACCTGAAGGACGAGCCCATGGACTTCATGCGGGCACTCGTCTTCGTCGCTGAGCGCCGCGAGGGCAAGACCGACATCCAGGCCAAGGACGCCGCGCTCACGCTGACGGTCCGCGAGGTCCTCGCCTACTTCCCCGCCGAGATGGACGCGGGAAAAGCCCAGTAGAGGCCGAGCGAGAGGCCCGCGAGCTCGCGGTCTGGTGCCTCTCAACCGGCTTCGACGACCAGATGTTCACGCGGCTGACCCGGCTGCAACGCAGGACGTTCTACGAGATCGCCAGGAGGGGATGACGGATGGCTGCGAAGCCGGTCAAGATCGCGTTCCTGGCCGACACCGGCGATCTCAAGCGAGCGCTTGCCGGTGCCGAGGACGCCATGGAGTCGGCCGGCAAGACCGCCAAGTCCGCTGGCGAGAAGATCGACTCAGCGTTCGAGTCCACGGCCGGCCATGCGGACGACGTCGCCTCCAAGGGCGCCCAGGCGTCCGGAGCGCTCACCGGCTTGGGTGACCTGGTCGGCGGCAAGTTCGGGGCTGCGATGACTACCGGCGGCATCGCCACGCAGGCCTTCGCCGACGCTGGCGACCTGCTCAACGTGGTCACCGAGTCCGCGATCGTCAAGAAGATCAAGGACACCGCGGTCACCACGGTGCAGACCGCCCGCACCCTCGCCGCGGCGGCCGCTCAGAAGGTCGTCGCCGGCGCCACCAAGGCATGGGCCGTCGCTCAGCGCGTCCTGAACCTTGTCTTCGCGTCCAGCCCCATCGGATTCGTCGTCGTAGCCATCGCCGCGCTCGCGGCAGGGATCATCTATGCCTACAAGCACAGCGACCGGTTCCGGGCGATCGTCGACAAGGCGTTCGCTGTGGTGAAGGCCGCGGGCGCGGCCCTGTGGGCGGGGATCAGGATCTACTTCGGCGGCATCCGGGCCTCGTTCCAGACCATCATCAGCTTCGCCGGCAGCCTCGTCAGCCGGATTCGGTCCGGCTTCGACAACATCGTCGGCTTCATCCGCGGCGTGCCCGCACGGATCACCGCACTCGGCGGCAAGTTCCGCGACGCAGGCGCCTCGATCATGGGCCGCATCATCGACGGCATCAAGGGCGCCGCCGGGTTCATCGGGAACATCGCCTCCGGCATCTGGAACGGGGTGCGGAGCCTGCTCAACGGGGCCATCGACAAGATCAACGCCGCACTCAGCTTCTCCTTCCACGTTCCCCTGGGACCGACGATCCACGTCGACCCGCCCAACATCCCCCACCTCGCCAACGGTGGCATCGTCACCCGCGCCACCGTCGCCCTCATCGGCGAAGCAGGCCCCGAGGCAGTGATCCCGCTCGGGCGCCGCGGGCTGGGCGGCGACACCTACGTCATCAACCTCAACGGCACATTCGTCGGCTCGAGCAAGGCCGAGGTCGGTCGCTGGCTGAAGGAGGCGCTCCAGGCCCACCAGCGCTCCGGAGGCCGTTCGATGGCGGTGAGCTGATGGGCGTCAACCCGCTCAACATCAAGCAGGAGTACCTGCCGACGGACCGGCTGCGTCTCGAGGTGGAGACCCAGCCCAGCAACCCCTCCGGCCTGGTCAACCTCAACCTCAACCCGTCGGGCGATCTGGGCGCCTGGGGCTGGACGGGCTACCAAGGCAACGTCGACATCGCCGGCGTATCGGGCACGCTCGGCTTGCGCTACACCCAGGTGACCAGCGGAGTTGCTGGTGCCCTGCAGACCTACTACGTGCCGGTGACGGCGGGTCAGTGGGTGAGCGCGCGCTACGACCTGCTCAGCGTCGCCGCCTCTCGCAACGTGAAGTCGTACTTCAACTGGTACGACGCCAACCGCAACTTCCTGTCGGCCTCAGCGATCTCGGCGGCCGCAACCACCGCTGGGACCTACTACGCCACGGCGACCCAGGCCCCGGCGAACACCAAGTACGCGATCCTCGTGCTCTGGCTCTACAACGGCACGTCCGGCGCGGCCACGGTGGGCGAGAAGTTCATCGTGCGAAACGTCATGGTCACCAAGAACGCGACCAACTCGTTTACGACCGTTCGGACCAACCTCGTCACCAACCCCTCGTTCGAGACGAACACGACCGGGTGGTCGGCGAACAACTCGACGATCGCGCGCTCTACGACTGTCGCGTTCGTGGGCACAGCCTGCCTCGCTCTCACGTCCGCGAGCACGGCCTTCGCCGAGGCGCAGACCCCCGCGCAAGCCTTCCCGGTCACGGCAGGCCGCGACTACACCGCATCGCTCTACTCCCGCGCCGCCACCCAGCCACGAACGGCCATCTGCATCCTGCTGTGGGCCGACGCAAGCGGTGCACCCATCGGCTTCACCACCTCAGGATCTGCCACCAACTCGACGAGCGCATGGACTCGGATCACGTCCACCGCCACAGCCCCCGCTGGCGCGGCCTACGCCTCGGTCTGGCACAGAGTCACAGGCGCAGCGGTCGGAGAGGTCCACTACATCGATGGCGTCATGCTGGAGCAGACGTCGACGGTCGGGACCTACTTCGACGGGGCGACCACCAACACCACGGGTGTCGTCCACGCATGGACCGGCACGGCGAACGCATCTGCGTCCACCGAGACGATCACCGACTACCTGTACGTCGACCCGCGGGCCTTCCTGAACATCTTCAACAGCTCGACCGAGATCAACATCAGCCGAGCGCCACTGGACGCCTCCACCTTGTCGGCAACCACGATCGACCCCGCGCTCGACCCAGCCGACACCGTTGACGACGTCCTCGCCGTCGGTCGCATGGTGCGCGTCACCGCACTCACCGACTACACCGCCGGCCAGGTCTGGGAACCCATCTACGTCGGCTCGATCGACGACGTGGTCACGAAGTACGTCCTGGACAAGGACACGAGCACCGTGAAGCGGCGGATCACGTTCACGGCGAACGACGCAGCTCAGACGATCGCCAACGTCAAGGCCGCCAACGGCTACGACTACATCCCCGCACTCACCCAGATCCTGGCGACCACGAACGTCCCCTACCTCGTCAACGGGTTCGTCGCCCCCGTCACCGGCCCCGGCACCAACCCGGTCGCCCGCAACGACGACGCCTTCGTCATCGACCAGGTAGCCATCACCCGCGACACCAACCGGGGACTGGCATGGGCCGACCGTCTCGGACGGATCCAGGTCTGGGACACCTCGCTCATCCCCGGCGGCATCAACGGGTCCCAGCGCGCCGACATCCTGGCGCCCGACTCGCTCACCAACTGCACCCGAGCCACCGTCTCAGCGAGCACCCCCGACGGCACCCAGAACGTCGACGAGTTCACCGCGAGCTCGGCGGGCGACTTCTCCGACACCTGGAGCGGCTTCTACGTCCCGATCACCGCCGGCAAGCGCTACCAGGTCACCGCCTACGGCAAGGCCAACACGACCGGCCGCACCGTCACGCTCGAGGTTAACTGGCTCGGCCTGGACTACGCCAGCATCCTCGGCGCAACTGTCAGCGGCTCCACGACCGACACCACCTCCGGCTGGACCCTGGTCACCGTCGCCGGATCGGGCGCGTGGGTCGAGGCGCCGCAGGGTGCCTACGGAATGACCGTGCGCTACAAGGTCACCGGCGCGGCCTCCGGGGAGAAGCACCAGGTCTACAAGGTGCTCGTCGCCGAGGGGATGGTGAAGTTCGACAGCCAGCCCAGCGCCGACCCACAGGCCGACTCCTACTCCGACATCGACGTCTCGTTCGCCACGCACGCCTGCATCAACGTCGTCAACATCAACTTCAACCGCTACGACGCGGCGACCGGCGAGACCACCCAGATCCCCTACGGCCCCTACGTCGACCAGAACAGCATCGACAAGAACGGCCCCTACGCGGCCACCTTCACCATCCAAAGCGCGACCGAGGACCCCGTCGCAATCGCGGCCTACGGCGCAGCCGTCCTCGCCGCCAACGCCAACCCCGCTCGGACGGCGAACAGCATCACCGTTCCGGTGCTCGACGCCGACAGCATCCGGCACGCGGTCATCAACGACCTCTGCACCCTCGTCTCGGTCGCGTACTACGACGTCGCGACCTCGACGTACCTGACCCAGAAGACCGTCCGGATCGGCACGATCGAGCACCAGATCACGCCCTACGGCTGGCTGGCGACCTACACCTTCGACCCAGTCGGATCAGTCGCGACCCCACAAGTCACCCCCATCCCCGCGAACAACACCGGCGTCATCGAGGGCGTCTGGGTCGCCATGACGAAGGTCGCCGGCGCCGGCACCGCGCAATACATGATCCGCAACGGCTACGTCACGGTCGCCATCGCCAACTCCGGACTCACGTCCTACGCAGCAGGCTCCACGATCACCCTCGTCACGGCGGCCAACGGCATCCCAGCCGGCTACCGGCCCACAGCCACCGGCGGCCTCTACACAGCCAGCTTCTCCGGCAACGCCGTCGGCTACGTCGTCCTCAACCCCGACGGCTCGATCCAGGCGCACGCCTCCACCGCGGCGATGACCTCAGCCACGGCAACCATCACCTACCCGATCGGCGCCTAGGGGCCTCGCATGAGCTACGTCGCCGAGACCGCCACATTGGCCTGGGACTACACGATGGCTGACGTCGAGAGCCTGGCTTGGAAGGCGGTCAACGGCACAAAGAGCTTCGGGCAGGTCACTAGCCTCAGTGACCGCCACGAGACTGCCTGGCACGCCATCGTGGTTTGGCTCTACGAGTCCAGAGAGCATCCCAGGGCCCACGACTTGATCCGAGCCGGACGCGACGCGATCTATGCCGAGCAGGCCCAGTGGCGGCAGATGTACCAGAAACAAAGCGGCAACACCGGCCGCGCCTTCGCGCGCTACTGGTCCCCGATCCGAAGCACTAGTGACGGCTTCTCAGATCACCTGGCAGATGTGCTGTCTCTTCCTGTCGTGCTCGCACTGCTCAACGCGTCCGAGTACGAAGCCATCGTCGCCCTGGCAGCCTACGGATCGCAGCCCGAAGCAGCGAAGGCACTTGGGATCCGAACCGGCACTCTTCAGGTCCGGATCCACCGGGCGCGCGCGAAGATCAACCAGGCGTGGTTCGCGCCCGAGACACCCCCTCGAGCCATCGGGCACGGAAGCCTCAAGCAGGCCGCCCCTTTACCTGACTTCGAGGATCCGGAATGTCGGCAGTCCCGGCTAGCGTGCGACCCAGCAACCTGACACGGGAAGGGCGGGGATCCACGTTGGCCACCATGAGGGAGATCGAGAAGTTGCGCAGCGACCTGCGCAGCCTTAAGACCACGTTGAGCATGGACCGACGCTCGGGCAGTCGAGCGAAAGAGCCGATCACGCGCGGGGAGCTCGCGGGCACTCTCTCGGAACTGGCCGGTGTCCTCGACAGGATCGTTTCGCTGATCCCCGCGGAGGAGCACTAGCCCGCGACGCACAGAACCGCCCCGACGTCAGCCGGGGCGGTTCCGTTGGTTGCTCGTCAGGCTGCGTTGGCGCGCGACCTCTCGACGAACGCGTCAGCCAGGGCCTCGAGAACCCCCAAGTCGGACGGGCGCTCATCCCTTTCGAGTCGTCCCAGGAAGCTGACGCTGACGCCCGCCCGGCCGGCGATCTCCCGGCGCGAAAGGCCCGCGACTTCGCGACCGTGGCGGATGACCCAACCGGCGCTCATCGCTGGACCCCCGAGAGCGTCACGTTGTACCCGTTCGCGGCCAAGGCGGCGGTTGCGTCTTCGAGTGCGGCGGGCATCTTGGACCTCTTTACGAAGATCCAGGTGCCCTGCTTGGACTCCGCGTAGGCCCAGTCTTGTGCCTCAGGCATCTCGTCGTCAGCGATGAGGACGACGTCGGCGGTTGTGTTGGTGATGGAACTGCGCATGCTGGATGGTGCGTTCATGATGCTGCCTCCTAGGTAAGACGGTTCAGTCCGCAGAAAGTCCGCAGGACATTCATCTGCAACGGGTGCGTCTCATCAACACTCGTCAGTGTCTCCGCAGGTCAGACGACACAACAGTCATCGACCGTTCGCAATCGTCACCGTGGGGCGAGTTCGAGCTGTACTACGACATCTGATGTCACCGAGATTCGTTTGATCGCGAAGGGCGCTTGAACGGCATCTGACCTGCGAAGACACCCTTTGGTCCCTTCGGGAGACCGAAGGGTGTCTTCGCTTCTTGTGTAGCAAACCCGTATCGAACATTCGGCACATCTGCGGATGCCTTCGGCTCGGATCACCTCGAATCTGACCCCGCCAGACGGGCCGTCATCGACATCGTGGACAGGAGTGTCGACCTCCCGTTCACATCGCTGAGCGGTCAGCCGCGCGAGTGGCGTGTGCCCGGGAAGCACACTGACGGACTCGCGATCGATCCCCGGTGGGACTTCCCAGTCCCGCCGGATCACAGGGCGTTCTCGTGCACCCACGTCGTCGACGACGGCGAGGCAGTTCTTTGGGCAGCCCGCCAATCGGACGAAGCACGCGGCGAAGACTGGAGCATCCACTGCGGCGCATATGGGCACGAGACCAACGACATGCGGATCGTGCACCTCGCCCATCTCGTTCGCGCCGCACCCAGCCTGCACCAGATCAGTGGGCTCGTTGCGGCGCGAACCAGATGGGCGAGGAGGCGTGGCGCGCCGATCCTGACTCTGACTGGGAGACCGCGCGGCTCGACTGACGTTGCTCCCCTGGGTGCGCGGTGTGGCGTATCCGGTCCTCACTGCCGGACGTCGACCTCTCAAGCACCGCTCAGGTCCCTGCGGTCGAACGCCACCGCGCCCAATCCCGCCGCCACGATCGCGATGACGCACAGCCACGTGATGTCCTGCCACTGCAGAGGCGAGGCCGGGACCGGTCCGAGGTGCGTGAGCAGCGCCGTGTCGAGCAACCAGTGGTTGTCGGTCAGCCCGGTGCCGAAGATCTCCACGACGAACGACCAGAGGACGAGGGTGTAGAGCGCCGGAGCGGCGAAGCGCGGCACCAGGCCGTAGAGCAACGTCCCGACGCCCAGCACGAAGAGCCCCGGCACGCTGATATTGATACCGGCGCGAAGCATCGCGTCGAGGCCCGTCGCGTCGCGGTGGAGGCCGGCCCAGCCACCGAGCGCGGCCGTCACGGAGCTGCCGAGCACCAGGCACACGGCCATGGCCAGTCGGCCGGCGAGCCAGGCACGCCGGCTCGCCGAGCGAGCGAGGAGGTGGTCGAGGTGACCGGCGGCCTCCTCGTTCCGCAAGGACGCGATCTGGGCGCCAGCCGCGAAGGCGAGGATCGCGGCCACGTAGAGGAACAGGTAGCCGATCCACGCCTGCGCTCCGGCACCTTGACCACCGAGCTGGGCGACCGTCTCACCGACGGTGCTGGCGAAGTGCGCCTCGTCCGCGGCCCCGGCCACGACGCCGAAGATCACCCCGAGTCCGCCGATCGCCGCGATCCAGGCGAGAACGACCCAGCGCTCGAGATGCCACGCCAGCCCGAGTGGACTGCCCGGGCGTCCACGTGCCTCGATCGCCGTCTCGACCTCGCGCTGTCGTTCCAGGGCGCCCGCCCCGACGTCGCGCCACCCCGCCACGGCGACGCAAGTGGCGGCGAGCACGCCGGTGAGGACCGCCACCAGGGCCAGCGCGGCTGGCTGCGGGTCGGTCAGGGGTCGGGCGTTCTCGATCCATCCGAGCGGGCTGGCCCACCGCAGCCAGCCGAGGCCGTCCCTTCCGTCGGCGACCAGACGCACCAGGTAGCAGGCCGCGAAGGCAGCCGTGGCCAACCCGCGGGCCTGCCGTCGCGTGCTCGTCAGCTGGCTGGCGAGTGCGCCGACCGCGAGGAAGAGTGCGGCGCTCGCCGTGGTCGCGGTCGCGTAGAACAGGGATTCACCGACTGAGAAGCCCACGGTGTCGGACGACCCGGCCAGGGTGGTGGCGACGGCCGTGAGGGCCCACAGCACCGACCACCCCGCGCCGAGCCCGAGCAGCGCCTGCCACGCAGCCCTCCTGCGCGACGTACGTCCTGCGAGCAGGAGCTCCCATCGTCCGGCGTCCTCCTCGCCGCGCGTGAGGTTGGTCGCCGCGAGGAGTCCCCAGATCGCGCCGACGATGATCATGAGGCCGAACACCCGCCAGGCCACCACACCGTCGACCGTGCTGAGCCGATGGCCCGGGCCGACGATCGCAGCGAGAGCCTGGTTGGTGCCGAACGTCGCCGCGAACTCCCGCCGTGAGGCCATCGTGGGGAAGGTGGAGCGGTAGGTCAGCGCCTCGTTGGCGATGAGCGCGCCGAACAGGAGTCCCCACCACACCGCCGGCCGGACCGCTCGCCTCGCCGTCACCGTCGTGACGACGGCAGACGTGCGGTCGGCGCGAGACGGTCCCTCACGCATGCGCGGACTCCCGCCCCTGCCCATCCGCACCGTAGTGGGCGAGGAACAGCTCCTCCAGCGAAGGCTCCCTGCTCAGCAGCTGGTGCACCCCCGAGGCGGCCAGCACGCCCAGCAGGGGCTCGACCGAGCCCACCACCTGGCAGTGCACCTGGTTGTCGTGCACCTCGGCCCGGACCACCCCGGCTACCCGCGACAGGTCAGGCGGATCGGAGTCGAAGGTGGCGTCGACCGAGAGTGCGGACAGGTGTCGGAGCTGCGCCAGCGTTCCCACCTCGACCAGCTCCCCCGCACGCAGGATCGCGACGCGGTCGCTCAAAGCCTCCACCTCGCTGAGGATGTGCGACGAGAGGAACACGGCCTGACCGCGGTGGCGGGCGTCGGCGACGCAGTCGCGGAAGACCTGCTCCATGAGGGGATCCAGGCCTGTCGTCGGCTCGTCGAGGATCAGCAGGTCCGCACGTGAGCTCAGTGCGGCCACGAGAAGGACCTTCTGACGGTTGCCCTTCGAGTACGCCCGCACCTTCTTGGACGGGTCGAGCCGGAACCGCTCGACCAGCTCGGCGCGATACGCGGCGTCGACGCTGCCCTGGACGCGGCCCAGCAGACTCAACGTCTGCGCGCCCGTCATGCCGGGCCACAGGTTGGCCTCTCCAGGAACGTACGCGACGCGGCCGTGCGCCCGGGCAGGACGGGCCTGGGCGTCGACCCCGAAGAGCTCCGCCGTGCCACCCGTCGCCCGCGCCAGCCCGAGGAGGCACCTGATCGTGGTGGTCTTGCCTGCACCGTTCGGACCGAGATAGCCCACCACCTCACCGGCGGCCACCTCGAGGTCGAGGGGGTGCAGCGCGACGTTGCCCCCGAACGACTTCGTGAGACCCGACGTACGGATTGCCGGCACCATCGCGACCTCCTGGGCGCTTGCGACGCTCCACCCAGCCTGTGAGGCCCCGCCGCGGGCTGACAGGGCCATAGGGCCCGGCAGGACGGGCACCTCGTCCCTACGCCGGCGTGGCCGGCGACGCGAGACTGCTCATGACGCTCGACCGGGCATGCCGGCCGCGTCGCGCTCAGCGGACGAAGGGAGGCACGCCGTGGACCTCACCGTGGTCCGGATCGACAAGCCCGACGACATGAACGTCATCCTCGCCCAGTCCCACTTCATCAAGACGGCCGACGACGTCCACGAAGCGCTCGCCGGCGCAGCCCCCGACCTGCGCTTCGGGCTGGCGTTCTGTGAAGCGTCCGGGCCACGCCTCGTTCGACGCTCCGGCAACGACGCACGGCTCGTGGACCTGGCCGTGACCAATGCCCTCGCGATCGGGGCAGGTCACTCACTCATCGTGTTCCTCGAGCACGGCTACCCCGTCAACGTCCTCAACGCGCTCAAGCAGGTCCCCGAGCTGTGTCGCATCATCTGCGCTACGGCCAACCCCGTCGACGTCGTCGTCGCGCAGACGGACCTCGGCCGGGGCATCCTCGGCGTCGTCGACGGCGGCTCCCCTCTGGGGGTCGAGACGGAGTCCGACGTGACCGACCGACGCCAGCTCCTGCGGGACATCGGCTACAAGCTGTAGCACCGCCAACCGACGCAGCTGGTCCCTCGAGACGGGTACGACGGCCGACCGCCCTCCTGCGATCGTCCGCTGCCATGCCCACTGGAAGAGGGCCGCAACCTCCGGGACCTTCGGCCCTTGGGCCTCGCTGACCTGCATGATCGGCTCGAACCGTGAAGTCAGCCCGGTCGTCGATGGTCGTGGTCACGGTGCTCGTCGGAGCCCTGGCGGCCGGGTGCGCCAGCGGCTCCACGGGGATGATGGGCCACAACGGATCCGGCTCCAACACTCCCGGACCTGGGACGGGGCGGAGCTCCGGCGGCTCGGAGCCGGGGCCGGCGCCGTTCGGACACGGCCGGTCGCGGCTGACCTGTTCGGCGCCGTCCTCCCTGCCGGGCACGACGGTGTACGTGATGCTCGGAGACATGGGCATGCCTGGCATGCGCGGCGGCGTCGCCCCGGTCGGCCCGCGCATGATGCTGCGCGCGGCTCCCGCGAGGGTGCCCGCCGGCGAGGTCAGCTTCGTGGTCGCGAACATGGGCCGGCATGCGCACGAGATGGTCGTCCTGCCGCTGGCTCAGGGGCGGTCGATCGGACAGCGCGTCGCTGGCGCTGACGGTCGCATCGACGAGGCCGGAAGCCTCGGTGAGGCGTCGGCGTCATGTGCCGGAGGGGAAGGCCGAGGCATCGGCGCTCGGGCGGTCGGCTGGACGACCGTGACGCTCGCGCCCGGGTCGTACGAGCTGGTGTGCAATCTGCCGCACCACTACTCCCAGGGGATGCGGCAGCTGCTCGTGGCGTCCTGAGGCCGTCGCATGCGCGCGGAGGACGCCGACCCTCGGCCAGCACCCCACCTCCTCAAGGCTCGTCCGTCGGAGGTGCGACGGGCAGGAAGGTCCGTGGAGTGGAGCGCGGCAGGACCAACGTCCCCACGGTGGGTGACGCACGACCGCATCGCCCGCGCAGCGCTGCATCGAGCATGGAGGAAGTGGCCGATCGGCGGTCACGTCGGGTCTGACCGACGCAGAGAGGACGTGACCATGCGCGAGAAGACGTGGCGGGTGTCCATCTACCTCTCCGAGGGCGAGGTCTGCAGTCCGGTCGAGGCCGTGTTCACTGCCGACGACGGCCGGATGCTGCGCGAGACGGTCACGGCCCGTGCACGCCGGCGGCCCGGCAAGCGGTACGAGCCGTGCATCGAGAACGGTCTGGCGGTCGCCCTCGCACTCTCCGCGATCAGCGACGCGCTGTTCGCAGACACCATCGAATCCGTCCTGTGCGCCGCTCCTGCCCCCGCCCCCGACCGGGTTGTCGCCGCCGTCGACTAGGCCCGTTCGTGACTAGGCCGTTCGTCGAATAGGCCCGTTCGCCCGGGGTGAGGCGAGCTGCTGCGGCAGGCCTCGCGTCACGCGTCGGCCGAGGTGAGCCCGCTCAGTGCGATCTCGTGGGCTTGCTCGGCCAGTCTCACGTTCGGCACGGCCAGGTGCTCGTCGAAGGCCATCCGGACGGCCGAGAGCACCGACGCCAGCGAGACGACACCCGTCAGCGCTGCGAAAGCACCGAGGAGGGCGGTGTTCGGCAGAGGGCGACCGAGAGCGGCACGTGCCAGGTCGGACGCCGGTAGCGCGAGGGCGTGCCCGGGGCGCAGCATCGACTCGATGCTCTCAAGACCGAGCTCGCTGAACGACTTCGAGGTGTTGAGGAGCACGAAGGCATCGGGACCGAGACCGTCGAACAGGCGCACCTGGTGGATGAGCGTCGGGTCCTGCACGATCAGCGCGTCGGGCCGCGCGATCGGCTCGTGGATCCGGATGGGCCGATCGTCGATCCGGCAGAAGGAGACCACCGGAGACCCGGTGCGTTCGGAGCCGAACGTGGGGAAGGCCTGCGCCTCCCGCCCCTCCTCGAAGGCGGCGACGGACAAGAGCTCCGCCGCAGTGACCACTCCCTGACCGCCCCGGCCATGGATCCGCACCTCGAACATGTCTGCTTCCTCTCTCAACGGCCCGCCGATGACAGGCGACGGCCGCTCCGAGGTGACTCGGAACGGCCGCCTGATCGCTACGCCTACCGCCCCATCAGCGCAGCCAGGGGAACCTCTGGACGAGCTCGGTACGGGACCAGAGCTCACCGAGACCCCAGGTGTCGCCGGCCTGCGTGAGTGCCAGCGCCACGACGGTGATGCCACCGAGGATGTGCTCGTCGATGATCGGGTTGTTGGCCGGCGGCAGGACGACGCTCCACATGAGCAGGTAGAGGAACGCGCCGGAGACTGCTGCGATGCGCATGCCGATGCCGAGCGTCAGGGCGAGCCCGATGCCGAAGAGGCCGATCATGAACAGCCAGTCGGCCCACCAGGCGCCGGCGATGTTGTTGTAGAAGCCCTTGAACGGTCCGTCGGCGCCGAACTTGAGGAAGCCCTCCGTCGGGCTGCCGCCGTGGATCCAGGCGGCGGTGCCGAAGCGGTCGACGGTGCCGTTGTCGGCCTTGCCGGTCGCATAGCCGAGCGCGAGCAGCTTGTCGAAGAACGCCCACAGGAAGGTGAACCCGAAGGCGATGCGCAACGTCGCCAGCACCCGGCGTGCAGCGACGGAGCGGACGACAGGCTCGGCCGCGGCGATGACCCTGATCGTGGCCCGCGTCGAACCGCTCGAGATGTGGTGGTGTGTTGCGGTCATGACGACCGCCTCCTTGGGTGGTGACGGGAACATTTCCTTGCACCATCAGCCTCGTGGAGCGTGGCATTCCACGGCAGTGACGAACGTCTGAAATCAGAAAGGCATTTGGTCCCGCCGCTTGCGGGTCGGCTGTCCTGGGGGCAACCGAGGTTGGTCGATGCGCTCACGAACCCTTCACGAAGCCGGGCATACCGTCCGCAGCGTGCACTGCGACCGGCCGTCCTCGAGTCCTCCACACAGGCGTCCATGACGGTCCACGTTCCGTGCCGTTGCCGCACCGTGATCCGAGTCCGCTGGTCGAGGTTCCTCGTGGTCTCAGCCTCGATGACCGAGACACCGGGCGGGGCGGCCGGGCCGGCCGAGCTGACGCGCGACGACTCGGGCTGGACGACTCTCAGGACCGATCAGCCGGGCGACTACCTCGTGCGTGGGCGTGTGTGGGGGCGTGCTGACGCCTGATCAGACGCGCTGCCGCGATGGATGTGCACGGCCGGTCGACGAGTGCGGCAGCCCCGCCCCTTGCCGCCAGGGACGGGCCCGACCCACGCTGATCCCATGACAGGACTGGCGAGCAGGCCGGAGACTCTTTCATGCCGCCTTCATCCGCTGTCTCCTAGCGTCGCGACGTGAACGTCGCCGCGCTCTGGATCGCCGCCCTGTCCGCGGCGCTCTTCGCCGTGTCGACGTCGCTGCAGCACCACGCGAACGCGGCCGTGAGCGACGAGCTCGGGGCCGCGGGCGCGCTGCGGGTGCTCCTGCGACGACCCCGGTGGGTGCTGGGACAGGCCATGGCGCTGGCGGCGTTCACGCTGCACTCGTGGGCACTCCATCTCGGCGTGCTCGTCCTGGTCCAGCCCGTCGTCGTGTCGGGGATCGTCCTGGCGGTGCCGGTGCGCGCGGCCCTCTCGCGGCAGCGCCCGAGTGCGAGCGAGGTCGCCACGGTCTCGCTGACCGCAGCCGGCTTGGCACTCTTCCTGGTCGCCGCCGATCCCCGGTCGTCCCAACAGGCAGCGCCCACCGCAGCGGTCGTGATGACCGCGGTCGGCGCAGCGGTGGCGGCCGCGGCCGCGGTGTGGGCAGGGCGGCGTCGAGGCGTACGCCGGGCCACCGGCTTCGGCTTCGCGGCGGGTGTCCTCTTCGGGGTGACCGGCGGCCTGGTCAAGCTCGCGGCTGCCGACGGCGCCCGCGGGACCGGGTTCACCGAACACGTGTTCTCGCTGGTCACCGCGTGGCCGGCCTGGGCCGTCGTCGTGGTCGGACTCTCGGGCGTCGCGCTCAACCAGCGCGCCTACCGAGCGGGACCGCTCTCGGCGTCCATGCCTCTGCTGAACATGGTCGACGTCCTCGTCGCCGTCACGTTCGGCGTCCTGGTGTTCGGAGAGGTGCCGGCCCACTCCCCCGCCGCGCTGGTCGCCCAGGCCGCTGCCATCGCACTCATGACCACCGGCCTGCGCCGCCTGGCCCGCGACGAGACCGCCGAGCAGGCCGTCGAGCAGGCCGCCGCACGGGTGCCCGCGCGGTGATCGATGCGCTCGCGAAGTTCGTGCTCGGACTGCCCGGATGGGTGGCGCTCGCCTTCGTCTTCGCACTGCCCGGGCTCGAGTCGTCCGCGTTCGTCGGCTTCGTCTTCCCGGGCGAGGTCGCGCTGATCCTGGGCGGCGTCCTCGCCGCTCAGGGGGCGATCCCCCTGTGGGCCGTGCTGGCGGTGGGGTTCCTGGGCGCGGTGATCGGGGACAGCGTCGGGTACGCCGTCGGTCACCGATACGGTCGCCCGATCCTCGACGCGACCGTGGGCAGGCTGGTGAAGCCCGACCACGTCGACCGGGCCGAGCGATACCTGGCCGAGCGCGGCGGGAAGGCCGTGTTCCTCGGTCGCTTCACGGCCGCGCTGCGGGTCATGATCCCGGGCATGGCCGGGATGGCGGGCCTGCGGTACCGGGTCTTCCTCGCCTACAACGTCGCCGGCGCCGCCGGCTGGGTGACCCTCTCGGTGCTCCTCGGCTACATCGGCGGGGCCAGCTGGAAGCACGTGGCCCACCTCGCGTCGAGGATCGGCCTCGGAGCGCTCGCCGTTCTCATCGTGCTCGCGGTGCTTCCCCTCGTGTGGCGACGGGTGCGTCGCGCGTCCTGGCTGCGCCGCCTGGCCGAGCATCCGCTCCCCCGCGGTCTGGAGCGCCGCTTCCCCCGGTCGACCCGCTGGCTCACCCAGCGGCTCGACCCCCGGGTCCGCTCCGGCCTGCCCGCGACGATCGCGGCCGTGGTGCTCGCCGCCGCCACCTGGACGTTCCTCGGCATCACGCAGGACGTCTCGGCCGGCGAGGGGCTGACTCGGACCGATCCCGGCGTGCACACCTGGGTCCTCGCGCACCGCACACAGGCACTGGACACGTTCTTCCGGCTGACCACGCACCTGGGCTCCACCATCGTGCTGGTCCCCGTCCTGGTGGTCGTCGCCGCACTGCTGACCCGCCGTCGGCGTACGCCGGTCCCAGCCGTGGCCGCCTTCGTCGTCTTCGGGGCCGCGATGCTGCTGCACGCCCTCGTGCGGCAGCTGGTGCACCGCGCGCGGCCGCCGATGAGCGACTGGATCGCGCCGGCGTCCGGCTTCTCCTACCCGTCGGGACACACCACCCAGGCCTGGGCGGCCTGGGGCCTGCTGGCCCTCTTCGCCTGCGTGTACGGCGGCCGCCGGCTCCGGCCGTTCGCGATCACCGCCGGTCTGGTCATCGGTGTCGTCGTCGCCGCGAGTCGGGTCTACCTGGGTGTGCACTGGCTGACCGACGTCCTGGGCGGCGCCACGATGAGCGTCGCCCTCCTCGCGCTCGCGAGCCTGGTCTGGCTGCTCCTCGCGCCGAGCGAACGCCCGCTAGACCACCTCGTGGAACCACTCCCGACCGAGGATCCGGCGGGCGAGCGGACGCGGCAGGGACCGCAGGAGCGCCACGGTCCGGATCCCGCCGCTGGCCTGTGAGGCGTGCGCCCCCAGCGCGGCACGCTTCGCCGCGACCTGGTCGCGCACGTCGGCTCTCAACGACACGTCCGACCGGTCGCTGTAGATCTCGTCACCGGGCAGGGTGAGCCCCGGGAGCAGGCGCTCGAGGGGGCGCACCAGGCGAAGGCCCCGCAGCAGCCAGGTGCGGTCGAGGGTCGCCTCGAGGAGTCGCGGACGGCGCGCCGCGAGCTGCTGTGCCGCCCGCGCGACGTGGTGGACGTGGACGTGGTCGGGGTGTCCGTAACCGCCGTTCGCGTCGTAGCCGGTGAGGATGTCGGCGTCCTCCTCGTCGAGGACCGCGGCGAGGGACCGTGCCACGTCGGCGACCGGTGCGTCGACGAACCGGTTCGGCGCGGTCGTGGGCGCCTGCGCCATCCCGGAGTCGTCGTAGCCGAGCCAGGCGACGCGTGCGACGCCGAGCGCGTCGGCGGACGCCAGGGCCTCGGCCCGACGCGACCGCCCCAGGGCGTCCTGGGCGAACGTCTGGCCCGCCAGTCCGGCGCCGCCGTCGGTCGCGAACACCAGCACGACGCGGTCGCCCCCGGCGGCGCGCTGGGCGAGCCAGCCACCGGTCAGCAGCGCCTCGTCGTCGGGATGGGCGTGCAGCGAGACGACCGTGCCCATCGTGTCGTCAGGCCTCGCCGACGATCGGTCCGGACAACGAGTCCGCCAGGTCGGTCAGGGATGCGGGCAGGGCCGCGACCTTCACGTCGTCCCCGACGCTGACCCGCTCCGCCGCCGCCCGGTAGAGCACCTGGCTCCGCTCGAGAGCGTCGGCCCAGTCGAACGCAGGAGGGACACGTCGGTTGTGCGCGCTGATGCGCTCGCGCTGCTCCGAGTCGCGGACGAGGTCGGCGAGAACGATCGTCATCTCGACGTCGTCGGCGGCCAACACACCGTCCACCCTGTCACGGACGAACTCGCCGACGCCGCTGTCTCGATGGGCGACGACCGGAAGCCCCGCGCACCGTGCCTCCAGCGCCGCGATGCCGAAGGACTCCTTGGCGGCCGGGGCCACGTACAGCGATCCGGCTCGCAGCTCGTCGATGACCTGGCTGCGCGGGATGCGCCCGGTGAGCCGGACCTGCTGCTCGAGGCCGTGCCGCCTCACGTATCGCTCCACCCGCCGACGCAGAGGGCCGTCGCCGACGATCACCAGTCGGACGTCGCTCTCGGGCGCCAGCTCGCGCACCCGGTGGAACATCCTCACCAGCTGCAGCGGGCGCTTGCGCGGCATCAGCCGCATGACGCTCACCAGGGTGACGGGTCCGTCGCTCGGTGCGGGGGCGGCGTCGGGCGTGCCGTCGGGTGTCGAGCGCCAGTCGTCGATGTCGATCGCGTTCGGCAGCACGGCCACGTCGACCCCGTGCAACGAGCGCCCGAAGGTCTCGGCGGCAACGCCGCTCACGGCCGACCAGACCACCGGCCAGCGTCGCAGACCCGCGAGGGCCGCCAGCCGGAGGATGGCGCCCGCACCGACCCACATCGAGTGCACCGTCATCAGCGTGGGGACGCCCGCCGACATGGCGGCACGGGCCACCGCGATGCCGTACGGCGACACCATCGACACGTGGACGTGGACGACGTCGTACTCCGACACCACCCGGCGGGCGTGGACCGCGGACAGCCGGCGCACCCAGTCCGGGTCACCGTCGTTGCCGCGCGGCGGCGTGAGCACCTGGGCGTCCAGCCCGAGCGCGCGCTGGTGGCGGACCAGGTCGTCGACGTGGGTCTCGATGCCGCCCAGGCGCGGGAGGAAGACGTCGGTCACGTGGGCGATGCGACGTGCCGGCTCCGCGTGCCGGACGACGTCGGGCCGGCGCCGCGCGCTCCTCCGCTGGCCCAGGAGCCAGATGCCGAGCGCTCCCCCGCCGACGGGGATCTCGACGGCGAACACGAACGCGCGGTAGAGGACCGCGGCCGCCGTCACGCTGGCGGGGTCCCCGCCGAGCGCGAGCAGCACACCGACCATGCCCAGGTCAGCGATGCCGACCCCTCCTGGCGTGATCGGCACGATGGTCAGCATCCGTTCCACCGCGAACGCGGCGAGCACCTCGGCCCAGGTGTTGCCGCCTCCCGTCAGGTGGAGGCAGGCACCGAGGAGCAGGGCCTGGAGAGCGACGTAGCCGCTGATCCCGAGGGACATCCGCAACCAGCCGGTGGCCACCAGTCCGACGCACTCGCGCCGGATCTCCAGGAGGGCGTCGGCCAACCCGAGCTCACGGTCGCGGCCGACGAGGCGCAGTCCGGAGCGGAGGACCGTCTCGACGATGGAGCCCACGGCCTGCGCACCACGCGGGCTGAGCAGAAGGGTCGCCGCGAAGGCAGCCAGGCAGACGAAGCCGACGCCTGCGAGCAGCGAGGCCGTGCGCAGCTGCGAGGTGACCTCGCCCGCTCGCGCCAGCGCGAGCACGCCGAGGACCGGCAGCAGCAGCTTGGCGCCGACGTCCCACAGGTTCGTCAGGAAGGTGTAGCCGGTGAAGGTCTGGGCCTCCATGCCCCACGCCTTCATCATCCGGCGGTTGAGCTCGACGCCGGCGGCGCCGCCGAGCGGCAGCACGTTCGACACCGCGCTGCCGGTGACGTTCAGCGTCAGGGCGCGTCGATGGGTGAGGCTCGGCGCAGCGGCGGTCAGGACGAACGAGTGCACCCACAGCCCGACGAACCACAGCGCGACCAGGGCGAGTGCAGCGGGCCAGTGGATCCCCCGCAGGACCGGCATGACGCCGTGCCACGAGATGTCCACGGCTCGCGGGAGGCCGACGGTGATGAGGGCGATCGCGATGCCCCAGGAGGCGACGAACCGCGTCCGCGCCCAGACGTGCGCCCGTGTCCCTGAGCCGCTCATGCCCGTCCGGCCTCCTCGAGACGCTCCGTCCGCTGGTGGTCCGGGTCGGCCGCGGGTGCGGCGCCGGGCTGCACGCGGCCGCGCCCCGCGAGCTCACCGATCCGCCAGCGGAGCACGAGCACGGCCGCCTCGCGTGCAACGGAGGCGCTCATCTTCGAGTCGCCGACGGTGCGCTCGGTGAACGTGATCGGGTGCTCGGCGACACGCAGGCCGGCCCGCTCGGCACGCCAGGTGTTCTCCACCTGGAAGCCGTAGCCGCTGGCGGCCGAGTCGACGGCCCCGGCTGCGAGGAGTGCTGCGGCGCGCCACGCCCGGAAGCCGGACGTGGCGTCGCGGGTGCGCAGACCGAGCACGCGACGGGCGTAGACGTTGGCACCCCAGGACAGGAGCCGGCGGGCGAGCGGCCAGTTCTCGGTGACCCCGCCGGCGACGTACCGCGAGCCGACGACGACGTCCTGGCCTCGCAGCAGCTCGATCATGGCGGGGATCTCGGTCGCCGGGTGGGAGCCGTCGGCGTCCATCTGGAGGACGACCTCGTACCCGGCGTCGAGGGCGGCCGCGAACCCCGCGCGGTACGCCGCGCCGAGGCCGTCCTTGGAGCTGCGCGTGAGCAGGCGGACCCACGACCCGTACGCCGCGTGACCGCGTACGACGTCACCGGTGCCGTCCGGGCTGCTGTCGTCCACGACGAGCACGTCGATCGACGCATCCGAGGCGGCGGACCTGGCGTCCGCGAGGCGATCCAGGAGCGCGCCCACGCTGGCAGCCTCGTTGTAGGTGGGAACGACGATCACGCAGCGCATGTGCGGACGGTAGGCAGCCGCGGATGAAGGCTCCGTGAAGAGGGGCCCGTATCAGCGCGAGCACCGGACTCTCCTGATCCGAAAGGCATCGAACGGTGGGAGGACCGATGGACACGACACTCTGCCCCGAGTGCGGGGCGCTCGCCGACGTCGAGTGGCGCGACGTCCTCGAGAGCACCGAGGGGCCGGTCGAGCACGCAAAGGTCGTCTGCGCCCGCAGGCACTGGTTCCTGCTGCCTGTGGAGCACCTCGCACACCCGGCGGCGGCTCCTGAGCCTCGCCGGTCGCTGAGCCGGTGACGCATCTGCGACGCAGGCGGCGCCGTCGGTCGGTGGGGTAACCGTCTGTTCCGGCAGGGGTAACCGTCAGTTCGATACGCCACCCGATCCTTGCAACGGTCAGGTGGCGTATCGAACTGACGGTTACCTTTCTCGGCCGGTCCCGTCGCACTCCGGCGGGGTAGGACGGCAGCGAACGGGCACCGGTGGGAGACCCCACAGAAGGAGAGCACCATGACCTACCGAGTGGGCTACTTCGTTGGCAGCCTGTCGTCGCAGTCGATCAACCGCACGCTGAGCCGGGCGCTGATCCGGCTCGCGCCCCCGGACCTCGAGTTCCACGAGATCCCGATCGGGGATCTGCCGCTCTACAGCCCCGACTTCGACGCGGACTACCCCGCCGAGGCCAGGGCGCTCAAGGACGCGATCGCGGCCTCGGACGCGGTGCTCTTCGTGAGCCCGGAGTACAACCGCTCCATCCCGGGCGCCCTGAAGAACGCGATCGACTGGGCGTCACGGCCCTGGGGACAGAACTCGTTCCACCACATGCCGGCTGCCGTCATCGGCGCGTCGATCGGCCAGATCGGCACGGCCGTCGGACAGCAGAGCCTGCGCGCGGTGCTGAGCTTCTGCAACGCCCGCCAGATGACGGCGCCAGAGGCCTACGTCCACTTCAAGCCCGGCCTCTTCACCGACGACGGCGAGGTGACCGACGACTCGACCGCGGCGTTCCTCAGCGACTTCATGGGCGAGTTCCGCACCCATGTCGAACGCGTCCTCACGGTGATCCCGCGCCCCTGACCAGGCTCAGCGTCGCATGCGGGGCGCCGCCGTGAGGTCGGCCAGGCTACGCCGCTCGCGCTCCGGTGGCGCCTCCTCAGCGGGTCGGCCCACGGCCGTCATGGTGACGACCTCCCAGCCGGGCGCGAGCCCGAGGTTGGCACTGAGTCCCTCCGCGTCGAACGCCCGGAACTGCCGACAGGCCAACCCCAGGGCAGCGGCCTGCAGCGTGAAGTGGGCGACCGCCTGGCCGAGGTCGTAGTCGGCGAACTCGGAGTAGAGCAGCTCGCTGTCGTCGACCGTCCGGTGGGCGATGTTGACGACGAGCGCGCTCGCATCCGGCGCCCATCGCCGCGAGCCGGGCGCGAGCCGGCGTACGAGCGTGCCGTGCTCGGCATCGCCCCGGCGGGCGACGACGAACGCCCACGGCTGTGAGTTGCCGGCCGACGGCGCCCAGCGCGCGGCCTCGAGCAGCAGGTCGACCGCATGGTCGTCCAGGACGTGCTCAGGGTCGAACCGCATCGGGCTGAACCGCCCGCGCAGGAGTGGGTGCAGGTCGGCGCTCATACCGGCGCAAGTCGGCTGCGGTCGACGGCATTCCCGCCGACCTCGTCCGGGTCGGCGTCATCCGTGCGATGCGAACGGGACGCGCTACTGGAGCGCGGCGGTCAGCCGCATCACGTTGTCGACGTACGCCGCGCCGCGGCTGCGCTGCTTCCAGACGTCGACCGTCAGCTCGGGCGAGAGCGAGCGGTAGGTGGCCAGGACCTCCTCCAGCCGGTCGACGACCTGGCGACCACGCAGCAGCACCATGACCTCGTAGTTCAGCGCGAACGACCGGTAGTCCATGTTCGACGAACCCACCACCGCGACCTCGTCGTCGACGGTGAAGAACTTGGCGTGCAGGACGTACGGCGCCGGGTAGAGGCGGATCCGCACACCGGCGTCCAGGAGCGCGCTGTAGTAGGACCGCTGCGCATGGAAGACCATGAACTGGTCCGCCCCCTCGTTGACGAACAGCTCCACGTCCACACCACGCTGGGCGGCCGTCGTCACGGCGTACAGCAGCGACTCGTCGGGGACGAAGTAGGGGCTGACGAGCGAGAGCCGACGCCGCGCGTCGTAGATGAGGGTGTTGAACAGGCGCAGGTTGTTCTCGGTGACGAAGCCGGGCCCGCTGCCGACGACCTGACATGCCACGCCGTCCGCCGACCCGGGGACGGTCGGGGCGGCGATCTCGGTGACGACGAGGGTGTCGCGCACGCTCTCGCCCGTCTCGGAGAACCAGTCGGTCGCGAACAGCACTGCGAGGTCGCGGACCACCGGACCCTCGACGCGGACCATCACCTCGACCCACTCGCGGCCGGCCTTGTGGTTCTTCGGCTTGTTGTAGCCGGGCTCGATCAGGTTCTGGGAGCCGGTGAAGGCGACGCGGCCGTCGACGATGAGGATCTTGCGGTGGTTGCGGAGGTCCGGTCGCCGGATCTGGCCGCGCCGCAGGCTGATCGGGAGCATCGGCGCCCAGGCGATCTTCGTCGCCTTCAGCCTCGTGAGCAGGTCCTTGTACACAGGGATGCCGCGCGAGCCCAGGTGGTCGAAGAGGAGTCGGACCTGGACACCGCGCTCGGAGGCGTCGACGAGGGCCTCGAAGAACGACGCCGTCACCTCGTCCCACGCGGTGATGTAGAACTCGACGTGCACGAACCTGCTGGCCTTCAGGACCTCCTGGCGCATCGCCTCCACGGCGCCCGAATAGTCGCTGAGGACCGCGACCCGGTTGCCCTCCGACATGGGAAGCGATCCGAGCACCTCGTTGAGCCGTGCCGCTCCGGCGAGGTCACCGGCCGGGGAGAGCGCGGCCGCGTCGCCCTGCGCGCGGGCCGCGGCCATCACCTCCTCGTTGACACGTCGCTGCCAGGCGCGGCGCTTCCTGCCGACGCTGGTGCTCCCGAAGAGTGCGAACGCGATGATCCCGAGGTAGGGCACGGCCAGCACGAGGATCAGCCACGCCATGCCGGTCGACGGCTTCCGGTTGCCCGGGATGACTCCGAGAGCCAGGACGACGACCACGATCTCGGCGACGACGAGCAGGACGCCGATGATGCCGAGCAGCCACCCCAACCAGTCCGGCACGAGGCCTCCTCGGTCCGGTCGCCGTAGATCCGGACGGTAGGAACCACGCGCCACGACGCGCGTCACCCGAACAGGGTGAGCCGGTCGACGTACTCCGACCGGTCACCATGGGCCGTGTCCGAAGCACCGTCGCGACCGGGGAGCGTTGCACCGCTGCCCCGCACGCTGGCCGTCCTGCTCGGGTCGGCCGCCGCGGTCGTCACCCTGGCGGGCGTCCACGCGGCTCGCGGGATCCTCGGGCCGCTGTTCCTGGCGCTGGTGCTGACGATCCTCGTGCACCCCGTGCGGGTATGGCTGGCCCGGCGCATCCCGAACGGGCTCGCGACCGGGATCTGCGTCGTGCTCGGCTACGCCATCATCCTCGGACTCTCCCTGAGCATCGTCGTGGCGATCGGGCGCTTCGCCGCGCTGGTCCCGACGTACGCCGACGACGCCGACAAGCTCGTCGCCGACGCCACCGCCTGGCTACGCGACGTCGGGGTCGACGCGGACGCCGTCCACAAGGTCGTCTCGTCCTTCGACCTGGGCGCGCTCGCCGGCGTGGCGCTCGATGTCCTCGCCGGCCTCGCCAGCGCGGCCTCCAGCATGTTCTTCCTGCTCACGCTGTGCCTCTTCACGATCGTCGACGGCAGCTCCTTCGGAGCCCGGATCAAGGACCTGGCGGCGGTGCGTCCGCACCTGGTCGAGGCCCTCGACGGCTTCGCGTCGGGGACCTTGCGGTACCTGCTGGTGTCGACCGTCTTCGGCCTGATCGTGGCGACCCTCGACACGATCGCCCTCTACCTGCTCGGCGTCCCCGCACCGCTGCTGTGGGGCCTGCTGGCCTTCCTGACGAACTACATCCCCAACATCGGGTTCGTCATCGGGCTGATCCCCCCGGCGGTGCTCGCGCTGCTCGACTCCGGCGTCGGCCTGATGCTGGCCGTGATCGCCGTCTACTGCGCCCTCAACCTGGTCATCCAGTCGGTCATCCAGCCCAAGATCGTCGGCGACGCGGTCGGACTCTCGACCACCCTGACGTTCGTCTCGCTGGTGTTCTGGTCGTGGATCATCGGGCCCGTCGGCACGGTCCTCGCGGTGCCGCTCAGCCTCCTGGTGAGGGCACTCCTCGTCGACGCCGACCCGAGGAGCCGGTGGCTCACACCGATCATCGCCAACCGGCCGGACACTCCCGACACGCCCGACACGAAACAGGCGCCGCCGCACAAGCACTGAGCGGGCGGTCCGTCAGTCGTCCGGGATCGTCAGCACCTCGACCACGTCGATGCCGAGCGAGCTCAACAGGTTGAGGACGCCCTGGAGCTGCTCCTGGTCGGCCACGTCGCCGGTGAGGGTCGTCGACGCGCGTTGGCGGCGAGAGGTCAGGTGCGGGAATGCGCTGAGCAGCTCCTCGGAGAGCTCCGCGTCCACGCGGATCAGCATCCTGGTCATCCGAGTCCTCCGATGCCCTTGCCGAGGGTCGTCACGCCGATCGCTTTGCCCATGACCACCCCAAACTCGTACCGATGCCCGCCCCTGCGCCGCGGCCATGGCGGCACCATCGGGGTTGCCGCCGAACGTAGGACGGCTGCCCCACGCCCCGCGTCACCGGATTCGGGCGAGCCGCACATCTGGCACGTGGTGCACCTTCGTCGCAACCTCGGGGGTGTTGCCGTGACCAGACCCGTCGCTCCGTCGTTCGCCGGCTTCTCGCGCGCCTGGGTGCGACCGGACCTCCTGGCAGGACTGACCGTCTGGGCGGTCCTCGTCCCGGAGTCGCTGGCGTACGCCACCATCGCCGGCGTACCGCCCGTCGTCGGTCTCTACGCGGCCGTGCCTTCGCTGGTGCTGTACGCGCTCGTCGGCTCGTCGCGCCACCTGGTCGTCGCCCCCATGTCGGCCACGGCAGCCCTGTCGGCCGGCGTCGTGGCGGACTTCGCGACGAAGGACGCCGGCCAGGTCGCCGCGCTCACGGCGGGTATCGCGCTGGCGACCGGCGTGCTGGCCGTCGTCGCCGGCCTGCTGCGGCTCGGCTTCCTCGCCTCGTTCATCTCCGAGCCCGTCCTCAAGGGCTTCATCGTCGGTCTCGCGCTCACCATCATGATCGGTCAGGTGCCGGCCCTGATCGGGGTGGACAAGGGGTCCGGCAGCTTCTTCGAGAAGCTCTGGGACGTCGTCGGGAACCTCGGCGATGCCGACCCGCTGACGGTCGCGGTCGGGCTGGGGAGCCTGGCCGCGCTCCTCGTGCTGCGCCGCTTCGTGCCGCTGGTCCCGGGCTCGCTGGTGGTCGCCCTGGCCGGCATCGGGGTCACGGTCGCGCTGGGCCTCGACGACCACGGCCTCGACATCGTGGGCCACATCGACTCCGGCCTCCCCCACCTCGGCCTGCCCGACGTGTCCGGCGGCGACTGGCCGGACCTGGTCGCCGGTGCGGTCGGCGTGATGCTCGTCGGGTTCGCCGAGGGGCTCGGCGCCGCGAAGACGTACGCCGCCCGGGCCGGCTACGACATCGACCCCGACCGCGAGCTCCTCGGTCTGGGGGTGAGCAACCTCGGCGCCGGACTGGTCTCCGGCATGGTCGTCAACGGCAGCCTGTCGAAGACTGCGGTCAACGGCTCCGCGGGCGCCCGCTCACAGCTCTCCGGCCTGACCGCAGCATCCCTGACCCTGATCACGATCCTGTTCCTCACCGGGCTGTTCGAGCAGCTGCCCGAGGCGACGCTCGCGGCCATCGTCATCGCCGCGGTCGTCGAGCTGGTCGACGTCGGATCCCTGCGCAGGCTCTGGCGAGTCGGGCGCGGGCCGCTCGCGCAGACCCACCGCATCACCGCGCGGGCGGACTTCGTCGGTGCGTGCGCAGCACTGCTGGGCGTCCTCGTCTTCGACACGCTGCCCGGACTTGTCATCGGCATCGCGGTCTCGCTCGGGTTGTTGCTCGCCCGCACGTCCCGGCCGCACATCGCCGTCCTGGCGCCGGTCGGCACCGGACCCGACCGGCCCTGGGTGGACGTCGCGCGCAGCCCCGGCCGCTCGCCCCTGCCGGGCGTCCTCGTCGTACGAGTGGAGGCGTCGCTGGGGTTCGCCAACGCCGACTACGTCAGGGGCCGCGTCCGCGCCCTCGCCGCCGAGGTGGCCGACCTCAGGCTGGTCGTGGTCGACGGGCGTACGACGCCCTCGATCGACGTGACCGCCGTCGACATGCTCGTCCAGCTGCGCACCGACCTGTCTCGCATGGGTGCCGAGCTGGTCATGGCCGGTGACGTCGGGCAGGTGCGCGATGTCCTCGCCTTCGCCCGGCCCGCCGGCGAGCCCCCGCTGCACCCCACGATCGAGGCCGCCCTGGCGTCGCCGCAGGTGCCCCCCGCCCGTTCACCGGGTTCGGGGGAGGCACCTCGCGACCCGGCGCGATGAGGTGATCGGAGATCCCCCACCAGCGACCTCAGGAGGTCCCCATGGCCCAAGCGACCCTGTCCGTCTGGAAGTTCGACTCGCCGGAGGCAGCCGACAACGCGGTGTCGGTCGTCGAGCAGCTCTCCCGCGAAGGTGTCGTGACCCTCCACGACGCGGCGACCGTGTCGTGGCCGCTGGACAAGACGAAGCCGAAGACCCGCCAGCTGACGTCGACGGCCGGAGCAGGCGCGCTCGGCGGCACCTTCTGGGGCATGTTGTTCGGGCTCCTCTTCTTCGTGCCCCTGCTGGGCGCCGCGGTGGGTGCCGCGACCGGCGCCCTGACAGGAGCACTGACCGACGTCGGCATCGACGACGGCTTCATCAACAAGATCCGCGACCAGGTGACACCTGGGACCTCGGCGCTCTTCCTGATGACGTCGGACGCCGTGCTCGACAAGGCGCGCGACGCGTTCGCCGGAGACTCCCGACCCGAGCTGATCTTCACCAACCTCAGCTCCGAGCAGGAGTCGGCGCTGCGCGAGGTCTTCACCGACGAGTGACCGGGCAGCCCCCGACATGCCCACCGCGGCGACGCTGACCGTCTGGCTCTACGACTCCGCCATGGGCGCGGCGGCCGGCGAGGTCCGGCTCAAGAACCTGCAGCAGAAGGGCGCCCTCACGGTCCACGACGCGGTCACGGTGACCTGGATCCCGGGTGCCCACGAGCCCCGGCTCGGCCACCTGAGGCACGAGACCACCGCGGCCGCGTCGAAGGCGTCAGTGCTCGGCGCGCTGCTCGGGTCGCTCGTCCTCACACCGGTCGTCGGCGCGGCCGCCGGGGCGGGGGTCGGGGCCCTGGCACAACGCCTGCGCGGCACCGGCATCGACAAGGAGTTCCTGGAGAAGCTCAAGGAGCGGATGCAGCCCGGCACCTCCGCGCTGGTCGTGCTCTCGAGCGACGCGGACCTGGACGCCGTACGGCCCGTCATCGAGCGGGGCCGGGCCCGGGGCGACGTCAAGCTGCTGCTCGTCGACCTCGCCGAGGGGGCGCCGGAGGCGCTCCAGGACCTGCTCCGCGACCCGGCCACCGACCCCGCCACCGACCCCGCCACCGACCCCACGACGTCCCCCGATCCGGGTGACCCCGACGTCCCACCGCAGTCCTAGCGTCGGCTTCGTGCCCCGCGCGTGCGGGGCCGACCCTCAGGAGGAAACATGACAAGCGCATCGCGTCCCGCCTACGAAACCTCCACCACGCGCGACCTGTTCGCCCTCGGGGTCACGTCCTTCGCCGGCGTCCTGCTCGCGACCGTCGCCATCTTCCAGATCCTCGAGGGCATCGCCGCCATCGCCAAGGACGAGGTGTACGTCAACGGGGTGAAGTACGCCTACAAGCTGGACATCACGACCTGGGGCTGGGTCCACCTCGTGATCGGCGTCATCGGTCTCATCACCGGCATCGCGATCCTCGCCGGCCAGGCATGGGGCCGCCTGCTGGGCATCTTCGTGGCGTTCATCGGGATCCTCGCCAACTTCGCCTTCATCCCCCACTACCCCGTCTGGAGCATCGTCGTCATCGCGTTCTGGATCCTCACGATCTGGGCGCTGTGCACACAGCTCGACGATGAGTAGGCGCGGTCGAGGGCCCGGTTCGTCCTATAGTGATCGCACGGCGTGGATGGGGCCCGCCGACAAGAAGTGGTGTCACTCGGGACACTGCTGCGACAGACGCTCGACCTAGCGGGATGGCACGGAGCGCAGCAGCCCTCCCGCCGTCAGGCGTCTCGGGAGGGGCTATGGGCAGACCAGCAATCCCCAGGGAGCAGGAGACCAGCGACTACCGGCCACGCCGGACGGTCCAGGGTGCACCGCGGCTGCCTCGCACCTATGTGCCGAGACGGCGGCTGTGGTCGGCGCTCGACAGCGCCACTGCTGGAGCGGTCACGCTGCTCGTCGCGCCGGTCGGCGCCGGCAAGACCCTCGGAGTGCGCGGCTGGCTGGAGTACAGCCCGGAGCCCCAGGCGTCGGACGCGACCTGGATCCAGGGCGACGCCACCTGGACGCCGCACCGGTTCGAGGCCGCGATACAGGCGGCGGCACGGCGACGCAACACCGGCGACGGCTCGATGGGCTGCCTGCTGGTGGTCGACGACGCCAACGCCCTCCCGCCGCCGTCCCTCCGGCTCATCGACAAGCTGCTCAGCACGGCACCCGACTCGCTCCGGCTGCTGCTCGTCAGCCGCTGGGACCTCCCGCTCAACCGGATGGTCCCGGAGCTTCTCGGCCAGCTGACCGTCCTGCGCGGCGACCTGCTCCACATGAGCGACGAGGAGTGCGCACCGCTCATCGTCGAGCACGCCCGGACGACGGACCCGGAGGTCGTCCGCGCGGTGACCGAGCGCGCCCAGGGCTGGCCCGCGGCCGTCGTGCTCGCGTCCCGGGCCGTCGGCTCCGCGCAGGACCGCCTGGCAGCGGCACAGCACCTGCGTGGGGGCGCGACCTCGGTCCCGGACCACGTCGCGAGCGAGGTCTTCGCCTCCCTGACCACGCGACAGCGACACCTGCTGCTGTGCGTGGCCGGCGAGGGGATCGTCAGTGCGAGCACCGCCGCACACCTGTCCCACGACGTCCAGGCCCCCGAGCTGCTCGCCGAGCTCGAGGCGACGGGCCTCCTCGTCACGCGTGTCCCGGCCACCCACGTGCCGACACCTCGCCGGCATTCCGACGGCGGCCCTGACGACGCGACGGAGCCCGATGTCAGCTACCGGATCCACCCGATCCTCGCGGAGGTCATCCGTCGGCGGCTCAGCGCCGGTGGCGTCGACGTCGCCCAGGCCCAGGCGACGGTCAAGCGCGCCGTACACCTCGACCTGGTGAGCGGCAGCAGCCGCGGGGCCTTCGACCGGCTGATCTACGTCAACGCCGCGGATGCGGCGGCGGACCTGCTGGCGAACGCCGGCGTTCGCCTGGTGCTGGGCGAGGGCGGCATCGACGAGATCGCCGGCTTCGTGCGGGCATGCCCCGAGGTGGTCGAGCGTCGTCCGGACACCTGGTTCCGGATCGCCCTGGCGCGCTGGGCCGCGGACGACATGGAGGGCGTCAGCCACTGGACCGAGCGCGTCCTGTCCCGCCCGGAGGCGGAGGCCGACGTCGAGATCGCGTGCACCCGGTTGTGGCGTGCGTGGCTCGGCCTGGAACCCGTCCCGTCCGCCCTCGGTTACGCGAGGCAGGTGCTCGAGAGGTCCGGCCCCGGCTCGGCGACCGAGGCCCATGCACGCGCGCTCGCGGTGCTCCTCAACGAGGTGGGCGTCGCCTGCAACTGGCTCGGTGAGCTGGCGGAGGCGGAGGCCCACCTCACCCTCGCGATCAGCCTCGCCCGCTCGGAGGGGCTCGGCACGCTCGAGGCGACCTCGATGACCCACCTCGCGGCGACGATGTTCATGAGTGGCAGGGAGAGTGCCGCGACCGACATGGCCGTCTCCGCGCTCTCCCGTCTCGACGAGGCCAGCGTGTGGCGGCCTCGCGTCACGCCGTCGCGCGCCATGGTGACCCTCTTCCTCAGCACCTTCGTCGACCTGCCGTGGACCGAGGGGGCCGTGACCGTGCCCGGCGACGGCATCGGCAGCCGGGTGCACAGCGCCGACCTGACCACCAAGTTCTGGCTGTGGATCCGCAACGCTCGGATCGCGTTGCAGCGGGGTTCGGTCGCCGAGGCGGAGAAGATCCTGACCACGCCGCAGACGGCGATGCTGCACGAGTCGCGGCTCCCCGACCACCTTCGGGTCGTCCTGCTCCTCGAGCGGGCGTTCCTCGCGGCGGTGTCCGGCGACCAGTGGGCGCTCGGCTCGCTCGGGAAGTCGCTCGCCGGCATCGGCGCGCGTGGCGAGGCGGCCCTCGTCGCCGGCCTGGCGGCGGACCTGGCGGGCGACCGGCGGGCCGCGGTCGCGGCCTTCGAGATCGCGGTCACCGACGCGGCGTACTCCCAACCGCCGGTGCGGGCGCTGGCGCTCACCTGCTGCGCGCAGGTCCTGGACGCACTCGGCGAGGGCGAGCGGGCGATCGCACACCTCGTCGAGGCGGCGACGGCGACCGAGGTACGTCGCAACGCCGTGCCGTTCCTCGGCTGGACACGTCAGGGCACGCCGATGGCCACGCTCCTCCCCCGGCTCGCAGCCACCAACCCGACACCGTGGGTCCAGGAGCTCGCAGCGTCCGGCGCCGACCGTCCCGACGTGACCACGCTCTACTCGGCGAGCACGGCGTCTCCCCGCGAGCGCGAGATCACGGCGACGGTCGTGGTGCCCCCGCTGCTGAGTCCACGCGAGCGGGACGTGCTCGGCGAGCTCGCGCGAGGTGCGACGTACGCCGACATCGCGGGGACGCTCTTCGTCTCGGAGAACACCGTGAAGACGCACGTGTCGAGCCTCTACAGCAAGCTCGGCGTGTCGCGTCGCAGCCAGGCGCTCGCGGTCGCCCGCAACATGAACCTCCTCTGAGGGGTCGACGGCCGCCACCCGATTCG
Source organism: Nocardioides panacihumi (assembly GCF_039530925.1). Classification (NCBI taxonomy): domain Bacteria; kingdom Bacillati; phylum Actinomycetota; class Actinomycetes; order Propionibacteriales; family Nocardioidaceae; genus Nocardioides; species Nocardioides panacihumi. The sequence continues at coordinate 148,581 of NZ_BAAAPB010000008.1, read as the reverse complement.
GGCGAGGACTTGCCCCGCCCGGCGCCGCACGATGGCAGCGTCGGTACTCATTCGGGAGGCGGCCATGTCGTACGAGCAGACCTATCCATCGGGTGACCACCGCGGGCCCGACCTCGGGCGGGTGAGCGCCCTCGGCGTGATCGCCGACCACTGGGGACTCGTGCTGGCGTACGGTCTCGTCAGCCTCGGGCTCGGTGTGACGCTGGCCGTCTGGCCCGACGAGACGCTCAAGGTCGCCGCCATCCTCATCGGCATCCAGCTCCTCGCCTCCGGACTCATCCGGGTCATCTACTCGATCGCCGCCACGGGCGTGGAGACCGCGCTTCGGGTGCTGCTCGGCGTGACCGGCGCACTCGCGTTCGTGGTCGGGCTCCTGTGCCTGCGCGACCCGGTCCAGACCCTCCTGGCGATCACCCTCATCCTCGGCGTGTGGTGGGTGGTGTCGGGCGTGATCGACATCATCGGGGCCGTGCTCTCACCCGTGCCGGGGCGGCCCGGCTGGGACATCTTCGCGGGGCTCGTCAGCGTCCTGGCCGGCGGCTTCCTGCTCGTGGATCCGCACCTCTCGCTCGGCGTCCTGGTCTTCGTGACGTGCGCCTGGCTGATCGTGACCGGTCTGCTCGCGGTCGTGACCGCCTTCCGGCTCCGCTCCCTGCGGACACCGGAGACCGGCACGGCCTCGACATCGACTCCGCCGGCGCCGGCGCTCTGAGACGCCGCGCTGATGAGTGTCACGGAGCCGCCGGACGACCGGGAGCAGCGCGCAGCGCAGCTCCGCGCTGAGCTCGCCGAGCTCGAGGGCGAGGGCGAGGGCGAGGGCGCCACGATCGTCCCGGCAGACCGCGAGCGCACGGGCTGGTGGCGCACGGCCCTCGCCGCCGCCCTGATCGTGGCGATGGGGGTGCTCGCGCCGCTCTCCGTCGTCGCCCGCTGGGCGCACGACGAGGTGTCCGACACCGACCGCTACGTCGCCACCGTCGCGCCCCTCGCGCACGACCCGGCGGTGCAGAGCGCGGTGGCCGACCGGATCACGACCGAGATCGTGTCGCGGCTGCAGGTCCAGGCCGTCACCAAGCAGGCGATCGACGCGCTGGCCGCACAGGGACTTCCACCGCTTGCGGCGAACAGCCTCACGGCCCTGTCCGGCCCGCTCACCAACGCCATCGAGGACTTCGTCCACCGCCAGGTGACCGCTCTCGTCCAGTCGGACGCCTTCACGACGGCCTGGGAGGAGGCGAACCGGCAGGCACACACCCAGCTGGTCGCCGTACTGACCGGCAAGGACAGCGACGTGGTCGACGTCAGCAACGGCGTCGTCAGCGTCAACCTCGCCACCGTGATCGACGCGGTCAAGACCCGGCTCGTGGAGCGTGGCTTCACCCTGGCCGAGCGGCTTCCCGAGGTGCAGGCGCAGTTCACCATCGTCGAGTCCGCCGATCTCGCCAAGGCGCAGACGGCATTCCGGGTCCTCAGCGCGCTCAACACGCTGCTCCCCGCGCTCGCACTGCTCTGCCTGATCTGCGCGGTGCTGGTCGCCCGGTCCCGACGGCGCACGCTGGTGGCTGCCGGCCTCGCACTGGCCGCCTCGATGCTGGTCCTCGGCGTGGCGCTCAACGCGTTCCGGATCATCTACCTCGACGCGGTCCCCGCAGACCGGCTGCCCCCGGACGCGGCCGCCTCGATCTACGACACCATCGCGTGGTTCATCCGGCTGAACCTGCGCGCCGTCCTCGTCGTCGGGCTCGCGGTCGCGTTCATCGCCTGGGTCAGCGGGCCCGGCCGTACGGCGGTCGCCGTACGCCGCGGAACCTCCCGCGTGGTCGCCGGCGCCCGCGGCGGTTCGATGCGCGCCGGTCTCGACACGGGCCGGTTCGGTGTCGCGCTCGACACCTACCGCAACGCGATCCGCGGCGTCGTGCTCGGCGTGGCCCTGCTGCTCTACGTGATGCGCGACCACCCGACCGGTGGGTTCACGATCGCCCTGCTGGCCGTCGCCGCGGTGGTCCTTCTGGTCGTCGAGGTCCTCGCACGTCCACCCAGCCACGAACCGTCCTGAGCATCGCCAGGACGGTCGGGTCCTCGGTCACGACCCGCCCGACGAGGGCGCTGCCGACCAGGACCGCCGCGAGCCCGATCAGCCACGTCGAGAGCGACAGGATGATGCCGAGGGTGCCGAACTGGCGCGCGTTCGCGGAGACGTACGCCGGCATGAGCAGCCCCGACAGGTGCGTGTAGATGACCGTGACGGCCCCCGCCAGCACCGCACCGGTCGTCAGCCGCAGCCAGCCGACCCGTCCGAAGAGCAGCACCCAGGACGTCCCCCACCAGATCGCCGACATCATGACCATCTCGACGCCGAGGCCGAAGACGTCGGTCACGAGCGAGCCACCGTGCAGCACGGAACGCAGGGCCGCGAGGACCTGGAGGATCAGCAGCCAGCCGATCAGCCACATGAAGCACCGCCTCGTCCCGGACAGGCCACCGATGTGCGGCTGCTGCCAGACACGCTCGTACATCCGCTCCATCGCCCGCGCGAAGCTCGTCGCGGAGAACAGGGTGATGGCCGCTCCGACCAGGCCGGTCTGGTTGCGCACCTGGTCGGGCTGGAGGTCGGAGGTCACCGTGCTCGACCCCGTGGACCCCAGCCCGGTGACGGACGTCAGCTCCTGCAGCGCGTCGTCGGTGAGCCGGGGGAAGAACGCCGCCACCACGACGAGCATCGGGACGAGGGCGAGCAGTCCCTGGGCGGCGATGAGCATGCAGCGGTCGATGAACTCGATCCTCACGAACTCGCTCAGCAGGTGCCCGACGATCGGGATCCGGTCGAGTCGCTTGCGGAGCGCGGCGAGGTCCATCGAGCGCCAGCGTGACGCGAGCCGTGGGCGGCCCTGTCACCCGGAGAGGGTGAACTGGCGGGGGCGTCGCACCGACGAGGATCGTACCGATGTCAGGGTGGCGACGGGGGCTGCGGTTGACGGCGGCGATGGCGCTCGTCGTCGGCTTCTACTTCGCCGTCCCGATCACTCTCGAGGCGGAGACCGCGGTCATCGTCCGCCTCGTCCTGGCCGCCGTCCTCCTGGCCAGCCTCACCGCGATGGTCGGCTGGCAGGTCCGCCGGCACTTCTCCCACCCCGATCAGCACATCGACGGGCTGCTGCTCGCCCTGGTCGTCGGGGTGCTGGGGTTCGCGCTCGCCTTCTACGTGATCGCGGAGCGACAGCCCGGCCAGTTCTACGGGCTCGAGACACGGGTCGACTCCCTCTACTTCACGATGACGACGCTGCTCACCATCGGGTACGGCGACGTGCACGCCGCCGGCCAGCTCGCGCGCGTCCTGGTCATGATCCAGATGATCTTCGACGTGGCCGTCATCGCCACCGCCGGCGGGGTGCTCACCCGGACGATGCGGGAGTCGGCGGCCTCGCGCGCGCGTCGGGCCGAGGCCCGGCGTGCTCACCGGAAGCCGCCGTGAGGGGTGGTCCACGGATCCCACGCACCTGAGGAGGGCGGCGACCACCCGCTTCGGGGGAGGTCGGCCCGCCCCGGGGCTGGTGCAGTCGAAGGGTGACCGTCCCGTCCGCCGTGCCGCCACGGCCACCGCAGGCCCAGGCGCAGCCCCAGTCCGCGACGCATCGCCCGCGGCGGATCCTGCTGCTGGGCGCGCGGGTCCTCGTCTGGCTGGTCTACGCCTACGTCATCGTGACGGAGGTCGTGCTCGTCCTCGGCTTCCTCCTGCTGCTCTTCGGGGCGAACCCCGACGCGTCCTTCGTCGCCTGGGCCTACCGGTCGCTGGACCGCGCGATGGAGCCGTTCCGCGGCATGTTCACGCCGATCCACCTCAACCTGAGCGCCAGCGCCGAGGTCGGCGCCGTGCTCGACACCTCGGTGCTCTTCGCGATGGTCGTCTACGCGTTCCTCGGCCTGGCGGTGCACGCGCTGCTCGAGTGGCTCTCCGAGCTGATCAGGCGCGAGGACCGGTCCTCGCGCCAGCATGCGGCTGCACCGACCCCGCCGGCGTACGGACCCCCGGCGTACGGACCGCCGACGGTGCCGCCGCCAGGAGCGCCGCCCCGCTCCTGACGCGGAATCTCCTCAGCCGGCCGTGCGCCGCGCCGATGGGTCCTCGGTCCGGTCGACGATGGAGGAGAGAGACGTGAAGACCTTCGCCTGTGGGGACGTGGTCCCGGGGTGTGACGCAACGTTCGTGTGCTCGAGCGAGGACGACGTGCTCGCGGAGGTCGCGCGCCACGCGGCCCGGGACCACGGCCTGGCATCGGTGCCGGCCGAGCTGGTCGAGCAGGTCCGGGCACGCATCGTGCACGCCTGACCCGGTGGACGCGCCGGTGACCCGTCCGTCCGACGCCACGCTCGCCCCCTCCGCGGAGGACCTCGAGCGTCTGCTGTCGGGGACGGGGCCCCGCGTCCACTTCCAGCCGATCGTCGACGTCGCCCGTGCAACGGTCGTCGGATATGAGGCGCTGGCCCGTTTCGACGTGCTCGGCCCGCTGGAGTGGTTCGACGCCGCGCGTCGGCACGGCGTCGCGGACAGGCTGGAGGCCGCCGCCGTACGGGCTGCGCTGATGCGACGGCCCGACCTGCCCGTCAACACCTTCATGACGGTCAACGTCGCCCCGGACATGCTCGCGCGGCCGGCTCTCGCCGCGGTGCTGGGCGAGCTCGTGCCGCTGCACCGCGTCGTCGTCGAGCTCACCGAGCAGGTGGCGATCGACTCCTACACCGACCTCGAGCCGCAGCTGGACCGGCTCCGCGCGGCCGGCGCGCTCCTCGCCATCGACGACGCGGGTGCCGGGTACGCCGGCCTGCAGCACCTGCTCCAGCTCCGGCCCGACATCATCAAGCTCGACCGCTCGCTCGTCGCGGGCCTGCACCGCGACGAGGCGAAGCGGGCGCTGGTGCAGATGCTCGGAGGCTTCGCCGGTCGCATCGACGCCTGGATCCTCGCCGAGGGCGTCGAGCTGGCTGCCGAGCTCGACGCCCTCAACGACCTCGGCGTCCCCCTCGCCCAGGGCTACCTGCTCGGCAGGCCGCAGGCCGACTTCGCAGCCCTGGGGAACGACGTGGCCGCGCAACTGATGTCCCGATCGGGCGCGTCCGACGGACCGGGACTGCGCCCGCTGCTCGAGCTCGCCGTGGCCGAGCGTGACGAGGAGTCGGCGCGCCTCGCGCTCGCCCGCGCCGACGAGGACATGGTCGTCATCGTCGACGAGCGCGACCACCCCGTCGCGACCGTGTCGCTCGACGGGCTGACGCGGGCGATCCGCGACACCGGTCTGCGCGTCAACATCGACACGGACCCCGTCGACGCGGCCCGACGCGCGATCGTCCGCGAACGCTCCGCGCGGTTCCACCCGCTCGTCTGCACCGACAACGCCGGCCGCTTCCTCGGGATCGTCAGGATGGAGCGGCTGGTCGACCACCTGGCAGGACTGCCGACCGGCCTGCACCGCTGACGGTCAGGTCGGTCCTCAGCCGTCCGAGTGCGGGAACAGCTCCTGCGCCTTGGTCCTCAGCCCCTCCTTGATCACGCCCCAGCGCGACGTGTCGCCCTTCATCAGCGCGCTCGCCATGTTCTTCATCTGCTCGAGGTCGGCGTGCGGTGGGATCGGCGGCACGTCCGGGTCGCAGTGCACGTCGATCACGTAGGGCCGGTCGGCCGACAGCGCCTCGGCCCAGGCGGCGGGCAGCACGGCAGGGTCGGTCACCGTCAGGGCGCCCAGGCCGATGGACGCCGCGAAGCCGGCGTACGACACCTCGGGCAGGGCCTGCGACTCGACGAAGTCCGGTGTCCCGCCCATGGCACGCAGCTCCCACGTCACCTGGTTGAGGTCGTTGTTGTGCAGGACCGCGACGACCAGCCGGGGGTCGCTCCACTCCTGCCAGTAGCGGGCCACCGTGAGCAGCTCGGCCAGCCCGTTCATCTGCATCGCCCCGTCGCCCTCGAAGGCGATGGCGGGGCGGTCGGGATGGGCGAACTTCGCGCCGATGGCGTACGGCACGGCCGGCCCCATCGTTGCCAGCGTGCCCGAGAGCGTGCCTCGCATCCGTCCGCGCATCCGGACCTGGCGGGCGTACCAGTTCGCGGCCGAGCCGCTGTCTGCGGCGATCATCGCGTCCTCGGGCGCGACCCGCGAGAACTCCTGGAAGAGCAGCATCGGGTTGACCGGCTCGGCCGCGACGTTCGCCTCGGCCTCCATGACGTCCCACCAGCGGGCGACGTTGTGCTCGATCGTCCGCCTCCAGTCGCGGTCCTCCTTGCGCTGCAGCAGCGGGAGGAGCGCCCGGAGCGTGCGGCCCGCGTCTCCCACGATGTTGAGCTCGTAGGGGTAGCGCAGTCCGATCATGGCGCCGTCGACGTCGATCTGTACGGCGCGTGCCTGGTCGAGCCCCGGCATGAACTGCGTGTAGGGGAAGCTCGAGCCGATCGTGAGCAGCGTGTCGCAGTCGCGCATCATCTCGTAGCTCGGCCGCGTGCCGAGCAGCCCGATCGACCCGGTGACGAACGGGAGCTCGTCGGACAGGACGTCCTTGCCGAGCAGCGCCTTGGCGACGCCGGCGCCGAGCCGCTCGGCGACCTCGACCACCTCGTCGGACGCCCCGCGTGCGCCCTGCCCGATCAGGATCGCGACCTTCCTCCCGGCGTTGAGGATCTCGGCCGCGGCCCGCACGGCCTCGCCGTCGGGGTCGACCGCGGGCCAGCTGATGCCCATGCTCGACGGCACCATCTTGAACTCGTGCGTGGGGGGCGCGTAGTCGAGCTCCTGCACGTCGTTGGGGATGATCAGCGCCGTCGGCGCCCGGCGGGTCATGGCGATGCGCAGTGCGCGGTCGATGAGGTTCGGCAGCTGTTCGGGCACGGTGACCATCTGCACGTAGTCGCTCGCGACGTCCTTGAACAGACTCAGCAGGTCGACCTCCTGCTGGTAGCTTCCGCCGATCGCCGTCCGGTTCGTCTGGCCGACGATCGCGACCACCGGCACGTGGTCGAGCTTCGCGTCGTAGAGGCCGTTGAGGAGATGGATCGCGCCCGGGCCGGAGGTCGCCATGCAGACCGCAGGCCTGCCACTGAACTTGGCGTAGCCGACGGCTTGGAGGGCCGACATCTCCTCGTGCCGTGCCTGGATGAACCGCGGCCGATTGCCGGCGCGCGAGAAGGCGCCGAGGATGCCGTTGATCCCGTCTCCCGGATAGCCGAAGACCTGCTCCACGCCCCACTCCCGCAGTCGGGCGAGCAGCTGGTCCGCGACGGTGCTGCTCATCGGCGCCCCTTCCGTCCGACGGCCAGTGCCGTCGCGGCCACGGCGCCGAGCAGTCCGGCTCCGACCGCGCCGTGGTGCTGCGAGGCCCACACCTGCAACGACCGTCCGTGCGAGCGGTCGTCGAACGAGCCGTGGGCCCCGTAGTCGTGGCCGTCGGGCCCGTCCGCCGGCTTCCAGAGGTTGGCGGGCTGGTCGGGCGAGCGTGGCTCGTCGGTCTGCTGCCCCTTGAAGCCGGTGCGGGCGAGGTAGCGGTCGAGCACTCCGGGGGCGACCGCGTTGGCGATCAGCGTCGCGGCCGTCGTGCCGCCGACCCAGTACTCCCGCCGACGGGGGTGGTCGGCGGCGTACAGCACCGCGTCGGCGGCGACCTCGGGCTGGTAGATCGGCGGCACCGGCTGGGCGCGGTTCGGCAGCCGCGACAGCACCCAGCCGAACTGCGGCGTGTTCACTGCCGGCATCTGCACCATCGTGACGTGGACGCCGCTGTGGTCGTGCAGCAGCTCGGTGCGCACCGACTCGTTGAACCCCTGGATCGCGTGCTTCGCCCCGCAGTACGCCGACTGGAGCGGGATGCCGCGGTAGGCCAGCGCCGACCCGACCTGCACGACCGCGCCGCGGTCGCGCGGCACCATCCTGCGCAGCGCCGCACGGGTGCCGTTCACGTAGCCGAGGTAGCTGACCTGCGTGGTCCGCTCGAACTCCTCGGGCTCGACGTCGAGGAACCGAGCGAACACCGAGCTGAAGGCCACGTTGACCCAGACGTCGATCTCCCCGAGCGCCGCCTCGACCCGGTCGGCGGCCGCCTCGACCGCCTGGTGGTCGGCGACGTCGACGCTGATCGGCAGCGCCCGTGCGCCGGCAGCCTGCACCTCCGCCGCGGCCGCGTCGAGCCCCGACTCGCCCCGGGCGAGCAGCGCGACCGAGTCGCCGCGTCGGGCGAAGGCGCGTGCGCACGCCCGACCGATGCCTGCCGAGGCACCTGTCACGACGACGACCCGGGGGCGGGTCCCTGCTGATCCAACGGCCGTCTCGGCCATGTCATCTCTCCTCTGCGTCGAAGCCGTCCGCGCCGACACCGGCGCGACCGAGCTCGTGGGCGGTCTCCATGAGCGCTGCGTGGGCGAATGCCTGCGGCAGGTTCCCGCGCAGCTGGCGCTGCACGACGTCGTACTCCTCGGCGAAGAGGCCGGCCGGGCCCAGGGCGCCGCGGTTGCGCTCGAACCAGCGCAGGGCCTGATCGACCTGCCCCTGGCCGAGGCAGGCCTGGGCCAGGTGGAAGCCGCTCAGGACGAACGCGCCCTCGGCCCGGTGCAGTGGGGCGTCGCCGTGCCGGAAGCGGTAGACGAACCCGTCGTCGGCGAGGTCGGCGATGACCGCGCGCCAGGTGCGCACGTGCCTCGGGTCGTCGGGCGGCACCGCGCCCCGGATCCCGGGCAGCAGGAGCGCGGCGTCGACCCGGGGGTCGTCGGGGGCGCGCTGCCAGCGTCCGTCCGGGTGGAGGCAGTCACGGTCGACCGAGTCCACGAGCGCGTCGGCCAGCTCGAGCCAGGCCGGCGCCACGGGACCGCTGCGGCGTCCCGCCACGGCGCGCAGGCCCGCCGCGCACATCAGCCGGGAGTGCGCCCACCGGCGCTCGGCCAGCTCCCAGATCCCGCCGTCCGGCTCGTCGCCGCGCTTCTCGATGGCGTCGACCAGGGTCTCCACCGCGCGCCAGCCGTCGGCGTCGAGGCGGCCGGCCCGGTCGGCCGACGCCAGCAGCAGCAGCGACTCCCCGAAGGCGTCCAGCTGGAACTGCTCCCCCGCGTGGTTGCCCACCTGCGTCGGCGCGCCCGGGTAGCCGGGCAGCGTCAGGCGCCGCTCGTCCGGCACCCGCTCGCCCGTCACCGTGTACGCCGGCAGCAGCCGCGCCCCGTCCTCGTGGACCCGCTCCGTCACGAAGCGCACGGCGGCGTCCAGCAGATCGTGCCCGCCGACGACGGCGGCCGCCTGGCCCGCGAAGCACTGGTCGCGGATCCAGGCGTAGCGGTAGTCGTAGTTGCGTCCCTGCTCGGCGCGCTCCGGCAGCGCGGTCGTGGCCGCCGCGACCATCGCCCCGGTGCTGCTCGTGAGCCCGCGCAGGACCGCGTAGGAGTGCCGGGCGTCGCCGGGCGCCGCCGAGCCGCCCAGCCGCGGCACCGCACCGGCCCACGCACGCTCGGTCGCGGCCCAGGCGCGGTCGGCATCCGGCACGTCGGCGGCCAGCGCCGCTTCGCTCAGCTCGAGCACGAGGTCGTGGTGGCGACCCTCGGACACGGTCACGTCGAGGACCAGCTCGCCGTCCTCGAGCCGGGCGTCAGCGGCGCCGGACCACCGCAGCCGCAGGGAGCCGGTCCGGCCCTCCCACACGTCGCCGTGCCGGCGTAGGTTCATCGGCTGCTCGCCGAACCCGGCCCGGCACTCCAGCGCGACCCGCACCCGGGCCTCGCCCCACTGCGCCTCGACCCGGCGCAGCAGGACCAGCCTGCCTGTGCCGCCGGGGAACGCGAGCGCGTCGCGCGACTCGACGACCGAGTCGGTGGTGACCCAGCGGCTGCGCCAGATCAGCGTGTCCGGCTCGTAGTAGCCACCCCAGACGTACCGCGGGTCGAGCGGTGTCACGGCGTAGCAGCCGCGCCCGCCCAGCAGCGCGGAGAAGACCGCGTCGTCGTGCCAGCGTGGAGCGCACATGAAGGCGATGTCTCCGCGCGGTCCCACCAGCGCGCCACGCTCCCCGTCGGCGAGCAGTGCGTACTCGCTGAGGGTGTGCGGCGGGAAGAGCATGTCGCTCGGTACCCCCCGCCAACAAAACTATATGCGCATACGCATATAGTCCTGCCGCACCTTGGCTGACCCACCCGCCGAGACGTCAATCCGTACGGTCCGAGACGTCAATCCAGGCGGCCCGAGACGTCAATCCGTACGGTCCGAAGCGTCAATCCAGGCGGTCCGAAGCGTCAATCCGACCCGTCGAGACATCGTTCCCTCGCAGCAGACCACGATCGATTGACGTCTCGGACCGTACGGATTGACGTCTCGGACCGTAGGGATTGACGTCTCGGCCCGTAGGGATTGACGTCTCGGGGTGTCAGGAGAGCACGACCAGCAGCGCGGCCAGCGCGGACTCGACCGCCGCGCCGAACACGTCGCCGGTCACGCCGCCGAACCGTCGTACAGCCCGTGCGAGAACGGACACCACCACCGCCAGCGCGACGGCCGCCGCGAGCACCCCGCGCCACCAGTCGAGGCCCGCCCAGGATGCCGTCAGCGCGAGCCCCGCGGCGGCGACGACCCAGACGGCGGCGACGACCGAGGGCGCGACCGTCTGTGTGTAGGTGCGTCCGAGCCCGTCCTGGCGTGCCGGTCGGACCCCGCGTGCGCAGCAGACCACCAGTGCGGCCCGGGACACGCACACCGCGAGCCCCGCGAGCGCCCCCGTCCGCCAGGCGTGCGGGCCGACCAGTACGCCGGCCAGCCCGGCCACCTGCAGGCCGAGCACCAGGACCACCGCGACCGTCCCCGCCGGCCCGGAGGTGCCGGTCTTCATCACGGCAAGCGAGCGCTCGCGGTCGTAGGAGGCCGCGAGACCGTCGGCGACGTCCGACAGCCCGTCGAGGTGGAAGCCTCGGTTGCCGAGCACGACGGCCCCCACGGCGAGCAACGCGACCACGAGCGGCGCCAGGCCGAGCGCGTCTCCGGCGACGGCGACGAGGAGGACGCCGAGACCGAGCGGGACGACCGCGAGCGGCGCGAGCGCCATGGCGAGTCCCGCCCGTCGGGCGTCCACGGTCTCCGGCGGCCGGACCGGGAGCGCCGTCAGGGTGCCGACGGCCAGCCGCCACCCGTCGGCCAGCATCAGGCTCCGAGCTCGGAGAGCAGAGCGACGTCGCGCAGCAGGGCGGCAGCGCTGCGCAGGACGGGCACGGCGGCGACGGCCCCCGAGCCCTCGCCGAGGCGCAGACCGAGGTCGAGCAGGGGCTCGAGCCCCATCTTCGCGAGGGCGAGCGACTGGGCGGGCTCGGTCGAGCGGTGCCCCGCTGCGAACCAGGCGGCGGCGCCGGGCTCGATCCGGTCGGCCGTGAGCGCGCAGGCCACGCTCACCAGCCCGTCGAGGAGCACCGGTACGCCGTCCTGGGCTGCAGCCAGCAGGTAGCCGGTCGTCGCCGCGAGGTCCGCACTGCCGAGCGCGGTGAGGGTCTCGACGGGGTCCGCCGTACGCGCTCCGGCGCGGGCGAGCGCGGCGTCGACGACGCCCGTCTTGACGGCGAGCGCCTGCTCGCCGATCCCCGTCCCGCGGCCGACCACCTCGGACGCGGGCAGCCCGAGTCCCGCCGCGACCATGGCCGAGGCGGGGGTCGTGTTGCCGATGCCCATGTCGCCGCTGACCAGCAGCTGCGCGCCGGCCGCGATCTCCTCACGGGCGACCGCGGCGCCCGCGTCCAGTGCGGCCCGGGTCTGCTCGGCGGTGAGCGCGTCCTCGAGGTGGAGCGCACCGCTCCCCCGCCTGACCTTGTACGCCGTCAGAGCGGTCCGGGTCTGCTCGTCGAGGTCGGCGAAGTCCTCGTCCACACCCAGGTCGAGCACGCGTACGGCGACCCCGTGGGCCTTCGCCAGCGCGCTGACGCCCGCCTTGCCGAGCAGGAACGTGCGCACCATCGCGCCCGTGATCTCGGGCGGGAACGCCGAGACGCCGTGCGCGGCGACCCCGTGGTCCCCCGCGAAGATGACCAGGCGGAGGTTGTCGACCTGCGCCGGCGGCACCTGACCCTGGCAGGCGGCGAGCCAGACGCCGAGGTCGCCGAGACGGCCGAGTGCGCCGGGAGGGGTGGCGAGCGCGGCGAGCCGCTCGGCGGCGCGGTCGCGAGCGCTGGCGGAGGGGGCGCTGACGGAGGGGGCGCAGGGCATCGGTCGTCCTAGCGGTGGGAGGAGGTCTGGCGATGGGCGCCGCTACCGTATCCGCCCGCCGCTCCCACCGAGTCGGCGGACAGCCGCCGCCTCCGGCTGTTAGGTTCCGCGCGTGACTCAGTCCTCGCCGCCCGGATGGCACCCCGACCCGGCCGGGCCGATGCCCGGCCGGCCGCTCATGCTCCGCTACTGGGACGGCACCACCTGGACCGAGCACGTCGCGCCGCTGCAGCCGTCCCCGCAGCCGTACGGCCAGCCGTTCGGCCAGGCGCCCCAGCCCTTCGGCGAGCCGTACGCCGGCCCGACCACGGCCGACGGCCAGCGGCTCTCCGGCTGGTGGTGGCGAGTGCTGGCCTACCTGATCGACTCGGTCACGCTCTCCGTCGTCTCGAACCTGCTCAGCCTGCCCGCGCAGGCGAGCATGCGGGCCGAGTTCCGGACGATGGGCGACGCCTACCAGCGCCGTCTCGACGCGAATCCCGACGACCCGCAGATCGGCTGGCTGGTCGACCACATCGTCAACGTGCTCCACGACCATGCGCTGGCCCTCTACCTGCCGTCGCTGGTCGTCGTCACGCTCTACCACTGCGTGATGCTGCGCTGGAAGGGCGCGACGCTCGGCAAGCTCGCCGTCGGCCTCCGGGTGCGGACCCGCGAGGCGCCGGGCCGGCTGCCGTGGAGCGCGATCGCCATCCGGGTGGCCGTGCAGTTCCTGATCCCGGGCCTGCTGATCGTCGTCGGCTTCGCGAGCGGATCCGTCGGCCCCCTCGTCGGCCTCTACCTCGCCGTGGTGGTGTTCCAGCTGCTGGACGGCCTCTGGCCGCTCTGGGACAGGCAACGTCAGGCGATCCACGACAAGGCCGCCGGCACCGTCGTGATCCGCATCCGCTGACCGGGAGATTCCTGGCGTGCTGACCGTGCTGCGCCGCGACGGCGTCCGCTACCTGCTGCTGACGTCGTTCGTGGGACGACTGCCCACGTCGATGAGCGCGCTCGCGCTGGTGCGGCTCGTCGTCGACGACGGCGGCAGCTACGCGACTGCATCGGTGCTGTCGTCCGCCTACATCCTGGCGGGGATGGTCGGCCAGCCGCTCCTGGCGAGGACCGTCGACCGCAGCGGGCAGCGGCGCCTCGTGCTGATCGCCAGCTCGGTGGTGGCCACCGCCGCCTTCACGGCCACGGCGTTCCTCGTCGACCACGCGGCCGCGGCGGTCGCGGCCGTCACGGTCGCCGGGCTCGCCACGCCTCCGATCGAGTCGACGCTGCGCAGCCTGTGGACGGCGATCTTCTCCGACGGGGCGCAGCTGCGGTCGGCGTACGCCGTCGACGCGGCCGTCCAGGAGGTGGGGTTCATCGTCGGCCCGCTCGCCACGGCCGTCGGCATCGCGCTGCTCGGGGCCGACGGCAACGTCGTCCTGATGGCGGCGATCGGCCTGGTCGGCGGACTCCTCTTCGCCGCGCACCCGAGGCTGCGCTCGCGCGGCATGCCTCGCCCCCCGGGCGAGCGACACGGCAGCCCCCTGGGCTCGCCGGCCTTCCGGCGCATCCTCGTGGTCATCGTGGGCTCAGCGGTCCCGGTCGGGTCGCTCGCGGTCCTCGCCACGGCGTACGCCGGCTCCCACGACCAGCCCGGCCTCGGCCCGTGGGCCGTCGCGCTCAACGCGACCGGCGCGCTGACGGGTGCGGTGCAGCTCGCGCGTCACCCGCTGCACGCCACCCCGGCGCAGGCGCTCCGTCCACTCGCGCTGACCCTGGCCGTCCTCTACCTGCCACTCGCGGCATGGGGGCTCCCGCCGGGCGCATGGCTCGCCGCGGCCTTCGTGTCGGGGCTGGCGCTGCCGCCGCTGCTGACGCAGGTCTTCGCGCAGACACCGATCGCCGTGCACGGACACCACGCCAACGAGGCGAACGCCTGGGTGGTGAGCGCGTTCGCGATCGGAGCCGCGGCCGGCACCCTGGTGAGCGGCTTCGCGGTGCAGTGGCGCGACACGTGGGGCATCACCCTCGCCCTCGGCGTCGGCGCGTCGATCGCTGCCGCCTGCGCGATGGCGGCGGGCCCGCGGGCGCTCAGCCGCGGGCCCGAGCCGACTCCCTCCGGTTCGCCCTCATGATCGCCTCGACGAGCTCGCCCTTGGCCATGGTGGAGCGGCCCTGGATCTCGAGCCTGCGGGCGACGTCCATCAGGTGAGCCTTCGACGCGTTCGCGTCGACGCCCTCCGCCGTCGGGCCGCCGCGACGGGCAGCCGCACCGGACTTCTCCGCCTGCCGGTCCGACGGACCGATCTCGGCCTTCGCCTCCCAGTGGTCGCCGACCTTCTCGAAGCTGTGCTTGAGGGCGCTGAACGCCGTCCGATGGGCGCGCTCCCCCTCGCCGTACTCCTCGACGGCGGCGTCGTGCGCCTTGATCCACGTCCGCTGGGCCTTCCTCGACGAGCGCTCCAGGGTCGAGGGGAGCTCCTGCTTGCCCGGCATGACCGTCTCCTTCCTCCGAGTGGGCGGGACCGGTACCCGACCCCTCCAGGGCGTACGCCGTACCGTCGCCACCCACCCGTATGGTCTGATCGACCCGACGCGAGAGGAGACCGGCCGTGACCAAGAGGCAGGCGGAAGCGTCGATCCTGGTCGCCGAGGATGACGTCAGGCTCGCGGCGCTCCTCGAGCAGGCGCTGGACGAGGCCGGCTGGACGGTCCACGTCGTCCACGACGGGCGCTCGGCGTACGCGCAGGCGCTCGACGGTTCCCACGACGTGCTGCTGCTCGACTGGATGCTCCCCGGCATGGAGGGCGTCACGGTCTGCCGCCGGATCCGCGAGATCGGGCTGACCACGCCGGTGCTGATGCTCACCGCACGCAGCGACGTCAGCGACCGGATCAGCGGCCTCGACGCGGGCGCGGACGACTACCTGCCGAAGCCGTTCGACATCGACGAGCTGCTGGCCCGGCTCCGCGCGCTGCACCGCCGGTCGTCGTACGACGAGACGGACGTCGTCCAGGTCGGCGACCTCGTCGTCGACGCCGGTGCGAGGCGGGTCACCCGCGGCGGCACCGAGATCGACCTGTCGACACGCGAGTTCGACATCCTGTTCCTGCTCGCCTCTCACGCGGGCCGGGTGGTGTCGCGGTTCACGATCCTCGACGAGGTCTGGGACGGCGACACCGACCTGCGCAGCAACGTCATCGACGTCCACCTCGCGACGATCCGGGGCAAGATCGACAAGCCTTTCGGCACGCACACCATCACGACGGTCCGAGGCGCGGGATACCGGCTGGAGACCGAAGGGTGAGCGCGACCGGATGAGACCTCGGACGACACGGGGCCGGATGCGGCAGCGCTTGAGCCGGCTTCCCCTCCGGACGCGCCTGGTCGCGGGCTTCCTCGTCGCGATGCTGGTGCTGCTCAGCGCCGCAGGGGCGTTCGTCTACTGGCGGGTGCAGCTCGCGCTCGACGGCGGCCTCGACAACGACCTGGCGAACGCCACCTCCACCATCACGCCGCTCGTCTCGCCCGACGGTCACGTCAACTCGCCCTCCGCCGACGCGACCGGCGCGGGCTGGCAGGTCCTGTCGCCGGAAGGCGAGGTGATCGGCGCGGGTGGCACGGCACCGGACCGCGAGCTGCTGAGCGAGCGGCAGCTGCCCAGGAGCGGCGAGCGCACTCTCGACGTGGGGTCGGTCTTCCGGGACAACGACCTGGGCACGTACCGCGTGCGGGTCACCCGACTCTCTGACGGCAAGCTCCTGCTCGTCGCCGTGCGACGCGACCACCGCGACGAGGCGCTGCGCGAGCTCGTCGCCCAGCTGGTCATCGCCGGGACCGTCTCGCTCGCGATCGCCGCGCTCGTCGGCGACAGGCTCGCGCGGGCGGCCCTGCGACCGGTCGAGCGCTACCGTCGCAGCGCCGCCGAGATCGCGGGCGGCGCGGGCGACCTGCGGCTCGACGTCCCCGAGGCGCGCGACGACGAGGTGACGCGCCTCGGCCACACCCTCAACGAGATGCTCGGTGCCCTCGAGGAGTCGATGGCGCGAGAGCGGCGCTTCGTCAACGACGCCAGCCACGAGCTCCGCACGCCCCTCACGCTGCTGAGGTCGCGCATCCAGCTCGCACGCCGCCGCCCCCGCAGCGTCGAGGACCACGAGCGCATCCTCGACGAGCTCGCGGTCGACGTCGCCCGGCTCACCGAGCTCACCGAGCAGCTGCTCGACCTCGGCACGCCGACGGTCGGCGGCTCGAGCGACGCGGTCGCCGTCGCCGAGGCGCTGGTCCAGCGCTCGCTCGCCGCCGACCCGGACCGGACGCTGACCGTCACGGCCGGTGGTCGCGCCGTGGTCGGCCTCCCCGAGCGGGCGGTGGAGCGGATCGTCACGAACCTGGTCGACAATGCCTTCACCCACGGCGCACCGCCGGTGTCGGTGAGGGTCCGCACCACGGGGTCGTACGCCGTGATCGCGGTCTCCGACGCGGGCCCTGGCATGTCGTCGGAGTTGCTCGCGTCGGCGCCCGGCCGGTTCACCCGCTCGCCCGAGGCCCGCAGCCGCCCCGGCTCCGGGCTCGGGCTCAGTCTGGTCGAGGGCCTCGCCACGGCAGCCGGCGGCCAGCTCCGGCTGTGCCACGCCGGCCAGCACGTCAACCACGGCCCGTCGCTGCCGGTCGAGTGCGATCACGGACCGGAGATGACGGTCTCGGTGGTGCTGCCGCTCGCTGAGTAGCGGAGGGGCCGGACTTCACCTTCACTTCATCGGGCCGTCCGTACGGTCGCGCCCATGACACGAGAACTCGCCGTCGACGCGCAGGGAGTGACCAAGACCTACGGGTCGCTCCGCGCCGTGGACGACATCACCATCCAGGTGGCCCCTGGCGAGGTGTACGGCGTGCTCGGACCGAACGGCGCGGGCAAGACCACCTTCCTGCGCATGCTGTTCGGCCTGATCCGCCCCGACTCCGGCACGATCCGGATCTTCGGGAACACCTGGCGAGAGGCCGGCGTCGGCACGCTCGCAGGCGTCGCCGGCTTCATCGAGAGCCCCCGCTTCTACCCCTACCTGACCGGCCGCCAGAACCTCGAGGGCCTCGCCGTGCTCGACGGCGGCACCGCTCCCGGGCGCATCGACGACGTCCTCGAGCTCGTCGACCTGGCCGACCGTGCGGACCGGAAGGTGGGCGGCTACTCGTACGGCATGCGGCAGCGTCTCGGTGTCGCCGCCAGCCTGCTGCGCGAGCCGCGCCTGCTCGTCCTCGACGAGCCTGCGAACGGCCTCGACCCGGCCGGCATCCGCGACATGCGGGCGCTCGTCAAGCGGCTGGCCGCGAGCGGCCTCACGGTGCTGCTCAGCTCGCACCACATGGACGAGGTCGAGGAGATCTGCGACAACGTCACGATCATGAGGCGCGGCTCGGTCGCCTTCCACGGCACGATCGCCGAGCTGCGCGCGATGGCGCCCGACCCCGGCCACGCGCTGCGCACGAGCAACGACACCGCCGCCGTCCGCCTCGCCGAGGGCCACGCAGTCCGGGTCGCGGTCGACGACGAGGAGGGCGGCCTGACCGTCACCGGGCCGCAGCACGCCGTCTCGACGTACGTCGCCTCGCTGGTCGCGGCCGGCATCGACCTGCGTGCCCTCACCCCGACGCAGACTCCCCTGGAGGCCCTGTTCTTCATGCTGACCGACGACGACGAGCCCCGCCAGGAGGCCGCCGGATGACCACCATCATCGACACCCGTGTCCAGACGACCGCTCGGGCACGCCACGTCGGGACCGCGGCGGTCGTGCGCTGGGAGGTACGCAAGCTGGCCCACCAGTGGCGCGCGAAAGCCGTGCTTCTCGGCGCGCTGCTCGGCCCGATCCCCGTCGTGTTCATCATCCACGGCCAGTCACGCCCGCCGAAGGACACGCTGTTCGGCCGCTTCGCGACCGAGAACGGCTTCGCGCTCGCACTGCTCATCCTCGGCTTCGCCGCGCAGTGGGTCCTCCCCCTGCTCACTGCGATCGTGGCCGGCGACATCTTCGCGAGCGAGGACCAGCACGGCACCTGGAAGACCGTCCTGACGCGCTCGACGAGCCGCGGCCGGATCTTCTGGGCCAAGACCCTCGCCTCGGTGCTCTTCGCGATCGTCACCCTGGCGGTCCTTGCTGCGTCGACGATCACGAGCAGCGTGCTGATCGCCGGTAACGCCCCACTGACGGGGCTCTCCGGCCAGCAGGTCGCGCCGGGTGACGCGCTCGCGCTCGTGAGCGCCTCCTGGGCCTCGATGCTGCCCGGCATGCTGGCGTTCACCTGCCTCGCCATCCTGCTCTCGGTCTGGTCCCGCAACCCGGCGGCCGGCATCGCCGCACCCGTCGTCATCGGCATGGTGATGCAGCTGGTGGGTGCGCTCGGCGGCGTCGAGCCGATCCGACCGTTCCTGCTGAGCACGGGCTTCGAGGCCTGGCACGGTCTGCTGACCGACCCCCGCTACACGCGACCGCTCCTCGAGGGCGCCGTGACGAGCGCGGGCTGGTGCCTGGTCACCCTCGCGCTCGCCTACCTGACCCTCCGCCGACGCGACATCACGGGAGGCTGACCATGCGTCGAACCGTCATCCCCATCCTCGCCACCCTCGTCGCGGTGGTGGCCATCGCCGCGGGTGCCTTCGCCGTCAACGGCGGCTCCAGCTCGATCACGAAGGCACGGCTCGAGCG
Source organism: Nocardioides panacihumi (assembly GCF_039530925.1). Lineage (NCBI taxonomy): Bacteria > Bacillati > Actinomycetota > Actinomycetes > Propionibacteriales > Nocardioidaceae > Nocardioides > Nocardioides panacihumi. Next base: position 129,706 of record NZ_BAAAPB010000008.1, on the reverse strand, counting down.
CTCGCTCCCGACGACCTTCTCCAACCTCTACGTCCAGCGCGCCCGGATCCAGGGCCGCACCGACGTCACCGCCGCTTCGCTGCACGCGACGGCGATGTGCGACAAGGGAGGTGCCGCCCTGCCCGACGTCGGCCCCGGTGGCGACTGGAACTGCCTGATGAGCTGGACGGACCCCCAGGTCCCGATGCCGCAGGAGGGCTACGGGAAGTTCGAGCTGAACGTCCACAGCAACGGCTGCTACACAGCGGGTGCGCCGAGCAAGCTCGTCGGCTTCATGACCATGACCGACGCCACGGGCAGGACGGTCACCAACCCGGTCTCCGAGTTCGACGGCTGCTTCGACCCGCAGGGCGACAACACGCCCACCGGCAACAGCTTCCCGTCGCTGCTCAGCGTCCTCAGCACCACCGTCCAACCGACGGTCGACCACCGGGCGCCGATCCAGATCAGCTGCGGCACCGGCGACGGCGGTTGCGCAGGCACGGTCTCCGCCACGTCCGGCGGCGTGTCGCTCGGGTCGATGGGCTACGCGGTCAAGGAGGAGCAGACCGCGACGCTGACCCTGCCGGACCCGATGCCGGCCGGCGCGAGTGACGTGACCTTCACCTTCGCCCCGACGAAGGGTGTCGCCTCGACCAAGCCGACGACCATCTCGTCGCAAGGCTGAGCCGCCCCGGACGTCATACGCCCTGGTTGCCCTGGTGACCATCGCGTATGATGTCCGGGCGCTCCCCGACAGTCGCGGGGATCCGGCGAGCCGCTCAGACCTCGACGTGCGAGCCCATGATCACCGTCCGGTCCCGCGGCAGGGAGAAGTGGTCCGCGGCGTCGGCGGTGATGTGCGAGGTCGCGATGAAGAGGCGCTTGCGCCACTTCGGCATGTCGGGCGTCCTGCCGGCGACGAGCTCGATCTTGGAGAGGAAGTACGTCGCGGCGTCGAGGTCGATCTCTCCCTCGGTCTGCTCGGGCGTCAGCATCGCCAGTGCGGCCGGGACATCCGGCGTCTCGGTGTAGCCGAACTTCAGCGTCACCCGGCTGATGCCGTCGCGCGCGAGACCGAGGTCGTTGACCGACAGACGGTCGGCTGGCGCGATCCGCGGCACGATGGCGGTGACGACCTCCACCACCACCACCTGCCGGTGTCGGACGTGGTTGTGCTCCACGTTCGCACGGAACGCGAGCGGGGTCTCGTTGCCGCGGTTGAGGAAGATCGCCGTGCCGTCGACCACGCCGACGCGCTCAGGCTTCTCGGCCAGGTCGGCCACGAAGTCAGTGAGCTGGCCCTCCTTCGCCTGCCGTCGAGCGGTGACCAGCTCTCGTCCGCGCTGCCAGGTCGTCATGACCGTGAAGGCGCTGAGCGCGATCACGATCGGCAGCCAGGCACCGTGCACGAGCTTGGTCATGTTGGCGCCGAGGAAGAGCAGGTCGAGCGCCAGCAGCACACCGACGATGGCGAAGAGCAGCACCTTCGGCATCCGCCAGGTCTTGTAGGCGATGTAGCCGAACAGGATCGTGACGATCGTGATCGTCCCGGTCACCGCCATGCCGTAGGCGTAGGCCAGTGCCGCCGAGGACTCGAAAGCGAAGACCAGGGTGAGGACCGCGACCAGCAGCAGCCAGTTCATGAACGGCACGTAGACCTGGCCGTGCGTCTCGTGCGACGTGTGCAGGATCCGCAGCCGCGGCAGATAGCCGAGCTGTCCGGCCTGCGAGGCCACCGAGAACGCACCGGTGATGACCGCCTGCGCGGCGATCACGGTGGCCGCCGTGGCCAGCAGCACGAGCAGGATCCGGGCCCAGTCGGGTGCGAGCAGGAAGAACGGGGCCGAGATGTTGCCGGTGTCGTGCAGGATCAGCGCCCCCTGCCCGAAGTAGCTGAGCGTGCAGGCGGGATAGACGAGGAAGAGCCAACCCACCGAGATCGGCTTGCGTCCGAAGTGGCCCATGTCGGCGTACAGCGCCTCGGCGCCCGTCACCGACAGCACCACAGCGGCCAGCGCGAAGAAGGCCAGGTGGAAGTGGCCGAAGAGGAAGCCCACGGCGTACGTCGGCAGCAGAGCGCGCAGGACGCCGGGCTCGTGGACGATCCCCGAGATGCCGAGACCACCGATGGTGACGAACCAGACGATCATCACCGGCCCGAACGCCCGCCCGACGACTGCCGTCCCGAAGCGCTGCACCAGGAACAGCATCAGGATGATGACCGCGGTGATCGGGACGACCAGGTCGGCGAGCGACGCGTCGACCGTCTTGAGGCCCTCGACCGCGGAGAGCACCGAGATCGCCGGCGTGATCATGCTGTCGCCGAGGAAGAGCGAGGCGCCGAAGATGCCCAGCGCTGCGAGGACCGTCAGCAGACGGGTCCTCGACTTCATCGACCACTTCCGGAGCAGGGTGATCAGCGCCATGATGCCGCCCTCACCGTGGTTGTCGACCCTCATGACCAGCCCCACGTAGGTCACCGTGATGACGAGCGTCACCGACCAGAAGATCAGCGAGAGCACGCCGTAGAGGTTGTCGGTGCTCACCGGCACCGGGTGCGGGTCGTCGGGGTTGAAGACGGTCTGCAGCGTGTAGATCGGGCTGGTGCCGATGTCGCCGAAGACGACACCGAGTGCACCCACCACGGCGGCGAGCCGTACGACGTCGGACGGCTTGGTGGAACTGGTCACGGCTCGACCCTAGTGTTCATGAGCGACGTTCCCTGTGCGCCGTCCCGGTCGCAGGCCTCACCGAGTACGTCCGCGGCGGAGCCGCTCGGGCACGAGCGGCTCCGCCTCGTCGTCGTCCACCGACGGCCGCAGGTGGGTGACCGTCGCAGGCGACGGCAGCCCCTTGCCGCCGTCGAGCCAGGCCTCGAGGTCAGGAGCCCGCAGCCGGGCGCCCGACAGCGCCGGCACCACGAGGGCGGCCAGGAGAGCACCCATGGAGGCGATCGCCATCGCGAGCACGCCGGCCCGGGCCGCGTCGCCCTGGTCCGGTGAGCGCATCACGAGCGCGAGGATGACGGGCGCGACGGCGTACGTCGCCATGGACCGCAGCAGCTGGACCAGCGCGAACCCGCGGCCGAGCTTCTGGGACTCCATCCCGAGGCCGGTGAGGAACAGTCCCGGCGACACCGTCGACGCGGCGCCGAAGCCGAGCAGGAGAGTCGCCCACGACTCGGCCCCGGCGAGGACGAGCAGGCAGCCGGCCGCCAGGGTGGCGAGCCCGACGTCGATCAGCACGGGGACGAAACGGGTGCGGAAGAGTCGCCAGAAGACGACCGCACCGACCAGCGCACCGATCGGCATCGGCCAGAACACCATGGCCACCTCGCCCGGCGAGCGGCCCTCCACCTGCCCCAGCAGGGTCTGCACCAGGTCGGTGGTCGTCACGACGACGGCACCGCCGACCATCGCCACCAGGATCCCGGTCACCGGGAGCTGGGTGGTCAGAGACGACAGCGGGATGAGCGGGTCGGGCCGGCGTACCTCGGCGAGGACCAGTGTGACGAACGCACCGGCCGCGAGGAGCGCGGGTCCGAGGACCGGGGCCGAGGTGAGCGGATGCCCGCTCGCCAGTGACGCGGCCACGAACCCCGCGGCGGTGGCCAGCACCACGAGCACGAGCGCCGGAGTGTCGATCCGCGCCTCCGGCTCGGCCGGGTCCCAGCGCTCGTAGCCGCGCAGCGCCACCAGCCAGCCCACCACGGCGAGTCCGGCTGCACCGGCGAACAGCCATCGCCAGTCCCCGCCGGCCGCGGCCAGGCCCCCGATCAGGGGTCCGAGCGTGCTGGCGCCGAAGATCCCGAGGTCGACGATGCCGGCGCTCAGGGCGACCCGGCCCGCACCGAAGCGGGTGACCAGCGGCGGCAGCGAGCTGATGAGCATCGCGCCCGCGGCCAGCCCCAGGACAACGAGCGCCGGGAGCAGGACCGCGATGCTCGGCGCCACGGCGACGAGCAGGCACCCGAGCGCGAAGGCGGCCTCCGCGACGAGGAAGATGCGCCGCTGCACCAGGCGCAGCGCGAGCTGTGCGGCGAAGACGGCGCCGATGGCGAACCCGGCGCTGCCGAGGCCCGTTGCCAGGCCGAGCGTGGCGACGCTCGTGCCGAGGTCGCCGGCCATCGCCTCACGGACGGGCAGCTGTGCGGTGGACAGCACGACGTTGGGACCGAGCCCGAGGAGCGCGATCCCAACGGCGAGCGGGTAGCGACCGCTCCTGGCCACCACTCAGACGGGGTAGCTGGGAGCGTCCGGCAGGTCGTTCGCCGGCACGCTGTCTGTGGGCGTGTCGGGCGCCTTGTGCACCTTCTCCGTCACCTTCTCGGTCACCGCGTCCTTGGCGGCGGCGGCCTGGTCCTTCGCGACGTGGGCGGCAGCAGCCGCCTGGTCCTTGGCGACGTGGGCGGCCTGGTGCCGCTTCTCCGCCACGCGGGGGTCGTGCCAGAGGCGCTGGGCCCCGTTGCGCATCTGCTCGTAGCGCTGGCGTCCGGCCCGCGTGCCCAGCACGTAGCCCACACCGACGCCTGCGAGCACGGCGAGCTTGCCCTTCATCGCAACCTCCTGTGGTCGTCCGTTGGTGAAGACCTCCAGTGCCCCGCCGGGGCCGCGATCATGAGGTGGGGCGACCGCGTCACCGACTCAGCGGACCACGAGGGTCGCATCGCCACGTGGGACGAGGTGTCCGATCACGGGGTGGCCGGGCACCTCGCCCGCGACCAGCAGCCCGCCGGAGGTCTGCGCATCGGCGAGCAGCATCAGCTCGTCGTCCGACACCGACGACGAGACGTGCGGACGGACCCAGTCCAGGTTGCGCCGGCTGCCGCCGGGCACGAAGCCGTCGGCGTACGACGCCCGGGCGGCGTCCAGGTAGGGCACTGCCGCGGCCTCCACGACCGCCGACACCCCGCTGGCGCGGGCGAGCTTGTAGAGGTGACCGAGCAGCCCGAAGCCGGTCACGTCGGTCGCGCACACCGCGCCGGCGGCGAGGGCCGCGCGGGACGCGTCCCGGTTCAGCGTGGTCATCGTCGCGACCGCGTCGGGGAAGACCTCCCCGGTCGCCTTGTGCCGGTTGTTGAGCACGCCCAGCCCGAGTGGCTTGGTCAGCGTCAGGGGGACGCCGGCGACGCCGGCGTCGTTGCGCAGCAGCCGGCCGGGGTCGGCGGTGCCGGTGACGGCGAGGCCGTACTTCGGCTCCGGGTCGTCGATGCTGTGACCGCCGGCCAGGTGGCACCCGGCCTCGGCGGCGACGTCCGCCCCGCCGCGCAGCACCTCCGCGGCGAGCTCGAACGGGATGCGGTCCCGTGGCCAGGCCAGCAGGTTGACGGCGACGAGCGGCTCACCGCCCATGGCGTACACGTCGCTGAGTGCGTTGGCGGCAGCGATCCGGCCCCAGTCGTAGGGGTCGTCGACCACCGGCGTGAAGAAGTCGGTGGTCAGCACGATCGCGCGGCCGTCGGAGACCCGGACGACGGCTGCGTCGTCCCCGTTGTCCGCCCCGACGAGCAGGTCGCCGGACGGCGCGGGCGTGAGCCCGGCCAGCACCCGCTCGAGCTCACCCGGCGGCACCTTGCAGGCGCACCCGCCCCCGGCGGCGAACTGCGTGAGACGGATCTTCGTCGCGGCGGCGGTCACGCCGCCAGCATGCCACCGCACCCCCACAGGCCCGAGTCGGCGCAACCTCGCACCCCCACAAGCCCGAGTCGGCGCAACCTCGCACCCCCACAGGCCCGAGTCGGCGCAACCTCGCACCCCCACAGGCCCGAGTCGGCGCAACCTCGCACCCCCACAGGCCC
>NZ_BAAAPB010000008.1:29501-123863 GCF_039530925.1 Nocardioides panacihumi | reverse complement strand
CTCGGCCTTCTCAGAGTGCGAAGACGCGCCGACTCGGCCTTCTCAGAGTGCGAAGACGCGCCGACTCGGCCTTCTCAGAGTGCGAAGACGCGCCGACTCGGCAGGTCAGTGGGTCGCGGACGCGGCCGCGGCGCGGCGGGCGAGCCGCTCCTTCTGCGGGATGACGACGTACTTCGGATCCTTTGCCGAGGCGAGCCCGGCCCCGAAGATCCCGAAGCGGGTGGCCAGCGACGCCGACAGGTACGTCGCCCCAGCGAGCGCGGAGGCGACCCGCGACCGGCCTCCGACGACTGTCAGGGCTGCGGCCACGGTGGTCGCGCGCCGGGCGAGCTTCATCATGCGGCCCGGACGCCCCACATGGTAGGGCTCGGCGACGAGCCCCTTCCCCAGGACGCGCTCGGCGGCGAGGATCTCGATCGCGGCGCCGGCCAGCGCCATCCGCCGCGCCGGTCCGGCCTCGGACGTGCTCACGAGCATCATCGCGAGCCCGCCGGCGGCCTGCGCCCCCGATCCGGCGAAGACGAAAGGCAGCTCGCGGTGTGCCTCGTGCCAGGCCGGCACCGCGGTGTTGGCGATCAGGGCAGCGGTGTAGGTGGCCAACGGCGGACCGAATGCTGCCGCTCCGAGGCCGGCGAGTCGGCCGAGCCGTGGCAGCCGCCCGGTCAGGTGGGACGCCGCTGCCGCCGTGGCGAGCCCGCTGAACGGCGCCAGGATGAACGAGCCGACCGACAGTGGCGAGGTCGGCTTGAAGACCCGCAGCATGTTGAGGAACCGCTCCGGGCGGCCGAGGTCGTGGACCAGTGCCACGGTGCCGGCCGCTGCGCCCCCGGCGGCTGCGAGGCGGGCCACCCGCTCGAGCTCCGGTCGCCCGGTGAGCGCGGCGCCCTCGGCGAGCAGCGCCGAGCCGCCGGCTAGCCCGCCGAGGAACAGGTAGAGCGGGACGTCGGGGGTCTTCCAGGTGGGCTGCTTCAGGATCGGCCGCCCGTAGTAGGACTCGAACTCCGGCTCGGGCACCATCGAGCGCTCTCTCATCGCCGCCTCCCCACGAACGATGCGACGCCGAGCGCGACGAGCGCACCGGCGGCCGCGCCGACGTGACGCCAGACGGACCCGATGTCGCGCGTCGTCACGACCGGGTCCGGCGGCAGACCGTAGACCTCCGGCTCGTCGAGCAGCAGGAAGAAGGCGCCGTCCCCACCGACGCCGTCATCGGGGTCGCGGCCGTAGAGCCGCGCGACGTCGACGCCCTTCTCGTGCAGCTCCGCGAGTCGCTGGTCGGCACGCTCGCGCAGCTCGTCGAGGTCACCGAACTGGATCGACTCCGTCGGGCAGGCCTGGGCACACGCAGGCGTCTGGTCGTCCTTCAGGCGGTCGTAGCACAGCGTGCACTTGAACGCGCGGCCGTCGTCCGGACGCACGTCGATGACGCCGTACGGGCACGCCGGGACGCAGTAGCCGCAGCCGTTGCAGACGTCCGGCTGCACCACCACGGTGCCGAACTCGGTGCGGAACAGCGCGCCGGTCGGGCAGACGTCGAGGCACGCGGCGTGGGTGCAGTGCTTGCACACGTCCGAGGACATCAGCCACCGGATGCCGGAGTCGCCGGAGGCGGCGCCCTGGTCGTCGCCGGGCGGCGCTCCGAGCGACGGCATCCCCAGGTCGACGGGAGGCGCGACGTCGATGGGCTTCTCGACGAACGCCACGTGACGCCACGTGCTCGCGCCGAGCTCCTGGCTGTTGTCGTAGGACATGCCGGTGAGCAGGAACCCGTCGTCGGGCACCTGGTTCCACTCCTTGCACGCCACCTCACAGGCCTTGCACCCGATGCAGACGGAGGTGTCGGTGAAGAAGCCCTTCCGCTTGGGGTGCTCGGTGTGGCCGGCGTCGGCGGCCGGGTCGTCCAGCCGCCCCCACAGGCTGGAGTCCAGAGGCGTCGTCATCCTTGGGTCCCCTCCGTCGTCGTCTCCTCGACGCCCGCACGGCGGCGATAGTCCTCCACGTACGCCGTCAGGGCGATGCCACGGGGGCGCCGACCCGGTCGGATGTCGCAGGTGCCCACCTTGTCCTGGATGTAGACGTTGGGGTCCATCGTCACGTTGACCAGGTCGTTGGGCGAGTCGCCGGTCGAGAGCCCGTTCGGCCCCCAGTGGTAGGGCAGCCCGATCTGCTCGATCCTCCGGTCCCCGAGCCGGAGCGAGCGCAGTCGGTCGGTCACGAGAACGCGTGCCTCGATCGCCGTACGCGCCGTCACGATGGTCGCCCAGCCCAGGTGCTCGAGCCCGCGCTCCGCAGCGAGCCTCGGGGACACCTCGCAGAACGGCTCGGGCTGGAGCTCGGTCAGGTAGGGCAGGGTCCGGCTCATCCCACCGGCGGTGTGGTGCTCGGTCAGACGGTAGGTCGTGAAGACGTACGGGAAGACCTCGGTGTAGCTGGGGTTGATCGCGTTGGACGCGGTCACCAGCGAGCGCCGGGTCGGGTTGTTCTGCTGTCCGTACAGCGGGTTGTGCATCGGCGACTCGGGCGGCTCGTAGTGGGTCGGCATCGGCCCGTCGGCGAGCCCGACCGGCGCGAACAGCCAGCCCTTCCCGTCGGTCTGCATGATGAACGGGTCCTGCCCGCCGATGGCCGCCGGGCCCTTCGCGCCTTCCTCCGGGACGTAGTCGGGCGCGCGGTCCGGCACGAAGTCGGGAACGTCGGCGCCCGTCCACTTGCCGGCCTCGGCGTCCCACCAGACGTAGCGCTTCCGCTCGCTCCACGGGCTGCCGTCCGGCGCCGCCGATGCGCGGTTGTAGAGGATGCGCCGGTTGGCGGGCCACACCCAGCCCCACTCGGGCGCCACCGGGCCCTGCTCCCAGTGCGGCTTGCGCCGCCGCGCCATGTTCGTCTCCTCGGCGTAGACCCCGCAGTAGATCCAGCAGCCGCACGCCGTGGAGCCGTCCGCCTTGAGGTCCGTGTACGCCGACAGTGCGGCGCCGTCGGGCCCGGTGCCGTTGATCTCCCGCAGCACCGACTCGGGCTCGGGATCACCCTTGTCATCCGCCGGGTAGTCCCACGTCAGGTCGAGCAGCGGCCGATCCATCTCGTCCGTGGAGCCGGCCAGCCGCTCCCGGATGCGCTTCCCGAGCTGGAAGTAGAACTGGAGCTCGCTGCGGCAGTCACCCGGCGGCTCGACGGCCTTGTCACGCCACTGCAGCATCCTCTGCGTCTGGGTGAACGACCCGGCCTTCTCGACGTGCGAGGCGGCCGGCAGGAAGAACACCTCGGTGCCGATCTCCTCGGTGACCAGCTCGCCGGTGTCGATCTCCGGCGCGTTCTTCCAGAACGTGGCCGACTCGATCATCTGCAGGTCGCGCACGACCAGCCAGTCGAGGTTCGCCAGGCCGAGGCGCTGCATCTTGCCGTTCGCCGATCCGACCGCGGGGTTCTCGCCCACGATGAAGTAGCCCTTGCAGTCCCCCTCGATCTGCGCCTTCACCGTCGAGTACGTCGAGTGATCGCCCGTCACGCGCGGCAGGTAGTCGAAGCAGAAGTCGTTCTCGGCCGTCGCAGCATCGCCCCAGTAGGACTTGAGCAGGCTCACGGCGTACGACCTGACGTTGCCCCAGAACCCGGCTTTGCCCTCGTCGTCGTGCACCCACTCCTCGAGCGACTGGTGCAGGTCGGCGTGCGGCATGGGCAGGTAGCCCGGGAGGATGTTGAAGAGCGTCGGGATGTCGGTGGAGCCCTGGATGCTGGCGTGCCCGCGCAGCGCCATGATCCCGCCACCCGGGCGACCGATGTTGCCGAGCAGCAGCTGCAGGATCGACGCGGTGCGGATCATCTGCGCACCGGTGCTGTGCTGCGTCCACCCCACCGCGTAGCAGAACGCGCCGGTGCGCTCCCGCCCGCTGTTGGCGACGAGCGCCTCGGCGACCCGGCGCAGCTGCTCCGGCGAGATGCCGCAGACGTCCTGCACCATCTCGGGCGTGTAGCGCGCGAAGTGACGCTTGAGGATCTGGTAGACGCAGCGCGGGTGCTGAAGGGTCTCGTCGCGGCGTCCCTTCCAGGGCACCGCGGCTCCCCCGGAGCCGCGCGCCTCCGACTGCGCGGCGAGGTGCGCCTGGGCATGTCCCTCACCGCCGCCGTCGTGCTCCTCGCGCTCGAGCTCGCCCTCCAGGTGCTGCTCGTCGGCGGTCGGGTCCTCCGGCGGCTCGTAGCGCCAGGTCGACGGGTCGTAGTGGCCGGACTCAGCGTCGTAGCCCGAGAACAACCCGTCGAGGTCCTCGGTGTCACCGAACTCCCCGTCGATGATGTTCGCCGCGTTGGTGTAGGCGACGACGTACTCCCGGAAGTCCGCCTCGTTGCTCAGGACGTGGTTGACCAGGCCTCCGAGGAACGCGATGTCCGAGCCGGCGCGGATCGGCACGTGCACGTCCGCCAGCGCCGACGTGCGGGTGAAGCGCGGGTCGACGTGGATGATCGTCGCTCCCCGCTTCTTCGCCTCGACGACCCACTGGAAGCCCACCGGGTGGGCCTCGGCCATGTTCGAGCCCTCGATGAGGATGACGTCAGCGTTGCCCAGGTCCTGCAGGTAGGTGGTGGCCCCACCACGGCCGAACGAGGTCCCCAGACCGGGAACCGTGGAGGAGTGTCAAATACGGGCCTGGTTCTCGATCTGGATCGCGCCCATCGCGGTGTAGAGCTTCTTCATGAGGTAGTTCTCCTCGTTGTCGAGGGTCGCTCCTCCGAGGCTGGCGATGCCCATGGTGCGGCGGGTGCGCTTGCCGTCCGCCGCCCACTCCCAGGACTGCTTGCGGGTCGCGACGACCCGGTCGGCGATCATGTCGACCGCCGTCTCGAGGTCGAGGTCCTCCCACTCGGTGCCGAACGGCCGGCGGTAGCGGACCTTCGTGACACGCGTCGGGCTGGTGACCAGCTGCTTGCTGGCGCTGCCCTTGGGACAGAGCCGGCCGCGCGAGATCGGGCTGGCAGGGTTGCCCTCGATCTGGGTGACCTTGCCGTCCTTGACGAAGACCTTCTGGGCGCAGCCCACGGCGCAGAACGGGCAGACCGAGTCGACGACCGTGTCGGCCTCGACCGTCCGCGGCTCGAGCGTCTCGCTGCGCCGCGACATCGCGGCGGCGCCGCGTCCGAGCCGATCGCGACCGGTGGCCTGACGCACCAGCGGCCACTGGCCGATGAACTGCTTCACGCGTGCCATGTAACCACCTTCGGCACCCGGGAAACAGCACCCGACACGCCCCGCTAGATTGCACCGCGGAGGCGTACCTCGTCTGGTGACGGGCGCGGTCCTCAAAACCGTTGTGACCGGGCATCCCGGTCAGGCAGGTTCGATTCCTGTCCGCCTCCGCCAGACCGATCGCGCGCCGGAGGGAGCCCTGTGGACGACGACCGTCGCCGGCGTACGCCGCGCACCGATGCTGTGCTCGCCGACCCGTCAGTCGCGGCCGCCGCGGCCCGGCTCGGCCGCGGCCGCGTGAAGGAGGCCGTGGTCGCCTGCCTCGAGGCGTGCCGCGCGGGCGAGGTCGCTCCCGAGGATGTCGTCGCCCACGTGCTCGCCATGCTGCCCACGACGGCCGCGTCGATGCGCCGCGTCGTCAACGCGACCGGCGTGGTCGTGCACACCAACCTGGGTCGCGCTCCCCTGTCACAGGCCGCCGTCGACGCGGTCGCCGTCGCGGCCGGCGCGACCGACGTCGAGCTGGACCTCCCGACCGGCCGGCGGGGACGCCGGGGTGCCGCCGCACTGGCCGCGCTGGCCGCCCGGGTGCCCGACGCGGGCGGCGTCCACGTCGTCAACAACGGCGCGGCCGCCCTCGTGCTCGCGGCCTGCGCGCTCGCGTCCGGCGGGCGCCGGATCGTGATCGCCCGGGGCGAGCTGGTGGAGATCGGCGACGGCTTCCGGATCCCCGAGCTGCTGCAGTCGGTGGGCGCCGAGCTGCGCGAGGTCGGGACGACCAACCGGGTCCACCCGGCCGACTACGCGGACGCGATCGACGACCGGACCGCCTTCGTCCTGAAGGTGCATCCGTCCAACTTCCGGGTCGAGGGGTTCACCTCGAGCGTGGCCGTCCGCCCGCTGGCCGAGCTGTGCCGCGAGCGTGGCGTCCCGCTCGTCGTCGACATCGGCTCGGGCCTGCTCGCCCCTCACCGCAGGCTGCCCGACGAGCCGGACGCGACGACGGTGCTGCGTGCCGGAGCCGACCTGGTCACGGCCTCGGGCGACAAGCTGCTGGGCGGCCCCCAGGCCGGCCTCCTCCTCGGCGACGCGTCGCTCGTCGAGCGCCTCCGCCGGCATCCGATCGCCCGCGCCCTCCGCGTCGACAAGCTGACGCTCGCCGCACTGGAGGCCACGCTCGTCGGCCCGGCGCCGCCCGTCGCCGCCGCGCTGGCGACACGGCCCGAGGAGCTGCTGGATCGCGCCCGCCGCCTCGCCCTGGCGATCGGGCCGGACCTGGCGACAGCCGTCCACTCCGACGGCCGCGTCGGTGGCGGCGGTGCCCCGGGCGTGCCGCTGCCGAGCGCAGCGGTCGCACTGCCGGCCTCCCTCGCCGAGCCGCTCCGGCTCGGAGCCCTGCCGGTGGTCGGCCACGTCAGCGACGGAAGGCTCCTCCTCGACCTGCTCGCCGTCCCGGCCGACCTCGACGACGAGCTCGCCGACGCCGTACGCCGGGTGGCGGGTGTGGCGCGTCCCGGGCACACCGCCTGATGCACGTCGTCGCCACCGCCGGCCACGTCGACCACGGCAAGTCCACGCTCGTCCGGGCGTTGACCGGCACCGACCCGGACCGGCTCGAGGAGGAGCGGCGGCGCGGCCTGTCGATCGAGCTGGGCTACGCCTGGACCGAGCTCGCCGGGGTCGGCGAGGTGGCGTTCGTCGACGTCCCCGGTCACCAGCGGTTCCTCGCCACCACGCTGGCCGGCGTCGGACCCGTGCCCGTCGCGATGCTGGTGGTCGCGGCCGACGACCCGTGGATGCCGCAGGCGGCCGAACACCTGGCCGCGCTCGACGCGCTGGGGGTGCGGCACGGGGTCGTCGTCGTGACGCGCTCGGACCTGGCCGATCCGGAGCCCGCACTGACCCGCGCTCGGGCCGCGGTCGACCGCACCGGACTCGCCGGCGCGCCGGCGGTCGTCGTCAGCGGACGGACCGGGGTCGGCCTGGACGAGCTGCGCCGCACAATGGCCGGCGTCCTGGCCGCCGTGCCGGAGCCGGACCCTGCGGCCGACGTACGACTCTGGGTGGACCGGCGCTTCCACATCCGTGGCGCCGGCACCGTCGTCACCGGCACGCTGCCTGCGGGGACCGTCGCTGTCGGGGACTCGCTCGCACTGCTCGACGGGGTCGAGGCGCGGGTGCGCGGGCTCGAGGCGCTCGGCCGCCCCCGACAGCGGGTCAGCGGCGTCGCACGGGTGGCCCTCGACCTCGGCGGGCACGCTCCCGCGGGCGTCGAGCGCGGCACGGCGCTGCTCACCCCCGGGGCCTTCGTGGCGGCGACCGCCGTCGACGTCGTGCTGCGCGACGCCGTGCCGGGATCCGGCGGACGGGTGCCGGAACGGCCCGTCCTCCATCTGGGCTCGACGCTGGTCGGCGTCCACGCGCGCCCGCTCGGCAAGGACTACTACCGGCTCACGCTCGACACCGCGCTGCCGCTGCGCGTCGGCGATCGGGCGATCCTGCGCGACCCGGGCAGCCGGACGATCTGGGGCGCGACCGTGCTCGACCCGCAGCCGCCCGGGCTGCACCGGCGCGGAGCGGCCGCGGCGCGTGCCGAGGCTCTCGGCGCCCTCGACGGCACGATCGAGGCAGAGCTCGCGACTCGGGGGCTGGTACGCCGCACCCTGCTGCGTCGCATCGGCATGCCCGTCTCGCCCCTGCCCGCAGGCGTCGTCACCGCCGGCGACTGGCTGCTCGCCCCGGCGCGCGCCGAGGAGCTGCGCTCCCGGTTGGCCGCCCTCGCCGAGGCCGCAGGGGTCGGCGGCGTCACGCCGGCCGCCGTCGCCCACGAGCTCGGACTGCCCGACCCGGCGATCGTGGACGCGCTCGTCACGACCCCGCTCCGCTCCGAGGGAGGACGGATCCGCTCCGGCGACGCCGGCCTTCCGGCGGGTCTCGCGGCCGCCCTCGACGCGCTGCGTGCGCAGCTGGCCGACGCCCCGTTCGCCGCCCCGACCGCCGAGGAGCTGCAGGCGCTGGGGCTCGACGCCGGCGGCATCGCCGTACTGCACCGCGACGGGCACCTCCTCCGCCTCGCGCCCGGGGTCGTCCTCCTGCCGGACTCCCCCGCCCTGGCGCTGGAGGTCCTAAGCCGGCTCCCGCAGCCCTTCACGACGAGTGCGGCCCGGCAGGCGCTCGCCACGAGCCGCCGGGTCGTGTTGCCCCTCCTGGCACACCTGGACGCGACGGGGCGGACCGTGCGGCTGCCCGACGACACCCGGACCGTCAGAGATCGAGGGTCTGACCGGCCCCCGGCGTAACTATCACGGTGATAGTTCGAGCGGTCGGTGACACCTAGGAGCTATCACCGATCGCGCCAACCATCACGGTGATAGTTCCGTGGGACGGCGCGCACCCGGTGGGCCGACGGTGAGCGATCGCTCGGCGGGTCGTCGAGCACAGTTCGAAGCATCCCTTGTTTGCCTCGGCATCGGACCGGGCACCGGAGCTCGACCGCCTACCGGCGGAACCGAATCACGAAGGAGTCATCTGATGGGTTACGGACTCGGTGCTTTTCTACTCGCCGTGGGGCTCATCCTCGCCCTCGCGGTCAACGCCAGCGTGAGCGGGATCGACCTGCAGATGGTCGGCTGGATCCTCGCCATCGTCGGCGCTGTCGTCATCGTGCTGACCGCCATCACGTGGAACCGCGCCCGCGGTACGCGGACCGTCGCTACGCGGACGCACGCGGACGGGACGCAGACCCAGGAGGAGCGCCGCACGAGCGACTTCTGACAGACACACGCCGCTGACGAGGGCGGGCGGAGAGCCAGGTACGGCGCTCCGCCCGCCCTCGTCTTGCGCCACGGGCTCGGATCACCGTGCGGGGTCGGGCTCCTCCACGTCGGTGATCGGCGTGATCCACGACTGGTGGGTCGCCGCGTTCTTCGTGATCGCGAGCAGCTCGTCCATGTGCGGCTCCAGGCCCGTCACCTTGTCGAGTGGCACGCCGATGATGAGCTGGAACCCGAGTCCCTTCCAGGCCCGCACGGCACGGCCGGCGAACTCCGAGTCGGCCTTGACGAAGCCCTCGTCGAGGAACACCGGCGCGAAGCGGGGCCGCGAGCGCATCTCGTCGCCCAGGCGGAACCGCAGCGCGGAGCCGACGATGAAGGCCACGAGCTCCTGCGACTCACCGCCCGACTTCTCGCCCAACGTGCGGTAGGTGGCCCGCAGCTCGCCGGTCAGGTGGTCGTAGCGCTCCGCGCTGACCTCGACATGGCGTCGTACGTCGAGCAGGCGGTCACGCTCGCTCACACCCTCGACCGTGTGCTCGGGCCTGCGCAGTTGTTGCATGAAGCGGCTCAACTGCGCGAAGCGCGCCTCCATGCCCGCCTCGTCGAGCTCCCGGGTGGCGCCCGACGACAGCGTTCGCAGGTCCTTCATGAAGACCTGGACGTGGGCCGGCGCCAGTCGCCGCAGCCGGATCCGCAACCGGTCGCCGGCCGCGCCGAACTCGAGTCGGCGCAGGATCGCGTTGATGGGCTCGAGGCGGTCCTCGATCTCCTCGATGCTCGCCGCCATCGCGCCGAGCAGAGGCACCAGGTCCTGACCGCTCCACTCGGTGAGCCGGCGCCGCCACTCCGAGCGCCGCTCAGCGAGGCCGGTCGCCCGGATCTCCCCGAGGATCCGGGCGTAGTCGGGGTAGCTCTCCGCCGTGGCGCCCAGGTTGGGTGACTCCCACTGGAACTTGTAGGCACGGAAGATCGCCGCGAGGTCCTCGTCGACCCGCTTGAGCTCGGCCTGGGCGTCGGCGACGGCCTGTCGCAGCCGCTCGTCGAGGCGCTGCGAGTTGGCGTGGAACCGGTCGAGATCCTCAGGGTCGTCGGGGGCGGTGGCCGCAGCGAACTCCGCGGCCAGGCTCGCCTCGTGCTCCGCGGTCAGGATCACGCGGCCCGCGCGCTCCATCTCCTCCACGCGGTCGTTGACGATGTCCTCGGAGTCGACCAGCTCGCCGTGCTCGTCTGCCAGCCGCTTGTGCTCCTGGTCCAGCCCGAAGCGCAGCTTGCGGGCATCCTCCAGCCGGGTCTCCAGGTCGACGATCTGGTGCTCGAGCGCCTCCAGCTTGTCGTCCGCCGAGAGGATCTCGGCGCGGCGCGCCTCGATCTCTGCGATGCGCCGGTCGCTGCCGGTGACGTCGAGGTCGTCGAAGCGAGCGACCGCCACGGCGTCGTACGCCGACCGACGCCGTCCGAGCACCGCCAGCTCCGCGTCGAGGCCGGCCACGTCGGCGTCGAGCGTGGTGAGCTCCCGCTCGAGAGCCGCGAGCTCGGCGTCGATCTCGGCGATCGCCTCCTCGTTGGAGAAGCCGATGATGTTGCGGTGGTCACTGCGACCGTGCGAGCCGCGGCGGCCGTTGCGGGTCTGCCCCGCCTCGGTGACCCTCAGGCCGGCACCACCCAGGTCGTCGGGCGACTCGACGCAGAGGGCGTTGCGTGCCGGCTCCGCGACATGTCCCTGCACCCAGCCCGAGAACGGGGAGTCCTTGTAGAGCAGCTTGCCGGCGATCCGCTCAGGGTCGCCGGGCCCCGTCCCGGGAAGGTCGAGATCGACGCCCTCGAAGGTGAGTCGCCCACGCAGTCGGAGGCCGTCGATCCGGCGGGAGAACTCCTCGAGCCGGTCCAGCGGCACCAGCATCACCCGGGCCGAGCCGCCGAGCACGGTCTCGATCGCTGTGCGCCAGCGGCCTTCCTCGGGTGCGACGTCGATCAGCTCGGCGACGAAGGGCAGCTCGTCGACGGAGAGTCCGCTCGCCGCGGCCACCTCAGCACGCAGCTCGTGGAGAGCGACCGGCACCCGACCGGCGCGGCTCTCCAGCGACGAGCGCTCGCGGGTCAGCTCGCCGCGGCGCTGCTGCAGCGGGTAGCGGCGGCCGACGGCCGTGTCGCGGGCCTCGGTCAGGTCGCGCTGCTCGGCCTCGTGGCCGGCCAGCCACTCGCGGGCCACCGTCTGGAGGCGGGCGAACTCCTCGCCCGTCTCGAGCGCCGCCTCGCCCCAACCACCGTCGGGGTCGGTCACGTCGAGGATCGGCAGGAGCCGCTCCTGCAGCTCGGCGCGACGCGACATGCGCGCCTCGCGGGCGATCCGCTCCTGCTCGAGCGTCGCCGCGAGCGTCTGCAGGGTCGAGCCGCCGGCGTCGCGGTGGGCGGCCTTCGCCGCTTCCAGGTCCTGCTGCAGGGCGGCCTCGGCCGCCGTGCTCGCGGTGAGCGCCTCACCGGTCGCGGCGCGGTCGGCACGGTTCTTCTCGCTCGCCGCCTCCAGCAGACGCTGATGGGTCTTGAGCAGCCACAGTCGCAGGGGCGTGTCGCCGGCGAGCGTCACGCCGTAGGAGTCGAGGTCGGCCGATCGCTCGGCGGCCTCGACCTTGCGCTCGGCCAGCCCGGTGATCGGCTCGAGGAGCTCCAGCTTCAACTCCTCGGTCCGCATCGCGGAGTACGCCGAGTCGAGGTCGTCGAAGTGCTCGACGGCGCGGTCAGCGGCGGCGTACGTCGCCGGACGCTCGAGCACCATGTCCTTGTAGAGCTCGTCGACGCTGCGCACCTGGTTGCCGGCCTGGATCCGCGCCAGCAGCCGCAGCGCCTTGGCCCCGTCGCCGTTGGCGCCGATCCCGAGCCGGGCGTGGAGCACGGCGGCGAACTCGGCATACGTCTTGTGGACGCGGATCCCGGGGAACAGCTTCTTGACGGTGTTGGCGTGGAAGCGGTC
Source organism: Nocardioides panacihumi (assembly GCF_039530925.1). Lineage (NCBI taxonomy): Bacteria > Bacillati > Actinomycetota > Actinomycetes > Propionibacteriales > Nocardioidaceae > Nocardioides > Nocardioides panacihumi. The sequence continues at coordinate 111,940 of NZ_BAAAPB010000008.1, read as the reverse complement.
CGGGACGGCGACCTCGAGAGACTCCAGCGACAGGGCGCCGTCGAGGGAGGCGAGCTGCATCTGGACCTCGCCGGAGCGGGTCGCGCGTCGCGGCACGTAGTAGGTCCGCAGCGCGGTGAAACGGCGGCCCTGGTCGTTGACGAACGTCATCGCGACCGCGCCCCAGGTGTCGGCCCCCTTGCCACGCAGGAGCTTCTCCACGGGCCGGCCGGTGCGCGGGTCGTCGACGACGTCGACGGCGCCGCGCAGGTAGGAGAGCAGGTTGCGCTGGCCCGCGCTGCGGGCGCGGCCTGCGACGGCGTCGTTGGACGCGCCGTTGAACTTGGTGTCCGACGGCATCATCAACGCCGTGTAGGCGTCGAGGATGGTCGACTTCCCGACACCCGAGGCACCGGAGATCATCGTCGCGTCGCCGTGCAGCGGCACCCGGGTCAGGCCGCCGAAGCCGCCCCAGTTGACCAGCTGAAGGAGCTCGGCACGCCACTGCAGGGTGTCGTCGCCCGGAGTCGCGACGCTCTCCCGGTCGAAGAGTCCGTCGTTGGCGATGGACTCGTCGAACTCGACGTCGTCGCCGAGAGCCTCGGTCGTCACTCCGACACCTCCTGCTCGTCGTCGAAGAGGTCGGCCGGCTCGGCCTCCGGCTCGGCGCCGTTGGCCTTGCGCAGCGACTCGAGCAGGTCGCCCAACAGGTCCAGCGGGAGCAGCGGCTCCACGGCCTCACTGATCTCGAAGCGGTCCTCGTGCGATCCCGGGATGAGCAGTCCGGCCTTCGACAGGGAGGTGACCGCGTTGCGCGCCCGCTTCTCGTCGCCCGCCTCGTCGGTGGCGTGGGCGGGGCGGAAGCTCGCGACGTACTCCGTCAGGTCGTCGCGGTCGACGAACACCCGTCCCTCTCCCGTCGCCGCGGCCGCGCGCAGCCGGTCGCGAAGGTGCACCAGCACGATCGTCTCCTCGCGACTCCAGGCGGCGTCGTAGAGCAGCGTCGGGAAGCGGTCGCCCGCCTCGCCGGTCGCCTGCCGCTTCCACGCGACCTCCCGGGTGTGGTCGATCGCGAGCTCGAGGAACAGGTCGTTGAGCCGGGACTGGAGGACGCGCCGGTGGTCGACCAGCACCTGCCAGTCGCGCGGGTGGGTCCGCGCGCTGATGAAGCGCTGCTTGAGCAGCAGCACGAGGCAGCGGCGCTGGGCGAAGTCCAGTCCGCCCTCGTCGCCCTCCCAGAGCGACACGGACGTCGCGTCGGCGAGGTCGGCCTCGAACTCCCCCATCGCGTCGGTCGGCACGCTCTCCGGGGCCCAGTCGTCGTCCAGGGTCATCGGCTCTTCTCCAGGTCGTGGCCAAGATCGGGGTCGGGCAGCGGCAGGCGCGGGACGTCGAAGGTCCGGTTCGTGCCGTCGGGTCGCAGGGCGGCGTACTCCTCGGTGTGCTCCTCCGCGCTCCAGCCTTGGTCAGCGGCCAGGTGGAGGAGTCCGAATATCTCGACGGGTCTGCGCAGTGACGGCTCGAGCGTGTCGAAGACCGCGCCCAGGGACGCGGCGGGGTTGGCGCTGCTGAGGGCAGCCTCGAGTCGCTCGCGCAGCGACGGCAGCTGTGGACCGCCCTGCGCGACGAGGTCCGCCAGCGCCAGACCGGGCGCGCCGGCGGCTTCGTCGAGGTCGATCCGATCGGGCAGTACGTCGTCGGCCGGGTCGTAGAACCGTTCCCGCAGGTGCTCGACGGAGGCTCGGGCCGGCAGGAGAGCCACGTCGTGGGTGGCGCGCGGACCGGTCCTGGCCATCCACGTCATGAGCTCCGACTCCACCTCACGCAGCGTCTGCGCGAGCTCGCGGTCGCGGGCCGCGTCGTGGGAGACGATGTACTCCTTCAGCGTCGCCGTGACCTTCGACCGCTGGGCGAGGACGCGGTCCAGGCCGTCACGCACGAGCCTGACCGTCCCGCGCAGCTCCGCACGGTCGGCGTCCGCGAGGATCCGGTCTGAGACCGGGTGCTCGAGGAGCGCTGTCAGGTCCTGGCGCAGCTGGCTGACGAGGGCGTCGTCGCGCAGCAGCGCGAAGGCCCCCTCGAAGGCGCGGCCCTCCTGGGTCGACGTCATCAGCGCATCGGCACGGGCGAGGTATTCGTCGATCACCTGACCGGCGGGACGGTCCTCGGCCCGGAACGCCGCCAGGATCTCACCGCGGATCTGCGCGAAGCGCTCGTCGACCCGCGCGAAGTCGGCGGGCAGCGCCGAGATCAGCGAGAGGAGCTCGGTGAACCCCTCCGCCATGTAGTCGTCGGTCGCGCTCACCATCTCGGCGCCGTCGACCAGCCGGTCACGCTCCGCCTGCAGCCGCGCGATCTCGGCGTTGAGGATCGTCACGCGTGCGGCCCGGTCGGGGTTGGCCTCGGAGTTGAAGCGGCGCACGGTGCCCAGGATCGTCGCGATGCGGTGCTCGCTGAGGGAGGCCCGGTCGCGCGAGAGGTTCTTCACCAGCTCGAGCGCCTGCTGGGCGTGGGAGGTCAGTGCGTAGACCTCCTGGTCCCGCTCGTCGAGGGAGCGCACCAGCCACTGCCCGCGCATCCAGCGTTGGCAGAGCTCCTTGCCGGTGCCGTTGGGCACGTCCGTCTCCCCCGCCAGCCGGATCTCGGCGAGGTGCTCCTCGACCTGCGTGTGCAGCCGCGCCGTCGGGATCGGCACGTTGTTGCGCCCGAAGGCCGCCCGGAAGATCGTGATGACGACCGGCGCCTGCCGCTGGTGAAGGAGTGTCAGGGTCGGCTGGGAGAAGGCGCTCTTGACGCGCGCGAGCTCCCCCGCGATGTCGCTCATCCCTGCCCCCCATGTGCGGCTCTGCCCTCGGTGCGAGGCGTCAGTGTTTCAGAGGGCACCGACATCGCCGGGCACCGGTGGGGGCGCGTCGTCGTCGACCGCGGCCTCAGCCCGGGGTGACCTCGGCGGTGACGATGCGCGGATCGGCGCGCGTCACCCGGTGTACGCCGCCCGTGAGCCGCACGAGCGCCCGGTCGACCCGCGCGCCGACCACCGGGGCGGACGCCGCCGAGGCCGCTGCGGCGCTGCCGGCGAGCCCCTCGGCGACGGCGGTGGCGACCTTCTCACCGGCGGAGGCCGCGACCCACACCTCGACGTCGCCCGGCTCGACCACGCGGGTCATCGAGCGGTCCGAGAAGGCCAGCCGCGTGGTCGGCACGGTGAAGCGGACCACCGCCGACTCTCCCGGGCCCAGCGCGACCCGCTGGTAGCCGAGCAGCTGCGACACGGGCCGGACGATGGACGCGACCAGGTCGCGGCCGTAGAGCTGCACCACGTCCGTGCCGGCCACCCGACCGATGTTGCTGACACGGACTGCGACCTCGAACGTCCCGTCCGTCGCCGCCTCGGTGTCGGCGGAGAGCTCGCTGTAGGCGAAGGAGGTGTACGACAGCCCGAACCCGAACGGCCGCACCGGCGTCGGGTCCGTCGACGTCACCTCCGACGGACCGCCGAGGAGCGGCTGCAGGTAGGAGTAGGGCTGTGCCCCCGCCGACCGCGGCAGGCTCACCGGCAGGCGCCCGGAGGGGTTGACGGCGCCGGTGAGCACGTCGACGATCGCTCGCCCGCCCTCCTCCCCCGGGAAGAACGCCTGGAGCACGGCGGCCGGCACGGGTCCGCCGTCCAGAGCCCAGCCGACGGCGTACGGGCGTCCGGTGACGAGCACGAGCACGACCGGCGTACCCGTCGCGACGACCGCCTCGACCAGCTCGCGCTGGACGCCCGGGAGCTCCAGTGACTCGGCGTCGTTGCCCTCGCCGACGGTTCCGCGCCCGAAGAGCCCGGCCTGGTCGCCCATGACGAGCACCGCGACGTCAGCCGCCGCGGCCGCCTCGACCGCTGCCGGAAGACCCGACCGGTCCTCGCCGCCCACGTCGCAGCCGGCGACGACCGTCAGCGTCGCGTCCGGCAGCTGCGCGCGCAGCGCGTCGGCGACGGTCGGCGCGGCGAAGCCGAGCGGCACGCCCGGCTGATGGGCGAGCACGTGGTTGGCGAACGAGTAGCACCCCATCAGCGCCTCGGCCCGGTCGGCGTTGGGGCCGATCACGGCGACGTTCGCGGGAGCGCCACTCCCGCGCAGCGGCAGCACGCCGTCGTTGGACAGCAGCACGACCGACTCCGCGGCGAGCCGGTGCGCCAGCTCCCGGTGCCGGGGCGAGTCGAGGTCGATGGCGGCCGGCGGTGCGCCCGAGAAGTCGGCGTCGAGCAGCCCGAGCTCCTCCTTCTGCGCGAGCGCGCGCAGCACCGCGCGGTCGACGAGCGCCTCGTCGACCTCTCCGCGTCGGATGAGGGCGGCGAGCGGTTCGAGGTAGGCGTCCCCACTGGGCAGCTCGACGTCGACACCGGCCTCGAGGGCGAGGGCGGCCGCACGTCCGCGGTCGGCCGCCACCGCCTGCATCACGGAGAGGAAGGCCACGCCGAAGTAGTCAGCGACCACCACCCCGTCGAAGCCCCACTGCCCCCTCAGGATCTCGGTGAGGTGCTCGGCCGAGCCGTGCAGGGGGACGCCGTCCACGTCGTTGTACGCCGCCATGACCGAACGGACGCCGCCGTCGACGACAGCCATCTCGAACGGCGGCATGTAGATGTCGGCGATCTCGCGCGGCCCGGCGGAGACCGGTGCATGGTTGCGGCCGGCGCGCGAGCCGGAGTAGCCCACGAAGTGCTTCAGGGTGGCGTGGACGCCCTGCGCCTGCAGCCCCTTGACGTACGACGTCCCGATGGTGCCGACCAGGTAGGGGTCCTCGCCGATGGCCTCCTCCGTGCGCCCCCACCGCGGGTCACGCACGACGTCGAGCACCGGCGCGAGGCCCTGGTGGATGCCGAGCGCCCGCATGTCGGCGCCGATCTGCGCCGCCATCTCCTCGACCAGCGCCGGGTCGAAAGAGGCGCCCCATGCCAGGGGCGTCGGGAACGTCGCCGCCGTCCACGCCGCGAGCCCGGTGAGGCACTCCTCGTGCACCAGCGCTGGGATCCCGAGCCGCGTCTCCGTGACGAGCCGGCGCTGCTCCCCCCACAGCCAGGCGGCGCGCTCGACCGGGTCGACCGGGCGGGTGCCGTAAGCGCGGGTGTAGTGCCCGATGCCGTGCTGGGTGACCTCGGAGAGCTCGCCCGAGCGTGCGTTGTTCATCTCGCCGGCCATCGGCGCGACGACCTCGCCGCCGTGGTCGAGCCAGTAGCCCACGATCTGGGCGAGCTTCTCCTCGAGTGTCATCCGGGCGTGGAGGTCGGCGACGCGGCCTGAGACGGGCGGCAACGCGACGGGGTGAGTGGTCACGGCAGAGCTCTTTCAGATCAACAGCTGGTGGGGGGTGGGAGGGTCAGGGCGCGGGCCGGCTTTCAGCCCTTGACTGCGCCCTGCAGGCCGCCGACGATGCGGCGCTCGAACAAGGTGAAGAACAGCAGCGCGGGCAGCATCGACAGCGACGTGAAGGCGAGCACCTTGGCCGTGTCGGTGGAGTACTGCGAGCTGAACACCTGGACGCCGAGGGGCAGCGTGAAGCTCTCGGGCGAGTTGAGGATGAACAGCGGCAGCAGGTAGCTGTTCCAGCTCGCGACGAAGGCGAGGATGCCCGTCGTCAGCACCCCGGGGATCGAGAGCGGGAGCACCATCCGCAAGAAGAACGCGAGCCGGCCGCAGCCGTCGACCGCTGCCGCCTCCTCGATCTCGAGCGGGATCGCCTGCAGGAACGGCACCAGGATGATGATGGTCGCCGGGAGCGCGAAGCCGATCTGAGGGAGGATCACGCCGATCCGACTGTCCAGGAGCCCGAGATCCTTGAGCAGCAGGAACAGCGGGGTCACCGCGACCGTGATCGGGAACATCAGACCCGACGCGAACAGCGCGAACATCAGGCCGCGACCGCGGAACCTGTACCGGGCCAGGACATAGCTCGCCATCAGGCCCAGAGCGACGACACCGACCGTGGTCACGGCCGCGACCAGCGCCGAGTTGAAGAACTCGGTCCAGAACGTCGACGAGCCGAGGACGTCGGTGTAGTTCGACAGCTTCCACGGATGCGGCAGGCCGGCGGGGTCCGTCGTGATCTGGGAGTTGGTCCGGAAGCCGCCCAGCACGATGTAGACGACCGGGGCGAGCGTGAGGCCGATGACGACGAGCGCGATGAAGTACGTCGCCGGGCTGCCCCACGGCTGCTTGGGCTTCGGTGCCCTGGACGGCTTGGTGCGCCGGGCCGTGCCGGCCTCGAGTGCGGACGTGGTCATCGGGCCTTCCCTTCGGAACCGGCGACGTCGCGACGCAGCACCAGCCTCTGGTAGACGAGTGCGACGAAGAGCGAGATGAAGAACAGCACGACCGCCACGGCGTTGCCGTAGCCGTAGTTGCCGGCCAGGCGGCCGTTCTGGACCATGTAGGTGGCCATCGTCGAGACCCCGGCGACGCCGGCGACGTACTGACCCCACACGATGTACACGAGGTCGAAGAGCTGGAGCGCGCCGATGATCGACAGGAACGCCCAGATCCGGATCGTGGGGCCGAGGAGCGGCAGCGTGATCCGCCACTGCGTCTGCCAGTAGCCCGCGCCGTCCATCGTGGCGGCCTCGTAGAGCTCCTCGGGGATGTTCTGCAGGCCGGCCATCAGCAGGATCACCGCGAAGCCGATGTACTTCCAGGTCAGGATGACCATCAGCGTCCAGATCGCGATGTGCGGGTTGCCGAGCCAGTCGACGTGGACGCGCCCGAAGACGTGCAGGTCCGTCAGGATCGCGTTGACGGCGCCCTGGGTCTGGAGCATCAGGCTCCAGCCCGTGCCGGCGATGATCTCGGAGACCACCCACGGGACGAAGACGAGCACGCGGATGATCGACCTGCCGCGCATCTTCCTGTTGAGCAGCAGCGCCAGCAGGATCGCGACCGGGCCCTGGATGAGCAACGAGAGCGCGACGATCTGGAAGTTGTGCAGGACCGCGTGGCGGAACGCCGGGTCGGACAGGATGACCTTGTAGTTCTGGAACCAGACGAAGTCGGTGGGCTTGCCGTAGCCGTGCCAGCGGTAGAAGCCGTAGTACGCCGCCATGAAGACCGGCAGGATCACGAACAGGACGAAGACCGCGATCGCCGGTCCTGCGAGCAAGGTGATCTCGAAACGCTGGCGCCAGCCGATCCGGCTGCTACGCGGGCCACGCGCGGCCGGGGACGGCGCGTTGCCCGCGCCGTCCCCGCCGCTCGTGACACCGCCGCCGAGTGTGCTCGCCGCTGCGGACGAGACCTGGGTGTCACTCATGGAACTCGACTACCCCTTGGCCGCGGCCTGGTTCACGCTGTCGACGATGTCCGCAACCGAACCCTTGCCGGCGAGCATGTTGACGACGGCCGTGTTGAGCGCGTTGCCGATGTTCTGGCCGTAGAGCGTGTCGAGCCACATCGAGATGTACGGCGCGTTGTTCGCGGCGTCCATCGCCGCCCGCAGCGTCGGGTCGGCGACCGTCGTCTGTGCCTGCTTGTTCACCGGGATCGACTGGAACGCCGTGGCGTACGCCTTCTGCTGGTCGGCGGTGACGAGGAAGTTGAGGAAGTCGGTGCACTGCGCCTTCGGGGCCCAGGCCGAGCAGGAGTAGCCGTCGGCGCCACCCATGATCGCGCTCTGGTCACCCGCGCCACCCGGGACGGAGACGAACGGGAAGAAGCCGAGGTCCTTGAGCGGCTTCTGGTCGGGGGTCAGGGAGGCGATCACGCCCGGGTCCCAGGCGCCCATGAGCTCGGAGCCGGCCTTGTGGTTGGCCACGAGACCCGCGGACGAGCCGGCCCCCTGCTGGGCCGAGGTGTTGAGGAAGCCCTCCTGGAACGGCTTGGTCTTGACGAAGGCCTGGAGGTCGTCACCGGCCTTGGTCCAGCACGCGTCGTCGAACTTGAGGCTCTTCGCCGTGTCGTTCAGTGTCTGCTGGCTGCACTCGCGCAGGGCGAACCAGTAGTACCAGTGCGCAGCCGGCCACGCGTCCTTGCCACCGACGGCGATCGGCGCGACGCCGGCGGCCGTGAGCTTGGTGTTGGCGGCCTCGAGCTCCGCGAGGGAGGACGGCGGCGTGGTGATGCCGGCCTTGCTGAACACGTCCTTGCTGTACCAGAACCCGCCCGGGAGGATGTCCACCGGCATCGCGTAGGTCTTGCCGTCGACGTTCTCGGTGTTCCACGCGCCGGCGGAGACGTTGGTCCTCGCGTCGGCCGAGATCGAGTCGCTGATGTCCAGGATCTGGTTGGCGTCGACCATCGCCTGGAGCTTGCCGCCACCACGCTGGAGGAACAGGTCGGGCGCGGTGCCCTTGCCCGCCTGGAGCGCGGTCTGGAGCTTGCCGTCGAGGTCCTCGTTCTGGACGCTCTGGACCTTGATCGTCACCTTCGGGTGAGCGGTGTGGTAGGCCGCGGCGGCGTCCTTGAAGTACTGCACGCCGGGGCCGGTCGTGGAGTTTGTCCACAACGTCATCGTGACCTTGGCGTTCGGGTCGCCCTGCGACGAGGACGAGTCGCTGCCGCCACAGGCGGCAGTCGACAGGAGCAGGCCCGCGGCGGCGACGGCAAGCGCCGCTCGCCCGGCTCGGGTGGGAGTGAAGGACATCAAGCACCTCGTTGAGTACGGGTCGGCGTGTGAAGGACGCCACAACGTCGCGAAGCCTCTCAACTGGTCAGCGGTCGTGTCAATCGTTATCGATAACGATTTCGTGACTGGGGTCACAGCGCCGCTGATCCGATAACGTCAGCGCCGTGACGACAGCCGACCAGCCCCGCAGGTCCACCCGGGCGACGATCGTCGACGTCGCCCGCGAGGCCGGCGTCTCCGTGGCGACCGTGTCCAAGGTGATCAACGGGCGCTACGGCGTCTCCGAGAGCACGACCGAGCGGGTGCTCGGCGTGATCGACGACCTGGGCTACGAGTCCTCGCTCGTCGCGAGCAGCCTGCGCCGCAAGAGCACCAACGTCATCGGCGTCCTGGTGGCGGAGTTCGAGCCCTACTCCGCAGAGCTCCTCAAGGGCATCTCCGCCGGCCTGGCCGGCACCGGCTACGAGCTCCTCGCGCACGCGGGCAGCACCGACGTCCACAGCCGCTCCGGGTGGGAGCGCCGCTCGTTGTCCCGGCTCGGCCGCACGCTCATCGACGGCGCCATCGTCGTGACACCGTCGATGCTGATCACCGACCAGGCCGACATCCCCGTCGTCGCTGTCGACCCCCACACGGGCCCCGACGGGCCTGCCACCGTCGACTCCGACAACCTCCACGGCGCCCGGTCGGCCGCCGACCACCTGGTCGCTCTGGGCCACCGGCGCATCGCCTTCCTCGGCGGACGCCCCGACCTGCGTTCCGCCCAGCTGCGCGAGGAGGGCTTCCGCGCCTCGTTGCTCGCCGCGGGCCTGACCCCCGATCCCGACCTGATGAAGGTCGGTGGCTATCACCCCGACCTCGCCGAGGCCCCGGCACGCGAGCTGCTCAGCCTGCCGCCCGACCGGCGCCCGACCGCGGTGTTCGCCGCCAACGACCTCTCGGCCCTCAAGGTCCTCGAGGTCGCGCGCGAGCTGGGCCTGCGGGTGCCCGAGGACCTCTCGGTCATCGGCTACGACAACGTCCCCGAGTCGGCCAGCAGCACTCCCCCGCTGTCGACGGTCGCCCAGCCGCTCCACGAGATGGGCGTGACCGCCCTGCGCATCCTCCTCGCGATGCTCGCCCAGCAGCCCGTCGAGCGGCACGTGCGGATGCCCACCGAGCTCGTCGTACGCGCCAGCACCGCCCCGCCTCCTGCCTGAGGTACGCCGACCGCGACCGTCCCGGGCCGGGTCAGCCCCAGAACACCCGGTCCACGACGCCGCGCGCCAGCCGAGTCAGTCGCAGGTAGTCGTTCACGAGCTCGTCGGTGGACCCGGCCGGGTAGCCCATGATCGCCGCGACCGCCCGTCGCTCCCGAGCGGCGTGCGGCAGCTGGTCCGAAGGTCGTCCCCGCACGAGAGTGACGGCGTTGCGAATCCTGCTGGCCATCCGCCACGCCTCGTCCAGCACCACGGCGTCCTCGTCCGCGACCAGCCCGGCGTGACGCGCCGCGGCCAGCGCGTCCAGCGTCCGGCTCGTCCTCAGGCCGACCACGTCGTGCGCGTGGCGCAGCTGCAGCAGCTGCACGGTCCACTCGATGTCGGCGAGCCCCCCGCGGCCGAGCTTGAGGTGCGTCGCAGGGTCGGCCCCGCGCGGCAGTCGCTCGGCGTCGACCCGTCCCTTGATGCGCCGGATCTCGTGGATCTCGTCGTCGCCGATCCCACCCGCGGGATAGCGCACCGGGTCGATGAGCGCCGTGAAGGCCGTGCGCAGCTCGGCGTCGCCCACCACGGCGTCGGCACGCAGCAGCGCCTGCTTCTCCCACGCCGAGTGCCACTTCTCGTAGTAGGCGGCATAGGCGTCGAGCGTCCGCACGAGCGGACCGGACCGCCCCTCGGGTCGCAGGTCGGCATCCACGATGAGCGCCGGGTCGCCACCGGAGAGTGCGAGCAGCCGGCGCAGCTCGGTCGCGACTGCCAGGGCGTAGGACGACGCGACCTGATGGTCGACACCGTCCGCCGGCCGGTGCACGAAGAGGACGTCCGCGTCGGAGGCGTAGGACAGCTCGAACCCGCCGTACCGGCCCATGGCCACGATCGCGATGGCCGTCGGCGCCTCGGCGAGCCCCCGCTCGGCGCGGACGGCCTCGCCGACGACGTGAAGGGTGGCCTCGAGGGTGGCGTCGGTGAGGCGGGTCAGCCCCTCGCTGACCGCCATCACGTCGCTGAGCCCGACGACGTCACCGGCGGCGATACGAAGCAGCTCGCGGCGTCGTACGCCGCGGATGGCCCGCACCGCCTGCTCGGCGTCGTCGCGTCGCCGACCGGCCGCGAGCATCTCGTCGACGACCGGCTCCGTCGCGCGCGGCTCGAGGGACTCGCCGAGCATCCGCACGCCCTCCGGCTCACGCTCGAGCAGGGTCGTCGCGTAGCGCGACGTCGACAGCAGCCGCGCCAGCCTCTCGGCGACCATCCCCTCGTCGCGCAGGGTGCGCAGATACCAGTGCGTCTCGCCGAGCGCCTCGCTGATCCGCCGGAAGCCGAAGAGTCCGGCGTCGGGGTCGGGCCCCTCGGCGAACCACTGCAGCATCACCGGCAGCAGCGCCCGCTGGATGTCGGACGCGCGCCGCAGTCCCTGCGTGAGCGCCTCGAGGTTGCGCAGGGCGGCGGCCGGGTCGTCGTACCCGAGTGCGGCGAGGCGACGGGCGGCCGACTCCGGCGAGAGGCGGCCGACGTCGCCGGGGATGCGCGCGACGGCGCTGAGCAGTGGTCGGTAGAAGAGCTTCTCGTGCAGTCGCCGTACCTCCCGGCGCTGGCGCTGCCACTCGGCGACGAGCGACTCGATCGGCTCCTTGAGATAGCCCATCCCCCGCCCGAGCCTGCGCAGCGACGGCTCGTCGTCGGGCACGACGTGGGTGCGGCGCAGGCGGTGCAGCTGGATGCGGTGCTCGAGCGTGCGCAGGAAGGCGTACGCCGTGTGGAGCGTCTCCCCGTCCTCGCGACCGACGTAGCCGCCGTCGGTGAGCGCTGCGAGCGCCGACAGCGTCGACGGCGAGCGCAGCCGCTCGTCGGCGCGCCCGTGCACGAGCTGGAGCAGCTGGACCGCGAACTCCACGTCCCGCAGGCCGCCCTCCCCCAGCTTCAGCTCGCGGTCGGCCTCCTTGAGCGGCAGGTGCGCCACCACCCGGCGGCGCATCGCCTGGGTATCGGCGACGAACCCGTCCCGCTCGGCGGCGCGCCAGACCAGTGGCTGCACGCGCTCGACGAACGCCTGGCCGAGCTCCAGGTCACCCGCGGCCGGACGCGCCTTCAGGAGGGCCTGGAACTCCCAGGTGCTGGCCCAGCGCTCGTAGTAGGCGCCCATCGCGGCCAGCGTCCTGCTGAGCGGGCCGGCCTTGCCCTCGGGCCGCAGGGCCGCGTCGACATCCCAGATCCGCCCCTCCGCGGTCAGCTCGCCGCAGACCGCGATGAGCTGGCTCGCGAGCTGCGTGGCGACCCGCAGCGCGGTCTGCTCGTCCGCGTCCTCGGCCGGCTCGTGCACGAAGACGACGTCGACGTCCGAGACGTAGTTGAGCTCGTGGCCGCCGCACTTGCCCATGGCGAGAACAGCGAGCCGGGCGGCCCCGGCGTTCGGCACGACGCTGCGTGCGACGGCGAGGGCGGCGTCGAGCGTGCCGACGGCGAGGTCGGAGAGCTCGGCGGCGGTGTCCTCCAGGGGGAGGTCGTGGGCGAGGTCGCGCGCGGCGAGGCGGAGCAGGATGCGGCGATACTCCACACGCAGGGCGTCGAGCGCCGCCCTGCGGTCGAGCGACGCGGCGGGGGCCGGGTGCTGCGGGTCGGCGCCGACCGCCCGCAGCAGGTCCGCCCTCATGGCGTACGCCGGCGCACGCGTCGACCCCAGGACCGGATCCGTGAGCTCGCGCCAGTGCTCGGGGTGGCGGTGGAGGTGATGCCCGAGCGCCTCGCTCGCTCCGAGCACGCGCAGCAGCCGCATCGCCGAGCCCTCGTCGTCGGCGAGCGTGTCGAGCAGCTCGGCGCCGTCGTCGCCGGCCGCCTCGACGAGCCGTGCGAGCGCCGCGACCGCGAGGTCCGGGTCGGCGACGAGCCCGAGCATCGCAAGGATCGGCTCCGCCGCCGGCCCGAGGGCCTGCAGCGTCGCCTCGGCCGTGTCCGGGTCGGTGAACCCGAGTCGAAGCAGGTGCGTCTTCCCGCTCGCCCGTCGCGTCATGCGATCAGAGGACCGGCAGCATCTTGTCGCGCTCGAAGGCGGAGACGACGCCGCGGTACTCCTGCCACTCGACCCGCTTGTTGCGCAGGAAGAAGTCGAAGACGTGCTCGCCGAGCGTGTCGGCCAGCAGGTCGGACGTCTCCGCCAGCCTGATCGCCTCGTCGAGGCTGGCGGGCAGCGGGTCGAGGCCGAGCGCGCGTCGCTCGCGGTCGGTGAGCGACCAGACGTCGTCCTCGGCCTCGCGGGGCATGTCGTAGCCCTCCTCGATGCCCTTCATGCCGGCCGCGAGCACGGCGGCGAACGCGAGGTAGGGGTTGCAGGCCGCGTCGATCGTGCGCACCTCGACGCGGGTCGACTGACCCTTGAGCGGCTTGTACATCGGCACGCGCACCATCGCCGAGCGGTTGTTGTGACCCCACGAGACGTGCGTCGGCGCCTCGCTGCCGGTCACCAGCCGCTTGTAGGAGTTGACCCACTGGTTGGTGACGACGCTGATCTCGGGCGCGTGCCGCAGCACGCCGGCGATGAACTGCCGCCCGATCTTCGACAGGCTGTACTCGGTCCCGGCCTCGTAGAAGGCGTTGGCATCGCCCTCGAAGAGGCTGACGTGGGTGTGCATGCCGGAGCCGGGGTGCTCGGTGAACGGCTTGGGCATGAACGACGCCCAGATGTTCTGACTCAGCGCAACCTCGCGGATCACGGTGCGGAACGTCATGATGTTGTCGGCCGTGGAGAGCGCGTCGGCATAGCGCAGGTCGATCTCCTGCTGGCCGGGGCCGCCCTCGTGGTGGCTGTACTCGACGCTGATGCCCATCGCCTCGAGGTTGGTGATCGCCTCGCGACGGAAGTCCGCGCCCATCGACTGCGCCGTGTGGTCGAAGTAGCCGCTGTGGTCGACCGGCACCGGGGGCCGCCCGTCCTGAGGCGCGTCCTTGAAGAGGTAGAACTCGATCTCGGGGTGGGTGTAGAAGGTGAAGCCCTTCTCCGCCGCCCGCGACAGGGTCCGCTTGAGCACGAACCGCGGGTCGGCGTACGACGGGCTGCCGTCGGGCATCACGATGTCGCAGAACATGCGCGCCGTGGCCGGCCCCTGGTCGCGCCACGGCAGGATCTGGAACGTCGACGGGTCGGGCTTGGCGAGCATGTCGGACTCGTAGACCCGGGCGAAGCCCTCGATGGCAGAGCCGTCGAAGCCGATCCCCTCGGCGAACGCCGCCTCGAGCTCGGCGGGCGCGACGGCCACCGACTTCAGGAATCCGAGCACGTCGGTGAACCACAGCCGGACGAACCTGACGTCGCGCTCCTCGAGCGCCCGGAGCACGAAGTCTTCCTGCTTGCCCATGAGCGTCACCCTAGTGGCCTGGTGCGTTCGATCGGGCGGAGTCCCCGGTTAACCGGGGACTCCGGAACTTCCGGGCCTTCACAACACCCCGGGAGTTCCGTTCTTCCCTGGGTCGAGTGACCGCTGGGACTGCTGTGACGGACCTAGAAGAACGGCACCTGCTCCAGGTCGGACAGCCACGCGGCCGGCGAGGCGTCGGACGGCATCCGCCAGTCGCCACGAGGGCTCATCGTGCCGCCGTTGCTCACCTTCGGTCCGTTCGGCAGGGCCGACCGCTTGAACTGGTTGGCGAAGAACCTCTTGATGAACACCTCCAGCCACGACCGGACCTCCCCGAGGTCGTAGTCCACGTGCTTGGCGTCGGGGTAGTTCGGCGGCCACTCACCGGCCTTGGCGTCGTGCCAGGCGTGCCAGGCCAGGAAGGCGATCTTCGTCGGCCGGGCGCCGTTGCGCACCAGGTGGTAGAGGTTGAAGTCCTGCAGTGCGTACGGGCCGACGACGGCCTCGGTGCTCTGCGGCTTCTGTCCCGACTCGACCGGCACCAGCTCGGGGCTGATCTCCTGGTCGAGGATCGTCTGCAGCACCTTCTCGGTGCGCTCGTCGAACTGCCCGGTCGAGATCACCCAGCGGATCAGGTGCTGGATGAGCGTCTTCGGGACGCCCGCGTTGACGTTGTAGTGCGACATCTGGTCGCCCACGCCGTACGTGCACCAACCGAGCGCGAGCTCGGACAGGTCGCCGGTGCCGAGCACGATCCCGCCACGCTGGTTCGCAGCGCGGAACAGGTAGTCCGTGCGCAGCCCCGCCTGGACGTTCTCGAAGGTCACGTCGTAGACCGGCTCGCCGCCCGCGAACGGGTGGCCGAGGTCGTGCAGCATCTGCCGCGCCGCGGGCGTGATGTCGATGGTCTCGTACGTCGTCCCGAGCGCCTCCATCAGCGCTACGGCGTTGCCCTTGGTCTCCTCGGAGGTGGCGAAGCCGGGCAGCGTGAACGCGAGGATGTCGCTGCGTGGCCGGCCGAGCCGGTCCATCGCGTTGGCCGCGACGATGAGCGCGTGGGTGGAGTCGAGGCCACCACTGACTCCGATGACGATCTTCGGGCTGCTGGGGATCGAGCGCAGCCGCTGCTCGAGCCCGGTGACCTGGATGTTGTAGGCCTCGTAGCAGTCCAGCGCGAGCCGGTCGGCGTCGTCGGGCACGAACGGGAACCGGTCGACCTTGCGGAGCAGGCCGATGTCCCCCTCCGGCGGGTCGAGCACGAACTCGACCACCTGGAACTCCTCGTCGACGTCGACCGCGCGGCGGTTGTCGTCGAACGTGCCCTGCCGCAGCCGCTCGGCCCGGATCCGGCCGAGGTCGACGTCGACGACCGTGCGCCGTGGGCCGTCCGGGAAGCGCTCGGACTCACCCAGCAGGTCACCGAGCTCGTAGACCATCGTCTGGCCGTCCCAGGAGAGGTCCGTCGACGACTCCCCCGGACCGGCGGCGGTGTAGACGTAGGCGGCCGCACAGCGCAGGCTGCTGCTCTGCACCAGCTGGCGGCGGCTCTCGCTGCGGCCGACGGTGACGGGGCTGGCGCTCAGGTTGAGCAGGACCGTGGCTCCTGCCAGGGCCGCCTCCGCGCTCGGCGGCACCGGCACCCACATGTCCTCGCAGACCTCGACGTGGATCACGAGGTCGCGCAGGTCCGTCGGGCGGAACAGCAGGCGCGGGCTGACAGGCACCTCCTCGCCGGCGAGGACGAGCACGCCGTCGATGTCGTCCCCCGGCGCGAACCAACGGCGCTCGTAGAACTCGCGGTAGGTCGGCAGGTTGGACTTCGGCACGACGCCGAGCACCTCTCCACCGCTGATGACGACTGCGGCGTTGAGCACGCGGTTGCCGTGGACGACCGGCGCTCCGACGACGATGACCGGCCGCAGCTCCTCGGACGCCTCTGCGATCTCGCTGATCGCCACCTCGACCGTGGCCAGGAGGGTGTCCTGGAGGAACAGGTCGTCGATCGCGTAGCCCGACAGGCACAGCTCGGGGAAGACGGCGACCGCGACCCCCTCGTCGTGGCACGCGCGCACCTGCTCGATCACCGTGCGGGCGTTCGTCGCCGGGTCGGCCACCGCGATCGGGATGGTGACGGCCGCGACCCGGGCGAAGCCATGGGCGTAGGCGGAGTAGAAGTCCACGTCGCGAGTCTAGGGATGGCGCGCCGGTGACGAGCGCCACAGCGCGCAGGAGCCGTCCTCGGACTAGCGTGGATGACGGTCCGTGGACTCCATCAGGGAGCCGCGAGATGGCACGAAAGGCTCGACGATGAGCAGCACACCCTCCTCGAGCGAGGAGACGGCGCCGTACGGCGCTCCCACCGCAGCGACCGCCCCGGCGGTCAAGAAGGTCCGCACCCACCACCTGCGCGAGTGGAAGGAGGCGGGCGAGAAGTTCACGATGCTGACGTCGTACGACGTGATGACCGCGCGCCTCTTCGACGAGGCGGGCGTCGACACGCTCCTCGTCGGCGACTCCAGCGGCAACACCGTCCTCGGCTACTCCACGACGGTGCCCGTCACGCTCGACGAGATGATCACCATGGCCCGAGGCGTCACGCGCGGGGCCACCCGTGCACTCGTCATCGGGGACATGCCGTTCGGGACCTACCAGGCCAGCCCGGAGCAGGCGTACCTCAGCGCCGCGCGGCTGATGAAGGAGGCCGAGGTCGCCGCGGTCAAGCTCGAGGGCGGCGTCGAGATGGCACCCCAGATCCAGCGGCTCACCCAGGGCGGCATCCCCGTCTGCGCGCACATCGGGTTCACCCCGCAGTCCGAGCACGCACTCGGCGGCTACCGCGTCCAGGGTCGCGGAGACGCCGGCGAGCGACTGCTGCGCGACGCCCACGCCGTCCAGGAGGCCGGCGCGTTCGCCGTCGTCCTCGAGATGGTGCCCGGCGACGTCGCGGCGCGGGTGACCAAGGAGCTCACGATCCCCACGATCGGCATCGGCGCGGGGAACCAGACCGACGGCCAGGTGCTCGTGTGGCAGGACGCGTTCGGGCTCAACACCGGCCGCGTGCCGCGCTTCGTCAAGCAGTACGCCGACGTGCACTCGGTCCTCCTGGAGGCCGCGCGCGCCTACACCGCCGACGTGAAGGACGGCTCGTTCCCCGCGCCCGAGCACACGTTCTGAGGGGTGTCCCGGGGGCGGTCGGCGTGGGTACGGTGAACCCATGCGGATCGCCCCTGCGCTCCTCGTCGCGACCCTCGTCGTGCCGCTCCTGACCCTCGTCGCGTCGGAACCGCCCTCCGACGCCGCAGTCCCCCGCCTCTCCGTGAGTGTCGTGATCGGTGGCCTCGACCACCCGTGGGACGTCGCGCCGATCACCAAGGGCCGGCTCCTGGTCACCGAGCGGACCCGCGCCCGGCTGAGCGTCATACGCCGCGGTCATCGGCGCACCATCCCGCTCGTCGGCGCGCAGATCTGGACCGGCGGCGAGACGGGTCTGATGGGCCTGGAGGTCGACCCGAGGTGGCGCACGAACCACCGCATCTACACGTGCCAGGGCTGGCGCACGTCCTCCTCGCACGACGTCCGGGTGATCGCGTGGCGGCTCACCCGCCACCTGCGGGAAGCACGGCCGATCCGCACGCTCGTCTCCGGCCTCCCGTCCACGAGCGGGCGGCACGGCGGCTGTCGGCTGCTGATCACCCGCGACGGCTCGCTCCTGGTCGGCACGGGCGACGCCGCGACCGGCACCAACCCTCGCAACCTGGCCTCGCTCGGGGGCAAGACGCTGCGGGTCAGCCGGTTCACCGGCCGGCCGTGGCGGCACAACCCGTTCCTCGGCAGTAGCAACGCACGGACCCGGCTCGTCTACACCTACGGGCACCGCAACGTGCAGGGCCTCGCCCAGCGCCGCGACGGGACCCTCTGGTCGGTCGAGCAGGGCACGTTCCGCGACGACGAGGTCAACCGGCTCATCGCCGGCGGCGACTACGGCTACAACCCGGTGCCCGGCTACAACGAGTCGGTGCCGATGACCGACCAGTCGCTCCCCGGGCGCCAGATCGAGGCGGCCTGGTCATCCGGTCCGACGACCGACGCCACGAGCGGTGGGACGTTCGTGCCGTCCCTGCGCAAGTGGCGGGGCTACCGGGGCTGGCTCGCCGTCGCCGCGCTCAAGAACCAGAAGCTGATCATGCTGCACTTCGACCGCTCCGGCCGGTTGCTCACCGAGCGGACCGAGGTCACCGGCCACGGGCGGCTCCGTACGGCCGTCGTCGCCGTGAACGGCGACCTGCTCGTGCCCACCGACAACGGCAACGGCCAGGACGTGATCCTGCGGGTGCATCCGAGCTGAGAGGCGGGGCCGGGGCGGAGTCCCCGGTTAACCGGGGACTCCGGAACTTCCGGGCCGACACAACACCCCGGAAGTTCCGCTGTTCCCTGGGTCGCGTGACATCTTCCCTGGGTCGTGTGACGCCTGTGGCGGCCGGTGATGACAGATGTCATGGCAGCGTCGTGACCGAAGCGCTACATGCCGCAGGTATCGAGGCACGATGCTGATCCCATGAGCACTCCTGCCGTCCGCCTCAGCGGCGTGACGAAAGACTTCGGACCCGTCCAGGCGGTCCGCGGGATCGACCTCGAGCTCGCCCAGGGCGAGGTCGTGGCGTTCCTCGGACCCAACGGCGCGGGCAAGACGACGACGATCGACATGGTCCTCGGCCTGTCGCAGCCGACCGGCGGCACGGCCGAGGTCCTCGGCATGGCGCCGAGGCGGGCGGTCGCGCACGGCCTCGTGTCAGCGGTCATGCAGACCGGTGGCCTGATCAAGGACCTCACCGTCCGCGAGACGGTCGAGTACACGGCCAGCCTCTTCGCGGAGACCATGCCCGTCGACGAGGCGCTCGCCAACGCCGGCATCGCGTCGATCGCGGACCGCAAGGTCGGCAAGTGCTCCGGCGGCGAGCAGCAGCGGCTGCGGTTCGCGATGGCCCTGCTGCCCGACCCGGCCCTCCTGCTGCTCGACGAGCCGACGACCGGCATGGACGTCGAGGGCCGGCGTACGTTCTGGTCCGCGATCCGCAAGGACGCCGACAAGGGCCGCACCGTCCTCTTCGCCACGCACTACCTCGAGGAGGCGGACCAGTACGCCGACCGGATCGTGCTGATCAGCCGCGGTCGCATCGTGGCCGACGGCACCGGCGCCGAGATCCGGGCCCTGGCCACCGGTCGCACCGTGCGGGCGACCTGGCCCGGAGCGGACCACGAGGCGCTGGCCGCGCTCCCGGGCGTCGACCAGGTCGACGTACGCGGTGAGCAGGTGCTGGTGCACGCCAAGGACTCCGACGAAGTCGCGCGGTTCCTGCTGACGCAGACGGCCGCCCGCGACCTGGAGATCACGTCCAAGAACCTGGAAGACGCCTTCCTGAGCCTGACCGGAGCCGACGCATGAGCACCATGACAGACGTCCCCGCCCGCCGCGTCCCGCCGCTGGGCGGCTTCAACCTGACGCTGCTGCGGATCGAGCTCTTCCGCATGCTGCGCAACCGCCGCACGATCATCTTCACGCTCATCCTGCCTGCGGCGCTGCTGCTGACCGTCGGCAACCAGAAGGGCTGGCAGGACACGGCCGGCTCGGGCAACGTGGCGGCGTACATCCTCATCTCGATGGCCCTCTACGGCGCCGCCCTGACGGCCGCGGCGACCGGCTCCATGGTCGCGCTCGAGCGGGCCGTCGGCTGGTCGCGCCAGCTGCGGCTGACGCCGCTGCACCCGGTCGCCTACATCATCGTGAAGGCCCTCGTCGCCCTCTCCATGGGCGCTCTGGCGATCCTGGCGGTCAACGTCGTCGGCATCCTGCAGGGCAAGGCCGAGATGCCGCTCCACGTGTGGATCGAGGCCGCCGTCGTCACGCTCTTCTGCACGCTGACGTTCGCCGCCCTGGGCGTCTTCGTCGGCTACCTGGTGCCCAGCGAGAACGCGATGCAGATCCTCGGCCCGGGTCTGGCGCTGCTGTCGTTCCTCGGCGGCGTGTTCATCCCGATCGACACCTACGCCGAGGTGGTCCGCTACGTCGCCTACTGGACCCCGATGTACGGCGTCGCCGAGGTGGCGCGCGCCCCGCTCACCCACGACCTCCCGTGGTTCGCGATCGTGAACGCGGTCGGCTGGTTCGCGATCTTCGTCGCCGGCGCGGCGTGGCGGATGAGCAAGGACACGGCACGGGTCTGACCGGTGGCCACTAGCCTTCCGCCCATGAGCGAGCAGGGGACCCAGCGCGGCCAGCAGGTCGGCCGGCTGGGTCCGCTGTTCGCAGGCATCTGGCTGTTCTTCCTGCTCGACCCACTGGTCGACGGTTGGCGTCGCGGCGACCTTCGCGGTGTGCTCGGGATCGTCGCGACCGTCGCGTTCGCCGCCGTCTACATGACGCTGTGGTGGCGGATCCGCGCCGAGCGCAGCCGGCTCGCGCTCGACCCGCCACTGGCGTTCACCGCGCCGTACCTCGGCGCGCTGTTCGCGCTCGGCGCCGCGATGGTCGCCTGCCTGGGCGAGAAGGGCCTGGCGTGCACCGTCTACATCGCGGTGGCCGCCGTCATGGTGCTGTCGCTGCGCCTCGCCCTCGCGGTCGTGGCGGTCCTGCTCGTCGGGTCGCTCGCGCTCAGCGAGGCGGCCGGCTGGGGCAGCCAGATCGGCCTCGCGTTCGGGATCACGGCGGCGTCGCTGGCGATCTTCGGGATGCGCACCGTCATACGCCGCAACGCCGACCTGATCAGCGCCGAGCAGGAGAACGCACGCCTGGCCGTCGACAGCGAGCGCAACCGCTTCGCCCGGGACCTGCACGACATCCTCGGACACTCGCTGACCGTGATCACGGTCAAGGCGGAGCTGGCACAGCGGCTCCTCGACGTCGACCCGGAGCGGGCGCGCAGCGAGCTGGCCGACCTGGAGCGGCTGTCCCGCGACGCGCTGGCCGACGTACGCCGCGCGGTGACCGGCTATCGCGAGCTGACCTTGCCGGGCGAGCTGGCCCGGGCCCGCTCCGCCCTGCGCGCCGCGGAGATCGAGGCACGGCTGCCGCAGAGCACCGACGACGTGCCGACGGATCTGCGTGAGCTCTTCGCATGGACCGTGCGCGAGGGCGTCACCAACGTCATCCGGCACTCCGGGGCGCGCACCTGCGAGATCGTCCTGACGCCGACGACCGCCGAGATCCGCGACGACGGCCGCGGGCCGGGCGCGTCCGTCGACGGCTCCGGACTGACCGGACTGCGAGAGCGATCGGCGGCGGTCGGCGCCACCGTCGTCACCCGGGCGCTGGAGCCCGGCTTCAGTCTGCAGGTCAGCGCATGATCCGCCTGCTGCTCGCCGACGACCAGGCGCTCGTACGCGGCGCGCTGGCCGCCCTGCTCAACCTCGAGCCCGACCTGGAGGTCGTCGCCGAGGTCGGCGCGGGCGACGAGGTGCTGGCCGCGGTCCTCGAGCACCGGCCCGACGTCGCGCTGCTCGACGTCGAGATGCCCGGCATGGACGGCATCGCAGCGACTGCGTTGGTGCGGGCGAAGTCGCCGCGCACCCGGGTGCTGATCGTGACGACCTTCGGGCGGCCGGGCTTCCTGCGCCGGGCGCTGCAGGCGGGCGCTCACGGGTTCGTGGTCAAGGACACCCCCGCGGCCGAGCTGGCGGACGCCGTACGCAAGGTGCACCAGGGGCTGCGCGTGGTCGACGCTCAGCTCGCCACCGACAGCCTGGTCGCCGGCGAGTCTCCGCTGACCCCTCGTGAGACCGAGGTGCTCCGGGCGGCGCGTGACGGCTCGACGGTGGCGACGATCGCGAAACGGCTCTTCCTGTCCGAGGGCACTGTCCGCAACCACCTGTCCGCCGCGATCGGCAAGACGGGCGCCACGACCCGGGCCGAGGCGGTCATCACGGCCGAGGGCAACGGCTGGCTCTGAGATGAGAACAGCCCCGCCGTCTGCGTGAGACGACGGGGCTGACGCCAGGTACCCAGCCGGATCCGCGGTGATGCGCGGGGGCCGGCAAAGTTCCGCTTCCGACGGACACCGGCAAAGTCAAAGCCCCGCCGACTGCGTAAGTCGACGGGGCTGACAACGTTGTACCCGAACAACTGTGCGGACATGCCGGGCCGGAGTGCAACCGGATGTGACCTGGGCCACGTTCGCTGGAGTTCGCGGGCAAAGAGCGTCGACGACGCCCGCCGCGCGCCGCCGGGTCAGCTGCCGGTGCCGTCCTCGTTGTCGTTCCAGGCCGGGTCGTGCTCCCACGCCTCGTTGCGCTCCTCGACCTTGTCGAGCGCGCGCTCGGCCTCCGCGGCCGAGGCGTAAGGACCCAGCCGGTCCTTGGCCGGGCACCCCTCCGGCCCTTCGACCGTGTGGTGCTTGAGACAGAACCAGTAGCCGCCCTCAGGGTCACTCATAGTCCAGAAGTTACCCGTTGTCGGCCTTCGTCATCAGCAGGCGCTCGACGCGCAGCATGGCGAGCTCGTGCTCGATGTCCCCGCTCATGACGGCCGCGAGTCGCAGGTGCGGCAGCGCCTCCTCGAGGCGGCTCTGCCGCTCGAGCACCCGACCGAGGGCGTGCCGCGCCCAGACGTCGTCAGGACTGGCCTCGACGAGGTCGCGCAGCTCCGTCTCGGCCTTCTGCAGCTGGGCGCGCATCATGAAGGCCCAGGCCCGCAGGCAGCGCAGTCCGGTGTTGCCGGTCGCGCCCGCCTCCTCGGCGAGCGCCTTCTCGATGATCTCGAGCGCCTCCTTGGGTGCGCGACGCTCGAGCAGGTCGTAGCCGACGCGGTACGCCGACTCCGGCTGATGCATGCCGGGGAAGACGATCGCCGGGGCGGTGAGCTGGAAGTCGTTCTCGGTCATGGCTTGAGAACGCTTCTCATCTGGCGGACATTCCCGCCGACCTTTGAGTGCCTCGACCACCCCTGGATGGTCGAGGCACTCAAGGCTGGGGACGCGATGCCGTCAGCGCTTCGGGGCGAGGTCGAGGTGGACGACGCCGTTGTCGTAGACGTCCGAGCTCCGCATCTCGAGGCTGGTCCGGGTGTCGGCGAACAGCCGGTCGCCGGTGCCGAGTGCGATCGGGTACACGAACAGGTGCAGCTCGTCGAGCAGGCCGTCGGCGATCAGCCCGCGGACGAGCCGGCCGCTGCCGGAGACGTAGATCGACCCTTCGCGGGAGTCCTTGAGCTCGCGCAGTCGCGTGGCGTCGTACGCACCGAGGCGGGTGGTGTTGGCCCACTCCTCGACGAGCTCGTGCTCACCGACCACCAGCTTCTCGGTGTCGTTGAAGAACGGCGCGCCCGGGTCCTCCTCCGCGGTGCGGTCACGCCAGGCGGGCGCGAACATCTCGTACGTCGTCCGGCCGAGCAGGATGGCGTCGGAGTCGCCGGTGAGAGCAGCGATCGTCTCCCCCATCCTCGGGTCGAACCCGAACTCCATGGTCCAGGACGGCGACTCGAAGACGCCGTCAAGAGAGATGAACTCGTGCGCGCGGATGCTGGCCATGGGGTCATCCTTCCGTAGGGCTGGGTCTCACGCACCCAACGAACGGGCAGAGCCGGATCCGACAGCCCAGGTGCGCGGCGGCGGCGGTCGCCGTACGCTTGCTCCCGCGTGACGGGCTGGCCGGGCGACCGCGTCGCCTTCCACACGAAAGGGAGGCGTCGAGGAAAGTCCGGGCTCCACAGGGCAAGGTGGTGGGTAACACCCACCCGGGGAAACTCGCGGGACAGTGCCACAGAGAACAGACAGCCGCGTCTTCGGACGCGGTGATGGTGAAACGGTGGTGTAAGAGACCACCAGCGCGCCGGGTGACCGGAGCGGCTAGGTAAACCCCACCTGGAGCAAGATCAGACAGGATGTGTCCGAGGGCGGCCCGCCCGAGCATCCGGGTAGATCGCTGGAGGCCGCCGGCAACGGCGGTCCGAGATGGATGGTCGCCCCTCTTCGGAGGACAGAACCCGGCTTACAGGCCAGCCCGTCACGCACAGGCCTGTGACATCGTCGCTGCGGGTGGCGTTGTGAGCGGCGACCGCCCGAGAACCCCTATTCGGGCTGAACGCGGAGGCGCCCGCCAAGACTCCGCGACACTGGGCAGATGAGCGGTACGGCGGGCCTTGTCGTGGTGGTGCTGCTCGCGATCGCCTTCGACCTGACCAATGGGTTCCACGACTCGTCCAACTCGATCGCCGCCCCGGTGGCGACCCGCGCGATGGGACCGGGCAGCGCGGTCACGGTGGCCGCCGTGTTCACGATCCTCGGCCCTGTCCTGGCCGGGACCGCGGTCGCCGACACGGTGGGTGGCCTGGTCGACGTCTCGGCCGACTCGACGCTGATGATCCTCTTCGCATCCCTGGCGGCTGCTCTTGCCTGGAACCTGTCGACGTGGTGGTGGGGGCTGCCGTCGTCCTCATCGCACGCGCTGGTGGGCGGACTCGTGGGCGCCGGTGTCGCCGTCGGTGGCGTGCAGGTCGTCCACTGGGGCGGATTCGAGGGCTGGCGTCCGGTCGGGGTGATCGGCGTGCTGGCCGCGCTCGCGATCTCCCCGTTCCTGGGTGCGTTGGCAGGGTGGTCGGGCGAGCTGTTGGCCAGACGGGCACTGCGTCGAGCCGAGCGAGGCGTGACCCGCCTGATCCTCCGCGGCGAGTGGCTCACGTGCGCAGCACTGTCCTTCGCGCACGGCACCAATGATGCTCAGAAGACCATGGGGGTGATCACGTTGGCACTGGTCGCGTCCGGGTCCATCCCGACCTTCGCTGTGCCACTGTGGGTGAAGGCGGTGTGCGCGCTGGCGCTGACCCTGGGCACTGCGCTGGGAGGGTGGAGGATCGTGCGCACGGTCGGTCGTGGCATCTACCGGATCCGACCGTTGGACGGGTTGGTCAGCCAGGCCTCGGGCACGATCGTCATCTCAGGAGCGGCGGTGTTCGGAGCCCCCGTCAGCACCACCCACGTGGTCGCCTCCTCCGTCGCCGGCGTGGGTGCGGGGCGACGTTGGAAGCACGTCCGATGGCCGATCGTCCGCGAGATCGGCCTCGCCTGGCTGGTGACCATGCCGGCCTGCGCATCTCTCGGTTGGCTCACGGCACTCGTGGAGAAGGTGGTCCTGTGACGAAGCACTGGTTCCTGCCCCAGAGCCCCGATGTGATGGCCACACTGCTGTCGCAGGCGGACGTCACGGTTGCGGGGTCCGAGGCCTTCGCCGCCTGGGCGAGCGGCGACCTTGCGCAGGAGCAGCAGGTGCGGGACTGCGAGCACCAGGCCGACCAGATCCGGCGTCAGCTCGCCGTGGAGCTCCGTCAGGCCTTCAGCACGCCGGTGGACCAGGAGGACCTGTTCACGTTGTCCGAGCGGTTGGACGCGGTCCTCAACGGAGTCAAGAACGTCGCCCGCGAGGCCGAGGGCGTCGCACTCGCTCCCGACGCGCCGATCGCCGGGATGGCGGCCGAGATCGCGGCGGGGGTGCGCCACCTGCGCTCGGCCGTGGAGCACCTGACCACCGGCAAGGACGTGGCCACGCAGGAGGCTGACGAGGCGATGGCGTGCGAGCGGCGGATGGAGAAGATCTACCGCACGGCGATGCAGGCGCTGCTCGCGCTGGAGGATCTGCGAGAGGTGACCGCACGCAGCGAGCTCTACCGCCGCACCCTCGACATCGGCGAACGGATCACCCGCGTCGCCGACCGCGTCTGGTACGCCGTGGTCAAGGAGACCTAGGGCGGCGCCAAGATCGCCCTGACATGGCTCGTCGTACTCGGACTGCTCCCGGCAGATCCACCTTCCAGCCAGCCCGTCACGCACTCTCTGCAGCCACGAAGCAGGGACCCCATCCTTCCGCAGCGAGTCGGACGGCCGGATGCGACGGGATCCGGTCAGAGGCTCGGCACGCGCGGCTACCAGAGTCCGTGGATGGGCCCCACCAGGAAGAAGGCGACGAACCCGATGGTGTTGTTGAAGCCGTGCGCGAGCACCGAGGCCCACAAGGTCTGGAAGTGGACGCGCAGGACGCTGAAGTAGATGCCGTCGATCGTGACGACGAGGACGCCGACCAGGCCCTGTTCGGTGTGGGCGAACCCGAAGAGGACCGACGAGAGCACGATCGCGACCGCCAGCCCCCAGCGGCCGAAGCCGAGAGCCTCACGGATACGGGTGAGCAGATACCCGCGGTAGGCAAGCTCCTCCGCGAACGCGCCGAGCAACCAGCCGGCGACGAGCAGCGCGGCCAACATCCCAGCATTGCCTTGGAGGTCGTTGAAGGCGCTCAGGTCCTGCGTCTTGCCCGAGACGTGGTTGGCGATGGGCATGGTCACCGACAGCTGGAAGACCGACCACAGAACGGCGAGGAGGAAGGTCTTTGCGACCAGACGCGAGCCCGTGGAACGGCGGAGCCCCAGGCTGGTGATCCTCTGGCGCCGGACCAGCAGGGACGCCACAGCCATGGCGATGAGCACGAGGCTCGGGATGAGAAGGTCGAGGAGGATGGCGGCAGCAGCGGCAGCCGCCTCGATGGCAGAGACCACAGTCCAGGCCCGCGACTGCCTGTCAGGAGCGGGCGACGCCGGCCGGCCCCCGACCGGAACCTCACTTCCCGCGTCGAGCATCCACATGAGAGTTCACCCCTGCGCACCACCTCACCGTCGTTTCCGCCCGCCGCGGAGAGGACATGGGCCCCGGCGGGGGTGACGATCGTCCCGAGTCCCGCCACGAGGCACCCGGCGCGGTGGCGTCAGGCAGGCCGGCGGAGCGCGGCTTCAGCCGGGCAACGGCGCCGGGTCGCCGGCGCTACTCGGTGAGGTGATCCCCCGTCGACGGCGAGCGCCCGGCCCCGCGGCCGCCAGGCGCGACCAAGCCCGACTCATAGGCAGCGACGACGACCTGCGCCCGGTCGCGCAGTCCGAGCTTGCGGAGGATGTTCGCGACGTGGGTCTTCACGGTCCACTCGCTGATGGAGAGGTCGTCGGCGATCTCTCCGTTGGACATGCCGCGGGCGATCGCCCGAGCGACCTCGACCTCGCGCGACGTGAGTGCAGCGACCTCCTCCGGGGTCGGGCCGGCGGGCAGTCGTCGTTGCGCCTCCTCGAGCTGGTGAGCGGCGCGTGCCAGCCGTGCGGAGAGGTCCCGGTTGTCCTCGCGTGCGCCCTGCAGCTCCGTCGAGCGCTGCATCACCACGTATCCGACCAACCAGGCGCCTCCGAGCACGACGGCGATGAACGCCCAGTCCCCCGCGTCTTCGCCGATGGCCGCAGCGCCGCCGACGATCACGGCTCCGGCGAAGGCGCCTCGAGCAGGAGTGGCATAAGCGCTCGACGCGTACGCCGCGACCATCGCCACGAGGAGGAGCATCAGACCCCCGGTCGGGGTCGTCAACGCCTGCTGGAGCGACATCGCGCCGACGACGACGCAGAGCACGCTGAGCGGCAGACGCCGGCGCACGGCGAGTGCCGACGCTGCCGCCAAGGACGTCGCGAGGAGCACCGGTCGGTTGCCGACGACCTCGCCGACGCCCGGCACCAGGCGCGGCGACAGGATCTCCAGCGCGCAGGCCGCGGCCAGTGCCGCGGCGATCCCCGCGTCGACCATCGCCCACTCCCGCGTTGCGCGCATGCCGCGAAGGTAGCCGGATTCGCCCGTCCCGCGGGCTCACTCTGCAGAGTGATATCTGCGAACCACTCGCCAGAGCGATGCGCCACACGCCGTACGCCGGTCAACCTGGGTCAGTCCGGAACCACCGGCAACGCACCCCAGGAGGACCCATGCACCGCATCACATCGAGCCTGATCGCCGCCGCGGTCATCGGCCAGCTCGTCGGCCAGCTCGGCTGGATCGACCCGCTCTTCGTCCCGCTGGTCCTGCTCGGACCGATCGTCACCGGAGCGGTCGCTGCGGGTCGCCGCATCGCCTATCTGTGGATCGCCGTGGTGTGGTGCAGCGCCGGCGTCGCGATGGCCTGGAGCGACTGGGTGGTGAACCACGAGGACGTCGCCTTCCACCTGGCCCTGGCGGTCCTCATGCCCCTCCTGGCCGGAATCGGCTTCGGTGCCGTGCGACTTGCCACACGCTCACGGCGCCAGCCGGCCGCCTGACTCTCGTCGCCGCCAAGCGCGCACAGTGTCTCGACGATTTCGGCACTGACGGCCCGCGTCGTCCGACAGGATGTGCACGACGTCACACGCGGCGACAGCCGGCGTCGCGTGACCTGAGCGATCGAGTCGGAGGTGGCAGCGGGTGAATCCATCTGTGGACGGGGCCGGCATGCGGGTCGAGGCCTGGCCCTCCGCCTCCGGGACGCTGCACTTCCCCTCATTCGTCGGGGCGAGCACGGGGCAGCGAGTCGACGCCATCATGTCGGGCATCGCGCCCGGTGCGGCGGTCGTCGTCGACGACGCGGGGCTGCGTGACGGCCTGCTGTCCAGCGGGGCGAGCCAGGTCCGTCACCTCCACGCGATGAGGCACAGCCTGCGCGACATACCGACTCCACGGCCGGTGCCCGGCGTGACCTTCCGGCCGTGGCAGAGCGGTGACGCCGAGCACCTGGCCGCGGCTCTCATGGCCGCCTACGGGCCCGAGCATCCCGACCCGGCGGGACCTGACCTCAGTGCGGCGGCCACATCCCTGCGGCACACGGCCGAGGACCCGGACAACCCGATGATCGGTACGGCGACCCAGGTCGCCGTCGTCGACGGAGCACCGGTCGGCGCGGCGCTGGTCCTGCGCAGCGATCACGTCAGCGGCTGGCACGGCCCGTGGCTGATGAACACCTTCCGTGCCCCGGACCCGGCGCTGCCCGGGGTCGGTGCGGCCATGCTCAGCCGAGCGCTCGAGGCGTTGCGTGCCGGCGGCGAGACCTCCCTCGGCCTCGCGGTCACCGTCACCAACCCCGCCCGCCGTGTCTACGAGCGACTCGGGTTCGACTACCACTTCGAGGGCTGGGTACTGGTCCTCCCGGAATGAGGGGCCGCGTCACCCACCGAGCCACTGGTTCGGGGTCAGCCCGGCGGCTGGCACCGGCAGGTCCGTCGAGAGCGGTCACTCACGCCGTCGACGTGATCGCCGCCCGGAGTCGCGCTGAGATCGGCTCGAGCAACGAGATCAGCTCCTCGAGGGCGGTCGGCGTCAGCCCTTCGTACGGCGCCTCCGCCAGGGCGTCGGTGAGCGCTTCGATCCGCGCCTTGGTCTCGCGTCCGGCCGCCGTCATGCGTCCGGAGGCATCGAGGAGTCCGCGGGCACGCAGCCCGTCCATGACCGCGGCCAGATGCTCCTTGGGAAGGTGGTGGATCCGGCCGAACGACTCCGCCGGGTAGATGTCCATGTCCAGGGCGGACAGCACATGGGCCTCGGTCCCGCTGATCTGCTGCGAGACGAGCGCGACGACGTGACCGTCCCCGCGGTGCTCACGCAGCATGTTGGCCGCATGCCACAGCCGGGTCACAGGGTCCTCGGGCATCGGCAGCGCGCGGAGTCCGGCGTACATCACCCGTCCTTGGGGCGAGGCGCTGACGGATGCCTCCGCGAGGAGGCCGGCGGCGCGCGCGAGCTCCGTGGTCTCGACCACGTCGCCGAGGATGCGGCGAAGGGCCGCCACACAGCCACGCTGACGTGCGGCGTACGCCGCCTCCGGGGTGGTCGTGTCCCAGACCCGGGGGATGTGGCGGGCCACCTCGCCTGCGGCGAAGCTGTAGAAGGCCGCGTCGACCACTTCGGCCGGGACCCGACCGAGCGGTGCGGCTCGCCCAGCGAAGTAGCCGTCCCAGTAGTTGCGGAAGCCGAGCCGGGCCATCGCCTCATTGGGCTCGTCGGAGAAGAAGTTGACCAGGCAGATCGGCTCGGTGAGGTCGAACAGACGGCGGGCGACCGGCTGCGGATGGTTCATCGTGTGACGTCCTCTGCTCATGCCACCGGCCGGGCGGCCGGTCTCTCAGGGATGCAACGAACAGCGTCGCCTGGATCCGACATATCCACAGCGCCCGGGAACCTCGGTCACCGCCGCACTGGGTCGAATGCGCCCGTGTGCCGACAGGTGGCCTTGCTGGGCGCCGGTCGCCGATGGACGCAGCGCCTGCTGCGAGCGACTATGGGAGGAGCAGCCTCCTCGCCAGACGGCGCCGTGGCGGAAGGAGTGGACGGACGTCACCCGCAGCGCAGCCCTATGAAGCGGAGGAGATCTCCCGCCATCTCCACGCAGGTTCAGAAGCGCTTCGCGACGCGGGTGACCTGCAGCGGTCTCGCGTCGAGTTCGAGAAGGCCGCCCGGTGCGCCGAGGCGTCGGGTGACTTCGAGGCACTCGGTTGGGCGGTCCTCGGACTCGGCGGCTTCTGGGTGCACGAGCACCGCGATCCGGTTCAGCAGGCCCTGATAGCGCAATGGCGCACAACCGCCTTGAACGCCTGCGATCGTGATTCGGTCCTCGCCGTCCGTCTTCGGGTCCGAACCGCGGCCGAACAGGACTACGAGACCGGTGAGCACGACGCTGTCATGGCTGCGGTGGACGATGCCCGCACGTGCGGCGACCGAGCTGCGCTCACCGAGGCTCTGCACCTCGCGCAGCATTGCCTGCTCGGTCCGGCCCACCTCGACCTGCGACTGCGCTTGGGCGAGGAGCTGCTCGCTGTCGCGGGAGCGACCATGGACTCCTTCGACGAGCGGCGCGGTCTGTTGTGGCGTACGACGAACCTGTACCTCGCCGGCGATCCCCACGCCGACCGGGCGATGAACCTGCTCCGCGGCGCTCTGGACGCCGAACCCCACCTGGCAATGGCATACGCACTCTCTGCCATGGAAGTGATGTGCGCGATTCGGGCCGGATCCTTGGTGCGCGCCGAAGAGCTGGCAGAGACAAGCGCCGACCTCGGCCGACGAGCCGGTGACCACGACGTCCTCGGGTGGTATGGCGCACACCTGACGACGATTCGGTTCTTCCAAGGGCGCGCCGCCGAGCTTCTCCCGATCCTGGGGGACCTGATCGCATCACCGGAGCTGTCGGAGCCGAACGACGCCTTCCTCGGCGCGATGGCGACGGCGGCATCCATGGCCGGGGACACCTGGGCTGCGACCACCGCACTGAGCCGCCTCCGGCGCCCTTCTCTCCGGAAGTTGCGGCACAACAGTCTGTGGCTCGTCACGCTGTACGGGGCCGCGCTGGCGGCCCGCCACCTCAACGACGCCGAAGCGGCCGCCGAGATACATGACCTGCTGGCGCCTTTTGCCGAGCTTCCGGCCATGGCGAGCTTCGCTGTCACCTGTCTCGGCTCGATGCACTTCGCCCTCGCCGCGACCGCACTGACCCTCGGCAGGACGGATGACGGGGTCACCCGTTACCGCGCCGCGTTGGCTGCGAACGAGGCGCTCGGTCACCGGCCCGCGCATGTGCTCGCTGAAGCCGCTCTCGCCGATGCCCTCGCCCGTACGGGGCAGTCGAACGAGGCCCTCCTGCACCGCGACAAGGCCCGTGCTGAAGCCGACATCCTCGGCATGAGTGGCTGGATCGAGTCGTGGGACGCCGCTGAGGCCGCGGGAAGGCCGCCGGGCCCGACCACCCCGGGCGGCTGGACTCCGGGACGGCAACGACCGCGCGATGCTGCGACGGCTGTGGGCGTTGACGCGCCGACCGGCCGTGCCAGCTGTGTCAGGTTCGGCGTCGGATGGCGTGTCAGGGTCGGTGATCGGGAGGCATCGATCCCGGACAGCCTCGGCATGCGCTACCTGGCGACGCTCGTCTCGAATCCGGGTGCCGTCGTCGCGGCGCTGGCACTCGCCGGTCGTCAGGTGGGTGGGCACGCGTCGGATGCGACGTCGGCGCAAGGCGTCATCGACGAGCAGGCGCGCCACGCATATCGCGCCAGGATCCTTGCGCTCGAGAGTCAGGCCGACGAGGCAGAGGCCGAGGGACGGGCCGACGACGCCGAGCGGGCCAGATCAGAGCTGGCGTGGCTGCTCGAGGAGATCAGCAGGGCGACCGGTATCAACGGTCACGACCGAACGTTCCCGACTGACGCCGAGCGGGCACGGTCCTCGGTACAGAAGGCCATCCACCGCGCCCTGGTCCGCATTCGCGAGGTCGACCCGGCCATCGGTGAGCACTTCGCCGCCACAGTGAGCACCGGCACATCCTGCTCGTATCGGCCCCTCTGACACGGCTCCGCCGTCAGTCCGGTCCTCCTGCCCGGAGTCCCGGCACGTCCCCAGGTGTCCCGCCCTGTCCCGTACGGGCACGACAGGTCACGCCCTAGGAACGACAAGCAACAGCGCCCCGTCGGGGCGCTCAGACACCACACGGCAGGGCTCATCCAGCGGCACGCAGGACGGGTCGTGCAGACGCACAAGGAGAAGAGACATGAGTCAAGCAACCGCCACACCGCCGACACAGGCGCTCCTGCAGGGAGCGCTGTCGGCGGCAGAAGTCGTCGCTGTCCACACACAGCGGGCCGTAGGGGCAGACCCTCGCGAGGGGGCGGCCGCACGGGCGACGACCATGACGACGACGAGCGCGAAAGCGGCCACCCACCTGCAACAGTGGATGTTCGACCCGAACGTCCAACATCACACCCTCCTGCCGAAGAGCAGCTTCGCGGGGCCGGAGAACCGCAACGTCAACCTGAAGAACAGCGAGACCCACCACTTCCTCCAGTGGGAGAAGCAGCTGTTCGGGATCAACCTCGGCTGGACGGACGACGCCTCCCCGAAGACCGCACAACGCGTCGAGCGCTGGTTCTTCACCAAGCCCGGCAACGACGAGTCGCCCCTGCGCTACGGCGACGTGTTCGCCATGGGATACGGGATCTCGCCGTCCTACGTCTTCTACACCGAACGTTCGGTCGGCATCAACCTGGCCTGGTCCGGGAAGCCGAAGTTCGAGTGGGAGATCCTCGGCGGCAATCGCGGCGCCCAGGTGCAGTCCGGAGACTGGGTGGCCATCTACAACAGGGTGGTCAAGGAGACCTTGATCTACTTCCCCCGCGAGCTCGGCGGGCAGATCGGGTGGCCGAGCAGCCTGACGCTGATCGACCAGATCCTCCAGAGGCTCGGAGACGCAGCTCTGGACTTCATCAAGGACCACTGGCGCGAAGGGCTGACCTACCTGCTCGCGCTCTAGCGGGACGCGAGCATCGGCACCGCCGTCCACCACTCGTCTCGGGCGGCGGTGCTGACAGCTGCCTCGAACGGCCTGCGGCGCCGGGGGTGGTCCACCAGGTTGCCGCGCGTGACCGACGCACCCCTTCCCGCCGCCCAGGCCGGCTGGTACCAAGATCCGCACGGACCCAGCCAGCGCTACTGGGATGGGTATCAGTGGACCTCCCACGTACAGGCGCCCGCTCCGTTCGGCGGCGGTGGTGGCCCCGGCCATCGGCGAGACTGTCCGCTCGGCGACGACGGGCCGGACCGGGCGACTGACCGACGCGTCCAGCTGCCCATCGCGCTCCTCGCAGCCACCGGTGCCGCCCGCCATCTGATCGATGAGAACGGGCTGGCACGACGTGACGTCCACATCGGGATCGCTCCCATCGACGGCCGCGTGTGCGAAGGTCGTTGCGGCGTGCAGGAAGCCCGCGCGGTCATGGTCACCAACGAGCCCATCGGCCTCGTCACGCTGACGGACGGCGGCGGCGGCCCGTAGCAGTCTCGGCACCCGACTGCTGTCCTCACTGGATTCGGCCGGAGTTGGCCGCAACTCGGCAGGAATCAGGCGGTATGTCGTCCGCCCAGGCAGCACCATCGACATGTGCTGGAGCTACGACCGAACTGCGAGCGCTGCGACAAGGATCTGCCGCCGACCGCGCCCGACGCGATGATCTGCACCTTCGAGTGCACCTTCTGCCGCGATTGCGTCGAGACGAAGCTGCACGGGGTCTGCCCGAACTGCGGTGGCGGCTTCGCGCCTCGGCCGATCCGGCCGCCCGAGGCCCTCCGGCGTCATCCTGCTTCAACAGTCCGCGTGCTCGCGCGGGATCCCGTCGACTCCGTCTGACCTCGCGAGTTCGCAGCGAGGGGCCCTGGGGCTACTGGGTCACCGGTCGGACATCGGGTGCTTGCCAGGCGGCTCACCCCACAGGTGAGGCGACGGCAGGGCGCGGCTGACACCGTACGGCGACCATTTCGGTCGAAACCCAGCGAAGCGGCCGAGCAGCGATGAAGATCGAGGTGATTCGCCCCGAGCCGCCGGAACGACCCGGACTCAGCGCCGCGCGAACCCCCGGACAGGAGACCCCCGTGAAGAAGTCGCTCATCGCTGCCGTCAGCCTTGCTGCGTCGGCCGCCGTGCTCGTCCCCAGCACGGCGCACGCCGCGACTACGTACGCCAACTGCACCGCCATGCACAAGGCCTACAAGTACGGCGTGGCGAAGTCGAGCGCCGCTGCGAGCTACCAGGTCCGGCACGGCCACCACCGGCCGACGGTCAGCTCGAAGGTCTACTACGCCAACACGAAGTCCGACCGCGACCACGACGGCACCGCCTGCGAGGCCTGACCCGCACTCGGACGACACCCACCCATGACCACCCCCACAACGCGCCCCGCTGCGCTGCGCTCGTTCCGCGCCCGACTCGCCGCCCTCGCATCCCTCAGCGTGCTCGGCGCCTGCGTCGGCCTCGTTGCCGACGACGGCCCCGCGGCGGCCGCCACGGCGGTGCCGAAGGCAGTGAACGGCCAGGTCATCACGGTCCGCTACCGCGCGGCGATCAACTCCCTCCGGCTCGCGCCCGAGAAGGGCGCCGGCTACGAGCGCTCAGCCTTCAAGCTGTGGGACGACTCCGACCACGACTGCCGCGACACCAGGGCCGAGGTGCTCATCTCGGAGTCGAGGACGACGACCACCGGCTCGTGCACGATCAGGACCGGCCGCTGGGTCTCCGCCTACGACGGCATCGCCTTCACCCGCGCCTCCGACCTCGACATCGACCATCTCGTGCCCTTGGCAGAGGCCTGGGGCTCAGGGGCGAGGTCGTGGTCCGCGGGCAAGCGCGAGGCGTACGCCAACGACCTCACCGAGTCGAAGTCGCTGATCGCGGTGAGCGCCCACGCTAACCGCTCCAAGGGCGACCAGGACCCCGCCGAGTGGCAGCCGCTCAAGAACCGCTGCCGCTACCTGAGCAACTGGGTCGCCGTGAAGCTGCGATGGGGCCTGAGCATCGACACGACCGAGAAGCGGGCACTCCTGCTCGCCACCGGCCGCTGTGGCAACCCGACCCTCACCACCCACCACGCCGTCGTACGCAACGCGCCGGCAGGCGGCACCACGACAGTCTCGACCGGTGGCACTACTGCCGGCGGCTCGGGCCCGGACCCGCGCTTCGGCACCTGCGGGGAAGCGATCGCGGCCGGATACGGCCCGTACGTGCGCGGCGTCGATCCGGAGTACGACTGGTACACCGATCGCGACGGGGACGGCATCGTCTGCGAGTAGCCGCGCCCGGGCGCGCCGACCCGACTCAGACCGAGGCGAGGAACGCCAGCACTCGCTCCGTGAGCAAGGCGGACGATTCCGCGTCGTACGCGTCGAGCGAGGAGTCCACGAAGAGGTGCTGGTCGCCGGGGTAGATGAACAGGTCGGCATCCGCGGCAGACCCGGCGAGCTCGCGCGCGGCCGGAAGGTCCTCGTCGAAGAACTCGTCGCCCTCCTTGCCGTGGATCTGGACCGGCACCCCGTCCGGCCATGTCTCGCCGAACTCCCCGACCGGGAGACAGGAGCACATGAGCAGTGCCCCGCGGGCACCGGCCCGGGTCTGCGCGAGCCGCTGGGCGATCGTCACGCCGAAGGAGAATCCGCCGTAGACGAGCCCGGGAGCGAGTCCGTCGGCCGCGGCGACGCCACGCTCCCGGAGAGCGTCGAACCCCGCCTCGCGCGCGAACCCGAAGCCCTCCTCGATGCTGTCGAACGTGCGGCCGTCGAACAGGTCAGGCGTGTGCACGGTGTGCCCAGCGCCCCGAAGCTCGTCGGCGAAGGCTCGGACCCCGTCGGTCAGCCCCTGGACGTGGTGGTAGAGCAGCACTTCGGCCATGACAGGCACTCCCCTGTGTCAATGATCGATATTTCCGGAACGTTCCGCGATGCTAGTCTGATCCGCCATGGGCGACAACCCTCCGGACTACGAGCTGGCCGACCGGCTGGCGCTGACCAGCCCGGCTCAGGTCAAGGCCATCGGCCACCCGCTCCGCACCACGATCCTGCAGCTCCTCCACGAGCGGGCGGCGACCGTCACCGAGCTCTCGGTCGCCGTCGGCCGCCCCAAGAGCACAGTCGCGCACCACGTCGACGTCCTCACTCGCAACGGTCTGCTCCGAGTGGTGCGCACGCGGAAGGTGCGCGCGATCGAGGAGCGCTTCTACGGGCGCACCGCGCGCATGTTCCACGTGGCCGCTGAGCCACCAGCCGGTGGCGTGGGGATGCCGGGCGACTTCAACGACTTCGAGGTCGCGGCGCGCGAGTCCGCGGCGGCGTTCGAGAACGGGAAGCTCTGGGGCTTCATCCGGCACGCGCGCCTCTCGGAGGACCAGGCCGCGCAGTTCTGGGACAGCATCGCCCGGCTGGTCGACGAGTTCGACCGAACGCCGAGATCCGGCGATGTCGTGTACGGGTTCGCGATCGGCATCTACCCCACCGACCACCCGAGCCTCCCTGCTGCACCATGATGCGCGGCCACGAGACGGCCTGACGACGCCCAGGCTGGGACCTGAGCTGTGGTCCCAGCCCGCCCTCGCGGTCAGGCCCCTTCCCCGGTCCCGGCAACGCACCGCCGCAGAACTGGGGACACAGCAAGGGGTCCTTCGGATCGACCCCTGCTGAGCGCAAGGCGTCGGGCTTCGCGCCGGGCGACTCCTGCGACCGCCACTCCGGCTTCCTGGTCAACCCGCCGCCCGAGACGCCCTGATCTACGAGTGATCCCTCATGCCGCGCCCGCCGGCCGGTCCGGCGGGCGTGGTCATGTGGCGCGGTCGACTGCCGGCCCTCAGGCCTTCTCGGCGACGATCAGCACGCGGCGCAGCATGGCCTCGACGGTCGCGTCCATCTCCTGGATGCCGGCGCGTACGTCGTCGGGATCCTCACCGCTCTCGACGGCGAGGTCGTCGACGGCGTCGAGCATCAGCGCGTCGAGCTCACGATGGTTCTCGAGCCAGCGAGGGGTCTCGTCGTAGCCGAGCACACGGAAGCCCGCCTCTGCCAGCAGGGGCCGATGGTCGTCGACCTGCGGCGGCCGGTTGACCGGCTGGGTGTGGTAGTCCCACGTCGTCGCCACGAGCCGACCGCCGGGTGCGAGGACCCGCGCGATCTCGCGGAGGGCCGCCCCCTTGTCGGGCGCGAAGAGAAGGGCGTCGATGCTCAGCACCCCACGCGCGGAGGACGTCGCGGCCGGGATCGAATCGAACGAGCCCTCGGCGTACGTCGACCGGTCGTCGAGACCCAGGGCCGCTGCCCGCTGTCGAGCCGCCTCGAGTGCCGTGGGCGAGATGTCGACCCCGAGAAGGGACGCGCCGGCCGCAGCGGCGACCCACAGACCCGGGCCGCCTCGGCCGCACCCCACGTCGACCATGAGGTCGTCGTGCGACAGCGCGAGCGCGTCGACGACAAGGCGCAGCTCGCTCCGGGTGGTGAAGCTGTAGGGCTCCAGCTCGGCCGGGTATTCGTCACCGTAGACCGCGGCCCAGATGCGGGCCTCGACGGTCGAGGCGGGAGCCTCGAAGACGGTCGTGAAGACCTCGGTCCAGGACGTTTCGTCGGTCACGGGTCGTAGCGTGCCACCACCCGCGCGGGCTCGCGGGTGATTCGCCCGGTCACTGGCCGAGGGAGCCGACGGCGAAGGCGACCAGCACGAGCGATGTGAGCAGGGCCGCGGTGGCCTGGATCCCCATCAGGACCTTGGCCCTGCTGGTGAGGGGCATGGTGTCGGTCGGGCTGAAGGCGCTGGAGTTCGTCAGTGACACGTATGCGTAGTCGACGAAGATCGGGATCCAGTCGGCCGACTTGCTCGAGGTCTTCTTCACCTCCACCACAGCGCCGTCGTTCTCGTCCTGGGAGAAGCGCCAGTCGGCGGCCGGGATGTCGGAGCGGTCCTCGCGACGCCTGGCCACCGGTCCGCCCCTGTCGAGCTCCCAGTAGAGGAGTGCGAAGCCGATGACGTTGGTGACCCAGGTCTGCATGGCCGCAACCAGGAGGTGGTTGCCGTTCGTGCTCGACACCTCGGAGACCAGCATGCCGAGGGAGCCGAGGTTGGCGAGGATCACGATCGTCGCGAGCCCGATCGAGAGCCACCGCGACCAGCGCGTCTCACGGGTCATCCGTCGAGGATTGGTCACGATGAGCGCGACGAGGAGGAGGAGCTCGACCGCCGGGATGATGAGCCGGTTCGTCAGCTGCACCGAGCTCGGCAGCAGCGCGTACACGACGATCGCGACGACGACCGCGACGGCCGGCGGCAACCTGTTCTCGCCGGCGGCGGTCCGGCGGCTCACACTGCGGTCGGGGCGAGAAGTCGGCACGGAGTCAACCAAGCACGCCGTGCGCCCGCTGCCACGACGACGCACCGGGAGAAGAGTCGAGACTCTGGCCGTCCGAGGCTCTTCCCGCGCGGCTAGCGGCTGAGCGGCGCCTCGAGGTCGAGCCGGCCGAGCTTGGTGGGGTTGCGTACGGCGAAGATGCGGCTGATCCGGCCGTCCTCGACCACGAACGTGATCGCCGTGTCGTGACCGTCGTCGAGTCCGACGATCTTGGCCCCGGGTGCTCCGTTGAGCTGGACCGGCAGCACGGCGGCGCCTGCTCCGAACTTGGGGAACGTGCGCAAGAGGTTGGCGACCTTCTTGGCGCCGAGCACGGGGTTGATGATGGCCTGTGCGATGCCGCCACCGTCGGCCACCAGGACCACGTCGGGGGCGAGGACGTCCAGCAGGCCCTGGAGGTCTCCCCCGGTGACCGCGGCGAGGAACCGCTCGACGACCTTCTGCTGCTCGCTGCGGCTGACCTCCATCCGGGGCCGCCGGGCAGCGACGTGCCCGCGGGCCCGGTGCCCGATCTGACGTACGGCGGCCGCCGACTTGTCGAGCGCGTCCGCGATCTCGCCGTACGGCACGTCGAACACCTCGCGCAGCACGAAGACGGCGCGCTCGGTCGGCGTGAGGGTCTCCAGGACCGTCATCATCGCGAAGGACACGCTCTCGGCGAGCTCGACGTCGTCAGCGACGTCCGGGGCGGTCAGCAACGGCTCCGGCAGCCACTCGCCGACGTACTCCTCGCGCCTGCGGGCGTCCGCACGCAGGCGGTCGAGCGCCTTGCGCGTGATCATCCGCACCAGGAACGCGCGTGGTTCCCTCACCTCGGCCCGGCCGGCCTCGCCGATGGCGTCCCAGCGGATCCAGGTCTCCTGCACGACGTCCTCGGCCTCGGCGGCAGATCCCAGCATCTCGTAGGCGACCGTGAAGAGCAGGCTGCGGTGGACGACGAACGGGTCGTCGGGGGCGACGTCGGGCACGGTCACGACCCTACGGCGGCGCGCTGGGCCAGCGGCTTGAGGCCACACGCCGCTGCGAAGCCGTCGGACTCGATGCCGAGCGCGACGTTCGGGCGGGTCGTGAAGTTGGCGAACGCGATCACCGCTGTCAGCTCGACCAGCGCGGAGTCGCCCAGCCGGCTGCGCAGCGAGGCCACCATCTCGTCCGTCACGGTCGGCTCGGTCTCGGTCATCGCCTCGGCGTACTCGAGCACCTCCCGCTCCAGCGGGGTGAACACGTCGGAGACCCGCCAGCGCGGGATCTCGCGGGCCTTGGTCATGTCGAGGTCCAGGTTGTGGGCCTCGAAGTAGTTGAAGTCCAGGCACCAGGTGCAGCCGACCCGAGAGGCGACCGCCATGTGCGCGAACGACTTGAGCTGCTCGTCGCAGGCGTCCCACTTCTTGAGCCTGCTCCCGACCCTGGCCATGTCCATGAGCACCTTCTGGTTGTGCCAGTAGACGCCGATCGAGGTCGGCACCTGGCCCAGGGTCTTCCGTGCGAAGCGCTTGATCAGCCATCCCTTGAAGCCTGTGATCTCGGCGGCGGGGATGCGGGTCGTTCCGGTCATGTCGTCCTCCAGTGGTGGTCGGTACGGACATGAAGACGCCGTCCGGCGCCGCGGTGTGACATCAGGGGCGTGCAGGACTCAGGACGGGCGCACGTCGGGCGTGCTCGTCTGCTCGGACTCGGCACCCGTGCCGGCGGGGTCCTCCGTGCGTTCCGCGGACTCCTCCAGGATCACCTCGGCCTGACCCTGCGGGTCGTCGCTGCCGGCGGCGACCTCCTCGGGCAGCAGCTCGGCGCGCGAGGTGACGTCGTCTTCGTCGGGGACGTCGGTCATATCCGGTCGGTACCCCGTCGCGCTCCGCAGCTATGGCTTGCGGCAGACGAAGCCGAACACAGTCACGGCGGAGAACGCCCACCCGTGCCGAGCGGCGTCGCCCAGCGCCTGCACGGCCGCATCGGCGGTGGCGGCGTCGACCAGTCCGTCGGCGACGGCCCGGTCGGCGGCCATGCGATGCATGCGGCCCGCCGCCAGCACCTCCTCGGGGAAGACCAGCGCCGACGACCCGATGTCGGGGTCGACGACGAGTCCGGCGGCCGACGCCTGACGCGGGATGTTGCGCGCCGCACGGGGGTTGGCCAGCTGGGACATGAACGCCGTGGTGAGCGCGCGAGCCACGTCGGGATCCATGTCCGACTCCACCCGCGACTCGTGATCGGAGTCGAGCAGAACGGCCCGGCCGCCCGGCCGCAGCACCCGTGCGATCTCGGCGATGGCTGCGGCCGGGTCCGGCACGTGCTGGAGCACGCGCTCGCACCACACCACGTCCGCGACGCCGTCCGGGAGCGGCAGGTCGGTGGCCAGGCCCGGGCCGAACTGCGCGTGCGAGCGCGCCCCTGCGGCCCGGCGTACGGCGATCTCGCGGAGCGTGACGTTCGGCTCGATGCCGAGCGCCTTGCCAGGAGTGGAGTCGACGCGGGCGAGGGCGGCCAGCCGACGGGTCATCGTGCCGGTGCCGCTCCCGACGTCGACGCAGATGTCTCCCGGACGTACGTCCGCGGCCGCCAGCGCCCAGGCGCGCAGCCGCTCGATCGACGGTGCCCCGTCCTGCAGATCGAGGATGGCGACCATCTGCTCCACTGCCTCGTCGCCGATCGTCTCCGGTTTGAACGCGGTGTCGAGCGTGAAGGCCGACCCGCCCGCCTCGCTGATGCTCATGCCTTGAGGGTGCTCCTTCGAACGGGCCGGCGCCAGAGATCGGCGGTGCGGACTCATCCCCGCTCGCACCCAGTCACATCCACTCACACCCGGGGCCGGGCGCCGCATCGAGTGTTGTGCCGCGATTCCGAGTCACGCGGTGACTCGGAATCGCGGCACTCGTACGGCTCGGGGTCGGCGGTGTCGGGGGCTACATTCGTGGAATGGTCGATCCCCCGGACCGGGTGTGTCTGCCGGTCGAGATGGAGTTCATTCCGCTGTACCGGGAATCGGGCTGGTCCGCGCGGCTACGGCGGGAGCAGAAGCGGGAGCAGCGGCGCCTGCGACGCCTGTCGGCCAAGCGTGCGCGACGTACGCCGACCGGGTACTGGCCGCGCATGACCATGACTCCCACGGGACCGGACGATCCTCAGACGATGCCGGATCACAACGACCCCATCGAGCCGGGCCAGGAGCCCGGCCCAGGTGCCGAGCCGGAGCCGGACGACTCGACGGCGACCTGAAAGGCGCTGGTCCGACCCAGTCGACGAGCACGCCCGGCGCTCACACGACGCTGGGCTCGGCCTCCGCGAGCAGCGGCGACGGCCGATATCCCTTGACCGTCAGATAGATGGCGAGCGAGGCCTCCCACACGATCTCGACGGCGGTGAGCGCGAACAGCGCACCGCTCGGGTTCTCGATCGTCCCGAGCAGGACGAGTACGCCGCCCAGGAACGCCAACGGGCCGCCGATCAGTCCGAGCATCGCCATCCGTCGTGGGACGAGCCCCGACCTGTACATCAGGTAGCCGAGCAGGATCCCGTTCCCCAGGCCCGAGCAGAACTGCGGACCGAGCGTGAACGTCCAGTCGTGGAAGGCGACCAGCGTGTGTCCGGCGACCCTGAGGGAGGCTGAGTCGGCCGTCGCACCCAGGTCGTCTCGCAGGGTCACGACGCTCATCAGGCTGATCAGACCGGCGACGATCAACATCGACTCGACCGTGCGCGAGGCGACGTAGCCCAGCGCGACCGACTCGTTCACCCGCTTGAGCACGGGGAAGAACACGACCGCGGTGGCGATGTTGCAGACGGCCAGGAGGATCTCCAGCAGCGCACCCACCGCGATCCGGGCGTCGAACCCGCTGCCGAGGATGTAGTCGGCGTCGTTCAGCACCGGGTCGTACAGGAGGACGGCGGGGATCGAGAACACGAACGTGCCGATGAACCAGAGGCCCGCGATGCGTCCGGGCTTGCGAAGGGCGTTCATGGCTGAATTCTGTCCGGCGAGTAGGACGGGGCTACCTCAGCCCCCCGTCCCGAGGCCGGCGCGGGGAGCACGCCTGCCGGCGGCGTCTGGAAGCCCTTCGCGATCAACCAGGCAGGGAGGGCCACGGCCTCGAACAGCCCGCCGGGCACGAGGAGCACCTGCCCCGGGCCGGCGCCCATGTCCAGGACACCCATGAGGTCGAGCGGCACCCCCAGGCCGAGGCACGCGTAGCCCACCAGACCGAGCAGCGCGATGGGCCTCGGCACCAGTCGCGACTCGAAGAGCACGTAGGTCAGGACCAGACCGCCGGCGGCGGTCGGGATGTAGACCCACAAGAGGTGGTTCGGGACGACCTCCGACCGGGCCAGGAGATAGATCCCGCAGGCGGCTGAGACAGCGAACTCGAGGATCCGGAGGATCGGGTACCAGACGGCCAGTCGCCGGTCGACGCTGCGAAGCACCGGATACATCAGCAGTCCGATGCCGACGACGGCGATGCCGGAGCACATCATGAGCGCCACGCCGAGGGTCATCCGTGTCCGGTCGGGGTTCCCGTCGACGTACGCCTGGATCAGTGTCGTGCCGACGATGGCAGTCACCATCTGGGCGACGAAGAGGATGCCGACCGCGGTCGCGGTTCGTCTTCGAGGGCTCATCATGAGCGCCTTCCCGCCGGTGGCGGGATGTCCCCAGCACCATCACCGTACGCCGTGCGGGCCCGCCGCGCTTGCCGCCGGCGACCTCCTCCCCCCTGACGCCTGTGTCGGACCGCATCGTGGTGGAAGAGTCAGGCGTCATGACGGCGCCAGTGCCTGCCTCCCGGGAGGATGCCGCGACATCGGTCATGGCCGCGCTCGCCGAGGCGTGCCCGGAGGGTGAGGTCCGTCTG
The DNA here is from genome assembly GCF_039530925.1 of Nocardioides panacihumi. Lineage (NCBI taxonomy): Bacteria > Bacillati > Actinomycetota > Actinomycetes > Propionibacteriales > Nocardioidaceae > Nocardioides > Nocardioides panacihumi. The sequence goes on along the minus strand of NZ_BAAAPB010000008.1, from coordinate 68,472 downwards.
ATCGGCTCCATGGCGACATCGGCCGGGCCGGACGCCTTCAGCGACATCGACGTCCGGTGGGCGATCCCGCCGGGGCAGGCGTCCGAACAGCTGCAGGCACTCCGGCTGACGCTCGAGCGGGTCGCCGAGGTGGAGTCGCTGCGGGTGGACCCGGAGGTGCGGCCCGACTCCTGCCTCGTGTTCGTGCGGTTCGAGGGGTGGCCGCTGTGGTGGAGGGTCGACCTCGAGATCCACGCGACCGGGCTGCGGACGACGGACGTACGCGGCGCCGATCCGTGGTCACCCGCCGAGAGCGCCTGCATGGGTGTGATCGTGACCGTGAAGGCACTGGCCCGGAATCGGCCCGAGGCGGCGGAGGATCTCATGGCTCGCGCGCTCCGACGTGTGGACGGCACAGATGTCGCCGGGAGCTGGCCGGTGCGCATCGCGTCATTGCTCGATCACCTCGAGTCGAGCAGCCCGTCCACCGCCGCCCTGGTCTCCCGGACGCGTCACCTGGTCCGGGAGGTGCTCGGCGGTGAGAGTGGGCGCGGCGCCGACGACTCCGACCGGGGGCTGCCCGACTGAACCTCGACCCGCGCGAGCCACGGGTCGCGAAGTCCCACGGTGTCGGTCACCGAGAAGGCCTCCGGGTAGATCAGCCGCCCGACCATCCACGGCTCGTGGCGTGGCAGCAGCGCGATCTGGAAGGCCCGCGGTCACGGGCCGTCTCCAGCGCCGCAGCGATGAGAGCCGACCGATCTTGGGCTGAAGCCCCGCGGGCCGTAGAAGTCCCAGCCGCCCTCGAGGAGAGGTCGGCGTACGTCGCCTCTCGGATCTCCACGAGACGCGATGCTCGGGCGATCACGCCGTCGGCGTCCCCCGCGCTCACGGACGCTGGTTCACGAACCGGAACTTCACCCGCACGTCGGAGATGTCGAAGACCAGCGTCGAGTCGCTCGGGTCCCAGCGCTCGGGCACGAGGAACATCAGGTCGCCCGACTGGGCCAGCAGCCGGAGGCCGTAGTAGCGGTAGACGAACGTCTGTCCCGTCGGCGCCGCGGTGGCGCCGGCCGGCAGCAGGAGCTGCTGCTGCGTCACCTCGTCGCGCAGGTAGAGGCTCTCCCGCGTGTCGAGCACGACTGCCGGCAGGTCCTCCAGGTGACGCGCGGTGCTCTCCGCGATGCCGCGGCCGGTCAGCTGTGCGAGCGTCGCCGTCGCCCAGAACGTCGAGACCGCCCCGACGAGCACCAGGAGGACCACCACCGAGAGCGGGTCGCCACGGTGGCGTCCCGTGATCGCGAGCAGCGCGGCGCCTGCCGCGATCACCAGCGGGGTGACGAGGGCGTACCAGGTCCAGTCGCCGAGCCCGGCGTACCCGAAGACCAGCAGCAGCCCCGCCGCGCAGAGGGCCCATCCGGCGCGTCGCAGCCATCGCACGGCCCGCGACCCGACCCGGCCGGAGCGCAGACCCGCCAGCAGGGCGGCCGTCAGACCGCCCACCAGGAGCAGCAGGATCGCCGGGACCAGCAGTGCCTGCGGGCTTCGCATCACATAGTCACGGGTGCCGAGTCCGAGGGTGTCGACGTCGACGCCGAAGTAGGAGAACTCCGCCCGGGACGAGACGTAGCCGAAGTAGAACAGCAGGGCGCCGACGAACGTCGCCGGTGCGACGAAGCTGGTCGCCACGGCGTACCACCGGTCCCAGCTCGTCGACTCCCGCTCCTGGGCCATGTCACGGACTTCCCACATCGGTCGGCTCCGCGGACGCCGTGTCGGACGCCTCGGGCGCGTCCGCCGTCACGGACGGCTCGGCCGCGTCCGACGACACGGAGTCCGAACCCGAGTCAGAGCCCGACTCAGAGCCCGAGTCCGAGCCCGAGTCCGAGTCCGACGCCGCCGGCAGCTCGACCGACGCGGTGCCGCCTCCGGAGGCGGCCGCCTCCTTCACGTGATCGCAGTCGCTCTGCTTCTCGCACGTCACCTTCCCGGTGGCACTGATCGTCTCCTCGGTGCCGCTCGCCGAGGCTCCGTTCCAGCGGAGCCCGACCGTGCAGGACCGCTCGTCCGCGGTGAAGCTGGCGGCGTGGAGGCACGGCCGTCCCTCGCACGACGCGCTCGCCCGAGCGACCCCGTCGGGCAGTGCCAGCCACGTGATCCGGACCGCGACCCCGTCGGGCAGGTCGCCGCCGTTCCACGCGAGGGACGCGCACACCGGCTTGCGTGCTGCCTCGAACGACACGTTGCCCCCGATCGGCAGGGACGGCAGCGACGCCGAGCCCTGTACGCCGCCGGAGACCGGCGCGTCCGGCGCGCCGGCGTCGTTCCCGCTGCCGCTCCTCGCCTGGTCGGACGAGCCGTCGCCCGACGATCCGCCGTCGGACGAGGCACCGTCCGGGGCGCCGCCATCGCTCGCGCCGGCGCTCGGCGACCCGGACCCCGGGACCCCGCCGACCACGCTGGACTCCGCGCCGGGCGAGCCCGCGCTGTCCTTCGCTCCACACGCCGCCAGCGCGAGCACCGTCGCGCAGGCTCCGAGCACGACCACGATCCTCATCGCTGCCCCCTTCGCCCCCGGGCCTCGGGCGGGGCCCTCTTGGGAGGAAGGTCGAAGGTCCCCTCCAGATACCGGATCGGCTCATCGAGCGGTCACCGTCCTCATGTCGGTATCAGCGCAGACCCGGTCGCCTCATCTGAGGTGCAACGGATCGCGCGTAGGCGCACCCGGGCCGACTCGGACAGACGCAGCTCGCGCGGACCATCGTTCGGACACCATCGAAAGGGTTTCCCATGTCCAACATCCAGGTCCACAGGCCGCTCACGATCGAGCAGACCGAGGTCGCGCGATACCTCGCGCTCGAACAGACCGCAGCGGGCTTCACGCTCCCGAGCGCCGAGAGCAGCGACCGACACTTCTTCTTCTCGCTCCCGGGAGCGGTCGCACTCCCGGCGGTGATCTACTACCGGACCCGCCACACCGGAACGCCGGCGTTCTCCGTCCGGATCAACGACGCCACGGTGACCCAGTACAACTTCGTGAACGGCGACGAGGCCGAGCGCACGTGGCACGAGATCGTCCCGGCCCACACGGCGGGAGGGCCCACCCTGCGGCCCGACGGCAACGAGCTCGTCTTCTTCGCACGCGACGGCTCCGTCACGTTCGGCGATGTCGTCATCCTCTACGCGTCCAACCAGACGACCGTCCAGGTGCCCATCGTCATCACGACCCACCCGTAGGCAGCCCGTCCGGTCGGAGGCCGATCCGCTGCAGGGACACGCTGGCGTTACATGCATCGCCGTACGGCCTCCCGGGCGGGCGCAGCGACGGGAGGTGGCCACAGCCGTGTTCGCGCGAAACCCCTGTCACGCCGTGGCGCGCATGAGAGGATCCGACGCCGTCTGCCGCTCGGAGGCAGGCCCGTGACCAGTGGAGCCGAACATGCCGTACGCCTGGGGACGACTCGTCCTCATCGCCGGGTTCACCGTCGCCTACGTCGCGACAGCGACACCGGCGCAGGCGCGCGCTCCGCTCACCTCGACGGGCGTCCGGTGCACGATCGTCGGCACGGCCCGCTCCGAGGTGTTGGTCGGGACGAAGCATCACGACGTGATCTGCGGACGCGGCGGCAACGACGTCATCCGTGGCGGCGGAGGCAGTGACGTCATCGACGGTGGCACGGGCAGCGACCGCATCCTGGCCGGAGCCGGCAACGACCTGGTCATCGGTGGCACCGGTAGCGACACCGTCGACGGCGGCTCGAACGACGACCGGATCCTCACCGGGCCCGGGGCTGACGCCGTCAGCGGAGGCAGCGGAAACGACCATCTGGACGGTGGCGCGGACTCCGACCGCCTCAGCGGCGGGAGCGGTGCCGACGCCATCTCGGGCGCCGACGGCGCCGACGTGATCGCCGGCGACGCGGGACCGGACACCATCGCGGGCGGCGGCCAGGACGACGTCATCAACGGAGGCACCGAGAACGACGACCTCTCCGGTGACGCAGGCGACGACTCTCTCACCGGTGGCGCCGGGAACGACGACCTCGACGGCGGCAGCGGCGAGAACAAGTGCGTCGTCGACTCCTCGGACACGGTCGTCCGGTGCCACTACGACAAGGAGCCTCCCCAGGTCCTCGCCGTCGTCGTCGCCCCCGGTTCTGTCGACGTCACCTCGAGTGACGCCGAGGTCGAGGTGCGGGTCCATGCGACGGACGACTCGGCCGTCGCGGACGTGCAGGGCTACCTGTCGGCCGGCAACAACACGACGTCGCTCGCCCTCGGCCACATCGCACTGGTGGGTGGCACAGCTGCCGACGGATGGTGGGCCGGCACGGTGACCGTGCCGCGCTGGACGCCCGCAGGGACGTTGCACGCCGACATTCACGTCACTGATCGCCTCGGGCGCAACTGGGACGACAGCACGGCGCGGCTGCAGGTCACCAGCAGCGATCCGGACACGGAGGGCCCGCAGCTCACGCTCACCAGGTTGACCCCGACGGCCGTCGACGTGCGTACGGCCTCGCAGACGGTCAGCGTCGCGGTCCGCGGCGTGGACGCGAAGGCCGGCGTCGCGCGGGTGGACCTGTGCATCTCCGGGCCGGGGACTCCGAAGTCGTACCTCCCGTTCCCGCTCTACCAGGAGGTCGCCTGCCAGGAAGGCATCCCCAGGTCGTCCGGGACGAGCGCGGACGGCACCTGGAAGGCGGTCCTGACCATTCCGCGCGACTCGGTCGGCGCGACGTACAACGTCGTGGCCTACGCCGAGGACCGGATCGGCAATCACAGCCGATGGTTCGGCCCCGAGGGGTACGCGGCCTGGGTCAACGGGCACTGGTGCTGCTCGGAGGCCCATCCCTTCGCCGACGGGGCCGGCCGGGTGGAGGTCACCGGCCAGATCGCGGACGCCACTCCCGCGTGGGTGTCCGACGTCACGGCGTCGAAGACGACGTTCGACACGCTCGCCGGCGACGACATCGTTCACATCCGTGTGCATGCCCTCGACGCGACGGGACCCGGCGAGGGCGTCACGGCCGTCGAAGCCGAGCTGGACTCCGCACAGGTCGGAGGGCAGCTGTTCGACCGCGCCGTGCTCCGGCTGACCAGTGGCACGACGAGCGACGGTTGGTGGGAGGGCGACGTCGTCGCGCGCCAGGGAACGCCGCCGGGCGTCTACCACCTCCTGGTCATCATGGGCGACCGCGCACACGGGGCGATCTACACCGACCCCGGCCACCCGCTCGCCGACAGCGTCACCTATCAGCCGCTCGCCGGACTGCCGACGTTCACGGTCGTCGACGCGGAGTGACCCGCCACGCCTCTCCCCCGGCCATCGTCGACGGTCAGAGGCCGATCCGCTGCAGGTAGACGTCCCCGAGGCCGCTGGCCCCCAGGATCGACGCCCACGCACCCAGCAGCATGAACGGCCCGAACGGCACCGCAGTCCTGCGACCCGCTCGGCGCCCGGCCATCAGCAGCACCCCGGCCAGCGCGCCGAGCAGGAAGCCGCCGAACGCACCCGTCAGGAACGCGCCCCAGGACAGGAACGCAGTCATCCCGCCGACCACGCCGGCGAGCTTCACGTCACCGAAGCCGAGCCCGCCGGGCGCCACGATCGCCACGGCGAAGAAGAACCCGAACAGCACCAGCGCACCGATCCCGGCCCGCACCAGGTCGTGCCGGTCCGCGCCGAGGGCGAGCAGCACCGCCAGGGCCGGGTACGCCGGCAGCACGATCGCGTTCGGCAGTCGGCGGACGTCGAGGTCGATGAGTGCGAGCGCCATCGCGATCGCCGCGAAGGAGAGGTACGCCGCCAGCAGCACCGGCCGGTCGGCGAACCGCAGCCCCGCCAGCGCGAAGACCAGCCCGGTGGCCGCCTCGACCAGCGGGTAGCGCACGCTGATCGGCAGGCCGCAGTCGTAGCAGCGGCCGCGCAGGACCAGCCAGCCGAGCACCGGGACGTTGTGGCGGTTGCGGATCGGCGTACCGCAACGGGGGCAGGCGGAGGGCGGGCTGACCACCGACTCCCCGCGCGGCACCCGGTGGGCGACCACGTTGAGGAACGACCCGATCACCAGGCCGAGGACACCGGCGATGCCGGCCACCAGCTCCGCCGGGATCATCGGCGGTGGCTCCAGCTCAGGACGCCGATCTGGCGTTGGTTCGGCACCGGGGTGCCGGTCGGGTCCCACACCTGCACGCGTGAGGTCAGCGACAGCATCCCGGTCGCGGCCGAGCAGGTCGCGGAGTTCGGGCACAGATAGACCTTGAGCTGCACGAGGGTGCCGTTGAACCCCCAGCCCGGCGAGTTGTCGGGCAGCTCGATGACGGCACCTGGATAGCTGAACGACGCGGTCTCGAAGATGCTGAGCGAGCGTGCGATGACACCGAACCGGAAGACGGACTCCGCGATGTTGTTGAGCGAGAGGTCGAGTGAGGCCAGCGGCGCGTACGTCGTGCCCTGGATGTAGACGAGCGTGTTGTTGCCGAGCGCCTTCACCACCGGCGACCCGCCCACGGTCGCCACCGTGTTGCCCGGGACCGCCGCCGTGGTCTCACCGCGCAGCGCCGGCACGTAGTAGGTCAGCTCGAGGCGTGCCGCGTCGAGCTGGGACGTCTCGTTGCGCCTGAGGCTCGCGTCGAACTTGAGCATCGCGCCGGTGAACCCGTTGTCGTGGACGGACCTCTGGAAGGCGCCCCAGCCGGTCCGGGCCGTCAGGTCGATGTCCTCGGTGCCCAGCGTCGTCCTGGCGGGGAGCGTGTAGGCGCTGAGGCCGGCGCCGACGTTCGGAGTGAGCGTGACGACGTTCGCGGCGCCGGTCGAGCGGTGCGTGATCTTGAGCCGCGCCCCGGTGACGACGGTCCCCTTCGGCAGTGCGGTCGTGGGCGCGAAACCGGTCATCGTGATCGAGCCGGGCAGGGCGCTGTTGGCGCCGGTGCCGTCCCGCACCCAGGCCGCCAGGTTGGCGTTGGTGGCCTGGTTGCCGTCGGCCGACTGGAGGTTGGCCGAGGTCGCGCCGGTGAACGTGCTGGCGGTGACGGTGGGTGTCCCGCTCGTGGTGAGGGCCGAGCCCCCGCTCAGGACGGTCTGCGTCGCCGTACCGGTCTTCTGCCCGTAGATCGCGATCGGCGGGCGGTCCGCGTGATAGCTCGCGCACACCTCCATGGCCGCCCCCTTGTCCACGACGATGCGGCTGTCTCCGCCGAAGAGGAGCTGGACGCCCGTCGCGGAGACGTCGTCGATCGGGTTCACGCAGCGTCCCGGGATCGTGGTGTCCGAGGTCAGCGTGCCGCCGACGATCGTGCCCGAGTTGACGTTCCACACGTCGCCGACGTTGCCCGCGATGTCGTCGTCCTGGAGTGCGTCGGCCGAGTTGTTGTGGAAGTCGAAGTAGAACGTGCCGGGGGCGAGCTTGATGAAGCAGTTGCTGCCGCCGTTGGGCGTCAGCGCGTTGAGCTTCGTGACGTCGTCGTAGTAGCCGGGCTGCAACGTCACCGAGCCGCTGCTGCAGCTGGCCGGCGGCGTCTGGAGGGCGGGGATGCCGGTCGCCGCGATGTCGAGGTCGCTCCGGTAGTTCGGGTCCGGGACCGTCGCGGCACTGCAGTCCACGACCGGTGCGCTCATGGCCGCGACCGGCGTGCACCCGGTGTGGGCCCGGATGCTCTCGCTCGACTGGAGCACACCGTTGTTGTCGCGGACGATGTCGGAGTCGGACCAGATCCCGCCCCGGACGCGGAACGCGCCGCTGCTGCCGTTGGTCTTGAAGGTGAACCCGGTCTCGCCACCGGTGCCGAGCGTCAGGATCGCGTTACCTGGCTTGTTGGCGCTGTTGATCGGGACTGCTGTGCCCTGCTCGCCGGTGTCGTCCTCCGCTGCGCAGGAGACGTACGCCGACGTCGGACCCTGGCCGCTCGCCTTCGCCGGCGGGTAGAAGGCCGGCAGCGCGATCCCGTCGACCGTGCTCCCGTCGGCGTTGTAGCCGAAGCAGCCCGTGCCGGTGGCATTGGTGAAGACCCAGTTCGCAGGCTCCGCGTCGCCGGTGTTGAAGCCGGTGCGCAGGTCGTTGATGGCGACTTGGGCGGCACCATCCGCGGCGTACGTCGTGCCGGCGACCTGGCGCAACGCCACCGTGGCCCGCAGCGAGCCGTTGCCGTGGGTGAGCACCGCGCCGACGACGAGCGTCACCGTCGTCACCACGATCATCGCGAGGACGAGGATGGCCCCGTCGTCCCGGCGGATCCCTCGGGCGGTCATGTCTGCCTCCGTTCGCCCGAGAGGGTGGCCTGGTAGGGCGTGACGTTGTGGCCGCTGCTGTCGTGCACCGTCAGGGCGAGCCGTACGACGGCCGGGACTCCTGCGCCCGCGCCGGTGCAGGAGATCGCGGTCCCGCTCGCGTCCAGACAGCTCACGGTCGGCACGGCGGTCAGGTTGTCCGCCAGCTGCTCGGTCGACGGCTGGCTGAGGCAGCGCACGCGGAGCAGCTGGTAGACCGCGCCGGACGGCCGGGCGGCGTAGGTGACCTTGACGAGGGTCGGCGGGTCGGTCGAGCTGAGCGAGCTGTACTCGCTCCACCCCAGCGTCACGACCGCGCTCGCGCCCGCGGGCAGGGCGCAGGGCGCGAGGCCGACGGACTGCAGCAGCGGGAACGAGTGCACCCCGGGGCTGGTGTCATAGGTGGCGGAGCGCACGCCGATGCTCGCGACGTCGCGCTGCCAGTACGCCGCGGCGAACTGGACGTCGTGCGACTCCGTCAGCCTCGCCTCGGTGTCGACCGTGTTGCGCAGGTAGCTGAGCACGATCCCGGTCAGCGCCACGCTGACGATGCCCATGATCGAGACGGTCATGATCATCTCCACGAGCGTGAAGCCGTCGTCCGCGCGGAGGCGTCCGGGGCGTCGGAGACGCGGGGCGTTCATGCGCACACCGCCATCGACGTGTCGCACGGCTTGCGCAGCAGCACCGTCAGGTCCTCAGCCGCTCGGCCGTCGGGGGTCGCGATGGTGATGTCGATGCGCTGGACGCCCGAGTCGTTGGCCGAGCACACCCCAGCCGCTCCCCCGTTCGGCGGCACCCGCTTCGCAGCGGTGTGGCTGGCGGTGTAGCCCGCGGGCAGCTGGCCGGCGAAGCCGACCGTGCCCGCGCTGTAGGCGTTCGCGCCGGCGCACGGGACGTAGTGGCTCGCCGCCGAGGCGACGTACTCGGTGATGGCCTCGGCGTAGCTGCGCGCGTAGGCGCTGCCCGTCGTCTGCTTGCGGTGGATGTCGGAGGTCGCGACGCTCACCCGGAGGCCGGCGAGGATGGCCACCCCCGCCAGCCCGATGATCGCGATCGCGACCAGCATCTCGACGAGCGTCTCGCCGCGGTCGCTGCGCAGGTCCGGACCGCGCATGTCACATGTCCAGCTGGTTGAAGGCGCCGTACATCGCCTGCACCAGGGCGACGGCGACGAAGCCGACGACGCAGCCCATCGCGACGATGACGATCGGCTCGAAGAGCGCCGTCAGCTTGGCGATCTTGTAGTCGAGCTCGGTCTCGTAGTACTCCGCCGTGACCTCGAGCTGGGTGTCCAGCGACCCGGTGTCCTCGCCGACCCTCAGCATCTGCGTCGCCGTGCCGGGGAACAGGCCGGTCCTGGCCAGCGGGCCGGCGATGCCCTGCCCCTCCAGCATCTGCTCGGTCACCTCGCCGAGCCGCTTGATGTAGACCCGGTTGCGCAGCGACTCCGTCGTCACCGCGAGCGCCTCGGTCAGGTTCACGCCGGCGCCCACCATCGAGGCCAGCACGCGGCAGAAGCGCTCGACGAGGGCGTACTCGATGGTCTCCCCCAGCACCGGCACCTTGAGCAGCAGCGCGTCGCGGGCGTACTTGCCGCGGTAGGTCCGGGTGATGACGAAGTACAGGAGCCAAGCGCCGACGATCCCCAGCACGACCGCCCACCACCAGTGCCCCAGGAAGCTCGTCATCCCGAGCAGCATCCGGGTCGTGAGCGGCAGCTTGGCGCCGAGGTCGGCGAAGAAGACCTCGAACTTGGGCAGCACGAAGATGGCGAGGATGACCACGGTCACGACGGCCATGAGCGCGACGATGGCCGGATACATCAGCGCGGACTTGATCTTGCGCCGGGCCTGCAGGTCGCGCTCGATGTAGCGGGAGAGCCGTGCCAGGACGGTGTCCAGCTCGCCCGTCACCTCGGCGGAGCGCACGATGCCGCGGTAGAACTCCGGGAAGACCTTCGGGAAGGCGTCCAGGCAGTCCGAGAAGCGCTCGCCGGACCGCAGCCCGTCCTCGATCTGGTTCATCATCCGGCGCACCGACGAGTTCTCGCTCTCGGCGCCGATCGTGTGGACCGCCTCGAGGATCGGCAGGCCCGCACGGAGGAACGCGGCGATCTGCCGGGAGAGGTGCATGACCGCCTCGCGCTTGATGCGCGGGCCGGAGATCTCGTACTGCAGGATGCTCTTCTTCTCGGTCACCCGGAGCTGGCGCACGTGCCGCTCGTAGAGGGAGACCTCCGCATCGCTCCGGCTCGGGGCCTTGTGCGTCCCTCGGACCTCACGGCCGTCGAGGGTGACACCGACGTAGGCGAACTTGGGCATGTTCAGACTCCTGCCACGTAGATCGAGCGCATGACCTCGGCAGCCGTCGTCGTGCCGTCGCGGACCAGGCGGACGGCCTGCTCCTGCAGCGTGCGCATGCCCTGGCTGCTGGCGAGCTTGCGCATCTGGTCGTGCGGCGCCCGGTCGACGATCAGCTCCCGCACCTCGTCGGTGACGGCCAGGAGCTCGTAGACGCCGATCCGCTCCAGGAAGCCGGTGTGGGCGCAGAACTGGCAGCCGGCGCCGTGCCGGAAGCCACCGACCGGGTCCGAGCCACCGAAGTTGCGGAGGAAGGCCAGCTCCTCCGGCGACGGCGTGTAGGTCTCGAGGCAGCTGGTGCAGCTGCGCCGGACCAGGCGCTGGGCGACCACCGCGGTGATCGAGGACGCGATGAGGAACGGCTCGATGCCCATGTCGACCAGTCGGTAGAGGGCCGAGACGGCCTCGGTCGCGTGCAGCGAGGAGAGCACCAGGTGGCCGGTCAGCGCGGACTGTACGGCGATGCGTGCCGTGTCGACGTCACGGATCTCGCCGACGAGGATGATGTCGGGGTCCTGGCGCAGGATCGACCGCAGTCCCCCGGCGAACGTGACGCCGGCCTGCTCGTTGATCTGGATCTGGTTGATCGAGTCGAAGGTGTACTCGACGGGGTCCTCGATCGTCATGATGTTGCGGTCGGGGGTGTTGAGCTCGCCGAGCGAGGCGTACAGGGTCGTGGTCTTGCCACCACCGGTCGGGCCGGCGCAGATGACCATGCCGTACGGCGACCGGATCAGCCGGCTGTAGCGCTCGGCCGTGTCGGCCGGCATGCCGAGCTGCTCGAGCCTGAACAGCGACCGGGACTTGTCGAGCAGCCGCATCACGACCTTCTCGCCGCCGACCACCGCGGTGCTCGACACGCGGATGTCGACCTCGCGGCCCTCCACGGCCATCGAGATCTGGCCGTCCTGGGGGCGGCGCCGCTCGACGATGTTCATGCCCGCGAGGATCTTGACCCGGCTCACGATCGCGGGCCCGATCGAGCCCGGCAGGTCGAGGACGTCGCTCAGCGCGCCGTCGATGCGGTAGCGGACCCGCACGCGCTCGCCCGACGGCTCGACGTGGATGTCGGAGGCCCGGTCCCGCAGCCCCTGGGTGATGATCATCTGGACGACCTGGACGACCGGCGCGTCCTCGTTGACCTGCGCGCTGTCGAGGTTCGCGGCCTCGCGGCGGAGGCTGTCACGCGCCTCGAACGCCTGGATCTGGCTGCCGACCTCGCCGGTCACCTTGTAGGCGGTGTCGAGGGCCCGCTCCAGCGCCCGGTGCGTGGCGACCGCCGCGACCACCGGCCGGCCCAGCGCGGCCGCGATGTCGCGGACGTGCTCGGGCGAGGGGTCGACGACCGCCACGACGACCGACTCGTCGGTGACGCTGACAGGGACGGCCCGAAGCGCCTGGGCCTGGTCCCGGCCGAGGAGCGCCACGGCGGCCGCCTCCGGGTCCGCGCGTCGGAAGTCGACCTGGTCGACGCCGTACTGCTCGGCGAGCGCCTGCGCCAGCTCCTCGTCGCCGATCGTGCCGGAGCGGATCAGCTTCTCCGCCAGGGTCTCCCCCTCGGCGCTGCCCCGGGCCGCGTCGACCTGGTAGGGCTCGAGCAGGCGGGTGGCGACGAGCACGCCGGCGAGCCGTTCGTCGTCGGCCTCGGCGCTCGAGAACGGCGAGGCGTCCTCGTCGCGCCGGCGACCGCGCATCCTCATGGCCCTCACGCCCTCAACGCGGCCGCGAACCGCGGCCGCAGCTCGATGTCGCGCGGGTAGAGGCTGCGCGCGACCGCGTCCGCCTCGCTGACCACGCCCTGCTGGACGAGGTGGGACAGCGACTGCTCGAGCGTGACCATGCCGTCGCGCGCTCCCGTGACGAGGCTGTTGCGCAGCTGGTGGGTCTTGCCCTCCTTGACGAGGTTGCGCACGGCGGGGGTCGCCACCAGCACCTCGTAGGCCGCCGTCATCCCGCCGCCGACCTTGGGGATCAGGCGTTGGTAGACGACCGCGCTGAGCGCGGCCGCGAGCTGCACGCGGATCTGCGCCTGCTGCTCGGCCGGGAAGACGTCGATCATGCGGCCGATCGACTGCGCTGTGTCGTTGGTGTGCAGCGTCGCGAAGACGAGGTGGCCGGTTTCGGCGACCGTCAGGGCGAACTGGATCGACTCCAGGTCGCGCATCTCACCGACCAGCAAGACGTCGGGGTCCTCCCGCAGCACGCTGCGCAGGGCGTCGGGGAAGTTGGCGGTGTCGGTGCCGACCTCGCGCTGGTTGACCGCCGCCACCTTGTGCTCGTGGACGTACTCGATCGGGTCCTCGATGGTGATGATGTGGCAGCCACGGGTGCGGTTGATCAGGTCGATCAGCGAGGCCAGCGTCGTCGACTTGCCCGACCCGGTCGGACCGGTCATGAGGATGAGGCCCTGGTGCCGCAGGGCGAGGTCGCGCAGCACCGGAGGCAGCCCGAGCGCGTCGGGCGACGGGATCGAGCGCGGGATCATCCGCAGGGCGACCGCGGTCAGCCCGCGCTGGGTGAACGCGTTGCCGCGGATGCGGGCGTCGTCGCGCCACGAGAAGGAGAAGTCGAACTCCCGGCTGTCCTGCCATGCCGCCGCCTGCACCGGGGTCAGCACCTCGGCCAGGAGCGCCTCGGTGTCGTCGGCGCCGAGCACCGCGGTGCCGGGTGCCGGGACAAGCGCGCCGTCGACACGGAGCATCGGCGGGAGGCCGACGGACAGGAGAAGGTCAGTGCCGCCTGCCTGCCACAGGTCGGCGAGCAGCTGGTCGACCCGGCTGCCGATGCGGTGGACGTTGGTGTGCATGGTGCGAATCCCTCGGCGTCGATGGAGTGATGGCCACCAGGAGGGCCGCGGCCGCGCTCGGGCCGCGGCCCTCCTGGTGCGGATCAGGAAGCCGTGCAGGGGGCGCCGGCCACCATGGTCAGCGCGCCGGTCGTTCCGTTGACGCTGGCGACGTACGTCGGCAGGGAGCGGAGGAACTTGTTCGGGTCGGTCGTGAGCGCGCCGAGGTTCGCCGGGTATGAGGTGTTGTTGGCGTAGAACGCCTCGACGGCGGTGTCGACGGTGCGGACCTCGGTCTTGCAGGCCGCCACCTCGCCGTGGTCCTGCACGCCGCGGACCGAGAAGACGACGATGCCCGCGAGAATGCCGAGCACCAGGATGACGATGACGAGCTCGATGAGGGTGAAGCCACCCTCCTCCTCGCGGAGGTTTCGGGCGCGGTTGAGCGTGTTCTGAAGCATGGTGAGTTCCTTTGCCGGAGCGTGTGATGGACGAGCTCCCGAGCGCTGGCAGGAGTGCATCCCGGCCCGTCATCGGGCCGCGGATGAACGTGATCGCGGATACCCCATATGGGGGACGGGGTTTTACCCCCGGAGCGTGGAGGTGGGCTCAGCCGCAGCGGACGGCGCCGAGCTTCGCCAGTCCCTCGATGTCGCCGGAGCCGTACGACGTGCGCGTGACCGAGGGATACATCAGCTCCCCCGGGTCGTCCACGTGGGCGAGACCGAGGACGTGCCCCAGCTCGTGCATCACCACGGCCCGCTCCTCCGCGCGGTGGCCCGTCGCGTCCGCCCGGCGGAACCAGCTGGTCTTGAGCGCGACCATCCCGGTCACTGCGTGGTCGAACCCGTTGCCCTCGACGACGAACGTGCTGCCGCCGATCCCCACGGCGTCGCCGTTCTCGGGCAACTCGCCGAGCTCGCCGGGTCGGGCGAAGCCGATCAGCACCGGCCCGCTGGACCTGTCGAAGGCGCGATCGGTGGTGGTGCCGTCGTACGCGAAGTCGAAGCCGGAGCGGCGCGACGCCTCCGCGACGGCCGCCTTGATGAACACCAGCGAGTCGTCGGGGCCGCCATCGGGGTTGACGACGTAGTGGATCGGCTTGCACGGGCTGTAGCTGACCGGCGTGCTCGTGCCCGGCTGGGTGCGCTCGAAGGCGTACGCGCCCCGGGCGGACGTGTCGACGGCTGCCGCGATGCGCAGGTCCGGGAGGTGGAGGGCGTGCCGGAGCGGGTCGCGCATCGGCCCCGGCAGGATGCTCATCACCACCGTGACGGCCACGACGCAGGACACCCAGCCGAGGCCGCCGACCCACCTCGGAGCCCTGCGGCGCAGATGCCGCGCCTGCTGTCGCGGGTCAGGGCCCGGACCAGGCTGCTGGTCGAGCCGGTCCAGCTCGCGCATCTGCAGCTCGAGCTCCCGGCGCTCGCGACGTCGCACGATCCTCCCCATGCGAGCGCCTCCTAGGAACGTCCGAGCCAGGCTAGGGACGCGGACGGCTGCGGTAAAGACCCCGACGTAGGCTCACAGCATGGCGCTCCTCGACAACGTGCGCACCAGCCTCGGGGCCGCACTCTTCGAACGCGTGGCCGGGCCCGACGGCGACCGTGCGAGGGAGCGCATCCACGAGCGCCCGGGGCCGCGGTGGTTCGAGCCGGGCAGCCCGATCATGCGCGTTCACGGCGACGCCTCGATGTTCATCGGCGGCCTGCGCGCCCTGCTGCTGCAGTCGCTGCACCCGGCGGCGATGCGAGGTGTGTCCGAGCACAGCGGCTATCGCGGGGACATGTGGGGCCGGCTCGCGCGCACGAGCACGTTCCTCGCCGTGACGACGTTCGGTCACGCCGAGGACGCCGAGGCGGCGGTCGCGCGGGTCCGGCGCATCCACGAGCACGTCAACGGCACCATGCCCGACGGCACGCCGTACACCGCGACCGACCCGCACCTGCTCGCGTGGGTGCACGCCGCGGAGGTCGACAGCTTCCTCGTGGCGCACCAGACGTACGGCGCCCGGCCGCTCGACGCCGCGGAGCGCGACGAGTACGTCGCCCAGACGGCCGAGGTGGCCAGACGGGTCGGCGTCGTCGACCCTCCGACGACCGAGGCGGAGCTGCGGCAGCTGCTGGCGACGTACCTCCCCGAGCTGCGCGCGACCCCCGAGGCGCGCGAGGCGATCGACTACCTGCTGCGGCGGCCACCGCTGCCGTGGGCCGCGCGCCTCCCGTACGGCGTGCTGGTCGCCGCAGCGGTCGGCCTGATGCCGCGCTTCACCCGCCGGCCGCTCGGACTCCCGTGGCTGCCGGTGACCGAGCGGACCGTCGTACGGGCTCTCGGGAACCTCGCGACCGGCACCATCCGCTGGGCGATGACCCCTCCGAGCACTACGCCGTAGATCCGAGTCATCCGGTGACTCGGATCCACGGCAGTCGCGCGGTCAGGTCCCGCCGACGATCGCGGACGCCCGCCGGTTGACTCAGTGTCCGTAGCCTTGCTCGGGTGAGCCCCGAGGACGTCCGCCAGCTGGCGCGGTCCACGCCCGAGCGATGGACCGAGCTCGAGCTCGTACACCGCTCCGACGACCTCGACGTCCGGGCCACTCTGCGGCATGGCGAGCTCGACGGAGTCCGACTCACCGACGGCCGACGCATCCACGAGCGCGGCGCACCGCCGTCGTCGTGGACCGTCCGCCCCCTGGAGCCGTACGCGACCAACTACCGGTGGTCGGCCATGCTCGACCCGTACGAGCTGGGCGAAGGCGTCGCCATCAGCGACGTGCGCAGCGACGAGCTCTTCGGCCGGCCGGTGGTGGTCTTCGTCGCCCGCGCCGGGCCCGGCTACGACCCGATCTGCTCCTGCTGTCCCCTCGTCCTCTCCGAGGTCTCGCAGCGCCTCGAGTACGGCGACGCCTGGGTCGCTCAGCCCGGCGAGCTACCCGACGGCGTCGACCTGGCCCTGGATCTCGAGGTCGGCATCGTGGTCAGCAGCCGGCCCCGCGGCGGACGGCACGGAAGCTGGTTCACCAACGAGATCGTCCGAGTCGGCTGAGCGGTGCTGGATCCCGACATCCGTTGACGCCCGCGCGCTCGGGATCACCGCATCCACCGCTGACGGCGCGCGTACTCGGCGCAGATGCCTCCACCACTGCCCATGCCGAACGCCAGCGCAGTGGTGCGGTGGCGCGGCCCAGGTCGGTCTGCGACGACGCTGAGCGTTCCTCGGCAGGAGCCGCGACCCAGCCACTATCGTCCCGCTCATGTCGCGCATGTTCGCCCGGGCTGCCGGTGGCGTCCTCCTCACGCTCGCCGTGATCCTGGGCGTCGCTGTGCCGGCGGCGAGCGCTGCCACGCCACGTCGCAACGGCGACCTGCGAGCGCCGAGCGCGGTGGCGCCGAACACCCGTGTCGCGTTCACCGGCCGGTTCACCACGCATGTCGCGCGACCCGTCCGACTGGAGGTGTCCACAGCCGCGGGCTGGCGGACGGTCGCGCGCGGTCGGACACGGCCCTCGGGTGCGTTCCGAGTGGTGGCCCAGGTGGCGGCCGGGTCCTGGCGATTCCGGGCGCTGGCGCCCGCGCACCGCGTGAGCGGACGGGTTCTCCGGGCGCTGGTGACGCCGACGCGTGCCGTCACCGCACCGTTGCCGCCGAGTACGTCGACTCCTCCGACTCCGCCGACGACTCCACCGACCACACCGACGCCACCCGCCCCGCCCACGTATCCCCGAGCCTCGCTCACCTGGGTTCCGAACGTGCAGGCGGACGAAGGATTCGGCCGGACGACGACGTCGTCGCCGGCGATGTCGGCAGACGGCCGGTACGTCGCCTTCACGGCGTCGTTGAACGTCCGGCTCGACGAGAACACGATGTGCGGCTCCTTCGGCATCTTCCTGTGGGACCGGAGCGCTGGGACGACGACCACCGTCACGCGAGGCGCCGACCAGAACTGCCTCGTCGGCCACGAAACGGGCGATCCGTCGATCAGCGCCGACGGTCGATACGTGGCGTACGAGTCGACGGTCCGCGGCCTCGCGCCGACAGGCGCGGCGACCGACCCCTGGAACACCAAGAACCACCTCGTGTACGTCTGGGACCGCGACACGGGCGAGACGACACAGATCGCTTCGCTCGACGACGCCCACTACTACGAGTCGTCGCTGCACCCCGCGGTGAGCGCCGACGGGAGTCACGTGGCGTTCCTGACAAGCTGGTCCTCGCGCAGCGACGAGACGCAGGGCTGGTCCGTCGCGGTCTGGACACGGTCGACCGGCGCGATCAAGATCGGGCCCCCCGCGGCGCCGTTCGGGCCCCCCGGCTACTACGCGGGCTGGGAGTGGCGTCCCTCGATCAGCGCCGATGGCACGATGGTCGCCTTCACGTCGACCGGGAACTCGCTCGCGGGCGAGGACCGGCACGACATGCAGGACGTCTACGTCTGGAGCACCGAGACGGGCACCGTCGAGCGCGCGGCCGGTCCCGTCGGCCCGGACGGATCGGCGTACAACCCCGTGATGACGCCCGACGGCCGCTACGTTGTCTTCGCCTCGGACGCGTCGAACCTCGACGGCACCGACGGTCCGTTCAGCTGGTTCGAGTGGGACCGGGTGTCCCAGACCGTTCAGCGGATCCCCGGAGGGGCGAGCACCTGGTCCCGGCCGATCATCGGCTACGACGGCGCTGCGGTCAGTGCGGACGGTCGCTTCGTTGTCATCGCGTCCCTGGGGCGTGACCGCTACTCCCTGGCCGTCTGGAACCGCGACGACGATTCGCTGCTGCGGCTCGGCAGCCCCGTCGATGGCCGCGCTCCGAACGGCGCGACTGGCGAGCCCGCCATCAGCGCGGACGGCACCCTCGTCGCGTTCTCGACCCGTGGCGACAACCTGTGGCCGGCCGAGCAGTCGGATGACCTGACGTGGCCGGCCGTCGGGGTATGGACCCTCGGCGCCGACCCGCTCTGACCTCGCGCGCAAGCACCTGCCGCGACGAGCGCGCTGATCCGGCGCGCGCCGACCGTGCTCAGTGCCGCGATCCAGGTGTGGGCTCCAGGACGCCTAAGGGTGCAGCAGGATCTTCCCGGTCCGGCCGGGTGCCAAGCTGGCACGGGCCGCGTCGGCGATCTGGTCGAACGAGTAGGTGGCATCGACGGGGAGGGTGAGTGAACCGCTGGCGATGCGCTCGTACAGCTCCGCCATCAGCGCTGCCCTCTTGTCGGCCGCCATGGCGGCGCTGACCCTGCTACCCCAGAAGCCCTTGACCGTCACGTCCTTGAAGATCACGTCTCCGGACGGGATCTGCATCGTGGGCGACGCCATCGCCCCGAAGACCACGAGCGTGCCGTGCTCCGCCAGGAGGGACAGGATGTCGCCGGTGGCACTGCCGCCGACGGAGTCCACACCGACCCGCACGGGCGCGCCATCGGTGATCTTCCTCGCGCGGTCACGCCAGTCGTCGCTGTCGGTCGCCACGACCTTGTCGACACCCAGGGCCCGGAGCCCGTCGACGCCGTCGGTCCGGCGCACCAGACCGAGCACCTCGATGCCTCGGGCCCGCCCCAGCTGGGCCACCAGGCGCCCGACGGCGCCGTTCGCGGCATTCTGGGCGAGCCAGTCCCCGGGCTGCAGGTCCAGTGAGTCGAGCAGGCTGATGGCACTGAACGGCATGGCGACGAGCTGCGCGGCCGTCTCGTCGGGCAGTCCGTCCGGCACCGGCAGGAGTGCGCCCGCCTTCGCCACGAAGTAGTCGGCCCAGGCTCCGAACGTGCCGCCGGTCACCACTCGCTGGCCGATCTGGAGGCCCGTGACGTCCTCGCCCAGTGCGTCGACGAGACCGACCGCTTCCGTCCCGGCCCTGGCGGGCAGGTCGGGCTTGTATCCGTAGCTGCCCCGGACCGTCCACAGGTCGTGGTTGTGGATCGGGGAGGCCAGCGTCCGAACGCGGACCTCGCGTGGCCCCGGCTCGGGGGTGGGGACGTCGCGGACGGTGAGGACGTCGGAGGGTTCCCCGAACGACTCGTGAACGATGGCGCGCATCGACTGCCTCCTCTTCTCGGACTGGACATGGTGCGATACCTGGCGGTCCCCCATCTTGCCCCCGCTCATCCGGATGTTCGCGAGTGGCCGGGATGGTGCGGTCCGGTCAAGCGCATGAGCCGATCCGCGGTCCTGGGGCTGCGCTCCTGGGTAACCTCTGCGGACATGTCGCGTCGACGCAAGGTCCTGACGACGCTGTTCGGCGTAGCCGTCACGGGTGTGCTGCTCCTGGCGGCGCTCAACGGCTACGTGCTGCTGCGCGCTGGACGCGCCGCGCACGACGTCAGCGACGTACGCCACGCGCAGGTCGCGATCGTGCCGGGCGCGTTGGTCCGGACCGATGGCCAGATGAGCCGCATGCTCAAGGATCGCGTCGACGGCGCGATCGCGCTGTACCAGGCCGGCAAGGTCGACAAGATCCTGGTCTCCGGCGACCACGGGCGCCTCGGCTACGACGAGACCGACACGATGCGCGATGCGCTGCTGGCCCACGGCGTCCCGGCCACCGCGATCTTCACGGACTACGCGGGCTTCGACACGTGGTCGACGATGGGTCGAGCCCGGGAGATCTTCGACGTCGAGAGCGCCGTCGTCGTGACACAGGGCTTCCACATGTCGCGGGCGCTCTACCTGGCCAAGTCGGCCGGCATCCAGGCGCAGGGTCTCGTGGCCGACCGGGGCGGCTACGGCCTCAAGGGCACGAGGGGCCAGATGCGCGAAGTCCTGGCCCGCGTCAAAGGCGTCCGCGAAGGCGTGATGACCCCATCGATCATGGGCGGGCCGAAGCTTCCGATCACCGGCGACGGTCGGAGCAGCTGGGGTCCGCTGGACCCGGCGGCACCCCAGGTCGACGCGGGTTGAGGCACGCACTCACCTGCCGCGACGACGGCGAACGCCGAAATCGTGCCGTCTTCGGAACCGACTGCAGCCGGCCTGCGTCCCACGTGCATGACAACGTCCGTGCCGACGGCTCTGGCCTTGCTCGCTTGCGGGATCCTCACGTCGTGCGACGGCGCGGGCACCACGACCGGCGGGGACTGCGTCAGTCACTATGACAGCGTCGCAAGCGCTCGCACCTGGGGCGGCCTGAAGCGCGCGATGTTGCGCTCCGAGGAGTGGGGGCACGTCGCATCTGTGCGGATCCAGGCGCGCGGGGACGACGTCGGCGCTGGTGATCAGCACGTGGTCCGCGTCGTGGACATGCTCAACCCGAACGGCCGACGTCTGGTTCAGGTCGACGTCTGGCGTACCGACGCAGGAGGCTGGCGCGCCGGCGTCTGGCTCCAGTGCACCGACTGATCCTTTGTGCTTGGTCCCCGGCGTACGGGCACGCCCTCAGCGGGACGCCGCCCGAATAGCCGCCCCCGCCTGCTGGGGCGACAGCCCGGCATTCCAAGCATCCACCGCGGCTTGGACGTCCGGGGCGTACGGCGGCTGCAGCTGGGCGCCTGACCCTCCTCGCGCGATCGCGGTGAGCAGCAGATCTTCACGCGAGTCATCGGTCTGCTGACGCAGGCGCCACGCCGACTCGTACCCGTTGATGGCGGCGTGCCTCAGTCGGGACGCGTCACGGGACTCATAGATCCCTTGGAGCAGGTCCACGATGAGGCTGAGCATGGGGGCAGTTCTACCCGAAGATGACTGGCAGGACCGCGGCGACGCACCAGACGATCCGAGACCGGCACCGGCCGCCGCTGGACGCTCGTGGGTCCAAAGACTTCCACGCGAGTAGGAAGGCCTCTGGCTCGCCGGCCACCCCGAGCGACACCCTCGAGAGAGAGCCTTCCACTGGCTCGTCAGGAGGTGCGTGTCATGAGGCAGCCGTTGACCTGGATCGCCGTGGCCCTCTTGCTCACCGGTGCAGTCCTGCTCGTCGCCGGCGTCGGCGCAGCAGGCCTCTGGATCGCTGTGATCACCGTCGGCATCGCCCTGGTGGCGATCGACGGCTACCGGCGCAGCCAGGGGCACCATCACGCCTGAGTCCGGGTTTCGAGCGTCATGTCGGCGGAGCTCGGAGGCTTGCGAAAAGTTAAGACAAGAGGCATGTCGCACGATTAGGGTCGCCGATCGTGCGTACTCGAATCTCCCGTCTTCTGATCGTGCTCCCCGCGAGCCTCCTCCTCGTCGCGCCCGTGAGCGCCGCCCACGCGGCGACGCCGAATCCGTGGTCGGCGTACTACCCGTCCGCCGGGACCACCTGCACGTCGACGGTCACCCTCGCCGACGGGACGACGGCCCCGAGCGAGAAGACGACCGTCGTGGCCAAGTCGGCCAGGAAGGTCGTGGTTCGTACCTCGGGAGCGGGTCGCAGCACCTTCCAGCTGCTCCCCGGCGGGAAGATGCGTGAGACCGCCGCGATGACCGAGCGCGACTCGGGCATCCGCGTCCGCCTCGCCATGCTGGTCAACTACCCCTCGCCCGCCAAGCTCCTCCAGCACCGCCCCGGCGCCGGACAGGTCACCATGACCATGACGCTGCCGCCGCGGCTGGCGAAGGCGGCGCTCAAGAGCGGGCGGACCCTGACGATCTCCAGCACCTACCGCATGGCAGGACTCGGATCGCGAAGCATCACCCTGGCCGACCCGGCTGCGACCACGGTCGACGCCCTCGGCGTCCGAGGGACGATGCGGTCGCTGAAGTTCGCCAACGCCAAGCCTGCCTTCGCGCGCGAGCTCAAGAAGGAGATGCGGCCGATGTTCGCCTCGATCTTCGGCACCGAGTGGATCGCCCGCGGCCGGGGTGTCGTGCAGAGCGTGTCGACCACCACGGACGGCGTGGCCGAGACCCAGACCCAGGTCAGCTGCAGCTAGCCTGCCTGAACCGCGGTCAGACGGCGCCCTGATCGACAGGAGTGTCGGCATGCCGCCGCTCGCATCCGGATTCCCGCGAGGCAGCCGGCTCGTTGCCGGTCAGTAGCAGATGCCCCTGAACGCGATGTTCTGCCCGGTCACAGGGGCTGAGTCGCTCTCGGTGTTCACGAACTCGACCACGGTCCGGTCCTTGGCCGGGTTGCGGAACGCGATCGTGTGGAACCCGGGCAGGTCGCCGAAGTGGCCGAGGACGTGACCGCAGGCCGCGTCGAGGAGGGTCACGCCGAGTCCGTAGCCGAGGTTGGGGCTGCCGTCGAACAGGCCGCGTGAGGTCGTCATGTCCCCGACCACGTCGGCGGGCACCAGGCGCCCGCTGAAGAGCTGGTCGAAGAACGTGGCGACGTCGCCGACCGTCGAGACGACACCCCCTGCCGCCCACGGGCCCGAGAAGTCGCCCGCAGTGATGTCCTTGCCGTTCTCGTCGTAGCCGTGCGCGAGGTTCCTCTCCTCGTCGAGGTCGGTCGCCAGCGCCGTCGACGTCATCCCGGCCGGCACGAAGATCCGCTGTCGCAGCTCCGCAGCGAGCGGATGGCCGGTCGCGCGCTCGATGATCTTGCCCAGGAGCCAGTAGCCGGCGTTGGTGTACCTGCTCACGGTCCCCGGCTCATCGACCGGTGGATGGTCCAGCACCTGGCGCAGCTTGGCGTCGGTCGGGTCGGCGTCGAGGGGGTACGCCTTCGGATCCTCGTTGAACACGTCGAGGATGCCGCTTCGATGGTCCAGGAGGTCCTCGACGGTGACCTTCGCGCCGAAAGGAAGCATGCCCGGCAGCAGCTCGTCGACGGTGTCGTCGAGACGTACCTTGCCCTCCTGGACCAGTTGGAGGACGACCGTGGCGACCATCATCTTCGTGACACTGGCGATCGGAAACCTGGTGTCGTCGGTCATCGGCCGTCGCGGGTGCAGGCGCGCGCTGCCGTACGCGAGGGTCTCGTGGTCGTCGCCCTGGACGACGGCGATCACCCCGCCGGTGACCTCGTGAGCTCGCTGGTCCAGGACCCCACGGACCTGCGTCATCACGTCACTGATCGGCTCCGGCGAGCTCGAGGAGCTCGGGGAACGCGATCCGGAGGGCGACCCTGTGGGTGTCTCGGCCGCACCGCCGGCGCCGCCGTGGTCGGTGCACGCCGCGAATGTCGAGACAGTCAGGGCCAATGCGGCGATGGCTGTGCTGGTCCTCGCCCGGCGGCCGGACATGCAGCCAGGATCCTCGCCCGCATCCGTCGCCGCAACGGGTCCGCCGTCGGGCCGTGCGCGTCAGTCCGCCCGGGAGACCCGCCGTCGTCGGCGGGCCACCACGAGCCAGACGACCACCGTGGGCAGATAGCCGTAGACCGCCAGCCCCACCACCGCGTGGAGCCGGGGGTCGAGGTGCGCGAGAGCGACTCCGAGCAGCACGGCACCGACGGGTAGGAGCCACAGCGCCGCGGCAACCAGCACGGCGGCCGCGATGTCGAGCGTCTGCTCCTCGCGCGCCACCTGGCTCTTCACGAGGGACAGTCTCAGCCCGCGACGTCGGGTGCGTCGAGCGCCGGTCGTTCCGCTGGTCGCGACGGCTCAGACGTCGTCGGGCGTGGCCTCGTGGCCAGGCCGCCCGTGCGTACGGCGCCGTTCCTTCATCTCCGCCTCGTAGAGGTGCCGACGCCCCTCGGCCAGGTCGTCGCGAGCGACCCGGTCGAGCTCCTTGAAGACCGAGTAGTAGGTGTCGTCGTACTCCTCGACGATCTGGAACGTCCAGTGCCCAGGGATGACGTTGCGACCGACCAGCTCGGTGTCGATCCGGTCGGCCAGCTCCGCGTGGCCGGCGTCGCGCAGCTGGTCCACGGCCTCGCCGAGCGTCAGGTCGGCGGTGCCCGTCAGCCGGTGGAACGCGTACAGGTGGCCGCGGGCGTCCTCGGCGACCTCGAGCGCCTCCGACAGCTTGCCCAGCGCGTCGACCGTCGCGTCGTCCAGCCCGTCCGGGCGGCGGTGCTCCTCGGCGCTGTCGTAGTTGGTCACGCCATGCTTTACCCGGAGACGGGTCGTCCTACGCGCCGTCAGTACGGAAGATGCGTCCCGTAGGCCTTCTGGTGGTAGATCAGCGGCTCCCGGGTGTCGTGCGCCGCCCCGATGACGTCGGCCAGCACCAACGTGTGGTCGCCCGCCGGCACGAGCGAGCCCACCCGGGTGGCGACCCAGGCGTGGGTGTCGTCGAGCGCCGGGGCGCCGTCGCGCAGGCTCCACGGGAGCGCCGCGAAGCGGTCGGCGCCGCGGGTCGCGAAGAGCGCGGCGACGTCGCTCTGGCCGCTCGCGAGGATGTTGACCCCGAGCGGCGAGCCGACCGACAGCATCGCCAGCAGCGTCGAGCGGTTGTCGAGCGAGACGAGCAGCATCGGCGGTTGCATGGACAGCGACATGAAGGCACTGACAGTGCTGCCGTGCGGTTCGTCGCCGGCGTACGTCGTGACGACCGCGACCGGGCTCGCCACGTGCCGCATGGCCGCCCTGAACTCCGTCTCGAGCACGTCCGTCATCGCCTCCACACTCGACTGCAACTCCTGCCTGCACGCGAGGATTCCATGCCGCGCTCCCCCAGTGACCATGAGGCCTGCCACACTGCACCGCGTGGACGTCCTCATCAGCGCCCCCGACCTGTCCGACGCGCTCGCCTCGGACCGCCCGCCCGTCGTCCTGGACGTGCGCTGGAAGCTCGGGGGGCCGCCCGGACACGGGGAGTACCTCCGCGGCCACATCCCCGGCGCCGTGTACGTCGACCTCGAGACCGAGCTCTCCACCCACGGCGAGCCGACCGACGGCCGTCACCCGCTCCCCACCGCCGAGGCGCTCCAGGCGAGCGCGCGCCGCTGGGGGATCGACGAGGGCGACACTGTCGTCGTGTACGACGGCGAGGGCAACCTGTCCTCCGCGCGGGCCTGGTGGCTGCTGCGCTGGGCGGGCGTGGCCGACGTACGCATCCTCGACGGTGCGCTGCCCGCGTGGATCGCCGCCGGCAGGCTCCTGGCGACCGACGACGTCAGCCCGGCACCGGGCAGCGTGACGCTGACGCCGGGCGCGCTTCCCACCATCGGCGCCGACGAGGCCGGCTCCTTCGGCGGCGTGCTCCTCGACGCTCGCGCCGGGGAGCGCTTCCGCGGCGAGACGGAGCCGGTCGACCCGAAGGCCGGCCACATCCCTGGCGCCGTCAGCGCGCCGACGACCGGCAACCTCGCGGCCGACGGCCGGTTCCTGGAGCCGGCCGCGCTCCGTGCGCGCTTCGCCGCGGTCGGCGCCGACGGCGGGCGCCCTGTGGCCGCCTACTGCGGATCCGGAGTCACGGCAGCCCACGAGGTCGCCGCGCTCGCGATCGTCGGGATCGACGCCGCCCTCTACCCGGGCTCGTGGTCGCAGTGGAGCAACCTGGACCTGCCGGTGGCGACCGGCGCCTGAGGTCGGGCACCCAGCCGGCGGACGTCATACGAGGCGGCGGCTCTGACCACCGACACGTATGACGTCGGCTAGCGGATCGGCAGGGAGACATACCCGGTCTCGCCGTCGACCGTGACCGCGAGCCTCCACGTGCCGACCGTCGGCACGCTGACCAGCGCCCGCCGGTGCCCGGGCCCGGCGATCTGCAGCGCGACGGGAAGCGGGCCGATCGACTCGGCCCGCAGCGTCAGAGTGGCCCGCACGTCGGCCGCTGCGACGGGCCGGCCGTCCGCACCGACCACGTCCACCTGCAGCCGCGAGCGACGATCCCCCGCCGGCACCGCCGACACCCGCACGGCGTCGCCGGCCAGGGAGAGGGTCGCCACGACCGTCGCGCGGTACGCCGTCCGGGCCGGCTCGGACGCCACGAGCGCCGACGTCACCCCGAGGACCGCCAGCACGATCACCGTCTCGGCGACCACCGACCGCCGGAGCAGCGCCAGGCCGTCGCGCCGCCGCAGCAGCTGCCGACCGGCGGCCGCCACCCCGATCACCATGAGGACGAGACACACCTTGACGGTGAGCTCACGACCGTAGGTCGTCGGCCACAGCGCCGCGAGGGTCCCGACCTGGCGCCAGGTCTGGAACAGTCCCGTCACCACGAGCGTCGTGACGCTGGCCAACGCCACCGACGAGAACCGCAGCACCACCCGGCGCGCGTCGGGCTGACGCCAGACGGAGCCCGCGACCAGGACGACCAGCCCACCGAGCCAGACGCTCATCGCGAGCACGTGCACGGACTCGCTCAGCAGTGCGAGGCCGCGCAGGTCGCCGGCCGCGGCGTGCCCGGCGAGGGCGAACGACACGGCGATGCAGGCGCCGAGCAGGGCGCCGTACCCGCCCAGCTCGCGCGTCGACAGCCGTGAGCGCCCGACCACCAGCAGACCGAGCAGGAGGGCGAGCAGGCCGCGGCTCAGCGTCGCACGACCGTACGTCGTCGCCAGCACCTCCCGCGCCAGCTCGCCGCGCCCCAGCGATCCCCAGCCGAGGCCGGCGTCGAGCGGCCCCTTGATGATCAGCGAGCCGATGGACGCGACCACCAGCAGCACGGCCCCGCCCAGCACGATCCGCCGCGCCCGCCGCGTCGTCCAGCCGGCAGGCCAGCACCAGCACAGGAACGCCAGCCCGCCGACCAACAGGGCGGAGCCGACGTAGCCGACCCAGCGGCCGATGCCCAGCCCGACCTGCAGCCCGCGATCGGTAGCCTGCGCCTGCCCGGTCGGCACCGCGCTCGCGACTCCCACCGAGAACGTGAAGGCTCCGGAGACGGGGTGGGAGTCGTCCGAGACCACACGCCACGCGACCAGGTAGGTGCCCCGCGCCGACGCACCCACACCGACGGTGACCCGGCCGCCGTCGGTCTCGACACGCCCGCTGTCGACGCGACTCCCGTCGGGCGCGAAGACCCGCACCGCACCCGCCGGGGCCGACACGTCCTCGCTGAAGCGCAGCGACACGATCCGCGGAGCCGTCGTCAGCACCGTGTCGGGAGCGGGATCACTGCTCTCGAGCTCGGCGTGCGCGGCGGCCGGTCCGCCCGTCAGGAGGAGCAGCACCGCGGACACGACGGTGCCGAGAGCCGTCCGGACCGCCAGGATCCGCGACCGGCGACGCCGTCTCGTGCGGGCGAGATGGGTCTCGCGGGCGGCCAGGGCTTCCGCTGGGCCGAGCGAGTCGTCCACGGCTCGGAAGGTAGCAGCCGTGCGCGCTTGCCCGGCCCCTTGACGGCGGAGATCCGTCAGCGCAGCTCGAAGGCGACCTTCCGGGCCTCGACGTCGGCCTCGGTGAGCGTGACGGTGACGTCGGTCCCGAGCGGCAGCGGCGACTGGCCCTTCACGTGCGCCTCGACCGCAGGCTCCTGGATGGTCACGGTGCCGCGGCCCTCGTCGCGATCGTCGAGCTCGACGATGACGCCGGGGAACGTCTCCCCCACGTGCGGGGCGAGGACTCCCGCTTCGACGAGGTCGAGGATCGCTCCCTCGTAGGCACCTGCGCGCCTGCCCGACTCGCGCATCGTGTCGGGCAGGGCGGGCAGCGCCGTGCGCACCCACTCCGGCACCGGCTGATCGGCGCAGAGGGCGACGCAGACCTCGCCGGCGTACCGGTCGACGAGTCGGCGCAAAGGGGCCGTGACGTGGGCGTACTCCGACGCCAGGGCGCTGTGCTCGGTCTGCGCGGGCAGAGCGCCGTCGAAGGCGGCATACCCGCTGCCACGCAGCAGACGCGTGCAGGCGACGACCATGGCGGCCTGCTTGGGGTCGGTGGGGTCGAGGGTCCGGATGAAGTCGGGGTAGAGCTGCTCGGCCGGCCAGTCGAGCCCGAGAGCCCGGGCGGTGCGGTGCAGCCGCTTGATGTCGCGCGGGTCGGGCGGCGGCAGGGTCCGCAGCACGCCGATCTCGGCGTAGACCATCAGCGAGGCCGCGCCGAAGCCGGTGAGCAGGGAGAGCTGGGCGTTCCAGTCCTCGACGGGCAGGAGGCTGCGGTACTCCAGCCGCCACTGGTCGCCCTTGATCGCGATCTCCTGGTCGGGCAGCGGCAGGTTCACACCGCTGCGGGCGACCTCGAGCGCCTGGCGCTTCTCGCCGATCTCCTTGAGCAGCCGCAGCGAGTCGGCGTACGGGCCGTCGAAGGAGTCGGTGTCGAACATCTCCTGCACGCCGTCGTACGACAGCTTCGCGACGGAGCGGACCCGGGCCCGCTCGACGTGCACGCTGGTGCCGTCGCCGGTCGCGTCGAGCGCGATCGTCCACAGCAGTGCCGGACGGACCTGGTCCGGGAGAAGCGATGCGGCGCCCTCGGACAGGACCTTCGGATGGAGCGGGATCTTCGAGTCGGCGCCGTAGAGCGACTCCCCCCGCTGGTGGGCCTCGACGTCGACCGGATCGCCCGGCTCCACGAACGCAGCGACGTCGGCGATCGCATAGCGGACGGTGTAGCCGTCGCCGCTCCGCTCGAGGTGGAGCGCCTGGTCGAGGTCCATCGAGCTCGCAGGATCGATCGTGACGAAGGGCAGATCGGTCCGGTCGAGGTCGGGCAGACGTGGGTTCGCGGCGGCGGCCTGCGCGGCCGCCTCCACCGCGGGTGGGAAGTCCTCGCTCACCCCCAGCTCCTGCTGGATCTTGCTGATCCCGTTGCGCAGCGTGGCCGAGGCCACGCCCTCGTCGGCTGACCTGACCCGGATGACCTGTCCGCTCGGCATACGGGCACGATATCCGGCGTGCTCATCTTGCTGCCCCCGTCCGAGGGAAAGTCGGTCCCGTCGCGCGGCAACCCCCTCGACCTCGACACCCTCACGCTCCCCGCGTTGACGAAGGCTCGCGAGGCCGTCCTCGACGCGCTGGTCGAGCTGTCCAGTGGGGATCCGACCGTTGCGGCCGAGACCCTCGGCGTGCCCAAGACGCAGTCGGAGCTGATCGGCCTCAACGCCTCCCTGCGCACCTCGCCGAGCGCGCGGGCGGACCGGGTCTACACCGGAGTCGTCTACGACGCGCTGTCCTTCGCCACCCTGTCGCCGGCCGCGAAGCGTCGCGCCTCCGCGCGCGTCCTCGTGACGTCGTCGCTCTTCGGCCTCGTCTCCCCCGCCGACCGGATCCCGTCCTACCGCCTCTCCGGGGACGCGACACTCCCCGGCCTCGGGGGCGTCGCGGCCCACTGGCGCGCGCACCTCGACGAGGCGGCGCGCGATGCGCTGGGTGGCGGGCTGCTCGTCGACCTCCGGTCCGGCACGTACGCCGCCTTCTGGCGGCCCGGCCCGGATCTGGCCCGTCGGGTCGCGACCGTGCGGGTGCTGCACGAGGTCGGTGGCGTCCGCAAGGTGGTGAGCCACTTCAACAAGGCGACCAAGGGTCGGATCACGCGCGACCTGCTCGAGGCCGGCGCGACCCCACGCACCCCGGCTGCTCTGGCCGACACGCTCCGCGACCTCGGCTGGACCGTCGAGTCCGGCGAGGCCGGCAGGTCCGGCACCCAGCTGGACGTGATCGTCACCGTCCTCTGACCGCCGAGCGGGCGTCATACGAGGTGGTTGTCCGAACAGCCGACTCGTATGACGTCCGGCCGGCTCACCACCGAGACGTCATACGAGGTGGTTGTCCGGACAGCCAGCTCGTATGACGTCCGGCGGGGTCACCACTGGGTCGTGGCGGGGTCGAACCCGCTCCGACCCGGCGGCAGCGCGTTGTAGAGCCGCAGGGAGGCCCGGTCGGCCTCGCCGGGGCTCGGGTAGAACGACACGACGCTGACCGACGCGGGCGCGAGCTCCATCCGGAACAGCGACTCCAGCGGGGCATCCAGCACGTGCGCGACCACCGTCTTGATCGGGGTGACGTGGCTGACCACGATGACCGTCCGGCC
Source organism: Nocardioides panacihumi (assembly GCF_039530925.1). Classification (NCBI taxonomy): domain Bacteria; kingdom Bacillati; phylum Actinomycetota; class Actinomycetes; order Propionibacteriales; family Nocardioidaceae; genus Nocardioides; species Nocardioides panacihumi. The sequence continues at coordinate 38,363 of NZ_BAAAPB010000008.1, read as the reverse complement.
GGCGTACCGCTCCCGGAGGCGGGTCAGCGCGTCGAGCACCCGCTTCTCCACGATCCGGAACGACTCGCCGCCCTCGGGCGCCACGTCGAGCGAGCCGCGCCAGCGCTCCATCTCGTCGGCGAACCGCTCCGCCACCTCGGCGAAGGTCAGCCCGTCCCAGTGCCCGAACTCCATCTCGGCCAGCCCCGGCTCCGTCTCGACGGACAGCCCGAGCGTCTCGGCGACGATCTGCGCGGACTCCAGCGTGCGGCGCACCGGGGAGCTGACCACGACCGCCGCCCTGTCCGCGAGCGGCTGCAGCCACTCAGCCGACATCCGCACCTGCGAGCGCCCCTCGTCCGACAGGCCAGGGTTGGCGCTTGCCAGCCCACCGGAGAAGCGCTTCTCGGTCGTGTGCGGTGTGACGCCGTGGCGCACGAGCACGAGCGTCGTCGGCGCGCCGCCGGTCACCGCCCCCTCGCGGGCGAGCGGTGGCTTCGGGTCCTCGATCTCCTCGATGAGCGAGACATCCTCGGCGCCGGCGACGGTCACGCCGCTGCGGATGCCGTCGAGCGCCTCGTTGGCGAGGCGGTCGGCGTGCTTGTTGAGCTCACGCGGCACCCACGTGTACGTCGTGCCGGCCGGTGCCAGCCGCGTGGCCTCCTCTGCCAGCGGCCGCATGTCGGGGTGCTTGATCCTCCAGCGCCCCGACATCTGCTCCACGACGAGCTTGGAGTCCATCCGGACCTCGACCTCCGCGTCGGGCGCCAGCTCGGCGACCATCCGCAGGCCGGCGATCAGGCCTGAGTACTCCGCGACGTTGTTGGTCGCGACGCCGATCGTCGTGCCGTCCTCGGCGATCACCTCACCGGTCGCGGCGTCCTTCAGCACGGCGCCGTACGCCGCCGGCCCGGGGTTGCCCCGCGACCCGCCGTCGGCCTCGACGACGACTGCCCGGTGCAGGGCCGTCACAGCCCGCTCTCGCTGGTGCGCACCAGGATCCGGGAGCACTCCTCGCAGCGCACCACCTCGTTGCTCGGGAGCGTCTTGATCCGGCTCAGCTCGGCGGTGTCCAGCTCGAGCTGGCAGCCGCCGCAGCGGCGGGCACGCAGCTCGGCGGCGCCGATGCCCTTGCTCGCGCGCAGCTTGTCGTAGAGGGCGAGCAGGTCGGCCGGCATGCCCTCCACGGCCGCGGGCCGCTCGGCGACGACCTCGGCGAGCTGGGCGTCGAGGCCGCCGACCTTCTCGTCGCGGCTCGCCGCGAGCGCGGCCAGCCGCTCGTCGTACCCGGCGAGCTCCGCCTCGAGGGCGGCGAGCGCCTGCTGCGCCTCCTCGAGCTGCTCCATCACCTCGAGCTCCTCGTCCTCGAGCACGCCGATGCGACGGTCGAGGGTCGCCAGCTCGTGCTGCATGCGCTCGAGGTCCTTGGGGTTGGCCACCGCGCCGGAGTCCATCCGCTCCTGGTCGCGGACGCGCCGCGTGCGCACGGCCTCCACGTCGGTCTCGGCCTTGGCCTGTGCGGCAGCGAGGTCGTCGACGACGACCCTGGCGTCGCGCGTCCGGTCCTCGACGACTCGTCGCTCGGCGGTGACGGCCGCGATCTCGGCGGTCTCGGGCAGCGTCGCCTGGGCGTGACGCAGCTGGGCGGCCCGGGAGTCGAGCTCCTGGATGTCCAGCAGCTTCAGTTGGGCGAAGGGGTCGGCTTTCAGCGCAGGCTCCTGGGGTCTCAGGCTCGGAACGTCCACGGGTCGGTCACGGTCGTGCTGACCCGGATCTCCACCCTATTCCCCGGCGCGCGATCCAGTGCTTCGGCGAGCCTCGCCGAGACCACCGGGAGCCAGGTCCACTCCGCCGCCCAGTGCGCGACGTCGACGAGCGCCGGTCCGTCCTTCTCGAGGAACTCGGCCGCCGGGTGGTGCCGCAGGTCGCTGGTGAGGTAGACGTCGGCGCCGCTGGAGGCGAGCCGGTCGAGCAGGAAGTCGCCGGCGCCGCCGCAGAGCGCGACGGTGGTGACGGGTCGCTCCGGGTCCCCCGCGACTCGTACGCCGTGGGCCGTGGCCGGCAGCGCCGCGGACACCGTCGCCGCGAACTCCCGCAGAGTCGTCGGCGCGATCGTCCCGATGCGACCCGTGCCGGTCTCTTCGTCACCCTCCGCGGGCACCAGCGGCCGCTGGTCGGCGAGGCCGAGCGCGTCGGCCAGTGCCTGGGAGACACCGTCGACGGCCTGGTCGGCGTTCGTATGCGCGGTGAACAGCGCGCATCCGGCTCGCGCGAGGGTCGTGAACGTCCGCCCCTTCGGCGTGGTGGCCGCGACGCCGTGAACTCCCTTGAGGAAGAGTGGATGGTGCACGATGAGCAGGTCGGCACCCCAGTCGGCCGCCTCCTGGGCGACGACCGGGGCCGGGTCCACCGCGAACAGCACGCGACGGACCTCGTCGGCCGGGTGTCCACCCACCAGCCCGACGGCGTCCCAGTCGTCGGCGGTCGTGGGCGGGTACCACTCGTCGAGGAGGGCGACGATGTCGGCGAGCGTCGGCATGGACACAGGCTAGCCAGGAGGAACGGATGACGCTGACCGAGGAGACCGCGCCGGCGCAGCCGCTGCCGTCGTACACCTCGGGCTCCTCCCGGGTGTGGCTGGTCGCGGCGTGGGTCGCCGCCTTCGTCGCCGCCGCGGCACACGTCTGGGTCGCCCGCAGCGCCCTCTCCAAGGGCTTCCCCACCTTCAGCTACGACGAGGTCGACACGCTGATGGCGGGTCGCGCGGCGCTCGGCGTGCCGTCCCCCCAGATCAGCGGCGCCGGCTACTTCCCGCTGTCCTCGATCCTCACGGCGCCCGTCTGGTGGCTCACGTCGGACCCGTTCACGTTCTACCGGGTCACCACCGTCGTGGGCGTCGTGATCGCGCTCGCCACCATCTGGCCGCTGGCGAGGATCGCGACGAGGTTCGGCCTCACGACGCCCCAGGCGGTCACCGTCGCAGCCGTCGTGATGGCGCTGCCGGCGCGGTCGGTCCAGGCGGACTACGCGCTCTCCGAGAAGCCGCTCTTCCTGCTCCTGACGCTCTCCGTGCTCGCGGCGATCCGGCTCGGGGAACGGCCCACCGCCCTGCGCGGGGTCCTGTTCGGCGTGCTGGTGGCGCTCACCTACTTCACCCATGCCCGGATGCTCGTCTTCGTGCCGGCCGCGGCCGTCTGGCTCCTGGTCTTCGCCGTCAGGCGCTGGCAGGCGGCACTCGCGGGGCTGGTGACGTTGCTGCCGTTGTCGTGGGCGGCCGGGCAGCTCGCCCGCCACATCGACACGCTGGTCGACCCCGCGGGCTTCCAGCAGGGCGACAAGATCCTGACCAACCTCTCGGTCGGCAACGCGGACATGCTGCTGCGCGCCGGGCTCGGCCAGGCGTGGGAGCAGCTCGTGTCGGGCTTCGGTCTCGCGCTCGTCGGGCTCGTGGTCGCGTTCGTGCTGGCCCGGCGTGAGCTCCGCGACCGCTCGGCCGGCCCTGCCTGCCTGGTCCTGCTGACGACCTTCGCCCTCTACGGCGGCAGCTCCCTGGCCTGGGGCGCCGAGGACCAGCTCTACGCCACCACGTGGCGACGCCTCGACGCCTGGATCTACGGCCGGTACGCCGACCCGGCGGTCGAGCTGCTGGTCCTGATCGCCCTCTGCGCCATCGTCCGGGGCGTCTCCCGGTCGACGGTGGTCGCCGCGTGGTGCCTGGCGCTCGCCATCGCCGTCCCGACCGTGCTCTGGCTCGCCCCCCAAGCCCCGACAGGCGCCTTCATCACCCCCGCCCACATCCCGGGCGCGATGGCGTGGTGGTGGGCGCTGCCGACCCACACGACCGTCCCCGGCGTCGTCCCCACTCTCACGAACGCCAACAGGTTCTGGCTCATCGCCTCCCTGACCGCCGTGCTGCCGCTGGTCGTGCTGGCCGCGACGCGGGTCCGGGCGCGGCTCGCCGGCCTGCTGACGATCGGTGTCGTGCTGACCCTCGCCGGCGCCGGAAGCGTGTTCGCGGACCAGGCCTCGGGCCACTACCAGGAGACCCACCAGGTGATCAGCCCGCTGGCTCGGGAGCTCCGCACGATCCTGGCCGAACACCCCGGCACGACGGTCGGCTACGACGCGGCCTGCCCGAAGCCCGTGTGGCAGGCCGGCGGGCGACGCAACCGGTTCATGTGGCAGCTGCTGCCCACGATCGTCTCGAACCGGACCACCGGCGTCGACATCGCGATCGTCTGCCGCGAGGCCGCTGACCGGATGGCGCCCGGCGCCATCTCGCTGGACCAGTCGGCGTTCGGCCGGATCTACGCCTGGGTCCTGCCCGGCCCGCTGCAGGACGAGCTCCTGGCGGACGGGACACTCGAGTCCACCAGCTGAGGCGGCGCGCCGATCGGCCGTAAGTTGGCGCGACGTCCGACACTGGTGGACGTGTCCGAACCGGTCGAGCAACAGGAGCCGCCCCCGATGGCAGTCAGCACCACCGAGGCCCCCGTCGAACGCGCCCGGGAGGCGCGCGGCGACCGCCTCTGGATGGTCGCCGCGTGGGTCGCCGTCGCGGTCGCCGTGGGCGGACACGTCTGGGTCGTGCGCAGCTCGTTGGCCGCCGGGACGCCGTCGTTCAACTTCGACGAGATCTCCAGCCTGATGCCCGGCAGGGCTCTGCTCGGCCTGCCGACGCCCAACGTCGGCGGCTCCGGTTACTTCCCGCTCTCGGCGATCCTCGTCGCGCCCGTGTGGTGGTTCACCTCCGACCCGACCGCGTTCTACCGGGCGACGCTCGTGATCAGCCTGTTGCTCGGGTTGGCCTCGATCTGGCCGATGGCCAGGGTCGCCACCCGGCTCGGGCTGACCACCGCCCAGTCGGTGACCGTCGCGGCGATCGTCCTCGCGCTCCCAGCGCATGCCGTCCAGGCTGAGTACGCCATCGCCGAGAAGCCGCTCCTCCTCGTCGTCTCGCTGACCGCACTGGCCGCCGTGCGGCTCGCCGAGCGGCCGACGTACGGGCGTGTGCTCCTGCTCTCGCTGGGCGTCGCGCTCACCTACTTCACGCACGCCCGGATGATCACGGTCGTCCTCGCGGCGTTCGTGTGGCTGCTGCTGTTCAGCGTCCGGCACCTGCGCGTCGGCCTGGTCGGCCTGGTCGCGCTGGTCGTGCTGTCGTGGGCGGCCCGGACGGTCGCCCTGCACGTGATCCTCCTGGTCAGCCCCGCCGGCTTCCTGCAGGGCAACGGCCTGACCAGCGTCCTGACGTCGCTGCGGCCGGGTGTGCTCGCGCGCACCGTCCTGGGCCAGTCCTGGGAGCAGGTCGTGTCGAGCTTCGGGCTCGCGCCCCTCGGTCTGGTCGTCGCCGTGACGCTCGCCGTCGCCGAGGTGCGCCGAAGGGCCGCCGGGCCCGCGCTGTTGCTGCTGCTCGCCGTCGGCGCCCTCTTCGCCGGCAGCACGATCGACTGGGCGCAGCCCGACCAGCTCTGGCCGACCACCACGCGGGTGCGGCTCGACGTCTGGATCTACGGGCGGTACGTCGACCCGCTCTTCGCTCTCGTCATGCTGGTCGCCCTCGCCGCGATCGTCGTCGGCGTCCGACGCTGGCAGCTGTGGACCGGTGCGGCGATCAGCCTGGCGATCGTGGTCGCGACCGTCCTCTGGCTCGCCCCGCAGGCACCGACCGGCGGCACCATCACGCCGGCGCACATGCCCGGCGCGACGGCCTGGTGGTGGGCACTGCCGCACCACGCGATCCCCACGGGCATCCGGCCGACGTTCACCAACGACACCCGCTTCTGGCTGATCGCGAGCGTCACCGCGCTGGTGCCGGTCGCCGTCCTGCTGGTGGCCCGGCGCCGCGCCGTCCTGGTGCTCGGCCTGGTGCTCGCGCTCGGCACCGCGGGCACCGTGGCGGCGAACGTCGCGTCGACCCGCTTCCACGACATCCGCGCCCGCCACCAGCCGCTGGTCGACACGCTGCGCCACATCACCGCCGAGCATCCCGACACGTCGATCTCCTACTTCTGGCGCTGCTCGTCCGAGCGCCGGACCACCCCGGCCGGCCGCAACCGCTACGCGTGGCTGCTGCTGCCGACGGTACTGGGCATCGACCCGCGCGCTGACATCGTCATCGCGTGTCCCGCACACCCGGCCGCGGCCGGGCCGGGCGCGGTGCCGCTGGCCGACGTCGCCGACGTCCACTACCAGGCCTGGGTCAGGCCGGGGCCGCTCCAGGACGAGCTGCGCGCGGAGGGGCTGCTGCGCTAGTTGACCTGGCGCTCGTAGCCCTCCCAGTAGGGCGCGCGCAGCTTGAACTTCTGCAGCTTGCCGGTCGCCGTGCGGGCCAGCTCACCGCGGAACTCGACCGACGTCGGCGCCTTGTAGCCGGCGGCGCGCTCCTTGCACCACGCGATGAGCTCGACCTCGGTGGCCTCCGCCCCGGGAGCGAGCACGACGAGCGCCTTGATGGTCTCGCCCCACTTCTCGCTGGGCACGCCGATGACCGCGACCTCGGCCACGGCAGGGTGGGAGAAGAGGACGTCCTCGACCTCGATGCTGGAGACGTTCTCGCCGCCGGTGATGATGACGTCCTTCTTGCGGTCGCTGATCGTCAGGTAGCCGTCCTCGCCGATCGTGCCGCCGTCACCGGTGTGGAACCAGCCGTCCCTGAGCGCCCGCTCGCTCTCCTCCGGCTGCTCCCAGTAGCCCTCGAGCACCACGTTGGAGCGGGCGAGCACCTCGCCCTCGGGGTCGATGTCGAGCGTCACGCCGAGTGCCGGTGCCCCGGCGCGGACCAACCGGTGGGCCCGCTCCTCCGCGCCGAGGTCGTCCCACTCGGCCCGGGTCCGGTTGATCGTCAGCAGCGGCGAGGTCTCGGTCAGTCCGTAGATCTGGATGAACTCCCAGCCCAGCTCCTCCTGCACCCGCACGACCGTCTTCGTCGGCGGCGGGGCGCCGGCCATGATGATCCGGACGCGGTCGCGCCCCGGGATCTCGCCCTCCCAGGTCTGGGCGGCGTCGAGCACCGCTGCGGCGACCGCCGGCGCCGCGCAGAGGAAGGTGACCCCCTGGTCGCGGATCCGGCGCAGGATCTCCGCGCCGTCGACCTTGCGGAGGATGACGTGCTTGATGCCCATCCCGGTCGCGGCGAACGGCATCCCCCAGCCGTTGGCGTGGAACTGCGGCAGCGTGTGCAGGTAGACGTCGCGGTCGCTCAGGCCCGCGTGCAGGGCGAACGTCACTGCGTTGGTCCAGATGTTGCGGTGGGTGATCTGCACGCCCTTGGGCCGCGCGGTGGTGCCGGAGGTGTAGTTGATCGTCGCCGTGGCGTTCTCGTCGTGCTCCCACGGCACGGGCTCGACGCCCGGCGCCGCGTAGAGGTCGTCGTCGTCGCCCAGGACGAACCGGTGCTCGGCGCTCACGCCGGCCAGCGTCTCGTCGAGTTCGGGGTCGACGTACAGGACCTTGGCGCCGGAGTGCCCGACGATGTACTTCACCTCGTCGGGGCGCAGCCGGAAGTTGATCGGCACCAGCACCCGGCCGTAGCCGGCCACCCCGAAGAACGCGGTCAGCAGGCGCGCGCTGTTGTGGCTGACGACCGCGACACGCTCGCCGGGTCCGACGCCCAGCTCGTCGAGCTTGGCGGCCTGGCGACGGGCCAGCTCACCGATCTCGCGGAAGGTCAGCTCACCGAGCGGTGCGGCCGGCTGGTCGGGCTCGTCGACGACGCCGACCCGGTCGCCGTACACCTGCACCGCGCGGTCGAGGAAGTCGCTGGCGCTGAAGGGGACGAACACGATGACCTCCCGGAGGACGTGAGCCGGATCACTCTGCGAGGCAGACTAACGCTCCCCCGTTGGCCCCAGGTTGCCCCCAGGTTGCCCCCAGGTCGCCCCGCTCAGCGCTGCTGGACGTCGAGCTCGCGTGTCCGGCTGCCGAGGTCGTCGTTCACCAGTCCCTCGAGGGTGTCCGCCGCACGCTCGGCGCGAGCGGACGGCCGGTGGCCCCGCAACCGACGGGAGGACGCCGCCGGGGCGCGCAGCGCCTCGGACTGAGCCGCCACCCAGTCGCGCAGGTCCTGGACGGCACCCTTGCTGAGGCGCGACCGGTCGGGCGAGACGACGACGAGCTGGTAGGCCAGCGCAGCCGTGTTGCACCGGTCGCAGGCCGCGTTGGTCGCGAGGGCACGGTTGTCGGCCTTGACCCGACGGCCGTCGACCAGCACGACGACCTGGACCGACAGCGCCGTGCCGCCACAGCCGGCGCACTGGCTCCAGGCCACGGCCGCGTTGTCCACAGCGACGTCGTGGGAGTGGTTGACGTACAGCACCTGCAGGGTCGTCGCATCTGCGTGGCAGCCGTCGCAGGTCGTCGACGACAGCGCGGTGGTGTCCGCCCGGACGGTGCGCCTCCAGGTCGACGAGACATCGACCGCCTGGTCGCTGTCGTCCGGTGAGGCGTCGCTGGGATGCGCGGACGCGGTGAGGTCGAGGTTGCGTGGCTGGTCGTCGTCGTGGGCTGACGCACCGCCGGGTCCGAGCAGCAGGGCGAGTGTGCCGATGGCGAGCGCCACGGCCTTGAGGGTGCTGGTCATCGACGTAGCTCCTGTTCTCTGAAGATGTCGGCGACCGCCGCCGCCACGAGGACGAGGTCATCCCGCGTCTGCCGACGCAGGCTCGACATGCTGGTCTGCGCGCCGGCCGCGAGCGCGGGGTCCCACGACACGGTCAGCACGCGCTGGCAGCGCCGTTCGAAGTGATGACGCATCCGGTCGGTGGTGCGGTCGTCGCGGCTGCGTACGCCGTTGATCACGACGACGGCCCGCCGGACCAGGCTGTCGAAGCCGTGCTCGTCGAGCCAGTCCAGGGTCAGCGCCGCCGCCCGGCCGCCGTCGAG
>NZ_BAAAPB010000008.1:10644-29440 GCF_039530925.1 Nocardioides panacihumi | reverse complement strand
GAGGATGCCGGTGCCGGTGTCGAGGAGGATGAGGTTGTAGAAGTGGTCGAGAAGGGTGATCAGGGAGTGGTACTCCTCCCGGCCCAGGGCCTGGCCGATGCGCGGATCGTCGTCCGACGCGAGCACCTCCAGGCGCGACTCGACCGCCTGCGAGGTGAACTCCCGGAGGACGGAGTAGCTGTCGATGCGGTCGACCTCCTGCAGCAGGTCGGTGATCTTGCGCGAGCTCGGCGGCGCCAGTCGGTGGGCGAGGTTGCCGGCGTCGGGGTTGGCGTCGACCGCGACGACGCGGTCGCCGCGCAGCATGGCGAAGATGCTCCCGAGGGCGAGCGTCGTCGTGGTCTTCCCCACGCCGCCCTTGCGGCTCATGACGACGACCCGGCGCGACCCCAGGATCGGCGTCCGCAGTCGGGCCTCGAGCTCCGCGCGCCGGCGCTCGGCGGCGCTGAGCCCGGGGTTCAGCGTGTGCCCGGTCCCCTCGTAGACGACCTTGCGCCATCCGGTGGCCGGAGCCGGCGCGCGGTCGTCCAACATGTTCTCGTCCGTGAAGTCCGCCGCCGACGGTGCCCGGTGAGCCGGCACCGCGGCGACCGCCGCGGCCACGTCCGGCGCGATACCGAGGTCCTCGCCGTCGGGGTCGTACGTCGGCTCGGCCGCCGCCCTGCGGGCACCGGCCCGGCGCACTCCTGCCCGCAACACGCGCCCCACCGACACGGCGAGCCGCCAGACCACGATCGCCACCCCGACCAGCGGGAGCAGGATCAGGAAGACCGAGATGACCGACAGCGCCATGTTCGCCAGGTCCCGGGCCGCCCACGCGGCCGCGAAGGCGTCCTGCTGGGCCGCCAGGCCGATGCGGGCCGAGTGGACCAGATCCGGGATGGTCCACAGCAGCCATCCGACGAGCAACGTCAGGAGCGGGACCACGACGACCACCCAGCCCGTGACGAGCCTGCGGGCGGCCGGCTTGAGCTCCAGGACCCGCCGGTCCGGCTCCTCCCCGGGGCGCAGGCTGCGGAGGACGGGACCGACGCGCGAGAACAGATCCGGTATGCCGGCGAGGTCCGCGAGCACGTAGTAGCCGTCGAACCGGACGATCGGGATGAGCTGCTGGACCATCTGGATCTGGATGAGCAGGACGCAGAGCACGATGATGCCCGCGCCGCTCTGCAGGTAGACGAGGCTGAGGGCGACGACGCACCACGCGTGGAAGTACAGGCCGCCCAGGTCGGTGCGAACTCGTCCGCCGCGGCTGAGTCGGTAGGAGTCCGTCACGTCGGTGTAGAAGGCCGGGAAGACGAGGTACAGGCCGACGCCGATCGCACCGGGGCGCGCGCCGCCGTAGCGACAGGCCGTCGCGTGCCCGACCTCGTGGATCAGGCCGGCGAGGGTGACGATCGCGTACATCACCAACGCGAGCGTGGGGTGGAGGAAGAGCTCGAGCAGCGCGCCCGAGAAGTCGGCCTGTCGCACGATCACCACGTCGAGCGCCACGAGCGCGATGAGGCCGACCACCACCACCGGCGGCCAGAACATCGGTCGCAGCCACTCCCCGAGGCGGCGGCTCCAGGCCGGCGGCACGATCGTGCCCTTCACGCTCAGGGCCAGCAGGGGGTTGGCCCGCGGGGCCCGTACGACGGCGCCGCCGCCGCTGACCGGCTCCACGAGACCGAGCGGCTGCAACCGGGTCTCGACGAGGTAGTCGAGGCCGGCGGCGTTGAGGATGCGGCCGTCAGCGGCGCTGACGAGCTCGGCGACCTCAGCGGAGGAGCGGGTGGGCTCGACGTAGATGAGGGCGAGATAGAGCAGCTCGCTGAGCTGCACCATCTGGTCGTCCCACCGCCGGACCAGGTACGACGGGTCGCGCAGCCCCGAGTTCTGGAGCGGTCCGAGGACCTCGGTCTGAGGTGTCCGGCGCCATCGTGGTGGCTCTTCCGGCACCTGACGGGTCACCTCCCCGTCGGCGATGTCGTGATGGGTGGCCTGTTTCATCGTGGCCTCGCTCTGGTTCGCTCTGGTTCGCTCTGGTTCGCTCTGGTTGCTCTGATGGCGCCGTCGTTCCGATCGCTCTGGTCTCGCTGGTTGCTCTGAGTGACGGCGGACGCGCCAGAGCCGCACGCCCGCCGTCACGCTGGGGCCTGACTAGTGCAGGTAGGTCGCGATGTACTGCATCGCCAGTGCGTTGGCTTGGGAGTTGATGGTCGCGGCGTTGACGGCGATCGCTACGTTCACGCCCACGACAGTGGTGAGGTTGACGCATCCCACGTAGCAGAGGGTGTCTCGGTCGGGCAGCACCTCCCCGTGCTGCGAGTCGAGCTCGTCCAATCCGATGACCGCGCGTGATGGCATGTCGGTTCACCCCCTCTCCTCGGGGATGGTGCCGGACGGCGTGGCCACGGGGGCGGCCACGCCGGACGACTGTCAGCTCTGGTTGACGGCGATCTGCTGGACCGCGGTGCTTGACGCGGCCGAATAGATCGAAGCGGCGTTGAACGCCATCGACGAGTTCGACGCCCAGACCGACGCCCAGTTGTTCTTCCCGAAGAAGGTCAGGGTGTCGCGTGCCGGAAGCAGCTCGACCCGCTCGCTGTCGAGCTCGGTGAAGGTCAGCTCTTTGCGCATTGTTGTCACCTCCTCTCGCTGCGCCGAGGTGTGCGAGATGTGCGGACGACACATCGAAGCGGCGCGACCGTGATCGCTCCGTGACCGCATGCTCGGCGCCGAGATCGCGCGACCGTGATCGCTCCGTGACCGCGCTGGACCGCTCAGGTCCGCCGCGCTGCCGGGAGCACCTGAGCACCGGCTCAGTACTCGCCCTTGATCACGAAGAACGAGCCGCGGATCGTGCCGGCCAGCTTCGACTTCTGCCGCGCGAACTTGAAGCGCGTCGCGAGCTCCTCGGGGACGTCCATCCCGTCGCAGAGCTTGAACCCGACCGCACGCTTGCCGCCGTCCGCGATCGTGTACATCACGTTGATCGACAGGCCCGACTCGTAGAAGACGTACGCCATCCGGATCCCGTCGACCTCGAACGCCGTCGCCTCGAGCGGCTTCGACTCGATCACGAGGTCGCGTTCCTTCTGGAGGATGGCGTGCACCCAGTCGACGACCTCCGTCGCCTCGGCGGCGGGCTCGACCGTGAAGACGTGGTCGTACTTGTTCTTGAAGTAGCGAGCCTCGTTGGCGCGCAGGCCTGCGAGCGCCGGCGCGACGGGCGAGGACTCCAGGCCGATCGTCGAGACGTCCTGGAAGTCGACTGCAGATGACATGACTGCTCCTCGGGAGTGGGTTCGGTAGGTCACGGTGGTGACGTCTGTCGACGGTGCTCGACGCGGGAATGTGACAAGGCGCGCTCGTGACGTGCCCGGAACCGCATCACGACCGAGGCGTGAGTGCGGTCGCTAGCCTGTCTGACGTGGACGAGGCCCCGTCTGTTCTCCGTTCCTCGTTCGGTGCCGCAGCTGCTGCGTACGCCGAGCACCGCCCGGACTACGCGCCCGCCGCCGTGCGCTGGGCGCTGGCGGCCGCGCCAGGTCCGCGGGTGCTCGATCTCGGCGCTGGGACCGGCAAGCTCACGCAGGTGCTCGTGGCGGTCGGCGCGGACGTCACGGCCGTCGAACCGGACGCCGCGATGCTGGCGGAGCTGCGTCGCCGGCTGCCCGGCGTCCCGGCGATGACGGGGCGCGCCGAGGAGATCCCGCTGGCGGACGGGACCGTCGATGCCGTGCTCGCCGGTCACTCACTCCACTGGTTCGACATGGCCGTCGCCGGACCAGAGATCTCGAGGGTCCTCGAGCCGGGCGGCACCCTCGCCGGGCTCTGGAACGTCCTGGACGATCGTGTCGACTGGGTGGCAGCACTCGCGCGGGTGGCCGGGCCCGCCGTGGTCGGTCCGCGTGACCTGCTCAGCTCTTGGCGCGCGGCCACCGCGCGTGCGTACCTGCCACCGCCGGGTGCGCCCGCCGCCTTCGACGCTCCGAGGCGGGCCGAGTTCGTCCACGGACAGCGCCGCTCGGTCGCGTCGTTGGTCGACGCGCTCGCGACCCGTGCCGGCGTGCTCGTCATGTCGCCGCGGGAGCGCGAGACCACGCTGAGCCGTGTTCGCGCCTTCCTCCTGGACCGGCCCGAGACCGTCGGGGAGTTCGACGTCCCGATGCTCACCGGGGTGCTGCGCGTGACACGTCCCGCACGCCGTTCGTGGGCCGCCGACTAGGCACGGACAGATAGGTCAGGCTAACCTAAACAGGTCATTTCGTGAGCGACGAGATCTGGGGTGTTCCGTGGGACTGGGGACCACACTGCTGCTGGGGCTGATTGCCGGCGTGACCATCCTGGTCGGCCTCCCGATCGGCCGGATGCGCTCGGCGTCGCCCTCGCTGCGCGTGTTCCTCAACGCCACTGCCGTCGGCGTGCTGCTCTTCCTCGTGTGGGACGTGCTGTCCGCGGCGTGGGAGCCCATCGACGAGGCGCTCACCTCGATCCACGAGGGTGACGGCGGCGCGGGCAAGGCGATCGGGTACGGCCTGATCGCGACGGCTGGCCTGGCCGTCGGCCTGCTGTCGCTCGTCTACTACGAGCGCTGGATGGCCGGCCACGCGGCGCGGCCCGCGCGCCCGTTCGGACCCGGCGCGATGACCGTCGGCGAGACCGCCCGGTTCCGCGGGATCGCGAGCTGGTCGGAGGCGAGGAGACTCTCGCTGATGATCGCCGTGGGCATCGGCCTGCACAACTTCGCCGAGGGCCTGGCCATCGGGCAGTCGGCCGCCTCGGGCGAGATCGCCCTCGCCGTGATGCTGGTCATCGGCTTCGGGCTGCACAACGCCACGGAGGGCTTCGGCATCGTGGCCCCGCTCGCCGCGGACGTCGACGAGAACGGGGTGGCTCGTCGTCCCAGCTGGGCGTTCCTGCTGACCCTCGGCGCGATCGGTGGCGGCCCGACCTTCATCGGCACGCTCGTCGGCCACGGGTTCACCAGCGAGCCCGTGAGCGTCGCGTTCCTGACCCTGGCGGCCGGGTCGCTGATCTACGTCATCACCCAGCTGATCGCGGTGGCCTCCCGGGCCCGCCGCAGCGACCTGCTCGCGTACGGCATGCTGGTCGGCCTGATCGCGGGCTTCCTCACCGACGCCATCGTCACCGCCGCGGGCGTCTGAGCGAGCCCACTCCCCTGCCGCGGGCATGATGGGGTCGTGACGCTCGACGAACCCCACCGGCCGCCGCTGGAGACCCCTCGCGACGCGACGCGGTGGGACGCGTCGTGATCACCGTCCGTGACCACGTCATCCCGGATGCCGAGCTGACCTGGCGGTTCTCCCGCTCGTCGGGCCCGGGCGGCCAGAACGTCAACACGACCGACACGCGCGTCCAGCTGTCCTTCGACGTCGCCGGTTCGGACGCGTTCCCCGACGACCTCAAGCGGCGGATGCTCAGCCGTCTCGGGGACCCGGTCGTGACGGTCGCGGCGTCCGAGCACCGGTCCCAGCTGCGCAACCGCCGCGCTGCGGAGGAACGGCTCGCGGAGCTGCTCGAGGAGGCGATCAAGCCACCGCCCGCCGCACGGGTGCCGACCAAGCCGTCGAGGGGGTCCCAGCAGCGGCGCATCCACCACAAGAAGAGGCGTAGCGAGATCAAGCGGCTGCGCGGCCGCCCGGAGGACTGACCGTGGACGCAGCATCTCTATCTAGGTAGAGTTACGGACGTGACCCGGCGCCGTGCGCACTCGCCCCAGAGCGTGAAGGTCCTGCGCGCGCTCAGCGCCCAGCCCCTGACCTGGCGGCACGGCTACGACCTGTGCACCGAGCTGGACCTCCGGTCCGGCTCGCTCTACCCGATCCTGATCCGCCTCTGCGACCGGGGCTTCGTCGACTCGATGTGGGAGACGCCTGGAGCAGGGCGGCCGCCGCGGCACCTGTATCGGATCACCGCGGCCGGACTGCACGAGGCGGCGGGGCTCTCCCCGATGCCTGCCCGCGCGCCACGGGGCCAGGTCCGATGGGACCCCGCGTGATCACGCGCGCCGTCATCGGCCTCCTCGCCGAGCTCGCCGGCCGTCCCGAGTGGGGCCGGGCGATGCTCGCCGAGGCCGAGCAGATCTCCGACCCCCGCGCGCGACGACGCTTCGCCCGCGGCTGCCTGTGGGCGCTGGCGCTGAGTGTTCCCGCCGGCGTCGGCACCCTGCTCGTGGCCGGGCTGTCGAGCCTGACTGTCGTCGTGGTCGCGCTGGTCCGCTACCCGGGCATCGTCTCTGGTGCGGGCACCTGGGTCGCGGTCGGGCTCTTCTCGATCGTGGTCGTCGGCTACGTGACGATCGGGGCCGGCCTGGCCGCGCGGCTCGGCCGCGGCGGGCCGACCGGCCAGATGCTGGCGTCCGGAGCGGTCATCGCCGGCGTGTGGATGGTCGCCCTCGTCGCATCCGGGACCCCTGCAGGCATCTCGATACCTCTGCTCGCGCTCGCGCCGTGCGTGGCACTGATCCTGGGGTGGCGAGCGACACGACGGTCGACGTCGACCACGATCGGCCTGCGCTGCGTGGGTCTGGCCGCGCTCGCGGGTGGCCTCGGGCTGTTCCTCGTGTGGGGCGGCGAGACGGTGATCCTCGCCGGACGCCCCTACGACCCCGGGATGGTGCGTGACTTCGCGACCAGCGGCGCACCCGACCTGGCGACGTACGCCGTCGGCGACAGCCTCGGCTCGGGCATGATGCTGCTCCTGCTGGTGCCGCTGGTCTCCCTGGTCGCAGGAGCCACGGGAGCGATGGCGGCCGCTCACTGGCCACGCACGAGCCACACGGACGCCTGATCCGCGGGGCGGCCCGCAGAAATCCGTGGTCCCCGGATGAGTCGCCTCGCCTAGGCTGAACCGGTGGAAGGCGATCCCGCGATCATCCTGGTGTCCGGCGACCACGGCGACGTGCTCCTGGAGGAGTTTCGAAGCCGGTACGACCGCGACTACGACCTGCGCGTCGCCGGGGACGCAGGCGAGGCGGAGGCCGTGGCGCAGGAGATCCTCGAGCGCGGCGGCATGGTCGCGCTGTTCGTCAGCGACTCACGCCTGCCCGACGTCGACCACATCTTCGAGGCGATCCACCGCTGGCGTCAGGTGATCCCCACCGCCCGCAAGGTCATCACCGCGCACTGGGACCACTTCGTCGAGGACGGCCCGCCGCTGAGGATCGGGCTTGCGAAGGGGAAGTACGACGCCTACCTGCTCATGCCGCGCGGCCGACGCGACGAGGAGTTCCACAACGCCATCACCGACCTCCTGTCGGACTGGGGCTCGACGGTGCCGCAGCCCGAGGTCGTCAGCGCCAAGATCCTCTCCCCGCACCAGGACGCGCTGACCATGGCGATCCGCGACTTCCTGGACCGGATGGGCATGCAGAACAAGGTCTGGGACCCCGCCGACCCGGCGATCGCCGACTACCTCGGCATGATCAAGGCGCAGCTCGGCGTCGAGGAGCTGCGCTACCCCGTCGTGTACGCCGCCAACCGCGTGCCGATCCAGGCCACCAGCGTCCGCGACGTCGCGGTCTCGATCTACGGCCGTCCGGGCGACTTCAAGGTCGACGGCGTCGTCGACCTGGCGATCGTCGGCGGCGGTCCCGCGGGGCTCGCGGCCGCGGTGTACGGCGCGTCCGAGGGCCTGTCGGTCGTCGTCCTGGAGGCCGAGGCGATCGGCGGCCAGGCCGGCACCAGCTCGATGATCCGCAACTACCTCGGCTTCCCGCGCGGCATCTCCGGGATGCGGCTGGCCCAGCGCGCCCGCAACCAGGCGCTGCGCTTCGGCACCGACTTCTTCACCGGCTGGGAGGTCAGAGAGCTGGTCATCGGGGCGGACGGCGAGCCGCACCAGCTCTGCACCGACGGTGGCGACGTACGCGCCCGGACCGTCCTGGTGGCCAACGGAGTGGCCTACCGCAAGCTCGGCGTGCCGCCTCTCGAGGACCTGGTCGGCGCCGGCGTCAACTACGGGGCCGCGATGACCGCCGCGCGCGAGATGGAGGGGTACGACGTGGTCGTGGTCGGCGGCGGCAACTCGGCCGGCCAGGCAGCGCTGCACCTGGCGAGGTTCGCGAGCTCGGTCACCATCGCGGTCCGCCGGCCCGGCCTCGAGGAGACGATGTCGCAGTACCTGATCGACGAGATCAGCTACAACGAGCGGATCCACGTGCTCCCCTGCAGCCGAGTCGTGGACGGTGGCGGCGAGGGGCAGCTCGAGTGGCTGTGCCTGGAGGACATCAACACCGGCGAGCGCACCACCAAGGAGGCGCGCGGCCTGTTCCTCCTGCTCGGCGCCGAGCCGCGCTGCGACTGGCTGCCGCCCGAGCTGGCCCGCGACCGCAACAGCTTCATCCTCACCGGTCGCGACGTCCCGCGGGAGATGTGGGTGGACGGACTGCCCCCGGCCAACCTGGCCACCACGGTGCCCGGGATCTTCGCTGCGGGCGACATCCGGTCAGGGTCGATGAAGCGGGTCGCCGCGGCCAGCGGCGAGGGCGCGTCCGTCGTGCCCCTCGTGCACGCCTACCTCGCTCCGGTGCCCGACGCCGAGGCCGGGACGGCGACCCCGGTCTCCTGACGAATGGCGAGCCTGGCCGTCAGCGGGCGCCGCGAAGGTCGGCGGTCTCGGCCCAGGACAGGGTCGTGCACACGTGGGTGGTGAAGATGCGCCCGATCTGGTCCGCGTCGACGAACCGGGTGCCGTCGGCTGTCCGCACGTTGATGCCGTCGAACACGTCGACCGGGGCATCGACGAGAACGGCCACGACGGTGCCGAACTCACGGCCGTCGCTCGTCTGCACCGGGGTTCCCGGCTGCAGCGCGGTGTAGGCGATCGGGACAGGGTCCGCGTCCATGCGCTCCACTGTAGGCGAGATGGCCGCTCCGAGCCCGGCGTACGTCACTCCAGTGCCATCCGCTCCATCCCCAGGTAGGTGTGGGCGACCGAGGAGACCGGGTCGTCGGCGAAGTGCCGTTGCAACGCACGGTCCTGCAGCGCGTTGTCCAGCGCGGCCATGATCATCGACTGGTCGAGCACCAGGATCCGATGCCCCACCGTGCCGGTCGTCGGGTTGACCGCGTCGAAGAAGCCGTGCGACCCGTAGACCCCCGGGAAGAGTGATGCCAGCTTCACCAGGTTGTCGTAGGCGGCCTGGGGCGCGACGTCCAGTGCCAGGAACGACGCGTGCGGGGACACCACGTCCTCTCCTGCACAGCCGTGGCACTGGGACAGGCCGAGGTTCGGGTTCGCCGCGGTCGCGCCCGCGCCGAAGTACGGGAACCGCAGTCCCTCCACGCCGTACCCCGAGTAGCCGCCGGTGTCGTCCGCCGTGCTCGAGGGCGACATGCCCCAGACCGGCAGGCCGAGCTGCTCCGTCGCGTACTTCTGCTGGACCGCGACGCTGCGCTGGTCGGCCAGCCCCATCCCGTGCGTCCCCCACGAGGTCTCGGGGACGACCTCGTTGGCCATCAGCGCCTCAAACATGCCTCCCGCGAAGGTGGGGATGAATCGCAGGTCGGTCCCCGGGTAGGTGTAGGCCCCCTCCCAGACCGGGAAGGTCTCACCCGACTGCGGGTCGGTGACGGTCTGCCACGAGCCGGTCATCGGCCACTGACCCTGCCAGGAGAAGTCCGGGTCGCTCGTGCAGTCGTCGTACGGCGCCGGCGGGGGCAGCTCGCGCCAGCTGCGCCACCACACGTTGCCGGGCATCTGGTGCAGGCCCATGCCGATGTAGGCAGAGATCCGAGGGTCGGAGTAGAGCGCGCCGTTGTGGTAGTAGTGCGTCCAGTTGTCCCCGACGTCCGGAGGGCTGCCGACGTAGTAGCCGCCGTACATCTGACCCGTCGGCTGGTTGCCGGGGATCGCCGGGTTGGTGTTGCAGTGCGTCTCGGCGCGGTCGTCGTAGAAGAGCGAGAAGTCCATCCGCCCCAGCAGCGCCGCGGCGGTCTTGCGCGCGCCGGGCAACGCCTGCTTCACGACGACGAGCCCCGAGGCGTACCACCCGTTGTCGACGTTGGAGAGGAAGGAGCAGTTGTCGAAGGTGCCGCCGGTCGTCGGACAGTCACCTTGGCCGGGGTTGAGCAGCGCGCGACCGTTGTCGGTGTCGTACCACTGGTAGAGGAAGCCCTGGTACGCCGGCAGCGACGCGACCTCGCGCAGGGTCTGCTTCGCCAGCTCCGTGGCTCGGTCCCGGCTGATCAGGCCGAGGTCGGAGGCCGAGACCAGCGACCAGAGGTAGACCCCGATGTTGGCCGATGAGGTGTAGCGACCCCTGTCGGTCGGGCTGCTCGAGCCGCCCGCGTAGGTCACGTTGTCCAGCGGCAGGTGGGTGTGCGGATCGACGTCGTCGGCGAAGAACGTCCACGTGTCCCGCGCGATCTCTCGCAGGCGGGTCCGCTGCGCGGGACTCAGACCGCTGTACGGCGCCACCGGCCCCGTCGCTGCTGGAGCGCTCGCCGCGCTCGCTGGCTGGGCCGCGGTCGGTACGGCGAGCAGTGTGGCCGCGACGACCACGAGAGAGCCGGCCAGGGCAGGAATCTTCGAGTGCATCATGGGACCTACCACCCTCCGAGACGATGTGCGGGCGCACCCGACGAGATCCGTACCCCGCAGACCGCGTTCTTCATCCCCGTGTCACCGGATCGATCTCGATTCGTCCGGTCCGGTCGAGCCCCGATGCGCGCGGCGGAACCGCCCCGAGGGCTGCCGCCGACGGCTCGCGTCAGCGGCGCAGCAGCAGCGTGGCGAACTCGTCGGCGGGGACGGGCCTGCTGACGAGGTAACCCTGGATCTGGTCGCAGCGCAGCTCGCGGAGGCATCTCCTGTGGGCTTCGGTCTCCACGCCCTCGGCGATCGCCGACAGCCCGAACGAGTGCGCCAGCGCGATCGCGGCGCGCACGATGGCGGCGTCACCCGGCTCGGCCAGCATGCCGTCGACGAAGGAGCGGTCGATCTTGAGCGAGGTGACGTCGAAGCGGCGCAGGTATTCGAGGCTGGAGTAGCCGGTGCCGAAGTCGTCGATCGCCAGCCTGATCCCGAGTCCGCGCAGCTGACGGAAGACGTCGATCGCGGTCTCCACGTCCTGCGCCAGCTGCGACTCGGTGAGCTCGAGCTCGAGCAGGTCGGCGGGGAAGCCGGTGCGTTCCAGGGTGCCGGCCACCCAGGCGACGGGGTCGCGCTGGAAGAGCTGCGCGGCCGAGATGTTCACCGCGATCGACACCGGAGGAAGGCCGGCGTCCAACCAGGCGCGGCCCTGTCGGCAGGCCGTCTCCAGCGCCCACTCCCCGATCGGCAGGATCAGGCCGGAGTCCTCGGCGATCGGGATGAAGTCGACCGGGGAGATCGGGCCGTGCTTCGGGTGGTCCCAGCGCAGGAGCGCCTCACAGCCGGTGATGGTGTCGCGGTCGAGGTCGACCTTGGGCTGGAACGCGAGCCACAGCTGTCCGGCCTGGGCCGCGCCGCGAAGGTCGATCTCCATCTCGGTGCGCCGTTGCGCCTCCTCGGCCATCTCCGGCGCGAACACGCGGAAGGCGCTGCGACCCGCCGACTTGGCGTGGTACATCGCCATGTCGGCGTTGTCGATGAGCTCCGTGCCGGTGTCGCCGTCCCGCGGGTAGAACGTGATCCCGATGCTGCCGGTCAGGTGGACGCGCCGTCCCTCGACCATGAACGGCTCGGCGAACGAGTCGACGAGGCGCTGGGCCATCTCCTCGATGTCGTCGGTCCTGCTGACCCGCGGGGTCAGGATCACGAACTCGTCGCCGCCCATCCGCACCACCGTGTCGTCCAGGCACACCAAGGCACGCAGTCGGCGGGCGACGGCTTGGAGGACCACGTCGCCGAACGGGTGACCGAAGCCGTCGTTGACGATCTTGAACCGGTCGAGGTCGATGTCGAGCAGCGCGACGAGGTGGCCGTCGCGCTCGGCGGCCCCGATCGCTGCGGCAAGCTCCTGGTGCAGCAGGCTGCGGTTGGCCAGTCCCGTGAGCGAGTCGTGGGTGGCCTCGTGCTGCAACCGCTGCTGGAGGGCGACCTGCTCCGCCATGGAGAGCGCGATCCCGACGTACCCCTCCTCACCGTCGTGGGTGAAGCGGCGACCGGTGGAGAAGTACGGCAGCCGGCGGCCGTCCTTGCAGAGCAGGTCCGCCCAGACCTGGCCGTGGCCCTCGGCGAAGACCCCCTCGAACGCCACCTCGACCGTGGACCGGTCCTCGGGCGCGAACAGCTCGGTCACCTCCATCCGGGCCAGCTCCGCGTCGGAGTAGCCGGTGATCTCGGAGAGCGCGGCGTTCCAGCGGACCAGGAGCCGGTCGGCGCCGACGTGGTAGAGCGCTCCCGGGAGGCTCTGGAAGAGAGCGTCGGTGTAGTCGACGGCCTCCTGGAGCTGCCGCTGAGCGTCCCGTTCGGCGGTGACGTCGCGGATGGTGCCCACCATCCGCACCGGCACGCCGCTCGGGTCGCTGAGGACACTGCCGCGTCCCAGGACGCACGCATAGCCGCCGTCGTCACGCCGCAGCCGGTACTCCTCCGACCAGAGCCGCTCGGGGTGGACGCGCGCACGGATCAGGCTGTCGATGACGCGGGTGGCGTCGTCGGGGTGCAGGCGCTCGGTCCAGGCGGCGACGGTCGTGGTGCCGAGGAGTCCGGTGATGCCCAGCGTCGAGGTGTAAGGCGAGTCGTGCCAGTCGAGCCGTCCGTCGAACGACCAGTTCCACACCGCCTCGCCCGTCGCCCGGATGAGCGGATCGAAGAGCTCGCTGTGACTCATACCCTCTCCCGAGTCCCTGAGAACGATTGCATCGTCCGTCACATCGGCCGGGCCGTCTGCGATCGAAGAAGTGCAGGACCGATCAGCGCGGCTGGCGGTGCCGGCAAGGGGTCACGCGGTGGGCGCAGAGGGACTCGAACCCCCGACCACCGGTTTGTAAGACCGGTGCTCTAACCAACTGAGCTATGCGCCCGCGAAGCGCCGCACAGACTACGCGAGCGCGCTGCCCGGGGCTAAACGTCCCGGAAATGCTGAAGTCGAGCCGCTGGAGTCTCGGGTCTCCAGCGGCTCGACACCCCGAACACTACGCCGGGCCTGTTCGTCGCGCAGAAGAACGCAGGATCTTCGGGATCGCTGTCTAGACCGGGAGCAGCGACAGGCTCACTCGGCCGCTGCGCGCAGCTGGCGCAGGTGCTCGGCGAGGTCGCGCCCGTCCGGGTTGGCGTTGTGCACCGACCAGCGGACCAGGCCGTCCCGGCCGACGACGTACGAGGACCGGCGGGCCGAGCCGCGAGCGGAGTCGAAGACGTCGTACGACTGCGCGACCGCGCCGTGCGGCCAGAAGTCGGACAGCAGCGGGAAGTTGAGCCCGTCCTGGTCGGCGAAGGCACGCAGCGCGTAGATCGGGTCCGTCGAGATGGCGAGGACCTCGGTGTCGAAGGTCAGGAAGTCGTCGAGGCGGTCGCGGACACCGGCCATCTCGCCCGTGCAGACGCCCGAGAAGGCGGCCGGGTAGAAGAGCAGCAGCACCGCCTTGCTCCCGACGTAGGACGACAGCGTGACGTCCTGCCCGAACTGGTCGCGCAGCGTGAAGTCCGGCGCAGGCCCCCCGATGGCCAGACCCGTCACCTACGACTCCTTCTCGTCAGTCCCGTCGGCGGCCCGATCCGCCGCGAGCTCCCTCTTGAGCAGCTTGCCGGTCGCGTTGCGCGGCAGCTCCGGCAGCCGCACGATCTCGCGCGGCACCTTGTACCGCGCCAGATTCTCTCGCACCCACTCCTTGAGCTCGTCATCGGTCACCCCTCGGGCGGATTCCGCGATCACCACGAACGCGCGCAGGCGGTGTCCGAAGTCGGGGTCCTCGACTCCGATCGCCGCCACGTCGTCGACCGCCGGGTGCCGGGCGAGGCAGTCCTCGACCTCCCGGGGGAAGACGTTCTCACCGCCGGAGACGATCATCTCGTCGTCGCGGCCCTCGATGTAGAGCCTGCCGTCCGGGCCGAAACGTCCGACGTCACCGGTGGACATCAGGCCGTCGACGACCTCCTTGTGGCCGCCGCCGGTGTAGCCCTCGAAGAGCAGCGTGTTGCCGACGAAGACGCGCCCCGACTCCCCCGCCGGGAGCTCCGACCCCGACGGGTCGAGGATCTTCACGACCGTCCCCCAGGGCGGACGTCCGGCGGAGGTCGGCGCCGCGCGCAGGTCGGCGGGCGTCGCGACCGACGCGTAGGCCACCTCGGTCGAGCCGTAGATGTTGTAGAGGTTGTCGCCGAACGCGTCCATCCAGCCCAGTGCCAGGTCGCCCGGCAGCGCCGAGCCTGACGACGCCACCACCTTGAGCCCGCTCAGGTCGTAGGCCGCCCGGACCTCCTCCGGCAGGGCCAGGATGCGCTGCAGCATCACCGGGATGACGACGAACGTGTCCGCCTTCTCGGCGGTGATGGCCCGTAGCGCCTCCTCGGGGTCGAAGCGTCGACGCAGCACCAGCGGCGTGCCGAGCAGCATGGCCAGGAGGAGGTGCGCGAGCCCCCAGGTGTGGAAGAGGGGTGCCGCGACATGGGCGCGGTAACCGGCCCGGATCGGCATGCGGGAGAGCAGCGAGATCGCCGCGTCGATCCCGGCCTCGCTGCGCGGGGCGCCCTTCGGCGTCCCCGTCGTGCCGGAGGTCAGGATGACCAGCCGGCCGGTCCGCGACGGCGGCCGCAGGTCGAGGTCGCTCTGGTGGCTGATCAGGCCGTCGAGCGTGTCGGCGTCGACCTCCGACTCGGTCCAGGCCACGATCCGCAGGGGCGCGTCCTTCCCCGACAGGCCCGCGGCGAGGAGCCCCTCGAACTCCTGGTCGTGGACGACGACCAACGGGCGCTCGCGCGCCAGGACGTCCGCCAGCTGGGGGCCGGCGAAGGCGGTGTTGAGATAGAGGACGTCGGCGCCGAGCTTGCTGGCGGCGAGCGTGATGTCGAGGAAGCCGCGGTGGTTGCGGCACATGACGGCGATCCCGTCGCCCTCCCCGACGCCGCGATCGGCGAGTGCGCGGGCGAGCGCGTTGGAGCGACCGTGCAGCTCGCTCCACGTGAGCGTCCCGAGCTCGTCGACGAGACCGACGGCGTCGGGTTGGCGTACGGCGAGCGTCGCGAACCCGCCAGCGGGGCTGGTGCCCCAGGCGCGCAGCACCTTCGCGAGCCGCGCGAGGGTGGTCGGTGAGTACGCCCGGACCACCCCGGAGCCGACGAGGACCCTGACCGCGGTCGCGGCCGAGGTCCCACGGCCGACGATCCCGTCGACCATGCCTCCGAGGCGGATCCGGGTCACCCGACCGTCTTCGGCGCCACCAGTCGAGTGGCGGCCCAGTCCTTGCTGACGGCCGCGGTCGTTGTCTGTGAGAGGCCGGCCAACGGGGCCGCCTCGGCGATCTCGGCGGGGTCGACGGAACCTGCCCGGCCGACCTTCGGGGTCAGCAGCCAGATGGCACCGCCGCCCACCAGGTCGGTGAGCGCGTCGACGAGCCCGTCGACGAGGTCACCGTCGTCGTCGCGCCACCACAGCACGACGGCGTCAACGTCGTTGCCGTACTCGCTGTCCACCATGTCGGCGTCGACGGTGTTTTCGATGGCGACCCGCAGCTCGTCGTCGGTGTCACCGTCCCAGCCCAGCTCCTGGATGACCATCCCGGGCTTGAAGCCCAGTCGGTCCGCCGGCCCAGCGGCCGCGGTCGAGCCCACGTTGTGTTCCACTCCTGCTCTGTCGGTGATCAGTGTCGACTCCGGCGCTTCAGCCCCGGAATGGTGGACAGTCCAGCGGGTTTCGGGGGCTGATGCAAGGTTTCCCGCGCGACACGCTCGGGTACGCCTGCACATTTGTAACGTTCCACCGCCCGTACGAAGGGTACTCACCGGTAAGTTTGAGTGATTCGTGGGGCGTGACACGATGCCAGAGTGACCGAAGCCTCCACCTCTACTTCTGGCACGTCCGGCACGCCGTCCACCACGACGACCCCGGTGCCTACCCCCAGCCAGCCCACCGTCATCCACGAGGGCCTGCCGACCCAGCTCCCGGACATCGATCCCGAAGAGACCCAGGACTGGATCGCGTCGTTCGACGCCATGGTCGGCGAGCGCGGCCGTGACCGCGCGCGCTACGTCATGCTCCGCCTGCTCGAGCGCGCTCGCGAGATGCAGGTCGGCGTCCCCGCGCTGCGCAGCACCGACTACATCAACACGATCCCGCCGGAGCGCGAGCCGTGGTTCCCCGGTGACGAGGACGTCGAGCGCCGCATCCGTGCGTTCATCCGCTGGAACGCCGCCGTCATGGTCTCGGGCGCCAACCGCAAGGGCCTGGAGGTCGGCGGCCACATCGCCACCTACCAGTCGAGCGCGAGCCTCTACGAGGTCGGCTTCAACCACTTCTTCCGCGGCAAGGACCACCCCGGTGGCGGCGACCAGATCTACATCCAGGGCCACGCCTCCCCCGGCATCTACAGCCGCGCCTTCCTCGAGGGCAGGCTGACCGAGGAGCAGATGTTCCGGTTCCGGCAGGAGGTCCAGCACGGGCCGCACGCCGGGCTGTCGTCGTACCCCCACCCGAGGCTGATGCCCGACTTCTGGGAGTTCCCGACGGTGTCGATGGGCCTCACCGGCCTCAACTCGATCTACCAGGCGCGGTTCAACCGCTACCTGCACAACCGCGGCATCAAGGACACCAGCCAGCAGCGCGTCTTCGCCTTCCTCGGCGACGGCGAGATGGCCGAGCCCGAGTCGCTGGGCGCGATCCGCATCGCCGCCCGCGAGGAGCTCGACAACCTCACCTGGGTCATCAACTGCAACCTGCAGCAGCTCGACGGTCCGGTGACGGGCAACGGCAAGATCATGCAAGAGCTGGAGTCCAACTTCCGCGGCGCCGGCTGGAACGTCATCAAGGTCGTCTGGGGCCGCGAGTGGGACGACCTGCTCGCCCGCGACGTCGACGGCGTCCTGGTCAACCGCATGAACACCACGCCCGACGGTGCGTTCCAGACCTACTCGGTCGAGAGCGGCGACTACATCCGCGACAGCTTCTTCGGCAGTGACCCGCGGCTGCGCAAGATGGTCGAGCACATGAGCGACGAGCAGATCCGCAAGCTCCCGCGCGGCGGCCACGACTACCGCAAGGTGTTCGCGGCGTTCGACTCCGCGACCAAGCACGCGGGGCAGCCGACGGTGATCCTGGCCAAGACCGTCAAGGGCTGGACGATCGACGCCCTCGAGGGCAAGAACGCCACGCACCAGATGAAGAAGCTGACGATGGCGGACCTGAAGAAGTTCCGCGACCGGCTCTACCTCCCGATCTCCGACCGCGAGCTCGAGGAGACCTACGAGCGCACCGGCGCCGCTCCGCTGTTCCACCCCGGCACGGACGCTCCCGAGATCGAGTACATGCTCGAGCGCCGCCGCCAGCTCGGCGGCTCGCTCCCCAAGCGCGTGGTGCGGGCCAAGTCGCTGACGCTCCCGGGCGACGCGATCTACGCCGACCTGAAGAAGGGGTCGGGCAACAACAAGATCGCCACGACGATGGCGATCGTGCGCCAGCTGCGCGACTGGATGAAGGACCCGGAGATCGGCCAGCGGATCGTCCCGATCGCGCCGGACGAGTACCGCACCTTCGGCATGGACTCCATGTTCCCGTCCGCCAAGGTCTACAACCCGGCCGGTCAGCAGTACGACTCCGTCGACCGGAAGTTGTTGCTCTCCTACAAGGAGTCCAGCGCCGGCCAGATGCTCCACGAGGGCATCTCCGAGGCGGGCGCCATGGCGTCGGCGACGGCCGCCGGGTCGGCGTACTCGACCCACGGCGAGCACATGATCCCGTTCTACATCTTCTACTCGATGTTCGGTTTCCAGCGCACGGGCGACTCGATCTGGGCGATGGCCGACCAGCTCGCGCGTGGCTTCCTCATCGGCGCCACCGCCGGTCGCACCACGCTGACCGGTGAGGGTCTCCAGCACGCCGACGGCCACTCGCCGCTCCTCGCGGCGACCAACCCGGCGGTCGTGCACTACGACCCGGCGTTCGCCTACGAGGTCGCGCACATCATGCAGAGCGGGCTCGAGCGGATGTACGGCACCGGCGGTGCGAACGGCAACGGCGAGGACGTCATCTTCTACGTGACCGTCTACAACGAGCCGGTCGCACAGCCGGCCGAGCCCGAGGGCGTGGACGTCGAGGGCATCCTCAAGGGGATCCACTGGGTCTCCTCCGGCGAGGGCGACGGCCCGCGCGTGCGGCTGCTCGCCTCGGGCGTCGGCTTCCCGTGGGTCGACGAGGCCGCCCGCCTGCTCAGCGAGGAGTGGGGCGTCCAGGCCGACCTCTGGTCGGTCACGTCGTGGAACGAGCTGGCCCGCGACGGCGTCGCGGCCGAGCAGTGGAACCTCAACCACCCGGGCGAGGCCGCGCGGACGCCGTACGTCACCGACAAGCTGTCCGGCTCGAACGCCCCCGTCATCGCGGTGTCCGACTACATGCGTGCGGTGCCGCTGCAGATCGCGCGCTGGGTCCCGGGTGACTACCGCGTCCTCGGCGCCGACGGCTTCGGCTTCGCCGACACCCGTCCCGCCGCGCGCCGGTTCTTCCAGATCGACGCCCAGTCCGTCGTCGTCCAGGCGCTCCAGGCGCTCGCCGACGCCGGGCAGATCGACCGGGCGCTGGTGGAGAAGGCGTTCGCGGCGTACCGCATCGACGACCCGACCGCCACGCAGGGCGTGAAGCAGGAGGGCGGCGACGCCTGACGCCGAGTCGGCGGTACTGCACCGCTCAGCAGGTCCGAGTCGGCGCTTCTGC
>NZ_BAAAPB010000008.1:0-10598 GCF_039530925.1 Nocardioides panacihumi | reverse complement strand
ACAGGGTGCACAAGCGCCGACTCGGCGTTTCAGGCCAGCTCGGACGCGGAGTCGACGGAGCTGAGGTGGTCGTGGCCGCCGTTCTTGAGCAGCCGGCGCCACCGGGCCCGGGAGTACGTCGCGGGGACGGTCGAGTCCATGAAGCCGGTCAGCAGGTCGACGAACG
The DNA here is from genome assembly GCF_039530925.1 of Nocardioides panacihumi. Taxonomy (NCBI): domain Bacteria; kingdom Bacillati; phylum Actinomycetota; class Actinomycetes; order Propionibacteriales; family Nocardioidaceae; genus Nocardioides; species Nocardioides panacihumi. The sequence continues at coordinate 10,432 of NZ_BAAAPB010000008.1, read as the reverse complement.
CGTCGGGGTGATCCCGGTGCGGGAAGTGACCGGCGTCCTCCAGGACGGTGACCTGGGCGCTGGGCGCGATCTCGCGTGCGGTGTCGGCGTGGCGGGCCGGCAGGACGCGGTCGTCGGCACCCCACACGATCCACAGCGGCATCGCCTCGGTCAGGTATGCCCGGTCGCTCATCGTGACGTTCTGTCCGCGCCAGTCGATGACGCCGGTCACGAGCTTGTGCACGGCGTACCGCTTGCCCGCATCCTTGAAGGAGTCCAGGATCGCGGCGACCTCGCCGAGGTCGCGCAGCTCGCGGACACCGATCCGGCTCAGCAGCTTGAGCGCCGCGACGTTGACCTGGCGCACACCGGGGGCCGTCAACGCTCGCAGCACGAGGTCGTAGCCCGGCAGCCCGAGCGACCGGATCAGCGCCGAGACCTCGTTGCCGAGGCCGCCCGGGTCGACCAGCGCGAGCCGCTCGGTGCGCTCCGGGAACTGGTAGGCGAACTGCATGGCGACGGCGCCGCCGAAGCTGTGCCCGAGGACGGTCACCTTGTCGATCCCCAGGACCGTGAGCAGGTCGCGCATCCCGTTGGCATAGCCGCCGGGGCTGTAGTCGCCGCGCGGCTTGTCGGACTCACCGTGACCGAGCAGGTCGGGTGCCAGCAGGGTGTAGCGCCTGGCGAGGCGGTTCCACACCGGGTCCCAGGTGTGCCGGTCGCAGCCGAGCCCGTGCAGGAGGAGGAGCACCGGGGCCGTGCCGATCGGCCGGCCGCCCAGCGCGTACGCGCGCCGGTGGCCGTGGACCGTCACGAACTGGGTCTCGGGCATCGGGCTCCTTCCGGACGTGAGGTACCCAATCGCAGGAAACTCACAGATCAACGATTCAACCACGCGAGGGTCACGTCATCATCGAACCAGGGGACGAATGGGAGGATGTCGTCGTGACGGCCACCACCCCTCCCCTGCACAACGAGGAAGCGCCCGCCGCCCGCGCCCGCCGGCTGCGCAGTGCGGAGGCGTTGCAACGTGCGACCGGACGGCTCGCGACCGCCGCCACGGCACGGATGGACACGGCCATGCCGTGGTTCCGCGATCTCAAGGCGGAGGACCGGTCATGGGTCGGCCTCATCGTGCAGGCCGGCATCAGGGGCTTCACGCAGTGGTACGGCGGGGAGCCCGGCACCCGCGTGGAGGGAGCCGACCTCGCGGCATCCGTCTTCGGCGCCGCGCCCCGCGCGCTCGCCGGCCTCATCACGCTGCGGCAGACCGTCGACCTGATCCGACTCTCCATCGAGGTCGTGGAGGGCAACGTCGACGACCTCGTGGAGCCGGAGGACGCGCCCGACGTCCATCGCGCCGTGTCGCGCTACGCCCGCGAGGTCGCCTTCGCGACGGCCGAGGTCTACGCCCGGGCCGCCGAGCAGCGCGGCGCCTGGGACGCCCGGCTCGAGGCCCTCGTGGTCGACGCGGTCCTGCGCGCCGAGACCGACGACTCCGTGCTGTCGCGGGCGAGCGCGCTCGGCTGGGCGGGTCGGGAGTCGCTGACCGTGGTGCTCGGAGCGGCGCCGGCCCGGCGTACCGAGACCGACGTGTTCGACGACGTCCGGCGCAGAGCGCGATCGGCCGGGCTCGACGCGCTCTGCGCGATCCAGGGCGAGCTCCTCGTCGTCGTCCTGGGCGGCAGCTCCGATGCGCGTACGGCGGCCGGAGCCGTCGTCGGCATGTTCGCGCCCGGACCCGTCGTCGTCGGCCCGGTCGCCGACGACCTGTCCGGAGCTCACGTCTCGGCCCGGGCCGCGCTGGCAGGCCACCGAGCCGCCAACGGCTGGCCCGGTGCGCCGCGACCCGTGCTCAGCAGCGAGCTGCTGCCCGAGCGCGCTCTCGCCGGCGACGCCGACGCCCGCGACCACTTGGTGGAGGAGGTCTACGGACCGCTCGTGCACGCCCGCGCGACCCTGATCGAGACCCTGTCGGCCTACTTCGCCGCCGGCGGCTCCCTGGAGGCCGCGGCCCGTGAGCTCTTCGTCCACCCGAACACCGTGCGCTACCGGCTGCGCCAAGTGGCGGACCTCACAGGCTTCACTGCGACCCGGCCGCGCGATTCGCTGACCCTGCAGATCGCCCTGGTGCTGGGCCGTCAGGCGGCGGCGAGCGACGTTTTGTAGGAACCCTCCAAAGTTCGCCCGGTCAGTTTCGTGCGTGCCGGACACGCGTGACCGACCGGTATCCAGGCAGGGTGGTCACGTGCTCGTCATCGTCGCCCCCGGCCAGGGGGCCCAGACCGCCGGTTTCCTGACGCCCTGGCTGGAGGACCCGGCCTTCGCCTCCCGCTTCGACTGGCTCGCCACCGTGGCCGGCCTCGACCTCGTCCACTACGGCACCCAGGCCGACGACGAGACCATCCGCGACACCCGGATCGCGCAGCCGCTCCTGGTCGCGACGGGACTCGTCGCAGCGCTGGAGCTCTTCCCGCACCCAGCGGACGCGTTCTCCCGGATCGGCGCGGTCGCCGGTCACAGCGTCGGTGAGCTGACCGCAGCCGCGGGTGCCCGAGCCATCACCGCCGAGCAGGCCATGGTCCTCGTCCGCGAGCGGGGCCGCGCGATGGCCCAGGCTGCCGCGACCACGCCGACCGGCATGACGGCCGTCCTCGGCGGCGATCGCGACGAGGTGCTCGCCGCGATCGAGCGGCACGGCCTGACCGCCGCCAACGACAACGGGCCGGGCCAGATCGTCGCGGCCGGCACCCTGGAGCAGCTCGAGGCGTTCAAGGCGGACCCTCCGGCCAAGGCGCGGCTCGCACCGCTGAGCGTCGCCGGCGCGTTCCACACCGAGCACATGGGGCCGGCGGTCGGCCACCTGGCGGCCCTGGCCCGCTCGGTGTCCGTGCACGACCCGCGCGTTCGCGTCATCTCGAACAAGGACGGCCAGGTCGTCCACTCCGGCGCCGAGGTGCTCAAGCGCATCGTCGGCCAGATCGCCAGCCCCGTCCGCTGGGACCTCTGCCTCGAGACGATGACGGACCTCGGCGTCACCGGCATCCTCGAGATGCCGCCGGCCGGCACCCTCACGGGCATCGCCAAGCGGAACCTGAAGGGGGTCGAGACGTTCGCCCTCAAGACGCCCGACCAGCTCGACGCAGCCCGCGCCTTCTGCGAGAAGCACGGTGAGGAGGGCGCCTCGGGCGTCCTCGACACCTCGCCGACCTGGCGGATGGTCGTCGCGCCCTCGAAGGGCACGTTCCACCTTGCAGAGACGGCCACCGGCGTCGACGTACTCTCCCCCGGGAGCACGATCGGCGACATCGTCAGCCTGCGCGACCGCATCGTCGTCACCGCTGCGCACGGTGGCCAGGTCGTCGAGTGGCTCGTCGAGGACGGCGACCTCGTCTCCCCCGGCCAGCCGCTGGTCCGCCTCCACCCCGAGGGCGTGGCCTGATGGCCGGCCTGTTGGCCCCCGCCGGCGCTGCCAACGCGCGGCTGCTGGGCCTCGGCGTCTACCGCCCGTCCCGCGTCGTCCCCAACAGCGAGATCGTGGACGCGATCGACTCGACCGACGAGTGGATCCGGACGCGCTCCGGCATCGTCGAGCGCCGCTGGGCGACCCCCGAGGAGACCGTCCAGGTCATGTCGGTCGCGGCGGCGAAAGACGCGCTCGCGGACGCCGGCGTCGACGCCCGTCAGATCGACTGCGTCATCGTCGCCACCGTGAGCCACCTGTCCCAGACCCCCGCCATCGCGACGGCCATCGCCCACGAGCTCGGCACCGAGCAGGCGGCGGCGTTCGACATCTCGGCGGCGTGCGCCGGCTTCTGCCACGGCGTCTCGATGGCATCGGACTTCATCCGCGGCGGCAGCGCCCGCCACGTCCTCGTGATCGGCGTCGAGCGGCTCTCGGACATCACCGACGGGACCGACCGTGGCACCGCATTCATCTTCGCCGACGGCGCCGGCGCGGTCGTGGTCGGGCCCAGCGATGAGCCGGGCATCGGCCCTGTCGTCTGGGGCTCGGACGGCGAGCGCGCGGACCTCATCGCCCAGCGCGAGCTGTGGCCGGAGGCGCTGGCCACCGGCCGGATGCCGCACCTGACGATGCAGGGAAACCCGGTGTTCCGCTGGGCCTCCTTCGCGATGGCGAAGATCGGCCTCGAGGCGCTCGACCGCGCGGGGCTGACCGTCGACGACCTCGACTGCTTCGTCCCGCACCAGGCCAACATGCGCATCGTCGACGCACTCGCGCGCTCCATGAAGCTGCCCGAGCGCGTCCGCATCGCCCGCGACATCGCCGAGATGGGCAACACCTCGGCGGCGTCGATCCCGCTCGCCCTCGAGCGGATGAAGCGCGACGGCGAGGCGAAGAGCGGCGACACCGCGCTGTTCATCGCCTTCGGAGCCGGCCTCGCCTACGCGGCGCAGGTCGTCATCGTCCCCTGATCGGCACCACCCATCGAGCACCGTGCTCACCCACCTGAAAGGAACAACATGCCCAGCACCGAAGAGATCCGCGCCGACCTCGCCGAGATCGTCAACGAGGTCGCCGGCGTCGATGTCGAGGACGTCCAGCTGGACAAGTCGTTCGTCGAGGACCTCGACGTCGACTCGCTCTCCATGGTCGAGGTCGTCGTCGCCGCCGAGGAGAAGTTCGGCGTGTCGATCCCCGACGACGAGGTGAAGAACCTCAAGACCGTCGGTGACGCCGTCTCGTTCATCGAGCGCGCCTCCGCCAACGCCTGATCCCGGCGTCTGATCCACCACCCTTCGAACGCAAGGTCGTCATGAGTCGCACACGAGTCGTCGTCACCGGGCTGGGGACCACCAGCCCCGTCGGCGGAGACGTCCCCAGCACCTGGGACGCCCTGGTCGCCGGTCGCTCCGGAGTCCGCGCCCTCACCGAGGAGTGGGCTGCGGCCCTCCCGGTGCGGATCGCGGGCCGGATCGCCGTCGAGCCCAGCGAGGTCCTCGACCGGGTCAAGGCCCGCCGGCTGGACCGCTCCGCCCAGTTCGCCATGATCGCCGCGATGGAGGCCTGGCGCGACGCCGGGTTCACCGGGCCGGCGTCCGAGGTCGGACTGGACGGCGACCGTGTCGGCGTGGCGATGGCGTCGGGGATCGGTGGCGTGACCACCCTCCTCGACAACTACGACATCCTGCTCGAGAAGGGGCCGCGGCGGGTCTCACCGCTCGCGGTGCCGATGTTGATGCCGAACGCACCGGCGGCCAACATCAGCCTGTACGTCGGTGCGCGGGCCGCCGTCATCACCCCGGTCTCGGCCTGCGCGTCCGGCAACGAGGCGATCGCCCACGCCGTCGACCAGATCCGTCTCGGCCGCGCCGACGTCGTGGTCGCCGGCGGCACTGAGGCAGCGATCCACCCGCTCCCGATGGCGGCGTTCGCGAACATGATGGCGCTGTCGAAGACAGGGTCGGAGGAGGGCGGCGACCCGACGGCGACCAGCCGTCCGTGGGACACCGCACGCGACGGGTTCGTCCTGGGCGAGGGCGCGGGCGCGCTCGTCCTGGAGCGGCTCGAGCACGCCCAGGCCCGCGGCGCGCGGATCTACGCCGAGGTCCTCGGTGCCGGCATCACCGCCGACTCCCACGACATCGCCCAGCCCGACCCGGCCGGTCGCGGCGGCTCCCGCGCCATCCTGCGAGCACTCGAGGAGGGCGAGGTCGACCCCGCTGACATCGTGCACGTCAACGCGCACGCCACCTCGACACCGCAGGGCGACATCGCCGAGGGGCTGATGCTGCACGCCACGCTCGGCGCCCACGCGACCGACGTCGTCGTCACCAGCACCAAGTCGATGACCGGCCACCTGCTCGGCGGTGCCGGCGCGCTCGAGGCCGTCGCGACGGTCCTCGCTCTGCACCACCGCGTCGCGCCGCCGACGATCAACCTGGACAACCAGGACCCGGCCGTGGAGCTCGACATCGCCACCAAGGCCCGTGACCTCCCGCTCGGCGACATCGCCGCGCTGAACAACTCCTTCGGCTTCGGTGGGGCCAACGTCGCGGTGGCCTTCGGGAGCCCGTCGTGACGGCCGTCCAGGAGAAGCCGGCTCGGGTCGACGACCCGCGGTACCCGCTGACCCGGCTCACCGCGCTGCTCGACGAGGGCAGCGTCGAGCTGGTCTCGCCGCTCGACAGCTCCGGCATGCTCGCCGCGAAGGGCACCATCGACGGCTCTCCGGTCGTCGCGTTCTGCTCCGACGCGACCGTCATGGGCGGCGCGATGGGCGACGAGGGCTGCCGCGTGGTCGTGGACGCCTACCACCTCGCCCTCACCGACCGGATCCCGATCATCGGGCTGTGGCACTCGGGCGGCGCGCGTCTCGCCGAGGGCGTCCTCTCGCTGCACGCCGTCGGCCGCATCTTCCAGGTGATGACGCAGGCGTCCGGTCTCATCCCGCAGATCTCGGTCGTGCTCGGCCCCGCGGCCGGCGGAGCGGCGTACGGGCCCGCGCTGACCGACGTCGTGATCCTCGGCCCCGAGGGCCGCATCTTCGTGACCGGCCCCGACGTGGTCCGCTCCGTGACCGGCGAGGACGTCGACATGCTGCGGCTCGGCGGTCCCGAGCCGCACGGCCGCCGCTCGGGCGTCGTGCACATCCTGGCCGACACCGAGCGCGACGCGCTCGACCGTGCCCGCACCGTCGCGCACCTGCTCGGCGCACAGGGCAGCCTCCACCTCGACCGTGTCGAAGACCTCGACCTCGAGGCTCTGCTGCCGGAGTCGAAGAAGCGCGCCTACGACGTGCACCCGCTCGTCGACCACCTGCTCGACGAGGGCACCGTCCAGGAGCTGCACGCCCGCTGGGCGCCCAACATCGTCACCGCGCTCGGTCGCCTCGGCGGCCGGACCGTCGGCGTCGTCGCCAACAACCCGCTGCGCCTCGGCGGGTGCCTGGACTCACTCTCGGCGGAGAAGGCCTCGCGGTTCGTGCGCATGTGCGACGCGTTCGGGGTTCCGCTGGTCGTCCTCGTGGACGTGCCCGGCTACCTGCCCGGTGTCGGGCAGGAGTGGGACGGCGTCGTACGTCGTGGAGCGAAGCTGCTGCACGCCTTCGGCGAGTGCGTCGTGCCCCGCGTCACGCTCATCACCCGCAAGACGTACGGCGGCGCCTACATCGCCATGAACTCCCGGTCCCTGGGCGCCACCAAGGTGTTCGCGTGGCCCGGCGCCGAGGTGGCCGTCATGGGTGCCGTCGCCGCCGTGCGGATCCTGCACCGCCGCAAGCTGGCCGAGGTCGCTCCCGAGATCCGCGCCCAGGTGGAGGCGGAGCTCGCCACCGAGCACGAGCGGATCGCGGGCGGGGTCGACAAGGCGGTCGAGATCGGTGTCGTGGACGAGGTCGTCGCGCCCGTCTCGACACGGACGAGCATCGCCCGGGCGATCTACGACGCGGTCCAGGCCGACGGCGTCCACCGCGGGCGGCACGGCAACATCCCGCTCTGACCCGTAACCAGCCGGGCGGAGCCGCGTTGGACCGGTGTGAGGCCGATCACCATTTCCGCCCGGCTGCGCACACCACCCCGGCTGCCGACGGTCGCGTCCGTCCTGCTGGGGCTCACCCTGGGACTGGCGCCGGGGCTCTCCCCCGTCGGGCGGGCATCGGCCGCTGAGCCGACGCCCGCCCAGTTCGCGGCGATGGGCAGCACACGGGCGCCGGCGTACCGGCTGCCTGCGGGCTGCCACTGGTATCGCTACTCCTACCACGTCTCCCCGCCGGAGCCGGAGTGGTCACTCGAGCTCTTCATCAGCGACGCCGCAGGTGTCGCGCAGGCATCTGACGTGGTCATGTCCGGCGCCGACCCGACGACCGGCAGCAAGCGCTTCCAGCTGTGCGCGAGCAACACCGCGGCGCCGGGGCTCTTCACGATCCGCGGCCGGTTGACCTACCGCCACTACGCGACCGCGCCGCTCGTCGACCAGACGCGCGACTACTCCGGTTGGATCGCGACCTCACACTTCCGGGTGACGAAGCCCGGGAAGCGTCACCCGACCGCGGCCTGCGTCAGGGCGCGCAAGAAGGCTCAGCGGCTCCAGACGCCGAAGGCACGACGCGCCGCTCATCGCGCGTGCCGTCGTCACTGACGCCGCGTGGCGTCAGACGACCTGGTGCAGCCAGCGCACCGGCGCGCCGTCGCCCGCGTGGCGGAAGGTCTCCAGCTCGTCGTCCCACTGCTTGCCCAGCAGCTTGTCGATCTCGACGAGCATGGTCGTGTCGCCGAGCGCCGCCTTCACGACGGCAGCCTTCAGGCGATCCTCGGGGATCATGATGTCGCCGTGCAGGCCGGTGACCGCGTGGAAGACTCCGAGCTCAGGCGTGTAGGAGTAGCGAGCGCCCTCGGAGCCGGACGTCGGCTCCTCCGTGATCTCGAAACGGAGGTGCTTCCAACCCTTGAGGGCCGAAGCGACCGCAGCGGCCGAGCCGACCCCGCCGGTCCAGGACAGCTCGGCCCGATAGGTGCCGACCTGAGCGGGCTGCGGCGTCCAGTCCAGGCTCACGGAGACGCCAAGAACGCCGCCGACGGCCCATTCGACGTGCGGGGTCAGCGCTGAGGGCGCCGAGTGCACGTAGAGCACGCCTCGGGTGGCGGGACGCGAGGCGCTGGACGTGTTGGTGTAAGCGGTCACCGTGTTCTCCTTCGTTCCGGCGTGGAGCTTCGCCTTCCCCAGCGGTCTCCGCATGGAACGAGTCAGATCTGTAGCCGCTCAATGACAGGTATGTAGTTCTGCTGCACATTGTGACGCATGTGAGCCCTGAGCACCAGTGTTACACGCCATCACGCAGTCGACACGACGCGGGACGTGGCTCACGGCACTCAGGGCCCACCGTCGCGTCAGTCGCGCCCGACCTCAAGCGCAGCAGCACGCTCGGCGGCATCGGTCAGCTCGTCGCTGTCGATCGCGAACGTCCGGTGGAACCACGTCAGCGCGTCGGTCTGACGTCCCGCCGTCTCGAGCGTGTCGGCATACGCGTAACGCAGCCGGACGACCCACGACGCACGGCTCTTGCTCATCAGAGGCGCCTGCTCGAGCACACGCAGGGCTGCGTCGAACTGCCCCATGTCGCGCCTCGCGCCGGCCTCGACGATCGTCATCTCGGCCTTCGCCTCGGGTGCGAAGTTGGCAACCGACGGACTGTGGGCGAGCTTGATCGCCTGCTCGGGCTGCTTCAGAGCACGGTGGCAGTCGGCCATGATCGGCAGGTACGCCGTGGCGCCGTTCATCCGCTTCGCCGCTCGCAGCTCCGCGAGTGCCTCCGAGTAGTGGCCAGCAGCGTACGCCGCTTCGCCGAGCGCCTCACGCACGACCGCGAGCCGCTGCGCCCGGCTCTTGGCCGCCTTCGCATGCTGGTAGGCAAGCTCCGGGTCGGAGTCGATGAGCGCGCCGGCGGCCGCCAGGTGACGGGCCACGCGCGCGGCGAGCTTCTCCGGCAGACCCTTCAGCTGGGCGGCGACGGAGCGATCGAGCTCCTTGCCGGTCACCCACTCGGGCAGCTCCGGTCCGTCGTACGCCCGCTGCTCGGACGTGCGGGGGGCGTTCTCGCTCCGGACCGGTCGGTCCTGCCGTGCCCGCGGCGGACCCTTCCGCTCAGGCCCTCTGCCCTCGGAGCCGCGGGCACCCGTGCTCCTGCGGTCGTCGCTGCGGCGGTCGGCACCCTGACGGGGAGCGGCCTTGCGGTCGTCGCTGCGCCGGTCGGCACCCTGACGGGGAGCGGCCTTGCGGTCGTCGCTGCGCCGGTCGGAGCCCTGACGGGGAGCGGCCTTGCGGTCGTCGCTGCGCCGGTCGGAGCCCTGACGATCAGCGCCACCTCGCGCGGGTGCGCCGCCCTTCGCGGGCGGGCGCCCGGCCGAGCCGGTCCCACTCCGCTTGTCAGTGCCCTTCGAGTAGTCCCTCGAGCCCTTCGCGGAGCCTGCAGCGGGCGCTCCATCGGTGCCTCGGCGGGTGGGACGGCCTTGGCCGGTGGACTTGCCACCCGCCGACGACCCTCCGCGGGTCGACCCGCCTCGTCCTGCACCGGCAGCCTTCGCCGGGCGTCCCGAGCGTCGGTCCTCAGCCACGGTCAATCCCCTCTCACGCACCATTGGTCCGAAATACAGCGTAGGGGCCACCCAAAGGTGGCCCCTACGACAAAAGTATGTCCGGCGGCGTCCTACTCTCCCACAGCCTCTCGGTTGCAGTACCATCGGCGCTGAAGGGCTTAACTTCCGGGTTCGGGATGGGACCGGGTGTTTCCCCTTCGCTATGGCCGCCGTAACTCTAGTTCGACTCACCCATCACGACGCCTGGGGCGTTGCGTGGGGTCGAAAGCCACTATTCATGTGTCACTTCGCCTCGCCGGCCCGCCGTGATGGCGCGCCGGGGCGTGGTGTGGTTGTTGTGGACGCGAGCACAGTCGAGCTGTGTCTTGTGTTGTGCGCACTTGACGGTGTTGTTGGT
>NZ_BAAAPB010000007.1:0-1229 GCF_039530925.1 Nocardioides panacihumi | reverse complement strand
GACCAGCCCCCACGGCCACCAATGGATCACCGACCCCACCGGCACCCGCCACCTCACCCACCAAGCCCACGGGTTATCCACAGGCCCACCCTGACCCCCTTCCCGCCCACCCATCCCCCCGACTACCTTGCCGATGAATCTCGGGAAGGAACCACACATGGGGGCAACAACCACACGCGTCCTGACCGGACTCGCCCTACTCACACTCACCGCCTGCACCGCCTGCACCGGCCGCAGCGACACAGCCGACCCCACACCACCACCACAATCGGCAACCACCGCGACCCCGACCCCACCCAGCCCGACACCGACACCGACACCACCCTCGACGCGACCCGTCATGCCCGACGCCGCCGCAGCCCACACCAAAGCCGGCGCCAAAGCATTCATGGCGTATTTCTGGCGAGTCGTGAACTATGCCGAGACCACTGGCGACGTCAAGGCCTTGAAGTCGACATTCGTGAAGGGCTGCGGAGCATGTGAAGGCGGCTTGGCCGGAATTCGAGCCATCTACCGAAATGGCGGCCATGTCACCGGCGGCCAAGGAACTGTCGTGGCTGGCGCGGTACTGCTCTCCTACGCTGGCCCATTCGTCCTGGCCGACCTCAAGGTCACCCTCAAGACAAGTTCGCAGCGTGTGGACTACCCCGGCACTGTCAAGGACAGCGTGAGGCCAGGCGCGGTCGTTCACGACATGTTCCACCTGAGTGCGACCGACGGCGATGCTTGGCGTGTCGCACAGTTCGAGGTCATTGGATGACGCGGCTGACATGGCTCGTTTGCGCAACGACGATCGGTTTATCCCTTGCGTTCCCTACCTCGGAAGTCGCCGCGGATCCCGGCTGTGGGGCGATGAGCGCCAGTGCCGTCGGAACCGTGTTTCAGGCAACCGGCTCTGCCGTGAACTGCGGGGCTCATGCCGCGGTGGCGGCTCCCGCTGCCACCACGATGCCGGCGGGCGAATGGGAATCCGCACCCGTATGCGATGGCATGGTGATCGCAGACCCGAGCGACCCAGTCGCGAAGGGATGTTCGAAGCAGCGACTGTGCCCAGACGGGTCCGGCATGCTCTTCATCTGGTTCCAGACGACGACGGGCGAGAGCAGTGCCGGTCACAACGGATGCGCATCGAGTGAATCCGATACCGCGCCCGGCCCCACCCAGGCCGACATCCTCCGCGCGTTCAAACAGATCCCCCTGCCGGAGTCCAGACTCATCATCCAGCCACC
>NZ_BAAAPB010000006.1:1555-27079 GCF_039530925.1 Nocardioides panacihumi | reverse complement strand
AGGCGAGCTGCGAGGATCCGCCGACTCGGCCTCTGTGAGCCGCGAGGATCCGCCGACTCGGCCCCTGTGAGCCGCGAGGATGCGCCGACTCGGCCCCTGTGAGCTGCGAGGATGCGCCGACTCGGCCCCTGTGAGCCGCGAGGATGCGCCGACTCGGCAGGTGGGGTCAGCCGCTCGGGGTCTGGGTGGGTGCCGGGGTCGGGGTGGGCGTCTGCTGCTGGGCGCCGGGCGGGATGCCCTGCCCGTCGCCGAAGCCGCCACCGTAGCCGCCACCGAAGCCGTGGCGCGGGCCGTTGCGGAAGCCGGGTCCACCGTCGCGGAAGCGCTCGAAGCGTCCTGGGCCGTCGTCGTGACCGGTCGCGTGGCCGATCGCGACGCCCACACCCAGCCCGACGACCAGGCAGGCCAGCGCCGCGACGAGAGCGACCCAGAGCTTCAAGGTCCGGTCGCGGAAGGGCTGGCGCGGAGCGGCCGGATACCACTGCGGCATCGGCTGGTGGGGTCCGGCGGCGCCGTACGTTCCGTAGGGTCCGGGCGGTGCGTACGGCCCGGCCGGCGCGCCTCCGGGCGGCACCGTCCCCGAGGGCTCGGCCGGCGGCGGTCCCGTCGGGCCGTTGCTCTGCTCACTCATGGGAGCAGGGTGCACCAGCAACCTGTGCTGGCCCTATGAACACGCGATGTCTCAGCTGGCCGTCCCCGACGAGCCGGTGTCGTCCTGCTGCGTGTCGTCCTGCTGCGTGTCGTCCTGCTGCGTGTCGTCCTGCTGCACACCGGGGGCCTGGCCCTGGCCCGATCCTTGGCGCCCGAAGCCCTGACCGTCCGGCCCCGGCCGCTGGCCCGAGCCGAAGCCGGGCTGCTGGAAGCCGTCGGAACCGGCCCCGCCCGCCGCATGCCCGATCAGCGCGCCGAGCCCCAGCCCGACGACGAGGCAGGCGGCGCCGACCGCCAGCGTGAGCCACAGCTTGACGAGCCGGGCATGGAAGCCGGGCCTCGGCGCTGCGGGAGGCGGAGGCGCCACGGCCTGCCAGTCGGGCTGCGGGGCGTCGTACGGACTGACCGGATGTTCGGTCATCGTCGCGCCGGAGTCGGCAGGCGCGTCTGCCGGGGTGGGCGTCTCTTCAGTCATGCCACCACCGTGGGCCCCGGAACTGTCCGGACGCTGTGTGCCAGGCAGGAGCCTCCCGAGAGTCGGGCGCCCGCGGGCGTCACCCCTCGCTCGGCACGGCTCCCGCAAGCGCCGGGAGCGCTCCAGCGATGAGCCCGACGAGCTCGTCGCGGGTCACGCCGCCGCCGGCCTTCCAGTCGATCACCATCTCCTCGGCGAGCGCCGACCAGCCGCGGACCACGAGTCGCATCGCCGGGGTGTCGTCGAGCAGGTGGTCGGTGTCGGACGAGAAGATCCGGTCGGTGAGCGCCGCTCGCGCCTCGTCGTAGATGGCCCGCAGCGACTCGTTGCCGCTCTTGGCCCCGGTCACGAGCGAGAGGTAGCCCTCGTAGTTCTCGTCGACGTACTCGACGTAGGCACGCACCGAGACGAGCAGCCGCTCGAGCACGTCGCCCTCGCTCGGCGGCGCCGTACGGGCGATCAGGTCGGCGGCCGCCCGCCGCACGACGGCCTCCTGGAAGCCGGCGAGCCCACCGAAGTAGTGGTACAGCAGCCCGCGAGAGATGCCGGCCGTCTCGGCGAGCAGGTCGATCGAGATCTCCGACAGCGACCGCGTCGCGAAGAGGCGTACGCCGAGGTCGAGCAGCTGCGAGCGACGCTCGTCCGGGCTGAGCCGGGTGCGCGGGGCGGTGGTCACGAGCCCACTCTATTGAAATGCGTTCAACAGCGCTATTGACACTCGTTCAACAATCTCCCTACGGTTGTCGCATGACCCAGCTCGTGGACCACCTGATCGTCGGCGCCGGCTTCGGCGGCCTCTGCGCGGCGATCAAGCTCGACGAGGACGGCGAGCGCGACTTCGTCGTCATCGAGAAGGGCGGCGACGTCGGCGGCACCTGGCGCGACAACACCTACCCCGGCGCCGCGTGCGACGTGCCCAGCCAGCTCTACAGCTTCTCGTTCGCGCCCAACCCGGACTGGTCGATGAGCTACTCCCCCCAGCCGGAGATCCAGGCCTACATCCAGCGTGTGGCGCGCGAGTCGGGCGTGCTCGACCGCTTCGTCTTCGACACCCTGGTCGCCGACGCGGCGTGGGACGAGGAGGCCCAGCGCTGGATCGTGCGGACCGAGGGGCCGACCGGCACGACGACGTACGCAGCCCGCACGATGATCGCCGGACCCGGCGCACTCTCCGAGCCCCGCCTGCCGGAGATCGAGGGCATCGCGGACTTCGCGGGCGAGATCTTCCACTCCGCCCGGTGGCACCACGACGTCGACCTGAGCGGCAAGCGGGTCGCCGTCATCGGCACCGGCGCGAGCGCGATCCAGATCGTCCCCGAGGTCCAGCGGCTGGCGGCGCACCTCGACGTCTACCAGCGCACCGCCCCCTGGGTCATCCCGCGCAACGAGCACCACTACTCCGACTTCGAGAAGTTCGCGTTCCGCCACCTCCCGGGCGTGCAGCGTGCGGTCCGCACGGCCGTCTACTGGGGGCGCGAGGCCTACGTGCCGGCGTTCACGCGGCAGCCCAAGCTCGCGGCCCCCGCCAGGCGCGCTGCGCTCAAGAACATCCACGGGGCCATCGCCGACCCGGTGCTGCGCGAGAAGGTGACGCCGACCTACCAGATCGGCTGCAAGCGCATCCTCATCTCGAACAGCTACTACCCCGCGCTCGCGGCCGACAACTGCGACCTGGTCACCGACCCGATCGCCCGGGTCACCGCCGACGCGATCGTCACCGAGGACGGGACCGAGCGCCCGGTCGACGTGCTGATCGTGGCGACGGGCTTCTACACGACCGACCTGCCGATGGCCCACCGCGTCCGCGGTCGCGGCGGCCGCCTCATGGCCGACCGGTTCGCCGAGACGGGCATGGCGGCGTACAAGGGGACGACGGTGCCGGAGTTCCCCAACTTCTTCTTCCTCGTCGGCCCCAACACGGGGCTCGGCCACAGCTCCATGGTCTTCGTCATCGAGTCGCAGGTGCAGTACGTCCGTGAGGCGCTGCGCACGATGCGGCTCAACGACTACGCCTGCGTCGAGCCGACCGAGGCGGCCTTCGCGGCCTGGAACGCCGACCTGCAGGCCCGGATGGCGCCGACCGTGTGGAGCACCGGCGGCTGCTCGTCGTGGTATCTCGACGAGCACGGCCGCAACACCACGCTCTGGCCGCGCACGACGTTCGTGCTGCGCCGCCTGCTGCGCAGCTTCGACGTGAAGAGCTACACCGTCAGCGCCGCCCACACCAAGGAGCACGTGAACGCATGAAGTCGCTCAAGGACAAGGTCGTCGTCATCACCGGCGCCGGCTCCGGCATCGGCCGGGCTCTCGCCGTGAACATCGCCGGTCACGGTGCCCTGCTCGCCGTCTCGGACGTCGACGAGGCCGGCCTGGCCGAGACCGTGGAGCTCGCGAAGCAGGCGGGCGCCACGCAGGTGAAGGCGGACCGGCTCGACGTCGCCGACCGCGCGGCCTTCCGTGCGTACGCCGACGACGTGCTCGCCCACTTCGGGCGGGTCAACGTGGTCGTCAACAACGCGGGCGTCGCGCTCTCCGGCCGGGTCGAGGACCTGGAGTGGGACGACATCGACTGGATCATCGGCATCGACCTGTGGGGCGTCATCCACGGCACCAAGCTGTTCCTGCCGGCGCTGATCGCCTCGGGCGACGCGCACGTCGTCAACATCTCCTCGCTCTTCGGGCTCGTGTCGATGCCCGACCAGGCGTTCTACAACGCCGCGAAGTACGCCGTCCGCGGCTTCACCGAGGCGCTGCGCGAGGAGATGCTCATCGACGGCCACGCGGTCGGCGTGACGTCGGTGCACCCCGGTGGCATCAAGACCGCCGTGGCCCGCTCGGCGCGCTACTCCGCGAGGGACGACGCGGCGAAGAGTGCGAAGTTCTTCGACGAGAAGCTGGCCAAGATGCCGCCGGAGCGGGCTGCCGAGATCATCGTCAAGGGCATCCTCAAGAACCAGGCGCGCGTCCTGGTCGGCCTCGACGCACATCTCATCCACAACCTCGGCAAGTTCACCGGCTCGCGCTACCAGGACATCGTGGCCTTCGGAGCGAAGCGGGTCATGCCCAAGAAGGACCGCTGACCCAGGGCCGAGTCGGCGCAACCTCGCACGCGAGCAGGGCCGAGTCGGCGCATCCTCGCACGCGAGCAGGGCCGAGTCGGCGCAACCTCGCACGCGAGCACGGCCGAGTCGGCGCAACCTCGCACGCAAGCAAGGCCGAGTCGGCGGATCCTCGCACGCGAGCGCCAGCGAGCTGCGAGGATGCGCCGACTCGGCCTCTGTGAGCTGCGAGGATGCGCCGACTCGGCATCAGGTGTGCGGGGACTCGGCCGCGGCTCGGGCCCGTCGACGGCGCCGGACGCGAGGGGTCCGGACGACCACGGGACCGACCAGGCGAGGGCCGGCCAGGCGGCTCTCGAGACGCCGGGCCTCGCGCTGCAGCGGCTGGGCGACGTACTCGCCGAGGATCACGCCGGAGGCGAGCGCGACCGCGATCGAGGCGGCCGTGAACATCGCCAGCAGACCACTCGTGGCGGCCGCGTTGCCGCTCGCGCCCAGCAGCGTCAGGCCCCGGTAGATGGACAGGCCCGGCAGCAGCGGGACCACGGCCGGCACGATGACCACCAGCGGCGGAACCCGGAGCCGGCCCGACACCGAGTAGCTCACCAGACCGACGAAGAACGCCGCCACCGCGACCGCCCAGGTGTTGCCGAACTCGGCGGGGAAGACGACCGTGATGCCCTCCGCCGCCGCGGCGACCACTGCGATCGGGAGCAGGCTGCGTCGGGGGCCGTAGGAGGCGTACGCGAATGCGGCCGCGCCGATCGCGGCTCCGACCAGGGCGCGGCTGACCGAGCGGAGGTCGACGGCCGCGGGCTCGATGGGCGGCAGGTGCAGCCCGACGGCCCGCGCGAGCGCGAGGCCGGCGCTGACACCGGCGATGATCCCGGCCGTCGACAGCATCACCTCGGTGATCCGCGCGCCGGCGGTGATGTAGAAGCCGGTCAGGGCGTCCTGCAGCGCGCCCATGAAGCCGAGCCCGGCGAGCAGCACGACGATGTTGGCGGTGATGGCCGTCGAGACGTCGGCGTCGAACGGCACGCTGACGCACACCGCCAGCAGCGACGCCACGCCGGCCGCCGCGACCTGCTGGTAGAAGACCGGCACCCGGCGCCGTGACATGACGAGCTGGAGCCGGTCGATGATCGTCGCCGCCAGGGCCGCGAGTACGACGACCGGCGGGCCACCGCCGAGCTGCACGGCCACGCCGGCGGCCATCACGGCGAGGCCGGCCGTGACCGCCCAGCGCTTGCGGCCGTGCCCGGTCGAGATGATCCGGCCGAGCTCCGCGCGGGCGCCCTTGAGGTCGACGTCGTCGCGCAGCACCGCGCGGACGAGGTGGTCGACGCGGGTGAGGTCCTCGTAGTCGATCGTGCGCAGCTTGACCTGCCGGGTCGCGAGCACCGGCACGGTCTCGGGGTTCTCCTGGAAGGCCATCGCGAGGTTGACGAACGTGACGTCCACGTCGGCGCTGCGCAGGCCGAGGTGACGCGCGAGCGAGCGCATCGTCGCCGTCACGTCGGCAGCGCCCGCGCCCGACGACAGCAGCAGCTCGCCGACCTTCAGGCAGAAGTCGAGTGTCAGGTTCACCTCGCGTGCGTCCACGCGTCGAAGGTTGCCAGTGACGGAGGCGTCATGCACCAACGGCGTGGGAGGCTGGGCACGTGCGGATCGACTTCCACCCCTCCCCGGAGCCGACGCTCGGCGTGGAGTGGGAGCTCGCGCTCGTGGACCGGCACACCCGCGACCTGTCGAACAACGCCTCGCACCTGTTCGCCCGCGCCAAGGCGCGGATGCCCGACCCGACCCGGTTGCACCAGGAGCTGCTCCGCAACACGGTCGAGCTGGTGACCGGGGTCTGCCACACCGTCGGTGAGGCGATGGTCGACCTGCGCCGCAGCCTGGCGCCCGTCGTCGACGCGTGCGACGAGCTCGGCGTCGACCTGTACGGCGGCGGGACGCATCCGTTCGCGAGCTGGACCCAGCAGCAGCTCTCGCCGGGACATCGCTACGAGGAGCTCATCAACCGGACCCAGTGGTGGGGCCGCCAGATGCTCATCTGGGGCGTCCACGTGCACGTCGGCCTGCCGTCCCAGGAGCGGGTGATGCAGGTGCTGTCGGGGCTGCTCACCTACTATCCGCACTTCCAGGCGCTCTCGGCGTCGAGTCCCATCTGGGCGGGCGTCGACACCGGCTACGCGTCGAACCGGGCGCTGATGTTCCAGCAGCTGCCGACGGCCGGGCTGCCGTTCCAGTTCGAGACCTGGGAGCAGTTCGAGGCCTTCACGTACGACCAGCTGACGACCGGTGTCATCGACGAGCTCTCCGAGATCAGGTGGGACCTGCGGCCGTCCCCGAAGCTCGGCACACTGGAGAACCGCATCTGCGACGGCGTGTCGACCTTCGACGAGCTGGCCGCGATCGTGGCGCTCGCGCACTGCCTGGTCGTCGACCTCGACGAACGGGCCGCGGCCGGGGAGCGGCTGACCACGATGCCACCGTGGCACGTGCAGGAGAACAAGTGGCGGGCGGCTCGCTACGGGCTCGACGCGATCGTGATCCTCGACGCCGAGTCCAACGAGCGTCTGGTCACCGACGACCTGGCCGACCTGCTGCGCCGGCTCGAGCCGGTCGCGGAGCGGCTCGGCTGCGCCGCCGAGCTCGCCTCGGTCAGCGACATCGTCAGCCGCGGGGCGTCGTACCAGCGGCAGCGGGCGGTCGCCGAGCGCACCCACGGCGACCTGGTCGCGGTCGTCGACTCGGTCGTGCGGGAGCTGCGCGAGTCGCTCGGCTAGACCGTCAGGACGGCGGCGGCGGGAGCGCGTCCGTGGCCTCGAACTGACCCATGCCGGTCAGCTGCAGCAGGTCGACGATCACGCTGCGCAGCTGCAGGAGGATGCCCTCGGCGGTCATCACCTGGCTGCGCTCGAGCATCGACGACGCCTCGCCCAGCGCGAACAGGGCGGGGCGGGCCGCCTCGGCCAGCTCCGAGGTGTTGCGCGCCTTGACCAGCTCGTCGGCGAGCATGTCGGTCGCCTCGGCGAGGTCGAAGGCGAGGGTGGCGTACGACGCGGGGACCGGCCGGCCCCGGTACGCCGCGACGGCCACCTGCCGGACGAGCACGCGCGTGCTGCGCAGTGCCCGGTCGAGGGGCTCGACGATCTCCGCCATCTGCCGCACCGACGGCTTGTGCCTGACCCGGAAGGGCGACGAGGCGACGACCGCCATGCCCTCGTCCGCGGCCGCCTGCAGCTCGCGGATCAGGCCGTCGGTCGACCGGGCCTCGGCGAGGACCGACATCGCGTGGATCGGGTCGGCCTCGACCATGACGTCTCCGGCGGCTCGCAGCAGGTGGGCGATCTTGCGGATGACGACGGCGGCCCGCTCCCGCGGCCGTCTCAGCGGCGCGGCCGGCACCGCCGTGGCGGCGACCAGCGCGACGGCGCCACCGACCAGCGCGTCGGTCCATCGGGTGAGGGCCGCACCCGGCGTCGGAAGCAGCGCCGCGACGAACACCGACTGCACGGCCGCCTGGTTGACGAAGAGCACCCCGGCGTCGAGCAGCAGCGCCGCCGACATGGCGAGCCCGACGATGAGCGTGATCTGCCACGCGCCGGAGCCGAGCACCTCCACCAGGATGTCGCCCAGGAGGACGCCCATCGCGACGCCGAGGGTGACCTCGGCGACCCGCCGCAGGCGCTGGCCGTACGACGTGCCGAGGCTCACCACCGCCGCGATCGAGGCGAAGACCGGCGCCGGGTGTCCGAGCACGTCGTGCGCGAGGAACCAGGCCACGCCCGCCGAGATCGCGCACTGTGCGACCGCCCAGCGCTTGGACCGCCAGCGGATGAAACGCTCCCTGGCCGACGTACGCCCTCGATGCACCCAGAGGTCGACGGCGTCGCGCTGCATGCCCCGATCCTTCCAGAGCCGCTCAGAGCTGTTCGTCGAGTCCGCCGCCCAGACCGGCCGCGACGGCGCGCAGCCGTGCGCGGGTGATGTCGGCGACGGTGGCGAGGCCGGCGTTCGCGGCGTTCGAGCCGGGTCGGGTCGGCTCGGCGGAGTTGACGCTCACGCAGGAGCGGGTGCCGCCGTCGGCGGCGTTGGCCAGGGCCACCGCGTGCCCCGTGGTGCCGGATCCGGCGAAGAAGTCGAGCACCCGCACGTCGTGCGGCATGGTCGCGAGGATGCGGCGGATGAGGCCTGTCGGCTTGGGCGACTCGAAGACGTGGCCGACGAGCGCCTTGAGCTCGGCGACAGCGGTGTCGGTCGAGCCGACCTCCTCGGCGAGCCAGATCGTGCGCAGCTTCTTGCGCCGGGTCCGGCCGTCCAGGCCGTGCAGCCAGTCGCGCTGGAACACGTCGACCCGCTCGCCTCTCCGCCCGGCGATCCGGCGGCAGACCAGGTCGTCGGGTCGCTGGTCGATGAGCGGGCGCGACCAGCGCCAGACCGCTGGCCTCCCGTCGCCGAATACGGGAGTCACCTCGACCGCGCCGTCGAACGGGACGGTCGCTACGCGGCCGGACTCGGGGTCGCCGTACACGGCGAAGTGGAGGGTCGGCGCGGTGACCGGGTTGAACTTCTTGTTCGTGTTGCGCAGCGGCAGGTGGCGGTAGCGCCGCCCGTTCGCGTCGGCGAGCGGGAAGTCGCGCTCGTCGACCAGGTCGGGGCTGCTCGCGTCGAGCGCGCACGCGCGCGGGTCCCGTGCGTAGACCAGCAGGTATTCGTGCGACGTCGCGAAGCCACCGCCGAGCTGGCGTCCCTTGGGGTTGAGGTTGACGACGATCTGGGCGAGGAAGCACTCCTCGCCGAACACGTCGTCGAGCAGCAGCCGGAGGTACGCCGCCTCGTTGTCGTCGATGCTGACGTAGATCGCGGCGCGCGCGCTCATGACGGCACGGGCCGCTTCCAGACGTGGGCGCATCACGGCCACCCAGGCCTCGTGCCGGCCGCGGCGGCGACCGTCGGCACCGCGGATGTCGTCGGCGTACGCGAAGTCGTTGCCGGTGTTGTACGGCGGGTCGATGTAGACGAGGTCGAAGACCTCCTCGCGCTGTTCCAGCCGACGGAGCACCTCGAGGTTGTCCCCCTCGACGAACGTGTTCCACGGCTCCACGAACGCACACGCTAGTCATCGCGAAAGCCGAGCGGTGGGAGGCGTGACCGCGGATGATGTCCTGGTGAGGAGGGGACGGCTGCGCTGGGGCGTGCTGCTCGCCGTGGCGGGGGCCGTGCTGCTCCGGACGCTCGTCGCGGGTCAGGCGCACGACAGCACCGGGCCCTACGCGCTCCTCGACCCCGGTGTCGCCTACCCGTGCGCGCCGATCCACTACGTGGTGAGCGAGGCGGAGGCGCCGGCGGACTTCGCCGAGGTGGTGCACGGAGCGGTCGGCAAGGTCTCGGCGGCGAGCGGCTACCGCTTCTACTTCGACGGCATGACGCCGGACCGGGACTTCTCCGCCCACCTGACCGACGGTCGGGCCGGGCCGGTGCTCATCGGGTTCGCGACGGCCGCCGAGGTGCCCCAGTTCGCCGGCGACGTCATCGGGCTGGGTCGCAGCGTGCCGGGCGGGGACGCTCGCTACGCCACGGGTGTCGTCATGCTCGACGCCACCAAGTACGCCGACCAGCACGACATGGCCGAGCGACAGGCGATCGTCATGCACGAGCTCGGGCACGTGCTCGGGCTGGACCACGTCCACGACGGCGGTGAGCTGATGAACAAGGCGAACATCGGCCGCACCACGCTCGGCCCCGGCGACCTCGCCGGCCTGCGGCACCAGCACGCGCTGTCCTGCCCGAGGGGCTAGCTAGTCCAGCACCACGACTCAGTCCAGCACCACGACGAGCGCGACCGTGGTGACGGGCGCGAAGCACTCCTGCTTCGGGGAGGTGACCGGCTCGGGCTGCACGGCCACCGGGTCGCGCTCGACGGTCACGGCGGGCGGGACGTCGCAGCCGACGGCGACGACCTGGCCGTAGAGCTGCTGCCCGGAGGCGACCTGCGTCCGCCTGACCGCCTCGTCCACCTTCGCGGCGAGGGAGTCGGCGAGGCCACGGGTGAAGTCGTCGACCGCCGCCTGGTCGGGCAGCGGGGTCGCCACCTGGGCGATCTCGCCGTCGCCGGCGGTCTGCGACACGAGCTCGTCGCTCACCACGTAGCCGCTGTCGGGCTGCGAGGTCGGGCTCGCCGCGGAGCCGCCCGCGTCCGACCCGCCCGCGCACGCCGCCAGGGGACAGCTCGCCAGCAGGAGGGCCGCCGTGGATCCGAGAAGTCGCCGCATGACGATGAGACGGTATCGCCGCCCGTCCGGTTCCCGCGCCCGCACCGGGGCGTGGCAGGGTGACGGCGTGACGACCCGTCGACGCACGTTCACCCGGGCCGAGCTGGAGTCCTTCCGCGACGCGACGGTGCCCGACCTGATCGGGCCCGACCTGCGGCTGCTCTTCGTGGGGATCAACCCGGGGCTGTGGACGGCCGCGACGCAGACCCACTTCGCCCACCCGGTCAACCGCTTCTACCCCGCGCTGTACGCCGCCGGGATCATCACCCGTGCGATCGACCCGGCCGCCGGCATGAGCGACGACGACCGCGCCCACCTGGTCGGACGCGGCGTCGGCATCTCCAACGTCGTGCACCGGGCCACGGCCCGCGCCGACGAGCTGTCCAAGGCCGAGCTCGTCGAGGGTGGCCTGCGGCTGCAGGAGCTGGTCCGCCGGGAGCGCCCGCGCGTCGTGGCGATCGCCGGCATCACGGCGTACCGCTCCGCCTTCGGCCGGCCGCGTTCGGCCACGGGGCTCCAGCCGCACGACGACGTCTGGGGCGACGCCGAGGTCTGGGTGGTCCCGAACCCCAGCGGCCTCAACGCCCACGAGACGGTCGCCTCGCTGGCCGCGGCGTACGCCGAGCCGGCCCGCGCAGCCGGCGTCCTGTCCGAGGCTTGAGTGTCTCGGCCACCCTGGGGTGGTCGAGACACTCAAGCCTCCGGGCTGTGGAGAGCGGGACGCGCAGCTCGGCACAACCCGCGACGCTGGGCCCGTGGAGGAGGAGTGGCGCAAGAAGGCGCGGTCCCAAGAAGGCCTCATCACGCGGCGACAGCTGCGGGCGGCCGGCGTTCGCGCGCAGGCGGTCGCGCATCGCATCGCGACGGACCGCTGGCAGGCGCACTCCCCCACGGTGATCGCGACCTTCACCGGCGCGCTGGACGAGGCCCAGCGGCTCTGGCTAGGGGTCCTCCACGGCGGTGAGGGAGCCCTCGTCGCCGGCCTGCACGCCGCGGAGCTCGGCGGCCTGGCGAACTGGCACCGGGACGAGGTCGTCGTGCTCGTCCCATCGGGCCTGAGGGTGCCGACGCCGCTCGACGGCTACCGCTTCCTCCGCACCACGCGCGACCTCGGCTCCCTGCGCTCGACGGAGCTCACGCCGCCGTGTTGTCGCCCGATCGTGGCAGTCCTGCTCTGGGCGTCGGAGCAGGACAACATCCGTACCACCCGCGGCGTCCTGGCCGCCGTCGTCCAGCAGCGCTTGACCACCGCGGACCAGCTTCTGCGTGTGCTGGACGGGCTCGGCAGGCTCCGGCACTCGGCGGAGATGCGCAGGACGCTCACCGAGATCGCCGGAGGTGCCCAGTCGGTGGCCGAGCTCGACGTGCGTCGTATGTGTCGCCAGCACGGACTCGCCCAGCCGACGCGGCAGGTCAAGAGGTACGACGGGGACGGCCGCGTGCGCTTCACCGACTGCGAGTGGCGGCTCGCCGACGGCCGCGTCCTCGTGCTCGAGGTCGACGGCGCGTTCCACATGGAGGCGCAGCAGTGGGAGGACGACCTCGCGCGGCAGAGGGCGCTCAGCGGGCCGGATCGGGTCATCGTGAGGTGCACCGCTCGGGAGCTCCGCGACGGACCGACCCGGCTCGCGCGCGACCTGCGGCGGCTCGGCGTACCCCGCGCTGCGTGAGGCGTGAGTGTCTCGGCCACCCTGGGGTGGTCGAGACACTCAAGGCTCAGTCGTAGGGCTGGTCCTTGCCGGCGATGGTCAGCCCGTCCTGGACGACGAAGCCGCGCGCCAGGTCCTCCTCCGGGTCGCAGCCGACCCGTGCGCCGGGCGGGATGACGACGTTCTTGTCCAGGATCGCGTTGCGGACAACTGCGCCCTCGCCGACCCGCACGTCGTTCATCAGGATCGAACCCGTCACCTCGGCACCGGAGACGTAGACCCCGGGCGACATGACCGAGCGGACCACCTCGCCGCCACTGACCACGACCCCCGGCGAGAGGAGCACCTCGTCGACGTTGGAGTGCACGACCTTCGCCGGCGGGTAGGGGCCGTGCGAGGTGTAGATCGGCCAGGCGTAGTTGTAGAGGTTGAACACCGGCAGCGGCGAGACGACGTCCATGTGCGAGTCGTAGTACGACGCCAGCGTCCCCACGTCGCGCCAGTAGCCGCGGTCACGGTCGGTCGACCCGGGCACCTCGTCGTCGCGGTAGTCGTAGACCGCGGCCTGGTTGCGGCGTACGAAGGCCGGGACGATGTCGCCGCCCATGTCGTGCTTCGACCCGATCTCGGAGGCGTCGCGGGTGACCGCCTCGACCAGTGCGTCGGCGTCGAAGACGTAGTTGCCCATCGAGGCGAGCACCTCACCGGGGCTGTCCGGCAGCCCGACCGGGTTCTTCGGCTTCTCGAGGAACTCGCGGATCCGCCGCGGCTCCTCCGGGTCGACGTCGATGACCCCGAACTGGTCGGCCATCTCGATCGGCTGCCGGATCGCGGCGACCGTGCAGGCGGCCCCGGAGGCGATGTGCGCGTCGACCATCTGGGAGAAGTCCATCCGGTAGACGTGGTCGGCCCCGACCACGACCACGATGTCGGGCTTCTCGTCACCGATGAGGTTGAGCGACTGGTAGATCGCGTCGGCGCTGCCGAGGTACCAGTTCTTGCCGAGCCGCTGCTGGGCCGGCACGGACGCGACGTAGTTGCCGAGCAACGTCGACATCCGCCAGGTCTGGCTGACGTGCCGGTCGAGGGAGTGCGACTTGTACTGCGTCAGGACGACGACCTGGCGGTAGCCGGAGTTGACGACGTTCGACAGCGCGAAGTCGATGAGCCGGTAGATCCCCGCGAACGGGACGGCCGGCTTCGCCCGGTCGGCGGTGAGGGGCATCAGTCTCTTGCCCTCCCCGCCTGCCAGGACGATCGCGAGCACCTTCTTGCGGAGAGGGAGCGCCATGTTCGGAGACTAGCCCTGGACAGCCCGCGAAGGCAGGCACGCGGAGTAGGTTGCCCGTGTGCGCGTCGACATCCTCACCAAGGAGTACCCGCCCGAGGTCTATGGAGGCGCCGGTGTCCACGTCGCCGAGCTGGTCCGCGCGCTGCGGTCAGGCGGCGACGTCGAGACGGTCGTCCGGGCGTTCGGCGCGCCGCGCGAGGAGCCGGACACGTTCTCGTACGCCGACCTCGAGCCGCTCGCGCACACCAACGCCGCGCTGCGGACCTTCGGCGTCGACCTGGCCGTCGCCGACGCGTGCGCCGGCGCCGACCTCGTGCACTCGCACACGTGGTACGCCAACCTGGCCGGCCACCTCGCCGCGCTGCTGCACGGCGTGCCGCACGTCCTGACGGCGCACTCGCTCGAGCCGCTGCGGCCGTGGAAGGCCGAGCAGCTGGGCGGCGGATACGCGCTGAGCGGCTGGGCCGAGCGGACGTCGTACGAAGCGGCTGCAGCTGTCATCGCCGTCTCGAGCGCGATGCGCGACGACGTGCTGCGCTCCTACCCGGCGGTCGACCCGAGCCGGGTCCACACCGTGCACAACGGCATCGACACCGAGCTCTGGCGGCCGGCCGACGACCCCGACCGCGTTCGTGCGCTGGGGGTCGACCCCGACCGTCCGTCGGTGGTGTTCGTCGGTCGGATCACCCGCCAGAAGGGGCTGCCGTACTTCCTGCGCTCCGTCGCCGCTCTCCCACCCGACGTGCAGGTCGTGCTGTGTGCCGGCGCGCCCGACACCCCGGAGATCGAGGCCGAGGTGGTCGGCCTGGTCGACGACCTGCGCGCGCGGCGCGGGAGCGGGGCGGCCGGGATCGTCTGGATCGCGGAGATGCTGCCGCGCGCTGACGTCGTCGCGCTGCTCTCGGCGGCGACGGTCTTCGCCTGCCCGTCGATCTACGAGCCGCTCGGCATCGTCAACCTCGAGGCGATGGCCTGCGAGGCCGCCGTGGTCGCGACCGCCACAGGCGGCATCCCCGAGGTCGTCCAGCACGGTACGACGGGCCTGCTCGTGCCCATCGAGCAGCTGACCGACGGCACGGGCACCCCCGTCGACCCCGAGGGCTACGTGGCGGACTTCGCGGCCGCGCTCAACGAGCTCGTCGCGGACCCCGGGCGCGCTGCCGAGATGGGCCGGGCGGGCCGCCGACGGGCCATCGACGCCTTCAGCTGGGCCGCCATCGCCGAGCGGACCGTCTCCATCTACCGCTCGCTGGTCTGACGCCGAGAGGCCCCCACACCCGGCGGTGTGGGGGCCTCCCTGCTGCTGACGGGGACTAGTTGACCTGGACGGTCATCGTCCCGCTGCCGGTGTCCTGCGAGAGCACCTTGATCTTCGTGCCCGTGCCCGCGACCTTGGTCGAGCCCTGCGGGTTCGACGCGTCGTAGTAGCGGTTCGGGTCGGTGTCGTCGAAGACCGAGACTGCCGGCTGCGACGGCTGCACCAGCGTGCTCGCGACCGTCTGGCCGTTCACGACCGACTCGAGGTGGAGACTGAGCGGGTCGGTCTTCTGCAGCCCGAAGGTCATGTCGTAGGACTGGATCCGGGCCCGTGCGACGGAGCCGTTGGACCAGGTCAGCGCCTTCGGGTGCGCGTCCACCGGCAGCGCCTGGCCGTAGCCCGGGTGCTGCTTGGTGTTGTTGTCGGTGTAGAGCCCGTTCTTGTACCAGACCAGCAGGCCGTCCTGGTACGGGAAGTGCTCGACCTGCTGCGGGTGGCTCACCAGCCAGCCGAAGTTGTACGGGCCCTGGGCGAGCGTCTGGTCGTAGCCGCCGTAGACCCGGTTCTCAGCGAGGTAGTACTGCTGGTAGGCCGTGTCGTAGCCGCCACCGCTGATGCCGTGGAAACCGTCGAACGTCCAGCCGTCGAAGCCGCCCTCGAAGTCGGTGCTCAGGGCGCTGCCGACCGCCACGTCGTCGACCTTGAGGCCGATCTCGTGGTAGCCGCCGTCGTTGAACATCCGGAAGCGGACGGACGCCGTCTGCCCCGCGTACGCCGACAGGTCGGCCGACAGGTCGACCCACTTGTCGTTCGAGGAGCCGGTGATGCCGTGGCCGTCGTTCTGGTTGTTCGGGTTGGCGTCGGTCGACAGGTTCGTCGCGAGCGGCGTGTAGGTCTTGCCGCCGTCGGTCGAGATCTCCGCGTAGGCGTAGTCCCAGTCGGTCTCGATCGAGTAGTTGACCTTCGCGGTCAGCGACCCGCCGGCCGGCACCGTGAAGCTCGGCGAGGCAGCGGTTGCGGTGCGGTCGTCCCCGGTGCCGGAGTACAGGTACTTGTCGCCCGAGGACGCCGGCCCGGTCGGCGTGAACGCCTTGCCGTCCGGCAGGTCGACGAAGACCGCCTGCGACTTCCTCGTCGCGTGGTAGGACGGGCCGAGGTCGACCTTGGCCTTCTGGCCAGGCGCGACGGTGGCGTAGTCGAGCCAGCCCAGGAACAGCTTCTCGGTGGCGCCCATGTGGTTCGGCGTCGTCCCGATGGTGTTCGTGCCGTGGTTCATCCACGAGCCCGAGCTCATCAGGTTCCAGAAGCCGGTGCCGTTGTCGCCGCCGGCGGTGTC
The DNA here is from genome assembly GCF_039530925.1 of Nocardioides panacihumi. Taxonomy (NCBI): domain Bacteria; kingdom Bacillati; phylum Actinomycetota; class Actinomycetes; order Propionibacteriales; family Nocardioidaceae; genus Nocardioides; species Nocardioides panacihumi. Next base: position 11,076 of record NZ_BAAAPB010000006.1, on the reverse strand, counting down.
GTAGTAGTCCGGCAGGCCGAGGTCGTGGCCGAACTCGTGGGAGAACACGCCGAGGCCGCCGTTCTCCGGCTCGGTCGTGTAGTCACGGATCCACAGGTCGGTGTCACCGATCCTGATGCCGCCGGCGTGGCCGTAGTCGCCCGGCCCCTGGCTGCCGCTGGGGTTGACCGCCCAGCGGTGCGACCAGATGGCCGACTTGGGCGCGCCCGCCTCCTCGCCGGTGCCGGCGTGGATCGCCTGGAAGTGGTCGATGTAGCCGTCGGGCTCGTTGAAGTTGCCGTCACCGTCGAGGTCGTAGCGGTCCCACTGGTCGAACGACTTGAGGTACGCGACGATCTGGTCCTTCGTCTTGCCCTGCGCCAGCTGGTCGGCGTACCACGCGTCGGCGGAGTCCTGGACGAACCGGGTCATGTCCTGGTTGGACTCGGTCTGGCCGTAGGACGCCTCGTTGTAAGGCACCGTGACCCAGTTGCTGACGTCGCCCTTGAGGTCGAAGCGACCGCTCGACATCTGGTTGTAGACGTCGTGGAACGACTCGCCGTTCTGGTCCTTCAGACCGGTGAAGAACATCTCCTTGTAGTGCTCCTGGGAGAAGTCCGGCTCCCAGTAGGTGGAGTTGTCGTCAGCCGCCGGCGCGGGGATCTGGTTGTGCACCGGGCCCGCCGCGGGCGCCGTCGGGAACCGCGGGTCGGCCTTGTTGCCGAAGTCGACGAGGAAGGTCAGGAGCTGGGCGGTCTGCTGCGTGCCGTACTCGACCCACTGACCGGGGCCGACCTTGACGGCCTGGCCGCCACCCTTCGTCTGCGGCTTCCTCTCGCCGCGCGCGACCTGCTCGACGGCCTTCTGCTTGAGTGCGCGCCAGTGGGCAGCCTTCGGGTCCGGCCGGTCGTCGTTCTTCTGGTGGGCGTTCGGAGCCTGACCGACCTCCGCCGGGACAGCGCTGGCGCTGACCGGGGCGAGGGCGGTGGGCACGGCAACGGCCGCGAGTCCGAGACTCGCGGCCGCGCCGATGACGCCCGAGATGCGTCGATTCACGTGTTGGTCCTCCGAGAGATTCCGAGTGGGCCCAGCGGGCCCTGGCGGCGGAGACGAGCGTGTCCGCCAGAGGCACCCCATCATGTCTTTACCTTCGCGTCTAGGTCCCAATTCGAGACTGTTTATGACGCGTCCGGCCCGTCGTACGACGTTTCCTGCGGTCACCGGGCCGGTCCACCGCAGGGCGTACGGCGGTCAGCAGCCGGGTACCGGCCCCGTCCCCGGCACGACTCGACGAAGTGGAGGACCGATGACTGTCACGACCTACCAGGACCTGCCGCTCGCGTCCCGGGACCGCGAGTGGGACGGCGCCGCGGCGGAGAAGCGGGTGCGCGCCTGGGCGGGCGCGGAGGACGGCCCCAACGCGAAGTACCGCGACGCCCACCTCTGGTACGACGCCGACCGCAAGGACAACTTCACCGCCTACAAGATGCTGTACGCCGACGTGGTCGACGGCCGGCTGCAGGCGGTGCCGCGCGGGATCATGGCCGCGGCCGGCGTCCTCGACGGTGCGCGGGGCGGCGTCGACATCCCCGAGAGCGATGTCGAGCGCGCCAAGCACCACGTGCAGCGGTACTACCGCAAGATGGGCGACCAGGCGCCCTGGGAGAAGTAGCCGACAGCCCTCAGACCACGAACGTGGCCGTCACCTCGTCCATGGTGGCTGCCATCCGGGTGAGGTCCTCGAGGGTGCGCGTGTTCGCCTGGACGGCGGTGTCGGTCTCGTCGACGATGCCCGCGACCCGCTTGACGTGGTCGACCATCTGTGTCGAGCCCAGGGCGGCGTGATGCACGCTCGCGCTCATGCTGGACGTGGTGGCGCTCTGCTCCTCGACCGCGCTCGCGATGGTGGTGACGTGGTCGCTCACCCGGCCGATGACGTTGCTGATCCCGCGGATCGTGGCGACCGCCTCGGCCGTCTCGTGCTGGATCCCGGCGACGCGTGCCGAGATGTCCTCGGTCGCACGCGCCGTCTCGCTGGCGAGTTCCTTGACCTCGGTCGCGACGACAGCGAAGCCCTTGCCCATCTCGCCGGCGCGAGCCGCCTCGATGGTGGCGTTGAGGGCGAGCAGGTTCGTCTGCTCGGCGATGGCGTTGATCGTCGCGACGACCGCGCCGATCTCCTGCGAGGCGGCGCCGAGCCGGTCGATCCGGTCCGAGGCGTCGGCGGCGGCGGACACGGCGCTCTCCGCCACCGAGGCGGCTTCGGAGGCGCTGCGCGAGATCTCGCTGATGGACAGTCCCATCTCCTCGGTGCCGGCGGCGATGCTCTGGGTGTTGTGGCTGACCTCCGTCGCGGAGCCCGCGGCCTCCTGGACCAGCTCTGACGCGATCTGGGTGCCACCCAGGATCTCGGCGTTCGCCCGCTGCATCGTGGTCGAGGCCTGCGCCAGGCGGGCAGCGTCCGACTTCACGGTGGTGATGGTGTCGCGCAGTGCGGCGGTCGCCTCGTTGATCGCGTGCGCCATCTCGCCGAGCTCGCCCCGGTCGTCGGTCTCGACGCGGACCGTGAGGTCCTTGCGGCCCATCCGGCGCAGCGCCTCGGTGGTCACCTCGAGCGGACCGGCGATGCTGCGGCGCACGAGCCAGACCATGGAGAGCGCGGCCACGAAGGCGAGCAGCAGGGCGGCCGCCATCTCCTTCTGGGCCCGCTTCGAGTGGTCGCTCGCGGCCTGCGCGGCTGCGTCGCTGCGTGCCTGGGTCGACTTCAGCATCGTCGCGGTCTCGTCGAGGATCTTGGCGTAGATGTCCCAGGACGGACCGCCGATCATGGCGTTGGCCTTGTCGACCGACTTGTGGTCGGCCTTCTTGTACAGCGCGACGATCTGGTCGTCCATCGCGAAGAAGCTGTTCCAGCCGTCGATGATCGAGGCGAGCGTCCGGCGCTCGGAGCCGGTCATGTACGTCTGGTCGATGCCGGCCAGGAACTTCTTGCAGCGCGCGGCGACGTCGAGGTATCCGGCCCGGGTCGAGGCCGACGGGTCGACGGCCGCAGCCGGGTCACCCTTCATGGCCTCCCAGGCATAGGAGACCTGCCAGCCGCTCACGTCCGAGTTGTAGTACTTGATCTCCTGCACGTCGCGGGTCAGCTGCTGGAGGTGTCGGACCTTCGCGATGGCCGCGTCGTCGCTGCTGAGCGCGGTGAACCCGAACAAGGCGGCTGCGACGAAGAGTGCGACCACGGTGCCGAGAGCGATGACGAGGCGCATGCCGATGCGGGTGCGCGACAGGAGACGCATGAGTTTGTGATCCGTTCCAGGGCAGGGTGAGGCGACCCCTCCACTTCGGCCCGGGCGCGTGAAACCTGAGCAGGCCGGACGCTGCTGTGACCCGTCAGTCAGGCGTCAGAAGAGACCGAGCGCCGCGAGCTGTGCGCGCGTCGGCACGTACGGCTCGAACCGCAGCACCATCGCCGCCTCGGCCGGGGTCCGGTTGGCCTTGCGGCCGTTGCACAGGCGGCACGCGGCGACGGTGTTCAGCCACGTCCATTGGCCGCCCCGAGACGACGGCAGCAGGTGGTCGACCGTGCTGGCGTGGCGTCCGCAGTAGGCGCAGCGATGCCCGTCGCGCCGCAGCACGGACTCACGGCTGTACGCCGCCGGGCGGTACATCCACTGCATCCGGATGTAGCGCACCAGCCGGATGACCCGCGGCCACGGGTGCGGCCCGATCATCCGGTCGTCGTGGGCCTCCTCGACGATGGCGACCTGCCGGAAGAGCATGCGCACGGCGTGCTGGAAGGTGACCCTGCCGAGCGGCTCGTAGGAGGCGTTGAGAAGCGCCACGCTCGTCGCAGCCATGGCCCACACCTCCTCCGCTATTCACGGTAGGTGCGCGGAGTCGAACAGCCAAGCGGTTTGGGTGAGGCGTCACCCCGAGTTCACGCGGCCGGGCGAGCGTCAGCGGCGTCGCGGGGCGGTGCGGTGCGACGTACCGAGTGAGGTGTCGAGGTCGAGCGTGACCAGCTGGAGCCGGTCGGCCCCGAGGACGGCCGTGCCGGTGGTGAGGATGGCCAGCAGGTTGCGGGTCGAGCAGATGACGACGTCGCCGGCGACGACCGGCTCCACCTCGCGGCCGACGAAGCACACGACGGCGGTGACGTGCTTGGGCTCGACGAGTCCGGTCAGCTCGGTGACGGCGGCAGCGGCACGGGTGGCCGCGACGACGACGTCCTGCCGGACGCCACCGGGGCGCAGCTCGTCGCGGGCTGACACCCACGGCCGCCGCCGCGACTCGACGACGAAGACGCCCTGCGGGCCGACGGCGACCTGGAGCGGCGTACGACGTCCCGCGAGCCGTACCGAGTCGAACACCGTCCACTCGCTGCGCGGCAGCGCCCCGAGGATCGCCGAGGTCGCGCCCTCACCGCTCGTCCGCGGACGGACGAGCGCCCTGGTCGGCCACTCGGTGGAGTCGTTCGGCATTCCCTGTCCTCAGTGCTGGCGCGTGAGGTACGACGTTAAGCCGGGACGGTCCCGGCCGACAGGACTTTCGGTCAATCTCGTCAGTTCGTGCTACGTCGAGCGGCGGGCGACTGACCGATCGGAGGATGCGGCCGTAGGTGAGCCCGTAGGTCGGCCCGGAGATGAGCCCGGAGGTGAGGTCAGACAACGTCCGTCCTCGTCACGCGCAGCCGGTAGCGGAAGGCGTTGTCGCAGGTCAGGCGTGCCTTGTCGCCGTTGAGCGACAACCGCAGCCGAGTCGCCAGCGCGCGGTGGGTCCCGTCGCTGACGATGTGCTGGCCGGCGTCGTCCTGCTCGTCGTGGACCCTGGTCGGCCGGCCCGTCAGCCTGACGACGCCGGTCACCCGGGCGGTCGAGTCGCCGATCCGTACGGCGGCGCGGACGCGTCCGGCCCGGACGATGTCATGGACCTCGCGCGAGGCGCCGTCGTCACCGACGTTGACCTGCACGACGTTCACGTAGCGGCTGTTCTCGTAGAGGCTCACGTAGACGGACCGCCCGCCGACCTGGCCGGAGCACTCGATGACGACGCCCTTCTCGACCGACGTGGTCGAGGCGGCCGCGGTGGCGGTGGTGGGGAGGAGGGTCAGCGAGGCGGAGGCGGCGAGGAGCGCCCCGGCGACGGTGGCGGGTCGGATCGACATGGCGGTGACTTTCGTGATCGGTGGATGGTCACCAGCAAGACGCGGCGCGCGTCCGTCAGGTTGCATGCGGCAGGCTGTGCGCCGTGACGACCCGCCTGGCCACGCGTACCCGCGCCTTCGGCGTGATCCTCAAGCTGATGGTCTCGGAGCCCGCGACGGCCGAGGCGATGGTGGAGCTGCGCGCCAAGCGCGAGCGCCTGCGCCGCTCGGCGGTCGGGCAGCTCGTCTTCGGCCGCCCGTCGCGCGCCGTCGACACCACCGACCTCGTGATCGAGACCGGCTCGCGGCTGCACGTCCACCGGCCGAAGGGTCTCGACGGCCCCCTGCCGGTCGTCGTGAACTTCCACGGTGGCGGCTGGGCCATCGGCACCCCGGAGCAGTCGGACTGGCTGGCCAGCCGTGTCGCCGAGCTGACCGGGAGCATCGTCGTCTCGCCGACGTACCGTCTGGCGCCCGAGCACCCCTACCCCGCCGCGGTCGACGACGCCTGGGCAGTGCTGCAGTGGGTGGCCGAGCACGCCGCCGACCTCGGCGGCGACGCGAGCCGCCTGGCAGTCATGGGCGACAGCGCGGGCGGCAACCTCGCCGCCGTCACCGCGCTGATGGCACGCGACGCGGGCGGCCCGGCGCTGCGGGCGCAGGTGCTGGTCTACCCGGCGGTGGAGATGTACGAGCGCTACCCCTCGGAGGACGCGAACGCCGAGGCCCTCGTGCTGTCGTCGCGGCAGATGCACACGTTCGGCCACCTCTACCTGGGCGAGGCGTACGGCATCGAGGACTGGCAGGCCTCGCCGATCCGCGCGGAGTCTCACGCCGACCTGCCGCCCGCACTGATCCTCACGGCGTACCACGACCCGCTGCGCGACCACGGCTCGACGTACGCGGACGCGCTGCGCCTCGCGGGCTCCGAGGCAGAGCTGCGCGACTACGGGGCCGGCATCCACGGCTTCGCCTCGCTGCCCGGCGTCGTGCCCGTGGCTCGCGAGGCGCTCGACGACGTGGTCGCCTTCCTGCGCCGACGGCTGTGAGCCGGTCCTGACGCCGCGCCCGGTGCGACCAGGTGACCAGGTGACCAGGGACCCTAGTCCTGACCTCGCCGGATCCCGATGTGTGCGGGCCGCACGTAGTGGATATTGGAATCGCCGGTTCACCGTCTAGCGGAGAGCTCGTTCATGTCCAGCGTGCCCAGTGTGGGTGAGACGTGGAGGTGGCGTTACCACCTCGCGGTCCTCGCGGTCGGCCTCGTCGTCTTCGCCGGGGCCGCGCTGGAGTCTGCCCAGGACGGCTTCGGCTGGGACCTCGGCCTCGCCACCCTGATCGCCGTCCCCCTGATCGCGGTCGTCGCGCGCTTCCCGATGATCCTCGACAGCGGGTCGGGCGGCATCGAGGTCGGCTTCGACTCGAGCATCCTGATCTTCCTGCTGTGCACGCTCGACACCTCCGACGCGCTTGTCGCGTGGTCGATCGGTGTCGCCGTCACCCAGGTGACCGCCAACAAGACCGCCAACGCCAAGTGCTTCAACATCGGGCTGGGCGTGGTGGCCGGCGGGCTCGCGGCCACCGTCTACGCGGTCGGCAGCGGCGGGGCCGTCGGCACGCCGCGCGAGCTGGTCGCGATGCTGTTCGCCGCCGCGGTCTACTTCCTCACCGACTACGTCCTCTCCGGTGTCTCCGTCGCGATCGGCGCGCAGTCGCGGCTGAGCCGCGAGCTGATGCAGCGCGGGACGCTCCTCGCGATCGCCTGCTTCGTGCCGCTGGACTCGCTCGGCTACCTCGGCGCCGTCGTCCAGCGCGCCACCCCGTGGTGGACGCTGAGCCTGCTGGCGGTGCCGCTGGTCACGCTGCTCATCGCGACGCGAGCCGTCACGCGCGGCCAGGAGAACGCGCGGCGACTGACGGTGCTGTTCTCGGCCGCCGTACGCGCCCAGGCGCACGTCGACCGCGAGGCGGTCATCGACGCGCTGCTGCGCGACGCCCGCCAGCTGCTGAAGCTCAGGGACGTGCGGCTGCGCGACACTCCCCCGGTCGACGGCACCATCGCCGTCCCGGTGCAGCTCGGCGACGACAGCCGCTGGCTGGTCGCCCAGGCGAAGAACCGCGCCCGGGCCACGGTCGACAGCGACGAGCAGGCGCTGCGCGCGCTCGCGGCGGTCGCCTCCGACGCCGTGTCGCGCCTGGAGCTGACCGACGAGATGGTCCACGTCGCCCGGCATGACCCGCTGACCGACCTGCCCAACCGGGGCATCCTGCTCGACCGGCTCACTCAGGCGCTGGCGCGCCAGAGGCACGACCCTGTCGCGCTGCTCTTCATCGACCTCGACGGGTTCAAGCCGATCAACGACCGCTACGGGCACGGCGTCGGCGACGACGTGCTGGTGCGGCTCGCGACACGGCTGCGCCGCTGCGTGCGCTCGACCGACACGGTCGCCCGGCTCGGCGGCGACGAGTTCGCGATCCTGTTCGAGGACGTCGACCAGGTGCTGATGCCGCTCATGTGCGAGCGGATCCTCGCCTCCATCGGCGAGAGCATCGACATCGCCGGCCAGCCGGTGCAGCTCGGGGCGAGCGTCGGCCTCGCCTACGGCACCTCCCGTGACAGCGCCGCCAGCCTGCTGCGCAACGCGGACCTCGCGATGTACGAGGCGAAGACCCAGGGCAAGGGTCGGTACGTCGAGTACCAGACCGCGATGGGCCGCGTGCGACTCGAGCGCCTCGAGCTCGTCGACGACCTGCGCCAGGCCATCGACGACGCCGAGATCGACGTCGCCTACCAGCCGGTGATCGGTGTCGACCACGGCCGGATCGTCGGCGCCGAGGCCCTCGCCCGCTGGCGCCGCAACGGTGTGCCCGTCGCGCCGGACGTCTTCATCAGCGTCGCCGAGGAGACCGGTCTGATCGTCCCGCTCGGCGACGTCATCCTCGGCAAGGTCGCGGCCGATGCACCGGCGCTGCTCTCCGCCGCCGACGGCGAGCCGCTCTCGATCAACGTCAACATCTCCGCTGCCCAGCTGCGGGAGCCGGAGTTCATCGCCACCGTCGGGCGCACCGTGGCCGCGATGCGCGGCACGTCGCTGATCCTCGAGATCACCGAGCGGCAGGGCGTCGACCTCGACGACAACGTCCTCGCCGCGATGCGCGCGATCGAGAACATGGGCGTCGTCTTCGCGATCGACGACTTCGGCGTCGGCTTCTCCTCGATCAGCTACCTGCACGACCTGCCGGCGCAGGTCATCAAGGCCGACGCCGCGCTCTCCAACGGGATCGACGAGGACCCGCGCGCCCGCGCGCTGCTGCGCTCCGTCGTGCTGATGGGGCAGTCGCTCGGCTTCGGCGTCGTGGTCGAGGGGATCGAGCGGGAGTCGCAGCTCGACGTGGTCCGCGAGGATGCGCCCGGCGTGCTCGCGCAGGGCTACCTGATGCACCGCCCGATGCCGCTCGCCGACCTGCTCTCCGTCATGCGCCTCGAGCGGGACGGGCGCCGGGCGATGCGCTGACCGCCGGAGTGCTGTGCTGTCCGCCGGAGTGATGCGCTGACCGCCGGAGGGCTGTGCTGGCTCAGGCAGGCTCCACGCCCGCATGCACGACCGCGAGGACGCCCTCCCGGAGTCGCACGTGGTAGCGCGTGCGCCCCGTCTTGACGACGGTGCCGACGCGGCCGTGGAAGTCACCAGGCGCGACGATCCGCGCCCGCACGCCGACGCCGAGCCGGATGAGCCGCCGGCCCTCGCGGAGGGCCTGCAGCTCGTCCACGTAGTTCGGGTGCATCGGCGCCGGCTGCCCGTGGTGCCGCCACTCGAAGGTCCGCTCGGGGTTGGGCCGGTCGTTGCAGCGGGTGCAGAGCAGGACTCTCTCCGGCCGGCGATGACGGTCGACGCGGTGGCCGCGCGAGCACACACCGACCCACGCGCCCGGCACCGTCGGCGCGTCCTCGGGGACGCACCGCGCCGCCGAACAGCCGATCCGGCGTGCCGTCGCCACCCAGGCCGGTCCGTGGCCCGCTCTCGGCCCAGCCAGCGCGTGCGCGATCTCGTGCAGGATCGTGTCGCGGACCTCCTCCTCGGGGTGCAGCCGGGTGAGCGGAGCCGACAACCCGATGGTCCTCTGCTGGTGCCGGCAGATGCCGGCCCGCCGCTTCGCGCGGTCGAGCTCGAATCGCCAGCCGTGCAGCCCGTGCTGCGTCATCAGCTCGTGCGCCAACCGGCGGGCGTCCTCGAGATCCACGGCAGAGAGGTTAGACGCGACCACCGACGATCCGGCGGCGGCGCCCCGTCGTGGACGCGGACGCCCCCAGGTGCGACGGTGGGAGCGTGACGCGCACGATCGAGGCCGACTACCTGGTGGTCGGTGCCGGGGCCACGGGTATGGCCTTCACCGACGC
>NZ_BAAAPB010000006.1:0-1480 GCF_039530925.1 Nocardioides panacihumi | reverse complement strand
ACCCCTTCGTCCAGCTCCACCAGGCCTCCGCCTTCTACGGCGTCGCATCCACCGTGCTCGGTGGCGCGCGGCAGAAGGTCGGGCCGGAGAAGGGGCTGCACGAGCGGGCGTCGCAGCCCGAGATCTGCGACTACTACGAGCGCGTGCTCGGCCGGATGCTCGCGACTGGTCGGGTCGAGTTCTTCCCGAGCAGCGAGTACGTCGGCGACCGGACCGTCGTCTCGCACCTCTCCGGCGACCGGTTCACGGTGCCGGAGCGGTGTCGGATCGTCGACGCCACCTACCTGTCCCCCATCATCCCGGCGGAGACGCCTCCCCCGTTCGCCGTTGCCGACGACGCCGACGTGGTGCCGGTCAACGACCTCGCCCGGCTCGAGCAGGCGCCCAGCCAGTACGTCGTCGTCGGCTCCGGCAAGACCGCGACCGATGCGATCGTGTGGCTGCTCACCCACGGCGTCGACCCCGATGCGCTGTGCTGGGTGCGCCCGCGCGACCCGTGGGCGCTCAACAGGGCTGTCGTCCAACCGGATCCCACGATCTTCCTCGGCATGGTGGCCGACATCATGGAGTCGGCCGCGGCCGCCGCGTCCCTCGACGACGCCTTCCTCCGGATGGAGGCCGCCGGCGTGATGATCCGGATCGACCCGCGGGTGACACCGACGATGGCCAAGGCGCCGACGCTTGCCGCCTGGGAGCTCGAGCTGCTCCGGAGCATCGAGAACGTCGTGCGCCGCGGGCACCTGCAGTCGGTCTCACGCGGCAAGCTGGCCTTCCCCGACGGCTCCCTGTCGATTGCCGACGACGCCGTGGTGGTGCACTGCGCGGCCGACGGCCTGCGGCGACGCCCGCTCGTGCCCGTGTGGCGGCCGGAGGCGATCACGCTGCAGCCGATCCGATCCGGCTTCCCGTGCTTCGGCGCGGCCCTCGTCGGATACGTCGAGGCGACGCGTGACGCCGACTCCGAGAAGAACCGGCTCTGCCCGCCGTCCCCGTACGGCGACACGCTGGCCGACTGGGCGCGGATGACCGTGCTCGGCTCCCGGGCTTCGCAGACCTTCTCGGCCGAGCCCGACATCAAGAGGTGGGCGGACGGGGTCGCCATCAACCCCGCGCGGATCCCAGCGGACCACGACTCCTCCGACGCTCTGGACACCGTGCTGAAGCGGGTTGCGGCATCCACGCCAGCCGGGCTGGCGCGACTCGCCGATCTCATGTGAGCCGACCTGGCGGCGTCCTATTGGCGTCGGTGGATGCGGATGCGTCCCGGGCGTAGGTGTTCGATCTGGTAGTCGGGGTGGTCGGCGAGGGTGTGGTGTCGGCTGCAGAGCAGGGCGCCGTGGGTCAGGTCGGTGGGGCCGCCGTGCTGCCAGGCGATGAGGTGGGCGGCTTGGGCGGTGGCGGCGGGTCGATCGCAGGTTTGGACGGCGCAGGTGCCGTGTTGGGTGATGAGCATGGCGAGGCGCTGCTTGGCGTTGTGGAG
>NZ_BAAAPB010000005.1:377913-378125 GCF_039530925.1 Nocardioides panacihumi | reverse complement strand
ACCAACAACACCGTCAAGTGCGCACAACACAAGACACAGCTCGACTGTGCTCGCGTCCACAACAACCAAGACTTCGGTCACCACAGATGTATGTCTGTGCGTGACTGACATAGAGTTACGGCGGCCATAGCGAAGGGGAAACACCCGGTCCCATCCCGAACCCGGAAGTTAAGCCCTTCAGCGCCGATGGTACTGCAACCGAGAGGCTGTGG
>NZ_BAAAPB010000005.1:256955-377867 GCF_039530925.1 Nocardioides panacihumi | reverse complement strand
TCCCGACTTGAGCTGCCCGGCTTCAGCAGCTCGGTTGGAGTTGCCATTTGAGTTGGCGGGCATTCCGGGCCGATCGTCGTTCACAACGTGTGTCCGAACCGGTGTCTGCACACCCCGGGCGCGGCATCCGAGTGACTGCCGGTGCCGACCTGTTGGCTTGGCCTCAGGAGGTGATGGACGTGGTGGCGAAGATGAGGTGATGGACGTGGTGGCGAAGATGGGGAGCGTCTCTGCGGTGAACGAGGTTCGCCTCGTCGGCCGAGTGAGCAAGGCGCCGCAGCACAGAGAGCTGCCGAGTGGTGACGGACTTCTCGAGTTCCGAGTCGTCGTCGACCGTCCGGCAGGGTCACAGCGCGGGCGTCAACGCATCGACGTCATCGACTGCGTCGTCTGGGGCGGACGCCTGCTTCGTACGGTTCGTGCGTGGTCAGCGGGCGACGTGGTCGACGTGACGGGCCACGTCCGCAGGCGGTTCTTCCGGACGGCCGTCGGCGCGGGCTCGCGGGTCGAGGTCGAGGTGCGGACCGCCCGACTCATCCGGCGCTCAGCGAGCGCATGATCACGCCGACATGCGGCTTGGGCTGGAAGGACGTGGCCTTCTCGGGCAGCAGGCGCCCGGCGAGCGCCGCTTCGAGCACCTGCTCGAAGGTCGGTGGTGGCAGCAGCAGGGCGGTGCCGTGCCGTCGGCTCGCGGCAGCGACGGCGTCATCGGCGTCAGGATGATGACTCACGCCGTGAGGACCGCGGGGGAGCGCCGGGAGCAGGACGTCGTGGACGAACTCGACGACGGTCCCCGGGTGTGGTGGCAGGTATGCGAGAGCCCAGCGCCGCCCGTCCGTCAGACCGACTGCCGCCGGGTCGAGCTCGGCCGTGGTGGCGAGGGGCCGGAACTCGGCGTGGATCCCGAGCGTCTGGAGGGCCGTCAGCGCATCATCGAGGTGCACGCCGGCCAGCGCTCGATGGATGGCCCGCAGATGTAGGGGCGTGTCGCGATGGTCGACGAGCATGGCGAGCCCGGAGTCGGCGGCCGTCCCCGGGCGCCGGGCCTGCATGCGGAGGTAGGCGGCGTACCGATGGTGCCCGTCGGCGATGAGCGCCCGCACGCTCGCGAGCTCGTGCCGCACCGTCTCGATCTCCTCGGACGTGCGCCAGGCCCAGAGCCGGTGACGCTGCCCGCCGGCGTCCTCGAACTGCCGGGTCGGGGGCTCGCAGTCGATGGCCGCGACCAGCGCGCGCAGCCTCGTCGATCCGTTGTGGACCAGGAGGATCGGTGCGGGGTTGAGGTGCATCTCCTCCATCCGGTCCGCGAGCTCGTCGGCCTGGGCGGGGTGGATGCCCTCATGGGGGAGCACCACGCTGTCATCACGGCTGGTGGTGCGCCGGGCCAGCTCGAGGGTGCCGACGATGCCGCGCACGGTGTGCCCGCCGGAGGTGTACTCGTGCAGGTACAACGCGGCGTGCGGGTCCGTGCTGATACGCCCGTGGTCCTCCCACTGCTGCAGCCGGGTGGCCACCGATCGGAACGGGCGTGCGAAGAGGCGTCTGGAGGCGGGATCGCCGATCCTCGACGGCTGCAGCAGCTGCGCCCGAAAGGGGTCGAGGCTGAAGGGGCCGGCGAGGTACGGCGGGGAGACGACGTCGCTGGCGTCCATCCGGCCATGTTAGTGATGCGACCAGCGATGCTGACGCGCACTAGGGTGGCGGCCATGTTGGGCGCGTCGGAGAAGCCGTTGTGCGAGGTCTACGACCTCCTGATGCTCGACCTCGACGGTGTCGTCTACGTCGGCGGTCACGCGGTCCCGGGCGCGCCTCGGCACCTCGAGGACGTGCGTCGCAGGGGTCACCGGCTGGCGTTCATCACCAACAACGCCTCGCGCCCGCCGAAGGCCGTCGCCGAGCATCTGACCGAGCTCGGAGTGCCGGCCGACGCGCGCGACGTCGTCACCTCCGCGCAGGCGGCGGCTCGCCTGCTCCATGACCGGCTCGGCGCAGGCGTCCCGGTGGTCGCACTCGGCGCCGAGGGACTGGTCGAGGCGCTCGCGGCGGAAGGGCTGGTGCCCGTCGGCGTCGAGGACGACGCAGAAGCGCTCGTCACCGGATACGGGCCCGATGTGGTCTGGCGCGACGTGATGCGGGCAGCGGTGCGTGTGCGTGACGGGCTCTGGTGGGTCGCCAGCAACAGCGACATGACGATCCCGACCGTGTACGGGACGGCGCCGGGTCATGGCGTCATGGTCGAGATGCTGCGCCGGTTCACCGACGTCGAGCCGGACATCGCAGGCAAACCCGCGCGGCCCCTGCTCGACGAGACGGTCCGCCGGGTCGGTGGCACCCGGCCGCTGATGGTCGGCGACAGGCTCGACACCGACATCGCCGGCGGACACACCGCGGGCATCGACTCACTGCTCGTGCTCACGGGGATCACCGGGTTGGAGGAGCTTGCGACGGCGACGGAAGAGCTGCGCCCGACGTACATCTCGGCCGATCTCGGTGGCCTGCTCGTGCCGCAGCCCGCAGTCGACGTGCGCGACGGTCGCTGTGCGGTCGGCGGCTGGGAGGCGGTCGCACGTGCCGACGGCATCACCGTCACGGGCCAGGGAGCGGTCGACGACTGGTGGCGCGCGGTCGCCAGCGCCGCCTGGGGCTGGCTCGACACGACCGGCTCTCCGGCGGACGTGAGCCGACTGAGCGTGCCCCGGTAGCCTCTGCCGCATGACCGAGGACCAGACGTACGGCGGCGACGAACCGGTGCGCACGGGTGTGCCGGCGGTCGACGCCGTCCTCGACGACGTCGACACCGCCGCCGACCTCCCGGTCGACGAGCAGGTCGCCGTCTTCGAGCGCGCCCACGAGCGGCTGCGGCGGGCCCTCGACGGCCAGGCCGACGAGCCGTCCTGACCGGGGGACACCCGTGCCGCCCCGCCGTCTCCGTCTCGACGCCGAGCTCGTCCGTCGACACCTCGCCCGTTCGCGGGAGCACGCCAGCGAGCTGATCGCCGCGGGTCGCGTCACCGTCTCCGGCGCTGTCGCCACGAAGCCCGCGACGGGAGTCACGACGGACCTGGCCATCGTCGTCAAGGACGACCCGCTGACTCCCGACTACGTCTCCCGGGGTGCTCACAAGCTCGCCGGTGCCCTCGCCGCGTTCGAGCCTCTGGGCCTCTCCGTCGACGGGCGTCGCTGCCTCGACGCCGGCGCATCGACCGGAGGGTTCACCGACGTCCTGCTGCGCCGGGGCGCCGCGGAGGTGGTCGCGGTCGACGTCGGCTACGGGCAGCTCGCCTGGAAGCTCCGCCAGGACGACCGCGTCGTGGTGCACGACCGGACGAACGTCCGGGAGCTGACGCCCGAGCTGATCGGCGGCACGGTCGACGTCATCGTCGGCGACCTGTCGTTCATCTCGCTCACGCTCGTGCTGGACGCGTTGCTCGGTGTGGCCGCGCCAGACGGAGACCTGGCGCTGATGGTGAAGCCGCAGTTCGAGGTCGGCAAGGAGCGCGTCGGCAAGGGCGGCGTCGTGCGCGACTCCTCGCTGCGCGCCGAGGCTGTCAACGGCGTCGCCGCGGCTGCGGTCGCGCGCGGCTGGGGCGCACGCGGGGTGACCACGAGTCCGCTGCCGGGGCCCTCGGGCAATGTGGAGTTCTTCCTGTGGCTGCGCAAGGGCGACGCCACCGTGGACGCCGACGCGATCGCGCAGGCGGTCCACGACAAGGTCGGTCTCAACGACACCGAGGCGGCCGGATCCCGCGGGTCGTCGGTGGGGGATGAGAGGGTGGAGCCGTGACAGACCCGACGCCCGAGCCCGACGTGCGCCGCGTCCTGATGCTCACCCACACCGGCCGCGCCGAGGCCCGCGAGGTGGCCGGCGCGTTCTGCAAGGCGCTCGTGGGGCACGGGCTGGTCGTCCGGCTGCCGGAGGCGGAGGCCGCCGACCTCGGCATCCGAGGGTCCGAGCAGGACGGCGTGGAGATCGCCCGGTCGGAGGGCGACACCACACTGGGCTGCGAGCTCGTCCTGGTCATCGGCGGCGACGGCACGATCCTGCGGGCCGCCGAGCTGACCCACGCCAGCGGGACGCCCGTCCTGGGCGTGAACCTCGGACACGTGGGCTTCCTCGCCGAGGCGGAGTACGACGACGTCGAGTCGACCATCGACGCGATCGTGCAGCGCCGCTACGTCGCGGAGGACCGGCTGACGCTCGACGTGCGCGTCTACACCGACGGCGAGGAGGTCTTCCGGACCTTCGCCGTCAACGAGGCGAGCGTCGAGAAGGCCGCCCGGGAGCGGATGCTCGAGGTCATCATCGAGGTCGACGACCGGCCGCTGTCGCGGTTCGGGTGCGACGGCGTCGTCTGCGCGACGCCGACAGGGTCGACCGCCTACAACTTCAGCGCCGGCGGCCCGGTGGTGTGGCCGGGCGTCGAGGCGCTGCTGATGGTCCCCATCAGTGCGCACGCCCTCTTCGCGCGCCCGCTCGTCGTGGCCCCGACCTCCGAGCTCGCGGTCGAGGTGATCAGCCGCACCGACGGGGCCGGCGTGCTGTGGTGCGACGGGCGACGTGCCTTCGACCTGCCCCCCGGGGCACGGATCGAGGTGACCCGCGGCGATCGGCCCGTCCGCCTGGTCCGGCTCCACGAGGCGCCGTTCACCGACCGCCTGGTCGCGAAGTTCGACCTCCCCGTCCATGGCTGGCGCGGAGCCGCCGAGCGACTGCGCCGGGAGCGTGGCGATGCTTGAGGAGATCAGGATCTCCTCGCTCGGCGTGATCGAGGACTCCGTGCTCGAGCTCAGCCCGGGGCTGACGGTGATCAGCGGCGAGACAGGTGCCGGCAAGACCATGATCGTGACGGCGCTCGGCCTGCTGCTCGGCGGTCGCGCCGACTCGGGGGCGGTCCGCAACGGCGCACGCGCGGCCCGGGTCGAGGGCATCGTCGATGCCACCAGGCTGACGGACTTCCGCGCGGCGGTCGACGAGGCCGGCGGCGAGGTCGAGGACGGGCGGGTCGTGCTGGCCCGTAGCGTCGCCGCCCAGACCGCCACCGGCGCGGGACGCTCGCGGGCGTTCGTCGGCGGGGCGGCGGTCCCGGTGACCACGTTGGCCGACGTCGCCGAGCCGCTGGTCGCGGTCCACGGTCAGTCCGACCAGCACCGGCTGCTGCGACCCCGCGCGCAGCGCGACGCGCTGGACCGTTTCGGCGGTGCTCCGGTCGCCGACGCGCTGGATCGCTACCGGGCGCTCCACCGCCGGTTGCAGGAGGTCGAGACCGAGCTCGACGAGGTCACCGCGAGCCAGCGCGAGCGTGCCCGCGAGGCCGACCTCCTCCGGTTCGGTCTCGCCGAGATCGAGGCGGTCGACCCGCAGCCTGGAGAGGACGCCGCACTCGCCGCCGAGGAGTCGCGCCTGGGCTTCGCCGACACGCTGCGCACGGCTGCCGAGCAGGCGCGCGAGGTGCTGTCCAGCGAGGACGGGGCTCCGGACGCACTCGGTGCGGTGAGCACGGCCCGGGGGCAGCTCGACGGGGTCCGCGACCACGACGCGGAGGCCGGCGAGCTCGCCGACCGGCTCGCCGAGGTCAGCTACCTGCTCTCCGACGTCGCGGCCGACGTGTCGTCGTACGCATCGCGCATCGAGACGGACCCCGCGCGCCTCGCCGGTGTCTCCGAGCGGCGTGCGGCACTGACCGCGCTGACCAGGAAGTACGGCGACAGCATCGACGAGGTGCTCGCCTGGTCCGCGACCTCCGCGAGCCGCCTGCTCGACCTCGACGGCACCGACGAGCGGATCGAGGAGCTGCGGGCCGAGCGCAGGCGACTGCGCGAGGAGCTGGGCGACGTCGCCGGTGAGCTCTCCGAGCTGCGCACGCGGGCGGCGGAGCAGCTGGCCGCCGAGGTGACCGACGAGCTGTCCCGGCTCGCGATGCCACACGCGCGGCTCTCCGTCGCCGTGCGGCAGACCGACCTCGGCGGGGCCCCTGCCGCCGCCGGACGGGAGCCGCTGAAGGTGGGGGAGCGGTGGCTGCGGTTCGGCAGCTCCGGTGTCGACGAGGTCGAGCTCCTGCTGGCCGCCAACACCGGGGCCGACCCGCGGGCCTTGGACAAGGGCGCGTCGGGCGGTGAGCTCTCGCGCGTGATGCTCGCCCTCGAAGTCGCGTTGGCCGGCACGAGCCCGGTGCCGACCTTCGTCTTCGACGAGGTCGACGCGGGGGTCGGTGGCGCGGCGGCGGTCGAGGTCGGCCGACGCCTCGCACAGCTGGCCCGGTCGGCGCAGGTCCTCGTCGTGACGCACCTGCCCCAGGTCGCGGCGTACGCCGACCAGCACGTGGTCGTCGAGAAGTCGAGCGACGGCAGCGTGACGAGCTCGGGCCTGACGCTGCTCGACGACGCAGGACGGGAGCGCGAGCTCTCGCGGATGCTCGCCGGGCTGACCGACTCCGACACGGCGCTCGCCCACGCCCGCGAGCTGCTCGAGGTCGCCCGCGCCGCGCGCTGACACGCCGACGCGAGGGCTGCCGGATCGGGCCCGGTCCGGATGTGAGGATGAAGCAGTCATGAGACTTCCCCTCCGCTCCTCCACTGCCACCGACACCGTGACCGGCGTCCGCGGTGCCGTCCGCACCGGGCGACCGACGCGTGCACTGCTCGCGCGCCTCGAGCCGGGCGACGTCGCGGTCATCGACCACCTCGACCTGGACCAGGGCACCGCTCGGGCGCTGCTCGACGCGCGTGTCGTCGCGGTCGTCAACGCGCAGTCGATGATCTCCGGACGCTACGCCAACCTCGGCCCGGAGATCCTGGCCGAGGCCGGTGTCCTCCTCATCGAGGGTGTGGGCGGCTCGGCGTTCGCCCGGTTGGCGGAGACCGAGGAGGTCACGATCCGTGACGGTGGCCTCTACGACGGCAACCAGCTGGTCGCCGAGGGCCGCGCGCTCGATCTCGACGACGTACGTCTCGCGATGGTGCAGGCGCGGGCCGGCCTCGCCGCCCAGCTGGAGACGTTCACGCACAACAGCGTCGAGCTGCTGCGCCGCGAGGAGGACGTGCTCCTCAACGGTGCGGGGATCCCGATGCTGCACACGCCCCTCGACGAGCGTGCGGCGGTCGTCGTGGCGCAGGCCCGCTCGGCCGACCTGGGTCGGATCAAGCGCTTCGTGCGCGAGCAGCGACCGGTCGTCGTCGCGGTCGACGCTGCCGCCCAGAAGCTGCGCAAGGCGGGCGTGAAGGCCGACGTCGTCATGCTGTCCGGCACCGAGTCCCTGCCCGAGGCCAAGGTGCTGCGCGGGGCCCGAGACGTGGTCGTCGTCCAGCGGGCGGACGCCGCGCCGGGCGTCACCGAAGGGCTGGCCCGGATGGGGATCGCGCCGCACGTCATGGCGACCACCGTCTCGACCGAGGACGCCGCGCTGCTGGTGACCAACGCCGGCCGGCCCAGCCTCGTGGTCGGGGTCGGCCTGACCGCGACGCTGGAGGACTTCCTCGACCGTCGGGGCTCCGGGCTGGCAGGCAGCTACCTGACCCGCCTCGTGCTCGGTCCGCGTCTGGTGGACGCCGCCGCGCTCCCGCTGCTGTACACGGGCCGCGTCCGTCCGTGGCACGTCGCGCTGTCGGTGCTGGCGGGGCTGGCCGCTGTCGGGGCGTCCATCGCGACCACGGCGGTCGGCCACGACTGGGCGCAGCAGCTGACGGAGCTGATCCGATGAGGCGGCTGATCCCGCTGCTCAGCGTCCTCTTCGCGCTGGGGGCCGGCGTCGCGCTCGGCGCCGGGCCGCTCGACGACCGGAGCACCGCGGCATCGGGCACGCACCCACGCACGCGGACGTCCTCGGCGCTCGACGCCACGTTCGCGAGCACCGTCGCACCGGCGCTCTACGCCCACCGACTCGCCAAGCAGAGCGTCGCCGTCGTGACCACGCCGGGCGTCGCCCCGGCCACGGTGAAGGCGCTCGTCGACCAGGTCGTGGCGGCGGGTGGCACCGTCTCGAGCCGGACCGACCTGACCGACGCGCTGACCGCGCCGGGCCAGAAGACCCTCGTCGACACGATGGGCTCCCAGCTCGCCACGCAGCTCGCCGCGCAGGTCCCGAGCCTGGCCGACCCGGCGCTGACCACCTACCCGCGGATGGGCAGCCTGGTCGGCCTCGCGGTCGCCACGACGGGTGCGGCTTCCGCAGCCCCGGCCGCACCGGCGAGCACCGTGCGGGAGAGCCTCAAGGCGGCCAAGCTGACCAACGACGTCGGGAGCGCCGGTGTCGCCCCGCTGGTCCTCGTGGTGCTCGGCCACGACCTCGACGACGCGATCGTCAACGGTTTCGTGCAAGGCGTCGCGACCCAGGCGCACGGCGTCGTTGTCGTGGGCCGCACCCGGAGCGGCGACATCCGGTCGCTCCGGGACCGGAAGGCGCCCGTGGCGACGGTCGACGGGGTCGAGGCGGCCGCGGGCCGGGTGGCCGCCGTACTCGCTCTCGTGCGGCAGATCACCGGAGGCAACGGAAGCTTCGGCGCGTCCGGAATCGATGGACCGGTCCCGGTCGGATAGCATTGAGGTCCATGAAGTCGGGCGCCCAGACCAAGCATGTTTTCGTCACCGGAGGCGTCGCCTCCTCACTCGGGAAGGGTCTGACGGCTTCCAGCCTCGGCCGTCTGCTCCGGTCGCGCGGTCTCACCGTGACCATGCAGAAGCTCGACCCGTACCTCAACGTGGACCCCGGCACGATGAACCCGTTCCAGCACGGCGAGGTCTTCGTCACCAACGACGGCGCCGAGACCGACCTGGATGTCGGCCACTACGAGCGCTTCCTCGACACCGACCTCAGCGGCAGTGCGAACGTCACCACCGGTCAGGTCTACTCCAACGTCATCGCGAAGGAGCGCCGAGGCGACTACCTCGGCGAGACCGTCCAGGTCATCCCGCACATCACCAACGAGATCGTCGACCGGATCCTGGCGATGCACGGCGACGGGGTCGACGTGGTCATCACCGAGATCGGCGGCACGGTCGGCGACATCGAGTCGCTCCCGTTCCTCGAGGCCGCTCGGCAGGTGCGCCAGAAGATCGGGCGCGACAACGTCTTCTTCGTGCACGTCTCGCTCGTGCCCTACATCGGGCCGTCGAAGGAGCTCAAGACCAAGCCGACCCAGCACTCGGTCGCCGCGCTGCGCCAGATCGGCCTGCAGCCCGACGCGGTGGTGTGCCGGGCCGACCGTGAGCTGCCGCAGAGCATCAAGTCGAAGATCGCCCTGATGTGCGACGTCGACGAGGAGGCAGTGGTCACCGCCGCCGACGCGCCGAGCATCTACGACATCCCGAAGGTGCTGCACCGCGAGGGTCTCGACGCGTACGTCGTCCGCAAGCTCGGCCTTCCGTTCCGCGACGTCGACTGGACGATCTGGGACGACCTGCTCCGCCGGGTGCACCACCCGAAGGAGGAGGTCACCGTCGCGCTGGTCGGCAAGTACATCGACCTGCCCGACGCCTACCTCTCGGTCGCCGAGGCGCTGCGAGCGGGCGGCTTCGCCCACGAGGCCAAGGTCAACATCCGCTGGATCCGGTCCGACGACTGCGAGACGCCGGCGGGCGCGCAGAAGAACCTGCACGACGTGGACGCCGTCCTGGTGCCTGGCGGGTTCGGCATCCGGGGACTCGAGGGCAAGCTGGGCGCGCTGACCTACGCGCGGACCCACGGCATCCCGACCCTCGGCATCTGCCTGGGCCTGCAGTGCATGGTGATCGAGTACTCCCGACAGGTGCTCGGCCTGGAGAAGGCCGGCTCGACGGAGTTCGACGCCGACACCCCGGAGCCCGTGATCGCCACCATCGCCGAGCAGCTCGCCTTCGTCGAGGGCGCCGGAGACCTCGGCGGCACCATGCGGCTCGGCCTCTACCCGGCCGACCTCAAGCCGGGCTCGATCGCCCGCGAGGTCTACGACTCGGCCGAGATCCAGGAGCGTCACCGGCACCGCTACGAGGTCAACAACGCCTACCGCGACCAGCTCGAGGAGGCCGGCATGGTCTTCTCCGGCACGTCGCCGGACAACAACCTGGTGGAGTTCGTCGAGCTGCCGCGCGACGTGCACCCCTACTACATCGCGACCCAGGCCCACCCCGAGCTGCGGTCGCGGCCGACGAAGGCGCACCCGCTGTTCAGGGGGCTCGTCGGCGCCGCGATCATCCGGCAGAAGGAGCAGCGCTTCCCGATCGACGAGTCGAAGCTGCACCGGGAGCCCGAGCCGGAGGCCGTGGCGGAGCCCGAGACGAAGTGAGCCGCCTCGAGGACGTCGACGAGTCCTGGCCCGTCGTACGGTCGACGGACCTGCACCGCGACGACTGGATCGTGGCGCTGCGCTCCGACCTGGTCACCTCGCCGTCGCATCCCGGGGGCGAGCCGTTCCGGCGGCTCGTGCTGGAGCATCCGGGCGCGGCCGTCGTGCTGGCGGTGGACGACGACGAGCAGGTCGTCGTCGTCTCGCAGTACCGTCACGCGGCGCGTCGGCGCTTCGTGGAGCTGCCCGCCGGTCTGTGCGACTCCGATGGCGAGGACCCGCTCGAGGTGGCGAGGCGTGAGCTCCGCGAGGAGGCGCTGCTCGCCGCCACCGAGTGGACGCACCTGACGTCGGCGTACTCCTCGCCGGGCATCTCGGCCGAGCTCATCCACTACTACCTGGCGCGGGGGCTGAGCGAGGCCGACCGCGGCGACTTCGAGCTCCTGCACGAGGAGGCCGACATGGAGGTCTTCCGCGTGCCGTTCGACGACCTGCTCGCGGCGGTGCTCGACGGGCGTGTCACGGACGCGCCGGTCATCGTGGCCGTGCTGTGCGCGCACGCGCGCGGACTCGTCGGCGCCCGCCGATGACCGAGGCGGGTGCGGTCAGCCGCGCTGTGCGGGCCTACCTCGACCACCTCACCGTCGAGCGCGGCGTCGCGGCGAACACGCTCGCGTCTTACAGGCGCGACCTGCGGCGCTACCAGGAGTACCTGGGCGCGGTGGGCGTGACCGATCTCGGTCAGGTCGCGGAGGCGACGGTGACCGACTTCCTGGCGCGACTTCGCGAGGGCGACGGTGACTATCCGCCGCTCGGTGCGAGCTCGGCCGCCCGGACGGTGGTCGCCGTGCGCGGCTTCCACAAGTTCGCCGCGGCCGACGGGCTCGTGGCGACGGACCCGGCGGCCGGCGTACGGCCCCCGAGGCCCGCGAAACGGCTGCCCAAGGCCCTGCCGCTCGCCGACGTGGAGGCCATTCTCGACACGGCCGGAGCCCCTGGCACGACACTCGCGCTGCGCGACCGCGCCCTGCTCGAGGTGCTCTACGGCACCGGGGCCCGGATCTCGGAGGCGGTCGGCCTCGACGTCGACGACGTCGACCTCGTGGACGGCGCCGTGCTGCTCCGGGGCAAGGGCGGCAAGCAGCGGCTCGTCCCGATCGGCTCCTACGCCCGTACGGCGGTCGAGGCCTACCTCGTACGCGGCCGGCCGGAGCTGGCCAGCGTGGGCGGGGCCGGGGGAGCGCTCTTCCTCAACGCGCGCGGCGGCAGGCTCTCCCGGCAGTCCGCTTGGACGGTGCTGGTGCGAGCCGCGGACAGGGCCGGCGTCACCCACGACGTCTCGCCGCACACCCTGCGCCACTCCTTCGCGACGCACCTGCTCGACGGCGGGGCCGACGTCCGGGTCGTGCAGGAGCTGCTGGGGCACGCGTCGGTGACGACGACGCAGATCTACACGCTGGTCACCGTGGACAACCTGCGCGAGGTGTTCGCGGCCGCGCACCCGCGCGCTCGCTGACGCACTCCGAGTCGACGGCGCGGCTCAGGTCCAGCGCGTCGCCCGGGCGTGCTGGAAGATCAGGTTGGTCTCGGTCAGCGCCACGTCGGGGTTGCTCGAGAGATGCTCGATGACGAAGGCGTTGAGTCCGTCGGTGCCCGCCGCCGCGACGTGGACGAAGAAGTCGTGTCCGCCGCCGAGGAGGAACACGTTGAGCACGCCCGGGAGGCCGGCGAGGTGCCGCATGAAGGCCTCCAGCCGCCCGCGGGCGTGACCGTGCATGCGCACGGCGATCATCGCCTGGAGCGGCCGTCCCGCCAGGGCGGGGTCGATGTCGGCGTGGAAACCGCGTACGACGCCCGACTCGCGCAGTGCCCGGATCCGGCCCAGACAGGTCGACGGTGCGATGCCTGCCTTCGCTGCGAGTGCGTTGTTGGGCTGTCGTGCGTCGGCCGAGAGCTCGGCCAGCAGGATCCGGTCGATCTCGTCGAGGACCGGCGCGACGATCCCGGCGCGATCGAGCACCGCCCGACTCCGAAGATCGTTCGGACGACCTGCGGCGGTGGCGTCACGGGGCGAAGGTTCGGCGGCCATGTGAGTAATCTAACGAATCTTGTTCAGCGCTCTGGCGGCACGCCGAAGATCCGAACGAGAATCGCCTCATGACCAAGATCGGCGTGCCCAAGGAAGTCAAGAACCACGAGTACCGCGTGGCGATCACGCCTGTCGGCGTGCACGAGCTCACCTCGCGTGGCCACGAGGTGGTCGTCGAGCGCGGTGCCGGGCTCGGCTCGCAGATCCCCGACGCCGAGTTCGAGGCGGCCGGCGCCAAGATCCTCGACTCCGCCGACGAGGTCTGGGGCAGCGCTGACACGGTCCTCAAGGTCAAGGAGCCGGTCGCGGAGGAGTACCACCGTCTCCGCGACGGCCTGACCCTCTTCACCTACCTCCACCTCGCCGCTGACAAGCCGCTCACCGAGGAGCTGCTGGCCAAGAAGGTCACCGGCATCGCCTACGAGACCGTGCAGCTGCCCAGCGGCGGGCTCCCGCTGCTCTACCCGATGTCCGAGGTGGCCGGCTGCCTCGCGCCGCAGGTCGGTGCCTACTCCCTGCTCAAGGCGCAGGGTGGCCGTGGCGTGCTTCTCGGCGGCGTCGGCGGCGTGGCGAACGCCAAGGTCGTCATCATCGGCGCCGGTGTGTCCGGTCAGAACGCCGCCAACATCGCGCTCGGCATGGGTGCCGACGTCACCCTGCTCGACACCGACCTCGACAAGCTGCGGATGTCGTTCTGGCGCTACAACAACCGCGTCCACGGCCTCGCCTCGTCGAAGCTGGCGATCGAGGAGCAGGTCACCCAGGCCGACCTGGTCATCGGCGCCGTGCTGATCCCGGGTGCCGCCGCGCCGAAGCTGGTGACCAACGAGCTGGTGTCGCGCATGAAGCCCGGCTCGGTCCTCGTCGACATCGCGATCGACCAGGGCGGCTGCTTCGAGGACTCCCACGCGACCACGCACGACGACCCGACGTACCAGGTGCACAACTCGACGTTCTACTGTGTGGCCAACATGCCTGGCGCCGTCCCGAACACCTCGACCTACGCCCTGACCAACGCGACCCTGCCGTACGTCGTCGCGCTGGCCGACAAGGGTTGGGCGCAGGCGTGCCGCGACGACCACTCGCTCGCCCTGGGTCTCAACACCCACGCCGGCCAGCTCACCAACGCGCCGGTCGGCGCCGCGGTCGGCATCGCGGCGGCCACACTCGACGAGGTTCTCGCCTGACGTCGACCGTCCCCACCACCGGCATCACCGCGGGCGCCTGGGTGCCCGCACCCGGAGCGTCGCCCGACGAGGTGTACGACGCCGTGGCGTCGTACGCCTCGTCGCGCGGGCTGGCGCTCTACCCGCACCAGGACGAGGCGATCATCGAGCTCCTCGGCGGGAGCAACGTGGTGCTCGCGACCCCGACCGGATCGGGCAAGTCGCTGGTCGCCCTGGGCGCCCATGCCGCCGCCCTCGCGACGGACCGGGTGTCGTTCTACACCGCGCCGATCAAGGCGCTGGTCAGCGAGAAGTTCTTCGACCTGTGCGAGGTCCTCGGGGCTGACAACGTCGGGATGCTCACCGGCGACGCAGCGGTGAACGCCGACGCGCCGGTCATCTGCTGCACGTCCGAGGTGCTCGCCAACATCGCGCTGCGCGAGGGCGCGGCGGCCGACATCGGGCTCGTGGTGATGGACGAGTTCCACTACTACGGGGAGCCGGACCGCGGCTGGGCCTGGCAGGTGCCGCTCCTCGAGCTGCCCCAGGCTCAGTTCCTGCTGATGTCCGCGACGCTGGGCGACATGACGGAGATCGCCGGCGACCTGACCCGGCGCACCGGGCGCGAGACGGCCGTCGTCGACGAGGCCGAGCGGCCCGTGCCGCTGACGTTCACCTGGTCGCTCACGCCCCTCGACGAGACGCTGGAGGAGCTGGTCACGACCGGCCAGGGTCCGGTCTACGTCGTGCACTTCACGCAGGCCGCGGCCGTCGAGCATGCCACCTCGCTGGTGAAGGCCGGCTGGGTCGGCGGCGGAGCGTCGGCGGAGCTCAAGGAGCGCCTGGCCGGCGTACGGTTCGGGGCCGGGTTCGGCAAGACCCTCGGCGGCCTGCTGCGCAAGGGCATCGGCGTGCACCACGCGGGGATGCTGCCCCGCTATCGCCGGCTCGTGGAGCAGCTCGCCCAGGCCGGCCTCCTGCGCGTCATCTGCGGCACCGACACCCTCGGTGTCGGCATCAACGTCCCGATCCGCACGGTGCTGTTCACCGGTCTCGCCAAGTACGACGGCCAGCGCCAGCGCGTGCTCCGCACCCGCGAGTTCCTGCAGATCGCCGGTCGCGCAGGGCGTGCGGGCTACGACACCGCCGGCTACGTCGTGGTCCAGGCGCCGGAGCACGTCATCGAGAACGAGAAGGCCAAGGCGAAGGCCGTCGAGCGGCAGGCTGCCGGGAAGAAGAACTCGAAGGCGCAGCTGCGGAAGCCGCCCGAGGGCACGGTCGTGTGGACCGAGGCGACGTTCACGAAGCTGGTCGAGGGTCGGCCCGAGCCGCTGCAGTCGCGGATGAAGGTCGACAACGCGATGATCCTCAACGTCGTCGCCCGCGAGGAGGACGCCTTCGCGGTCCTGCGGCGGCTGCTGACCGACAACCACGAGGACCGCCGCACGCAGCTGCGGCTCGCACGCCGGGCGTTGCGGTTGGCCAGGTCGCTGCTCGCGTCGGGTGTGCTCACCCGGCTCGCGTCGCCGGACGCGCTCGGACGGCGCTACGCGCTGACCGAGGACCTTCCGGCGGACTTCGCCCTGAACCAGCCACTGGCGCACTTCGCGCTGGCCGCGCTCGACGTGCTCGACCACGAGAGCCCCGACCACACCGTCGAGGTGGTCTCGGTCGTCGAGTCCGTGCTGGAGGCGCCGCGGCAGATCCTGTTCGCCCAGCAGCACGCCGCTCGCGGTGAGGCGATCGCGGAGATGAAGGCCGACGGGCTGGAGTACGACGAGCGGATGGCCCTGCTCGAGGAGATCACGTGGCCGCAGCCGCTCTCCGAGCTCCTCGAGGGGCTCTACGAGACCTACCGGCAGTCGCACCCGTGGCTGCCGGAGGATGCGCTCGGCCCGAAGTCGATCGTGCGTAAGATGTACGAGCAGGGCATGACGTTCACCGACTTCGTCGGCCGCTACCAGCTGGCCCGGTCGGAGGGGCTGGTGCTCCGCTATCTCACCGACGCCTACAAGACCTTCCTGCACACCGTGCCGGAGGCACACCGCACGCCGTCGCTCGAGGACCTCATCGAGTGGCTGGGGGAGACCGTCCGGCAGACCGACTCGTCGCTGCTCGACGAGTGGGAGGCGCTGGCCGACCCGGCCCACGCCCGGCCCGACGTGGCGCACCACGAGCCGCCGCCCCCGCCGCGGCCGATCAGTCAGCAGACGCGGGCGTTCGCGGTCATGGTCCGCAACGCCCTGTGGCGCCGTGTCGAGCTGGTGGCGCGCGACGACGTCCGCGGCCTCGCGGCCCTCGACCGGACCGACGCCGGGCGGTTCGACCCTCCGCGCGAGCCGGCGATGGACGCAGCCGCCTGGGACGCGGCGCTGGAGGCCTACTTCACCGACCACGACGACGTGCTGCTCGCCGGGGACGCCCGCGGACCGGCGTACCTGGTGACGAGGGACGAGGTCGTCGACGGGCGCCGTGTCCGGCACGTCCGGCAGACCCTCGCCGACCCGGCCGGCGACCACGACTGGGTGATCGACGCCGAGGTCGACCTCGACGCGTCCGACGCCCTCGGGGAGCTCGCCCTGGTCATCGCGGCGATGCGCCGGCTCGACGGGGTCTGATCACGCCCCGCGCAT
This sequence comes from Nocardioides panacihumi, assembly GCF_039530925.1. Lineage (NCBI taxonomy): Bacteria > Bacillati > Actinomycetota > Actinomycetes > Propionibacteriales > Nocardioidaceae > Nocardioides > Nocardioides panacihumi. The sequence continues at coordinate 361,722 of NZ_BAAAPB010000005.1, read as the reverse complement.
CTTCGCGAGTCTCTCGCGAAGGGCCTGGTGGCGGTGGGCGTTGCCTCCGAGATCGACGTACGTGTCGCCGTAGGCCCACAGCAGGGCGTCGTCGAGCCGGCGTACCGCACCGGGCGGGTAGCGGTACTCCATCCGAGCGGCCAGGGTCTCCTCGTCCACCGAGCGCAGGCAGGTGGCGAGCTCGACCAGGGATGCGATGCCCAGCTCGAGGACCAGGGTGGAGATCCAGGCGTAGTGCTCGATACGCGACCAGCCGGCGTCGGCGTACTGCCCGGCGAGGAAGGCCGCCAGCTCCCGGGGGCTGATCCGCGGGTCGTCGTCCATCGGCTCGAGCTGGGTCCCGGTCATCCCCTCCCGGAGTCGGTCCCGGATCGCGGAGAACTCCCGGTCGGCGAGCTCGAGGAGACCGGCCGCCAGGGTGAACCGGCGGTCGAACTCGGGCACGTGCTCGGACGGGATGGTGCCCTTGTAGCGGATGTCGTGCTCGAACTCCGCCCAGGCGTGCTGGAGCACCGTGCGGATCTGGACCTGCGCCTGGCGGTCGGGCAGCAGGTCGTAGGCGTCCGGGGTCTCCCGGGCGGGGTCGAGGCTGACGAGCAGGTGTCGGCTGGCGTAGCCGAAGCGGCCCTCGTCCGCGGTCTCCCGACCCATGTCCCGGTCGTCGTGCACGATGACCTGGTCGCTGAGGAGGTCGACCACCGCCTGCACGTCGCTGTGCACGTAGGTGATGACGCGGATCCCGATCTGGTCGGTGATGTCCTGCAGCGGGTCGAGGAAGACGCGCCGACCGTCGACCGCGCGGGCCGCCTTGGTCGCGAACGACGAGACGGACTTCGCCCGCCCCGTCACGGTCAGGTAGTTGATGCCCGCGTCGTCGAGGATCGCCGTGACCAGCTGCACGAACTGATCGGTGGCGCGCGCCCGCTGCGGCTGCTTCCGGGCGTACTCCCGGACGGCGGCGTCGGGGTCGGTGATCGCGGTGGCGCGGCGCGGGCGGGGCGTCGGCGTCAGGTCCGCGGGCAGCGTCGGCGTCACGATGTAGCCGGTCTCGAAGTCGCCGTACGTCGTCGTCCGCTCAGGGCTGCGGGTCGCGAACAGCGCCACGTAGGCGCACACGACCGCATCGACCTGGTCCTCGACGACGCGCAGCTCGCTCTTGCGCTGCGCGCTCTCCACGGCACTGCGCAGCGCCTGCCAGGACCCGGGCCGCTCCTCGCCGGGGCTCTCGACCACGAGGGGCGGGTCGGCGGTGACGCGGGACTCCAGGAGGTCGAGCAGCACCATGAGCTCGGCGCGCAGCTGGGCGAGGTCGCGCCCGGGCTTGTTCTTGTACTTGAGAGTCCGGCCGAGCCGGAAGAGTGCGACCGTGGCCGGGTGCGGATAGACCTCGATCGCGCGGCGGGCGCGCCCCGACCGCGGGTTCATGTCCAGCCCGAGCCGCGCCGCGATCCGGGCGCCGCGCGGCTGCTCCCGGAACTCCGGCTTGCCGGTGTTGGACGGGTGCGCCCCGGCGTCGAACCGAGCGAAGTCAGCGTTGAGCTGGGCCTCGGCAGGACGGTTCCCGCTCGCGTTGTTGACGATCAGCGGCGCATCGATCGCGACGAGGCAGTCGTCGTCGACGTACGGCCCCAGCGCCGCGACGATGTCGTCGTCGCTCGTGGCCGCCGAGACGTGCACCAGCCGGCCGGCGTCGTCCAGCACGGCCAGACCGGTGGGCCTGCGCTCGCCCCAGGCGAGGTCGACCCCGACGAAGTACATGGAGGAAGCCTGCCCTACGCGTGGATGCGGGCGGGCAGCGGCGTCGTCGCGTCGCCCGCTGCTGCGTGCCGGCTCGGCCGTTAGCCTGCTCGGGTGAAGGTTCTGGTGACCGGCGCCGCGGGCAGCATCGGCCGGGTCGTCACGGCGGGTCTCGCCGCGCGCGGCCACCTGGTGACCGGCCTCGACCTCGTCCCGCGCCCCGACGACGCGGACCTGGCCGGGTCGACCGTCCACTGGCCCACCGTCCACTTGCCCACCGTCGACTGGCTGAGCGTCGACTGCACCGATGCCGACGCGGTCGCGGCGGCGTTCGACGGTCGGGCGTTCGACGGTCGGGCGTTCGACGCTGTCGTCCACCTCGCGGGCCATCCGGGCGAGGCCGGTCTCCCCGACTCGCTGTCGTCCCACCTGATCACCACGGCCGCGCTGCTCGACGCGATGGTCGAGCACCGGGTGTCCCGGTTCGTCTACGCCTCCTCCAACCACGCGGTCGGTCGTACGCCGCGCCGCGACCGCGTCGGCGTGGACGCCCGTCCGCGACCGGACACGTTCTACGGCGTCGCCAAGGTCGCGGCCGAGGCCGTGATGAGCCTGTACGCCGACCGGTACGGCATCGACGCCGTCGCCTGCCGGATCGGCTCGTTCCGGGAGCGCCCGGCCACGATGCGCCACCTGTCCACCTGGCTGTCGCACGGCGACTGCGTCCGGATGGTCGAGGCCGCCCTCACCGCGCCGGCGCCCGGTTTCGCGGTCCTGTACGGCATCTCGGCGAACACGCGCGCCTGGTGGGACCTCGAGCCCGGGCGGGCGCTCGGCTACGAGCCCCTCGACGACGCGGAGGAGTTCGCGGGGTCGATCAGGTCGGATCCGGACGACGACCTCGACGCCGCGCACGTCGGCGGCATGTTCGCGACCGCTGAGTTCGAGAGGCCGGCGCTCGACCGTGTCCGGGCCGTCGGCGACGGGCAATGACGCAGATCACCCGTTAGCCGGCATCGAATCGGCGGTCTTTTTCGTTTCAACCAGTGCAGGGAGTCGCGAGGCTCCGCTGCGCCCTGCATCGGTCTGCTCCCACGCGCTTGTCACCGGTGCGCCTGCAACTGACCCCGTGCCAGAGGAATCCTTCGCTTGTCTTTGCCGTTCAGCGCGCCTTTGCGCCGTGTCGCCAACGCTCCGAACCGGGTGCTCTACCCCCTGATGGCGATCGCGCTCGCTGCGACCGCGATCGTCGCCGGACTCCGGCACTCCGAGGCCGATGCCGTGACAGCCGACGCCGCCCCGGCGGCCCCGGCGGCCCCGGCCGCCCCGGCCGCCGTCGGCGCGACGGTCCCAGCGCAGCGCGAGGCCCCCGTCTCGCGGTCCGCCTCCCGTCGCGTCGTCCGCGCGCCGCTCGCGCGCACCGCCCGGGCCGGCGCGCACCGCCCGAAGCGCGTCCGGCGGTCACGGCCGCACGCACCGAAGCTGCCCCTGGCCCGCAGCGACGCCGCCGAGACGATCGCGTCGGCGAAGAGGTCGACCTTCAACGTGCCCGGTCACTGCCTGCAGTGGTCCCGCGAGCAGGCGGGCATCCCGTCGAAGTACGCGGACGCCGCGACCGCGTGGCAGCACGCCGTCGGACGGCGCCCGGCCGATCCGCGCCCGCCACGCGGCGCCGCGGTCTACTGGACCGGCGGCAGCAGCGGATACGGCCACATCGCGATCTCCGTCGGCGACGGCAAGGTCCGTTCCTCCGACGCGGGCGGGACAGGACAGGTGGCGACGGTGCCGATCCGCCGCCTGAGCGAGGAGTGGCACCTGCGGTACGCCGGCTGGGCGAACTCGATCAACGGCTACAAGATCGCCGGCGTGGCGCCGGCCTGAGCCGACCGCCTGTGAGCCCGTCGGTCGCCTCCGCGTGGGTGAGTCCCGCAGGGCGATGACGTCGGGCGCGTGTGGCATCGGGCCGCGACCTCACGAGGCCAACGCGGCCGCCGAACTATCACCGTGATAGTTGGCGGGATCGGTGATAGGTACGAACTATCACCGACCGCGCAAACCATCACGGTGATAGTTGCGAATCATCACGGTGATAGTTGCGAAGTGTCACGGTGACAGTTGCGGTCCGGGCGACGAGGCCGGCAGGTGGCCGCCGTCAGCCGCTCAGCGCGAAGTCGACGGCCGCCTTCGCGTGCAGCGCCGTCGAGGCGAAGACCCGCACGGGGGAGTCCTGTGGTGACACGAGCAGCTCGATCTCCGTGCAGCCCAGGATGACGCCGTCGGCGCCCGCCTCGGCGAGCCGCTCGATGATCGCCCGGAACCGGTCCCGGGAGTCCTGCCTGATGACACCGATGACCAGCTCGTCGTAGATCACGGCGTTCACGATCGCGCGTTCGGCGGCGTCGGGCACCAGCGTCTCGACGCCGTTCTGTGCCATGCGGTCGCGGTAGAACGGCTCCTCCATGGTGAAGCGGGTGCCGAGGAGAGCCACTCTCGACAGGCCCGCCTCGCGGACCGCTGCGGCCGTCACGTCCACCAGGTGGAGCAGGGGCACCTCGACCGCGCTCTCGATGTCCGCGGCCACCTTGTGCATGGTGTTGGTGCACAGGACGATGCACTCGGCGCCGGCCGCCACCAGACCCCGTGCCTCCGCCGCCAGCAGCTCGCCCGCCTGCGTCCACTCGCCGGACACCTGCAGCCGCTCGATGGCTGCGAAGTCGACCGACGCCATCACGCAGGCTGCGGAGTGCAGGCCGCCCAGCCGATCGCGCACACCCTCGTTGACGAGCTTGTAGTACAGCGCCGAGCTCTCCCAGCTCATCCCGCCGAGCAGTCCGACCTTCCTCACGTCACCGACGCTAGCGGACCCGGTCCCATCCTGGCCGGTGCTCGCGCAGCCATGCCTCAGACCGGCGTCGGGAGGCGCGCGACAACCAGGCGTCCTGGATAACCTCGGCGAGCTCGTCGACCGTGACCTCGCCGACCCTGCTCGCCCGCAGCAGCACGGAGAGGTGACCGTCGAAGTGGGGGGTGGTGAAGAAGGGCGAGGAGTCGTCCTGCACCATCGCGAGCTTGTCGCCCTCGTCTGGCACCCAGATGACGATCACGTCGTCGAAGCGCTGGCCGGTCTCGGGGTCGAACGCGTCCGGGCGCGGGTTGCGGAAGAAGACGAACGACCTGCCGCCCACCAGGTAGACCGGTCGGTTCTGGGTGCCCGGGGACACGGTCACGTGCGGCATGGCGAGGGCGAGCCGGTGCACGTCGTCGATGCGCGCCAGCCGCGGACTGCGTCTCACCACCACGTCAGGGTAGGTGCAGTCCGAGTCATTAGGGTGAGCGCATGAGCGATGTCGAGGTGCGTGACAACCCCGCCGAGAACCGTTACGAGGCATGGCTCGACGGTGAGCTGGCCGGGATCGCGGTCTACGGCCGGAGCGAGCACGCCATCGTCTTCCTGCACACCGAGGTCGACGACAAGTTCGAGGGCAAGGGTGTCGGCTCGGCGCTCGCCCGCGGCGCGCTGGACGACGTACGGGCCGAGGGGCAGCGCGACGTCGTGCCGCTGTGTCCCTTCATCAAGGCATGGATCGACAAGCACCCCGACTACCAGGACCTGCTGCACAAGCGCTGACCTCTCGCGCGCGGCGGCGTCGCCCGAATTGATCCACAGGTCTGTGCACAGGCGGCCGAAACCTGTTGGCGACAGGCGCGGGCCGTGCACAGGGCGACACCTTTTCCTGGGGGTTTCCGGCCCCGGGTTGTGGCGCGATCGGCGGGGGCCATAGCCTCGCCCGGAACCGGCCCACAAGTCGGTCTGTCGACAAAATGTCTGGAAGAGAGGACCGCGTGTCCGACACCCTGCCCTTCGAGGCCCCGGGCGGCGCTCTCGGCCCCACCGGACGACCGATGCCGGCCATCCCCGAGCCGGCCGCCCTCAGCTCCCACGGACCGGCCCGCGTGGTCGCGATGTGCAACCAGAAGGGTGGCGTCGGCAAGACGACCACGACCATCAACCTGGGTGCGGCGCTGGCCGAGTACGGCCGCCGGGTGCTGCTGGTCGACTTCGACCCGCAGGGGTCGCTCTCCGTCGGGCTGGGGCTCAACCCGCACGAGATGGAGCTGTCGGTCTACAACCTGCTGATGGAGAAGGACGTCAAGATCGGCGACGTCATCGTCCCGACCGGCGTCGAGGGCATGGACCTGCTGCCGTCCAACATCGAGCTGTCGGCCGCCGAGGTCCAGCTGGTCCACGAGGTCGGCCGCGAGCAGACCCTCTCCCGCGTGCTCGCACCCGCGCTGGGGGAGTACGACGTCGTCCTCATCGACTGCCAGCCCTCGCTCGGCCTGCTGACGGTCAACGCCCTCACCGCCTCCGACGGCGTGATCGTGCCGCTGGAGTGTGAGTACTTCGCCCTGCGCGGTGTCGCGCTGCTGAAGTCGACGATCGACAAGGTGCAGGATCGCCTCAACCCCAAGCTGCACATCGACGGCCTCCTCGGCACGATGTACGACGGCCGCACGCTGCACTCCCGCGAGGTGATGGAGCGGCTCGTCCAGGCATGGGGCAAGACCGTCTTCCACACCGTCATCCGGCGCACCGTGAAGTTCTCCGACTCGACCGTGGCCGGTGAGCCGATCACCACGTACGCCACCGCGTCGCCCGGCGCCGAGTCCTACCGCCAGCTCGCCAGGGAGGTGCTCGCCCGGTGGCGCGCCGAGTGAGCTTGCCCAAGGCCGACGATCTCTTCCGCCCCACCGTCGAGAGGCCCATCGTCGACAGGGCCAGCGTCGACGCGGCCCCGGCCGAGCCCGACGGCGAGAGCGTCGACGGCAAGCGTCGTTCGAGCGGACGCGTGCGTCACGACGAGAAGATGACGGTCTACATCACGTCCGAGGAGCTGCTCGACCTCGAGCATGCGCGGCTCTCGCTGCGTCGTACGCACGGTGTCGCGGTCGACCGCGGCCGGCTCGTGCGTGAGGCCGTGGCGCTCGTGCTGGCCGACCTGGAGACCAACGGCGACGACAGCGCCCTGGTCAAGCGTCTGCGCCACAGCTGATGCCCGTCGAGACCGAGGCGGCGGGCGAGCGCGGCTTCGAGGTCCGGCTCGACAACTTCGAGGGACCGTTCGACCTGCTGCTCAGCCTGATCTCGAAGCACAAGCTCGACATCACCGAGGTCGCGCTGGCGAAGGTCACCGACGAGTTCATCGCCCACGTCAAGGCCAGGGGCAAGGAGTGGGACCTCGAGCAGACGTCGTCGTTCCTGCTGGTCGCCGCGACGCTGCTCGACCTGAAGGCGGCGCGGCTGCTCCCGTCCGGCGACGTCGAGGACGAGGAGGACCTCGCCCTCCTCGAGGCGCGTGACCTGCTCTTCGCGCGGCTCCTGCAGTACAAGGCCTTCAAGCAGATCGCGGGGGTCCTCGAGCGGCGGCTCGCCGAGGAGTCGACCCGGCACCCGCGTGCGGTCGGGCTCGAGGAGCGGTTCGCCACGCTGCTGCCGGAGGTGCTGATCGGCATCGGCCTGCAGCAGTTCGCCCAGCTCGCCGCGCGGGCGATGGAGCCCAAGCCGGGCCCGCCCGAGCTGAGCCTGCAGCACATCCACGCTCCGAAGGTGAGTGTGCGCGAGCAAGCGGTGATCGTCGTCGACCGCCTGCGGCGCAGTGGGATGCTGACGTTCCGGGCGCTGTGCGGCGACTCGCCCGACACCATGACCACGGTCGCGCGCTTCCTGTCGCTGCTCGAGCTCTTCCGCGAGGGTGCGGTCGCGTTCGACCAGGTCACGGCGCTCGGCGAGCTGACCGTGCGCTGGACGGGCGACGACGACGCCGACGTCGACGAGCTCATCCGGGACGAGTTCGACGGGGCCCCACCACCCGAGCCCGACCAGAGCCCCGCGATCCAGGAGGAGAGCACCGATGACTGAGCCGGAGACCGAGGAGACGCTCGCCGTCCCCCTCGCCGACCTGCGGCCGAGCCTCGAGGCGGTGCTGATGGTCGCCGACCAGCCGCTCGACGTGGCGACGCTCGCGACGGCCGTCGGCTACCCGACCGACGAGGTCCAGGCGGCCCTCGAGGCGCTCGCCGCGGAGTACTCCGAGCAGGGCCGCGGCTTCGATCTGCGCAACGTCGCCGGCGGATGGCGCTTCTACACCCGCGAGGAGTACGCCGTCGTGGTCGAGGGCTTCGTCCTGGAGGGACAGCAGTCCCGGCTGACCCAGGCGGCGCTCGAGACGCTGGCCGTGGTGGCGTACAAGCAGCCGGTGTCGCGAGCCCGGGTCTCTGCCATCCGAGGGGTCAACGTCGACGGCGTCATGCGCACGCTGCTCAGCCGCGGTCTCGTCGAGGAGGCCGGCCAGGACCACGAGACGGGCGCGAACCTCTACCGCACGACCGGCTACTTCCTCGAGCGCATCGGCGTCACCAGCCTCGACGAGTTGCCCGAGCTGGCGCCCTACCTGCCCGGGATGGACGAGCTCGAGGACGAGCTGAGCGAGATGGCGGCCCCGGCCCCCGGGCCCGCCGCACCGGCCGAGGAGGAGACCCATGAGTGACCTGCCGCTCGACGACGAGGGCCTGATCCGGTTGCAGAAGCTGCTGGCGCTCGCCGGCGTCGCCTCCCGCCGCCGCAGCGAGGAACTCATGCTCGACGGACAGGTCGAGGTCAACGGCGAGGTGGTCACTCGCCTCGGCACCAAGGTCGATCCCGCGAGCGACGTCATCCGGGTCGCCGGGAAGCGCCTCCCGCCGATCTCGGAGAAGGTCTACCTCGCGCTCAACAAGCCCCGCGGTGTCGTCTCGACGATGTCCGACCCCGAGGGCCGCACGACGCTCCAGGACCTCGTCGAGGACCGGCCCGAGCGGCTGTTCCACGTCGGGCGCCTCGACACCGACACGTCGGGCCTGATCATCCTCACCAACGACGGCGACTTCGCGCACCGGCTCGCGCACCCGTCGTACGAGGTCGACAAGACGTACGTCGCCGAGGTGACCGGCCAGCTCTTCCCGCGCGTCGTCAAGCAGCTCCTCGCAGGTGTCACGCTCGAGGACGGCCCGGTGACCGTCTCGAAGGCGCGGATCGTCGAGGCGTCGCCGGCGAAGTCGATCGTCGAGCTCGTCATCCACGAGGGCCGCAACCGCATCGTCAGGCGCCTGCTCGACGAGGTCGATCACCCGGTGACGCGGCTCACCCGCACCCGGATCGGGCCTGTCACGCTCGGGCGGCTCAAGTCCGGCGAGATGCGCGATCTGACCGCGGACGAGCTCGGCGAGCTCCTGGACGCGACCCAGATGTGACCCGCGGGGGTCGGTAATCTTCTCGCCGCACCCACCCGACCAAGGAGAACACGTGGCAGTCAGGGCCGTCCGAGGCGCGACCCAGCTCGACGTCGACGACGAGCAGCACATGTATGACCGCGTGGCGGAGCTGGTGACCGACGTGCTCGAGGCCAACGGGCTCGGCGTCGACGACTTCATCTCGATCATCTTCACCGCGACCGGCGACCTGCACTCGGCGTTCCCGGCCTTCGCGGCTCGGCAGCTGGGCTTCACCGACGTCCCCCTGATGTGCGCCCGCGAACTGGAGATCGTGGGCGGGATGCCTCGCGTCGTACGCCTGATGGCGCACGTCGAGACCGACCTGTCCCGCGCGGAGATCACCCACGTCTACCTCCACGGCGCTGCCCACCTGCGCCGGGACCTGACGAAGGTGCGCACCGATGAGTGAGACCCCGCGCCTCACCGGCCCGGTCGAGATCGTCGGCACCGGGCTGCTCGGCACGTCGATCGCGCTGGCGCTGCGGCGGGCGGGCGTCGAGGTGCTGCTCTCGGACGTCTCGCGCGAGCACGTGCGCACCGCGTCGGGGCTCGGTGCCGGACGCGCGCGGACGGACGACGACCGGCCGCAGCTCGTGGTCGTCGCCGTGCCGCCCGACCTGCTCGGTCCGGTGATCGCCGATGCGCTGGAGCGGACGAAGGACATCGGCGGCGCCGCGGTGACCGACGTCGGCAGCGTGAAGACGGCGCCGCTCGGCGCTCTCGTCGGCAATCCCGAGGTCAGCAGGTACGTCGGCAGCCACCCGATGGCCGGCAGCGAGCGCTCCGGCCCGCTGGCCGCGTCGGCCGCCCTCTTCGACGGCCGCCCGTGGGCGGTCACGCCACACCCGGACTCCGACGCCACGGCCGTGCACCTGGTCGAGGAGCTCGCGCAGCTGTGCGGCGCCGTGGCGGTCCGGCTCAGCCCCGCGGAGCACGACCGCGCCGTCGCCCGCATCTCGCACATGCCACACCTCCTGGCAGCGCTCGTCGCGGCTCGGCTCGCCGACGCCCCGACCGACCACCTGGCGCTGTCCGGGCAGGGCGTGCGCGACGTCACGCGGGTCGCCGCGGGCAGCCCGACCCTCTACGGCCAGATCGTGTCGGGCAACGCGGCCGCGGTGGGGGAGCTGCTGGTCGAGGTGAAGGCCGACCTCGACAAGCTGATCGCAGCCATCACCCGCGGCGACCGGCAGGGTCTCGAGGGGCTGCTCGCCCAGGGCGTGGCCGGCACCCTCGCCATCCCGGGCAAGCACGGCGGCCCGGTCCGGCCGACGCGTTCGGTCTTCGTCTCAGTGCCCGACCACCCGGGGGAGCTCGCGCGTCTCTTCGCCGACGCGGGGGAGAGCGACGTCAACATCGAGGACGTCCACATCGACCACGACCCCGGACGTCCGGTCGGTCTGGTCGAGCTCGTCGTCGACGAGACCCGGGCCGAGCACCTGCTCAGCTCTCTGGAATCACGCGGGTGGGTGACCCACCGGTAGTGTGGGGGTCCGTGAGCAGCACCTTCTCCGGCCTCGTCATCGCCGTCGACGGCACCTCCGGCTCCGGCAAGTCGAGCACGTCGCGTGGCGTGGCCGACCGCCTCGGGCTGAGGTATCTCGACACCGGTGCGATGTATCGCGCCATGACGTGGTGGATGCTCGCCCACGCCGTGGACGTCCACGACGCGTCCGCTGTCGCGGCCCGCGTCGGTGAGCCCGTCATCGTCTCGGGCACGGACCCGCTCGCCCCGTCGATCATGCTCGACGGCGACGACGTCTCCGAGGAGATCCGCAGCGACGTCGTGAACGCCCACGTCTCGCCCGTCGCGACGGTCCCCGCGGTCCGCGCGCGCCTGATCGCCCTGCAGCGCGCGGTCATCGAGGACGCGCTCGACGGCGCCGGGATCGTGGTCGAGGGGCGCGACATCGGCACGGCCGTGTGGCCGGACGCCGACCTCAAGCTCTATGTCACCGCCGACCCCGCCGCACGCGCCGCCCGCCGGGCGCTGGAGGAGGGTGGGACCGACGCCGACGCCGTACGTGCCTCGCTGGAGACCCGCGACCACATCGACTCGACGCGGGGCGGCCTGGCCGTGCCCGACGGCGCCGTGCACGTCGACACCACGCCGTACAGCCTCGACGAGGTCATCGACCAGATCGTCGCGCTCGCCGAGCGCGTCTCGGAGCGGGCGCGAGCGTGACGCCGCCCAGGAGCAGCCCGTGAACGCCCGTCCCGACGGGCGCGACCTGCCGCGCACCGACGGCGTACGTCACCCGCCTCGCTACCTGTTGCACAACCCGCTGCTGCGCTCGCTCGCCCGCCGCCGTCTCTCCAGGCAGTACGACGTCCGCGTGACCGGCGCGGAGCACCTGCCGCGCCGCGGCCCGGTCGTCGTGGCCGCCAACCACATCGGCTGGCTCGACGGCCCGCTCCTCGGGATCGTCCTGCCGCGTCCCGTGCACGCGTGGACCAAGGACGACATGTTCACCGGCCGGACCGGCACTTTCCTGGCGCAGGCCGGCCAGATCCCGATCGACCGCTTCCATCCGGACCCCAGGGCCGTGAAGGCGGCGCTGCGGGTGCTTCGCGCAGGCAACGCGGTGGGCATCTTCCCGGAAGGCAATCGCGGCGACGGCGAGGTGCGGCGCTTCCATCGCGGTGCCGCCTACCTCGCGCTCGCGTCGGGCGCACCGGTGGTGCCCGTGGCCCTCTTCGGCACCCGCCTCCCGGGCGGCGCTCTCGACTCGCGCCCACCCGCCGGCAGCCGCATCGACGTCGTCGTGGGAGCCCCCGTCCCGGTCGAGTGCCAGCCCTGGCCCCGCACCCGGGAACAAGTGGAGGCCCTTTCGCGGTTGCTCCAAGGGCGACTGCGCGACCACGTCGATGCGGTGCGCGTCGCGACGGGGCTCGAGCTGCCCGGCCCGATGCCCGCCACCGAGCGGGAGCCAGACCCGGCGACCGCCATCAACGACGAGCACACCGCTCGGTCCCGCACAGAGGAGCACCATGACTGAGTACGACGCCGTCCCGCTGGGGACCGACGCCGATCCGGTCGACTGGATCGGCGACGAGGGCGACGACCGTCCGACAGGGCCCGTCCCCGTGCTCGCCGTCGTCGGCCGTCCCAACGTCGGGAAGTCGACCCTCGTCAACCGCATCATCGGCCGCCGCGAGGCCGTCGTCGAGGACCGTCCGGGGGTCACCCGCGACCGCGTGTCCTACGACGCCGACTGGAGCGGGCGCGCCTTCACGGTCGTCGACACCGGCGGCTGGGACCCCGACGCCCGTGGGCTCGCCGAGCGGATCGCCGCGCAGGCGGAGATGGCCGTCAGCCTCGCCGACGCCGTGCTGTTCGTCGTCGACGCGACCGTCGGCATCACCGATGCTGACGAGGCCGTCGTCAAGGTGCTGCGCCGCTCGGGCAAGCCCGTCGTCCTCGCCGCGAACAAGGTCGACGACCTCCGCACCGAGGGCGAGGCCGCAGCCCTCTGGAACCTGGGTCTGGGAGAGCCGTTCCCGGTCTCCGCGCTGCACGGTCGCGGCTCCGGCGACATGCTGGACGCCGTACTCGCCGCGCTGCCCGAGCCGCCGCCGCTCCCCGAGGGGGTCGAGGTCGGCGGTCCGCGTCGCATCGCGATCGTCGGGCGGCCGAACGTCGGCAAGTCCTCGCTGCTCAACAAGCTCGCCCGCGAGGAGCGGGTCGTGGTGGACAACGTCGCCGGCACGACCGTCGACCCCGTCGACGAGCTCATCGAGCTCGGCGGCCGCACCTGGCGCTTCATCGACACCGCAGGCATCCGCAAGCGGGTCAAGGAGGCGTCGGGCCACGAGTACTACGCCTCCCTGCGGACCTCGACCGCCATCGACCGCGCCGAGGTCGCCGTCCTCGTCCTCGACGCCGAGCAGAGCATCGCCGAGCAGGACGTGCGCATCCTGCAGACGGTCCGCGAGGCCGGCCGCGCGCTCGTCATCGCGTTCAACAAGTGGGACCTCGTCGACGAGGAGCGCCGCTACTACCTCGAGCGCGAGATCGAGCGCGAGCTGGTGCAGGTCCAGTGGGCGCCGCGGATCAACATCACGGCGCGGACCGGCTGGCACATCGACCGGCTCGTGCCGGCGCTGGACAAGGCCATCGAGGGCTGGGAGACCCGGATCGGGACCGGGGCGCTCAACACGTTCCTCGGCCGGCTCGTGTCGGAGCACCCGCACCCGGTGCGCAGCGGCAAGCAGCCCAAGATCCTGTTCGGGACGCAGCCCAGCACGTCGCCGCCGACCTTCATCCTCTTCACGTCGGGCAGGCTCGACGCGTCGTACGAGCGCTTCATCGAGCGGCGTCTGCGGGAGGAGTTCGGCTTCGTCGGCACGCCGATCGTCCTCCAACAGCGCGTGCGCGAGAAGCGCAAGAGGTAGCCTGGCGCGGTGCTGGACACCGTCACGCTGCGGATAGCGTTCAGTCTGATCGCCTTCTGCGTGCTGGTGCTGTTCTACGTCGGCACCTACCGCGGGACCCGCTCCGCCTTCAGTGGGTGGTGGGTCCTGTCGCTGTTGATGTACCTGCTCAGCGCGGTGTTGTTCCTGCTGAACGGCACTCCCGTCCAGGCGGTGGCGAACCCCCTGGGCAACATGTTCGGCGTGGCCGGGTCGGCGTGCATCTTCGCCGCGGCGAGCTCGCTGCGCCTGTGGCAGCCGCCGCGGCTCGCGCTGTTCGCTCCGGCGGTGGGCGTCCTCGTCGTCTCGCTGCTCGACGACCCCGCCCACAACGTGTGGGCGGGCGGCCCGGCGTTCCTCGGCGCCATGTGGTGCTACTACCTGCTCGGCACGCGTCAGCTGTGGCTGATCTGGCGGGCGCGCTCGGAGAGCGAGAGCGCGGGACACGCGTACGACGTCGCGGTCCTGTCGATGACGGTGTGCTCAGGCCTCGTGACCTTCTTCTACTTCCTCCGGTGGACGCTGTTCCTCGTGGTCGGGCCGGACTCCCGCCTCTTCACCGAGACCGTCGGCCCCCAGTCCACGACCTTGCTGCTGCTGCTGCTCCTCGTCGTCGTCACCTACAACATGTCGGCTCTCAGCCAGTCGCAGCTGACCCACGAGCTGCGCGTCGCCGCGACGCAGGACGCGCTGACCGGGCTGCTCAACCGAGGGGCGTTCGAGGCGCGCGCCGAGGAGTTCGTACGCCGGTCGCGGCACCAGCCCTCGCCCGGCTACGTCGTGATGGCCGACTTCGACGACTTCAAGCTGCTCAACGACCACTACGGCCACGCCAGTGGCGACGACGCGCTCGCCGCCTTCGGGACGGCCTGCCGGGCCGAGCTGCGCGACGGCGAGGTGGCGGCCCGTCTGGGCGGCGACGAGTTCGTGCTGCTGCTCCCGCACCGCGAGAGCCGTCAGCCCGAGCAGACCGTGTCGTCCATCGGTCGGCGCCTGGCGGCGGGCGCCCGACGCGGCGACCACCCGCTGCCCACGGTCAGCTTCGGCATCGCCGAGATCGACTGCGCGGCCGGGTTGGAGGTGTCGCTGGCGAGGGCCGACGCGGCGCTCTACAGGGCCAAGGGAAGCGGGTTCGGCAACGCCGTACGGGCCGAGTGATCCGTGGTCGTGCCGATGACATTCCAGAGGCTTTCGGGACCTACAATTCGCTCGTGCTGAAGCCCGACGTGATCGCCTACTTCGGAGACGACCCGACCCGTATCTACCAGCTGCTGCAGTGGCTGCCGGTGCTCGAGCGCCTCGATCAGGTCCATACCGTCGCCATCGTCCTCCGCGACCCCGAGACGGGTGTCGTCGCGGAGCAGCACACGAGTCTGCCGGTGCTCCTCGCACCGGACTTCGCCGAGCTCGTGGAGCTCTACGACCAGCTCGACCCGAAGGTCGCCGTCTACTGCAACAACGGGATGCGCAACTTCCAGTCGCTGCTCAACGGACGCCTGCTCCACGTGCACATCAACCACGGTGAGAGCGACAAGCAGAGCATGGTCAGCAACAACGCCAAGGCCTACGACCGGGTGTTCGTGGCCGGCGAGGCCGCGGTGCAGCGGCACCTCGCGGGGCTGATGGAGCTGGACGAGTCCAAGCTGATCCGCATCGGCCGGCCGCAGCTGGACCTGCGCCCCGAGCCGACCCTGCCGGAGAGCGAGCGCCGCACCGTCCTCTACGCGCCGACCTGGGAGGGCGACGCGGAGTACAACGACTACACGTCGGTCGACGTCTTCGGGCCGGCCATCGTGCACTCGATCCTGGGCGTCCCGAACGTGCGGCTGGTCTACAAGCCGCACCCGAAGGTCACGACCAGCGAGACGCCTGCCATCCGGGAGAACCACCACCTGGTGCTGGCCATGGTCGCCGACGCGGCCCGCCGCGACCCCGGCGCCGGCCATGTCGCCGTCACCGAGGGCGACATCCTCGCGGTCATGCCCGGCTGCGACGCGATGGTCACCGACGTGTCCTCGGTCGGGCTCGACTGGCTCTACCTGCGCACCGAGAAGCCGATCTTCATCACCGACCGCCACCACGACGGCGAGCGGCTGCGGCAGGAGGTGCCGGTGAGTCGCTGCGCGGACGTCATCGACGGGTCCAACCTCGCCGGGCTCACCGAGCTGCTCGCCGACCGGCTCGACCACGACGAGCACCGGATCTCGCGCGCGGCGATGCGTCACCACTACTTCGACGACGTACGCGTGGGGGAGAGCACGGACCGGTTCCTCACCGAGATCGTCGCGCTCGTCGACCTGCGCGACCGTCTGATCGGCGTCGACCCGAGCATGGACGGCGAAGTCGTCTCCGCCTGACCCCGATTCCGGGTGCCGCGGGCATCTGCGATAGTGTTCCAGCCGCCTCCTCAGGGAGGCTTCGGGCTGTGGCGCAGTTTGGTAGCGCACTTGACTGGGGGTCAAGGGGTCGCAGGTTCAAATCCTGTCAGCCCGACAGGTAAAACACCAGGTCAGAGGCCGTTTTCGGAGAGATCCGGGGCGGCCTCTGACCCATTTCACGGGGTGACCGAGTTTGTACCCCCCGCTTGTCGCAGCGAAGTCGCGCACCTCGCGGGGGGTGCGTCGGCGAGACCTGCAGAGGCGGCCGCTCGCCGATTCGATCGGCACCGTAGAAGCGATCCTTCCCGGTGCAGCGCAGTCGCCTCGGATCCGGAGCGCAGTACCGTGAAAAGGTGTTCCGCACGGCCCTTCTCGCGCTTGCTCTCCCGGCGCTGTTCGCCTGCAGCAGCCATAGCACCAAGGACTCCTCCGCCGCCTCGACCGGGCCGTCGACATCTCGTGATTCGGCTGGCTCCGAGGCTGTCGTGCGCCAGCCGCAGCAGCTGACCGGGACTCAGTTGGAGGACACGCTTCCGACGTCGGGTGACATGTCTGCGATCTTCTCCCGGACGCAGGAGAGCCAGTCCGGCAGGGACTACGCGAGCTTCCTGTGCGGCGCGGACGTCGACCATCCCGACCGCCGCAACGCGGAGGCGAAGGTGGGCTACGTCGCCCAGGTGGGATTCTCGGCGACCCGATACTCCTTCGGTATCAGCCAGTTCGATTCACCTGCGGTCGCAGTCGAGCAGATCCAGGCGTTGGGCGATGCCATCGACGCGTGCACCACCTTCACCGCCAACGGCGACACCTACACCGTCGCGCCGTTGTCCGCGCCCCGTAGCGACGAGGACACCATTGCGGTGCAGGCGACCACCAAGTCCGCAGGGTTCGCTGTGGACGTGAGCATGCTCATGGTGCGCACCGGCTCGAGCTTGGTGGCGTCCCTGTCGTCCACCGTCGGACTCGCCGAAGGCTCGACCGTCGACGACCTCGTCCGCCTTAGCAAGGCGACCGTGGGTCGGTACGAAGCGGCGGCTGGCATCGCGTGATCTCAGAGGCGCAGTGATTCTGCGGTGCAGAGGATCGCCGTCGCAGGAGGAACTGGATCGCCCGCGCCACACGGCCCAGCTCGGGGGCCTCGTGGACGGCGCCACCTTCGGGATGGTGACCGCAAGGAGCGCGCGGCCTTAGCGGAGGTCGGACGCACTCCGGCCCACGCCCCGCTCAGGCCCGGGTTGCGACCGTGAGGAACACAACCGAATCCGAAACGGCGGCGAGGTCGTGACGCTGCGGCGGAATCACCATGTGCTCTCCGGCCACGGCCTCCCACTCTTCGCCCTCGGCACGGAGTAGGACGTGCCCCATGAGGACCTGAAGCGTCGCCTCACCCGGCGACTCGTGCTCGCCGAGGACGGTTCCCGCCGTCAGCGCGATCAAGGTCTGCCGCAGGTCGTGCTCGTGGCCGCCGTAGACCGTGACCGCTGATCGCCCTGACCCCGCCGAGCGAGCAGCCTCGATCTGTTGATCTGCAAGTCGAGTCAAGGACGTGGTCTGCATGTGCCCACCGTAGGCCCTCGCGACATCGCGAGTCGGCTCGCAAGCGTGCACGCTCGTCGACCGTGAGAGTGCGTTTCGAGCCCGCGCCGACAGCCGGCGATATGACGCAGGTCTGACCCTGCCGTTTCCGGCAGTCAGGTTGGGCTACCCACACCGGCCCGGTAGAGCCAGCACCTGACTCCAGAGGGTACGGATTGCGGCTGCCCACGCCGACAACACCAAGCCGGAGCGACATCGTTGACGAACAAGGGACGAACCCATTCACAACTCAGCCAGGTGACTCAGATGAACAGCAACCACGACTCGGACGAGGGCACGATCAACATCCGGCTGCGCCAGATCCTGCTCGAACTGGCTCGGCGCGAGGACGAGATCGCACACATGGAAGCCGCGGCAGTTCCCTACTGGGATTCGCCGCCGCTCTCTGTCGTGGGCCATCGTGCGGCGGCTGACTCCCTCAGGTTCGAGGCGGACCGTTTCCTTCGGGCGTCGTGAGCCGCGTCGGAGTGACGGCGGCGCTTCATCCACTGACAGCACCGACCAGCCGGGTGAAGACCTCGTACTTGGTGGGTGAGCAGGCGGACATGGTGCATCGCGGGTCCAGCCCCGACTGGCTCGCTGACGCCGGCAGGGACTTCGACGGGTTCGTCGCGGACCGGGCGCGAAGGCACGCCACGAGCATGCTTCGGGAGGCGGTGGGGAAGCGCGCGGCGCTGGGCCTGGAACGAGTGCCGCTGACGGTTGCACGCGTCGGCTTGACGTGAGGAATCGGACCGACTGGCCGCTCCGCTTCCGTGCGGCGCTCATGCCGCTGCCCGGACGGTGTTGCGTGAACACGGCGACGTGACGCAACCTCGTGGAAGCTCGCTGAGGCTCGTGGAAGCTCGGGGGGACCCGAGGCCGAGGCTCCGGCCGCCGGCTCAGGCCCCGCCGATCGCCACCACGCCGGACAACGTGCCGACGTAGGCGCGGTCGTGAGCCAGGGTGGGCGATGCGAAGTGTGGTGCCGTGCCGATGTGTATCTGCTGTCGCACGTCGCCGCTGTCGGGGTCGAGGGTGTAGAGCGTGCCGCCGTCGTTGTCGATCACCCAGACCTGGCCACCGCCGAGGACGGGGGAGCCGGACGCGTGGACGGCGGCGTGCCAGCGTGAGTGGATCTGACCAGCGCCGTCGATCGTGATCGCACGGGGCCCGTCGGCGCACGAGACGAAGACGGTATCGCCGCTGACCGCGTCGCCGCCGAACGCCGGGCACACCCGCTCCTGCGACACCTCGCCACCGATCCCGCCGAGATGGTCAGCGCGCAGCACGTATCCGACACCGCGCTTACCCCCGGCGTAGACCCACGGACCGACGAGGGCCGGCGTCATCGAGCCGAGGTCGAGGTCTGCGGCGTTGTCGTCGGCCCATGTCGTGGGGGCGAACCGGTCGGCGAGTGTGAGGTCGGGCCGCAGCGCGATCACTGAGTCGCTCCCGTCGAAGTCCGTCATCGACTCGCCATTGCCCACCGCGTAGTACAGCCGGTCACCGGCGACTGCTCCGCCACCCGGCGCCCAGATCCCGCCCTCGCGAGCGGTCGGGATCACGTACTCGGCCAACGGTCCGTCGCCGATCGTGGGGGCGGAGACGACGGAGCCGACGTAGTCGCCGCAGTCGCCGAACAGGCCGCCGTAAGCGATGTAGACACGGCCGTCGAGCACCGTCAACGCCGAGCGCTGTTGCTGCGCGGCCCGCTCGCCCTTCGGCGGCTCGACCGGGCGCCGGAGTCTGATGGCTCCCGTGGATGCGTCGAGACCGAGCAGCACATGATTGGCCCCGCTCAGCTCGGCGAGAGCGAAGACCTGGTTGGTCTGGTCGTCGTACGCCATCGTGCTCGTGATGCCCAGCGGGTCGATGTTGCCGCACGGCAGTCCCGACCCCGGCATCGGCGTCCCGACGTGAACCGACCACACCACCTTGCCGGTGGATGCCTCCAGGGCATAGATCGTGTCACCCTCGGTCGCGGCGAAGACGACGTCACCGATGACCAGGGGTTGGCCGTACACGGCGCCGTCCAGCCGGGCCTCCCACGCCTTGACGAGAGTCCCCACCGGAGCCATGCCACTCGCGACTCCGGTCCGCGCGTTGTCGTGGTGGTACGTCGGCCAGTCCGACCCTGACACGGGCCTGCTGGTGCTGGGCGAGGCGCTGGACGCGATGACACTGGGCTCAGGGCTCCGCGGCGGACCCCCGCTGCCTTGGCCCCCGCTGCACCCGGCGAGGAGGACCGCTGCCACAGCGGTCGTGAGCATCGCCCGCATCTCCACCGCACGAGACTATTCGCTCGGGCGGCAGCACCGATTGACGACGGCGCCGGCGACCGGTGGTCATCACCGGTGAGGCCGCGACGTTCATCTCATGCGCGAGTGATCATCGGAGCCGGTTCGTGGGACGCATGGCGTGCGGAAGGACGTCGGCGTCTTCTTCCGGCATCACTCGTGATCCACGAGGGCAGCAATGCCTCGGGATGCGCCTGCGGGCGTGACCACATGGCCTGGCCCCGTTGGCGGAGGGCGCTCCTTGGGGGCGCCTGGTGTGCTGGTGAGATGAACACGCGACTGGCGCTGCTCGGGGACTCGATCGCGTGGGGGCAGGGAGCGGCCCACGTCGATGATCGATTGGCTCCTCGGCTGGCGGCCGGGCTGGAGGAGCAGGGCTTCAGAGTGGAGGCGCGCGTGTTCGCCGTACGGGGAGCGCGAAGCGCCGAGCTGGCCGAGCAGGTCGGCTCCGCGCTGGCGTGGCGCGCCACCCTCGCCGTGGTGGTGATCGGCGCCAACGACCTCGCGCATCGCGAGCCGGTGGAGTCGGCCGTCCGGGCGCTGGCGGACGCCGTACGCCGCCTCCGCGCCAGCGGCGCCGAGGTGGTCGTGGCGCCTGCCCCCGATCTCAGCGCGGTGCCGCACGTGCCGGTCCACCTGCGCGACGCGGTCCGGGCTGCGTCCCGCTCCTTCCGCGAGCAGCAGGTCGCGGCCGTCCGGGCCGAGGGCGCCCGGCTGGCGGACCCCGACCACCGCACCTCGAGTGCGTTCGCCCAGGACGGGTCGCTCTTCTCCGAGGACAGCTTCCATCCGTCCAGCGCCGGCTACGCCGTCATCGCGGACGCCCTCCTCCCGGCGGTCGCCGAGGCTGCCCGCGAGTCGAACTCCGGGTAGTCGTCCACTGGCTGTCGCCGGCGCCGACCACCGCCAGCCCATCGAGCCAGACCCGATCCGTATGGTTCCCCGAGGTCACGCGACCGTGCGACGACCGAATCTGGTGACCCACTACCGTCGCGTCGTGGACATCGCTGCTCGTCTCAGCTCCGGCGAAGGGGACTTCGTCCTCTTCGCGGTCACGCCGCCCAGGAAGTCGACGCCGGCGGACCGGTTGCCGGAGATTGCACGCGCAACCGTCGAACGACTCGAGCACCTCGATCTCGATGGCCTGGTCCTCTACGACATCGACGACGAGAGCTCCCGTAACCCGGCAGAACGTCCGTTCCCGTTCAGCCCCACGGTCGACCCCGCTGAGTACCGAACGGGCTATCTGCAGCAGTGGCGCACCCCAGTGATCGTCTACCGCGCCGTTGGCAAGTACCGCGGCGAGCACCTACGCTCCTGGATCGCCGAGCAGGATCCCCGGCGCACCTTGTCGGTGATGGTCGGCGCCGCATCGAGCGACGCATCTCCCGATGTCTCGCTCGCTGACGCGCAGGCGATGTGCGCCGAGCTCAACCCGGACCTGCTCCTCGGCGGAGTCGCGATCCCTGAACGCCACAGTCGCCGTGAGAATGAGCACCTGCGGCTCATCGCGAAGCAGGAAGCGGGCTGCCGATTCTTCGTGACCCAGGTCGTCTACGACCTCAACGCGGCGAAGAACCTCGTTTCGGACTATCGCTACGAATGCGAGTTGCGAGGTCTGGCTCCGGTGCCGCTCGTGTTCACGTTCTCCGTCTGTGGCTCCATGAAGACCCTGGAGTTCCTGCGCTGGCTCGGCGTCGACGTCCCGCGGTGGATCGAGAACGACCTCCGGCACGCGACCAACCCCCTTGCGGCCTCGTTGGAGCAGGCTGCTGCGACAGCAGTGGAACTCATCGACTTCTGCCGACGGCTCGAGGTGCCGTTCGGCCTCAACGTCGAGAGCGTCTCTATCCGGCGCGAAGAGATCGAAGCGTCGGTGGAGCTGGCAGCCCAACTGGCTGCGCACCTCCGGAGACAGCCAACCTGACCCAGGCAGGCCTCAGCGCGACTGTGCATCCGCCTCGCGGCGGTGTGGCGCAGGTCCGGCAACCGCGCGGCGGCGTGACGGATCAGGCGCGTCCGTCGGCGGTGAGCGCGTCGAACACTCGTGCGCGCAGCAGTTCGTATTGCTCGCGGTGCCGGCGCGGAGCGTCAGGCGGTCGAACGACCACGTCGCCACCCACGACTTCCTCCTCTGGCCGGAACTGGTTCCTGGTGAGATCCACCTCGGAACCGTCCGACAGCCGATTCCAGTAGTGATAGCCGACCTTGACGCCGTCGACGTGGACCTCGGCGAGGATGAGGTCACCGCCCAGGACGTCCTGCACGACCAGTGCCGTCATCCCGCACTGGTCGCGCGATGGGTTCTCCGGAGTCCACTCGTCGCGACTGTCGGGATAGCAGGTGTCCGCGCCCCAGGCCGAGAGGAAGTAGGGATGAAGCTCGTCAGCGGTGATGGACATGCCCGAACCGTGCCACCTACCGCCGACATTGCTCGCTGATCCCACGCCGCCCGCTGACGAGTGCGCCGACAGGCGGGGCGGTGACGCCGGTCGCGGGACGTTCGCATCAGCGGATGCGGCCGACCTCCTCGGGTGACAGGTGCGGACTGGCTCGACCGCGCTCAATCGACCTGGTCGGTTTCAGGAGAGGGAGTCGATTCGGCAGGAGCCCGCACGTCATCAGGGTGAGAGCCCGCCCGTCGGGCGGACGCGAGCTAGGAGGCTTCCCATGAGTCATCCCGTCGTCCATGCCGAGATCCGCTCCAGCGACCCGGACGCCACTCGGGCGTTCTTCGGCGAACTGTTCGGCTGGACCTACCCCAGTGAGGGCGCGTTTCCCGGCTACACGTTCGTCGACACGGGGGCGCCGGATGCGCTGTACACCGCGATCAGCCCCCTCCAGGGCGATACGGATCTGGTCACGTTCTTCATCGGCGTCGACGACATCGCCGACACCATC
Organism: Nocardioides panacihumi; assembly: GCF_039530925.1. Lineage (NCBI taxonomy): Bacteria > Bacillati > Actinomycetota > Actinomycetes > Propionibacteriales > Nocardioidaceae > Nocardioides > Nocardioides panacihumi. Next base: position 339,107 of record NZ_BAAAPB010000005.1, on the reverse strand, counting down.
CAGAGCGCGACCCTGCTCGGCGGACACGTTGTGCAGGCTCCGGTCGAGGTCCCGGGGGTCTGGTTCGCGCTCATCGCAGACCCGCAAGGCCACGTCGTCGGCCTGGCACAACAACTCTGACCAGAAGCGTGTCGAGCTCGCGCCGACAGGCGGCGAAAGGACGCAGGCTGATGTGCTCCAGGCCGTGTTTCAACCCTCGTCAGTCCCGCGGATCCGCGGCAACCGCTGCGTGACGTCGTCCGGGCTGACGTCACGGTCGACCGGCGGCCGCGGTCGGGTCGACGGGCTCAGTGGTGGCCGCGTGCGGCGCCGGGGCCGTAGCTGGAGCTGACGCCGCACGCGCTGCTCCAGGTCCAGCTCGCGCTGCACGCGCAGGACGGTCGACAGGACCGCAGCATTCAGCTCGGTCAGCTGGGGATCGTCACCGAAGGTCGCAAAGTCCTCGAGCCGACCCCGGGCCTCGCGTAGCGACAGAATCGAGCGATGGAGCGCTCGGAAGTCGACGGCACCCACCTGTCGGGCGGGCGCGGCCTCCAGCCGGACCAGCTCGCCAAAGGTGTCGATCGCGGCGGCCAGCTCGCGAAACACCTGGACCAGCCCGCGTAGCACGTCCTCGGCGCCGTCCTGGTGGAGCCAATCGGCGTCGTACGTGGCGTCAGTGAGGGCCCGGAACATCGACCGCACCGCGAGCGCGGTGTGCTCAAGCGCCTCGAGCCCGTGCCGGAGCCCCGGACCCACGTCGGAGGTGGCCACCGCCCGGACGTTGAGGCGCCGCCCCTGCTCCGCCTGCTCCAGGCTCGCTCCGACCCGAGGGACGTCGTGGTGGGTGATGCTGCGCGCCTCCCCGAGCCACCCGGGCGCAGCCGCCGACACCGACGGCGGGTCGCGGGTGAGCTGCTCGAGCGCCTGCGCGGACCGGCCGAGCAGATCGCTCACGGCGTCCGCAAGCCCCTCGATCGCACGGCCCGCGTCCGCCGTCGGGATGCGGGGCGGGAAGACCAGGTTCACCACGATGCCGACCCCTGCCCCGACCAGGGTCTCCGCGATCCGCTGGCCGGCGGCCGCCGTCGCCCCCAGGGCTCCGACGCCGAGCACGAGCATGCCGCTGATCGCGACCTCCATGAGGTTGGCCCGCAGCCGGAGCACCTGACCGATGATCACCGACACGAAGATCAGCAGGCCCAGGCTCCACCACTCCAGCGGAACGACGGCTGCGAAGCCCACGGCCAGGGACACCCCGATGACCACCGACACGACCCGGTCGAGGCCGCTGGCCAGCAGCGACACCGGCGTCACCTGCACGACCAGCATCGCGGTGAGCGGTGCGAGCAGCGGGAGCGTGCCGGGGAAGATCAGCAGGCCGACGACGTAGCTGGCGGTCGCCGCGATCGTGATGCGCAACGCCCACAGCAGCGCTCCGCGCCACTCGCTCTGCAGCCGCCTCAACTCGCGGCCGAAGCGGACCCGCCAACGATCGGACACACGACCATCATCGCCCTCACAGCGCGGCGAGCGTGTCCTCGACCCAGTCCTGAACCCACCCCGGTCAGCCGCTCGTTGCGCGAGCGAACCAGCATGGCAAACCATCCGCGGTGCCGACCGCAACGCCGACGGCACACACGACTTCAGCGCCGGCACATCCGAGCTCGACGCCTACCCGCCACCCAAGGTCGTCGCCGAGTAGGTACGGGCACGTCCTGCATTGCTCTTGCACGTCGCTGACGGGGTTGGTTTCGCACCACGCGAACCAGCGCTGGAGTTGGTAGGCGTAGAGGGTGTGGGTGTGGCCGGAGTAGCGGGCCACGTAGGACACCGCGGCCAACTGTGCGGGCCACATGGCGTCGGGTTGGAACGGGAGAAGCGTCGTGTGGGTCATGGCAAGCACCTGGCGATGGAGACCGAGCCGCGCCGCAGCTCGCCACACCGGCGCCGAGGCACGCTCCACGCGAGGAGCCGCATCGACGCCTGAACCCACGCTGCGCCAGCACTTCGAGGAGTACCTTCAGCGGCAACGAGTCGAGAGGGTGGCCGATGGGGGGCGAGCGCGACGATGGGCCGCGGTCGCGTTCGTTCCTGGCCGGGATCAAGCCGTATCCAGCGCCCGGCCGACCCGAGCAACCGGATCCGTCCTACAAGGACGGAGGACCTACCGGAATGTGGGTCAGCATCGCCATTGCGGTCGTCGTCGGCATGATCCTCGCCGTGTTCATCCCGTTCATCATCTACTTCCCGGGCTAGGCGGAGTCGCGCAGTGCGGTGGCATTTCGCTGGCGCGGCGCCGCAGATGTCGTATTTCGTGCCCCCGGATCGACGAACTGGTGACAGATGAGCGATCTCCACGCGGAAGCGACGAACCAGCGATGACCACAACCTCCCTGCTATCCGGCACGGCCGCCCGCGCGTCGGGTTCCACCCCTCGCGGCGACCTCCTCGACCACCTCTCACCGCGGGAGCGGGAGGTACTCGCGCTGATGGCCGAGGGCCGGTCCAACCGCGCCATCGGCGAGGGGCTGTGGGTCGACCTGAAGACGGTCGAATCCCATGTCAGCCGCATCTTCACCAAGCTCGGACTCAACGAGGACCCGCACGAGAATCGTCGGGTCCTGGCGGTCCTGAGGTACGTCGGCGCTGCCGGCCGAGTTGCGGCCGACCGAGGCTGACAGCGTGCCCAAGGTGCAAGGCCGGGAGTACGACCGCACTGAGAGTCGCTCAGCTTCGGACGTCCGAGCATGGCACCCGCGACTCGGCTGATCCGGAGGCTCGTCGGGGATACGCGGCGGAGCGACGCGTGTCAGTCCGGCCCCGCGACAGCGGACGTCGGAAGGCGTACGCTGACGATGAGTGGGACGTGGTCGGAGACGCCGCCGGTTGACTTCAGGCCGGACCAGTCCGCGAATGTGCCGACCTCGACGCCGATGACCTCGAGGTCGGTGAAGCAGTGGTCGATGTGGAACGGCTTCGCCTCGCTGCGGTGCAGGTAGAACGTTGGTTGGGTCTCCGAGCCTTGGGGTTCCCCGGTCCAACGGTGATAGGCCGACGAGAGTCCGAGAGCGGCCAGGCGCTCGACGAGAAGTGAGTGGTGACGAACGCGCATGTGGTCCCAGATGGCATTCGAGTTGAAGTCGCCGATCATCACAGTCCCGAGGCGGATTCGTGCACCCAGGTCGTCGAGCGCGAGATGAGCTTGACCGACGTACGCCGCTTCCTTCGGTGATGCATCGAGGGTCCAGACTCCCCAGAGGTCAAAGCCGTCGCCGGTCGGTCCGGTGACCGCCGTCGGCACGACGTGGGCGTACTTGGGCTCGTCAGGCTCCGGCTGTGGGCTCAGCGTGAACCCCTCACGTGCCAGAACAAGCACACCTTTCGGGAAGTCATCGCGCGCGACGTAGTGGGTCTCCCAGCTGTCGGGAAGGAGCGCGTCGTACTTGGGTAGCGGTTCTGCTTCTTGGATGACGTAGATGTCGGCGTCCAGGGCCAGCGCGCGACCGACCTTCTCGCGAAATGCACCGGCACAGTTCCAGGACGCGATGCGAACCTGCTGCGCGGCGTTGCTGTCGGTCAACGGCGTGGTGGCCACCCGACGATTCTGATGCCTGCCGCCGCCAGTTGCGGCGGGAAGTCGTTGGCTCCGAAGCACTACCCCTCATTCGAGGGCCCGGAGTTCAGAACAGGCTCTCCCACCACGTTGCCGTGAGCTGGTCGTGTCGGGCTGCGAGCATCGTCTCGATGGTCCAGGTGCCCTCGTCGAACACCGGCCCCTGGCCAGTGTTGGCGGGCTGCGGGGGTGTGGGGCCGAACGGCTCTGACCCATGCGCGGTTCCCAGCGGGGAGAGCGCGAACGCAGTGAGGGCGGCGACCACGAGGCGGATGAGGGTGTTTTCGGGCATGACGGTTCCTTTGCTGGCGCGTCCGGGCTTGGGCGCGCGGGTGTGCGTCCCAGGACCTCGCAGGAACCACGGGTCCTTGGTGCCGCTGTGAGGCCTTCAGGCGGGTAGGGCCTGACGGATCATCAGGTGACGCAGCACGAGACGGCCCGAGCGGGTTCGTGCTGGTCCTTGGGGTGAGCCGTGCGGCAGCACGGCGCCGAGGCTGCTGTGTTGAACGGTTGGTTGCGTCGATGACGGCGGCCCGTACGGCGCACCGGCGATTGAGCCGGTCGTCAGCCGGCTGAATGCCGGCGAGCTGGGGTCAGCCGCGGTAGTAGTCGCCGCGTCCGACGTCGCGGCGCTTGGCCAGGCGAACGTCCGTGTCGACGACGCCGGCGTCGTGCGGCCAGAACGCGTACACAGCCGCAGCAACCACGATGATGCCGGCGATGACCAGGATGAAGACCATGTCGACCACCCTTCCTCGGTGACTTGGGGAGATCGTTGCTTCCCGGCGGGTGATGGCGGCCACAACGGCTGCATCGCTACCAAGACGCATCGGCGCGCGGAAACGGTTGCCCGTGCCTGTGCCGAAGTTCGGCAAAAGAGTCGACGATGAGATGAGGCAACCATTTCGCTGACTCGGCGCGTCTTGGTGACGATGCCGGCGGATGCTGGCGCCAATGCCCGAGGGTCGTGGTCCTATGGCGGACGAGGCGGAGTTCGACGACTTCGTCGTCGCACGCTCCCAAGCACTGACCCGCTCGGCCTACCTACTGGTGCAGGACGCCGGCCTGGCGGAGGACCTGGTGCAGACCGCCCTGACGAAAGCATGGTTCGCCTGGCGACGGATCGAGGACCCGGAGGCCTACGTCCGCCGGATCATGGTCACAACAGCGACGTCGTGGTGGCGCCGAAGGTGGGTGCGCGAGACTCCGACCGAGGACCCGTTGGCCCACACTCCGACCTCGCCGGACGCGTTGGTCGAGGGGGTCGCGGCGCAGCAGGACCTGTGGACCGCGCTGGGGCGCCTGCCGCGCCGGCAGCGGGCAGCCGTCGTGCTCCGCTACGTCGAGGACCGCACCGAGTCCGAGACCGCGACCCTGCTCGGCTGCTCGGTGGGCACGGTGAAGAGCCAGTGCTCCAAAGCGTTGACCAAGCTCAGGCTGGACTCCTCCCTGGCTGCCGTCTCGGATGAGGGGAACCTGTCATGAACGGGCCGGACCTGAGGTTCCTCGCCGAGCGTGCCTCGGACCTGGACGACCGAACCTTCGAGCGGCTCGGCGAGGTGCACCAGCGGATCGCCGTCACCCGACAGCGTCGCCGCATCGCAACCGCCGTGGGTGCGGCCGGACTCGTCGTCGCCCTCGTCGCCGGGCTCGCGGTTCTTGACCGCGGGGCGAACCGAAACTCACCGACTCCGGCGCCACATCCGACCGAGACCGCGAACGGTGACGCCGGCGCCGTGCCCGCACCTCCACGCGGCACCTGCTGGGCCGTGCCACCGCGGCTCGCGGTCGACCAACGCTTCTCGAGTGACGCATCCGAAGAGGTGCCCTGCAGTCAGCCGCACACCACCGAAACGGTGGCGACCTTCAACGTCGACAAGCCGACCCAGCAGGAGGCGGAGGGCCGAGCGGTCACCTGCGCCATCACGGTCGGCGAGTATCTGAACCGCGACCAGAGCCACTGGATTCCGAACGAATACGCCATCTACCTGCCGAGCGAGGCCCAGATCGCCGAGGGCGCCACCTGGATGCGTTGCGACGCCTACCTCCCTGCCCAGTGGCGACCGTCCAGCGACCCCGACAGCGCCCGGACCATCAAGACCTCCCTGCTCAACACCGGCGCCAACCCGGCGCCTGAGTTTTGGGCCTGCCTCGCCCAGCCACCGACGAAGGACCAGCCGTTCGTCCGCTGCGACCGCCCCCACGCCTATGAGCAGAGCGGGACGATCGCCTCACTGGCCAGCCTCGCGTCCTACCCGAGCGCGGCAGAGCTGCGAGCCGAGGCGAACGCGGAATGCGGACCTGCCGTTCCCGCATCACTGGCCGGTGCCGACGTGACCGCAGTCTGGCAGTCCAAGGAGGACTTCTATCAGGGCCGCGTAGACGGAGTCTGCTTCATGTACCACCGCAACGGCGATCCGCTCCCACCCCGATAGGACCACCGCCCCCGCCCGGAGAGGCTTCCCAGTGACGCTTCGACGTCATCGCGGCCGTCTCGGTCGGACATGCGGCGGAGTGACGCGCCTTCGCGACCGGGCGGACCGCGGCCGAGCCGGTCGTGGGACTGGCGGTCGACCGCATCGACCCGCTCTGAGACCCGCTCAGCTGCCGCCGGGGGAGCCGAGCCACGACGTCGCGAGCCACAGCGTCGCCCGGGTGTCCGGGTCGTCGAGGTCGACCTCCAGAGCGGCGGAGAGCTGCGCGAGCCGGTTCCTGACGGTGTTCCGGTGGATCTCGAGGGCGCGCGCCGTCCGGTCCGAGCTGCCGTGACTCCCGAGCCAGAGGTGGAGGGTGCTGATCAACGACCGCGCCGGTTCGACCTCGGGGTCACCGAGCGGCGCGAGCACGCTCCGCGCGAACGCCGGCCGCTCGGCGGCGTCGGCGAGGGCGTCGAGCGTCATCCGCGCCTCACGGTGCACGTGGGCCGGCTGGTCCCGGCTGATCGCCTTCGTCAGGGCCCGGTCTGCCTGTGCGCGCGCCCCGGAGAGGGCGTCGAACGACGTCGGCGCGCTGTAGCCCAGGATCCAGCCGAGCCGGTCGGCGTCGGCGGGCGGCGTCGGCGGAGTGTCGGCCCGGCAGGGGATCAGCGCCGTCAGCTGGTTGCCGCGCACGTCGAGGTAGGGCGTGCGGAGGAGCGTGCGGAGCGTGGCGACGTCCACGGAGGTGTCCCGGGCGCGTGGTGAATGGGCCAGCACCGCCGTCCGGCCGCGTACGACGACCCAGTGCTCGCCCGCGGCTCCGGCTCCCCGTCGGAGCATCGCGTCGAGGTCCGCGCCCGCGGTCCCGCTGAGCAGACGCACCAGGGCGCCGATGCCCTCGACCCGCGCGTCGAGGGTGTAGCGCGGGCTCACGAGCACGGCGAGCAGCCACAGGCAGCTCGCGATCGTACGTCGCTGGGAGAGTGTCGGCGCCTCGCCGCCGGCGACCCCGAGGATGAGCCGTGAGCCCGCTGCCGACCCTGTCGGGACGGCGTGCAGCCGCACGTGGAGCCGGGTGCCGAACGCTGCAGCGGCTGCGTGGTCGCTGTCGGCGTGCTGAAGCGTCGCCGCATGCTCACGCATGATCTGCAGGACGGGCGCGGGCTGTGCCCGCCCGCCGACGGCCAGCTGGTTGCCCTCGGGGTCCATCAGCACGACCGAGGAGTCGATCCAGCGCGCGAGCTGCCGCACGATGCCGCGGATCGGGTCGGCGCCGCCGGCGGCCCCCACCAGGGCGCCCTGGGCCTGGGCCTCGCGCTCGAACTCGCCCTGCGCGCGCCTGGCCATGGCGTGCGAGAACGACTGGCTGACGGCGGCGAACGGCGTCCGGGGTGGGAGCCGCAGCAGTCGCAGGCCGTGCTGCTCGCAGGCGTGCACGAGCTGTGGCGGCACCTCGTCGAGGACAGGCTGGATGCCGATGCCGATGGCGGCGATCCCGACCTCGGCGAGCCGGGCGACGTAGACGCCGAGCTGCGCTCGGCCGGCGGGCAGGCCCATGCCGGAGGTGAGCAGCAGCTCGCCGGGCATGACGTACGGCGCCGGGTCGCTCAGCTCGGTGGTGCCGACGGAGTGGACGAGCACGTCGTCGGTGGGGCCGCCGACCTGCTCGAGGCCGAGGTCGGCGTCGGCCATGACCTCGCTGAGCGGGACGGCGAGACCCAGGTCGTCGTACATCGGTCTCCCTCGAGTGTGAAGCAGATGCACAATCGGTGGTCCGCATTGTGCTCGTCAGACACTAACGCCCGAGTGTGACGCACACTACGTTCTCTGCTCATCGCCGTTCCCGAACACACTGGAGCAGGACCATGAGGATCAGCACCATCTCGCTGGCCGCCGTCTCGGCCGCCGTCGCACTCGCCGCGTCGGCGTGCGCCGCCCCCGACGCCGGCACCGCCGGTGCCGGTGACCCGAAGGCCACGACGGCCGCCCAGACCGTCGACCAGGCCGCGGCGAGCAAGCTGCCCGCCGACATCAAGCAGGCCGGCGTCGTCAAGGTCGCCTCCGGCGTCAGCTTCCCGCCGATGGAGTACTTCGCGTCCGACAACAAGACCGTGCTCGGCTTCGACGCCGACCTCGGCAAGGCACTGGGCGAGGTCCTCGGGGTGGAGTTCGAGTTCTCGAACACGAACTTCGACGGGATCATCGCCGGTCTCACCGCGCACCGGTTCGACCTCGGCCTCACCTCGATGATCGACAAGAAGGAGCGCCAGGCGAGCGTCGACTTCGTCGACTACCTCAGCTCGGGTGTCACCTTCCTCGTCCTCAAGGGCAACCCGAAGGGCCTGAAGACACAGGACGACCTCTGCGGGCGCTCCGTGGCCGTCGAGAAGGGCTCGACCGGCGACCTCGTCGCCGACGACCTGACGGCTGCGTGCCAGAAGGCGGGCAAGCCGGCGCTCAAGAAGGCGCCCTTCCCCGACCAGGCGAGTGCCATCCAGGCGCTGCAGTCCGACCGTGCCGACGCGGTCCTCGCGCTCGACCTCACGCTCGCCTACAACGTCAAGCAGGACCCGGAGAAGTTCGAGGTCCCCGCCAAGCCGTTCGGGACGCTGCCGGTCGGCATCCCGGTTCCGAAGGACGACCCGCAGCTGCGCGACGCCGTGCAGGCGGCGCTGAAGGTGCTCGAGGAGAACGGCACCTACCAGCAGCTCCTCTCCAAGTGGAACCTCGCGGACCAGTCGCTGACTGGCGCTCCGCTCAACACCGGGCAGTGACATGACCGTCGAACTCACGACCACCCCGGCCGACGAGCCGATCGTCCGGCTCCGTCACCCCTGGCGCTGGGTCGCCGTCGCCGTCATCGTGCTCTACGCCGCGGTGCTGGTGCGCTTCCTGGTCACCAACGACGCGCTGCGCTGGGACCTGGTCCGCGGCTACCTCTTCGAGACCTCGGTCCTGCGGGGCGTCGTCACGACGCTGAAGCTCACCGTCGTGGCGATGCTCGTCGGAGCGGGGCTCGGCACACTGCTCGCGATCATGCGGCTGTCGGAGAACCCGGTCCTGCGGTGGACGTCGGGCATCTACGTCTGGTTCTTCCGCGGCACACCGATCCTGGTGCAGCTGCTCGGCTGGTACTTCCTCGCCTCGGTGCTCCCGGAGATCAGCCTCGGCATCCCGTTCGGCCCGAGCTTCGCCAGCTGGTCCACCAACGACGTCGTCACGCCGTTCATGGCCGCCATCCTCGGCCTCGGTCTCAACGAGGCCGCCTACATGGCCGAGATCGTCCGTGCCGGCATCGGCGGTGTGGACCCCGGGCAGGCGGAGGCGGCCGAGGCGCTCGGCATGAGCCCGGCGCAGTCCTACCGGAGGATCATCCTGCCGCAGGCGTCGCGGCTGATCATCCCGCCGACGGCCAACGAGACCATCACGATGCTCAAGCAGTCCTCGCTGGTCGTCGTGCTGGGCATGCTCGACCTGACCGGCACGGCGCAGGCGATCTACAGCCGCAACTTCCAGCAGATCCCGCTGCTGCTGGTCGCCAGCATCTGGTACCTCGCGCTCACCACGATCCTGACCTATGTCCAGATGCGCCTCGAGCGGCGCATGAGCCGCGGCGCCGCCACCAGCCGCCGGCCCCGACGGACCCGGAAGGGAGCACAGCGATGAACACCCCCATGGTGGAGGCCATCGGCGTCCGCAAGGTCTACGGCCACAACGTCGTGCTGGAGTCGATCGACCTGACGGTCGAGGCCGGCGAGGTCGTCTCGCTCCTCGGTCCGTCCGGGTCGGGCAAGAGCACCTTCCTGCGGTGCATCAACCACCTCGAGCCGATCGACGGCGGCGAGATCAGCGTCAACGGGAGCCTCGTCGGCTACCGCCGGGCCCACGGCAAGAAGTACGAGCTGCACCGCAAGGACATCGCCAAGGCCAGGCGCGACGTCGGCATGGTGTTCCAGCGGTTCAACCTGTTCCCGCACAAGACCGCCCTCGAGAACGTGATGGAGGCGCCGGTCATCGTCCAGGGCCGCGCCAAGGGCGACGTCCGCGCCGAGGCGATGGAGCTGCTCGACCGGGTCGGGCTCACCGACCGCGCCGGGCACTACCCGAGCATGCTCTCGGGCGGCCAGCAGCAGCGTGTCGCGATCGCCCGCGCGCTCGCCATGCGCCCACGGCTGATGCTCTTCGACGAGCCGACGTCCGCGCTCGACCCCGAGCTGGTCGGCGAGGTCCTCGACGTCATGAGGGGCCTGGCGCAGGACGGCATGACGATGATCGTCGTCACCCATGAGATCGGCTTCGCCCGCGAGGTGTGCGACCGCGTCGTCTTCATGGACGGTGGCGTCATCGTCGAGCAGGGCGCGCCGGCCGACGTCTTCAACAACCCCGAGCACGCCCGCACGCAGGCGTTCCTCTCCAAGGTGCTGTGACGATGGCCCTCATCTGTGTCACCGACACCGGCGGCCTCGACTTCGCCGCCGGGCTCGAGCGGCTGGATGCCGCCGGGCACGAGACGATCGTGCTCGAGGCCACCGATCCCGGCGAGGTCGTCGAGCGGGCCGCCGAGGCCGACGCCCTGATCGTCAGCTTCGTCCCCGTCGACGCCGAGGTGCTCGCCGCGTTGCCGCACGTCCGGGCGATCGCGACCACCACGGTGGGGCTCGACCAGATCGACCTCGACGCGGCTCGGTCCGCCGGGGTCGACGTACGGCCGCTGCCGCCGCTGGCCAGCGAGGAGGTGGCCACCCACGCGCTCGCCGGCATGTTGGCGGTGCTCCGCGAGATCCCGGCCGGTCGCGACGCGGCCCGGGACTGGGACTTCCGGCAGATGCCGGCCCCGCGGCGGATCAGCGAGCTGACGTTGGCCCTGTACGGCATGGGCCGTATCGCCCAGGAGCTCGCGGTCATGGCCCGGCCGCTGTTCGCCCGGGTTGTCGCCTACGACCCATACGTCATCGAGGCGTCGTGGCCGACCGGCGTCGAGCGGGTCACCACGCCGGAGGCACTCTTCTCGGCCGCCGACGTGCTCGGCCTGCACGCGCCGGCCACGGCGCAGACCCGGCACGTGGTCAACGCCCGGGCGATCGGGCTCATGCCGTACGGCGCCGTCGTCGTCAACGTCGCCCGCGGCGAGCTCGTCGACCAGGACGCGCTCGTCGACGCCCTCGACATCGGCCGACTGCGCGGCGCCTTCCTCGACGTGCTCGACCCGGAGCCGCCGGCCCCGGACGACCCCGTGCTGCGGCACCCCCGCATCGTCGTGACCCCGCACGCGGGCTTCTACAGCGATGTCACGGCCCGCGACTACGTCATGACCGCGGTCGACAACGTGCTGGCGGCGCTCGCCCAGCCCGTGCACTCCTGACCCACTCCCGACCCCCTCAGATCTGGAGCACTCTTCCCATGTCACAGCACGTCCGCAACGGCGGCGACGTCGTCGTCGAGACCCTGACCTCGCTGGGTGTCACCCACGTCTTCGGGATCCCCGGGCAGCACGCCCTCGGCCTCTTCGACGCCATCCGCCGCAGCGACCTCGAGTTCATGAGCTCGCGGGTCGAGAACAACTCGGCCTTCGGTGCCGACGGCTACGCCCGGGTGACGGGCAAGGTCGCGGTCATGTTCGTCTCCACCGGCCCCGGTGCGCTCACGTCGCTCGGCGCGCTCCAGGAGCCCTTCATCACCGGCGTGCCCGTGCTGGTGATCAGCAGCCAGGTGCCGCGACGCGGCATCGGCGGCCGCAAGAACGGTCTGCTGCACCAGGTGGACGACCAGCAGAAGAGCGCGCAGAACGTGGTCAAGAGCACCGCGGTCGTGCTCGACGCCGCCCACATCCCGACCGCGATCGCGGACGCATGGGCCTTCGCCCAGACGGTCCCGGCCGGCCCGACGTGGGTCGAGATCCCGCAGGACGTCCTGCTGGAGCCAGCGCCTCTGCCGCCGGTCAGCTCCACCGTGGTGAGCATCCCGGCCCGTCCCGCACGTGCCGAGCTGGCCGAGGAGGCCGCCCGGCTGCTGAGCGGTGCCGAGCGACCGGTGATCCTCGCGGGCGGCGGCGTACGGCGTTCGGAGACCGGCTCGAAGCAGCTGCTGCGGGTCGCGGAGGCGATCGGTGCGCCGGTCGTCTCGACGGCGGGCGGCAAGGGCGCCATCTCCTTCGGGCACCCGCTGTCGGCGGGCAGCTGGATCGAGGACCGCTACACCACCGAGCTGCTCGAGGAGGCCGACGTGCTGCTCGCGGTCGGCACCACGATCGGGGAGGTCACCAGCAACTACTTCACGTTCGCGCCGAAGGGGCGGCTGATCCAGGTCGACGCGGAGCCGCGCGCACTCGGGTCCAACTACTCGGGCCTCGGCATCCACGGGGACGCCGGGCTGACGCTCGAGGCGATCGCGGACCGGCTCCCGATGGGATCCGAAGCCGCCCGCGAGCAGGGCGCGCAGGTCGCGGCAGACCTGCGGGCTCGGGTAGAGCAACGGCTGGCAGCGCAGGACCTGGAGACGGAGCTGGCGCTGATGCACGCGTTGCGCGATGCGGTCCCGGACGACGCCCACACCTTCTGGGACATGACGATCGCCGCGTACTGGGCGTGGTCGGCCTGGGACCCGCGGGACGGCGAGTTCCACTCGGCCCAGGGGGCCGGGGGACTGGGGTTCGCGTTCCCCGCCGCCCTGGCGGCTGCCGCCGGATCGGGCCGGCGGACGCTCGCGGTGTCGGGCGACGGCGGCGCCATGTACTCGATCGCCGAGCTCGCCACCGCGCGCCAGCACGGCGCCGACGTCACCTGGCTGATCATCGACGACGGTGGCTACGGGATCCTCCGCGAGTACATGGAGGGTGCCTTCGGCCAGGCGACAGCGACCGAGCTGGCGCGTCCCGACTTCGCGGCGCTCGCACGGGCGTTCGGCGTCCCGGCGCACGTGGCGACGGTCGACAACGTCGGCGAGGTCGTGGCGCGTACGTTCGCCGAGCCTGGTCCTGCGGTGGTGGTGCTTCCGGCGCTGCTCCGGATGTTCGCGCCCACCCACCTGGACGGCCACCTGGACTAGCGTCGGCTCCGTGCAGATCCGACAGGCGACGTACGCCGACCGCGCAGCCGTCGAAGCCGTGACCGCGGCCGCGTTCGGGGAGGAGCCAGAGGGGCGCGTCGTGACCATGATGCGCACGCTCGAGTCCACCGGCGCGGCGCGGGTCGGCCTGGTGGCGCTGCACGAGGACGAGCTCGTCGGCCACGTCGGGCTGTCCCGCGGCTGGGTCGACGCCCGCCAGGCGCTCGTCGAGGTGCTGGTGCTCTCGCCCCTCTCGGTGCACCCGGGCCACCAGCGCCGTGGTGTCGGCACGGCGCTGGTCGCGGCGGCGCTGGCGTTCGGTGACGACCAGGGATGGCCGGCGGTGTTCCTCGAGGGCGGTTGGGACTACTACGGCGCCCGTGGCTTCGTCTCCGGCGGGTCGCAGGGCTTCGATCCGCCCTCGGCCCGGATCCCCGAGCGCGCCTTCCAGGTGGCGGTCCTGACGTCGCACGAGCCGTGGATGGTGGGCCGACTCGTCTATCCCGAGGCGTTCTGGCTGACCGACACCGCGGGTGTTCGCGACCCGAGGCTCGCGCGGATCGAGGAGCTGTCGGCCCAGGCGAACGACGCGGGCGGCGGGACGTAGCCCAGGTCACATTTGGTTGATACTATCAACTAAATCCGGATATACTCGTCTCTCAGACGAGCAAACGGAGCGCCTCATGCGTACAGCGGCACTTGCCCACTCCGCCCGTCACGGAGCCCTCGGGGCCACCCCCGAGGTCACCGTTCAGCAGCTCCGCCAGGAGCTGCGAGCACTGGTCCGGAGCACCCTGGCCCTGCTACGGACCGCCGACCCGGCGGTCCACCTCGACCTCAGCCAGACCGCCCTCGAGGTCCTCGGGCTCGTGGTCACCGAGCGGCGCGCCTACCCGGCCGACGTCGCCCAGCGCTTGGAGCTGGAGCAGGACGCGGTCACGCGGGCCGTGCTGGATCTTCAGCAGCTCGGACTCGTCGTCCCGATCAACGACCTCTCCGACCCCGGCGCCCACGGACTGGTGCCGACCGCGGTCGTCCCGACGTCGATGGGACGACGGATCCACGACGCGGGCGCCGAGGCAGCTTCCGACGCGCTCGAGGCGGCCCTGGTCGGCTGGACCGCCGACGAGGCGGAGACGCTGGCGGGCCTGCTCGCGAGGCTCAACCAGCACGCCGCCTGAGCGCACGGGGCCCTCCTGCCTCGCGCGAGTCCTCCGGCTGTCGGCCCGAGTGGCCAGCAGCGGCGAGCGCGGGTGCGTGAGTGCGCGGGACGGAGCAGCGCGAGGCGGTTTCGCTCCTCCAGCAGACGTGTCTGCCTGGGCGTCAGGTCCCCCACGGCGAGGCCGCTCCGCATGAGTGATGAGGAACCCCCGTCGAACGCCGAGCCGTTCACGCGGCGAGGGGACGCACCCCCGGGAGGCAGAGGTTCAAGGCGAATCTTGCTGGGGCGGCCTCACTCGTAGGTGTCCTACTTGGCAGGTCGGCTCGACGTCGTCGCCTCTGAATGCGCCGGTCAGTCGCCGAAGTGGAGACCGGTGACCCAGGCGCGCCGAGCGGGGTCCGGCGCCGGGGCGTCGCTGTTCCATGACCATATGGCGGTCACGCCGGCACCCGGTACGTCGACGAAGGTCATGTCGCCGTGGGAACCGGGTCCGTACTGGGCGAAGCCGTTCGCGGTGCGAAGGACGCGCCCCATCGGGATGATGCGGGTGGTCGTGCTTCTGCCGTCCAGCTTGCCCACGACCCTGCTCTCGACGCGCCAGCCGGGCCGTCCACCGACCGTGACAGGGACGATGTGGGTGTCGACGAGGAACGGCCGGTTGGCCAACCATCGGGCCATCGACTGTGCGTCGGTGCCGGCGGTCGGGTCACGGTGTCCTGCCCTGTCCCGGACAGGGATCGCGTTCTCGAAGATCGTGATACCGCCATCATCCTCACGGACGAACCTGGCGACGTCGCCGGCGGTCGATGCCAGGCGGCTGAGGCAGGGGCAGGCGGTGTAGCCCACGGGCACGGTGAGGTTCGCCGACCCTGCGTGCAGGCTGCCGAGCGCCGTCCGGGGTGAGGGCACGGGATCGACCGGTTCGGCGCGCCGTGCGTCGGGCACCTGGACCGCCCAGAGGATCGCTCCGACCGCGAGAGCAGCCGCTGCCACGCTGGCGAGCACGCGGCCACGTCGGCGGCGTTCGACGGCACGCTGGAAGGTGGGGAAGCTCGCGTGGGCGTCCACTTGCGCGCTGCTGGCGTGGGCGTTCGATGCCGCAGCGGCCGCGATCTCGTCGAACCTGGTCATGACGCTCCCTTCAGACGTGGTGCCATTGCCGCGCGTCCCCGCGACAGGTGCGTCTTCACCGACCCGGCCGAGCATCCCATCGCTTCGGCGGTGTCCTCGATGGAGCACCCGTACAGGTAGAACAGGGCGATCGCCTGCGCCTGGCGACTGGGGAGACGGCGTACGGCGGCCCAGAACTCACCCGGGCCCGAGTCGAGCTCGGTCACAGCACGCTCGGCGTTCCGCACACGAAGGAGGACCCGGGCCTCGATGATCCTGCGACGTACCACAGACGTCGCCAGGTTCGCGCACACGCGTCGCACCCACGCAAGGGGGCTGGCCTTCGCACAGACGTCGTCCCAGCGGCGGTAGGTGACGATCATCGCCTCCTGGGCGATCTCCTCGGCAAGAGCATGTGAGCCGGTGAGGACGTGCGCGAGCGCGACAAGGCCGTTCAGCTCGCGCGCGTAGAAGGCCTCGAACGACTCAACGCCGGCCAGATCGAGCGGGACGACGTCCTCGTGCTGCTCCTTCGCGTCGCGTGCGACGGCGAACTCCGCATCGCTGGTCACGTTAAGCAGTCGATCAAGAACGACCACCGGTTGACAGAGCCGGAAGACAAATCTTGCCCCGGAAAAGAGTCCGGTGGCCTGTCATCCCAGGCGGCCGCTCGTGCGACAACTCTGCAAGGCCGGCCTCGAGATCTCGGGAATCCCAGGAATCGCACCCATCCGGGTGCTTGAGCAAAGGACCCATCATGATCACTCGTACGCTTCGCCGCGCCCTCACGACGCTCGCCGCCCTCACCGTTCTCGCGCTGCCCGCCCTGTGCGGTGCGGCCGGTGCCACGACGCCCGACCCGGACCGTCCGACACCGCCGCAGGTGAGCAGCACCGGCCAGGAACCGGTCTTCGACGACGGCACGTGGACGATCGAGACGATGCTCGCCGTACGCCACGCCCAACTGACGCCCACGTGGTGGGAGGCTCTCTTCTGACAACCCCTATCGGACGCGGCGGAAAGACGCACCTTCGGACCGAGCGGGTCCCGGCAGATTCCGGTATGTCGGTGAGGACGGTGCTGTCACCCTCCCGCAGGAGTTCTAGTGGAGAGTTCCGTACGCGGGCCGGAGCACGTTCGGGCATGATCCGCCTGTGCACGATGAGTCACTCCCCACCGCACGCACCGCGCCGCGAGTCGATCGTCTGATGCTGGTCAGCCTGGTCGTCGTCGGTGCGATGTGGCTTCTACTGCTCGCGGCACCGTGGGGCATCGATGACTTCGAGGGGCTGGCGTTCTTCGTCATCGTCGCCACGTACGTCGTCGCTGGCGGCCTGGCCATGGGCGCTCTCTACGCCCGCGACGAGGTCACCATGAGGCAAGAGATCCTGACCTTGTTGACGCTATGGCTCGTAGCAGTCGCCCTCTGGACAGGCATCTTCCTCAACCTAGGAGTCAAGGCCGAACACGACCCGGATACCGCGTATCTGGTCAACGGAGTGTCCTGGACCGACAGCATCTACTTTGCACTGTGGATCGCCACCCCGTGCTTCATCGTGTGGCAAGTTCCTGCGCTGGTGAGCAGGATCGTGTGGCGCCGTGTGCCATCACGACTGAAGCGCGTTGCTCGCAACGCCAGCCCTGGTGTTCGCGGGACCTGACGGGACAGCGTGCTGGAACCATCGCTCATCGGCAGATCCGCTCGGGTCGCGGCAGATGAGTGCGTTCTATGAGACCGTCGCCAGCTCGCAGAGGAGGCGTCCAACTCGCCGCGGGCAGGCGCGGGAAGTGGCCCGGACCCTGAGGTACTGAGCCTGGCTCGACCGCGACTCTCAGAAGGGCGCGCCGGCGCTCAGCGCCGTCCGGACTCGACGTACTGCTTGAGGCCCACCCAGTTGCGACGCTCCCACCGCGGACCGATGAGGGCGAGCACCGGCGACATCACCTTCATGGGTCCGACCAGACCCATGTCCCAGTCCCATCGCAGTCGTGTCCCGCCATCTGTTTCCTCGAAGGTCAGGGTGCCCTCGACCTCCATGTACGAGGAGCGAACGACGTTGTGAAGCCGATGCGGTCTTTCGTACTCGAGGACCTCGAGGGTCATCTCGCCCTTCGAGCCCATGCCCTTGGGCTTGGCTACGAAGCGTGAACCCCTGCCGACCGGTCCCTCGCCCAGCTTTTCGGCATGAACGATCCGGGGGTTGTACCTCGGCTCGTTCCGCTCGTCAGCGACCAGGTCGAACACCTCCTCGACCGGCGCATCGATCGTGACCTCCCCAGAAATGTGTGTCATCGCGATGCTCCGTCCCGTCGACTGGCCCGTTTGACACGACCATCCCACGCGGCACAGGTGCCGCCGAACAGTCCTTCTCGGGAACGACCTCAACTCGACAGATCCGCGCTCCGGTCGAGGCAGGTGCGGATGGCCGCTACGCGCCATTCGCTGCGATCAACTAGCGGCATGATCGGGCTTTCCTGTGACAGTGTTCGCCCTCGTGAGCACTGTTCTCGGGGCAGGTTCCAGGAGTTGACGGGGGTTCGATCTTGACCATCCCGCTGGGGTACGTGGCGTCGACGGCGTTGCTGGCCGGGGGCACCTTCTTCGCCGTTGTCGCGCCGCGCCGGCCCCGGCGGCTGGGGCGCATGAGCTTCTGGTTCGGCCTGACCCTCAACGAGGTGCCGTTCCTGGGCCTCTACATGTTGGTGGGCTCCACCGCGCTGGCTGCGGCCCAGGGCGATCTGGAGTCACCGGGCGCCAAGGCGACGGCCGCAGTGGGTGCCGTCACCGCCGCCGGGCTGGCCGTGTCCGCCTGGCGGGGCGTGCGGACAGACCAGGTGGTCGGGCAGGCGCTCGAGCAGGGGCTGGGGGCCGACTGGCGGGAGCATGTCCACGTGGCGCTGCGCCGCCGTCGACCGTGGGCACGCATCCTGCTGCTCCCCGGCCTCATGCGGCGCCGTGACGTGGAGCGGATCCCCAACCTCCGCTACGGCGATGCCGGGCGCCGCAACCTGCTCGACGTCTACCGCCGCCGCGACGCACCGCAGGGCGGGCCGGTCCTCATCTACTTCCACGGCGGCAGCTACACCAGCGGAGCGAAGAACCGCGAGGCACGGCCCCTGCTGTACCAGCTCGCCAGCCAGGGATGGGTGTGCATCAGCGCCAACTACCGGCTGCGGCCCCAGACCTCTTTCCCCGGCCACCAGATCGACGCCAAGAAGGTCATCGCCTGGGCCCGCGAGCACGCCCCCGGCTATGGCGCCGATGCGTCGAGGCTGTTCGTGGCAGGCAGTTCCGCCGGCTCCAACCTGGCCGCCCTGTGTGCGCTCACCCCGAACGACGCGGCGTTCCAGCCCGGATTCGAGTCCGCCGACACCTCGGTCACCGCCGCGATCTGCCTGTACGGCTACTACGGCCACTACTTCGGCGAGACGCCCGACCAGGCGCCGTCACCGAATCAACCATGGGCCTACCTCCACCCCGGTGCGCCGCCATTCCTGATCGCACACGGCACCAAGGACGCCCTGGCGACCGTCGAGGCCGCCCGCAGCTTCGCCGACCGGCTGCGCCACACGTCCGCCAACGCCGTGGTCTACGCCGAACTACCCGGCGGGCAGCACTCCTTCGACCTCTTCCACTCCCCGCGATTCGAGGCGGTGGTGGACGGTGTCGAAGCCTTTGCCGCCTGGGTGCAGGCTGTTCCACAGCGCACTCCCGACTCACCCGCCACAGGGGTCCATCGTCCACCGGGACCCGTGGGCGGTGCTCGGCCCGTCCCGGGGGGGGCGAGCACCACATGGGATGACGGCCCTCGCCGCTCGCGACGAACGCACATCGACTGCCATAACGGGTGCTCGATTCGCGACACGAGAGTGCGCGTCCGAGCGCGCAGTGAACTGACCGATCTCGGTTCGCCCGAATGAGGCCCGTCTTCGAGGCGTTCTGGAATGACGGCGGCAGCTTCGAGTTCATCGCGCACCACCCGGGAACGGTGCCGTTCGCCGTGGTCGAACGTCTCCTCGCCGAGGCCAGGCGGAACCTCCAACGCCCGCTGAAGAGTCCTGAAGGCGGCCTCACTGCGGTCCGCTCATCGCCAGATCCGGTCGCGCCGGATCGCGGCGAGTGACGCAGGTCGTAGGGATGCGGCGGTCTGCTTGCGTGTGGTCGCAGCGCTCTTATGAGGTGACTGACTTGGGCTGCCATGTGCTGGCCCATCCGTCGAGCCGTCCCAGGTGCTCGATCAAGGCGACGCCTTGCTCCGTGAGTCGGTAGCCGTCGCCGGCGTGTTCGACGAGGTCGGCCTCTCCGAGCTCGCGGAGCCGGGTGGCCAAGATGCTGGAGGACGCGCGGTCGCATCGTTGCTGGAGTTCGCGGAAGGTGGGCCTGGAGTCGTCGCGCAGCTCCCAGAGAACGCGCAACGTCCAGCGCCTGCCGAGGAGGTCGAGCAGCGCCATGATCGGATGGCCACTCTCCGAGCCACGCACTCCTCGGCCCGGCAGGGGCGTACTTCTCGTCATGATGCTTCCCTTTCCGAAGCACTGAGTCTAGCCTGTCTTCTATGCCTCTGAAATCGAAGCAGCCGCGCATGACGCCCCTCAGCCCGCCGTACGACGAGGACGCGACCGCGGCGCTCGCACGCCTCGGGCCCCCGATCCAGCTGTTCCGGGTGTGGGCACGACGGCCCGCGCTCGCCCACGGCATCGCCGACTGGGGCCGGTACTACTTCTCGTCGCGCGCGGCGCTCACGCTGCGCCAGCGTGAGTTGGTGATCGACAGGACGACCGTCCTCTGCGGGGCCGACTACGAGTGGGGCGTGCACGTCGCCGCCTTTGCCGAGAAGGCGGGGCTCGATGCCGAGCAGCTCGCCTCGCTCGCGACCGGCGGCCCCGCGGACGAGTGCTGGGCTCCAGAGGACCGTGCCGTGATCGCGGCCGTGGACGAGCTCCACGCCACTTCCGACCTCTCCGACGACACCTGGTCGAACCTGGTGGCTGTCTGCGACGAGGACGCTGCTCTGGAAGTGGTGCTGATCTGCGGGTGGTATCACGCCATCTCATTCGCGGTCAGGGCACTACGACTGCCGCTCGAGGCCGGCACCTCGACCATCGCAGCGCCCTGGTGACGGCCGACACCGCGACACACGGTCGAGCATGGTCAAACGGGGCGAGCCGTCGGTCGATCCTCGAGACGCCTGTTGCCAGCGCGCATCGACATCCCTAACCTGAACGTCGTTCACCTGAACGGCGTTCAGCTCTTCTGAGGAGACCGATGACCGCGCACTTCGACGACCTGGCCGACCGCATCCTGAGCGGTGGGGCCGCGACCGAGCAGGACGCGCTGGCCGTCCTCCGAGCCGACGACGCCGAGCTCATGCACGTTGTTGCGGCGGCCGGCCGACTGCGCCGGGAGCACTTCGGCAACACCGTGAAGGTCAACTACCTGGTCAATCTGAAGTCCGGGTTGTGCCCGGAGAACTGCAACTACTGCAGCCAGGCGCTCGGCTCCAAGGCGCCGATCCTGAAGTACTCCTGGCTCTCGACCGACGATGCGCTCAAGCAGGCGGGCGCCGGCCTGCGCGGTGGCGCGACCCGGGTCTGCATGGTCTCTTCGGGGCGTGGCCCGTCCGACCGCGACATCGACAAGGTCGCCGCGATGACCGAGGCCCTCAAGGGCGAGCACCCCGACGTCGAGGTCTGTGCCTGCCTCGGTCTGCTCAAGGACGGACAGGCCGAGCGGCTCAAGGCGGCCGGTGTCGACGCCTACAACCACAACATCAACACCGCCGAGTCCCACCACGACAACATCGTCCAGACCCACACCTACGACGACCGGGTCGAGACGATCGGCAAGGCCAAGTCCGCGGGGCTCTCTCCGTGCTCGGGCCTGATCGCCGGCCTGGGCGAGAGTGACGAGCAGCTGGTCGAGGCGCTCTTCGCCCTCAAGGCCCTGGACGCGGACTCGATCCCGGTGAACTTCCTGATGCCCTTCGACGGGACGCCGTACGAGAACACCTGGGAGCTGACCCCGATCCGGGCCGTCAAGATCCTGGCGATGGCGCGGTTCGTCTGCCCCGACGCCGAGATCAGGATCGCCGGCGGCCGCGAGATGCACCTGCGCACCCTGCAGGCGCTCGGCCTCCAGGTCGCGAACTCGATCTTCCTCGGCGACTACCTCACCTCCGAGGGGCAGGACGCCCAGGCCGACATCGAGATGCTCCGCGACAGCGGCTTCGTGATCCTCGGCGCCGAGGACGCGCTGGACCCGGCAGCCGAGCCCGCCGAGACCCACGAACACGGGCACGAGGCCCACCATGACCTGGCGATCCGGCACCGCGGGGCAGGCACCGAGGCACCGGCGAACGCATGAGCGCTGCGCCACCGGCGGGCACCGCCGACGAGCTGCTCGCCTTCGACCGCGAGCACCTCTGGCACCCCTACACCTCGATGACCGACCCGGCACCGGTCCGGTTGGTGACCGGCGCGGACGGCGTACGACTGACCCTCGGCGACGGGTCGCAGGTGGTCGACGGGATGTCGTCGTGGTGGTCGGCGATCCACGGCTACCGGGTGCCCGAGCTCGACGCGGCGCTGGTCGAGCAGTCGCAGCAGATGAGCCACGTCATGTTCGGGGGGCTGACCCACGAGCCGGCGATCCGGTTGGCCGAGCGACTGGTCGCGATCACGCCGGAGCCGCTGCAGCACGTCTTCCTGGCCGACTCGGGCTCGGTCAGCGTCGAGGTCGCGATCAAGATGGTGCTGCAGCACCAGCGCGGCGTCGGTCGCCCCGAGCGGACCCGCCTGCTGACCGTGCGCGGCGGCTACCACGGCGACACCTTCGGCTGCATGAGCGTGTGCGACCCCGTCGGCGGCATGCACGCGATGTTCACCGGCGTGCTGACCCAGCAGGTCTTCGTCGACCGGCCGCCGGCACCCGGTGGCGACGTGGACGGATGGGCCGAGGGCGTACGCCGGGCCGCGACCGATCCGAGCCTGGCCGGGATCATCGTCGAGCCGCTGCTGCAGGGCGCCGGCGGCATGCACGTCTACGACGAGCGGTGCCTGCGGGTGCTGCGTGAGGTCGCCGACGAGCACGGCCTGGTGCTGGTCTTCGACGAGATCGCCACCGGTTTCGGCCGCACCGGCGACCTGTTCGTCAGCGAGCGCGTGGTCCCCGACATCCTGTGCCTGGGCAAGGCTCTGACCGGCGGCTACCTGACGCTTGCGGCCGTCCTGACCACCGGCGCGGTCGCCCGCGGCATCTCGGCCAGCGAGTCCGGCGTCCTCATGCACGGGCCCACGTTCATGGGCAACCCCCTGGCCTGCGCGATCGCGCTCGCCAGCCTCGACCTGCTCGAGAAGCGCGACTGGCAGGGCGACGTACGCCGCCTCAACGCTGCGCTGACCAGCGGGCTCGAGCCGCTGCGCACCGCTGCAGGCATCGTCGACGTGCGCACCCTCGGCGCGGTCGGCGTCGTCCAGCTCGACCACCCGGTCGACGTCCCCAAGGCCACGGATGCCGCCCTCGAAGAGGGTGTCTGGCTGCGCCCGTTCCGCGACCTGATCTACACGATGCCGCCGTATGCGACCGGCGATGCGGACGCCGCTCGGATCTGCCGGGCGATCGCACGAGCGGTCGAGGTGGCGTGACCATGTGGCCTGACTGGCTGGCCGAGCAGGCCGCGACCCGTGCGGCCGCCGGCCTGACCCGCGCACTGCACCCGCGGGGTCCCGACGACGCGATCACCGACCTGGCCGGCAACGACTACCTCGGGCTGAGCCGGCACCCCGACGTCCGTCACGCCGCCGCGGAGGCCGCCTTGGTCTGGGGCGGTGGAGCCGGCGCGTCCCGCCTCGTCACCGGGACGCTGACCCTGCACACCGAGCTCGAGCGCGAGCTCGCCGACTGGCTCGGCCAGCCGGCCGCGCTGCTCTTCTCCACCGGCTACCACGCCAATGTCTCCCTGGTCAGTGCGCTCGCCGACCGCGACGCCCACGTCATCTCCGACGCCCACATCCACGCCTCCCTCGTCGATGCCGTCCGGCTCTCCCGAGCACAGCTGACGGTGGTGCCGCACAACGACGTGGCGGCGGTCCGCGCTGCCCTGGCTTCGAACCCCGGCCGCCGCACCCTCGTGCTCGCCGAGTCGATCTACTCCGTCCTCGGCGACGAGGCACCGCTCGTCCCGCTGGCGCGGGCCTGCGCGGAGCACGGTGCCTGGCTCGTCGTCGACGAGGCCCACGGCCTCGGGGTCCACGGCGCCGGACTCGTCCACGCCCGTGGCCTCGCCAGCCATCCGAACGTCGTCGTGACCGCGACGCTGTCCAAGAGCCTCGGCAGCCAGGGCGGCGCGGTGCTCGGCCCGCCCGACCTCGTCGACCACCTGGTCAACCGCGCCCGCCCCTTCATCTTCGACACCGGCCTGGCCCCGGCCGCGACCGCGGCCGCCCTCGCCGCGGCGCGGATCGCCCGGGCACGCCCCGAGTTGGCGGCGACGATCCACACCCGCATCGCGGCGCTGGCCGAGCGGCTCGAGGTGCCTCGCCCGGCAGGTGCCGTTCTGTCCGTGCCGATGCCGTCCCCAGCCGTCGCCGTCGCCACGCAGGCCGAGGTCCTGGCCGAGGGCGTCCGCGTCGGTTGCTTCCGACCGCCGTCGGTCCCGGACGGCATCTCCCGGCTGCGGATCACCGCCAGCGGGGGAGTCGCCGACGATGACTGGGAACGCGCCACCAAGGTCCTCGACGCCGCGGTCCGCCGCGCCCGCGAGGCGGGGCGCCGATGAACAGCGGGGCTGGCAGGGCCGGCCAGGTCCTGATCGTCACCGGGACGACCACGGGCATCGGCAAGACCGTCGTGACGGCCGCCCTGGTCGCGCAGGCGCTCGGCCGCGGCGAGCGGGTGACCATGGTGAAGCCGACCCAGACCGGGGTCGCGGACGGCGACTCCGACGCGGACGAGGTGCACCGGCTGACCGGCGTCGAGACCCACGAGCTCACCCGCCTCGACGAGCCGCTCGCACCCGACACAGCGGCCCGCCGCGCCGGCGTCACGATTCCTCCCGTGGCGACGTACGCCGACCCGATCCGTGTCCTCACTCAGACGCACGACCTCGTCGTCGTCGAGGGAGCCGGCGGTCTGCTGGTCCGCCTCGACACCGACGGCGGGACGCTGCTCGACCTCGCCGACGCCCTCTGCGGACACGAGATCGACGTCGCGTTCGTGGTCGTGACGGCCCCCGGCCTCGGCACCCTGAACCACACCGAGCTCACCGTCAACGCCTTACGAGCCCGCGGCTTCGAGCCCGCCGGGCTCGTCGTCGGTGCCTGGCCGACCGATCCTGGAGTGGCCGAACGCTGCAACCGCGACGACCTGCCCCGGGTGACCGGTGTGCCGCTCCTCGGCGTCGCTCCCGAAGGTGTGGGCACCCTCGACCGGGCCGAGTTCCTCGCCATGCTCTCGGCACACGACGACCGGGATTGGTTCGCACCGACCGGGTCTTGACGGCCAGCCCCCGGGGCGATGCAGCGGGTGGGCGAGCAGTCAACGGCAGTCACAGCAGTCGCCAGCGCATCACGCATGGGGCCGATCGGAGTCTCCTCGTGGGGAACGGTCTTGGGGGCGCGTCGCGACTGCCGTTGCCCAAGGTCCCGAGAAATGAGGACTGCGGACCATGATCCTGGCGGCGATGTGCCTCGAGGATGAGATCAGCAGACGCACGGTGAACCAGGAGGTGGTCGGGCATGCGCTGGCGCACCATCACGGTCGCCGGTCGCCGCGCGAGCTACGGAGAGGCGACACCCGCCGCCACGTCGACCGAGGCCACGGTGGTGTTCCTCCACGGCTGGGCACTGTCCGACCACACCTACCGACGTAGCGTCGAGATGCTGGCGCACCGCGGCTACGAGGTGTTGACGCCCGCGCTCCCGGGATTCGGGGGCACCGCCGACCTGCCTCCTGCAGAGTTGTCCCTCGAGGGCTACGCGGCCTGGGTGGTCGCATTCCTCGACGTCGTCGGCGTGCAGGGACCCGTGACGCTGGTCGGCCATTCCTTCGGCGGCGCGGTCGCGATCAAGACGACCCACGACTTCGCTGACCGGGTGGGTCGCCTCGTCCTGGTGAACTCCATCGGGGGAGCCGTCTGGTCCAGCGAAGCCCGGGGCAGGCGTATCTCGCAGCGTCCCGTCGTGGACTGGGGCGTGCATCTGGGCACGGACCTGTTGTCGGTGCGCGGAGTCACCCGCGTCCTTCCCGTGATCGCCGCTGACGCGCTCAGGCACGCGTTGATGCGGCCCCGGACTGCCCTGCGGATCGGCCGACTCGCGATGCGTGCGGACCTCGCGCGCGAGCTCGAGCAGATCAAGCGGCGTCGCACGCCGGTCGCCGTGCTGTGGGGACGCGAGGACAGGGTGGTTCCCCGGGCCTGCAACGAGTCCCTCATCGAGGCACTCGGCCGGCCGCACGCCGTCACGGTCGAGGGCGATCACGGGTGGTTGATCGCGGACCCGGACCGATTCGTCGAGGTCCTCACCAACGTCCTCGGGCTCTTGGACGGTGACGGCGGAGACGGCAGAGCGGCATGACGTGTCCGATCCCGCACCCGCCCCGTCTTGCTGTCGACGTCGCGGACGCGCTGCGGCAGGTCGAACCCCGGGCATGAGTCGTCGGCGGAGACAACGTGGTCTCGCGGGCGTCGGCCTCAGCGCCAGTCGAAGTACTCACGGTGGATGTTGCGCGCCTTGACCCCTCCGGCCCGCATACCCCGCTGGAGGTCGCGCAGCATCGCCTCGGGCCCGCAGAGGAAGGCGGAGAGTCGCTGGGGTTCGGTCACGGCGTCCAGGATTCGCTGGGCGGTCAGGCGTCCGTCCACCGCGGAGTCGACCAGGTGCAGTCGGACCTGCTCGAACTCGGCGACCCCCGCGGCCAGCTCGCCCGCGAAGGCGGCGGGACTGCCGGTGTAGGCGTAGTAGAGGTCGACCTCGCCGTGCGGCGGACCGTCGTCGAGTGCGCGCACCCAGCTGAGGAAGGGCGCGACGCCGACGCCGCCCGCGATCCACACCTGCCGGTCGGTGCCCTTCGAGTGGTGGAAGCGTCCGTGCGGCCCGCCGATGACGGCGGGCATGCCCGGTTCGAGGAGCTCGGAGATCGAGCGGGTGTAGTCGCCGAGACCCTTGACGGTGAATCGCACGTGCTGCTCGTCCGGCGCGCTGGCGAGGGTGAACGGGTGTCGATGCCACCCGTCCTTGGCCTCGAGGTAGACGAGCGCGAACTGTCCGGGGACGAAGTTCATCGGCTTCCCCAGTGGACGGAGGCGGATCTCGACGAGGTCGTCGGCGACGCGTGTCACGGACTCGACCTCGTAGTCGTGCAGTGAACGCACGAACGGCGCCAACAGCTCCCGATAGACGTAGAACGCGAGCCCGAGGCCTCCCGCCACGACGTAGGACCCGCGCAGCACGGCGGACTTGGGGAACGGGGATCCGTCGAGGAGTCCGTGGAGGAAGGCGGCGGCCACCAGTACGCCGGTGAGCCGGTGCACCTGCCGCCAACGGTCGTAGCCACCGAACAAGCGGCGGACCTGCGCGATGACCGGCGCGTCCTTCAAGCTCGTGATCGGGCCACGAAGCGGACGAGGAACGACCGACTGCCAGCGCGGCAGGATCGCCCACAACGCGAGTGCGACGAGACCCCAGGCCGCGACCGCACCGAGCGTGCCGCCCCACCGGGAGTGGATGGGGCTCGACGCGAGGGGGATGTGGAGGGCCAGCAGGACGAGGCCGGTGATCGCCATCCGACGGTGCCAGATGGCAGCCCTGTCGATCCCGTCGAACCAGGTCTCGACCCACGGCAAGGAGCTGATCAGCACGAGCGCGGCCGACAGCAGGACGACCGACAGTGCACCGACGTACTGACCGACGTATGGACCGAGCGGTTCGCCCGCGGGCCGGAAGATGAGCCACAGCAGCGAGTACGCGACCAGCAACCCCCCGATCGCCGACGGCCCCGTGTAGCGCTGCGGGATCACGCCGCGCCCCCGTGCGGGCGCCGTGGATGACGTTCGTGCGACACGTCACACGCCCCCGCGCGACGTGGGGGACGGCCCGGTGGCGTCCCGTCCCGTGGGCGCGCGGTGTGCACCGGCCGCAGCGACCGTGCCGGCCGAGGTCAACCACGTGGCTCGAGCCTGCATCGCTCTCCTCCTCACACCGGACCACGTCAACCTCCTGCGCCGATCGGACGTGCGGATAGAGGCGAAGGTCACGGAGTTCGGTCCGGGCGGTCGGCCGTACCCAACCTCCGTCAGGACCCTGGCGGGCGCGCAGGGGATACACCAAGATGCTGTGTCAGACCGCACGTCGGCGTGGGGAGGCTCTGATGGAGACCCGGCTGATCGACCTTGCTGGACTGCAGGCACTGATCGACGTGCTCGACCGGCGCGGTTTCACGGTGCTGGGCCCGACGGTGCGCGACGGTGCGATCGTCAACGCGACCATCCGTCGGGTCGCGGACCTGCCGGTGGGCTGGGGAGACGACCAGGACGCCGCCCACTACCGACTCCGGCGCCGTGACGACGACGCGGTCTTCGGGTTCGCCTCGGGTGCGCAGTCGGCCAAGCCGGTGTTCTTCCCCACCGAGGAGGTGCTCTGGCGTGGGCGCCGCACTCCGGAGGGCTTCGACCTCGAGCCGTCCGACGCGGGCGCCGACGGACCCTACGCGCTGCTGGGCGTGCGCTCGTGCGACCTGCACGCGGTCGGCATCCACGACACCGTGCTGGGCGGGCGCGGCCACCAGGACGGTGCGTACGTCGCCCGACGCGAGGGTGCGTTCGTCGTCGCGGTGTCGTGTGGAGATCCCGGCGGAACCTGCTTCTGTGTGTCCATGGGCACCGGGCCGCGGCCCCAGGAGGGGCACGGTGCACCTTTCGACCTCTCGCTCACCGAGCTGACGGACGGCGCGGCCCACCGCTTCCTGGTGGAGGTCGGCAGCGACCGCGGTGCGGACGTCGTCGACGAGATCGGCGCCGGGCCAGCCGAGCCTTCGGACGTGACCGCGGCCGACCAGGTGGCCGCGAACGCCGCGGCCCGGATGGGCCGGAAGCTCGACACCGTGGGCCTCAAGGAGCTGCTCTACGCCAGCGCCGAGAGCCCGCTCTGGGACGACGTCGCGCAGCGGTGCCTGGCCTGCGGCAACTGCACCGCGGTGTGTCCGACCTGCTTCTGCACGAACGTCGAGGACGTCACGGACCTGAGCGGGGGCGAGTCCGACCGGACCCGGGTGTGGGACTCCTGCTTCAGCGCCGACTTCTCCCACCTGCACGGGGGCAACGTGCGGGAGTCCACCCGATCGCGATATCGGCAGTGGATGACGCACAAGCTGGGGTCCTGGATCGATCAGTTCGGCATGTCGGGCTGCGTGGGCTGCGGTCGCTGCATCACGTGGTGCCCGGCGGCGATCGACATCACCGAGGAGGCGGCCGCCCACCAGCGTGCCGCCAGGGGAGAGGGCTGACGGTGCCGACCATCGCGCAGGATCTCCCCGAGCACCCGTTCTTCGCCGGGCTCGACCCGGCGGCGCTCGAGCTGGTCGCGGGCTGCGCGACCAACGTGCACTTCCGGCCGGGCGAGTTCCTCTTCCACGAGGGCGAGCCGGCGGACACGTTCTACGTGCTGCGCCACGGCCGCGTCTCGGTCGGGCTGCGGACCCCGACCGACGACGTCGTCCTCGACACCGCGCAGGAGGGGGACGTCGTGGGGTGGTCGTGGCTGATCGCGCCGTACCGCTGGACGTTCGATGCCCGGGCCACCGACGACACCAGCGCGATCGCGTTCGACGGCGTCTGCCTGCGCGGCAAGTGCGAGGACGACGCCACCCTCGGCTACGCCTTGCTCCAGCGGGTGGTCCAGGTGATGTCGGCACGGCTGCACTCGGCCCGCGTCCGGCTGCTCGACCTCTACGGGAGCCACCCATGAGTGCGACGGACATGCTCCCGCGCGGTTTCAGGGTGATCGCGACACGCCGCGACACCCACGACACGCACAGCCTGGAGCTGGCCCCGCTGGACGGGGAGCCGCTCGACTTCGAGCCCGGCCAGTTCACGATGCTGCTCGCCTTCGGAGCGGGGGAGGTCCCGATCTCGATCAGCGGCGACCCGGCGCGGCCGGAGGTCCTGCACCAGACCATCCGCGACGTCGGCTCGGTCTCGCACGCCCTGGCCACGGCAGCGCCGGGAGCGGTGCTGGGCGTCCGCGGCGCCTTCGGCACCGGCTGGGAGGTCGAGCGGGGTCGGGGTGCCGACGTGGTGGTCGTCGCCGGCGGGATCGGGCTCGCGCCGCTTAGGCCGGCGATCCTCCGGATCGTCGCAGCCCGCGCGGAGTACGGCCGGGTGGTGCTGCTGTACGGCGCCCGCAACCCCGAGGAGATCCTGTACGCCGAGGAGCAGCGCACCTGGGCCGCGCGGCACGACATCGACGTCGAGGTGACCGTCGACAGTGGCCCCTACGGCTGGCGAGGGCGGGTCGGACTGGTCACGCAGCTGATCGAGCGGGCGGCCTTCGACGCCCAGCGGGCGCTCGCTCTGGTCTGCGGGCCCGAGGTGATGATGCGGCACTCCGCCCGGGCGCTGGTGGACCGCGGCATGGCTCCCGACCGCGTGCGGCTGTCGATGGAGCGCAACATGAAGTGCGGGATCGGGCTGTGCGGGCACTGCCAGCTCCGCGAGTTCTTCTGCTGCGTCGACGGACCGGTGCTGAGCTATGACCGGCTGGTCCCGCTACTGGCCCTGGCGGAGGTGTGAGATGACCGCGACCCCCGTCACGGCCCCGACCAGCCGCACCGGGCGCCCCAAGCTGGCGGTCTGGAAGTTCGCCTCCTGCGACGGCTGCCAGCTGACCGTGCTCAACTGTGAGGACGAGCTGATCCCGCTCGCCGGTGAGGTGGAGATCGCCTACTTCCCGGAGGCCACCCGCGCCGTGGTGGAGGGTCCGTACGACGTCTCCCTCGTCGAGGGGTCGGTGACCACGCCCGACGACCTCGAGCGGATCGTGCAGGTGCGCCAGGCCTCCCGCCGCCTGATCACGATCGGGGCGTGCGCGACGAGCGGCGGCATCCAGGCCCTGCGCAACTTCGCCGACGTCGCAGAGTTCCGCTCGGTCGTCTACGCCCATCCGGAGTACGTCGCGACGCTGGACCGGTCCACGCCGATCGCCGCGCACGTCCGGGTCGACTTCGAGCTGCGCGGCTGCCCGATCGACAAGCGCCAGCTCCTCGAGGTGCTCGCCGCTGAGATCCAGGGGCGCGCGCCACGGGTCCCGACGCACAGCGTCTGCGTGGAGTGCAAGCGACGCGGCAACGTCTGCGTGATGGTCGCGCACGGGACCCCCTGCCTGGGTCCGGTCACCCAAGCCGGCTGCGGAGCGCTGTGCCCGACCTTCTCGCGCGGCTGCTACGGCTGCTTCGGCCCCCAGGACACACCCAACACAACGTCCATCGCCCACCGGCTCGGCGAGGTCGGCATGAGCGAGCCCGAGGTGCTGCGGGTCTTCCGCACGTTCAACGCCGCCTCCGAGGCCTTCCTGCGCGAGAGCGAGCGTCACGAGGGTCGTCCCGGGACGGGGGAGCGATGACGCACCGGCACAAGGACGGCGGGCACGTCCTGCACGTCGGCACCTTGGCGCGGGTCGAGGGCGAGGGCGCCATGCACATCTCCTACCGCGCCGGAGAGGTCGCAGACGTCCAGCTTCGGATCTACGAGCCGCCACGCTTCTACGAGGCGTTCCTCCGCGGCCGCGCCCACACGGAGCCGCCGGACATCACCGCGCGGATCTGCGGCATCTGCCCGGTCGCCTACCAGACCAGCGCCTGCTGGGCGATCGAGGACGCGTGCGGCGTCGCCGTCACCGGGGAGATCCGGGCACTGCGTCGGCTGCTCTACTGCGGCGAGTGGATCGAGAGCCACGCGCTCCACGTCTACCTGCTGCACGCGCCGGACTTCCTCGGTTACGACGGAGCGGTCGAGCTGGCGGCGGACCATCCCGCGGTCGTCGAGCGGGGACTGCGGCTGAAGAAGGCCGGCAACCGGCTGATGGAGGTCGTGGGCGGCCGTTCGGTGCATCCGATCAACGTGCGGGTGGGCGGCTTCTACCGTTTTCCGAGCGCCGAGGAGCTGCGCGCGATCCGCCCCGATCTGGAGCGGGCGCTCGAGGACGCCCTCGAGACCGTGCGTCTGGTCGCGGGCTTCGACTTCCCCGACTTCGAGCAGCCCTACGAGTACCTCGCGCTCCGCCCGGAGGCCGGCTACCCGATCGAGGCGGGACGCGTGGTCTCGACGGGCGGGGCCGACTTCGAGGTCCGGGACTTCGCCACCCGGATCGAGGAGATGCACCTGCCGCACTCGAACGCGCTGCACTCCCGGCTCGACGGAGGCATCCGCGGCCCGTACGCCGTCGGTCCGCTGGCCCGCTACACGCTGAACTCCGATCGGCTCTCCCCGCTCGCGCATCAGGCCGCCTCGGAGGCCGGACTGGGCGACGGCTGCCGCAACCCGTTCCGCTCGATCATCGTGCGGGCGGTCGAGCTCGTGGAGGCGTGCCACGAGGCCCTGCGCATCGTCGACGGATGGACCGGGTCCGGCCCGGCCAGCGTCCCCGTGCCGCCGAGGGCCGGTGCCGGCTTCGGCGCGAGCGAGGCGCCGCGCGGGGTGCTCTTCCACCGCTACGCGATCGACGACACCGGGATCATCCGGGACGCCCAGATCGTGCCACCCACGTCGCAGAACCAGACCAGCATCGAGGCCGACCTGCGCGCCATGGTGGGTGCCTGGATCGACCTCGACGAGCACGCCCTGCAGCATCGGTGCGAACACGCGATCCGCAACTACGACCCCTGCATCTCCTGTGCGACGCACTTCCTCGACCTGACGGTGGAGCGGTCGTGAACCCCGCGGTGCGCACGGACCGGGCGGCACGGGGCCCGCTGGTGATCGGATTGGGCAGCCGCGACCGAGGAGATGACGCCGTCGGCCCAGCGGTCGCTCGCACAGTTGCGGCCGAGCATCCATCGATCGCGGTGGTCGAGCACGAGGACCCGACCGCGCTGCTCGACCTCTGGGCCGGTCACACGCCCGTGGTCGTGGTCGACGCGGCCTGCTCGGGTGCGCTCGCGGGGACCGTGCACCGGCTCGAGACGGGACGCACGGCGTCGCAGGTCGGCCTCGGCGCGTGGGCGCGCAGCGGGCACGGAAGCACCCACGCGATCGGGCTGGCCGAGGTCGTCGAGCTCGGCCGTGTGCTGGGCCGGCTCCCGGAGCGCCTGGTGGTCGTCGGCGTCGAGGCGGAGCGGTTCGACCACGGTGCACCGCTCTCGCCCGCCGTGGCAGCCGCCATCCCGGCAGCGGCGCGCTGCATCTGCGAGGCGCTGGGCACCACCCGAGGTGAGGAGACGAGCCGTGTGCCTCGGTGACATCGCTCAGGTGGTCGAGTTGGTCGACCAGCACACGGTGCGGGCCCGCGTCGGCGACCGTCTCGTGACGGTCTCCCTGATGACCCTCGATGCCCCGGTCGCCCTGGGCGAGTGGCTCCAGGTCCACAGCGGATTCGCGCTGGCGCGCCTCACCGAGGACGAGCGACGCGAGGCGGCCCGGATCAGGAACGCACCCCAGGAGGAACGCTGATGTCCAGACCGACGACCCGCCGCACGCCGGGCGCGACGCTGACCGGGGCGCGGCGAACCGGCATCCAGCTCGCACTCGCGACCGCGGTGATCAGCGGGTTCTCCGTCTTCTTCAACGCAGACGGCGTCCGCGCTTTCGGCGACGCGACGGCGTACACGACGGCGAAGAACGCGGTGGCTGCCATCGTCCTGCTGGCCGTGGTCGCGATCGGGTCGCGGGCGGGTGCGCGCCTGACCCTGCCGCGTACCGGCCGGGAGTGGGCGGCCCTGGCCGCGATAGGGCTGGTGGGCGGCAGCGTCCCGTTCGTGCTGTTCTTCGAGGGACTGGCCCGGGCGAGCTCACCGCAGGCGGCCTTTCTGCACAAGACGCTCCTGGTGTGGGTCGCTCTGCTGGCCGTGGTGTTCCTCGGGGAGCGGTTGAGCCTGTTCCACCTGCTCGCGATCGCCCTGTTGGTCATCGGGCAGATCGGGCTGGTCGGCGGCATCAGCAGCTTCGGTGGGGCGGAGGCGATGATCCTGGGCGCCACGGTGATGTGGGCCGTCGAGGTGGTCGTGGCCAAGTGGTTGCTGGCGGGGGTGTCCTCGTGGACGGTGGGCGTCGCCCGGATGGTTCTGGGATCGGTGGTCCTCATCGTCTGGGTCGGGGTGCGCGGGGACCTCGGGCTGCTCACGTCGATGACGGCCGAGCAGGCCGGATGGGTGCTGCTGACCGGGGTCCTGCTCGCGGCGTACGTCGCCACCTGGTTCGCGGCCCTGCAGCGCGCGCAGGCCGTGGACGTCACTGCGGTGCTGGTGCTCGCCGCCCCCGTGACGGCGGTGCTGAGCAACGTCACGGATGGCGTGCCGTTGCGCCCGCAGCTGGACTGGCTCATGGTCGTGCTCGCCGGTGGGGCCCTGGCGGTGTGGGCCGCCTGGCGCGCCCGGTCAGCACCTGTGGCGGTGTCGTGAGATGGAGGGCTTGGCCGGCGGTGCGCTGAGGTTCGCCCGGTACGCCTACCCGCCGAACGAGCTCGGCTACTGCGGTCCCGATGCCTCGGCGGAGCTCCTCGAGCGCGTCGCGGCCGGTGCCGCCGACGGGGACCTGCGACGCCTGTTGCGCGGGTTCGGCGGCGCCTGGCCCTACCTGGAGCTCATCGCGGCGGCCAACGGGATCGGTGACCCGCTCGATGACCGGGTGGTCGAGGCGTACTGGTTGGGCAACGAGCTGCTGGACCGGGTGAGCCCGCGGCTGATGGGCGCCTCCCTGGAGCGCCGGTTCCGAGGGCGGGCCGGCCGCATGTGGTCTGAGCTCGCGGCGCCGGTGACTGAGGGAGCAGTCCCGCACCACTCCTTCCACGTGTTCGGCGTCTACCCCTGGCTGGGGTTGCTCCGGGAGGGGCGGCTCGACGAGCCGCTCCGGGTGCTCGATCGATGTCGGATCCGGTGGGGGCAGGTGTGCTCGATCGCCGGGGGAGAGGTCGTCGTCCGGTCACGGCCGCTGACCTGGGACGGGCGCAGGCTGATGCTCGGCGAGCCTGTCGAGGAGCGGGTGCTCGCCAGCGTCGACGGCCGAGGGCTGGCTCGCGGCCTGCGGTGCGGCGCTTGGTGCGCGCTTCATTGGGACTGGATCTGCGAGGAGCTGGATCGCCGGTCCTTGGTCCGGCTGCAGCGATACACCCTGCGTCAGCTCGGAGTGGTCAACGGGATGCGCACCCCGGCACCCGCGTCGGTGCTCTCCTGACAGTCTTGAGAAAGTTTCCAGGTCGATGTCGAAGAGCCCGTCGGCCGTTCGACGTACGTGCGAGAAGCAACCGCCAGCAACCTTCAGGAGTGAGAAGAAGATGCCCCGTTTCATGGGATTCGTGAGGATGGAAGAGGGCGTCGGCACGCCGCCGCAGGCGCTGTTCGACGCGATGGACGTCCACGTGGGCGAACGCGCCGCCAAGGGTGTGTTCCTCGACGGCGGAGGGCTCTACGGCACCGAGGACGCCGTGAACTTCGTGGTCCGCGACGGCGAGGTCACGCGAGTCGACGGGCCGTACGCCGAGGCGAAGGAGGTCGTCGGCGGCTGGGCCATCATGCAGTACGACAGCCTCGAGGAAGCCGTGGCCGACCAGCGGGAGTTCGCCGAGCTCCACGCGAAGTACTGGCCCGAGGTGACCGTCATCTCGACCCTGCGCCAGATCTCCACCGGCCCGGAGGAGCCCGGCGCCTGATCGGACCTCACTACGCTGGCACCGTGCCGGCGCAGACCAGTTCGGATGATCCGAGTGAGGCCATCATCGCGGCGTGGCGGGCCGAGTCGGCCCGCCTCGTCGGCGCCCTCACACGGATGACCCGTGACATCGAGCTTGCCGAGGATCTTGCGCAGGACGCCCTCGTCGCCGCGCTCGAGCAGTGGCCGTCAGCCGGCGTGCCGGCGAATCCCGCCGCCTGGCTGATGACCACCGCGAAGCGACGCGGCATCGACCACTTCCGGCGCGCCGACAACCTTCGCCGCAAGCTCGCCGAGCTCGAGCACGCCGATGCGGGGGAGGAGGCGACGATGCCCGATCTCGACGCCCAGGTCGACCACATCGAGGACGACGTGCTGCGGCTCATCTTCCTGAGCTGCCATCCGGCTCTGACCGCCGAGTCCCGGGCGGCGCTGACGCTGCGTCTGGTCGGTGGGCTGACCACTGCCGAGATCGCGCGCGGGTTCCTGACCAGCGAGCCCACGATGGGCCAGCGCATCTCGCGAGCCAAGAAGACGTTGGCGGAGGCTCACGCCGAGTTCGAGCTGCCCACCGGACGGGAGCGGTCGAGGCGTCTCGGCGACGTCATGGCGGTGATCTACCTGATCTTCAACGAGGGCTACACCGCCACCGTCGGTGAGGACTGGATGCGGCCCGACCTGGCGAACGAGGCGATCCGGCTCGCCGGCATGCTGAGCGCTCTCGCCCCCGACGAGCCCGAGGTGCTCGGACTGCAGGCGCTCCTGCAGCTCCAGGGCTCGCGCACGAACGCACGGCTCGACGAGAACGGCGAGCCGGTCCTGCTGGAGGAGCAGGACCGTCGCCGTTGGGACCGCCTGATGATCCGGCGCGGGCTGGCCGCCCTGCGCGAGGCCGAGCTGCTCGCGGCGCGTGGGGAGCCGGTCGGCAGGTACTTCCTGCAGGCCTCGATCGCGGCGCAGCACGCCCGCGCGGAGCGTGCCGAGGACACCGACTGGCGGCGGATCGCCGTCCTCTACGACGTACTGGCAGGTGCGGCGCCAGGGCCGATCGTCGAGGTCAACCGAGCCGTCGCGCACGGGCGGGCGTACGGCCCGGACGCCGGACTCGCGGTGCTGGACGACCTGGACGTGGGCGCGCTCGGCGACTCGCCGCTCGTCGCGAGCGTGCGCGGAGACCTGCTCGAGCGGGCCGGGCTGCACGCGCCGGCGGGGGAGGCGTTCATGGAGGCGTCCGGGCTCACCAGGAACGAGAGCGAGCGTGCGCTCCTGCGCCGTCGCGCCGAGAGGAACCTGACGCGATGACTGACCTGCTGGACCAGGGCCCGTTCTTCCACGGCACCAAGGCCGACCTCCGGGTGGGCGATCTCCTCACCGCGGGCAACCGGTCCAACTACCGGCCCGAGATCGTGATGAACCACATCTACTTCACCGCGCTGGTCGACGGCGCGGGGCTGGCCGCCGAGCTCGCGGCGGGGGACGGCGATCCGCGGGTGTACCTCGTCGAGCCGACCGGCGCGTTCGAGGACGACCCGAACGTGACCGACAAGAAGTTCCCCGGCAACCCCACCCGGTCCTACCGCAGCAGGGAGCCGCTCAGGGTCGTCGGCGAGGTCACCGACTGGACACGGCTCAGCCCCGAGGCGCTGCAAGGCTGGCGGGACCGACTCGCGGCGATCCTCGCGGACGAACGCGGCGAGATCATCAACTGACCCTCCGAGCCGGTCGCACCAGAAGTCGGGGCGCGCTGGCTCTTGACGCCCGGGCGCGGTTCCGGTTGCGTGTATCGGCAGATCCACGAGTTCCGTGGCGAACTGGAGGCGTGCGATGCGCAGGCAGACTCGGCTGGTCGGATTCACCGTTGCTGCGACACTCGCGGGCTCCCTGGCCGCGGTCGCGCCGCCCCCTGCTTCGGCGGCCCCCGCCAGCGGAGGACCCGGCACGCTGAGCCACTTCGACGTGGCCCGGAAGGACTGCCTGGGCACGGCCCGCAACACGTCCTCCAAGATCTGGTACACCGTCGCGGGCGGGGTCCTCTCCGACGTGTACGCCCCGACCATCGACACCACCAACGTCGAGACGATGCAGTACCTCGTCACGGACGGCTCGTCGTTCACGGACCTGCAGACCCGCGACATGACCTACACCGTCAGCGCCGACGACACCGGGATGGTCTGCACCGTCACGTCGACGGCGAAGTCGGGCGCCTACCGGCTGGCCACCACCTACCTGACCGACCCGGCCCGCTCGAGCGTCGTCGTCCACACCCACTACACGCCGCTGACGTCGGCGGCGGCGTCGTACCGGCTGTACGTGCGCCTGGACGCGACGGTCGCCGGCAACGGCGGCGGTGGCAGCGGTAACGGCGGCGCCGACAACGCGGTGACCGACACGACCACCGGGTCGCCCGTGCCCGTCTCGTACGACACGGTGACCACCACGAACGCCGCCAACCGCGACTACGCGGTGCCGAGTTTCCTGGCGCTGCGGGCCGACCGGCCGTTCACCTCGGTGAGCAGCGGCTTCGTCGGCACCCCCAGCGACGGTCTCACCCAGCTCGACTCCACCCATGCCCTCACGCCGACCGAGGCGGCCATGGCCGGCAACGTCGAGCAGACCGCCGCCGTCGAGCGCGGCAAGCACGACGAATTCACGCTCGCCCTCGGCTTCGGCACGACCCAGGCCTCGGCGGTCTCGACCGCCGGAGCGACGGTGCGCACGCCGGTGGGTGCTCTGATGGGCAAGTACGCCGCCGGCTGGCGCAAGTACGACGCCCGACTGCGCCGCCCGTCGTCGCACCTGCCCGGTCTGACCAAGGCGCAGCAGGCCGACGCGGTCCGCCAGTACTACGTGTCCGCGAACGCGGTGAAGGCCAGCGAGGACAAGACGTTCCCGGGCGCGATCGTCGCGTCCCTGGCTTCGCCGTGGGGGCAGGCCGTCTCGGCGGGCGACCCGGCGAACACGTACTTCGGCTCCTACCGGGAGGTGTTCTCCCGCGACCTGTACGAGGCGTGGACCGCACTGCTGACCGACGGCGACCTGAGCACGGCGCGCGCGGCGACGCGGTTCCTGCTCGAGCGCCAGCAGCTGGCCGACGGCTCGCTGCCGCGGAACTCGCTGGTCAACGGCAAGACCGCGCCTGACTCGTTCAACACCCAGCTCGACGAGGTGGCCTACCCGCTCCTGATGGTTCTCCAGTCGGGCCTCGCCCACGACGCGACGCTGTGGCCGCACGTCCAGGCCGCCGCGAACTACCTGATCGCGCACGGACCGTCCTTCGGTCCGGAGCGGTGGGAGGAGCAGAGCGGCTACTCGCCCTCCACGATCGCGGCCGAGATCGCCGGACTGGTCGCCGCGGCGAAGATCGCCAAGGAGCACCACTCCTCGGCCGACGCCCGGATCTGGCTCGCCACGGCCGACCTGTACCAGCGCTCGATCAAGGCCTGGACGGTCACGACGAACGGTCCGCTGTCCGCCAAGCCGTACTTCATCAGGCTCTCCAAGACCGGTGACCCCAACGCCGCGATCAGCTACAACGTCGGCAACGGCGGCCCCACGCTGGACCAGCGGTCCGTCATCGACGCCGGCTTCCTCGAGCTCGTCCGCCTCGGTGAGCTGTCGGCCACCGACCCGGACGTCGCGAACTCGCTGACCGTCGTCGACAAGACGATCCAGAAGCAGATGGACACCGGCGTGGGCTGGCTGCGCTACAACGGCGACGGATACGGCGACTGCCACATCGTGCCGGACCACACCTGCCCGCTCGAAGGCCGTCCGTGGGCGCCGTCCAACATGGGCACCGGGCACCCGTGGCCGGTGCTGTCCGCCGAGCGCGGCGAGCACGACCTGGCCATCGGCCAGACCGGCACGGCAGGTCAGCTCCTCGCCGCCATCGACGCTCAGTCGTCGGGCGTCGGTCTCGTGCCGGAGCAGGTCTGGGACGCCCCTGACGTCGCGGCCTCGCCCTTCGGCACCGACCCGACGCAGGCCTCGATCGGCTTCGTCAACGGCAAGCCGGACGGCTCCGCCGCCCCGCTCACGTGGGGTGCCGCCTCGCAGGTGCGGCTGACCGCCGACCTGACCGCGCGACGGGTGCTGGAGCAGCCGGCCGAGACGGTCGACCGCTATCTCGAGCACACGCAGACGGCGACCGCGCTGACAGTCACGTCGCCTCCCGACCAGACGGCGGCGACCGACCCGATCCACGTCGCCGGGACCGCGGTGCCCGGTGCTGTGGTCGATGTCGCCGACGTGGCCGGCACCACCACGCACGCCACCACGACGGTCGGCGCGAGCGGGAGCTTCAGCTTCGACATCCCCGCGCAGCCCGGCAACAACGTCCTCGTCATCACCAGCACAGCGCCGGGTGGCGGCACGGCACAGGCGGTGCGCACGGTCGTCAACGACATCGTCCAGGGCACGCTGCTCCTGGACACGAACGACCCGACGGGTGACGACAACGGACCCGGCAACTACGCCTACCCGACCGCGGGAGACTTCCACGCCGGCGCCTATGACCTCACCGACTTCCAGGTCTACGACACGGACCCGACCGTGACGTTCCGGGTGCAGACGCGCGATCTCTCGCCGACCTTCGGCAGCCCGCTAGGAGCGCAGCTCGTCGACGTCTACGTCCACCAGCCCGGGGCGTCCGCCACCTCGACCGCCGCGTCGTTCCCGCAGCGGAACTACTCCATCGCGTCCGCGGACGCGTGGAGCCGCCTGATCGAGGTGCAGGGCTTCGGGCAGCGGTTCGTCGACGCGACGAACACCAACACCGTCGGCACGGTGACGATCAGCGCGAACCAGATCTCGCGCTACATCACGTTCTCCGTGCCCAAGACGGCGCTGGGTGGCACGCCGGCGTCCGGCTGGGCGTTCACCGTCGTGCTCACGGGCCAGGACGGGTTCAGCTCGGACCAGGCGCGCGGGTTCCAGCCGACGCCGGAGGGCTACCAGTTCGGCGTCTGCGCCACCGCCAGCAGCGATCCGCACTGCACGTTCGATCCGAACGCCGTCCCCAAGGCGGTGGACGTCCTGACGCCGGCCGGGGTGACCCAGGCCGACGAGCTGGACTACACGCTGCACACCCCGGTCGTCCTCCAGGGCGTCCCGATTCCCTAGCCGCCGCGCATGACCGCCGAACTGCACGTCCTCTCCGCAGGCTATGCCGACGAGCGGGTCGCCAGCACCGTGGTGCTGATTCTCGACGTGGGCCGCGCCGTGATCGTCGATCCGGGGATGGTGGCCGACCGCCGCAGGATCCTCGACTCGCTGAGAGATCACCGAGTCGACGCGGGGGACGTGGGCGATGTGGTGTTCAGCCATCACCACCCGGACCACACGCTGAACGCAGCGCTCTTCGAGCACGCCCGGTTCCACGACTTCTGGGCGATGTACCAGGGCGACGTCTGGACCGACCGACCGGCTGACGGGTTCCAGGTCTCGCCGTCGATCCGGCTGATGGCCACCCCCGGACACACCGCCCAGGACATCACCACCCTCGTCGACACCGCCGAGGGGCTCGTCGCCTGCACACACCTGTGGTGGTCCGAGCAGGGACCGGCCATCGACCCGCGGGCCGAGGACCAGGAGGCACTCGAGCGGTCCCGGGCCGCGGTCCTCGAGCTCGGGCCCGTGCTGATCGTGCCCGGACACGGTGCGCCGTTCCGGCCGAGCTCGGGCTGAGGGCCGAGGCGTTCTGTGCCGTGAGCGCCGCGATTCCGGGTCATCACGTGACTCGAGATCGCGGCGCAGGGCCGGCGTCATGCCAACGTCGATGCGGGCGATGCGGGCGAGGTGGGCGATGCGGGCGAGGTGGGGGATCGGGCGGAGTCGGACTCGACCGGGGCCGTGCTCGAGTTCGTCGATCAGCACGGAGGCAGCGGGCCGAGACCCCGCCGCCGCCCGTGCCTCCGGGTCTGGCTGATTCACGCAGCGTCGGGCTCGCTCTCGAGCGAACCCCCGAGCGTCGCCGCCGTGGGCCGTGCCGCCTTGGACGGCCACCAGATGCGCTGTTCGAGGAGCGTCGCCAGCGCCGGGACGTAGAGCCAGCTCGACAGGAACGTCGAGATGAGCACGCCAGCCGCCACCGCGAAACCGATCTGCGACACGTACGACGACAACATCAGCACGGCGAAGCTGGCAGCCAGGATGACGCCGGCCGCGGCGACCGACGGGCCGGCGGTTTGCATCGCGACTCGGACCGCGCCGCGCATGGTGGAGCCGTCGCGGGCGGCCTCTTCCTTGACGCGCGCGACCATCAGGATGTTGTAGTCGGTGCCGATCGACGCGACGAACAGGTAGACGATCATCGGCAACGTCCCAGCCAGTCCTGGCGCTCCTCCGATCACCTGGAACGCGATGACGCTTGCGCCGAGAGTCGCGGCGAACCCGAGGGCGACGCTGACCATGAGGAGAGCCGGGGCGAGCAGGGCGCGCAACATCAGCACCAGGATGAGCCCGATCATCAGCGCAGCCACGGGGAAGATGATCCGCATGTCGCGCGCCAGGGCCTGTTCGAAGTCCGACTGAGCCTGGGTGATGCCGCCGACCTTGACGACCTGTGCGCCCCGGGACAGATCGGTCGCCAGAGGTTCGAGTCCGTCTCGGATCACGGCGACGGCGGCAGGCGAGGTCGGGTCCTCCGCAAGCTGAACGGTGTACATCGCGGTGTCTCCGGCCTTGTTCAACGTCGCCGGCGCCACTGAGGCGACCCCTGAGACGGCCCCCAGTCGATGCGCGGTGTCCGTGAGCTCCCCGGCAGTCAGGCCAGATGGGTCGGCGGTGTGGACGAAGACCCTCGTCGGATAGAGCACACCTTGTGGGAAGGCATGCCGGACGTCGGCCCAAGCCCGCCCTGACTCGGTGCCGGAGGGCGGATTCGGGGAGCGGTAGTCGGCGTGCATGCCGAAGGCCACCGCACCGAGCCCGACGAAGGCCGCGAGGGAGATGAGCAGCGCAGTGGTCGGTCGACCGGTGACGAATCCGCTGACGCCCGCGGCAACGCGGCCACGCGGCGGCCTGTGCCAGGACGCGCGGCGGCTGAGACGCTTGCCGGTGAGCGCCAGGACCGCGGGGATCAAGGTCAGCGAGCTGGCCAGCATGACGAGCACCGCGAGGCTGAGCGACGGGCCGAGCAGCCGGAGGGACTTCAGCTGCGACAGGATGAGTGCGGCGAAGGAGACCACGACGGCGAAGGCCGAGGAGCTGACCGCTTCACCGACCCGCCCGATCGCGGAGGCGATCGCCGTGCGGTGGTCCTCACCTCTTCGGAGCTGTTCGCGGTAGCGGAACATGAAGAAGACGACGTAGTCCGTGCCGACGCCGAACAGCACGATCGGCAGGATGCTCTCAGTCGTCTCATCGATCTTGAAGTGCCAGATGTGGGCAGCGATCGCGAGAAGCATGTTGACGACCTGGCCCACGATGAACATGAGCGCGACAGCACCGACCGCCACCACGATGCTCCGGAACAGGATCAGGAGCAGGATGAAGATCGCCAGAACGGTGCCGAACACGATGAGGGCCTGGGTCGCGCCGGCGTCGGCGACCTGGGCGACCTCCCCGGTGTACTCCGCTGTCAGACCAGAGTGCCCGAAGACGTCTTTGGTATCGGCGCGCAGAGACTTCATGGACTTCATGACGTCCGCCTGACCGCTGGTGTCGGTGAACTGGGCGGTCGCGATGGCGGCCGTGCGGTCGGGAGCACGGACCAGTGACGTCGGCTCGATCCCGTCGTACTTCGCGAGATGCGTCCTCTGGTTCAGCTGGTCGACGAGTGTCGCCGCTTGGCTCATGTCGCCGTCTGACAGCTTGCGGTGATCGCTGCGCACGAGGACGAGGGTGGCCTGGGCCCCGGAAGGCTGTGGGAAGTACTTGGCCGACAGCTTGGCCGCTTGCACGGACCCGTACTTCGCTGGAAGGAAGTCGGTCTGCTGCTGCGACGTCGAGGAGCCCTTGCCCGCGACGGCTCCTGCCACGACGGCGACTCCGATGACGATGCCTACCCAGGTCAGGATGACGAGGACCGGATGGCGGCCGACGATGCGGCCGATGCTTCTGAACACTTGCATTCTCCTTCGGGGATCGGACGCTGAGGAACGGGAGGTTCTGGTGGCGTCTCTAGGCGCCGGCCGTGTCCGCGGTCCCCGATCGGGCGACCAGTCGATGGACGGCGTCGACGACGTCGGGTGTGGCGAGGTGGGCCTCGGCGAGAAGCTCGGCGGGGAGCCCCGAGCTCGGCATGTTGCTGACCGCCAGGTGCTCGAGGTGCAGGGGCGTCGTCTGAGCCAGGGCCATGACGGCGGCCTCGCCGAGGCCACCTTCGGGGTGATGGTCCTCGACGACGACCAGGCGTCCACCGGTGGCGCGCACAGCGCGGATCAGGCTCTCGGAGTCGATCGGCTTGATCGAGTACAGGTCGAGGACCGTTGCCCGGATCCCCTCGAGCGCCAGCGACTCCGCCGCTTGGAGGCAGATGTGCACCGTGACGCCTGCGCCGGCCAGCACGACGTCGTCGTCGTCCGAGGACAGCAGTGTCTTCGAGCCGCCCACCGGGAAGGGCTCTCCGTTGTCGTAGAGGACCGGGTAGGCACCGCGGGTCGTTCGGAGGTATGCCACGCCGCGAAGTCCGTGCATCTGCCGGACGAGCTCGACCGTGCTGACGGCATCGCTGGGGTAGAGGACGGTGGAGCCGTGAACGGCTCGCATCATGGCCAGGTCCTCCAGCGCCATCTGCGAGGACCCGTCGGGTCCGATCTCCACGCCGGCATGGGATCCGGCCAAGCGGATGTCCGCCCGAGAGATAGCGGCCATGCGAATGAAGTCGTACGCGCGCGTGAGGAATGCTCCGAACGTCGCGGCGAAGGGCACGTAGCCCCGCACGCTCAGGCCGATCGCGGCCGCGACCATCTGCTGCTCGGCCGTGTAGAGATCGAAGTACCTGTCCGGGTGGGCCTCGGCGAAGACGTCGGCCTGCGTGGAGTTGCCCACCTCGGCGTCGACGACGACCACCCGTGGATCGGAGCCGAGGGCAACCAACGCCTGCCCGTACGCGGTGCGGGTGGCGACCTTGGAGCCCTTCTCGTACGACGGCATCACCGTGGCGGTGGCGGACATCTCCGGTCGGTCGGGGACGCCGCCGCGGGGTCGCGCCGTCTCCCGGCGAGGCACGGTCAGGTTGCTGATGCCGCCAAGGCCGCGGACAGCGATGTCCGCGGCGTCTGAGGGCAACGGCTTGCCGTGCCACCCGTTGGTGTCCTCGACGGCCGGGATGCCCTTGCCCTTCACGGTCCGCGCCAGGATGACGGTCGGCGCGTCCATCGACCCGACGCTCCCGAGCGCGGAGTCGACGGCGGCCAGGTCGTGCCCGTCGACGACGATCGGGATGCAACCGAAAGCACTGACCCTTGCCTCGTAGCGGTCCGTGTCCCAGCCCAGCTCGGTGGCTCCGCGCATGCCGAGCCGGTTGATGTCGACGATGGCGGTCAGGTTGCTGAGATTCCGGTCCGCCGCCCTGCCGAACGCCTCCCACATGGAGCCTTCGGCGAGCTCGCTGTCGCCGCACAGGACCCACACGCGGTAGTCGGCCCTGTCGAGGTAGCGCCCGGCCAGCGCAACCCCGACCGCGTCGGGAAGGCCTTGGCCCAGTGATCCGGTGGCGACGTCGACCCACGGGAGCACCGGCGTCGGATGGCCCTGCCAGGGC
The DNA here is from genome assembly GCF_039530925.1 of Nocardioides panacihumi. Taxonomy (NCBI): domain Bacteria; kingdom Bacillati; phylum Actinomycetota; class Actinomycetes; order Propionibacteriales; family Nocardioidaceae; genus Nocardioides; species Nocardioides panacihumi. The sequence goes on along the minus strand of NZ_BAAAPB010000005.1, from coordinate 294,220 downwards.
GAGCCGGGACGTCGGTACGAGGACATGAGCTCGTCGTCGCTCACGACGCCCGCCGCCTTGTACATCGCGTAGAGCAGGGGCGAGGCGTGGCCTTTGGAGAAGATGAGGTGGTCGTTGTCGGCCCGAGCGGGGGCCTGCCAGTCGTAGTCGAGGTGTCGGGCCAGCAGAACGGCCATGAGATCGGCGGCCGACATGCTCGATGTCGGGTGGCCGGATCCGGCTCGGGTGCTCATGCGAATGGCATCGACACGGAGCTGACCGGCCAGTCGGCCGACCATGTCGAGATCCCAGCGGGGGTCGGAGAGGGCGTCGTCACGTAGGTCGAACATGCCTGTGAGGATCCGGCGCCGGCTTGCACCGCGATTGCATCGGTGGTGGCCGTGGCTCTGCAACCCGGGTGCAAGCCGGACGAGGACTGTTGCGTTCCCAACGATCCGGCCTTCCACGAGGAGTCGAGATGGCGCTCGTCGAACACCCGCAGGCACTCGTCCGCACCGAGCAGGGGCCGGCACTGACGCCGGTGGCGCACGGGACGCCGCGGCGCGCGTGCTTCGCGACGTCCGAGCTCTCGGCCGGGGACCGCGATGCGGTTCTCGACCTGTTCTCGCGCAGCAGTCCGCAGACGCGACGCGACCGATTTCACCTGAACCTCTCGGTCATGCCGGGGCAGTACCTCGACGAGATCCTCGATCGGCGACAGCTCGCGCTCGTCGCGCGGGAGTGTGGCGCCCCGGAGGAAGGCCCGAGGATCATCGCGCTTGCGTCGGCAGCGAATCTCACGCCTGAGGTGGCTGAGGTGGCCATCTGGGTCGGTGACTCCTGGCAACGGCGCGGAGTCGGTGCTGCGCTGACCCGGATGCTCCTGCGGGAGCTCGCTCACCGGGGACTTCGCTCCGCGGTCGGATTCATCGAGCCTGGGAACTCCGTGGTTCTCAGGTTCCTCGACCGGGTGGCACCGTGCCACTCGCTGCGGGTCGCCGACGGCCTGCTGGCGGCCGAGATCCCGTTGGGCCCGTTCCTCGACGCCGCTGTCCCGGCCCGCTGCGCCTGAGCGCGCGGGGACGCGCGGACGTCGACCGGGAGCCCTCAGCTCTCCCCAGGCTCCGCGTCGGCGGCTGGCGCGGTCGCCCGGTCCCGGTTCGACGACGTGCCGCGGAAACGAGCCCGGTAGGTGCCAGGAGTGACTCCCAGCTGACGGGTGAACACTCGCCGGAGTGTCTCCGGGCTTCCGAAGCCGGTCGCTCTTGCCACCGATCCCAGAGCGTCGTCACCGCCTTCGAGCAGGGCCTTGGCCGCCTCCAGCCGGATATCGGCGACGACCGCGGCTGGCGAGCGCCCCAGCTCTGATGCGAACAAGCGCCTGAGGTGGCGGGGGCTGATCGAGGCGCGGGCCGCCAGGGCTCGCAGACTGTGGTCGGCCGCTGGTTCGACGACGATCGCATCGAGCAGGTTGCTCACCTCGCGCCTGCGCGGCGTCGCTTGGACCCGGGTCGAGAACTGCGACTGACCTCCGGGCCTCACCATGAAGACGACGAGGTGCTTCGCCACTCGGCGCGCCAGGTCGGCCCCGCAGTCCTCCTCGACCAGCGCGACGGCGAGGTCGATGCCGGCGGCCACACCTGCGGAGGTCAGTATCCGCCCGTCCCTGACGAAGATGGCGTCCTCGTCGACGGCGACCTGCGGATACAGCTCGCACAGCTCCGCGCTCAAGGACCAGTGGGTCGCCGCCCGCCGGCCGTCGAGAAGCCCGGCGGCCGCGAGCGGGAAGGCTCCCGCGCAGATCCCGGCGGTGCGTCTCGACGTGGCGGCGAGGCGTTTCACCTCGCTGACGAGGGCCACGTCGGCGGTCGCTTTCAGCCAGTCCGGACTGCCGGGCACGATGAGCGTGTCGATGCTGCCACCGACGTCGGGGAGCGCCAGGTCCGCGCCGATGCGCATCCCTCCGGCCGTCCTGACGTCGCGTCCGTCGACCGACGCGATCTCCACCCGATAGCTCGCGCCGTTCTCGTTCGCGACGGTGAGAACCTCGAACGGTCCTGTCACGTCGAGAAGACGTACGTCGTCGTAGACCGCGATGACGACGATCCGCTCGCGCACCCTCCCGGGCTCAGGCGACGAGCAGGACGGCACTGGCCGCGCGATGGATCACGGGATCGGTGATGCTGCTCTCGAACCACGAGCCGACGCCGCGGTGACGCTCCGACCCGAGGACGATCAGGTCCGACTCGTGCTTCGCTGCAGCGGACAGGATGGCATCGTCGATGTCGGCGTCGGCCAGGTGCGCGACGAGCCCGTCGGCGTTGACGCCCCGTGCGCGCAGCTCACCGACCGCGCGCTGGACGAGGTCCTCGGCCGCGGCTTCCGTCTCGGCGTCCGACGCCGTGTCATAGGCGGCGTACTCGGCATCGACATGCAGGACTCGGACGGCCGAGCCCGCAACGGCGGCGAGCTCTGCAGCGGCTGCCAGGACCCGCTCGCGCTGCGGCGAGCCGTCGATGGCGACCAGGATGCGACTGAACGGCGCGTTGCTCGCCGGCCGGTCGGCTTCGCTGACCTCGGCTGCTGCCAGGGCGCGGCGCTCCGACTCACCGATCAGGACGTCTTCCGGCTCCGGCAGAGTGTCTCGCTGACGAGCGGCCGCGAACGCGGCGAGACCGAGCAGGACGACGGAGAGCCAGAGGCCGAGGGCGATGCCACCGTTGGTGTCGGAAAGTGCGCCGGCGAGGAGGGGGCCGATCCCTTGGCCGACACTGAACGCGACCGTCAGCGCCGCGATGCCGGATGTCCAACCGTGCGGAGGAAGCATCCGCCTTGCGAGGACGGTTGCTGCCGTCGGACCTGCCATGAAGCTGGACCCGAAGACAACCGCCGAGAGCAGGGCCATGGTCGGCCCGTCGGCGAGTAGCACGGGGAGCACCCCGGCGAGCACGACGACGCTGATCAGGGTCGGTGCCTGGCCGCCACGCAGGTGGCCGATGACGCGCCCCCAGAACATCAGCGTCGCGATGACCGACGCCGTGCCGAGCACGATGAAGAACGTCGCGATCTGGCGCGTGTCGAAGCTCTCGTCGTGGAGCATGGCGACGACGAAGGTCATGTACGAGACGTAGCCGGCGCCGAACAGCACGTACCAGACGAACAACGCACGCAGTGGACGCAGCGGTGGGCGTGCGACGTCGGCTCGCGTGGCCGGGGCATCCGGAACCTGACGGACGGCCCACGTCGCAGGCGCGAGCAGCGCGACCGCGACCACGCCCATGACGATCCAGCCGGCGTCCCACGCGCTCGAGCCCGAGTGGGCGAGGATGGTCGGCACGATCACGCCGGACACGATGATGCCGAGACCGACGCCCGCCATGTACACGCTGACGAGCAGCGCGGACCTCCGGTGGTTCCCTCCGTTGTGAACACGTGCCGCCAGGGCCGACCCGAGGACGAAGGTCACGGCGGTCGCGACGCCACCGACGAGCCGGACCGCAGCGAGCGCGGTGTAGTCGGCCGTGGCCCCCGACAGCAGAAGCGCCACTGACGAGACGGCCATGCCGCCGACGAATGCGACGCGCTGGCCGAGGCGGCGGCCCCACCAGGCAGCGGAGGCGGCGCCGGCGATGTAGCCGATCGCGTTGGCGGTGTTCATCCCACCCGCTGCGGTGAAGGACCAGTCGAGCTCGCTGCGCATCGACGGCAGGAGCAGCGCGTAGGCGAACCGGGTGAATCCCAAGGCGACCATGGCGCCTGCGGCGAGGCCGAGGGCGATCCAGATCTCGCGTGTCGGATTCACCCTCGGTGAAGCAGCGCCCTCAGTGCGAGGCGCGATCTCGGTACGGCGTGTTGACGACGACATTTCTTCTTCCTATTTCCTTGGTGCACCCCGCTAGGGGTCGCTCAGAGTCCGTATGTCTCGAGAAGGCGCAGGCAGATCGCGCTCGACGTCGGGAACGGTGACGTCCCGTTCATCGGGGGACCGGCTCCCGGTTCTGCGGCTGGCGGAAGTGCCACCACGTGGCGGCGACGCCGAGGACCAACATCCCGCCGGTCGCGAGCCAACCGAACTCACCCAGCAGCATGCGGCTGCCCGAGAAGAGCCCGTCCTTGGTGTCGCCCGTCGTGCTGAAGTACGCGGCCACCAGCCCGTTCCACGAGCCGTGCGCGACCACGCTCGGCCAGACCGATCGGGATCTGTCGGTCACGACGCCGATGAAGAGGACGACCCCGGCCAGGCCGACCGTGAACGCCGGAAGACCCCAGTTGAAGCCGTACCAGCCGAGAAGGACGAGCGGGGCGTGGTAGATCCACCACACCACGAACATGATCGCGGCGCTCCGGAAGAACGTGTACCGATGGCGCAACAGCGGCCACAGGAAGCCACGCCATCCGATCTCTTCGCCGGTCGCCGCGACAGCGCCGTACAAGGTCAGCGGGAGGAAGAGGACGAGGACGGCAGGCAACCTGCCCGGGTGGATGTCGACGATGCCGATCGCCGCTGCGAGGAGGCTGGCCGCGAGAGCGACCAGGGTCGGGATGAATCCGGCCAGCACCCATCGCGAGGGCCGCCCGAACTGAAGCACCCCGGGCCCGGCGAAGCGCGCGAGCAGCGCTCCGGCCGTGGGGGCCAGCATCACACCCAGGAACAGACCGCTCGCCAGGGCGTCTTCGTCGCCCAGCGCGGGGTGGAACGCAAGCACGGCGCCGACGTAGAACGCGATGAGACCACCGAAGTAGAGGACCAGTCGTCGTCGGTCTCTGCCGGGGTCACGTCGAGGGTCGAGATCTGGCGCCTTCGTGGCGTAGATGTCCGACGCACTCATGGTGGGTTCCTTCCTCCTGCGTGGTTCGTGGGATGAGCCCCAGCCTCGTCGGCCTGATTGCACCGCTCTTGCACGGCGGCGACGAAGGTCGTGACTCGGGGATGGCTCCAGCTCGTGCGCCGCGCTCGTCGAATCGTCTGCTGAGCGCCCGAACCGGAGAGCCGTTCGGTGTAGCGACGCAAGACTTGGGCATCCGGCGGCGTCGCGGCATCGCCATGCTCTGTATGTTCGGAGAATGCCAACAATTCCGGACATTGATCGGATCGATGCTGCTATCTTGGCCGCCCTCCAACGAGATGCTCGGTTGGGCGTTCGGGACCTCGCCGCCGAAGTCGGTATCGCATCGTCCACCTGCTCCGAGCGAACACGGCGGCTGCAGCAACGTGGTGTGATCACCGGCTTCCACGCTCACGTCGACTGTGCGGTGCTCGGCCGGTCCGTCCAGGCGATGGTGGCGGCGCAGGTGCGCCCCCTCAGCCGCGGGCTCATCGACGAGTTCCACCGGGACGCGCTGCGGATGCCAGAGGTCATGGCCGTCTTCGTGTTGGCCGGGGGAGACGACTTCCTGCTTCACGTCGGCGTGCCGGACATCCAGCAGCTGCACTCGTTCCTCGTCGACAAGCTCAGCGTCCGCAAGGAGATCGTGCAGTTCCGCAGCTCGATCGTGTTCTCCCACAGCCGGAAGGACTCCCTCGAGGACCTCGTCGAGCGGCGCTGAGACCCGCCCGGGTCGTCGACCCGCGGGCAGTGGCACCAGCCGTCAGGACGCAGGATCGAGGTCGGCGAGATCGTCCGACGTGGTCGGCGGGCGCTGTTCCCGGGACGTGTGCAGCGCGCGTCGATCGTCGATCGAGGAGAGGCACCGTTCGACGTTGCCTCGGATCGGCTCCGGGATCGTCCTGAGCGCGGCGGCGTGGACGAGGTCGCTCGCGAATGCCAAGCCGTCGCCGTCGCCGACGAGCAGCCCCAGCCCCAGCGCACGCTGCGTCGCGTCGGCGGCCTCGGTGAGGGAGTAGCCCATGCCGAGCACGTCCTCCAGGCGGAACCGTCGTCCCGCCACCGCGACGAGCGCGAGGAGACGGATGACCGAGTCGCCGGCCGCGTGCAGGTGGCTCGCAGCAGCGTCGCTCAGCGCTGGAAGAGGACGGCCCCGGTGGACGAGCTCGGCGCCGTCGACGACGGCGCGGAGCGCTTCGCTCACGAGTCCCGGAACACCGCCGGTGAGGGCATGCACTTCTTCGGCGGCGTGCGGCACGCCCCACCAACGCGCCAGCTCCTCGACGTGCTCGGCCGTGAGGGGGCGGAGGCGAAGACGGCGCGACGCCGGTCCCATGGCGTCCGACACGGCTTCAGCGCGGGCGTCCTGCGAGGTCACCGCAACGAGCACCGGCCGCGTGTCGACGGCGGACAGCCGGTGGAGAGCGGCGATCGTCTCGTCATCAGCCAGGTGCGCATCGTCGATGGCGATCAACACGGGCCGGCGGCTCGACAGGTTCATCACGAACGAGTGGAACGCCTCCAGCTGGCGGCGGGGGTTGATGACGCTGAGCGTGGGAGGGCTGGGCGCGAGGATCTCGGCGAACGCCGGCACGAGCTCGATCAGCGCGGTCTCGGACCCTCGCGCCGCGTCCCGGATGACGTCGTGGTGCTCGGTTGCGCAGTAGCGTCGAAGCGCGTCGGCCAACGGTTGCAGCGGCATCCCTCGCTCGTAGGTGGTGCAGCGGGCCATGAGCACGGCGCCCCCTGAGCTGTCGACGTGCGCGGCGAGTGCGCGCAGCATCTCGCTCTTCCCGCTGTCCGGCCCGCCGATCACCGCCAGCGGACATGATGATCCTCGGGCGATGGCGTGCCAGGTGTCGAGCATCTGTTCCAGCACATCCCCACGACCGACGATGTGTGCCTCCACGGGCGACCTCGGGAGCCTCGGGCACGTGACGGAGCGAACCTGTTCCGACGACTTCTGCTGCGGCATGGCGCCCGCTGGGTCGTCGCGGCTCGCCCCATGGCTCAGATCACCCCGCAGGATGAGGACGTGAAGGCGCTGGGTCAGCGGATCGGGGTCCGCACCGAGCTCATCGCGCAGTCGCCGCTGCAGTGCCGAGTAGGTCCGGAGAGCCGCGTTGCGCTCACCGAGCTCGTACTGGGACTGCATGAGCGCCCGCACGGCGTCCTCGTCGAGCGGCCCCGCCGCGGCGGCAGCGGTGGACACCCGGCGAGCGGCCTCGGCATCGCCCAAGGCCATGGCGCTCGTCCAACCCGCACGTCGCGCCCGGCGGATCAGGACGTCGGTCGTCGTCGCCAGATCGTCGGCGGCCGTCAGCGACCGCTGATCCTCGAGCGGGCGGCCGGACTCGAGGATCTGCAGCGCACGACTCGCTGCGGCGTACCCGAATCCGGGTTCGGTCTCGGCAAGGTGGCGCTCAGCTGTGGCGACCAGCCGGGTGGCGTCGTCGAGGTCGACCTGCCATCCGCGGGTCGTCAGCCGGTATCCGTCGTCGAGACGTTCCAGGCTCCGTCCGAGGACTCGCCTGAGGCGGCTCACCAACGAAGCGACGATCTGCTGGCCGTTCGGCGTCCCTGAGGGCGGCCAGAGCGCGTACACGATCTCGTCGAGACCGACCAGCTGATCGTGGTTGGCCGCAAGAAGGGCGAGGAGCGTCGTCGCGCGCCCTTTGGGAATCGGGATCGGGTCTGCCACCCCCTCGCGGTAGAGCGTCAGCGGTCCGATGAGCTGCAGGCGAAGGGCTTGTCCCTGGTCGACCGCGGTCGGCATCACGCCGCTGCTCCTCTGACCCTCCTGCCGGCAGCGGCAGCGGCGGCAGCGGCGAACGGGTGGTAGAACGCGTGCAGCGCCTTGCTGCCGTCGACGACGACCTGAAAGGCCCCTCTGTCGCCTTGGGTCACGGTGACGGCTACGTCGGTGCTCTGTTCGTCCCACCACAACGTCACCACCAGGCCGCCGCTCATCCGACGGGCCAGCTCGCACCGTTCCTGATACGGCGCAGTCTCGCGCACCATGTTGATCACTTGCCTATCTGTGTTGCGTCGCGATCCGGCGTCACTCGTTGTTCGGGGACGCTCGATCAGCGCGTTGTTCGATGTCGTCGGACTGTGTCCAGTCATTCGTCGGCTTGGGGTGTGATTCCGTGCCGACCTCGGCTCGATATCCAGGCTGGACCCGCGGCTGCGTGTCCACAATGACGCGCATTCCACAGATCCGGTCGTCGCCCTGACCGGCGACCCACCAATCCGGACATCGCTCCCGTCGACCGCTACTCGACGGCCGTCGGACCGCTCACCGGGACCCGGAAGAACGGGATGTCGTCGCCATCCATCGTCAGGTCCGGCACGACCATGCCCATCACGCCCGTGGTCCGGAACCGGCTCCGGTATGCGCCCGGGCTCACCCCGAACCTCTTGACGAATGCGCGGCGCAACGTCTCCTCGGATCCGAGACCCGACATCTTCGCCACCGCGCTCAGGCTGTCGTCGCCGGTCTCGAGCATCGCCCGGGCGACCTCGAGCCGGACCTGCTCGACGTACTCGCCGGGACGACTTCCGAGGTGCTGCTCGAACAGCCGCGCCAGGTGCCGCTCGCTGAAGTTGGCGCGAGCAGCCATGGCCGGGATCGAGTGGTCCCCAGCAGGATCGAGCGCGACGGCATCGAGGACTCGTCGAAGCGGTTCGTTCCGGACGGCGGGCGTGCTCGTCCAGACGCTGAACTGGGACTGCCCTCCGGGCCTCTGCAGGAAGACCACCAACACCTTCGCGGTGGTGCGGGCGACCTCCGCACCGAGGTCGTCCTCGACGAGCGCGAGAGCGAGATCGATCCCAGCAGCGATACCGGCTGAGCTGAAGGTGTTGCCGTCCCTGACGAACAAGGCGCTCGAGTCGACCTCGACCTGAGGGAACATCTTCTGGAGGGCTCCGGCGTGGCGCCAGTGGGTTCCGGCACGCTTGCCATCCAGGAGCCCTGCCGCCGCCAAGGCGAAGGTGCCGGTGCAGACCGACACGATCCGCCGTGCCGAAGGCGCCAGTCGACCGACCTCTCGGACCAGGTTGTCATCGAGGAGGAGGTCCCAGTTCGGAGAGCCGGCGACGAGGAGGGTGTCGATACCCTCAGCCGCCAGGTCCTCGAGCGCGAGATCGGCACCCAGCCGACTGCCCGTCGTCGTGATGACGTCCGCGCCGCCTGCGGTGGCGATCCGAGCGGCGTAGAAGTCGCCTTGCTCGTTGGCGACCGCGAACACCTCCAAGGGGCCGACGACGTCCAGGTAACGGACCCCGTCGAAAGCGACCACGATCACCGTCCGAGGCTTGGGTTGCGCCTGCCGAGGCATCCGCCCATTTTCCTGCCGCCTCACCGTTCCGACAACCTCGTGACGCTCGGGTGCTGGTCGTCGTAGGAACGTTCGCCGCCGATCCGGGTCGGCGCATGTCCGGAAGTGAGCGACACATGTCCCACGGGGGCGTCGCCGTATCTGCAGAGGCCGGAGAGCATCGGCCCTTGATGCCGCCTTGGGCTGGCGCCTCGAAGTCGGGCCGCATCTTCGTCGGTCGACACAGAAGTGCGCGCCGAAGGACTCCCCGCGGCCCGAGAGGTTCCCCACCCGAATGTATGCAAAGCCCAAGATCCAGCTGTCGCGTGTGCTGGATGCGCTCGGCGACACGTTCCTGGAGGTGGTCGCCGGGGACGTGCGAACTGCCGGCCACGTAGCGGGTTTCGACATCTTCGACCCCGTCGAGGAGACACAGGTCTCGCCCCGCGCGGTCGTCTTCGCGGTCGGTGTTCGTCAGGCGAGCGAGGTCAACGAGCTTCTCTACAAGGTCGGTCGATGGGATGCGACGGCGTTGGTCGTCCGGGCGCCGGTGCCGGTCACGCCACAGACCGAACGTGCGGTGCGGAAGTCGGGAGTGGCTCTGCTCGGTCTCACACGCGGGGCCTCGTGGGCCCGACTCGCTGCCATGCTGCGGACCCTCCTCGCCGAGGTGGAGACCGGCAACGAGCCGAGCGGAACGACCGCCGGCCTCCCGAGCGGCGACCTGTTCGCACTCGCGAACGCTGTGGCTGCGCTGATCGACGCACCTGTGACCATCGAGGACAAGAACCTGAACGTCCTCGCCTTCTCGGGGCGCCAGGACGAGGCCGACTCCTCGCGCTTCGAGACGATCCTCGGACGCAAGGTCCCGGAACACCTGGCCGCGGGGCTGGAGCGGTCCGGCGTGCTCCACGAGCTCTACGCCAGCAAGGGCGTGGTGATGGTCGACGCGGACGCCGTCGGAGCCGATGTCATCTCCAAGCCGCGCGTCGCCGTCGCGGTTCGGGCGGGCGACGACGTCCTCGGCTCGATCTGGGGCGTCGTCGACGGGCCCTTGACCGACGACCGGGCGACCGCGCTGAGGGACGCGGCCAAGATCGTCTCCCTGCACATGCTGCGCCTGCGAGCGGCAGGGGACGTCGAGCGACGCCTGCGGCAGGATCTCGTCGCCCGAGCTCTCGAGGCCGGGCCGACCGGGCCGGAAGCACTCAGCAAGCTCGGTCTGCTCGGCCGTCAGATCGTCGTGGTCGCCCTGGGTGTGCTGGGGCACGACCCCGAGGCAGGGAGCCAGTCCAGCTCGATCGCTCTGCGTCAGAGGCTCTCCGACGCCTGCGAGCTCCATCTGGCCGCCGTCGCACCGGGAGCGGTCGTGGCACTGCTGGGAGACGTCACCTACTGCCTCCTCCCCGTGACGGGGGCACCCGACTTAGCGTCGCACCGAGTCGCTCGCTTGATGTCGACCTTCGTCTCTCGGACCGCCTCCCGGCTGCCGGCGGTGGCGGCAGTCGGACCGGTCGCAGCCGATCCCGGGCGCCTCACCCGCTCCAGGGCGGGTGCGGATCGGGCACTGCGGGTCCTCCTCCAGGGACGCGGGAGTCGGCGGGTCGCGACCACGTCGGACGTGATCGTGGACGCGCTCCTGCTCGACCTCGCTGACATGGTGGCCGCGCGCGGTGACCAGCTCGAAGGCGCCGTCTCACGGTTGAAGGAGCACGATGCGAAGCACAACAGCCAGCTGCTTCACTCGCTTCGGTGCTGGCTGCAGACCTTCGGCGACGTCACGAGCGCGGCGGACCGTGCGTTCGTGCACCCGAACACGTTCCGCTACCGGCTGAGGAAGCTGTCCGAGATCGGGCAGATCGACCTCACCAGCGACGATGACCGCTTCGCTGCGATGTTGCAGCTTCGGCTCATGGGGGAGTGAAGGCACGCCGTCGAGCCGCACAACAGGCGCCGCCCAACGTTGGCGGAAGCGCCAATGAAGCAGCCTCGACCCAGCGCCCAGAGTGGTCGAGCGCGGCGGCGATGCCGAGCACACCACCAGTGAAGGAGCTTTCGTGGGCACAACGGATTCGACCGTGTTGGACCAGTGGCTGCGTGAAGCCGGCGCGGAGGCCGGCGCAGAGATCTTCGCGCACGCTCGGGACCTTCGTGACGGCAAAGAGGTCGGATGGAGGAGCGATAACCCGGTCGTGACCGCGTCGGTCTTCAAGGTGTCCGTTCTTCTCGAGTACGTGCGCCAGGTGAGCAGCGGAGAGCTCGACCCTCGGGAGCAGCTCGAGATCACCGACGCCGACCGGGTGCTCGGCCCGAGCGGACTCTCGGTCTTCACTGACGACACGAGGTGGAGCCTCCGCGATCTCGCCACGTCGATGATGACGGTCAGCGACAACACCGCGACCGATGTGCTCGTCGACATCCTCGGGCTCGACCGCATCAACAAGACCCTCGCCGACCTGGGGCTGCCCGGAACGGTTCTCGTGGGCGCCTGCCAAGGCATCTTCGATGCTGCCCTGGTGGAGTTGGGCGTCAGCGACTTCGCCCAGCTCGACGCCGCCATGGAATCTCTCGGGAGCGACGTCGCCGGCATGGCGTTCTGCGACCCGGCCAGGACGAACAGGTCCACTCCGCGGGAGTCGACAGAGCTCCTCGCGCGGATCTGGAGCGACGAGGCGGCGACTCCCGAGGCGTGCGCCGAGGCGCGTCGGATCCTCGGGCTCCAGGTCTGGTCGCACAGGCTCGCGAGCGGCTTCCCCGACGACCGGATCCGCGTGAGCGGCAAGACCGGGACGATCGGCGTCGCACGCAACGAGATCGGTGTCGTGGAGTATCCCGACGGGTCGAGCTACGCCATCGCGGTCTTCCTGCGCACCTCGAGGTTCGCCTATCGCCAGCCCGCCGCCGATGCCCTCATCGGGCGGGTGGCGCGCGCTCTGGTGGATCACCTCCAGCACGCCTGACTGTCGGCTGTGACCTTCGGGATCCGCGCGGACCACTGACGCCGTGAGCCGGGGCGCGCGACGAACGCCCCGGCTCGCGGTCCTTCCGACTTCCGAGGCGAGCACGCGGCGTCAGGCGCTCGAACAGATGCGGATCGTCGATCGCGACAGAAATCGCCGTGATTGTTCGGCCTCGGAGACAACACCCCGCCCCACCCGCCATGAATGGGTAGTGCCGAACCTGCCTTTCCGAATGGAGTGCCTTATGTGGAGTCGTCGATATCGAGCTGTCGTCGCTGGCGCAGCGTTTCTCGCAATGATGGGACTGGCATCTGCGTGCACAGAATCCGCGGATTCACGGAAGCCTGATGCCGGCGTGGCCGGAACTCGCGACCTGAACATGGTCAACAGTGCGGCCGCCGTGAAGTCCGGCGGAACTGCGACGTACACCATCACGCTGCCGATCACGAACTGGAACGTCCTCAACGCCGGTGGCGCCACCTACTCGGTCATCGACATCTCGAATCTCCTCGAGCCGAGCGCCTACCTCGTGCAGCCGGACGGCTCGGTCGTGATGAACGACCAGCTTCTCAAGAGCGCGACGGAGGTCAAGTCCGACCCCCAGACCATCAAGTACGAGATCAATCCGAACGCGAAGTGGTCGGACGGGACGCCCATCGACGCGTCGGACTTCATCTACAACTGGCAGGTGCAGGACCCCCGGCAGTGCCCGGCCTGCGCCATGGCCCTGGCCGCGGGCTACGACCGGATCAAGACCGTCACGGGTAGCAACGGCGGAAAGACGGTGACCGTCGTCTTCGACACGCCGTTCTCGGAGTGGCAGTCGCTGTTCAGCACTCTCCTCCCTGCCCACGTCGCCGCCACCTACGGCCCTGTGGGTACGCCGGCAGGCCGGGCGAAGAGCTTCAACGAGGGATTCGTCAAGAACCCGCCGAAGTGGTCGGGTGGGCCGTTCCGGGTCGACCAGTTCACGTCCGACGGATCTGTCGTCACCGTGCGCAACGACAACTGGTACGGCCCCAGAAGCAACCTCGACTCGATCGTCTTCCGTCTGATCACAGACCCTGCCGAGCAGCCGACGGCGTTGCGCAACGGTGAGGTCGACGTCATCTTCCCGACGCCGGGCGTGGACCTCCTGAAGCAGGTTCAGGCGATCGACGGCGTCGCGTACCAGATGAGCCCGGCACCGCAGGTCCGCGACCTCTACCTCAACATGAACGCCGACGCGCTCAAGGACAAGGCGTTGCGCCAGGCGATCTTCACGGCCATAGACCTGCCGGGCCTGGTCAAGAAGACGATCGGGCAGTTCGACCCGACGGCCAAGCCCCTCAAGGACCACCTCTTCCTCCCCGGCACCCCGGGCTACGCCGACGACGTGACCGCGCTCGGCTACGGAGCAGGCGACGCTGCGGCGGCGAAGGACATCCTCAAGTCCGCCGGCTACAGCGGCATCGGGACCAAGCTGGTGGCTCCGGGCGGGAAGGCGGTTCCCGAGCTGCGGATGCCGGTCTCCAACGCGAACTCCCTCGCGAAGGACGAGGCGCAGCTGATCAAGGCGGCATTGGCGCCCCTGGGGATCACCGTCGCCGTGAAGCCCTCGCCGAACCCACTGGGCAACCTCCAGGACGGCACCTGGGAGATCCTCGACGGCACGCTCGGGGAGAGCCCGTTCGTGGCATCGATGAATCAGGCGTACTACAGCAGCTGTCCGACCGGGGTGAAGTTCTGCAACTTCAACGTCTCGAACTACGGAAACTCCGAGGTGGACAAGCGGCTTTCAGGTGCCCTCTCCACCCCTGACCCGGCAAAAGCGATGCAGCTGCTGAAAGAGGCGAACGGCTTGATCGCGGCCGACTATGTCGTGCTGCCCCTTTATCAGCAACGCTACTTCCTCGCCTACAAGACGAGCCTGGCGAACATTCGCAACGCGTATTCGTTCCCCACCTACAACTCCGAGCAGTGGGGTTTCCGCAAGGAATAGCTCGCCGGTCACATGCAGGGTTCTCGGGCCCTGCAGGCCTTCGTCCAGCCAAAGTGTGGAGAGGTAGCCTCACGTGCTCATCTATGGACTGCGACGACTGGTCGTCTCGGTGCCGATCGTCTTCATGTCGACGTTCCTCGTCTTCGTCATGGTCTCCCTGTCGGGGGATCCGCTGGCGAACCTCAAGAGTCGAACCCCTCCCGTGTCGCCGCAGGTCATCGCCGTCGAGGGTCGTCGGCTCCACCTCGACCACCCGCTGCTGGAGCGCTACGCCATGTGGCTCGGCGGCATCGTGCGGGGCGACTTCGGCCCGTCGGTCGCTGCCAACGAGAGGATCGGCCCCGAGATCGTGGCACGCCTCGGTGTCACACTCCGCCTCATCGCGGCGGCGTTCGTCCTGGCACTGCTGCTCGCCGTCGTCGCAGGCGTCATCAGCGCGCTCAAGCAGCACACGTGGTGGGACCACGGCCTCAGCTTCCTGGCCTTCGTCTCGCTCGCGATGCCGTCGTTCTGGTTCGCCGTCCTCCTGAAGGACGGTGGCGTCCAGCTGAATGCAGCGTTCGGCCGCCAGATCTTCTCGACTGTGGGGGAGAGGTCGGTGGTCGCTCCGGACGGTGTCGTTCCCCGGTCCTTGGACGTCCTGGGGCACTTGGTGCTGCCGACCCTCGCACTCGCCATCGTCTCGTTCGGTGCGTGGAGTCGCTACCAGCGCGCCTCCATGCTCGACGTGCTGACGAGCGACTACATCCGTCTCGCGAGGGCGAAGGGTCTCAGTCGCAGGCGGGTCATCGTGCGGCACGCCCTGCGCAACGCGCTGATCCCGCTCGTCACGGTGACCGCCCTCGATGCGGCTGCGCTCCTCTCCGGGGCGGTCCTGGTCGAGACCGTGTTCCAGTGGCGCGGGATGGGCGACTACCTCGTCGTCGCCATCAAGCGCACGGATGTGTATGCGGTGATGGCCTGGCTGGTCATCGCCGCGACAGCCGTTGTCGTCTTCAACCTCGTGGCTGACCTCCTCTACGGCATGCTCGACCCCCGGATCCGAGGCGAGCGGCGATGAGGGGCACACAGTTGCAGCGGCGTCGGCCGCCTCGCCGGCTCGTACGCCGCTTCCTGGCGCATCGGCCGGCGGTGGCGAGCCTGGTGGTTCTCACCATCGTCGTCGTCGCCGCCTTCGCCGTGCCGTTGGTGTGGCAGTACAGCTACGCGGACATCACGCCCGACAGCTCCGTCCCGCCGTCGCTGGATCACCCGTTCGGCACCGACAACCTGGGGCACGACGCCTTCGCCCAGGTGCTCCGCGGCATTCAGCGGTCGCTCGAGATCTCCGTGCTGGTCGCCCTCGTGTCCGGGTTGGTCGGCACCGTCTGGGGATCGCTCGCCGGCTACTACGGAGGCCGGGTGGACAGCCTCCTGATGCGGACGTGCGACCTCGTCCTCACCCTCCCTCTCCTCGCGGTCGCCGCCGTCCTCGCCAACGCGACCTCCGGCTCGTGGTGGCTGGTCGCTCTCGTGCTCAGTGCGCTGTCGTGGGCGCTGATCGCGCGCGTGGTGCGTGGGGTCGTCCTGAGCGTCCGGGAGAAGGAGTTCATCGAGGCAGCGCGTGCGCTGGGAAGCACGGACCTGAGGATCATCGCGACGCACGTCGTGCCGAACGTGGTCGGCCCGGTCACCGTCACGGTGACGATCCTGCTCTCGACGGCCATTCTGGCCGAGACCGCCCTGTCGTACCTCGGGTTCGGGGTGCAGGCGCCCGACGTGTCGCTCGGCCTCCTCGTGAGCGCCTCCAGCACCGCAGTGAGCACCAGACCGTGGCTGTTCTACTTCCCCGGCCTCTTCATCATCGTCATCGCACTGGCCGTCAACTTCATCGGTGACGGCCTCCGCGAGGCACTCGACCCGAAGCAGAATCGAGTTCGCAGGTGAAAGCTCCCGTCCGCATCACGCCACCGGTCGCGGAGTCGGCCGGCCCGCCTGGCGAGGACCACGTCCTGGTGGTCGAGGACCTCACGGTCCGTCTGCCGACGGAGACCGGTCTGGTCGATGTCGTCCGCGGCCTGAACCTGACCCTCCGGCGTGGTGAGACCCTGAGCGTGGTCGGTGAGTCGGGCTCCGGGAAGTCGGTGACGGCGTTGGCGATCATGGGCCTGCTTCCGAAGCACAGCGTCGTGACGGGGTCGATCAAGCTGGCGGGACGGGAGCTCGTCGGGGCGTCCGAGAACGCTCTCCGTGCTGTGCGGGGCAACAACCTCGCGATGATCTTCCAAGATCCGATGTCCTCGTTGAACCCCGTGATGCGCGTCGGGCCGCAGATCGCGGAGGCCGTGCGTGCCCACGGCTCCGTCACGCGCGCCGAGGCTGCGGACCGAGCGGTGGAGCTCCTGACGCTCGTCGGCGTGCCGAACGCCGAGGAGAGAGCACAGGACTACCCGCACCAGTACTCGGGCGGAATGCGCCAACGGGTCGTCATCGCCATCGCGATGGCCAACCGCCCCGACGTCATCATCGCCGACGAACCGACGACCGCGCTGGATGTCACCGTCCAGGCGCAGGTCTTGGAGTCGCTCGCCAAGGCGCAGTCCGAGTCGGGAGCGGCCATGCTGCTCATCACCCACGATCTCGGTGTGGTCGCGAGCCTCGCGGATCGAGTGCTCGTGATGTACGCCGGCCGTGCCGTGGAGCTGGGAACAGCCGACGAGGTCTTCTACGACACACGGATGCCCTACACCGTCGGGTTGCTGGGCAGCGTCCCACGACTGGATGCACGACGCGGTTCGACCCGCTTGACACCCATCCCCGGCGCACCGCCCACCGTCGACCGGGAGTCGTCCGGCTGCTCCTTCGCGCCGCGATGCCCCATGGCCTCGCCGCCGTGCGACACGAGGCCGAAGCTCCTGCCCGTCGGCGCGGCGGGCCACCTGGCGGCGTGCCACTTCACCGAGCGACTTGCCGGAGTGGCGCCGGCGGACCTCTTCGGTCGTGGCGCGCCTTCGCAGCGAAGTGCGCACCGCGAGGGGCCGGGCCTGATGCTCGATTCGATCCAGGAGGAGACCCGTGGCTAAGAAGTCGACGACCAGACACCTGCGGGACGCAGCGGAGCCCATCCTCTCGGTGCGTGACCTCGTCGTGCACTACCCCGCCAGGACAGGTCACGTGGGATCAGGCGCCGAGGTCGTCCACGCGGTGTGCGGGGTCACCTTCGAGCTCCACCAGCAGGAGACGCTTGCCATCGTGGGGGAGTCCGGCTGCGGCAAGACGACGACTGCCCGGGCTCTGCTGAACCTGCGACAGCCCACGAGCGGTCAGGTGCTGTACGACGGCGACGACCTGGCGACTCTCAGCCCGAAGGCCATGAGGCGCCACCGGCAACGCCTGCAGATCGTGTTCCAGGACCCGCTCGCCTCGCTCGATCCGCGGATGACCGTGCGCGAAGCGGTCGCTGAGCCCCTGCGGATCCATCGGATGACCGGCGCGGGCTACCGCGAGCGTGTCGACCGGCTCCTGTCGTCGGTGGGGATCGATCCGCGGGACGCGGACCGGCACCCGCATCAGTTCTCGGGGGGCCAGCGGCAACGCGTCGCGATCGCGCGGGCGCTGGCTCTGGAGCCTCAGGTCGTCGTTCTGGACGAGCCGGTGTCGGCCCTGGACGTGTCCGTGCAGGCCGGGGTCCTGAACCTGCTCGACGAGCTTCAGGCCGAGACGGGCGTGTCGTACATCTTCGTCTCGCACGACCTGTCGGTCGTGCGTCACATCGCGGACCGGGTCGCGGTCATGTACCTCGGCAAGATCGTCGAGATCGCGTCCTGTGACGAGCTCTTCGAGCACCCGTCGCACCCGTACACCGAGGCGCTGATCTCGGCCATCCCGATCCCGGACCCGCACCGTGAGAGGGCACGGGAGCGCATCCTGCTCGCCGGTGACGTCCCGAGTCCGATCGACCCGCCCGAGGGCTGCCGGTTCAGGACCCGCTGTCCCAGGTTCGCGAACCAGCTGACCGAGGCGGAGCAGGCGGTGTGCGCGACTCGTCCGCCGGAGCTCGTCGAGCTCGACGCGTCCCACGCGTCCGCCTGCCACTTCCCGAGCGCCGTACGGGCCGGCGCGTTGCTCTAGAAGAGAGGCGACGCGAGGTCCACCGGGCGGTAGTGCCGGTCGACGACCGGAATCTCCCGCCACCGGTCGAACGCCCCGCACGGATGACTGATGCCGAGTCCCACCCGGTCGCCCGGCGCCACGCGAGCGCCGACGGGCAGGACGACGTACGCGTGCTGGTCGTCGACGCGGCGCACGTACGCCTCCGGCAGCGGAGAGCGCGAGCCGTCCGGTTCGAAGACTCCGAGGACCAGCGGGAGCCTGTCGTCGGTGGGTGCGTGGCGCCTGCCGAAGTTCAGGATCGCCAGGTCCGGCTCGGGCCGCGAGACCACCGTCGCGATGAGCTCCAAGGCCGGGATCAGCCTGTCCTGCCCCGTTGCTCGTCCGTCGAGGGGTGAGGTCTCGTGGTAGATGCCGTGGTCGTGCGCGACGTAGCAGCCACTGCGAAGGATGGTGAGGACCTCGAAGTCGAAGCTTCGTGGGCCGACGTGGTCGACGACGAAGTCGAAGTACGAGCTGCCGCCCGCCGAGACGATCGGACGTTGTCTGAACAGGCCGTCACGCGTACACGCGAGCAGCAGGTCGCGGAGGCCCTGCAGGTAGGCGGGCAGACCCGGTGGCACGACCATGCCCTCGCGCGGCAACAGCCCCTCGTAGCCGGCCACCCCGCGAAGCTCGACCAGGGGCGACGTCGTCACACGACGCGCGAGCTGAGCGGCGGCTTCGACGGACCGTGCGCCCGTACGTCCTCCCGCATAGCCGAGCTCGACGAGGACGCCCACCTGACGGTGACGCCCACCCTCTCGGGCCAGCTGGCCCTCCAGCCGTTCGAGCCCGGCCACACTGTCGACATAGCACAGGAAGTCGTCGTCCGAGCGGCCTGCGGCGAGATGCCGGCTGAGCCAGGAGACGTCGCGGTCCTCGACGACCTGGTTCGCGAGGAGGATCCGACGGACACCGAGTCCGACGAGCTGCCGTGCCTGCGTCACCGATGCCGCCGTCATCCCCCAGACGCCGCTGCGGAGCTGCATGTCGATGACGTACGGCGCCATCGATGTCTTCGCGTGGGGCGCGAGGTCGACGCCACGCGAGCGACAGAAGTCCTGCATGCGGGCGACGTTGTTGCGGAGGGCGTCGACGTGGAGCACCAGCATCGGGGGCGTGCCCTCGACCAACACGCTCGTTCGGCGGTTGTCGTCCATCGCGTCCGTCGTCATGTTCTCCACTGTCCTCGGTCGGGACCGGATCTCGGAGCTATCGCCGCTCGAGGAGCCCGAGACGGGTGACGACGCCCAGGTGCGCCAGGCTGTAGGCGACGGTGACGAGCCCCAAGAGCTCGTCGGCGGAGTCGACCTCGCGGCCCACGGTCCGGTCACCCGAGCGCACCACGCCTGGAATGCCGCTCGCGAGCTCGGCCGCCGTGGCGTTCGGCATCTCGAACTCCACGTGCAGGCGACTCGGGATGCTGAGCAGCTTGCGCGGGTCCGACCTCTCGACGGCGGATCGAGCCCCGGCTCGGACCGCCTCGCATGCCAACGAGGGGGGCATGCTCTCGGCGGAGGAGAAGCCGATGGACCGCTTCACAGCGACGGTGCTCACGCCGGGGAGCGAGGCCTCGGCCAGTGCGCAGATGACGTCGTCACCGGTGACCAGGCCGACAGGGACGCCTCGGGTGGCGGCGAACAGAGCGTTCACGGACGCTTCCGAGGCATCGTGCCCGTTCACCCTGACTGCCGTGAAGTGGGACGAGAAGGTGTGTGCCAGGACCCCGACCGCACCGGCGGGCGCGTGGTAGCCGACGAACAGGGCGAGATCGAAGTCGTCCGTCAGACCCTCGGCCATGCAGAAGCCACGCGGCGTCCCGAAGATCAGTCGGGCGCGGGGGTCGAGCTGTTCGTGGATCAGGTTGTCCATCGTTCCGTGGCTGTCGCTGACGAGGACGTCGGTCGCCCCGCCGGCGAACGCCCCGTCGATGGCGGCGTTCGTCTCTTGTGTCATCAGCTGCTGGGCGCGCGGGTAGCCGTGGCCTCCGCGCACGGTCTGGTCGAGCGTCGCGACGCCGCCGATCCCCTCCATGTCCACCGAGATGTAGACCTTCACTTCGCCTCCTGGCGTCTCGTCGTGTCTCCTGCCGGCGGGGCCGGGCTGATCGATCCGTCGCGCTCACGCTCAGGGGCGGCCGCGTCGCCGAGTCCGATCTCGGCGAGGAGCTCGAGGCGGCGACGGTCGTAGGCATTCACCGACGCGAGTTTCACCGCTTCGTATCCGCGGACCACGTCGGGCAGCTCGGCGATCTGACGGACGGTCTCGTAGGTGTCGACGTCCAGGCGCTCGAGGCACCGCGCGAGCGTCTCCGCGTACTCCGAGACGAGGCGCCGCTCGACCTTGCGGACTCTCGCGTAACCGAACGGGTCGAGCGGTGTCCCACGCACACGCCGCATCGCCTGCAGTGCCGCGAAGGCAGGGACGAACCATCGGCCGACGCCGACCTTGCGCTTCACACCGAGTGCCCGGAGAGCAGGAGGATGCAGCTGCCATCTCACCTGGGCGCCGGCGCCGAACTGCCGCTCGACCTCGTCCCTGGAGTACGCGTCGCGAGCGAGGCGGGCCACCTCGTACTCGTCCTTGTAGGCCATGAGCTTGAAAGCGTTCCTGGCGACCGCCTCGGTCAGTCTGGTCGATCCGGCGTCGACGTCGTGCTCCGCCCGCCTGACGTCCTCGACGAGCAGCTCGTATCGGCGTGCGTAGCGTTGGTCCTGATACCTGACCAGCTCGTCGCGCCGGAGAGACACCACGCGTTCGAGCTCGGAGCCCGGGGCGGCTCGGACGACGCTCGAGGGCATGACGTCGCGGGTGGACGGTGCGGCCGTGAGCTCCTTCACCAGAGCTTCGAGCTCGTCGCGTGCGGAGACGTACTGGCGACCGCGGCGGAAGGCCTGGATGTTCTGGTCGACGGCCACGCCGTTGAGCCTGACCGCCTCTTCGATCACCTGTGCCGGCAGATCGAGGGCTCCCGATTGGTGGGCGACGCCGACGAGGAACATGTTGGCGAACTGCTCCGCGCCGAAGAGGGCCTCCGCGTAGCACCGGACGTCGATGGCGATGAGCCGACCCTCCGCCTCGACCTCGCTGCCGATCCGCCTCGCGGTCTCGGCGACGTCCGGAAACCGCACAGACGGATCGCTGACCATGCGGCCGGTCGGCACGATCGAGGTCGAGACGATCGCCGTCGCAGCAGGTGAGACGACCTGCAGGTTGCGGCTGTCCGCGGCCACCAGGAGGTCATACCCCACGTAGAGGTCGCACTCGGACTCCCCGATCTTGTTGCTCGCGGCGATGGGCCGAGTCGAGATCTTCACGTCCGAGACGACGGCACCGCCCTTCTGGGCGAGACCGGTCTGGTCGAGCGTGCGCACGTACCGACCTGTGAGCACGGCGGCGGTCGCGAGCACCTGAGACGTGGTGACGATCCCGGTGCCACCGATCCCCATGAGCCGGATGGCCTGGTCGCGGGCGGTGCCCGCGCGGGCGGGTTCGTCGAACGCGTCGGCGTCGAGGTCGCGGCTCACCGGGGGCCGCTGGGACCCTCGCCGGGGTCTCACCGTGACGAACGCGGGGCAGTCTCCGGTGAGGCAGGTGAAGTCGGTGTTGCAGGAGCTCTGGTGGATCTCGGTCTTGCGGCCGAACTCCGTCTCGACAGGGTGCACCGACAGGCAGTTGGACTTCGATCCGCAGTCTCCGCACCCCTCGCAGATCCGCTGGTTGATGGCGACGCGCTCGCGAGGCGCACGCGTGATCCCACGCTTGCGCTTGCGCCTCAGCTCCGTCGCGCACTCCTGCTCGTGGATCAGGACGGTGGTCCCGGGCGTCGACGACAGCAGCTGCTCCGCCTCGGCGAGGCGCGAGCGTGGCCACACCTTGACGTCCCGTGGCAGTCGCGTCCTTCGCAAGGCACCGACGTTGTCGGTGGTGACGATGATCCGGGAGACGCCTTCGGCCTTGAGGCTGTCCACCATCCTGGCCACGGTCATCTTGCCGACCGCCTCTTGTCCGCCCGTCATCGCCACTGCCGAGTTGTAGAGGACGCGGTAGGTCACGTTCCTGCCAGATGCGACCGCCGCCCTGATCGCGAGGCTCCCCGAGTGGTGGAACGTGCCATCGCCGAGGTTCTGCACCAGGTGGCCAGGTTCGACGAACGGGGCCATGCCGAGCCACTGAGTGCCTTCGCCACCCATCTGGGTCAGTCCGGTCACCTGCCCCACCCGGTCGCGGTCCATCATCAGCACCATCCCGTGACAGCCGATACCGGCCCCGACGATCGCGTCCGTGTGCGACCGGGTCGAGACGTTGTGCGGGCAGCCTGAGCAGAAATAGGGGGTTCTCTGAAGCAGCGGCAGCTGTCGCCTCTCGCGCGTCATCGCCTCGGCCCGTCGCTGCTGCCACTCGTGGACGGTCGGGAGGTCACGGTGGGCGAGGCGCTTCGCAAGAGCGACCGCGATCGAGTCGGCGTCCAGCTCTCCGTACGACGGCAGGAGGGCCGTCTCGTCGACATCGGTCTTCCCGGTGACGAGCGGCAGGGGAGTGGTGGCGTAGAGCGCCTCCCGGACGGCGCTCTCGACGAACGAGCGCTTCTCCTCGACGACGATCACCTCCTCGAGGCCGTCTGCGAAGGCGCGGATCTCCTCCGGATCGAGTGGCCAGATCAGTCCGAGCCTGAGGATCCGGATCCCTGCGTCCCGCTGGCCGTCTTCGTCGAGGCCGAGCTTCGCCAGCGCCTCTTGGACGTCGAGATACGTCTTGCCCGCGGCGACGATGCCGACGGTGTCGGCGTGCCCGCCGAGGACCTTGTTCACCGAGTTCAGTCGTGCGTACTCCCTCGCGAGTCGCAGACGGGTGGTCATCAAGTCACGCTCGAGGACGCCGAGGGTGGGTTGAAGGAGCTCTGCTGTGGGTCGGTGCTTGCCGGCACCAGCCGGCAGGACGGGGTCGAAGTCATCGGCGTCGAGGTCGACGGAGGCGGTGCCATCGGCGACCGATGTGACGATCTTCAGAGCCGTCCACAGGCCGCAGGCACGTGACATCGCAACAGCGTGGCGTCCGAGCGTCAGGATGTCGCCGGGGTCCGCAGGGTAGAACGTGGGCATCCCGAGATCGGCGAGACTGAGCTCGGAGGCGCAGGGAACGGTGGATGACTTCGCTGCCGGGTCGTCACCCACGAATGCGACGACACCGCCCTGCGGGTGGGTGCCCATGAGGTTGGCGTGCCTGAGAGCGTCGGAGGCGCGGTCCAGGCCGGGTGCCTTGCCGTACCAGAAGCCCGCCACTCCATCGACGCGCTTCGGCAGGGACTCGATCAGCTGGCTCCCCTGGACCGCCATCGCCGCGGCCTCCTCGTTGAGCCCGGGTTCGAAGATGATCTGGTGATCGTCCAGCAGGGAGCGCTGTCGCATGAGCTCCAGGTCGTAGCCGGCAAGCGGCGAGCCCTCGTATCCGCTGATGTAGGTGCCTGCTCTGCGGCCGGCCTGTCGATCACGGCGCGACTGGTCGATCGGTAGGCGGGCAAGTGCCTGGATGCCGCTGAGCCGCGCCCTCACGGGCGATCAGCCGAGGAGGTCGCAGCGGCGATGCGAGCACGGACGACCCGGTCGGCCGCCGATCCAGGTGTGATCGACTGATCGCTGGACACCCGCAGGATCTGGTCGACGGTGTCGAAGATCGCCTCCACGTCTCGCTGGACGTCGTCGGTCGGCCGTCCCTCGAGCTCACCCACACCCTGGACGAGGCCGCCGGCGTTGGCGACATAGTCAGGGACCCAGATGATCCCGCGGCTCTGGAGTACGTCGCCGGCGGGCGCGTCGAGCAGCTGGTTGTTGGCTGCGCCGCAGACGATCCGCGCTCGGATGACCTCGGCGGACGCCGAGGTCACGGTGCCGCCCATCGCGCACGGTCCGTAGATGTCGACCTCCTCGTCGATGACGCGCTCGGCCAGCGCCAGCTTCGGGTGCAGACCTCGGGCGAGGGCACGGGCCTCCGGGGACGGATCGCAACCGATGACGGTCGCCCCCTCGTCCAGGAGCAGTCCGACCAGACGACGGCCGACCTTCCCCAGGCCCTCGACACCCACCCGCCGTCCGCTCAAGGAGGGTTCCCCCCAGGCGTGCATCGCCGCGGCGCGCATCGAGTGCAACACACCGAGTGCCGTCAGCGGTGCGGTGTCGCCCGTGCCGCCGGCGGCCGCCGTCCGGGTGGCGACGTAGCTGGTCGTCGTACCGATGATGTCGAGGTCGTCCGCGGTCGTCCCGACGTCCCCGCCGGTGACGTAGTCGCCCCCGAGGCTCTCGACGAGGCTGCCGTACGCCTGGAGGAGCTCGGGTGTCTTCGTCGTCGCAGGATCCCCGATGATGACAGCCTTGCCGCCGCCGTACGGCAGCCCGGCGGCCGCTGCCTTGTAGGTCATGCCACGGGACAGGCGGAGGACGTCCGCGAGGGCTTCGTGCTCGTCTCCGTACGGGTAGAAGCGGGTGCCCCCGAGCGCGCGCCCCAGAACGGTGCTGTGGATCGCGACGATCGCCTTCAGCCCGGTCGCGTGGTCGTGACGGAAGACGACGCGCTCGTGGGCATCGCTCGGCTCACCCGACGAACCGAAGATGGAGGGGCCGTCGTGGACGGCGGCCTTGGCGAGGGAGAGTGAGGTCATCCGGCATTCCGCTTCCGCTGGGGGTCGTGGTGGTGCTCAGACCGTAGGTACTCGCACGGGCGTGCGCGTCGTGCGGAAGGACGAAGAGCGCGCCAGAACTTGTGGCCCGCACACAGGAATCCGAGGGGAGTCCAGGCCCGGGCCACAAGCTGATCGGAAGCGGGTGCCAGTCGGTGACCGCGTGTCAGGCGTGTTGCTGGCGCAGGGCGCGCCCGACGGTGTCCAGGGCGCTGGCGAAGGACGTCGCGAAGAGCGCGACGCCGCGTTCCTCGAGGACGCGAGCGACGTCCTCCATGTCGATGCCGAGAGCAGCAAGCCCGTCAACGACCGCGATCGCCTCGTCGGGTCCGTCCAGGAGGGTCCTCCCACGGACGTGACCATGGTCGGCGAAGGCTTCCAGGGTCGTCGACGGCATGGTGCTGATGACGCCCGGCGCGACGAGCTCCGTGACATACCTGGTGTCCGGCAACGTCGGGTCCTTGACCGATGTCGAGGCCCACAGCAGCCGCTGCTCGTTGGCCCCGGCGTCTGCCAGCCCCTGCCAGCGTTCGGTGTCGATCGTCGTGGTGAACCGGCGGTGGGCCAGGCGGGCGCTGGCGATCGCCGCCTGGCTCCGCAGGGCGGTTGCCGTGGTGGAGCCGAGCCGGTCGAGCCGGCGGTCGACCTCGGTGTCGATCCGGCTGACGAAGAACGACGCGACCGAGTGGATCCGGGAGAGGTCGTACCCGTCGCTTCGCGCTCGCTCGAGCCCGTCCGCGTAGGCGTCGAGCACCTCGCCGTACCGAGTCTCGCCGAAGATCAGGGTGACGTTGACGCTGATGCCCTCTGCGATCGTGGCGGCGATGGCAGGAAGGCTGGCCTTCGTCGCCGGGATCTTCACCATGAGGTTCGGCCGGTCGATCAGCCATGCCCAGGCCCTCGCCTCGGCCGCGGTCGCCCGGGGTTGCTGAGCAAGCCGCGGATCCACTTCCACCGACACCCAGCCATCTGCGCCTCGCGTCGCCTCGTGGACCGGCCGGAGCAGGTCGCACGCGGCACGCACGTCGTACGCCGTGAGCAGACGGAATGCCTCCTCGGCGGGCACTGCGCGCGAGCCGAGGTCAGCCAGCTGGTCGGCGTAGTCGCCGATCTCAGCCACGGCGGCGGCGAGGATCGTCGGGTTGGACGTCACCCCTGAGACGTGCATGTCGGTGATCCGCCCGGCGAGGTCCCCGCTGCGCAGGCGTCGCCGTGAGAGGTCGTCGAGCCAGACGGAGACTCCGCTTGCGGTGAGCGCGCCCAGGCCGATGTTCGATGAGTGATCCGTGCTGGCGGTCAGGTCGATGAGTGTCATAGCCGGAGAACCTGCCGCAGCCCGTTGCACGCGTGTTGCAGCGCGGGCAGCTTCGGGCTGCAGGCATCGACTATCGACGGGGGTGGGCGTTGACGAGGCCGTCTTCGTGCGGCGCGGAGCCGGGGGCGCCCGGGACACTCGGTCGGGCGGCGCCTGACGAATGTGGCGAGACGGGCTTGGGCGTCGGCTTGCTGGGGATACTCGCGTGGCTCATCGTGACTCCTGCCGGCTCCGCCGACTCTCTACGGTGCGCGCCTTCCCGCTGAAGGCGTCCGGTCACTGCGTGGGGCCGAGGGTTGCGCCTGCGATTGCAGAGCGCTTGCACGTCGCATCGAGGGGCCGTGAAGGCAGGGGAGCCGGAGCCCGACGCGGCCCAGCGCGCGCCCGCGGGCGACCCAGGGCGGTCACCCGCGGGCGCCCGCGGCCGACGGTGCGGCGGGGCCGCTGGTCAGCGGGTCGGCCGACGGTTCTCGGGCTGGCGGAAGTGCCACCAGGTGGCGACGATGCCCAGCAGGAACATGCTTCCGGTGGCCAGCCACCCGAACTCGCCGAGCAGCACTCGGCTGCCCGAGAAGAGACCGTCGTGGATCTCCCCGTTCGTGCTGAAGTAGCTGGCGACGAAGGCGTTCCACGATCCGTGCGCCACGGTGCTGGGCCATACGGAACGCGAGCGGTCGGTGACGACGCCGGCGAACAGGACGAGCCCCACGAGGCCCACCGTGAAAGCGGGGAGACCCCATCCGAATCCGTACCAGCCGAGCATGACCAGCGGCGCGTGGTAGGCCCACCAGACGACGAACGTGATCGCGGAGCTCTTGAGGAAGGTGTACCGACCGCGCAGCAGGGGCCACATGAAGCCACGCCAGCCGATCTCCTCCCCGAGGCCGAAGATCGAGCCGTAGAGCGACAGCGGCACGAGGGCCACGGCGACGGCGAGCAACTTGTCCGGATGCAGGTCGACCAGGCCCGTGGCCGAGGCCAGCACGGTCGCCAGGAACACCACGAGCGTGGGAGCGAAGCCGGCCAGGATCCATCGGGACGGCCTTCCCATCTGGATCACGCCCGGCCCGAAGAAGTAGGCGAGCAGCGCCCCGACGGTCGGGGCGAGCATGACGCCGAGGAACAGGCCGCTCGCGAGGGCGTCCTCGTCTCCGAGCGCCGGATGGAACGCCGCCACGGCGGCGACGTAGAACACGATCAGGCCGCCGGCGTACAACGCCAGTCGGCGCCTGTCCCTGCGTGGGTCACGTCGTGGATCGAGGTATCGGGCTGGCAGGCACATCTCCGATGTGCTCATCTTCGCGGTCCCTTCTGGAGGCGTTCGGTCAAACGGAACGTCGAGGATCGCCCGCCCGATTGCACGGAAGTTGCATACGGCGATCGGCCGAACGGCGTCTGGCGCCGCAGGCCTCAGATCGGCGTAGCGTGGCCGGCTATGAAGGTCTGTGTCGTCGGGGCCGGAGCGGTAGGGGGCTTCCTCGGGACGCGCCTCGCTCTCGCCGGCTGCACCACGACGGCGGTCGCGCGGGGAGCGACGCGCGAGGCGCTCGAGGAGCACGGATGGCGCCTTCGCACGGACGGAAGGCTGCACCAGGCGCCCGTGGGTGCCGTCGCCGCGCCTGGGCAGAGCGGCATCCTCGGTGAGCAGGATCTGGTCGTGCTCGCGGTCAAGGGGCCCTCCGTGCGGGAGGCGTCGGCGGCCGTCGCTCCGCTTCTCGGGCCTGACACGGTGGTCATGACTCCGATGAACGGCGTGCCGTGGTGGTTCCTCGACGACTTCGGGGGGCCCCTGGCCGGGACACGACTTGCCTCGGTCGACCCGGACGGTGTCATCGCGTCGGCAGTGCCCACGGAGCACGTGATCGGATGCGTCGTGCATGCGACCTGCAGCGTCAGCGAGCCAGGACTCGTCGAGCACGGCGTCGGCGACCGCCTGATCGTCGGGGAGCCGCGCGGGGCGACATCCGAGCGACTGCGCCTGTTGGCAGACGTGCTTGCCACGTCCGGGTTCGAGGTCGCGACGTCGACCTCGATCCACGCAGACATCTGGTACAAGCTCTGGGGCAACCTGACGATGAACCCGGTGTCGGTGCTCACGGGCGCGACCTGTGACCGGATCCTGGACGACCCTCTGGTCGAGGACTTCTGCCTGGCGGTGATGGGTGAGGCCGCGGAGATCGGCTCCCGCCTCGGGTGCCCGATCGAGCAGTCCGGGCGCGACCGGAACGACGTGACCCGCAAGCTCGGCGCGTTCAAGACGTCGATGCTTCGCGATGCCGAGGCGGGTCGACCACTGGAGCTGGACGTTCTCCTGGGTGCGGCGAAGGAGCTGGCAGTGCTCACGAGCACGGCCACACCGTTCCTCGACGCCCTTCTGGGGCTGACGCGGCTCAGCGCACAGGTACGAGGGGTCTACCGGTGAGGTGGGGTCGTCGATGGCCGCCTGCCCTTGCCCGCAGGCTCACGCAGCGAGACGATCGTGACGACTCGAATCCAGTCGGTGACGCGCCGGCGAGCAGCCACCCGGCCGGGCTGCAGTGCTCGATGTCGGGCGATGGAGAAGTGAGATCGTCGTGGATGTAGACGAGCAGCAGTTGGCGGTGGCGCTCCGCGACCGCGACTCCGCAGAAGCTCGCGCGGTCGAGATGGGACGCGCCGGCAGACAGTTCATCGCCAGCGCCGACGCGGCGACGCGGAAGATGACGCGCGACCTGCACGACGGTGCGCAGCAACGGTTCGTCAACTGCGTGATCAAGCTGCAGCTGGGGCTCTCCAGCATGGACGGTGACGACCCCGCCGCAGCGCGCGAACACATCGAGGGTGCTCTCTCCGAGGCGCGCGAAGGTCTTGCGGAGCTGCGAGAGCTGGCAGCGGGAATCCACCCGGCTCTCCTCGTCAACCGCGGCCTGACGAGCGCGCTCGAGGAGCTCGCCCGCCGCGTGACGATTCCCGTGCGGCTCGACTGCGACGTCGAGGGACGACTGGCGGGAATCGTCGAGTCGTCGGCCTACTTCTTCGTGTCGGAGGCGATCACGAACGCGGTCAAGCACGCTCGTGCGTCAGGGATCGGGGTGCATGTCGCTGCACGTGACTCGGTCCTCGTCATCGACATCGTCGACGACGGGATCGGAGGGGTGACGCTGAACGCGCCGAGCGGGTCCGGGTTGGGGGGTTTGGCGGCCCGCGTGACTGCCCTCGGTGGGCTGCTGGTCGTGACCAGTCCGCCCGGCGAGGGGACAGCGCTGCACGCCGAGCTGCCCCTCGTCGTCGACGAGGATCACCCCCGCGCCCGCCCCCACGTTCGTCCCCCTTCGACCAGCGCTCCGATGGACGCGACCGTTCCGAGTGCGGCAGTGCGGATCCAGCGGGCAGGCGAGGGACCGGTCATCGAGGGCGGCTCCATCTCGGGCACGATCCTGGCCCGGTTCGAGACGGCCAGCCTTGCCGGCGAGCTGCACTCGGTCCCGATGCCGTCTGGTCTGCACCAGGTCTCCGGGGCCCATCCCGTCGGCGTACGGGAGCTCGCTCACGTGCACCGCGGCGTCGTCCGTGTCGGCCCGGTGACAGCACCCGTCGAGCTCCACCCAGGCGACTTCGCCGAGTACGCCGCGGACGTCCCGCACGTCTACGAGGTCGTCGAGAACGACGCCCAGCTGACGATCCTCATGCTCAGGGTCGGGGGAGAGGGGCCTCTGCCCTGACCGGGCAGCCTCAGGACGCGGGGTCCAGACCGTCGATCGGCGACCTCCCGCGACCGCGACGCAGATCGACCACAGCAGAGGGCGCCGAACGATCGACCGCGACCGGGAGGCACCGTTCGACGTTCCGGCGGATCGGCTCGGGGACGCTCGCGAGCGCAGCGGCATGGACCAGGCCACTGGCGAACACCAACGCGTCGCCATCCACGAGGAGCAGTCCGAGCCGCAGGGCGCGCTGCGTCGCTGCCACGGCGTCGGGCAGCGGGAATCCCAGGCGAACCAGGTCCTCGAACCGGAACCTCCGGCCGAACACCGCGACGAGTGCCAGCAGGCGGACAGCGGCGTCACCCGCCGCGCGCAGGTGCTCCAGGGCGGCGTCCCTCAGGATCGGAAGAGGCGGGACGAGGTGATCGGGATCGGCGCCGCCCGCGACGGCTCGGAGTGTCTCGACGACGAGGCCAGGCACCCCGCCCGTCAGGGCGTAGACCTCACCCGCTGCCGCCGGGACACGCCACCGGCGGGCCAGCTCGGCCACGTCGTGGGCCGTGAGCGGCTTGAGGAACAGGCGACGTGAGGTCGCTCCGAGTGCTGCCGACAGCGCATCAGCGTCTCCGTCCTGGGCGGTCACGGCGAGCAGCATGCGGGGGGCGTTCGACGCACGCAGGCGGTGCAGAACGGTGATCGTGCCGTCGTCGGCGACGTGGGCGTCGTCGACCGCGATCATGAGCGGTTGGCGCCGCGCCACGTTCAGGAGGAACACCTGGACCGCTTCGACCGCGTGGCCGTAGCTCGGCGCAGGGTGTGGAGCGACGGCAGGCGACAGGACGTCGGCGAGGGCCGGAATCAGCTCGACCAGTGCCGGCTCCAGACCGCGGGCAAGGTCTCGGACGCGGTCCGGGTGCTCGCCGGCACAGAAGCGGCGGATCGCCGCGACGAGCGGCTGCATCATCGTGACGCGCTCATAGCGCGAGCAGTGCGCATCGAGGACGACGCCACCCGTCGCGGTGACGTGGTTCGCCCCCGCCCGGAGCGCCTCCGACTTTCCGCAACCGGCGCCACCGAGGAGCGTCAGCACCGCCGATTCCCCGCGAACCACGGAGCGCCACGCGTCCGCGAACTCCGCGAGGACGTCATCTCTCCCCACGACCTGGGTGCCGGCGGAGGACGCGACGGCCTCGAATCGTCGACCGCAGCGGTCCGGCCTGGTGCCGCGGTCGGAGGCCCGACCCCCCTCGCCCCTGAGGATTCGCAGGTGCAGGCTCTGGGTCTGCGGGTCGGGGTCGGCCCCCAGATCCTGGCGGAGGATGCGCTGCAGCCGCGAGTACGTGTGAAGGGCGGCGTTGCGCTCGCCGAGGTCGCAGAGCGCCTGCATCAGCGCCCGCTGCGCTTCCTCGTCGAGCGGGTCCGCTGCCGTCGCCTCGGCCGCCTCGCGGCGGGCGGACTCGGCATCTCCCAACGCCAGCGCGCTCGCCCATGCGACGCCCCGTGCCCGCCGGAGGAGGGCGTCGATGACCGGATCGAGGTCGTCGACGACCGTCAGCGATCGGTGGGCCTCGAGCGGCCGACCGACGCCGAGGAGCTCGATCGCGCGGCGCGCGGCGGCATGGGACAGTCCAGGCTCAGCTGCTGCGAGGTCACGCTCCGCCGACCTGACCAGACGCTCGGCGTCGTCCACGTCCACCTCCCATCCGCGGGTGTCGAGGCGATAGCCGCCGTCGAGGTGCTCCAGTGACGACCCGAGAGGACGTCGGAGACGGCTGACCAGTGAGGCGACGATCTGAGGGGCATTGGTCGTGCCGCCCGAGGGCCACAGGGCCGCGACGATGTCGTCGAGCCCCACCAGCTGGCCGCGGTGGACGGCAAGGACGACGAAGAGCGTGGTCGCGCGCCCCTTCGGGATCGGCACGGGCTCCGCCGTCTCCATGGACAGGAGCCGAAGCGGGCCGACGAGCTGGAGGCGCAGCGCCGGTCGCGTGGCGGAGACCATGGATGTCACCCCGCCACCTCCGTCACCTCGTGGCGACACACGGCAGCAACGGCGTACGGGTGGTAGAAGGCGTGGAGCGCATGCCTTCCGTCGACGATCAGCTGGAACGCGCCCCGTCCTCGATCGCTCACCGACACGGCCACCTCACTGCTCTGCTCGTCCCACCACAGGGTGACGACCAGGCCGCTGCTCACCCGTCGGGCGAGCTCCCGCCGCTGGGGGTAGTGCAGTCCTTCACGGGTCATCTCGGCCTCCTCGGTACTCGCGCGGCCCCCGTCGGTCGCGGATGTCTCGAGCGTCACGCCGACGTGTGGCGTTACCAAGGAGGGAGGCTGCAGTCCTGGGGTCGGGCTCACCCCGCCCGACGTGGGGCTACCCCGAACCCTCACTGCGGGGGCAGCCCGCCGTTCAGCCGGAGGTAGGTGAGGACAGCCAGCACGCGTCGGTGGCTCTCGGGCGTGTGCGGCAGGTCAAGCTTCTCGAAGATGCTGGTCACGTGGCGTTCGACGGCGCCCACGCTCACGACCAGCTCCTCGGCGACGCCGAGGTTGGAACGGCCCTCCGCGATCAGGCCGAGCACGTCGAGCTCGCGGGGTGTGAGCAGGTCGAGGGCGCTGTCGGCATGCGGCTGACCGATCAGCACGGCGACGACGTCCGGATCGAGCGCCGAGCCCCCGGTGGCGACGCGTCGGACTGCGTCGGTGAAGAGCCGGAGGTCGCCGACCTTCTCCTTGAGCAGGTATCCGATGCCCTGAGCGCCCTGGGCGACGAGTTCGAGCGCATATCGCGTCTCGAGGAACGCGGAGAGCACGAGAACGCCGACGTCCGGCTGCAAGCGACGGATGCGCAAAGCAGCCCGAAGCCCGTCGTCGGTGTTGTCCGGCGGCATCTGTATGTCGGTGACGACGACGTCGGGCCGATAGGCTCGGACCTTCTCGACGAGGCTGCGCGCGTCGCCCGAAGTCGCGACGACGTCGTACCCGCCGGACTCGAGCACCTGGGCGATGCCTTCGCGAACGATCGGCTGATCCTCGCCGATGACGACGCGAAGCGGCTCTTGCCCCTTCACGGACGACAGGCTATCCACATGAGCCGCTCGTGGCCACGACAGTCGGGGGTCCAAGACGATGAGTGTCCCCAGAGCTGAGCATGGTCGGCCTCGTCGGCCGGTGTCATGGAGCTGCGGTGTCGTTCAGCGGACGTCGAAGAGCCTCGTGAGGTCGCATGTCGCCAGCTCGGCCTTGGGGACGAACGCTGTCGCACCGGAGCCATCGAGGTCCTCCGCGAGGACACGCTCGGTGGCCGAGGAGGTGAGCACGATCCTGATGGTCGGATGCTCTCTGGTGAGCGATCTCGCGACGGCGAAGCCGTCCAGGTCCGGCATGTTGATGTCGAGGAGGACCGCGTCCGGCTGCGCGTGCCTCGCTGCAGCGAGAGCCTCCTGACCGCCGGACGCCTCACCGACGACCTCGAACCCTCGAAGCGTGAGCAGCTCGACGGCGGTGCGCCGGAAGTGAGGGTTGTCGTCGACGACCAGGATGCGGAGCGGCACGCCTCCAGCATCGACTCGACCCGCCGCGAGCGACCATGGAGTAATCCCCACAATCTCTCGAGTCGACGTCGCCGATGATCTCGACCGACCGGAGACGGCGCTACTGATCGCTCGCGTCGGGGATGGAGTCGACCTGGTCGAGCATCTCGGTGAGGTGGTGCCGCAGTCGCTCCCGCTGCTCGGTCGCGACCTGCTGGAGGCGAGCGACGTTCTCGTCGTGACGCTTGCGCACCGCTGTCGTCTCCTCCCGCACGCGATAGGCCTCCACGCGCGCCTCGTCCTTCATGTGCGCGCTCTCCTCCCGCGCGGAGCTCACCAGGCTCTCGGCCTCCGCGCGGGCGGCCCGCACGAGCTCGGCGGCCTCTTCGCGCGCGCCTGCCAGGATCGCGTCCGCGTCGCTCCTGGCCTCGGAGCGCCACTGCTCGGTCTCGCGTGCGGTCGCCTCCAGCAGGCGAGCCGCCGCCTGCGGGGCCTGCGAGCCGTCGACGGGCCCCGCACCGTGGCCGCGGGGCGGCGCAGCAGGAGGGACCGTTTCGCCGCCGGTCCCGGTCTGCGGATCTTCGTGTCCTGCGTTGATGGTCATGCCTACCCCCGACGTTCGCACGTACGCCACCCGTGTGCGGCGCTGTCCGGCCTGACCAAGAGTGCCAGACCTGGCGCCGACCCGTCCGGAGCAGCGTGACGACTCTCCGTTCTCGGGGCCGCCCTGAGCTCAGTGGAGGCGCAGGTCGCGGTGGTCGAAGGCCGGCACTGCGACGGCGACGACGGCGAGTGCGCCCAGCACCACCCACATCATGGACAGCGGCGCTCCACCGCCGAGAGGGCCGTTGTGCAGCGCCTGCTGGAACGGCGAGAGCGGTTGGTACGCCCCGACGGAGCCCACGATCTGGCCCAGGGCGTAGAGCACGTACGCCGCGACGGCGGCGGCGCCTCCGATGCCGAGGGCGACGGCACGCCGGCCGGTGGCGGCTCCGACGGCGAGGGTCAGCCAGCCGAACTCGAGCCCGAGCAGGATCATGGCCAAGCAACCCACCAGGGTCTCACCGAGCCCGATGCCCATGTCGAAGATCGCCGAGCACGACAACAGCACGAGGGCCAGCACCACCCCGAGAGCAAGGACGCCCGTGGCCAGCGCAGCGGCCTTCTGGAGCAGGACGGACCGGTTCGAGACGGGCGTGACCAGGACGGCCTCGAGGTAGCCGCTCTCCTCCTCGCCGGCGACCATCCGGGCGCCCCGGCTCACGCCGAAGAAGATGAAGACCATCGGCAGGATCAGCGTGAACAGCTCTGCGTTCATGAACCCCGTTCCCGTGGTCATCTCCTGCACGTTGAAGAGCTTGCGCATGGCTTCCGGGTAGTTCTTCATGAGCTCGTCGAAGTTGGGCATGTCGCGGATCGAGGGCCAGACGGCGGCCTCGATCAGGACGAGCAGGCCCACGCCGAGACCCCAGCCGAGCAGCGCCCAGCGCTGGTCGCGCACCCCTTTGCCGAACACACTCGCCAACAGCATCACGACTCGCCGCCTTCCCCGTACCAGCCGAGGAACAGGTCGCCGAGGTCCGCTTCGTGGGTGCGCACGTTCTCCACGCCGTACGGCGCGGCCGCGCGCAGCAGCTCGGCGGTGGACCCCTCGACGCGGACGTGAGCCGTCGACGCTGTCACGACCACCTCGTGGACGCCGCGCGCGCGGCGCAGCGCCTCGACCGGGGGAGCGTTGCCGAAGACCAGGTCGATGCGGCGCAACGCCTGCCGCTGCAGGTTGCTGAGGGAGTCGGTGAACATCAAGCGGCCGCCGCGCAGGACTCCGACGACGTCGGCGACGGCCTCGACCTCGCTCAGCACGTGGGACGACAGGAAGACCGTGCGACCTTGATCGCGCGCCTCGCGCACCATCGCCAGGAACTCCCGCTGCCCGAGCGGGTCGAGGCCTGTGCTCGGCTCGTCGAGGACCAGCAGCGGCGGCTCGTGCATGAACGCCTGCACGATCCCGACCTTCTGCCGATTGCCGTGGGAGAGCGACCCGAACCGGCGGTCGAGCGGCAGATCCAGACGCTCCGCCAGCACGGGGATCGCAGAGGCCCCGGCGCCACCTCGCAGACACGTCAGGTGGTGGAGGTACTCGGCGGCGGTCAGGTCCGGGTACGCGACGAAGTCTCCGGGCAGGTAGCCGATCAGCCGCTGCGCGGCGTCGCGATCTCGGGCGACGTCGTGCCCGAGGACCTCGACGAGCCCGGACGTCGCACGGATCAGCCCCACGACCGACCGGATCGTGGTGCTCTTCCCAGCCCCGTTCGGGCCGAGGTAGCCGAACACCACACCCTGCGGGACCCGCAGGTCGACGTGGTCCAGGGCAACCCGCTTGCCGAACTCCTTGGTCAGACCCTCGGTGCGGATCGCCGCCAGATCAGCAGCCGGGAGGATGCCGCGCGGATCCGCGACCGCAGGCTCTCGCTGCGCATCATGAAGGTGCTCGACGAGCTTCGTCTGCAGCCTCGACATCTCGACCTCCTCCTGGCTCGCACCTTCAAGGCTCCTCCGCGAGGCTCACCGGCGGGAGTGACCAACGTCCCGAGCGACGCCGACCGAGGACCCGGTCTCCAGGCGGATCGCCATCGGGCCGTAGTCCGACTCATGCCTCGGATCCGCGTAATGACGAGCCCGGCTGACGGGTCATCCCTCTGAACACCCGGACCGTGGCACCGTGCCAGGCCGTCGGGGGAGCGCTCGGGCCTCAGGTCGTCGCGCCTCCTGCGGCAGTGGGTGTAGGGGAGGCTCCGACATGAGGTCGTATCTCGATGCACCCGTTCCGATCGTGAGGACGCACTGACGTGGCGGGCGATGCTCCTGAGCTGAAGCGGGCGCTCAGCCAGCGTCAGTTGCAGATGATCGCGATGGGCGGCGTCATCGGTGCCGGCCTCTTCGTCGGGTCGGGCGCCGTCATCAAGGCGACCGGACCGGGCGCGTTCATCACGTACGCCGCCTGCGGGGTCCTCATCATCCTGGTGATGAGGATGCTTGCCGAGATGGCGGTCGCGAACCCGTCGACCGGGTCCTTCTCGGACTACGCACGCACGGCGCTCGGCGACTGGGCCGGCTTCTCGGT
This sequence comes from Nocardioides panacihumi, assembly GCF_039530925.1. NCBI lineage: Bacteria > Bacillati > Actinomycetota > Actinomycetes > Propionibacteriales > Nocardioidaceae > Nocardioides > Nocardioides panacihumi. Next base: position 257,693 of record NZ_BAAAPB010000005.1, on the reverse strand, counting down.
GGCGTGGCTCTACTGGTACTTCTGGGTCATCGTCGTCGGGTTCGAGGCGGTCGCGGGGGCCAAGGTCCTCAACTACTGGCTGCCCGATGCGCCGACCTGGCTGCTCAGTCTGATCCTGATGGTGCTGATGACAGCCACGAACCTCGTCTCGGTGTCCTCGTTCGGCGAGTTCGAGTTCTGGTTCGCCGGCATCAAGGTCGCAGCGATCGTCGTGTTCCTCGCAACAGGCACGCTGTTCGTGCTGGGGCTGTGGCCGGGCGCCGACCTCGACTTCAGCAACCTGACCGCGCACGGTGGGTTCCTGCCGCAGGGGAATGCCGCCATCACCGCAGGTGTCGTCACTGTCATCTTCTCGATGGTCGGTGCGGAGATCGCCACCATCGCCGCCGCCGAGTCCCACGACCCCGAACGCGCGGTCTCCCGGGCCGCGAACTCGGTGATCACCCGGATCGCGCTGTTCTTCGTGGGCTCGCTCTTCCTGCTGGCCGTGATCCTGCCGTGGAACTCCGATCAGCTGGCGGCGTCGCCGTACGTCTCCGCGTTCAAGGCGATGGGCATCCCGTACGCCGACGACATCATGAACGCCGTCGTCCTGACCGCGGTGCTCTCGTGCCTGAACTCCGGGATGTACACCGCCTCCCGCATGCTGTTCGTGCTCGCCGCCCGGCGAGAGGCCCCGGCCGCGATGACGTCGATCAACGCTCGCGGCGTGCCCGCGGTCGCGATCGTCACGTCCAG
>NZ_BAAAPB010000005.1:244755-256892 GCF_039530925.1 Nocardioides panacihumi | reverse complement strand
TGAACTCCTCGGGCGCGGTCATCCTCTTCGTCTACCTGCTGATCTGCGTCTCGCAGATCGTGCTCCGCTACCGCCGAGACGGGGCGGAGCTGACGGTCAGGATGTGGCTCTTCCCGTGGCTCTCGGGGCTGACGACGCTGGCGATCCTGGGGGTGCTCGTCCAGATGGCCTTCGACGCCGAGGTTCGCATCCAGCTGTGGCTGAGCCTGCTGTCGTGGGCGGCGTTCCTCGTGCTCTTCGTCGTCAACCGGGTGCGGCTGGTCCGGGTCGACCGCGTGCCGGAGCGAGTCGGAGGCTGATCGCGCCGCGGGCAGCGCTAACGCCGTCCCGCGTCAGGGGCCGCTCCGGACGGATCCGAAGCGGCCCCTGAGTCACGGCCCGTGCGGGTCGCGAGCCTCGTTCAGCGCACGATCTTGAAGTTGAAGTTGCCCGTGCCGAGGGTGCCCATCAGCCGCAGCCACACGGGCAGCAGCATCTCGGTGCCGCGAGCGGTCTCCAGGGCACCGAGGTCGATGATGTCGTCGTGGCCGAAGCTCGCGAGCAGCGCCACGACGGTGCTCTTGGCCTCAGCGTCGTCACCGGAGACGAAGATCGTCGAGGTCGCACCGAGCGACTTCGGGTCGACCATCAGCGAGGCGGTGAGGGTGTTGAGGGTCTTGACGACCTTGGTCGCGGGGAAGGTGCGCTGGATCTGCTCGCCGAGGGAGTCGGAGTCCTTGACGAAGAGGGTGGGCGGGAAGCCGTTGGAGAAGTCCAGCGGGTTGGAGATGTCGATGAGCGGCTTCCCGGCCAGGTTGTCCGCACCCGCCAGGCCGAGCACGTCGAGCGCGACGACTCCGGAGGTGGCGTTGACGACCAGGTCAGCCCCGGCCGCCGCCTCCGCGAACGTGGCCAGCGTGACGCCCTGGTGGTCGGCCTGCCAGGCCGAGAACGCGGGGTTGCCCATGCCGTCCGGCTCCGTGCGGGCGAGGGTGGCCTCCGGGTCGCGGGTGCCGACGACGACGGAGTGCCCGAGCTCGTCGAGCCGACCGGCGAGCGCCTGGCCGACCATGCCCGTGCCGAGAACTGCGATGTTCATGAGGTGTCCTTCGAAAGCGTGAGAACAGACAGGTCTGTCTGCCGTGCGATGGACGTTAACAGACAGGTCTGTCTATGATCAAGGGGTGGCTCCGACCCCCGCGCACGAACGCATCCTCGAGACTGCCTTCCGGCTGTTCTACGCCCGGGGGATCAGAGCTGTCGGCGTCGACCTCATCATCGCCGAGTCCGGGGTCGCCAAGGCCACGTTCTACAAGCACTTCCCGTCCAAGGACGAGCTCGTCCTGGCCTACCTCGACAAGGTCGACGGGATCTGGACGGGACAGCTGCGCGCCGCGGCCGAGGCGGCCGGCGCCGACCCGAGCGACCAGCTGGTCGGGCTGTTCGACGCACTGGGCACGGCATGCCGGCGTGACGGCTACCGAGGGTGTGCGTTCATCAACGCCGCGGCCGAGTCCATGCCCGGCACCCCGATCCATGAGCGCACGGTCGCGCACAAGCAGGCCGTACGAGCGTGGGTGCGCGACCTGGCGGTGCAGGCGCGCGTCGCGGACCCCGACGGGCTGGCCCGCGCGCTGACGCTGCTGGTCGACGGTGGCCTGGCCGACGGAGCGCTGGCCGCGGACCCGGCAGCGGCTGCGGCGGCCAAGGAGACCGCGCGTGTGCTGGTGGCTGCGTCGGTCGCCGACACCGTGTGAGCTTCGCCGGAGCCCGATGGTGGATCGCGCTCCGAAGCCGCCGGCCTCAAGGACCGCGGTCCATGGGCGCGAGGACCTTTCGCCCTCTGCCTGAGGGCCGCGCGCACGCATGATTCGGTGTGACCGTGCGGAGAGGAGCTGGGATGGGCGACGATTGGATCCTCGTCGGCGTCGACGGGACGGAGGGCGGTGACGCCGCCGTTCGGTACGCCGCCCGGGAGGCGGCGATGACCGGCTCGGGCGTCAAGTTGTTGCACGTCGCTCCAGAGCTCGCCTACCCGGTGGCCCTCGATGCCGGTGCCGAGACGGCACCGCCCGGCCAGGACCGCCGCGAACGTGTGCTCGTCGATGCCGCGGCCGCCGTACGCGCGATCCTCGGCGACGCGCCCGCCGATCGAGTCGTCACGATGGTCGAGTTCGGGGGACGCACGGAGCACATCCTGGAGGCCAGCAGGGGGTGTCGACTGGTGGTGCTGGGAGACCGGCACCGCCCCCTGCTCGGTCGGTTGGCGACCGGATCCGTGCACGGCGGAGTCGTGTCGCGCGCTCAGGTGCCGGTCGTCGTCGTCCCGGCGTCGACAGGTTCGGCCCCGCTCCAGGGACGGATGATCGCGGCCGTGAAGAGCGCCGACGAGTGGCGGGACCACGTGGGCCGAGCCATGGGCATCGCCAAGGACCACGGCGCCCGCCTCGTCCTGCTGCATGCCTGGGATGTCCCGGTGATGTACGACGACCTCGTGGCCACCCGCGCGCTCGAGACCGAGCGACGGGCGCAGCACGAGCTGCGCGACCTGCGTGCCGGGCGCGACAAGAAGTACGTCGACCTGCCGGTCGAGATCAAAGTGGTGCGCGGGCAGGCGGCCAAGGCGATCGTCGACGCCTCCGCGAAGTCCGACCTGGTGATCTTGACCCGGCGGTCGATCGTGGCCGCGATCGGACACCTCGGCGGCACCGCCAGGACGGTGCTGAGGGAGAGCAGGTGTCCTGTGCTCGTGCTGCCGCCACCGGGTCTGCCCGACTTCTCCATCGAGGAGCGTGGCGAGCTCCTGGCGGCCGCGGACGGCTCGATCGACCTGGACTCCGACTGAGCGGTGCGGTCCTGGCGCCCGGCACCGTCGTCGGACACGACGGTGCCGGAAGTCCCGCTCGCACCGGCGATGTACCCGAGCCGGACGGTCTGTGGACTCTGCCCGGGCGCTGGATCGCGAAGGACGGTGGGACGAGAGCCTCCTGGCTCCCTGCTTGGTGAAGCCGTAGGAGGAGGAGAACGATGACGAGCTGGGCGATCGTCCTGGTCCTGGCCGCTGTCGCGGTGGTCGTGCTGCTCGCACTGTCCATCCGCGTGGTTCAGCAGTACGAGATGGGAGTCCAGTTCCGACTGGGCAAGCTGCACGGGCTCAGGGAGCCCGGACTCCGCCTGATCATTCCGGTCGTGGACGTGCTCCGCCGTGTGTCCCTGCGGACCGTGACGATGCCGATCCAGTCCCAGGGGATCCTCACGAAGGACAACGTCAGCATCGATGTCGCGGGTGTCGCTTACTTCCACGTCGTCGACGCCGTCAAGTCCATCGTCGCGATCGAGAGTGTCGAATCGGCGATCAACCAGATCGCGCAGACGACGCTGCGCAACGTGGTCGGCCAGCACACGCTGGACCAGACGCTCGCGGCGACCGACACCATCAACGCCGACATCCGCGAGATCCTGGACCGTACGACGACCGACTGGGGCATCGTGGTGACCCTGGTCGAGCTCAAGGACATCACGCTGCCCGAGACCATGAAGCGTGCGATGGCGCGCGAGGCGGAGGCCGAGCGCGAGAAGCGCGCCAAGATCATCGCGGCCGAGGGCGAGGCGGCCGCGGCGTCCGCGCTCGCCGACGCGTCGGACATCATGATGCTCCACCCGGTCGCGCTCCAGCTCCGCAATCTCCAGAGCCTGGTGGAGATCGGTGTCGACAAGAACACCACCGTCGTCTTCCCGGCACCACTGATGAGCACGATCGGCGACCTGTCGGCCTTCCTCCAGCGGGAGACGCGCGCCGCGAACGATGCCGTCGAGGTCGCCGCCGACGTCGCCGACGTGCGCCCCAGGCGTTCGCCGATTGCGTCGGCCCGCACGTCGTAGCCGCTCGGGCCGGGTCACAGCACGAACGAGACGGGGGCGTGAGGGATGACGATCAACCGGAGCCGGACACGGGCAGAAGCCGAAACCGGCGCAGCCGACGTCGAGCAGACGCCTTCCGACGCCCTGGTGGACTCGTGGGCCCGCGATGGACTCGTCAGCCCGGAACAGGCGGAGGCGCTGAAGCGCGACCTGCGCATCCGGCGCGCTGCCGGGACGCCGGGCGCGGCGCCGGGCAGCCCTCGCCGTCAACCGGCGGTCTCGTCGCTCGTCGTCGAGGGGTTGGGCTATCTCGGCGGCGCGATCATCGTGGCGGCCGTCATGGTCCTCGCAGCGAACTACTGGGACGACCTGTCCGGGCCCACTCGTGTCGCTGCTGCCGGAGCGGCCGCAGCAGGGCTGACCTTCACCGCGGTTCTCGTCGGAGATGGGCGTGGGGCACCGGCCAGGGTCCGCTCGGTGCTGCTGGCCGCGGCGGTGGTCGCACTCGGTGGGTTCGCGGCCATCCTCGCCAGCCAGCTGGGAGTCGAGGACGGGCTCGATGTCGCGACCATCGCCGCTCTGTGTGCCTCGGCGTACGCCCTGGTGCTCTGGTGGCGGTTCCCGACGGTGCTGCAGCAGATGACGACCCTGGTGGCGCTGCTCGTCGCGGCGGCATGCGTCACTGCGACGCTCGGCGGTCCGGACGGGTTGCCCGGTGTCGCCGTCTGGACGGTCGGTGTGGTCTGGATGGTGCTCGCGTGGGGCGGTCTGCTCCGGCCGCGAGCGCTCGCTGAAGCGCTCGGAGCGGCAGCCGCCGTGTTCGGTGCGATGCTCACCATGTCGACGGACGCCGGCACCGTGTTCGCGGTCAGCACGGCGTTCCTGCTGGTCGCCTGGGCGCTGGTCGTGCGCAACCTGCTGATGCTGGCCGTCGGCGCACTCGGAGTGCTCCAGTCCACCGCGGGCGCGGTGGCCAGGTGGTTCCCCGGCAGGACTGCTGCTCCGGTCGTCCTCCTGGCCGTCGGCGCGGCGCTGGTCGGCGCGGCGATCCTCTTGGCGAGACGCAGTGCGACGTCCGGGGCAGCGGACCGCCCGCGCGGCGGGGTCGCTGACGGCTCACCGCGAGCGGCCGTCCTCGCGGCCGCTGCCGTGGCTGTCGCGTCGTCGTGCACGATCCTCGTGATCGTCGCTCTCTGACGTCCGCGTCAGGCGAGTGGCTCCAGCGGCCAGTAGATCTCGGTGCGACGCTCGTCCGCCGGCGCGTCAGGGGCGCTCCAGTACTCCTCCCACATCGGACCACCGGTCCGTACGGAGCGGCCCGCGGCCCCGGCCTGCGCCACCAGGTCGTCGTACGCCGAGGACAGCGTCTCGTACGGCCCGACATGGGTCGTGTGGGCGGTCTCGGAGCCCTCGAGCTCGAGGCGCTCGAGCCCGGGCGGCACGGTGGACGCGGGCGGCACCCGGAATCCGGCGGCCACGTCGAAGCCGTCCGCGACCGGCCGGTAAGAGGAGAACGCCGGTCCGACCGGCGTGAGCTGTGCTGCCCCGAGCTGGGCCATCACCGCGCCGAACGCCTCTCCCATCCGCTCGCCGATGTGCGGCAGCTCCTCTGCGGCGACGTGGAATCGGACGACGGCGGCGACTGCCTCCGGGACCGTGACGATGTCGACCAGGTGTGTCATCTCGTGCTCCTTCGCGGGCTCGGGCCGGCCCTGTCCCCGAGACTGCACCGTCTGACAGGGCCGGGGCAGGGTCGCGATGCCGAGGTCGTCGGGACGAACGTCCCACCGAGTCGCCCGGGACCATCGGACCGCCGGGCGAGGTCCTTGTGCCCATGCCCGGTGAGTCGCGGGGGAGCAGCGTGGGAGGCGACTGGGAGAGGCCCGGTCCGTCACTCCGCGAAAGGTTTCCGAGATGAAGGCACTCGTCTACCACGGCCCCGGCAACAAGGCTTGGGAGGACGTCCCGGACCCGCGCATCCTGCAGCCCACCGACGTCATCCTTCAGATCGACACGACGACGATCTGCGGCACTGACCTGCACATCCTGAAGGGGGACGTCCCGGCCGTGACCGAGGGCCGCATCCTCGGCCATGAAGGAGTCGGCACCGTCATCGAGGTCGGCGCCGCCGTGCGTACGATCGCGATCGGCGACCGTGTCATCATCTCGTGCATCAGCGCCTGTGGCGCCTGCTCCTACTGCCACGCCGGGCTCTACGCGCACTGCCTCGCCGATGAGGGCGCGAGCGGCATCGGCTGGATCTTCGGCCACCTCATCGACGGGACGCAGGCGGAGTACGTCCGGGTCCCCTTCGCCGACAACTCGCTCTACCGGGTCCCGGACGGCGTCCAGGACGAGGCAGCCGTGATGCTCTCCGACATCATCCCGACCTCGTTCGAGATCGGCGTGCGCTACGGGCAGGTGAAGCCCGGCGACACCATCGCGGTCGTCGGCTCGGGCCCGATCGGGCTCGCCGCCATGATGACCTCGCACCTGTACGGCGCGGCGCGGGTCATCGCGCTCGATCTCGACGCCAACCGGCTCGACCAGGCGCGCTCGTTCGGTGCGACCGACACGGTCGACAGCGGCGCGCCCGACTGGAAGGAGCAGGTGCTCGCCATGACCGACGGCCTCGGCGTCGACGTCGCCATCGAGGCGGTCGGGATCCCGGCGACCTTCGAGGCGTGCACGCAGATCGTCCGCCCCGGTGGACGGGTCGCCAATGTCGGCGTGCACGGCGCTCCGGCCCAGCTGGCGCTGGACGAGCTGTGGATCAAGGACATCGCGATCACGATGGGCCTGGTCAGCACGAACAGCACCCCGATGCTGCTGAGGCTGGTCGCCCAGCATCGGCTCGCGGCCGAGAAGTTCGGGACCCACCACTTCACGCTCGACCAGATCCTCGACGCCTACGAGACGTTCGGCAATGCGGCCGAGACCAAGGCGCTCAAGGTGGTGATCCGACGGTAGTCCGCCGGCCCTCGCGACCCGGCTGACGTGTCGGAGGGGGAGCACCTCGGCGGCCCGAGTGTCAGGGCCGCCGAGTAACTTGAGGCTGCCCGGGAGCGTTCCCGAGACAGTGAGGACCATCTGCATGCTTCAGCTCGGCGTCGTCGCCGCCACGTTCGGCCTCATCTTCGTCGGTGAGCTGCCCGACAAGACGGCCATCGCCAGCCTGGTGCTGGGCACCCGCTTCCCCTGGCGATGGGCGTTCGCAGGCGTCGCTGCCGCGTTCCTCGTCCACGTCATCATCGCGGTGGTCGCCGGCTCACTGCTCACCCTGCTGCCGCACCGGGCCGTCGAGGCGGTCGTCGCCGTCCTCTTCCTGGTCGGCGCCGTCATGGTCTGGCGCGAGGGCAATGAGGACGAGGAGGAGATCGAGGCCGAGGAGGAGGCCGAGATCGCGGGCGTGCCCGAGACGGCCGGCTTCTGGAAAGTGGCCTCTCTCGGCTTCGGCGTCATCATCGTGGCCGAGTGGGGCGACCTCACGCAGATCCTGACGGCGAACCTCGCCGCGAAGTACCACGACGCCCTCTCGGTCGCGGTCGGCGCCACGCTCGCGCTGTGGGCGGTGGCCCTGCTGGCGATGCTCGGCGGCAAGACGCTGCTGCGGTTCCTGCCGATGAGGTGGATCACCCGGATCGCCGCCGTCGTCATGGTCGCCCTGTCCGTCTACAGCGTGCTCACCGCCGTCGGCGTGATCGGCTGACGCCGTCCGGGCGTTGCCCGACCGGGCCGTGGCCCACCGCTGGCTCGCCGCAGGCAGGAGCCGGATCCGGCCGCAGGGCTTACCGTGGTCGCGGAGGTGCGCATGCCGGAGGGCGTCGAGTCAGCAGTACGCCGGTCGCGCGAGGATCCGAACACCTTCGCGCGCCAGCTCTTCGCGGGTCTGCCCGAGCGCTACGACCTGCTCGAGGAAGCGCTCTCGTTCGGCCAGAACCGACGCTGGCGGGCGGCGCTGGTGGACGCGATCGCCGCGAGCCGCCCGCGGCTGGTGCTGGACGTGGCCACCGGGACCGCAGGAGTGGCTCTCGCCGTGGCGCGCCGGACGGATGCCTCCGTCATCGGCGTCGACCTGACCGAGGAGATGCTGCGGCAGGGCCAGGCGCGTGTGAGCGGGCTGGGCGAGCGTCGCGTGCAGCTGGCGCTCGCGCGGGCCGAGCGCCTGCCGTTCCGAGACGGTGCGTTCGATGCGCTCTCCTTCACCTATCTGCTGCGCTACGTCACCGACCCGGCGACGACCCTGCGCGAGCTGGCACGCGTCGTGCGGCCCGGCGGCACGGTCGCCTGCGTGGAGTTCGCCGTGCCGCCACCGCCCCTGTGGCGCCCGGCATGGCGGCTGTACACGCGGGCGGTCCTGCCCGCGGCGGGCATGGTGACCGGCGGGCCGCAATGGGCGCGCGTCGGTCGGTTCCTCGGGCCGTCGATCGAGGAGCACTATCGCGGGTTCCCCGTCGAGCGGCACGTCCAGATGTGGCAGGAGGCCGGTCTGGAGGACGTGCGGGTGCGGACGATGAGCCTCGGCGGCGGCCTCGTCATGGAGGGGCGGCGCCGCGGTGGCTGAGGCGCCGGCCTTCTACGCGCGCCGAGGTGGCCGGTGGGCGGACTGGTGGACGCTGCTCCACCCGCCGTACACCGTGTGGCACCTGAGCTACGTCGTGCTCGGCGCGGCGATGGCGCGACGGATCGACTGGGGCGCGCTCGGCCTGAGCGTGCTCGCGTTCTTCCTCGCCGTCGGCATCGCGGCGCACGCCTATGACGAGCGCACCGGTCACCCGCTGGGCACTGCCTTCACCGATCGCGCGCTGACGGGTCTCGCGGCGACAGCGCTGGCCGGTGCCGTGGCGCTCGGTGTCTACGGAGTCTTCTGGTGGGCCGGCACGAACTGGCCGCTGCTCGTCGCCATCCCGCTGGGTGCGGTCCTGGTGGTCGGCTACAACGCCGAGCTGTTCGGGGGCCTGATGCACAGCGACCTGGTGTTCGGGCTCGGCTGGGGCGGGTTCCCCGTCGTGGTCGGCTACGTCGCGCAGTCGCCCGGCGCGACATGGAAGGGCCTGGTCGCCGTGGGCGTGGCGACGGCGGGCGGTATCGCCACGACGTACGCCCAACGCTTCCTCAGCACACCGGCGCGCCAGCTGCGTCGCCGGACGGCGGAGGTCACCGGCATCCTGACGACCACCGACGGCGACGTGGTCGCCGTCGACCGGCGGTTGCTGCTCGCCCCTCTCGAACGGGCGCTGCGGTCGTTGTCGTACGGAGTGCCGCTCGTGGCGCTCGCCGCGCTGCTGTCACACCTGTGAGATCGCAGCCGATGCCGGCCCGGCAGGGGTCCGCCGGACCGGCATCGGTCGTTCATGCAGCCGGGATGGTCGCCGTCACTGCACGGCGGCCAGCGCGTTGACCTCCCCGGCACCGTAGAACGAGTTGTGCCCCGTCCCGCCGCGGCAGACCTGCGGGTCGCCGTCGTTCACGCTCGGGAAGGCGGCGTACAGGCCCGCGTCCGGGCAGGCCAGCGGTGTCGCGGTCTGCTGGATCTTGGCCTCGACCGCACGCGGGCTCATCCCGGGATGCGCGCTGAGGACCAGAGCCGCCACGCCGGCGACGTGCGGGCTGGCCATCGAGGTGCCCTGCAGGTAGCAGTACGTCGCGGCGCCCTGCGTCACCTTCCGCGTGCACGGGAGGCCGGCCGGGTAGGTCGACAGCACCCGCCCGTTCGTGGCCTCGGGCGTGACCTGGAGGATCGAGTCGCCGCCGGGCGCGGCCACGTCGACCGTGGAGCTGCCGTAGGACGAGTAGAAGCTCTTCAGGTGCAGCACACCGGTCGCCGAGACGCCGATGACGCCGGGTACGTCGACCGGCACCGAGGCACACGCGTTGGTGATGTCGCGGGTGACCGGAGTGGTGTCGTCCGGGCTCTGCGCGTCCTGACCGAGGTGGTTGAGGTCGTCGGAGAAGTTGCCCTCGGCCGCGACGACCACGGTGCCCTGGGACTGGGCGAACTTGATCGCTCGTGACTCGGCCGTCCAGATCGCGCGCTGGGCCGGGTCGTTCTTGCAGTTCATGTACCACGGGTCCGCGAAGTAGCTGTTGTTCGTCACATCGACGCCGTGGGTGGCCGACCACATGAAGGCGCACACGACCGCCTCGGGGAAGAAGAAGCCGTCGTCGTTGCCGGTCTTGACGCCGGCGATCCGGACGTTCGGCGCCACGCCCTCGATGCCGATCCCGTTGGCGGCGGCCGCGATGGTGCCTGCGGTGTGGGTGCCGTGGCCGTTCTTGTCGTTGCCGGCCAGGAGCGGCGCCGGCACCCCGCTGGTGCAGTCGGTGCTGTTCGCGGCGTCGTAGTTCGGGGCGAGGTCGGGATGGGTGAAGTCGAGTCCGGTGTCGAGGTCGGCGACGAGCACGTCGCGGCTGCCGGGGGTGATCTGGTGGGCCTCCGGCGCCTGGATGTTGCGCATGTCCCACTGCAGCGAGGAGAGCGGCTCGGTGCTGACGACGGCCGACGAGTCCGCGCCGTCCTGCGTGCCGTCGCCGAGAGACGTCGCGTACGGCCGCGTCGCGGCCGCGGCCTGGACGCCGTTCGCAGCTGTCACGGCCGACACGAAGTCGGAACGGCCGGACCGCGCGATGACGACCCCGATCTGGGCGTACGTCGCCACGACGGTGCCCCCTGCCGCCGCGACCGCCTTGGCCGCGCCGGCCGTCGAGGCGCCGCTGCGGTAGAGCACGAGGTAGCTGGTGTCGGCCCCCGTCGAGGCCGCGTTGACAGGAGCGGTCGCCGTGATGGCTGTCGCGGCTGCGAGAGCGGCGGCGCCGATCAGCGCCGCCGTGGCCTTGCGTGAGTGTCTGATCATGTCTCTCCTCCGAAGTGCCGTGGCGACATGGGTGAGCGCCACCCTCGACCTTGTTGCGCCCCGGAAGGCCCTCGCCTCGCCCGGATCGGGCCATGTGGAGTGCTCAGAGCTGCTTCCGCATGTGCACGTCGTCCCGGCCGACGGTCGGGACCGCTTCCCAACGGAAGATCTCCTGGTAGCCGTGCCGCCGGTAGAACTCGGGGGCCTGGAAGGTGAAGGAGGTGACGAAGGCGTGCGTGCAGCCTCGGTCCCTGGCCTCCTTCTCGAAGGCGTCGAGGAGGGTGGAGCCGATGCCGGTCCTGCGGTGGTCGTCGCGCACCCAGGTCATCGCGATGCCCGCGGCGCTGCCCCACGTCCAGCCGGACAGACCGGCCACCAGGTCCCCGCGCTCCTCGATCCGGACCGTCAGCTCCTCGGCGGGCGCGACATCGGGCGTGGCGTCGGAGTTGTACGTGTCCAGCTCATCGCTCAGGCGCTTGTCCAGCACCGCGTCGGAACCGCCGACGTGAGTCGTCACCTCAGTCACGAGGTCACATGCTTCCAGACGACTCGCGTGCGTCGGGGTCGCGAGTGCCGCGATTCCGAGTCACCGCGTGACTCGGATCAACGGCACAGACCTCGCCGTCACAAATGGACCAAGGTCCCTGCGCGGTAGGACGAAGCGTCGTTGGCGTCGCGTTCCGCGAGACTTACCGTGGGCGAATGAACGATGAGCCGAGCCCTCCGATCAAGGTCTATCTTCTCGACGACCACGAGGTCGTCCGGCAAGGGATCCGCAGCCTCCTGGATGCTGCGGGTGGCATCACGGTGGTCGGGGAGTCAGGGTCGGCGGAGGAGGCCGCGCGCCGTATCCCGGCACTTCGACCCGATGTCGCCATCCTCGACGGTCGGCTCCCGGACGGCTCCGGCATCGACGTCTGCCGGGAGATCCGCTCCAAGGACCCGAACATCAAGGCGCTCATCCTGACCACGTTCGACGACGACGAGGCGCTCTTCGCGGCCATCATGGCCGGCGCCTCCGGTTACATCCTCAAGCAGGTGCGGAGCAGCGACCTGGTCGAGAGCATCCGCCAGGTGGCCGCGGGTCGTTCGATGCTGGATCCTGCGATCACCGCGCAGGTGCTCGAGAGGATCAGGTCCGGTCCCAAGCAGGACCCCACGCTCGCCCGGCTCACCCAGCACGAGCAGCGCATCCTCGAGCTCATCGGCGAAGGACTCACGAACCGGCAGATCGCCGCGCGGCTCTCGCTGGCCGAGAAGACCGTGAAGAACTACGTCTCCACCATGCTCGCCAAGCTGGGACTGGAGAGCCGCACCCAGGCGGCGATCCTCATCGCGCGTCAGGGGTCACACGACAGCTGACCTGGGAAGTCGACCTGAGAAGGCATACCCCGGCTGCGCTGACGGGCTGGAAGCGCAGTGAACAGACGGCCGCTCCGAGAC
>NZ_BAAAPB010000005.1:139185-244724 GCF_039530925.1 Nocardioides panacihumi | reverse complement strand
CCGGACAGCCCGCGCCCCGACACCGTTCCGGCGTCGGAGCCGTCCTGCGCTCAGTCGTTCGCGACGGTTGTTCGCAGCGACCGTCGCCGGCGTCGAAGACCGCGATCCAGCTCGTCGACCCCCCACGTGACGAGCGGCAAGGGCAGCAGGGCCAGCACCATCCACGGCGACGGGACCGCAGTCCCGAAGAGCCGCTGCAGGGGTGGCACCACCACCACGCCAGCCGAGAACACCAGCTCGAAGGCGATGCCCCACAGCAGCATCGGATTGGTGGTGAGGCCCACCTCGCGCAGGGACGCGGTCTGGGTGCGGGCCGCGACCGCGGTGCCCACCTGGCACGCGACGATCCCGAGGAACGTCATGGTCGTGGCCTGCTCCCACAGGTGGTGCAGCGGACCCCTGCTGACGTCGTCACCCGGGCTCCAGCCACCGTCGACCAGGGTCCAGAGGAACAGGCCGGTCACCAGCACCGCGGACGTGCCGCCGAGCAGCCCCCAGGCCCTGGCGAGCATGGGTCCGTCGATGACGTTCTGCGTGCGGCGCCGCGGCGGCTTGTCCATGAGGCCCGGCTCCGCCGGCTCGCGTCCCAGGGCCAGGGCGGGCAGGGTCTCGGTGCCCAGGTCGATCGCGAGGATCTGCATGACGGTCAGCGGAAGGGGGATGCGCCCGCCGGACAGCGCGTATAGGAGGAACGGGACGACCTCCGGGGTGGCGTGGGCGAAGATGTAGACGATGAACTTCCGGACGTTGTCGTAGACCTGGCGGCCGGCCTGGACCGCTGACACGATGCTGGCGAAGTTGTCGTCGGTCAGGATCATGGTCGAGGACTCGCGTGCCACGTCCGTGCCGGACCTCCCCATGGCGACCCCGATGTCGGCTCGCCGGAGTGCGGGCGCGTCGTTGACGCCGTCGCCGGTCATGGCGATCACGTGTCCGAGGCTGCGCAGGGCGTCGGCGATCCGGAGCTTCGCCTCGGGGGAGCTGCGGGCGAAGACGAGCTCGGAGTGCTCGGTCAACAAGGCATCCAGCTGGCGCTCGGACATCGCGTCGAGGTCGCGGCCGGTGATGAGCGGCATGTCGTCCGCACCGATGCCGACCCGGCGGGCGATGCCTTGCGCTGTCAACGCGTGATCGCCGGTGATGACCACGAGGCGGATGCCGGCATGGTGGCAGCGCTCGACGGCGTCGCGGACCTCGGGACGAGGCGGGTCGATCATCGCGACGAGACCCAGGAGCTCGAGATCGCGTTCGACGTGATCTCGCGGAGACCCCGACCGGGCGCCGTCGAGAGAACGGCGAGCGATCGCCAGCACGCGCAGTCCGGTCGCCGCCCAGGTGCCGACCATCGCGAGGACGTGGTCGCGCTCCTCGGCGCTCAGCGGCCCGCCGTCGACGTACGAGCAGAGCGGGAGAACGTCCTCGGGGGCGCCTTTCGTGTGCGCCCACACGCCGCTCGGGTCTCGGTCGATCGTCGTCATGCGGCGCAGTTCCGGATCGAACGGAAACTCGGCGAGGCGCTGTGGTGTGTCGGCGACCCCGGCTGCCTCGGCTGCTGCTCTGAGTGCCGTCTCGGTCGGGTCGCCGGAGACGATGCCGTCGCCGAGAGTGGTCAGGTCGGTGCAGGCTGCCGCTGCGCGCAGCATGTCCCGGCTGCGCTCGTCCGCGGCTTCACCGCCCGCCAGATCGACCGTCCCGCCAGGCGTCCACGTGCGTTGCACCTGCATCTGGTTGAGGGTGAGCGTGCCGGTCTTGTCCGTGCAGATGACACTCGTCGAGCCGAGGGTCTCGACGGCTGAGAGTCGTTTGACGATCGCGCCCTGGCGGGCGAGGACACGAACACCGACCGCAAGAGCGAGCGTGATGGTGGGCAGGAGTCCCTCGGGCACGTTCGCCACCAGGAGGCCGATGGCGAACGTCACGGCGTCCTGCAGCGGCAGGCCCGCGGCGAGGGTGCCGATCGGCACGAACGCAAGACCCAGGCCCAGACCGACGAGCGCGATGATCCTCGCGACGCGTTTGACCTGGCGCTCGAGCGGTGAGTCCTCGGTCCGCACGCGCTGGGACAGAGCGGCGATCCTGCCGATCTCCGTGCGCATGCCGGTCGCCAGCACCACGGCGACCGCGTTGCCCTGCGTGCACGTCGTCCCGCTGAACAACAGGTTGCCGGCCTCGATCGGTGGGCCCACCTCACGGGGCGGCGAGGCGGTGCGGCTGACGGGTGCCGACTCGCCCGTGAGCATCGACATGTTCACACGCAGACTGCCCTCGATGACGCGCGCGTCAGCGCTGACGCTCTCGCCTTCGGCGACACGCATGATGTCGCCACGCACCAGGTCGCGCGCGGCGATCACGCTGGTCGATCCGTCGCGCACGACGCGAGCGGTCGCCGGCAGGTAGCTCGAGAGGGCCTCGACGGCCCGCTCCGCATGGCGTTCCTGGATGACCGCGAAGACGGCGTTGAGGAGGATCACGACCACGATGGCGCCGGCGAGGGGAGCCGACCCGCTCACCGCGGCCAGCGCCGCGGCGACCCAGAGCAGCGCCGCCAGCGGGTGGACGAGCTGACTGACGACCTCGGCCGCGAGTCCGGACCGCCGGTGGGCGGTGAGCGCGTTCGGGCCGTCGACCTCGAGCCGACGAGCTGCCTCACGCTGCGCCAGGCCGTCGAGCGAGGTCCGCAGCGTCGCCAGCAGGCGTGCTTGGTCCTCACGTGCCTCGGCTTCGGTGTCGTCGGGTGAGGACGGTGCTGCCGGAGTGAGCGACCCGGAGCGTGGCGCAGTGGCGGTCATGGGGTGGCTCCTGGCGGAGGGTCGGGGTCAGGCCGGGTCGCGGAGCCGTCGGGGAACGCCGTCGTCGTCGGTGGAGGCGGGGCGGAGCGCGACCTTGGCGTCGACGGCAACGGCGCCGCCCGGCTGGCAGAAGACGGGGTTGAGGTCGAGCTCGGAGAGCTCGGGGACGTCGAGGGCGAGCTCCGCGAGGGAGACGACCATCCCCTCCAGGGCGGCGACGTCGACCCGGGGCGCACCGCGGTAGCCGTCGAGCAGCGGCCACATCCTCAGCGACCGGATGGCCCGAGCGGCGTCCTGCGCGGAGACGGGCGGGAGGAGGAACGTCCGATCGGCCAGGATGTTGGTGGCGATGCCACCCGCCGCGACCATGACGAGCGGCCCGAACCCGGGATCGCGAATGACACCCATCGCGACCTCGACACCCTCGACCATCGGCTGCACCAGGACCGCCGTGTGCTCGGTGCCGACGATGGCAGCGAGGTCGCGGGCGCCGGCGGTGACCGCGGAGGCCGTCCGGAGGTCCACCCGCACGAGACCGCGGTCGGTCTTGTGCACGATGTCCGGACTCGCCGCTTTGAGCACGACGGGGAAGCCGATCTCGGCGGCCGCGCGAGCCGCCTGGTCCGGGTCCTCGGCGACGAGGCCGACGGGCGCGAGCCCGTAGGGGTCGAGCAGGTCGTGCACCTCGCCGGGCGGCAGCCAGCGGGCGGCGTCCTGGGTGGGGTCGACCAGCTTCGCGGCGACGGCGCGCACCGCGTCGGTCCGCGCGACGTCGCGCGGCGCGTACGACGCTGGGGGAGTGCGTCGCCACTCGGCGTACTGGACGGCGTGCGTGATGGCGTCGATCGCGTGCTCGAGGGCGTGGTAGACGGTGACGCCACCGGCTCCTTCGCCGAGATCCCCCAGACCGACGAGCACGATCGGCTTGTCCGCGTGCTGCGCCTGGAGCGAACCGAGGGCCTCGACCAGGGGACTGGCCGTTGCGACGGTGGTCGGGACGAGCACGACGAGCAGGACGTCGATCTCGTCGCTGCCGAGGAGCCCGTCGACGACTCGGGTCATGTGCCCGGCGGTCGCTCCGGCGCCGAGGTCGACGGGGTTGCTGGTGCCGACGGTGACGCTGACCTGCGTCGCCAGCTCGGCCCGAAGGTCACCGGACAGCTCAGGCACGAGCAGGCCGGCGGCCTCGGCGGAGTCGACGGCGAGCACGCCCAGGCCGCCGGCGTTGCTCACCACACCGAGTCGCCGGCCGGAGGGGAGCGGCTGCTGGTCCAGCAGCAGCGCGGTCCTGGTCATCGACTCGGCACTGTCGCACCTGATGACACCCGCTTGGGCGAACAGGGCCTCGACGCCGACCGCCGGTGTCGCGGCCGCCGCGGTGTGGGAGGCACCGGCGCGCCGGCCGCTGGCCGACAGGCCGCCGACGACGGCCAGCAGAGGCTTGCGCGCCGCGAACCGGCGGGCCACCCGTGCGAACTTCCGCGCGTTGCCGAACGACTCCAGGTAGAGGGCGGCGGCTGTGACCGACGGGTCGTCGACCCACGCGTTGAGGAGGTCGTTGCCGGACACATCCGCCTTGTTGCCGAGTGAGATGAAGGCGTGCACGCCGAGACCGTGCCGGCGCGCCGCGTCGAGGAGCGCGATGCCGACGCCACCGGACTGGGATGCGACGGCCAGACCACCAGGACGCGGGACGCTGCTGGTGAAGGTCGCGTTGAGCCTGATGTCGGGATCGTTCGAGGTCACGCCCATGCAGTTCGGTCCGACCAGGCGCATGCCGTGGCTGCGTGCCAGGCGCAGGATGCTGCGCTGCAGGTCGGCTCCCTCCGGGCCGAGCTCGCCGAAGCCGGACGAGATGACCACGGCGGCCGGCACTCCGGCGGCGGTTGCGTCGTCGATCGCCGCCACCACCTGATCGGCGGGGACGGTCACGATGGCGAGGTCGACGTGGTCGACGATGTCCCGCAGTCGGCGAACGGTGGTGATGCCCTCCATCGAGGGCACATCGGGATGGACCACGTGGACCTTGCCGGTGAACCCGCCGTCGATGACGGAGCGGAGCACCGCGTGCCCCAGGCCGCTGCCGTCGCGGCGCACGCCGATGAGCGCCACACTCCGCGGATAGAGCAGGGGGCGCAGCGAGCGCGCCTCCGACGCAGACTCCCGGGCGTCGGCGGCCTCGACCGCTCGCGCCGTGGCCTCGGTGCTCATCTCGACGGAGACCTCGCCCCGGTCGATGTGCCGGACCGTGTCGAAGCCGGCGTCCCGGAACACCTGCAACATCGCGTTGTTGTCCGCGAGCACCTCGGCCACGAACCGGTGGATGCCCCGGTTGCGGCACGCGGCGGCCACGTGCTCGAGGAGCAGGCTGCCGAGCCCGTGCCCGTGCTCGCGGTCCGCGACGAGCATGGCGACCTCGGCAGCGTCGGCACTGAGGATCTCCGCGCTCACGACGCCGACGAGCTCCTCGGACACGACCGCCACCAGGGTCAGGACGGCATCCTCCGGCGCGCTGAGGAGGTGGTCGACGTACCGGTGGGCGGCGATGCGGCCCGGGGTGAAGAAGCGGAGGCGGATGCTCTCGTCCGCGACCGCGTCGTGGAGCGCGATCAGGCCGGCCCGGTCGGAGCCGTCGAGCGGGCGGATCGAGGCGATGCGCCCGTCGGAGAGGAGGACGTCCGCGGCGCGGGGCGGACTCGGGGAGGTCATGCTGTCGGCCCGCGGTCGGACCTGCCGATGAGGCGGCACAGGTCGGCGAGCCGTGACGTGTAGCCCCACTCGTTGTCGTACCAGCCGAACACCTTGACCATGCGTCCGGAGGCCTGCGTCAGACCCGCGTCGAACACGCAGGACGACGGATCAGCGATGACGTCGGAGGAGACCAGCGGCTCGTCGGAGTAGGTCAGGAACCCGGCGAGCGGGCCGGTCTCCGCGGCCGCTCGGAACGCCTCGTTGACGTCCGCGACGCTGGCCTCGCGCTCGAGAAGGACGGCGAGGTCGACCAGCGAGCCGTCGACGACCGGGACGCGCAGCGCCACCCCGTCGAGCCGTCCGGCCATGTCCGGGAGCACCTCTCCCACGGCCTTCGCCGCGCCCGTCGTGGTCGGGATGATGTTGACCGCGCCGGCACGCGCTCGCCGCGGGTCCTTGTGCGGCCCGTCCAGGATGTTCTGGTCGTTGGTGTAGGCGTGCACGGTGGTCATGAGGCCGCGCTCGATCCCGAAGGCGTCCCGCAGGACCTTGACCATCGGCGCGACGCAGTTGGTCGTGCACGACGCGTTCGACACGACGTAGTGGTGGTCGGGGTCGTAGGTCTCGTCGTTGACGCCCATCACGATCGTGGCGTCGACGCCCTTCCCGGGCGCAGAGATCACGACCCGGTGGGCGCCCGCGTCGAGGTGGGCCCGGGCCAGCTCACGGGTGCGGAACCGCCCGGACGACTCGAGGACGAGATCGACCCCGTGCTCGGCCCAGGGGATCCGGTTCGGCTCGGCGTAGCGGCTGACGGCCACCTTCGCGTCGCGCACGATCAGGAGGTCCTCGCCCGCGACCCGAACGTCTCCGGGGAACGGCCCGAACGTGCTGTCACGTCGGAGCAGCCGTTGCAGGCTCTGGGTGTCGGCGATGTCGTTCACCGCGACGACCTCGAGATCCGACGATCCGGCTGCGAGCCGCATGAAGGCCCGGCCGACGCGGCCCATGCCGTTGATTCCGATCCGTACCATGATCCTTCGCCTCTCGACCGGCGCTGCCGGCTCGCTCGTTCACTCCGACGACGCGGCCCCGCCGAGGAGTACGGCGGTCAGCGCGCGTCCACTGACAGGGGTCCGATTCGGGCCCACTCGTCATGCTTCTCCGGGGCCCGTCGCCTCGATGCGGCCATGCGTCATCAGCCGAGGGACGTTGGTCCCGTGGCCACTGCCCTCGTCCCGCCGACGAGGTACTCGAACGAGATGCTCAGCGGACGACGGCCACCGAGCAGTGGGCATCGTGGAGGACCCGCTGGCTCACCGACCCGAGCAGCAGCTCGGCGAAGGCGTCGCGGCCACGCGACCCGACGACGACCATCGATGCCACCGCGCTCGAGTCGACGAGCGCCCGCACGGGCGACACGGCGATCGACTCCGTGAGGATCTCGACGTCGGGATTCTCACGCGCGGCCGCAGCGACCCAGTCCCGGAGGAGCCGCTCGGCGTGCTCGATGCGGATGGCCACCTCGGAGGAGAAGATGTCGTCGGTGGTGCCCTTGGCCGGCGTGACGGCGTGGAAGCCGTGCACGGCGAACACGGTCTGCTGCTGAGCGCGTGCCAGCCCGCACGCGAACCGGAGCGCACGGTCGCTCTCGGGGGACCCGTCCACGCCCACGACGATGTGGCGGGAGTCGGGACGATGCGGCCGTCGTACGACGACCACGGGGCAGGTGGCGTGCCGGGCGAGGTGCTGGCTCACCGATCCCGTCAGCGAGCCGGTCATCAGACCGTGTCCGCGACTGCCGACGACCAGCATCTCCGCACCGTGGGAGGCGGCCAGCAGCGTCGGGACCGTCGGCCCGTGCCGGACGGCGATGCCGCTGTCATCGAGGTCCGAGGAGCTCAGGACGGTGACGGCGAGCTCACGCCACTCGGCCGCCGCCTGCTCGGCGTGCTCGTGGTGGTGGCCGAGGACGGGATCGAGGTCGTTGACGACGATGACGGTCTCGAGCGCCAGGTCACGCCGGCGAGCTGTCTGCGCGCCCCACTGCAGGGCGAGGTCCGCGTCGGGCGAGCCGTCGTAGCCGACGACGATGCGCGAGAGTGCTGTGTCCATCACGATCACCCGGCCGAGCTCGGGTGCTCTTCGAGCACCTTGCGCAGGGTCGCCACGAACCGCATCGACTCGTCCCGGTCGCGCTGCCAGACGTTGCGCCCGAAGATGAGTCCGGTCGCGCCGGCATCCATCGAGCGGCGCGCCTTGTCGAACATCGCGTCGTCGCCGGCGTGGCTGCCTCCGGAGATGAGCACGAGCGACCGGTTGGCCGACCGTACGACGGCGTCGACGGCCTGCTGTGCCGAGACGGCCGTGCCGTAAGGGTCGGGGACGTGCTCGGTCTTGTCCGGGTGCGGGAAGTTGAGCTTCACGACGTCGGCGCCGAGCTCGCTGGCGGTCCGGGCTGCGTAGTCGACCGCGTAGAACGAGTCGCGTCCCCCCTTGGCCTCGATGGCCGAGCCCCGCGGATAGGC
Source organism: Nocardioides panacihumi (assembly GCF_039530925.1). Lineage (NCBI taxonomy): Bacteria > Bacillati > Actinomycetota > Actinomycetes > Propionibacteriales > Nocardioidaceae > Nocardioides > Nocardioides panacihumi. The sequence goes on along the minus strand of NZ_BAAAPB010000005.1, from coordinate 236,716 downwards.
CCACACGATCAACGGCATCCCGAATCGGGCCGCGTCCGCGCGCACCTTGCGGTACTGCTCGAAGTCCGCTTCCTGTGCAGGTGTGCCGACGTAGAGCGTGTAGCCGACAGCATCGGCGCCCAGCCGCACGGCCTCCTCGACGGTCGCGTTCAGGGGCGAGAGCGCCTCGGCGTCGGAGGGGATCTCCGTCTTGCCGTTCAGCTTCAGCACGAGGGGGACCTGACCGGCGTACTCCCAGAAGAACTGTTGCGCCAGGCCGATCTGGAGGACGACTCCGTTGAAACCACCCTCGATCGCGAGGTCGAGGATGTAGCGCGGATCGGAGGAGGCCGGGTTCGCGGCGAAGTCGCGCGGTCCGTGCTCGAGGCCCTGGTCGTAGGGGAGGAAGAGGGCGGTGCCGTTGCGCAGACCGTGATCGAAGAGGATGCGTCGCAGTCGGCTGTGCTTTCCGGGGCCGAGCCCGTGGCTCGCCAGGGTGGGACGCTCGTTCATGGTGGTCACCTCGTCGTCGTCCGCGTGATCAGTCGACCGCGATGACGGCGGGGTGCTCGGGGTCGGCGGCTGCCACGTCCGTCAGAGTCGCTTCGAGGAGGTCGTGGGCGAGCCCGGTGACGGCCCGGCAGGCCGCGAGCTCGTCGCCGATCTCCGGGACGTCGCGGTCCGCGGGGTTGCGACGTGCGACTCCGCGATGGCGGAGCTCGGTGCCGACGTCGGTGCGGAGCACCGCTTCGGCGCGCGTGACGTTCTCGTCCTCGTAGAGGTAGATCTCCACGTGCCAGGTCCGGGTGTGCATGGTTCCTCCTCGGTGATGGGTGGTCGTCGCGGGTCTCCCCACGCCTCGCCACTTCCCTCTTGTCAGCGTGGCCGAGCCGCGGCACCGCCGAAGTGGGCCTCGGTCACTGGCGTGACGGACGTTGGTCCCAAGCCCCGAGGTGCCCAGGGCACATGGACCCTCGGGGTCCGGTCATTCGTCTCTTCCACGGCGCTCGACGCTGCGACCACCGTGGAGTGCGCCCGTCCGACGAGATGTCGGGCGCCACCCGAGGAAGGAGCCGACGTGGAACCGTCCCTGCCTCTGCTCAGGCTCGAGCACATCGACAAGCGGTTCGGCTCCGTCGAGGCGCTGACCGACGTCAGCTTGGACATCCCGGCCGGACAGGTCACCGCGCTGGCCGGGGACAACGGCGCGGGCAAGTCCGTGCTGATCAAGTGCGTCGCCGGGATCCACCCGCCCGACGGCGGCCGGATCCTGTGGGAAGGGCACGAGGTCCACATCGGGAGCCCTCGCGATGCGGCCTCGCTCGGGATCGAGACGGTCTACCAGGACCTCGCGCTGTGCGACAACCTCGACGTCGTCCAGAACATGTTCCTGGGAAGGGAGCGGGAGCATCGGCATCTCGTGCTCGACGAGCAGTCGATGGAGACCGCAGCGCGTGACACGCTCGCGTCCCTCGCCGTCACGACCGTGCAGTCGCTGCGCCAGCCCGCCGGCTCACTCTCGGGTGGGCAACGGCAGTCCGTGGCGATCGCCAAGTCGGTGCTGTGGCACTCGAAGCTGGTCATCATGGACGAGCCGACGGCCGCGCTCGGCGTCGCCCAGACCGCGGTGGTGCTGCGGCTGATCCGCGCCCTGGCCGAGCGAGGTGTGGCCGTCATCGTCATCTCCCACAACATGAACGACGTCTTCGAGGTGGCCGACCGGATCGCTGTCCTGTACCTGGGCCGGCTGGCAGCCGTCAGGCCGGTGGGCGAGCTCGACCGGTCGATGGTCGTCGAGCTGATGACCGCAGGGCACTCGGACCGGCTCGCCGAACCGGTGCCGGAGCTCGGAACGAGGGTCTGATGCTGAAGCAGATCGAGGGTTCGCTCGCCGTCGCCGAGACGGTCGGCCTGTGTCGCCCGCAAGTCGTCGCCGCCTACCCGATCTCGCCCCAGACCCACATCGTCGAGGCGCTCTCGGACCTGGTGCGAACCGGAGAGCTGGACCGGTGCGAGTACCTCATGGTCGAGTCCGAGTTCGCCGCGATGTCAGCCTGCATCGGCGCATCCGCCATGGGCGCTCGCGCCTACACCGCCACCGCGAGCCAGGGTCTGCTCTTCATGGCCGAGGCGCTGTTCAACGCCTCCGGCCTCGGCCTCCCGATCGTCATGACGGTGGCCAATCGCGCGATCGGCGCGCCGATCAACATCTGGAACGACCACTCCGACGCCATGGCGATGCGGGACTCCGGCTGGATCCAGCTGTACGCCAGCTCGAACCAGGAGGCCGTCGACCTGCACGTTCAGGCGTTCCGCCTCGCCGAGCGGCTGTCCCTCCCCGTCATGGTGTGCATGGACGGGTTCGTCCTCACCCATGCCGTCGAGCGCGTCGACGTGCCTGACCAGGCATCGGTCGACGAGTTCCTCCCGGCGTACGAGCCCCGGCAGGTGCTCGACCCGGCCCATCCGGTCTCCATCGGCGCCATGGTCGGCCCCGAGGCGTTCACGGAGGTCAAGTACCTCATGCATGCCCGGCAGATGGAGGCGCTCGACGAGATCCCGCGGATCGCGACCGCGTTCGAGGCCGCGTTCGGTCGCTCGGCCGGTGGCCTCGCCAGGAGCTATCGGGCCGAGGACGCCGAGACCGTCGTGGTCGCCCTGGGATCCCAGGTCGGCGCCATCGAGGTCGTGGTCGACGAGCTCCGTGCCTCGGGCGAGGCGGTCGGACTCGTCGACGTCACCTGCTTCCGCCCGTGGCCGAGCGACGAGATCAGGAGGATGCTCGCGGCCGCGCGACGCGTGGTCGTCATCGAGCGCGCCTTCGCGGTCGGAGCCGGAGGCATCGTCGGGCAGAACACCCGTCTGGCGCTCGCCGGCACGCCCACGGTCGTGTACGACGTGGTCGCGGGGCTCGGCGGGCGGCCGGTGACCACGTCGGCGATCCGCGAGGTCCTCCTCGACGCGATGTCCGACCGGCTCGAGGAGGGGCGCCTCCACTTCCTCGGACTGCTATCCGACCTGGTCGACGCCCAGCTCAGGCGCGACGCCGCGTCGGTGCCCGGGCCGCACGCCGAGGCGATGCTCCGCGACGTCGGCATCGTCGGCTCCGGGACGCTCTGAGACACGGGGGGATGCACCATGGCACAGCAGGAGATCAAGCTCTACCAGGTCGACACCTTCGTGGTCGGAAACCGCCTCCTCGATCCGGACCAGCGGTCGGTGCAAGCGCGGATGGACCGCTCGAACTCGATCACGTCGGGCCACCGGGCCTGCCAGGGTTGCGGTGAGGTGCTCGGCGCCCGCTACGTGCTCGACGCAGCCATGCGCGCCACGGGCGGCAAGCTCGTCGCGGCGAACGCGACGGGTTGCCTGGAGGTCTTCACGACCCCCTATCCCGAGACGTCGTGGCAGCTGCCCTGGCTCCACTCGCTGTTCGGCAACAGCCCGGCCGTGGCCAGCGGCATCGCTGCCGCGCTGCGAGCTCAGGGCCGTACCGACATCCGCGTCATCGGGCAGGCGGGCGACGGGGGCGCCGTCGACATCGGGTTCGGGTGCCTGTCGGGCATGTTCGAGCGCAACGACGACGTGCTGTTCGTCTGCTACGACAACGAGGGCTACATGAACACCGGTGTCCAGCGCTCGGGAGCGACCCCGCCGGCGGCGCGAACGGCGAACACCAAGCCGGTCGGCGCCGAGCCGGGCAACGTCTTCGGCCAGGGCAAGAGCGTCCCGCTCATCGCGATGGCGCACGAGATCCCGTACGTGGCCACCGCGACCGTGGCCGAGCTGCGTGACCTCGAGGCGAAGGTCGAGAAGGCCATGACGATGCGCGGAGCGCGCTACCTCCACGTGCTGGTGCCCTGCCCGCTGGGTTGGGGATCGGCATCCTCCGACACGATCAACGTCGCCCGGCTCGCGAAGGAGACCGGTCTCTTCCCCGTCTTCGAGGCGGAGCGTGGCCGTGTCACCTCGGTCTCGAAGATCCGCCGGCGTCAGCCGGTCGAGGCGTACCTCCGACGCCAGAAGCGGTTCGCCCACCTCTTCGCCGAGCCACGACGTGACGACGCCGCCGAGGTGATCGCCCGCCTCCAGGCGCAGGCCGACCGCAACATCGAGCGCTTCGGGCTCGTCGGCCCGGACGAGACCGAGACACGAGGAGCTGACGATGACCGAGACTGAGAAGCCGTTCGCGATCACGCTCGACGTGGGCTCGAGCCGGGCGAACAAGACCGGCTCCTGGCGCACCGAACGGCCCGTGTACGTCGATCTGCTGCCGCCCTGCGCCGGAGCGTGTCCGGCGGGCGAGGACGTCCGGTCGTGGCTCTACGACGCCGAGGACGGCGGCGACGGGTACGAGCGCGCCTGGCGCCGGATCATGGAGGTCAACCCGTTCCCGGCGGTGATGGGGCGCGTGTGCTACCACCCGTGCGAGACGAGCTGCAACCGCGGCCAGCTCGACAGCCCGGTCGGGATCAACTCGGTCGAGCGCTTCCTCGGCGACGAGGCGATCCGGCACGGATGGGCCGTCGAACCGGACGCGCCGCCGACCGGCCGATCGGTGCTGATCGTCGGCGCCGGGCCGTCCGGGCTGTCGGCGGCCTACCACCTGGCCCGCAAGGGTCACGCGGTGACGATCCGGGACGCCGCGCCGCGCGCCGGCGGGATGATGCGGTTCGGCATCCCGGCGTACCGCCTCCCGCGTGACGTGCTCGACGCCGAGATCCGGCGCATCCTCGACCTGGGCGTCCGGCTCGAGCTCGACACCCCGGTCACCGACCTGCGGCAGGCCATCGAGGGCTTCGACGCCGCGTTCCTGGCCGTCGGCGCTCAGGTCGGGCGGCGGGCCTACCTGCCCGCAGGGTCGGCCGCCCACGTCCTCGACGCCGTCTCGATGCTGCACGGGCTCGAGGAGGGTGAGCGGCCGCTGCTCGGCCGCCGGGTCGCCGTCTACGGCGGAGGGAACACCGCCATCGACGCCGCTCGTACCGCCAGGCGGCTCGGTGCCGAGGAGGCGGTCATCGTCTACCGACGCACGCGCGACCGGATGCCGGCCCACGACACCGAGGTCCGCGAGGCCGAGGACGAAGGGGTGCTCTTCCGGTGGCTCACGACCATCAAGCAGGCCGACGACGGCGTCCTGCGCGTCGAGCGGATGGAGCTCGACGACTCCGGGTTCCCGCACCCGACCGGGGTCGTCGATGACCTTGCCGCCGACTCGCTCGTCCTCGCGCTCGGCCAGGACACCGACCTGTCCCTGCTCGACGGCCTTCCCGACGTGGTCGTGACCGATGGGGTCGTGCGCGTCGACGACTCCCTGATGACTGGCCACCCCGGTGTTTTCGCCGGCGGGGACATGGTCCCCGGCGAGCGGTCGGTGACCGTGGGAGTCGGGCACGGCCGGAGGGCCGCAGAGCAGATCCACGCCTGGCTGGCCAGGACGCCCGCGCCGCGGGATGCCGAACGCCGGGAGGCCGGGTTCGACCGGCTCAACACCTGGTACTTCGCTGACGCACCGCGCACGCACCGGGCCACGCTCGACGCGGTCCGTCGGCAGTCCACCTTCGACGAGGTCGTCCAGGGGCTCGATCCGACGACCGCGCTCTACGAGGCGCGCCGTTGCCTCTCGTGCGGGACGTGCTTCTCCTGCGACAACTGCTACGGCGTCTGCCCGGACAACGCGGTGCTCAAGATCGGGCGCCCGGGCGAGAAGTACGTGATCGACCTCGACTATTGCAAGGGATGCGGGCTGTGCGCGGCCGAGTGCCCCTCGGGTGCGATCGACATGGTTCCCGAAGAGATCTGACCGAGGAGGACAAGATGGAACTCATCCGTGGCTTCGCCGAGATCGGCGTCGGAGACATCGCCAGTGTCGGAGGCAAGAACGCATCGCTCGGCGAGATGTACCAGCGGCTCGGCGCCGCCGGCGTCCGCGTGCCGAACGGGTTCGCGATCACGGCCGACGCCTACTGGCACCTCCTGGACAGCGCCGGACTCCGTGCGCCGCTCACGGAGCTGTTCGCCGACCTGCGACCCGACGACCCCGCCGACCTGTCCAGACGAGCCGGGGCGGCCCGGCACCTCGTCTACGGCGCCGGCCTGCCGCCGGACCTCGACGATGCGCTGCGCCGGGCCTACCGCACGCTCGAGCAGGAGTACGGCGACGGGGTGGCCGTCGCTGTGCGAAGCTCGGCCACGGCGGAGGACCTGCCGACGGCGAGCTTCGCGGGGCAGCACGAGACCGTGCTCAACATCAGCGGCGAGGAGCAGCTGGTCGACGCCGTCCTGCGCTGCTTCGCGAGCATCTTCACCGACCGCGGCGTGCACTACCGCGCGACGCAGGGCTTCGGTCAGCTCGAGGTGGCGCTCTCCGTCGGCGTGATGAAGATGGTCCGCTCCGACATCGCCGCCTCCGGCGTGATCTTCACCCTCGACACCGAGTCGGGCTTCCGGGACGTCGTGCTCGTCACCTCGTCGTACGGACTCGGCGAGCTGGTCGTCCAGGGGACGGTGGACCCTGACGAGTTCTGCGTCCACAAGCCGACGTACGAGGCCGGCCACCGCACCGTGCTGCGCCGCCGACTCGGCAGCAAGGCGGTCCGGATGGTGCTGGGGGACGGGGCGTCGTCGATGTCCACGACCCTCACCGAGCCGACGCCGCACGCCGACCGGACGCGGTTCAGCCTCTCCGACGACGACGTCCTCGAGCTGACGGGGTCTGCGCTGGCGATCGAGCGCCACTACGGGCGGCCGATGGACATCGAGTGGGCCCGCGACGGTCTCGACGGGCTGCTCTACATCGTCCAGGCCCGACCCGAGACCGTGGTGTCGCAGCGGTCCGGCACGACGCTGACCACGCACGTCCTCGACAGCCACGGCGACCTCCTGATCACCGGGCGCGCCGTGGGGGAGCGCGTCGGCATCGGAACGGCGCGCGTGGTGTCGAGCGTCCACCAGCTCCCTGACGTACGCCCCGGCGACGTCCTGGTGGCCGAGACGACGACACCCGACTGGGAGCCGGTCATGAAGCTCGCGGCCGGGATCGTGACCAACCGGGGCGGTCGGACCTGCCATGCGGCGATCGTCGCCCGCGAGCTCGGCATCCCTGCCGTGGTCGGCACCGGGAACGCCACCGAGACCATCCGGGACGGCGCCGAGGTCGCCGTGTCCTGCGCCGGAGGGGAGACCGGCCGCGTCTACGGCGGGCCGGCCGCGTTCCACGTCGAGGAGCATCGCATCGACGACCTGCCCCGCCCGCGCACGCAGATCATGGTCAACCTCGGCAACCCCGACGTCGCCTTCGGCACGTCCTTCCTGCCCAACGACGGCGTCGGCCTCGCCCGGATGGAGTTCATCATCAGCGAGTCCATCCAGATCCACCCGATGGCGGCGCTGCACCCCGAGCGCGTCGCCGACGAGGCGACGCGGGCGCGGATCCGCGACCTGGTCCGCGGCTACCCCGACGGCGGCGCCTACGTCGTCGAGCGCCTCTCGGAGGGCATCGGCACGATCGCCGCGGCGTTCTACCCCAAGCCCGTCGTCGTCCGGATGTCCGACTTCAAGACGAACGAGTACGCCAGCCTGCTGGGTGGCGCCGCCTTCGAGCCGCACGAGGAGAACCCGATGCTGGGGTTCCGCGGTGCGTCGCGCTACGCCCATCCGGCGTACGAGGAGGGCTTCGCGCTCGAGTGCCGCGCCATCCGGCGGGTGCGCGAGCAGATGGGCCTCACGAACGTGATCGTCATGCTGCCGTTCGTGCGGCGGCTGGACGAGGCCGACCTCGTGCTCGCTCGGATGGCCGAGCACGGGCTCGAGCGCGGACGGAACGGACTGGAGATCTACGCGATGTGCGAGATCCCCAACAACGTCATCCTCATCGACGAGTTCGCGCAGCGGTTCGACGGCTTCTCCATCGGCTCGAACGACCTCACCCAGCTGACCCTGGGCGTCGACCGCGACAGCGAGGTGGTCGCCTTCGACTACGACGAGCGGGATCCGGGGGTCAAGAGGATGATCGAGCTCGCCGTCGAGGGATGCCGGCGCAACGGACGCCACTCCGGCCTGTGCGGCCAGGCGCCCTCCGACCATCCCGACATGGCCGAGTTCCTGGTCGGCATCGGCATCGACTCGATCAGCCTCAACCCTGACAGCGTGCTCCGGACCACCCGCGCCGTCCTGGACCTGGAGGAGCGGCTGGGTCGGCGCGCCGACGCGGTGGTCGCGGGCTGAGCGGTCACACGACGCGAAGGGCGCGATGCCGGCGGCGAGCGGCTCGCCGACGATGCCTGGCGTCGAGCCCGATGCCGTCAGGAGTCGACGAGCAGCACGCTTCGGTCGTGGAAGGTGTGGGTGTGTCGAGCGTCGACTTCGAGCCGTGGACCTGGAGCCTCGGCACCACCCGTTTCCAGCGCTTCCCGCCGAAAGGCCCGAGACGGAGGTCCCGGTTCCGTCGTACCGAGGTCCCAGGAAGTCCGGACGAGAGGCCCTGCTGCGGACGTGCCGCGGCGGCCAGCATGGAGTGGTCGGGTCGCTTCGAACAGCGACACTCCACTGAACGGGATGAGTGCGATGACCACGGACCGCTACGTCTGGCTCGCCGCCCACCCCGCCGCGGGCAGGCCGTCACTGTGCGGTTGCGGGCAGGAGCTCGACGACGGTGTCCGGCAGCACTGTCCGCGCTGTGGTGCCGCCCTCGTGTCCGACGTCGTCGACCCGGCCACCCGCGCGAACGTCGTCTGAGCCGAGGATCCGAACGCCGCCGAGCGTCACGCCTCGTGGTCGAAGTGCTGGACGTGCGCGTCAGGCCCCGGGAACACGAGCGACTCGTGCCCGTTGTCGGACCAGCGGACCACGTACGGCGGGCTGCCGTCCGCATGACGCACCTCGATGATCTCGCCGTCCCGCGCCGGGATCCCTTCGTGGACCCCCATGACGACGAGCCGGTCGCCGACCGCTGCGAACATCGCACTCACCCTTCCGAACTTGTCAGGACCCGTAGGCCGTCAGCACCGCGACGCCTCTGACACGGTCCGCCGCGAGGTCGGCGACCGCCTGGTCGGCGCTCGCCATGGGGTAGCGGGTGACATGTGCCCGCAGCCCGAGCCGGTCCGCCAGCTGGAGCAGCTCCGCGCCGTCGGCACGGGTGTTGGACGTGACGCTCGTGAGGGTCCGCTCGTCGAAGAGCTGGCGGCGGTAGTCGAGGGCCGGGATCTGGGAGACGTGGATCCCTGCGACCGACACCGTGCCGCTGGGCCCGACGGCGCCCAGGGCCTCGGCGACCACCTCGCCTGCCGGAGCGAAGACGATGGCGGAGTCGAGCGGGGGCACCGCGGAGCCGGGTGGTCCGACCGACGCGGCTCCCAGCGCGGTCGCCAGGTGGCGGGCCTCCTCACCGCGGGTCACGACATGCAGCTCCGCGCCTGACGCGAGCGCCAGCTGCGCGGTGAGGTGTGCGCTCGCTCCGAATCCGAAGATCCCGAGCCGGCCACCCGGCGGAACGGCCGCGCGCTTCAGCGCCCGGTAGCCGATGATGCCGGCGCACAGGAGCGGCGCCGCCTGGACGGGGTCGAGCTCCGCCGGCAGGGGATAGACGTACGCCGCAGGCGCGACCGCGTACTCGGCGTACCCGCCGTCGACGTCCCAGCCGGTGTAGCGCGACATCCGGCAGAGGTTCTCGCGGCCCGAGCGGCACCACCGACAGCTTCCGCAGGTGCTGCGCAGCCAGGGCACGCCGACGCGGTCGCCGATACCGATGTCGCCGGTCTCGCCACCGGATCCGACGACGACGCCGACGATCTCGTGGCCCGGGACGACGGGGGACCGGTGCTGGGGGAGCTCCCCGGCGATGACGTGGAGGTCCGTACGGCACACCCCGCACGCCTCGACGTGGACGAGCAGCTTGCCGCGGACAGGCTCGGGCACCGGGAGGTCGACCGGCTGTAGTCGCCCGTCGCCGAAGGTCTGCCACGCCCTCACGCCCGTCTCCCGGGAGCGCTGGGCGTGCCGCCACGCGTACGGGGCGTCGTGTACGCGTGGCGGGGCAGAGCGCGTGTCCGGCCGGGCGTCGTGCCGCGCCACTCGGCCCGATCCGCCCAGGCGAGTGTCGACAGGACGACCAGCGCGGGAACGGCCCAGAGCCAGAACCCGAGCCCGAAGAGCAGGAGCAGGGCGTGGAACACGATGGTCGCCGCCCATCCGATGCCGACGGCCCTCCCGCGGGTCAGCAGGAGGATGCCCGCGACCGTCTCGCCCAGCGCCAGGGCCCCGGCCCAGAGCCGCGGCTGCGCCATGAACACGTCGGCCCAGCCCCGGCTGACGAAGCTGAAGAGCGCTTGGTCGGCGAAGTGCCGGTACGCGGTCGGATCGGCGGACAGGATGCCGACGTGGATGCCCCCGGTCCAGATGAAGAAGGCGCCGATCGAGCGTCGTGCTCGTGGCACCTGCAGGAAGTTGAGGAAGTGCGGCACCGGCATGTGTCCATCGTCTGCGTGCCGACGACACCGCGCTGAGGGTCCGAGGTCCCGTCCTGGAAGGACCAACTGACCTGTTTCCGGCCCGCGCTCACGGGCACGATCGCCCTGAAGGGGCGACACGTGAAGGAGACGATCATGGACGCCGAGTCGACGGCCGCCTCGAAGGGTGCTCTCGTGGACCTCGACGAGGCCACGTGCTGGAGTCTCCTCGGGCCTGCCGGTATCGGCCGCCTGTCCTGGACCAGCGGCGGCAAGCCCTTCGTCGTTCCGGTCAACTACCGCGTGTCCGACGGAAGGCTCGAGGTCGTCACCGCGGCGTACTCCGCCATCGCCCGTGAGTGCGACGACGCGTTCGTGGCGCTCGAGGCGGACAGCACCGACGCCGAGCATCACGCCGGGTGGAGCGTGCTGGTGCAGGGCACCGCGGCCATCGACTTCCAGCACCCGTCGTCGGACGGTCCGAGGCCGTGGCCGGCGGGAGTCCGTCGCCAGCTCCTGGTGATCACGCCCGCGTCTGTGACCGGTCGGCGACTGACCTGACCGGGACGTCATGCGAGCTGGCTGTCCTGGCCACCACCTCGTATGACGTCCCGCCGGCGAAGGGCCTCGACCGGCTCAGTCGAGGCGCACCCGCTCGAAGAGGTGGGGGACCACCGCGCAGACGCCGAGCTCGTCCTCGAGCCTCGCCGCGAGCGCCTCCGAGCTCGACTGCTCCCCGTGCACGACGTACACCGTGCGGGGGAGGGTCTCCGCCGAGCCCACCCAGGCGACCAGCTCGTCGGCGTCGGCGTGGACGGAGAAGTCGGGGATGTCGACGACCTCGGCCCGCACCGGCACGTAGCGCCCGTACATCTTCAGGTGCCGGACTCCCTCGATCAGGTCCCGCCCCCGGGTGCCGGGGGCCTGGTAGCCGGTGAGGACGACGCAGTCCCGAGGGTTGGGCAGCTGGTGCGCCAGGTGGTGCACGACGCGGCCGCCGGTCGCCATGCCGGACGCGGAGATGACGATGCAGGGCTGGGACGGGCGGTTGAGCCGCTCGGAGGCCCCGGGATCGCGCACCAGGTGGACGTCGAGCCGGTCCAGCTCGTCGAGCGGCCCCGCGTGCTCGTCACGCAGCTGCGGCGAGGACTCGTGCAGGGCTCGCCGGTAGACGTCGAGGGTCGCGAGCGCCATCGGGCTGTCGATGAAGATCGGCACACGCGGGATCTCACCGCCCTTCTCGAGGCGCAGGAGCTCGAGCAGGACGAGCTCGGTGCGGTCGACGGCGAACGCGGGGATCAGGACCGAACCGCCCCGGCCGATGGTCCGCTTGACGGCATCCGCCAGCCGCCCAGGCTCGGGAGGGGGATGGCGCCGGTCGCCGTACGTCGACTCGAGGACGAGCGTGGACGCCGCGGGAGGCGGGGCCGGCGGTGCCAGCAGAGGATGTCCCGGGCGCCCGAGGTCGCCGCTGAAGACCACCCGCCGGTCGCCGATCTCCACGACGGCGACGGCCGAGCCGAGGATGTGACCCGCGGGCTCCAGCGTGGCCTGCGCCTGTGGCCCGACCGACGTGCGTACGCCGAAAGCTGTCGGCGCCAGGTGCCGGATCGTCTCCTCGGCGTCCGCCGACGTGTAGAGCGGCAGCGGCGGCTTGTGGCGCGACCAGCCGCCCTCCTGGGCATAGCGCGCGTCCTCCTCCTGGAGGTGGGCGCTGTCGCGCAGGACGATCGCCGCCAGTGTCGCCGTGTCGGGCGTGCAGACCACCGGGCCCTCGAAACCGTCGCGCACCAGGCACGGCAGGTAGCCGGTGTGGTCGAGGTGCGCGTGGGTCACGACGACGGACGACAGCCGACCCGGCGCGACGGGGAACGGGTCCCAGTTGCGCCGGCGCAGCTCGCGACCGCCCTGGTAGAGCCCGGCGTCGACCAGTGTCAGACCCTCGTCGCCGTCGTCGACGAGGAACCGGCTGCCGGTGACGGTGCCGGCGGCGCCCAGGAAGGTCAGGATCGGGTCGGACATCACAGGCTCAGCTGCGCGAGGCGACGTCGCCGACCCCGTACCGGGCCGCCTCCGCTGTCGCCGTGAGTTCGATCGGCTCTGCGGTGGGCGGGTAGACGACGGTCGGGCAGCGGGTCTCGCGCAGGACCGCGCGTCCGGTGCCGCCGAGGTGCCCGAACGGGAACGCGTGCGGCCGGCGCGTGATCAGCAGGAGGTCCGCCTCCGCCGAGGCGTCGACCAGCGCGCGGGCAGGCTGGTCGCGCACCAGCCGCACCTCGGCGTCGACGCCGGGGAAGTCGGGCCTGATGGTGTCGAGCAGCGCGGTCAGGTTCGCAGTGGCCCGCTGCTCCCAGTTCGGCAGGTCGGCATGCCCGGCGATGGCGTCGTCGTACATCGCCAGGAACTCCCAGGCGTGGAGCACCGTCAGGTGGGCGCCGTGCCGTGCCGCGAGCTGGAATCCGTGCCTGATCAGTGGCGCGGACTCCGCGCTCTTGACCCCGACCACGATCGAGCGCCGTTCCGGGGCGTCCTCCCAGTTCGCCGGCACCGCCACCACGGGGACCGGCGCGTGCGCCGCCACGGGGGCGACCACCGATCCGGTGACCATGCGGGACATCGCGGGGTGGGTCTCGTCGCCGAGCGCCAGCATCCGGGCGTCCGCGGCGGCCTGGAGGAGGCCCGAGCGCGCGTCGGTGCGGAGGGCGCTGGTGTCGATCCGGTCGCGCGGGAGGATCTCCTCCGCGACGCGCACGGCGTCGTCGAGGATGTTCTGCGGGAGCATGGCGTCGTCGACCGGCGTCAGCGGGTAGGCCGCGAGGTAGAAGCTGCCCATCGCGTGGTAGCCGGCATAGGCGTGCACGAGGAACAGTCCGAGCCCGAGTTTGTCGGCCTCGCGAGCGGCCCATCGGGTCGCTGCGCGACTTCCGGCGGTGCCGTCGACTCCGACGGCGATCCAGTCACGATGTGACATCGTCCTGTCCTTTCTGGAGGTGGTGAGGTCAGTCGCCGGCCGAGCCGGCAGGCACGTCGGGCCCCGCGACCGGTCCCGGTGGGATTACTTCGACGGGGCAGTGGCTCGCGAGCAGCACGGCGCGTCCCGCGGATCCGAGATGACCGAGCGGGAAGCCGTGCTCCCGGCGGGTGATGACCAGCAGATCCGCGTCGGCGGACGCCATCACCAGGAGGTGCGCGCCCTGGCCGTGGCTGACCTGGAAGTCGATCGCGACCTCGGGATCGGGCCCGCCGGCCATGCTGACGAGCGCGTCCAGCTCGCCGCGCCGGATGTCGGTCCAGGCCTGCTCGTCGTCCGTCGTCGCGATCATGTTGTCGTAGACGACCGGGAACTCCCACGCGTGGAGGACCGTCAGGCGACACTTGCGGATCGCCGCGATCTCGAGGGCACGGCGGACGAGATCCACCGAGACGGGATCCTCCGGGTGCCTCACCCCGACGACGACGCGCCCGTGCTCGCGTGCCGTCGTCCAACCCTCCGGGACGCCGACCACGGGCACCTGCGCGCGGGCGGACACACCGCTGACGACCGACCCGGTGATCAGCCGGTCGAGGCGTCGGTGCCACGGTGCTCCGAGGACGACGAGACGCGCGTCCTCGGCGGCGGCCAGGAGCGTGGGGACGCGTTCGCCGGCGACCATGTGGGTGGTCACCCTGTCTGAGGGGAGGACGCTCGTGGCGAGGGCGACCGCCTCGCCGAACATGCGGTCGCGCCGCTGCTGCAGGCGGGGGACGTCGATGACGTCCAGGGAGTCGACCGATCGCCGCAACGTCCCGACGGCGACCGTCGGGATCACGTGCAGGAGGCGCAGGTCGACGCCGAGGTCGTCGGCCTCGACGGCGGCGTACCGCACGGCTGCGGTCGCCGCCGACGAGCCGTCCACACCGACCAGGATCGGGCGCTCATTCGTCGCCATGCCATGCCCTCCTTGCGCGCGTCAGCCGTGTCCGTCCACCTCGATCCTCGTCACTCGCCGGCACCTGGGGCAGAGGAGCAGGTCCCGACGGGTGGGGCCATGGGCCTCTCACCCGCAGGACCTGGGCCTGTACGGGCCACCCGCGCCGGATTACCGTCAGGGCATGCAGGATGGTTCCCGTGCGGAGGACCCCTTGGATCGACCGCGGCTCGAGCTCGACGACGACCTCGTCACGCTGATCCAGCACGCCCAGGAGGTGCTCGTGTCCCAGGACCGGCTGCGCGGCCTGCTGCAGGCGAGCCGCCGCATCGTCGGCGACCTCGACCTCGACGTCGTGCTGAACAGGATCGTCTCGGCGGCGCGTGACCTGGTCGACGCCGACTTCGCGGCGCTCGGGGTGATCGGGCCCGAAGGCACCGGTCTCGAACGGTTCGTCCACGTCGGTCTCGATGACGAGACTGTGACGGCGATCGGCCACCTTCCGGAGGGCAAGGGGCTTCTCGGGCTCCTCATCGACGACCCGCGGCCCATCCGGCTCCGCGACCTGCGCGAGGACCCTCACGCGGTCGGCTTCCCGGACCACCACCCGGAGATGCAGGCGTTCATCGGTGTCCCGATCAGGGCCCGGGAGGAGGTCTTCGGGAACCTGTACCTGACCCGGCGCGAGGGCAAGGAGTTCACGGATGACGACGAGGCCGTCGTCATGTCGCTGGCCGGCACCGCGGGCATCGCGATCGAGAACGCCCGGCTCTTCGAGGACGGGCGTCGACGGCAGGAGTGGTTGGCGACCTCGACCGAGGTGACCCGGAGGTTGCTCGCCGAGCCGACCGGGGAGCCCCTCGAGCTGATCGCCGACAGCGTGTTCCGCCTGTCCGAGGCGGACCTGGTCACGGTGGCCCAGGTGACCGAGGCCGGCGACATGACCACGGTGCGCGTCGCCGTCGGCGCCGGGGCCGACGCTGTGACCGGTGCGACCTATGCACTCGAGAACACGTTCAGCGAGCTCGTCCTCGAGTCGGGCGGGCCCATGCGACTGGCCGACGCCAGTGACACCCACGCGCACGGGACGCGCCGGGTCTTCCTCGCGGACAAGGTGGACCTGGGGCCGGCCATCATCGTCCCCCTCATGGGTGCCGCCGGGCCACGAGGCGTGCTGTGGGCGGCCCGGCGCAAGCATGCGCACCCGTTCAGCCCGTCGGACGAGGACACGATCGCCGCGTTCGCGAACCAGGCGTCGATCGCGTGGGAGCTCGCGGACGCGCGCCGCGCCCAGCAGCGCGTGGATCTCCTCGAGGACCGGGCGCGGATCGCGCGCGACCTGCACGACCACGTCATCCAACGGCTGTTCGCTGCCGGACTCGGCCTCCAGGCCCTCGCCATGGGCGCAGGCGATCTGGCGCCGAAGCTCGAGGGCGTCGTGGATGAGATCGACGACGTCATCAGGCAGATCCGCAACTCGATCTTCCACCTCCGCCCCGTCGAGGGAGGGATGCGTGCGGCCATCCTCGACGTCGTCGGTGAGGCGCGCAGCGGCCTCGGCTTCGAGCCGCACGTCGTCTTCGACGGTCCGATCGACAACGTGTCGACTCCGGACCTGCTCAACGACGTCACCGCGGTCCTTCGTGAAGCTCTCACCAACGTCGCCAAGCATGCGAACGCGACGACGGCCGATGTCCGGGTCGACGTCCGTGACCATCAGCTGCGGGTCGTCGTGGTCGACAACGGGCGGGGCCTCGGCGTCGTCAGCCGGTCGAGCGGCATGGGCAACATGCGGACCCGTGCCGAGTCGCGGGACGGGACGCTGGTCGTCGAGGCCGCGACCAAGGGCACCGGCACCAGCCTCCAGTGGCGCGTCCCCCTGTCGCGCCGGTCCGCGGACGACGCCGGGTAGCCCGGCCGGAGATCGCCCCCGGCAGGTGCGGCGGACGCGCGGGACGGCCGCTGTCGGCGAAGGTCACCGGACGTGGGACGAACGACCCTGTCCTCGCCCGGGGCCGTTCGGAAGCATGGAAGTCCGGATCGAGCGTGGAGGGACCGGCAGGCGGGAGAGCGTCATGAGCAGCCGCGCCGGGAGTGCGCTGACGGGGGAGCCGTACGTCGTGCTGCGCGAGACCCACTCCGCCGTCGTACTCCTCGTCGGCAGCCGTGCGTTCAAGTTCAAGAAGCCGGTCGACCTGGGGTTCCTCGACTTCTCCACGCTCGCGCGGCGCGAGGACGCCTGCCATCGGGAGGTCGAGCTGAACCGACGCCTGGCCCCGGACGTGTACGACGGCGTCGGGCAGGTCCGGGACGAGGACGGCCGGACGATCGAGCACCTCGTGCTGATGCGGCGCATGCCGGACAGCCGCCGCCTGTCGCGGCTGGTCGCCACGGGAGTCCCGGTCGACGACGAGCTGCGACAGGTCGCGCGCCTCGTCGCCGACTTCCACACACGGTGCCGCACCGGCCCGGACGTCGACGCGGCTGGGATGCGCTCGTCGGTGGCACGTCGCTGGCAGAACAACTTCGACGAGTCCCGTGCGTTCCGCGGCCAGGTCCTCGCGCCACAGGCGTACGACGAGGTGGAGCGCCTCTCGGCGCGGTTCCTCGCCGGCCGGGACGCGCTCTTCGCGGACCGGATCGCGCGGGGAGCCGTCGTCGACGGGCACGGCGACCTCCTCGCCGACGACATCTTCTGCTTGCCTGACGGGCCGCGGATCCTGGACTGCCTCGACTTCGACGACACGCTCCGGTTCATGGACCGCATCGACGACGTCGCGTGCCTGGTCATGGACCTGGAGCGGCTCGGCTCCCCGGCCGTCGGGCGTCGCTTCCGGGAGCTCTACGTGGAGATGAGCGGGGATCGTGCGCCTGCGTCCCTCATCGAGCACTACGTGGGCTACCGGGCGTTCATGCGGGCGAAGGTGACGAGCATGCGCGCCGGGCAGTCCGCCGGGGCGCGTGCGGAGGCGCAGCTGCTCCTCGACATCGCTGTGCGCCACCTGGTCCAAGGCGCCGTCTCGCTGATCATGGTCGGCGGCACCCCCGGCACGGGCAAGACCACGGCCGCCGCAGCGCTGGCGGACGAGCTCGGTGCCGTCGTGCTGTCGAGCGACCGGGTGCGCAAGGAACTGGCGGGTCTGCCCGCCGAGGCACCGCAGCCCGCAGCGTTCGGAGAGGGCATCTACACGGAGGAGTGGTCCGACCGCACCCACCGTGAGCTCATGAGACGGGCGGCGTCGCTGTTGTCGCTGGGCGAGTCGGTCATCATCGACGCGACATGGGCGGATGCCGGTCGCAGACGCGCGGCACGTGAGCTGGCCGATGCGTCCGCGAGCCAGGTCGTCGAGCTCCGGTGCGACGCGCCCGACAAGCTGGCCGATACAAGGGTCGGTGCACGGGAGGCCGGTGTCTCGGACGCCGACCGCGAGATCGCCCGCGAGCTGCGGACACGGTTCGACCCGTGGCCGGAGGCGAGGCGGGTCCGGACCATGGGGCCGATCGAGGAGACGGTCCGCATCATGCGTGACCGGGTGCGACCCCGACCAGCAGAGGCCGCCGGGTGAACGAGCGCCCCCGTCGCCGCGCCGGCACCGACGTCGTCGCTTCCCACCTCGGCCGGCGCTGGATCCGGGCATGCGCCATCGCCGAGACGATCGGCATGACGGCCGCCGCTGCCGCATCCGTGGCCGCCCGTCATCTGGAGTCGGGCCCCGCGGCACTGTCACTGGTCGTCGTCGGCGGACTCGTCGAGGGCACCGCCCTCGGCTCTCTGCAGGGTCGGGTGCTGGCCGCGCGCTGGGGCCGACCGGTGTGGCGGGGCTGGCTGGTCGTCACGGTGATCATCGCCGGCCTCGGCTGGGCGGCGGCCTCGGCGCCCGGGACACTCGCCGACGACGGCGACGGCGGCGACCAACCTGCACTCGTGCTGGTGCTCGCCGGGGCTGCAGCACTGGGAGCGACCATGGGCGCCGTCCTCGGCGCGGCGCAGGCTGCGGTGCTGAGAAGGACCACCGCTGTGCCGCACCCCTGGCGCTGGATCGGGACCAGCGCAGCTGGCTGGGCGGTGGCGATGCCCGTCATCTTCCTCGGCGCGACGATCCCGGCCGCGGACTGGCCTGCCGTCGCGGTCCTGGCGATGGGCCCGCCGACCGGGCTCATCGCTGGAACCGCTCTGGGCGTGGTCACCAGGCGCGTGGTGGACGAGCTCCGCCGCTGAGCGAACGGCGTCAGGACGACGTCACGTGTTGGCAGATGCGCCCAACCGCACCGTCTCGACCGCGGGCGGGAGGACGACAGCCGGACACCGGGTCTCGCGCAGCGCGGTGCGTCCCGTGCCGCCGAGGTGGCCGAGCGGGAACCCGTGCAGTCGACGCGTGATCGCCAGCAGGTCCGCCTCGGCCGAGGCGTCCGCCAGCACCTGCGCCGGCTGGCCGCGCACGAACCTGACCTCGGTGTCGACGTTGGTGAAGTCACGGGCGACGTCGTCGACGACCTGGCGAAGCTCCTTCGCGGAACGCTCCTCCCATCCGGCGAGGTCGACCTGGGCGAACACCAGGTCGTCGTACGGCGCCGAGTACTCCCAGGCATGGAGCACGACGAGACGAGCGCCGCGGTCGGCGGCCAGGTCGAAGGCCTGCCGTACGAGCTCCCGGGAGGCCGCGAAGAACTTGACCCCTGCGACGATGACGCCGCGCGACGGGAGATCCGCGCAGTCTGCCGGGACGACGACGACGGGCGACGACGAGTGCGCCGCCAGGGAGTCGATGATCGACCCGGTCAGGAGCCGGTGATGTGCCGGGTGCGACTCGTCCCCGAGCACCAGGAGGTCCGAGTCGGCCGCTGCCCGCAGCAGGCCGGCCCGACGATCGCCGCGCAGCACCAACGGCTGCACCCGATCGTCGGGCAGGATCGCCTCGACCCGCTGCGCTGCGTCCCGGACCAGCTTCTCCGCGACGTGGCGGCCCTCGATCGATCCGCGCGGGTAGACGGCGGCGTAGAAGCCCGCCATCGGGATGTAGTCGTCGAAGACGTGCACGAGCCGGAGGCCTGCGCCGACCCGGTCGGCTTCGCGGGCCGCCCACTGGGCCGCGGCGTCGCTGCCTTCGGTCCCGTCGATCCCCACGGTGATCCATCCACGCTCGGTCATCGTCCGCTGCCTTCCTCTTGGTCGCTTGTCGAGATGCGAACGGTCTCTGCCAGAGACCGACCCCACGCCGCCGCGCGCTCGAGCTCACCGGCCCGGAGCGGGCCCTTCGTGCCCTCGACGACGAAGGTCATCGGCTTCTGAGTCACGTGGAAGCCGCGCCGACGGGCCAGGCGCGCCGCGGTGGGGGCGGCCCCCAGCGGGAGTCGGCTGACCTGGGCGGCACGGGTGTCGAAGGTGGCCACGCGAGGCTGGCTGGGGCCGGCCTGGAGCGTCGAGATCCACTCGCGGAGTCCGGTCGGCTCGCTGCTGGGGTCGGCTCCTTGCCTGACTGCGCCCGCCCTGCTGTTCGCCCGGCTCAACGAGAACGCATGCGTCGGCGCGCCCAGGACCAGGAGATCGGTCTCGCGGGCGAGCGCCTCGTCGGCCGCACCGACGTCGGTGCAGACCACCTCGGCTCCCGAGTCCTCCAGGGCGCGGGCGACCGCGGCCGCGACGGCCGCGGTGTTGCCGAACATCGACTCATAGACGACGGCCGTACGGGGGGCCGAACCTGAGAATGTCATCGTTCCTCCTCGTTGCTCACCACCAGCCTCGTGCGTGCGCGGGGCCGGGCGGAGGGCTATCAGCCACCGGGTGTGAGGACGTTCTGCCCCCCGGGACCGGCACTTCGCCCCTGCCGTCGGCGGCGGCCGCAGAGCAGGGTCGAGGCAATCGACCGATGCTGCGTCGGCCGCGGTCGCGTTTCCGGCGTCGGACTCAGCAGGAGGCAGCCGTGACGACCCGGGACGAGGCGGTAGGACGCGAGCACGGGCTGAGCTCGGCGGAGGCCGCCGAGCTCCTCGGTGTGGAGGGGCCGAACGAGGTCGCCCCCACGAGACCGCGCACGCTGCCGACGCGGATCGGCCTCCAGCTGGTCGATCCGATGATCCTGCTGCTGTGCGGCGCGTTCGTGGTCGTCTGCCTGCTCGGCGACGTCTCCGACGCGATCATCATCGCGGCGGTCGTCGTCCTCAACACGACCCTCGGCGTCGTCCAGGAGCTTCGGGCCGAGCGCGCGATCGCCGCGCTCGACGAGATGGCAGCACCGCTCGCGAGGGTCCGACGCGACGGCGTGGTCGTCGAGCTGCCCGCCCGCGAGCTCGTCGCCCACGACGTCGTGCGACTCGAGGCCGGAGACGTGGTCCCGGCGGACCTCGAGCTGGTCGAGGCGGTCTCGCTCCAGGTGGACGAGGCGTCGATGACGGGGGAGTCCCTGCCGGTCGAGCGTGGCGTCGGCGAGGAGGTGCAGTCCGGCACGGTGGTGACAGGAGGTCGCGGCTTCGGCGTCGTCGTACGCACCGGAGCGAGCAGCGGGCTCGGCCGCATCGCGACGCTCGTGGCCACCACCCGCGTACGTCGAACCCCGCTGCAACGGCGCCTGACCCGCCTCTCGCGCCAGCTGATCGTCGCCGTCGGGGTGCTCGCAGGCGTCGTGCTCGCGTCGGCTGTGATCCGTGGCGAGCCGTTCGCGGACTCGCTCATCCTCGCGGTGAGCCTCGCGGTCGCGGCCATCCCCGAGTCGCTCCCCGCCGTCGTCTCCGTCGCCCTGGCGCTGGGCGCCTTCCGGATGGCGCGGCAGTCGGCGTTGGTGCGCTGGCTGCCCGCCGTCGAGACCCTCGGGTCGGTGTCGCTGCTGGCATCGGACAAGACCGGCACGTTGACGGAGGGGAGGATGACCGTGCGGGAGCTGTGGGTGCCCGGCGGACGCGTCGAGGTTCCCTCGGGGGCGGACCAGCGCTGGCGGACGGACGCTGACGAACAGGTCCGGCGGCTCCTGCGAGACGTCGTCCTCTGCAATGACGCTCGCCTCGTCCCGGGCGCCGACGGCTGGACCGGGATCGGCGACCCGATGGAGGGCGCCCTGCTGGTCGCCGCAGCGTCGTACGACGCGACGCTGCTCGACTCGGCGACCGCGTTGCCACGCCTCGGGGAGACGCCGTTCGACAGCATCCGGCAGTGGATGGCGACCGTCCACCGCAGTCCTGACGGAGACCTGCGCGTGGTCAAGGGGGCCCCGGAGGTGGTCCTCGACACGGCGCGCCCGGGGCAGGCGACGCGCGCAGCCGCTGCCGAGGCGTCCCGCATGGCCGCCGGCGGCTGTCGCGTGCTGGCGGTCGCGGACTCCGTCGGTGGGGCGGGCGAGCTCGAGGTGGTCGGCCTCGTCGGTCTCGTCGATCCGCCTCGCGACGACGCCGCCGACGTCGTCACCGCGTGCCGGGACGCCGGCATCCGCACGATCCTGGTGACCGGCGACCACCCGGCGACAGCACGGTCGATCGCCGAGCAGGTCGGGATCACGGATGCGGAGGGCGTCGTCGTCGACGGTGACGCGGTGGCGCGCGGGGAGCACGCCGAACGGGTTGCGTCGATCGACGTCTACGCCCGGATCAAGCCGGAGCAGAAGGTCGAGATCGTCGACGCCTGGCAGCGCGGAGGGCACGTCGTGGCCATGACCGGTGACGGCGTCAACGACGCGCCGGCCCTGCGACGTGCCGACATCGGGGTGGCGATGGGGCGCCGTGGCACCGAGGTCGCCCGACAGGCCGCGGACCTGGTGCTGGCCGACGACAATCTCAGGACCGTGGTGGTCGCCGTTGCCGAGGGGCGCCGGATCTACGCCAACATCAGGAAGTTCCTCCGCTACGCCCTGTCCGGCGGTCTGGCCGAGGTGCTCGTCATCCTCGTCGCGCCCTTCCTGGGGATGCCGATCCCTCTGCTCCCCGGACAGATCCTGTGGATCAACATGCTCACCCACGGCTTGCCGGGCGTCGCCTTCGGGGCGGAGCCGCTGGACCGACGCCTCATGCGCAAGCCGTCGCCGCCACCGGAGGAGTCCGTTCTCGGCGATGGGCTTGGTCGCAGCGTCGCCAGCGGCGGCGCCCTGATCGCCGCCGTCAGCCTGGTCGGTGGGCTGCTGGCGCTCGGTCAGGGGTGGCCGGTCACCACGGCGATCTTCACCACGCTCGGCTTCGCCCAGCTCGGGGTGGCGCTCGCCCTCCGGGCGCCACGCCGAGGGACCGGAGTCCTCGAGCGCGGTCTGGAAGGAGCGATCCTCACGTCGGCCGTGCTGCAGGTCGCGGCCGTCGTGGCATCGCCGCTTCGCGACCTCCTGGAGCTCGAGCCGATGGGAGGCGTCGCGTGGGCGGTGACGCTCGTGCTCGCGGCGGTGCCTGGCCTGGCGGTGGCCGTCGGCGTACGCCGGGAGGGTCCGGGCCATTCGGTCCGGAGCTCGTGACCCGGGACCCTGTCGCCCGTGACGAGGATCGATGGACATTCGTCGCGGAAGGTTCTCGACCTACGGGAGGCGATCATGAACGAGCTGTGGTTCCGCGGCCAGCTGAGGGAGATCGGGCGGGCCGAGTGCCTCGAGCTCCTGGAGAGCACGTCGGTCGGACGCATCGCGTTCTGCTCCATCCGGGGCCCGGTCGTGCTGCCGGTCAACCACGCGATGATCGGTGGCGAGATCGTCGTTCGCGTCACGCCGGCCGGCCAGACGTCGCGCTACCTGCGCGACAGCGGTCCCGGTGCCGACCTGACCTTCGAGGTCGACGCCTTCGACGAGTCGACCAAGTCCGGGTGGAGCGTCCTCGTGAACGGTTCCGCCCGCGCGGGGGAGCCCGAGAGCATGCTCGGTGCGACGGACCGTCCCGTGCCGTGGCCGGCTGGCAGCTACTGGGAGTACGTCCGGATCCGCCCCAACCGGGTGACGGGTCGACGGCTCGTCACCGCGTAGGGGGAGGGTCGGCGCCGGATTTCGAACCCCCCAGGGGGATCTGGTACCTTCGAGTAACCCCCCAGGGGGATAGTCGAAAGGGAGTCGGCATGTCGATCACGAACACGGAGCAGTCGCACGGGAAAGAGGTCCTGCGGGCGCTGACGCCGTTGCATCGCGAGCTGCGGCGAGCGATCCCGGACGTCTACCAGGGCTTCGGCGAGCTGTCGAACGCGGCCTTCGCGGACGGCGCGCTCGACCGGAGGACCAAGGAGCTCATCGCGTTCGCGATCGGTGTGGTCGAGGGCTGCGACGGGTGCATCGCCTCGCACGGTCAGGCTGCGGCACGGGCAGGGGCGACGCGCCAGGAGGCCGCCGAGGCGATCGGCGTCACGTTCCTGATGCACGGTGGCCCTGCCACGATCCACGGGGCACGCGCCTACGACGCGTTCTGCGAGTTCGCGGACGCGATCGAGGCCGACGAGTCACCCGCCTGAGGCAGGAGAGCCACCATGTGCCACCCGACCCGCTGCAAGACCTGCGGCAAGACCACCTGGTCCGGCTGCGGCCGGCACGTCGCCGACGTGAAGGCCCGCGTGCCCGCCGACCAGTGGTGTCCCGGACACGACGACCCGAGCAACGACAGCTGGCTGCGCCGCATCCTGGGCCGCTGAGCGACCGGACAGTCGTCGAGTCGGCGCAACCTCGCACTCCAGAGGGGTCGAGTCGGCGCAACCTCGCACTCCAGAGGGGTCGAGTCGGCGCAACCTCGCACTCCGGAGGGGTCGAGTCGGCGCAACCTCGCACTCCGGAGGGGTCGAGTCGGCGCAACCTCGCACTCCGGAGGGGTCGAGTCGGCGCAACTTCGCACTCCGGAGGGGTCGAGTCGGCGCAACCCAGCGAGACCGGTGCGAGGATGCGCCGACTCGGCACTTGTCAGGTGCGAGGATGCGCCGACTCGGCACGTGTCACGGGCCGGACCCCGGCCCGGCTGTGGGCGGGGGCAGCACCGCGACCGGGCACCGGCTCTCCCGGAGGACGGCGCGGCCGGTGCCGCCGAGGTGTCCGTGGGAGTACACGAGCGGCCGGCGCGTGAGGAGCAGCAGGTCCGCCTGCGCGGAGGCGTTCGCGATGACGCGCGCGGGCTGTCCGCTGACGACGTCGACGTCGACCTTCAGGTCGGGATAGCGGTCGCAGTGGGTGGCGACCAGTCGGGCGAGGTCTGCCCGGGCAGCTTCCTCCCACGCGCCCCGGTGTCCGGGGGCGGCGTGCTGGACGTCCCGGGCCTGGAGCACCCGGAGCCGGGCGCCGTGCTCGGCGGCCACAGCCGACGCGAGGTCCAGGAGCACGCCGGAGTCAGCGCACGTCTTCACGGCGGCGACGACGACGGGGTCCTGGGCATGGGGCGTCCAGCCGGCAGGGACTCCGATCACAGGTACGGTGCACCGGGCCGCCACGCCGGCGAGCACCGACCCGGTAGCGAGCCGGTCGACCTGCGGCCGGCGCTGGTCGCCGAGCACCACGAGCTCGCAGCCCTCCTCCGCGGCCGCGAGCAGCCGGTCGACGCGGCCGCCGTACGCGATCTCGGCGCCCACCCTCCCCGGGTCATCGGCCCCGAGGAGCTCGCGGGCACGGGCCGCGGCCGTGTCGAGCAGCTGGTGGCGTTGCTGGCGCCCGATGCGCGCGTGGGCGGAGTCGGAGGCGGCGTACGCCGGCTCCGGTGCGACGTGGAGCAGCTCGAGCCGGAGGCCGCGCGGAGCGGCGTACCGAGCGGCAAACTCGACCGCCGCCTCGCCGGCCTCGCCGCCGTCGACGCCCACGAGGACCCAGCCGTGGGTCATGGCGGTCGCGGCCGACCGCCGGCGTGCGTCGGGTGCAGGCGGAATCCAGGTGGTCATGCCCCCGAGTCTGCGCCGGACCCTCGTCGAGATAGAGGGTCCGAAGTCCCACCGCGAGGTGGACCATGTGACCTTGGGCGGCCGGGCCTCAGGGCGGCAGAGGTCAGGCCGTCAGGTCGTCACGCGAGGGCCGCGAACGCCTGATAGACCAGGTACGCCGGCCACAGGATGCCCTCGACGATCGCCCAGGCGTGCTCCCAGAAGCCGTCGCTCTGCTGCCAGAACCACACCCAGGCGCCGAGCATGCCCAGGCCGTAGATCGCGCCCGAGGTCGAGCACGTCGCTCCTGCTGCCTTCGCCATCGCACTTGTCCCTTCGCGGTGCGGTCACCGGACCGCGTCGGAGAGTCCCGGAGGTGTCGGCGCACTTCCCGAGCCCGCCGGTGCGGGTCGTGGCGCCGGTGGCAGCGCGACGAGGACGAGCACCAGCCCGACGATCGCCAGCAGACCCGCGGACACCAGGAGCGTGACGGCGCCCCAGCCGAGCACGGGAAGGGTGGCTCCCGCCGAGACGACGGCGGTCACGCCGGCCGATCCGTCGGCGTTCATGAGCACGACGGTCCAGTGCCCGTCGGTCGCGTCCCAGCGCATGGTCTGGGGGCCCTCGCCCGTCGCCTGCGCCGCCCAGGCCGTCGCTCCGCCGGGGGCGGCCGCGGGGGCACCGCCGCCGACCTCCCGGTAGAGCGGCGTGCCGTTGCGGACGTCCGTCACGACGGCGTGCGCCACGCCGGCCAGGTAGCCGTCGACCGAGTCCGTGCGAGCGATCCCGATGAACACCGGCACGTCCGAGCCTCGGACCTTCAGCTTCACGTCCCCGATGAAGCGGTGGACCACGCCGTCCCCGCCGAGGCGCATGTCCCCGGTGGTGACGGCGTACGACGAGGTGGTGAACCGCTCGCCACCCGTCATCAGGAAGCCGTCCTGGTCGCGCAGCGCCTTGTCCGCGAACAGCAGCGCCGCACCACCGAGGCCGCTCGCGAGCGCGCCGGCGAGCAGCACGCTGCCGGCGGCCAGGCTCACGATGCGCAGCGTCGTCCACCGGCGGCCCTGTGGTCGGGTCGAGCCGACCTCGACGAGTCCGGCATCGCCCGCGTCGACGGGACCGGGTGTGGGCGACACCGGCTCGCCACCGCCCTGGTCGAGCCGGAACGGCGGGTAGGCGTCGGTCATGAGGAGGACGTACGCCGCCACCCGCATCGTCCAGCGGTCCATGCCGAGCACGAGGTCGAAGACGGGCCGGGGATAGGCGCCGGTGAACAGCAGCACGACCGCGGCGATGAGGACGAGGAGGCCGACGAGCCCGACGCTCCACGGCCACGACGGCTGTCCGCGGGACTGGTCGGTCGCGACGCCGGCGCCCAGGAAGAAGCCGAGGACCAGGTAGTGGGGGATGGCGAGCAGCCAGGACTTGACCAGGACGAGTCCCCGCGAGAGCCGTTCGGGGTAGTCGATGTGCAGCGTCGCCGGGTAGTCGGGCGCCGGACCGAGCGTGAACGGCGGGTAGCGGTCGGTGCCCAACGCGCCGTACGTGTAGAACCACACGCGCCACGACCACCTCAGGACGCCGAGGTTGAAGTCGAAGATGGACCGCGGGTAGCGCCCGGTCACCAGGATCGCGAACCACGCGACCACCGTGAGGACCGCTGCCGCGATCCACAGGAAGAACAGGATGACGGCGTGTGGCACCACGAGGAGCCACTTGATGAGCCACAGGCCGCGGCTCAGGCGTGGCTCGAGCGTGCCCGTGACGGCCACGGGGCTGCTGTTCGGCGATGGCATGGGGCCTCCCTCCGGTCCGTCACCTCAGCCTGCGTGGCGGAGGCGGCGGCGGGCATCCGGCGAAGGTCACCGGGCTCAGGACGAAGGTCCCCGGCCCTGGCCCTTCTCGAGATCGGCGACGAGCCTCGCGAACTCCTGGTCCACCCTCCACTGGTCGGGCCGCACCGCCGTCGACTCACGAGGCGTCCTCATGACGCGGCGTCGGCGGACCGACGCACGTCGCCAGATCACGACGGCGCACGCACCGGCGGCCGCGGCCACCCCACCGACGATCGGCGAGAGGACGGTGAGTCCCACCAGTCCCGCGCCGACGACGGTGACGACGAGACCGAGGTGCATCGACCAGGCGACGCGGTAGCCGTAGTCGGCCAGGCAGGACCAGAGCAGGAGCGTGAGGAAGAGCCAGAAGCCCACGGCGACGACCAGCACGAGCCGTGGGCCCCAGACGACCTCGAGGCAGCTCATGCCGACTCCCGCGACCGCACCGGTCAGCACCGGCCAGGTGCGCGCCAACCGGTCGGAACGGCTCCATGTCGTGGGACGGTGCGTGGCCGTGGTCATGCTCCGAGGCTGAGCGGCTGCTCGGGAGGAGCGACAGGGCCGTCGTACCGGTGTCGGAGGGACGAACGTCCACCGCGCCTCGGCCGTCGGCAGTGGCGGCGCGAGGGTCATTCGTCCCTCACTGCCCATGACTCGGGCCCCTTCCGACGCCGTGGCGACGGCGGCACGGTGGGATCGAACGGGCTGTGTCCGGGCACATCTGGGAGGCGATCATGAAAGAGCTGTGGTTCCGCGGCGAGCTCAAGGAGATCGGTCGCGACGAGTGCTTCGAGCTCCTCGGGAGCAGGTCGGTCGGCCGGATCGGGTACTGCACCAGCGGTGGGGCCGTGATCCTGCCGGTCAACCATGCGGTGATCGGCGGTGAGATCGTCGTACGCGTCTCGCCTGGAGGCCAGACGGCCCGGTATCTGCGGGACAACGCCCCCGAGCCCGACCTCACCTACGAGGTCGACGACTTCGACGACTACACCGAGTCCGGGTGGAGCGTCCTCGTGACGGGTACGGCGCGGGCCACCTCTCCGGAGAGCCTCGCGAGTCTGACGGATCGGCCGGTGCCCTGGCCCGCTGGGGACTACTGGGACTACGTCCGGATCCATCCCACCCGCGTCACGGGCCGGCGCCTGGTGCCCGCCTAGGTCGCCCGGCGCCCAGCCGGACCTGATTTGAGAAGGCTTTAACGTTCCCTTGCGGACGGGCTCGGCCAGCGGGCCGGAGACTGGTCGGACACCCAGCCTGAAAGGAACCCGATGCCGTCCACGATCTTCGGCCTGCCTCTGCACCCCCTGATCGTCCATGCCACCGTGGTCTTCGTGCCGCTCGCGGTGATCGCTGTCGCCGCCGCGGTCCTCGTGCCCCGATTCCGTCGCTGGGCCGGCCCGGTCCCGGCCGCGCTGAGCCTGGTCGCTCTCGTCCTGACTCCGCTGTCGACGTCGAGCGGAGAGAACCTCGAGCACTCCTTGCCGCACAACCAGCTCATCGAGCAGCACGCCGAGCTCGGTGACCAGCTGATCCCGTTCACGATCGGCCTCTTCGTGCTGGCCGCCGGGTTCTGGTGGCTCGACCGCCGTCGCGCGGTCGCCGGGGGCCCGGGCGCGAAGACACGAGACCGGCTGCGGGTCGTGACGGCCGTGGTCGGCGCGCTGGCCGTGCTGGCCGCGGTCGGCACCGGCGTCCAGGTCGCGCGGATCGGACACAGTGGCGCGAAGGCCGCGTGGGCGGGGACCGGGAGCGGGTCGTCTGACCAGTAACGTGACGGGCATGGTGCGCCTCCTGCTCGTCGAGGACGACCCGGACATCCGGCGCACGCTCGCCCGCGGACTGGGGGAGCAGGGCGTGACGGTGGTCTCCGTCGCCACCGCTGTCGAGGCGATCAAGGCGGTCACCAGCGAGCGTCCCGACGCGGTGGTGCTCGACCTGGGGCTGCCGGACCTCGACGGTGCCGACGTCCTGGCGCTCATCCGGTCCAGCAGCGACCTGCCGGTCGTGGTGGCGACCGCGCGTGACGACGAGCGCGAGATCGTCCGGCTGCTCGACGCGGGGGCCGACGACTACCTGATCAAGCCGTTCTCGGCCGCCCAGGTCCTGGCACGGGTCAGGGCGGTCCTGCGCCGTACGGCGCCGACTGCTCAGCAGGACCCGAGGGTCGTCGTCGGCGGCCTGGTCGTCGACCCGGTCTCGCGCACCGCGCAGCTCGATGATCGCGAGCTCACGCTCAACCGCAAGGAGTTCGACCTGCTCTTCGCGCTCGCCTCGCGGGCCGGCGAGGTCGTCACCAAGCGTCAGCTGCTCGCCGAGGTCTGGCAGATGCCGTGGGGCGGCGCCGACCGGACCGTCGACGTCCATCTCTCCTGGCTGCGTCGCAAGCTCGGCGAGACCGCCGCCGACCCGCGCTACCTGGTGAGCGTGCGCGGCGTGGGTGTGAAGCTCGTCGACCCGAGCGCGCCATGAGCCTGCGACAGCGCATCCTGACGTTGGCGGTGGGCGCGTCCGCCAGCGTGATGGTCCTCTTCGCGATCCCGCTGTGGCTGCTGCTCTCCCGCTCGGCGTCCGAGGAGAGTCGCGAGAGTGCCGTCACCGTCGCGCGCGGCGTCGCCGACTACCTGAGCACGGGCCCCGCGGAGCGCACGGTCCTCAAGGCGTACGTCGACCGGCTGAACGGCCGCGACGACCGGGCCAGCGTGACCGTGATGCTGCCCGACGGCACCAGCATCGGAGCCCAGCTCCCTGCCGGTGCGCCCACCGACACCGACCGGGCGGTCAAGGACAAGCACGCCGACACCGACGACAGCAGCGGCCTGATGCCGGTGTCGCAGCCCGAGATCCACGAGGTCGACGGCGGCGAGCTGGTGGCCGTCCGCGCCACGACGGCGGACGGGCCTGTCACGGTCCTCGCCTACAGCTCCGTCGGTGACGAGCGTGTCCGGGCCGTGCACCGGCTCCTCTGGCTCGCGGCGGCCGCCGCGGGGCTGCTCATCCTCGCGGCCGGAGCGGCCGAGGTCGTGACACGACGCCTGGTGCGCGACCTCGACGAGACGGCCGCGGCCGCCGACCGCCTCGGCGACGGCGACCTGTCCGCGCGAGCCCCCGAGGACGGCGTCGCCTCGGAGGTACGCCGGGTCTCGTCCGCCCTCAACCGGCTGGCCGGTCGCATCGGCGACCTCCTCGCCGCCGAGCGCGAGACGGTCGCCGACCTCTCGCACCGGCTCCGCACGCCGCTGACCGCGGTGCGCCTGGACGTCGAGGCGCTGCCCGCCTCCGAGCGGACCGACGAGCTCGACGCCCACCTGGACCACTTGGAACGCACGCTGACCGCGGTCATCCGGGCCGCGCGGCGTCCGGAGCGCGAGGGTGTGATGCCGCGCTGCGACGCGACGCAGGTCCTGCGCGACCAGGTCGACTTCTGGCGACCGCTCGCCGAGGACCAGGGCCGGGTCATCGACCTGGACGTGCCGGACCGGGCCGTCGACGTACGTTGCGCCGCGGACGACCTGAGGGCCGCGGTGGATGCCCTCCTGGAGAACTGCGTCGCCCACACGCCGGAGGGCGTCGACGTCGCGGTCGTGCTCGCCGACCCGGGTCGACGCTCGGGTGAGCCGGTGTTGCTCGAGGTGCGTGACCGGGGCCCCGGGATCCCGGACGGCGCAGTCCACCGCGGCCGCAGCGACCGCGGCTCGACCGGGCTGGGGCTGGACATCGCGCGCGCCTGTGCCGAGGCGAGCGGCGGTCGGCTGGACGTCGAGAGGGACGAAGGGTGGACCGTCGTCCGCCTGGTGCTCGGTCGACCCTGAAGGGCTCCGGCCCGTCATGGCGGGGGCACAGGTCGATTTGACCTCGATTTGACGGGCCGTTTCGGCACCGCTGAGCCGCATCGGGGCAACGTGGATGTCATGAACGACACCCCTCGCCGCCGTCTCCTCCGCCGAGCACGCATCGCCACCGCCGGGATGATCGTCACTGCAGCAGCCGGCACGGCGGCCATCACCGCCGCCGCGGCGAGCACGACGGCCCAGAGCGGCCAGGGCGGCACGAGCGGGTCCGGCTCCTCCGGCACCCCCCAGTCACCGACCACGAGCCAGTCTCCGACGACCAGCGGCTCGGGTGCGACGACGGGGTCCGCTCACGAACGGTCCCACTCCGGCTCGTCGAGCAGCGGCAGCACCGGCGTGGTGCCCGCACCGCCCTCCAGTTCGTCCTCCAGCTCGTCCTCCAGCTCGTCGCAGGGCGGGTCGAACGCGTCATGACCACACGGAGCTGGCAGGACTGGTCGTGCACCGTCCGGGTGGTGGTCGGCCAGGACGAGACCGTGCCGGAGGCCACCATGGACGAGGCTGTGGCGACGGTCCGCGAGCTCATGGCGGACGTCGACGGCGCGGTCAGCCGCTTTCGCGAGGACTCCGAGCTGGAGGCCGTCAACGACGGCGCCCCGCGACTCCTCCCGGTCGGTGCGCTGACGCTGACCCTGGTCGAGGCCGCGCTCGAGGCGGCCGAGCGCACCGACGGCGCAGTCGACCCCACCGTCGGTGGTCACGTCGCGTCCTGGGGGTACGACGCGGACATCGCCGCCGTCCGCGCTGCGGCGCCGACGCGCCACGTCCGCCCGGTCGCGGCGCCGCCGGCCGACTGGCGCCGGGTCGTGGTCGATCACCAGCTGCGCAGGATCGGCGTCGCTCGGGGTCTGCGGCTCGATCTCGGCGCCACGGCGAAGGCCTGGACCGCCGATGAGGCAGCCCGCCGGGTCGCCGCGCACCACGGTGCTCCGACGCTGGTCGAGATCGGGGGAGATGTCGCCGTCGCCGGAAGCACGGTCGCCCCGTGGCGGGTGCGGGTCGCCGAGACCGCGGAGGGTCCGGGCGAGGTCATCGGCCTGACGCACGGCGGGTTGGCGACGTCGTCCACCGTCGCGCGGCGGTGGCGCACCGACATCGGCGAGGCTCACCACGTCGTGGACCCGCGCACGGGGGCGCCCGCCGACGGCGACATCCGCACCGCCAGCGTGTGGGCCCCGACGTGCGTGCTCGCGAACACCTACAGCACGGCGTCGCTGATCTGGGGGGACTCGGCCGCCGCGCGACTCGAGTCCGCCGGACTGTCAGCCCGTCTCGTCGACCAGGGCGGGGCCGTTCACCGCGTCGGATCCTGGCCCGTGGGCGAGCGTGTCGCATGACGCTCTGGTTCCTCGCCCGTGCCGCAGGGTTCATGGCCCTGCTGGGTGCCACGGTCGCCGTCTGCCTCGGGGCGACGGCATCGGGGTCCTCGCCCTCGACCCGGGTACGCCGCCGCAACCTGCGGCTCCTGCTGCAGCTGACCCACCGCTCGGCGGCGGTCGTGACGCTGGCCCTGCTCGCGCTCCACGCGGTCCTCCTGATCCTCGACGCGCACGTGAACATCTCCGTCCCGGGCGCTCTCGTGCCGTTCACGGCCGGCTATCGCGGAGTGGCCGTCGGTCTCGGCACGCTCGCGGTCTACTGCTTCGCCGTCGTCGCCGTGTCGGGAGCTCTCCGGGGGCGGCTGGCCGGCTCCAGCACAGCGGCCAGATGGTGGCGGCCGGTGCACGCCCTCGCCTACGCGGCCTGGCCGCTGGCGATGGCGCACGGCCTGCTCGCGGGCACCGACACCCACGCTCGCTGGGCATGGTTCCTGTACGGCGGATCGGCGCTCGCCGTGCTGGTCGCGATCTGGAGGCGCCTGTCCGCCGAGGAGAAGCACGCCACCGGTCCGCTGACCGCCTGGCGCGACCTGCACCGGCGGCGCAGCCGGCAGAACACCCCCTTCGTCACCACCGGGAGACACTCGTGACCACGCTTCAAGCGCGTTTCGCACCCACGGCCTACGGGTCGGCCCGGCTCCTGGCGGGCGTCACCCGCGGCGCGTACGCCGACCTCGCCATGCACCGATCGCTCCACGGTGCCCAGCAGCACCGCACCCACGATGCGCTGGTGCGGGAGACCGCCGCGGTCCGGCTGTTGGGTCGGGGCGGTGCGGCCTTCCCCGTCTCGACCAAGCTGGCCGGCCTGCCGGCCAGGTCGTCGGTCGAGGTCGTCGTGAACGGCTCGGAGAGCGAGCCTGCGAGCCACAAGGACCGCACCCTCATGACCCTCGTCCCGCACCTCGTCCTCGACGGCGCCCTCGTCGTCGCCCGCGCCCTGAGAACGAGGCGGGTCACGATCGCCGTCCACGACGCCGCGGCCCACGAGGCGCTCAAGCGAGCCCTCGCGGAGAGGCGTCGTTCGGAGCCGCATCCCGAGTCGGTCACGGTGCGGATGCAGCCGGCCCAGTTCGTCGCCGGTGAGGTCCGTGCGGTGCTCAGCGGCCTCGACGGCGGAGCTGCCGTGCCACCCGGCCGGCGTACGCTCCCGACCCGGCGAGGCCTGCACGGAGCGCCCACCTTCGCCAGCAACGTCGAGACGTTCGCGCAGATCGCGCTGCTCGTCTCCCTGGGCGCGCGCCGTTATGCTGAGGTCGGCGACCCGGAGGAGCCGGGCACCAGCCTGCTGACACTGGTCGGGTCCGGGTCGGGCAGCGGTGTCGTCGAGGTGCCCACCGGTCTGCCGCTCGACGCGCTGCTCGGCGGGAGCGATGTCGACAGCGGGCCGGTCCTGATCGGCGGCTACCACGGGCACTGGGTGAGCGACGTACGCGGCCTGCGGCTGACCCGCCCGGCACTTCGCGCGGCGGGTGTCCCGCTCAACGCAGGTGTGGTCGCCCGCGTGCCGGCCCACGGCTGCGCGCTGGCCGAGGTCGCGGCGGTCGCCAGGTGGCTGGCCAGCCAGTCGGCCGGCCAGTGCGGACCGTGCCTGTTCGGGACCCACGCCGTCGCCCGGGACGTCGACGCGCTGCTGCACGGACGACCCTCGCTGGAGGTCGCCGGTCGCCTGCGGGCCATGACCGGACGCGGCGCCTGCGCGCACCCGGACGGCACCGCCGCGTTCATCAGCAGTGCGCTGACCACGATGACGGCGGAGGTCGCGGCGCACGCCGAGCACGGCGGCTGCGGGCGGCCGTACCTCGGCGTCCTTCCGCTGGTGGAGGACCGATGAGGATCCAGGTCGACTGGACCCGGTGCGACGGCCACGCGATGTGCGCCCTGCTGCTCCCGGAGAACATCGCGTCCGACCCCGACGGCTTTCCTGTGATCACCCACCCCGTCGTCGGGTCGGAGGCGATGCGGCACGCCCGACGCGCGGTCGCCGCCTGCCCCGCGCTCGCCCTCCGCCTCGAGCGGGACTGAGGTCGCGGAGCGGCGCAACCGGCCCGCCAGGCGTCAGGGCAGGGCGGGCTCCTCGTCCCGTGCCGAGGTGCTTCCGTCGGGGGCCGGCGCACGCCGTGCCCGGCGTCGGAGGGCGACGAGCCCGAAGCCGGCAGCGACGCCTGCGAGCGTGGCCGCGAGCAGTCGCACCGCCGGGGTCAGCGGGGTCCGGGACACGACGGCGGACGGCGGCGGCGTCGCGGGTCCGACGACCCACGGGTAGGTCGCCGTCACCGGGTCGATGCCCGGCCGCGTGACGGTCACCGTGATGGCCGTGGGTCCGCTCGGGAGGTCGGGGGCCGGCGCTGACCAGTGACCGTCGCCCAGCGGTCGGGCGCCGCCGAGGTCCGTGCCGCCGACCTGGATCGTGACGCCGGAGACCGGGCCGGGCGCAGGGCGCCGCCGGTCGAAGAGGTCGACCAGGACCACGGAGGGTCCGGCGCGGTTCGGCCGCAGGCTCAGCGCCTCCTCGAGGTCGCCTACCTGTCGCGCGATCGGTCCCCGGTTCGGAGGCGTACCGGCGTCGGCCAGCTGCGGCTCGGTGGCCGGCTGCCCGGCCAGCAGAAGTGCCGTCAACGCGATCACGCCGCCGACCGCGACCGCCTCGGCCGTGATCGTGCGGCGGGGGACGTCGCCTCGACGTCGGAGCCCACGGTGGTTGACCAGCGCCAGCCCGCAGACGGCGGCCACGACGGCGAGCTTGACGAGCAGCGTCCGCCCGTACGACGTGAGCACCGCCGCGTCCGCCGACACGACCACGTCCGAGGCGAGCCACACGCCGGTGACCACGGCGATCGCGAGGCCCACCGCGGCCGGGACCGCGAAGCCGCGCAGCGCTGCGCCCAGCTCGGCCGCCGGGAGGGACTGCCGGGGCCTGCCGGCGAGACCGATCGCGATCCCCGCGACCGCGCCGGTCCAGCCGAGGGCCGCGAGCAGATGGACGGTGGTCACCGGGACCCGCAGCGGGTCGCCGGCTGACTGGGCGACGGCGTGCCCGAGAAGGGTCTGCCCCGCCGCGGCGAGCGCGGCGCCGACGACGAGCGACGCATGGCGCCCGGGAGCGCGGATCCCGTGCACCAGCAGGGCGATGCCCGCCGTGCGGACCACCCACCGGCCGGCGTACCCGCCCGCGAGCAGGACGGCCGCATCCCCGGCGAGCGCCTCCCGCACGGGGCCGAGCAGGGCGGCGCCGATCGCGAGCAGCCCGCCGAGGACGGCCGCTCGACGGATCCGACGCCGCACGGGCGGCGACGCTGGGCGCAGCGTGCGGAGGGCGAGCGGAGCACCGAGCAGCAGGGCCATGCCGCCGAGCAGCACGGCGCCGGCGACGGCCTCGAGTGGGTCGGGGTCCGCCTCGTCGACACCGCCGCCGGCGACGGCGGCCCGAACACCGAAGGCGAGCACCCCCGAGGTCCGATGGAGGTCGTCGCTCGAGAGGGTGCTCCAGGTCAGGCGGTACGTGCCCGTGGGCAGGTCGGGGAGGTCGGCGACGATCTGGGCCGGCGCCTCCGTGTCGTCGAGGTTCGCGCTGTCGAGGCGGAGCCGGGCGAGCGGGACCCTGCGCTCCTGGGCGTCGAACAGCTGGAGGGTGGTCGCCGACAGCACGACGTGCTCGCTGAAGAACAGGCGGAGGGTGTCCGGCGCCCGCGCGACGGTCGCGCCGTCTGCAGGGTTGCTGTGGTCGAGATAGGCATGGGCGCCCGCGGGTGCCGCCCCGCAGAGGAGGGCGGTTCCCACCAGCACGAGGCTCGCGGCCGCTCTGCCGAGGAGACTCACGGCCCGGGCCTCAGAGCACGGGGACGTGCCGGAGGGACACGCCGGCGTAGGTGATGGTGACCCGTTCTCCAGGCTTGATCGCCCCGCCGGTGTTCTCGTACACGAAGTAGTACGTCTGCCCGGCGCGCATCTGGTGTCCGGCGCGCATGATGGACGCGCGCTGCGTGCCGCCACCGTGCTCCTCGCTGGCGAGCCGCGGCGGATGCGCCCGGTCGGCCTGGAAGGTGGTGGCCTTCTCGGTGTCGAGCACGACGTAGAAGAGCGTGATCAGGCCGCCGTCGCCGACGACAGCGACCCGTGAGAACCGGACCCCGGTCCGTGTCTCGAGCTGCGTGCTCTGGGGCACCGTGGCTCCGGCCGAGGCGGCCGGCTGATGGGGTCGGAGCAGCACGAGCCCGAGCACCAGCACCAGGACCACGGCCAGGCCGCCGTTCAGCAGGAGGCGGGGCCGAAGGCTCGGGCTCGGGGCGGTGAGTGTCGTGACAGGCA
This sequence comes from Nocardioides panacihumi, assembly GCF_039530925.1. Lineage (NCBI taxonomy): Bacteria > Bacillati > Actinomycetota > Actinomycetes > Propionibacteriales > Nocardioidaceae > Nocardioides > Nocardioides panacihumi. The sequence goes on along the minus strand of NZ_BAAAPB010000005.1, from coordinate 200,234 downwards.
TTGTTCCCCCTAGGTGTGGCGCTGGAGAGGCCCCCGCAGGTCGCGACCCTGCGGGGGCCTCAGGTCAGGGCAGCGTGTAGCGCGTGGACTCGAAGGAGTCGACGTACGCGCTGCCGGTCGAGGTGGTGTTGGTGCCGGCCACGATGCCGAGGCGGGCGCTCTCGATGCTGAGCCCCGTCGTGCTGCCGGTCTGGGTGATCACCGCGACGCCGTCCACCGACAGCCTCAGCGAGCCCTGGGCCGCGCCGGTCGCCGGCCCCGAGACCCAGTCCACACGGATCGCGTGCGCACCGGCCGTCAGGCTCTGCCAGCCGCTGGTGAACGTGCCGCCGATCGTGCGGGCCATGACGACCTGCACCTGGCTGGTGCCGGCCGACCTCCGGTAGTTCACCGTGAACACGTTGCCGTTGGCGCCGTTACGGGCGTCGAACAGGTCGACGGCCGCAGCGCTGCCGCTGGTGAACGTGGTCGCCGAGAGCTGGAACCGCGCGTGGTACGAGGTCTCCGCCGCCGGTGTGTTGTCGGTGAGGAAGTGCGTTCCCGGTCCGGTCAGGAGGAGGCCCTGGTTGCCGGCGCCGTTGGGCAGCCCGGCGATCGGCGAGGCCGCCATCGAGCCGCCACCGACGTTCGTGCGTGCGGACCAGGCGTTCAGGTTCCCGGAGTCGAACGTGTCGGAGAAGATCGCGTTCGGCTTCGAGACCGTCACGGTCGTGTTGACCGCGTTGCTCCAGTTGCCGGCGAGGTCCTGCACCCGCAGGTTGAAGCGGACGGAGCCGGGAGTGATCCCGGTGAGCGGCACCGCCACCACCACGTTGGTGCCGACGTAGCTCACCTGGACGCGGGTGCCCTTGCCGACTCCCGGGTCGGTGGTGCCGGTCCAGAACTCGGCGGTCTGGAAGGCCGTGTCCCTGGTGACCGGTGCGGTGAGCGTGAGCAGCTGGGCGCCGGCGGTGGGGTTGGGCGAGCCGGTGACCGAGGCGAGCGCCGGGGCCGTCTTGTCGATCGTCAACGGGATCGCGAACAGGCTTCCCCAGTTGCCCGCGACGTCCTTGCCGCGGAGCAGCACCTGATAGCTGCCGTCGGCCTTGACCTTGATCTGCGAGAGCGGGACGAGGCCGTAGACCTGCTCGCTCGGGCTGTCGAACCGGCCGTCGACCGCGAGCAGCTGGAGCCCGCTCCCGGCAGCGGGTGCCGGACTGGTCGGCGCGACGAACGCCTCGGCCGCCTTCAGCTGGTTGGCGACGGCGCCGTTCGTCTCCCGGTCTGTGACCACGCCGGCGATCCGCAGGTAGCCGGTGTTGCCGGGCGCGGAGAGGAGGCCGTTGCTCGGGTTGGGAGTGATGCTCGCGGCGTCGACCGCGGGCCCTGTGCGGTCCAGCGTGAACGGTACGTCGAGAACCGGTCCCCACAGTCCGAGTGAGTCGTGGCTGTGCAGGAGCAGGTGGTGCGTGCCCTCGGTCAGGCAGCTGAGCGCGATCGGAGCGGTGGCACAGGTCTGCCCGCTGACGGGCGCTGCCGGGACGACTCCGTCCTCGCTGACGATCGTCGCGGTCCTGTTGCGCGTGAGCTGCTGGCCGCTACCGTCGGTGCCGGCGGTGTCGAGGAACAGCTCGGCCCCGTCGATGACGCCGTCGGCCGCCGTGTCGTCACCGGTGGCGCTGACACTCAACGCCGCCTTGTCGCCGGTCACCGGGGCGGAGAGGGAGCCGTTGGTCGTGGCCGGCCCGACCTTGGGCAGGCTCAGCACCACGGATCCGAGCGGACCCCAGTTGCCCGCGGCGTCGTGGGCCCGCACGAAGACGGTGTGCTTGCCGGCGTCGAGGCAGCTCAGGGCGTAGGGCTGCGAGGTGCAGTCCGACCCCGCGTCGGGTGCCACCGGCAGGCTGCCGTGGACGCCGGTCACGGCGGCCGATCCGAACGCGCCGGTCATGGCAAGTCCGGCACCCACGCCGACGTCGGGGTCGTCGACGAGGATCTCGGCGGCGTCGACCGCCGAACCACCGCTGCTGGTGTCGCTCAGGTCTGCGGTCACCGTCAGGGGCGTGAGGCCTGCGGAGGGGTTCGGGGACACGGCCAGGTGCCTGGACGCCGGGCCGACGTGGTCGTCGGTCGGGGCCGGTGCGTTCGTGTCGAGGAACGTCATCATGCCGCCGGTGGCGACCTGGGTGACGTCGAGCTCGGTCTGGCCGTTGTTGTGAAGGTGACCGCCGGTCTCCATCAGGGTGACCTTGGACTCGGCGCCCGTCGGCATGGTGACGATCGTGTCGACCGTCGCGCCCGAGAGCACCGTGGCGACGACCTCGCGCTGCGCATGGGCGCGCGGGTGACCGTCGTCGGCGACCTCGAGCTGGGTGGCCCCGAGGGTGAGCATGGGGTGCGTCACCGTGCCGGCGTTGACGTAGCGCAGCAGCACCCTGTGGCCCTGGTCCGTGGGGATCGGGTCGGTGGTCGGGAACGGGCGCCCGTTGACGAGCCGGTACGCCGGGTGGAAGTCGCGCATGTCGAAGCCGGCCGGGTCGGCGTTGAGCCGGGGGTCGATCTCGCTGAGCACGACGACCGCCTCGTCGTCGTACGCCTGACCGTTGGCGGTGCCGTCCGTGGGCAGGACGACCAGTGCGCCGGCCAGGCCCAGGGCGACCTGCCGGGTGCCCCCGGGCGTGTGGCCGGCCTCGTAGAGGAACGTGCCCGGTCGGCCGGCGGTGAAGCTGTAGGTGCCGGAGTCGCCGGGCGCGGTGCCGGCCGTGCTGTCCAGGCCGGCGGTGAAGCTGCTCGCCGGCTGGCCCGGGAAGGCCAGGGAGACGTCCTCCGCGAGCTGGTTGTGCAACGTGATGGTGACGGTGTCGCCCTGTCGGACCGCGAGCACGGGGCCCGGTGCGGTCGCCGAGCCGGCGGCACCGGTGCTCGAGAAGCCCCAGATCGGCAGGGTCTTCCCGAGCACCTGCGTGGTTCCCGCCATGGCGTACAGGTCACAGGTGTCGGTCGCCGTGGCGTCGTCGCGGCTGCATCCGGTGGGAGCCAGCCTGCCGACCGGCGCTGCCACCGCTGCGGCTCGCACGGGTGCCGCCGCTGCCGCGGGACCCGACGTCGCGCCGATCGTCGCACCGAGGGCGGCGACGGTGGCGGCGCCGAGACCCACGGCGGTGGCCAGGGCGGTGAGGCACCGGACGAGCCGGTTGGTTCGGGTGGTTCGAGTGGTGTTCATCGACGCCGTCCTCAGCTCGTCGGGCAGCCGGCCGGCGGGTCGATGCGGAACACCGTCATCATGCCGCCGAAGGTGGCTCCGTAGTTGGTGGCCTGCTGGAGCGCGTGGCTGTGCGCTACGTGGTAGTACTCGCCGCACTCGTTGTTGGCGGTGATGTTGGGAGGGAGTGAGCCCTTCTTGCCGAGGTAGCCGCTCTCGCTGAACCAGGTGTCCGGGCCCACCAGCAGCTGGTCCTGGATGGCCGGCAGCTGGGTCGGGATCGGGTTCGTCGCCGGGTCCCACTGCTCGACATCGCGCCAGTCCATCAGCGCGTCGAGCGACTGGCCGGGCTCCACATCCAGGTCGTACTTGAGGTAGGACAGGTCCTGCCCGCCGCTACCGACCAGCGCGCTGCCGTCCTGGGTGACGACGCGCTCGTCGCTGCCGTGCGGGTGGAACGGGTAGTTGACGGACCCGGCGTTCAGGTAGCGGATCAGCGCGGGGTACGGGTTGGTCTGCGCGTCGTAGGGCTTGATGTGGACCATCGCGCCGTAGGGCTGTGTGGGCAGCCAGGAGGCGTGGTTGGGTGCCAGCGTGTCCGGCATGCTGCGGCCGTTGATCATGAAGTAGCGGGCCGTGGAGTGAGCGGCGTCGACGGCCTCGCCACGCTCGACGGCGAGGTGGAGGTCGGGGTCGACCTCGGAGAGCAGGAACACGTACTCGTGGTCGGGGCTGAACCGGGAGTCGGTCCGGTCGTTGGCCTGGTCGGGGTGGCCGGCCGGGCGGACCACCAGGGCGCCGTACAGGCCCATCTGCACCTGCTTGGCGACGTCCGTCCCCGACTCGTAGAGGTAGGTCCCCGGTGAGCCGGCGGTGAACTCGTAGGTCACCGACCCGTCCGTCGCGTCGGCGGGCTGCACGAGCGACATCATCGCGCCCGTGTCGGTCAGCTGCGGTTGGGCGGGCTTGCCGTCGGCCGTGACCGCGCTCTGACCCGGGAACACGATCGACGTGGCCTCGCTGAGGGCGTTGTGGAGGATCACCCGGACGTGCGCCCCGGAGGGGACGCACAGGACCGGCCCGGGAAGCTGGAACGACCCGCTGCTCGGGCCGTAGCCCCACATGTAGATCGAGTTGCCGTCCGGCGTCGAGACGTAGCCGTCGCGAGCGGTGAGCGAGAACGTGTTGTGTGCGTCGGAGAGGCACTCGAGTCCCTCCGAGGTGGGCGCCGCCTCGGCGTGGGCCCCGAATGTGCCGACGGCCAGTCCAACGGTCGCGAGGGTGCCGGCCAGCAGCGCGGCGGCGTACCTTCGCTGCGCCAGCCGTGCGGTCAGCCGAGTGCTCAGCAGTGAGGTCAGGCCGCGGTCCGGCCGGCGCAGGTGCGTGGTGAGGGTTCGCATCGTGTCTCCTCGGTCCGGTCAGGCATTCGCGGCGGTCTGCGGGCCGAGGGTCCCGGCGGGATGGACGACGATCCGCGTCATCATGCCGCCGTAACCCGGCCCACCACCGTTGTCGAGGTAGGAGTAGTTGCGGTCGTAGAGGAGGAACTCGCCCGGCGAGGGAGCAGTGAAGATCAGGTCCCGGCTCTCGCCCGGGCCGATGTCCACGCCGTTGGTGACCAGGTAGTTGCTGGTCCCGTCCCGGCCCCGCAGCAGCGAGGCGTCCTTGGCGATGACGGTGAGGTCGAGGTTGTCCACACTCATCTGGTGGTTCTGGTAGCCGAGGTTCGACAGCCGTAGCAGCACCCGGTCGCCGGCGTTGCAGGAGACCATCGACGAGATCGGCTGGTACTGCAGGCGTCCCGCGGTCGTCACCAGCGGGTTGCCGTTGGGCTCGAGCGTGTCCGGGTAGCCCCGGCCGTTCATCAGCCAGAAGCTGGCCGCGTAGTCGGTCCAGTCGTTCACCTGGATGTGCGCATCGCGGTAGTGGGCGGCCGACCACAGCTCGGTGAGCATGAACGCGAACTCCCGGTCGTACCGGGTCGATCCGTCCCCGTCGTTGTAGGCGTACTTCGTGCCGGCCGGGTCGCCGTTGACCGGGGTCTTGTTCTGCCGGGGGCGGATGAACACCATGCCGGTCATGCCCATCTGCACGTGCTCGACGTCCTCGAAGTGGCAGTGGTACATGTAGGTGCCCGGGTCGTGGGGGCGGTAGAAGTACGTGAAGTCGCGGCCGACGGGCACCGCGAGCGAGAGCTCCGGGACTCCGTCGAACAGCGGGATCGCGTTGACGAAGCCGTGCCAGTGGAGGGTGTGGCCGTCGAAGAGGTCCGGTCGCTGCAGCAGCCCGAGGTTGCTCAGCGTGATGAAGATGTCGTCCTCCTCGTCGAAGCTCAGCATCGGTGCGCTGATCTGTGCGTGCCCGCGCTGCGCGGCCACCTGGGTGGCGGAGAGCCCCGTCACGTCGCGGAAACCGAAGACGTAGGTGTCGAAGCCTGCGGGCGCCAGGGAGTCGGGGAAGAACGGCGGGTCCGCAGGCGCGCCCTGGGGCATGGACACCCATCCGTCCGTGCCCGCCAGGTGGACGGTCTTCTGCGGGTGGACTCCGGCGGCCGTCGGGCGTAGGCCTCTGACCGGATGGGCGCCCTGGTTCGGCCGGCCGCCGACGAGGACGGCGGCTCCGGCCAGGCCGGCGGTGCCGGTGAGGAACATCCGCCTCGAGAGCGGTCCCGGGTGCAACTTGTCGGTCATCGTGTGCTCCTCGTGCTGTCACGGGTGGTGTCGCAGGTCGACAGGAGGTCAAGAAGGTGGCCGCAGGGCAGGGGGTCGGCTCCGCGGCCACCTTCAGTCAGGGCTTCAGCTGGTCCGATCCGGCGTCGTACCTGGGCTGAGTCGCGGTCCCGGAGGGCCGGGTCTGGCCGTCGATGTCGTCCGACGGCGCGGACACGGTGTAGCGGAACCCGAGGAGTCCCGTGCCCCAGGTGACCTGGGTGCTCGCGACGCCCCTGCCGTACGCCGGCGAGCCGGTGCCCACCAGGTGGTAGTCGCTCGACAGGTTGGGCGGCAGCAGCTCGCCGATGATGAGGGACTGCCGGAACGCCGGATAGCTGCGCGCGGCGAGCACGTCGACGAAGACGTCGGACGGGTCCTTGAACCCGGCGTCTGCCGCGATCGTCGTGCTGGTGCCGCCGTCCGTGCCCTGGTCGCTCGAGATGAGCGATCCGGCCGGGGAGAGGGTGCCGCCGCCGTCGACGACCCCCATGTCCCAGACGTTGACGTCGTTCGCGGAGCCGTCGGGCAGGGTGCCGCCGATGCCGGTCACCCAGCCGCCGCTGAACGCGCCGGCCCGGTTGTCGTTGAACACGTTGTCCAGCAGCGTCGGCCTGCTGAACGTCGTGGCCGCCAGCACCTGCGAGGCGGGGAACAACGTGGTGTTGCGCAGCCGTGCCTGGAGCGGGTCGCTGTTCTGCGACGTCGAGAGCCCCGCCGGGGCCGGCAGCCCGTCGCTGGTGATCGCCGTGGCGGTCGTGAGGTTCTTCGCGACGGTGTTGCCCGACACCGTCACGAACGGCGCGTCGTCGAGGGAGATGCCGCCGCCCTCGTGGGTCGACACGTTGTTCGTCACGGTGTTGTTCGTGATCGTGATCGTGCCGGGGGTGAGCCGTGAGATGTGCGACCCGGCGACCTGGAGCAGCCGGATCCCGCCGCCGTCGTCGTTGGCCAGGTTGTCGGAGATGACGTTCTTGTCGATCGTCACCGGGCCGGAGCCCTCCGACAGCTGGGCCGGGTCGGCGGGCAGCTCGCCGGCGATCATGACCGCGCCGCCCTCGTCGTAGGAGGAGTTGAACCAGATCCGGTTGCCCTGGATCGTGCCGCCTGCGATCGTCTGCCAGCCGAACGCGGTCATCGCGCCGCCGTACTCGGCGGAGAAGTTGCCGCAGATCGCGTTCTTGGTGACCTGGTAGTTGGCGCTGCCCGCGAAGATCCCGATGCCACCGGCGAGGTTGGTGCCACCGTTGTCACGGACCTGGTTGCGCGACAGCACGAACCCGGTGTCGAGGTTGTCCGTCCGGTAGGGCGTGCCGACCCGGACGCCGCCACCGTAGGAGCCGCCGTTGCCCTCGATGACGTTGTCCGTCACCTGCATCCCGGTCACCCGGCTGTGGACGTAGATGCCGCCGCCCTGCGTGACGATCGCACCGTCGCCGCCGTACGGCGTCTTCACGCCGCCGGTCACCTCGTTGATGTTCGTGGGGAAGTCGCTCTGCGAGCCGCCGGTGATGCGGAACCCGTCGATGGTGACCGGGTACGACGCGGGCGCGAAGCCGTTCGTCGGATCGTCGAGCACCGTGACGACCGCTGCATCGGGCACCTCGGGCTGCCCCGAGTAGGTCAGCGTGCCCAGCCGGGTGATCCAGGCCTGTCCCTGGGCGTTGTCCGGGTTGAAGCCGGACCCGTCCAGGATCGAGCCGCGGACGAAGCTGCCGTCGGGCCGGAAGCCACCGGGGCCGACGCCCTGGATGCGCGTGCGGTGGTGCACGATCAGGTTCTCGTTGTACTCGCCGCGCGGGTTGAGCGCGGTCTGGGCACCCGGCCACACGACGACCAGCCAGTACCGGTTGACCGACGTCGGCCGGGCGGCCTCGAGCGCGGCCTGCACCGTCGCGAACTGCTTGCCCGGTCCGACCTCCGCGAGCCGTGGGTTGGTCGCGGTGCCGCCGGCGGAGGTGGCCGACCCGTTGAGGATCTGCAACGTGAGGCCGTTCACGGTCTTGAGTCCGTTGGAGCCGCGCGTCACCTCCACCGTCGTCGGACCGGGCGCAGCCGTCGTGGGCACGGTGAAGACGATCTTCGTGTCGCTCCAGGTCGTGGTCGACACGACCGTGTTGTTGAGCCGGAGCGTGCCCGCGGCGCCGAAGCCGAAGCCGTTGAGGGTCACCGTGCGGTTGGCAGCCGTGTCCCCGAGTCGGATCCACGGACGGTCGGTGCTGAGCAGCTGCGGCCACGTCGCGCCGAGGTCACACTGCGTCGGGTTGACCGCGGTCGAGCCGGGCGTCAGCGCTGTTGTCGCGACCTGCGTCGGGGCCGTGTCGGTGACGGTGTAGAGGCCCGGCCAGCCCTGGAAGCTCGCGGAGATGGTCCGGAATCTCGGGTTGTAGTCGGCGTTGGGATGGTCGGGAGAGCCGGGGTCGTTGCCCGTGAAGCGATACATGTTCGGGCAGGGGCCGGCCGGGACCGGGCAGTTGTAGGTGCTCGTCGACGGCTCGAGGGCCTCGTAGAAGCCGTTGAAGTCCGTGTGCACCGTGTCGAGCAGGCGACCGGACCAGTCGTAGAGACCCATCGGGACGAACGGCAGACCCTGCGCCTCGCCGTACTCCACGCTGCGCTTGTCGAGGCTCAGCCCCAGGTCGTTGATCGTGAGACCCCAGAAGTGGGTGGGGATCGGCACGTCGGTGAACAGGTTGAAGTTGGGAGCCGCCGTCTGGCCCGCACGGACGGTCACCAGCTTGTCCTGGCACGACGGTCGGTCCTGGCCCTGGAACGGGCTACCCCCGGCGTCGAGGAAGTTCTGGTTGGTGACGTCGACCTTGTGCAGTCGCCCGGCGCAGGGGGAGATGATGCCGGCCTGCTGCGAGGGCGGCTGCGACGGGGGCGTCACGTCGGGCGTCGGCGGTCCCGGCGGGTCCTGCTCCAGGGCGGGCGTGATGGCGTTGATGTTCTCCTGGGGCAGGTAGCCGTCGCCGTCGAAGACGTTGACGTCCTCCTCGGCGGTCGCCTTGTACATCTGTCCGCCGCCCACCGGGTTGTCGGGGATCTCGACGGCGACGATGTAGTCGCCCGGCCTCAGGTCCTGCTCGGGGTAGCCGGCGGCGGCGAGGTCGCCGTACAGCGGGAACTGCTTGTCGGGTGCGGGGTTCAGAGCGCTGCCCGGTGCGTAGAGGTTCAGTTTGGAGCTCGAGAACCCGTAGTTGCCGTTGACGGTCTGCGACGCGTCCTCGGGTGTCTTGTCGCTCGGGCCGATCGCGACCCCCATCATCGGGGCCTCGACGCACAGCCGGTTCGCGTCCTCGCCGAAGTCCGGGAGCGCCAGCTGGTCGGTGAGTGGCTCACCGCTGTAGTCGCGCGCGGTGCAGCCGCGCGGCGGCGCCCACTCCTCCGAGGTGTAGGCGTCGGACAGCTCGGGACCCTTGACCATCGAGCCGCGGTCGGGGTCCGGGTTCTTCATCGTCTGACCGGGGTTCGCCGGGTCCGGCACGGTCAGCGGCACGATCTCCTTGCCCTGGCGGCACTCGTTGGCGACCGCGGCAGCGTCGGTGACCGCGCAGGGCACGCTGGCGTAGAGGTGCACCGGCAGGTCGGGGATGCCGGGCTGGTAGCCCTCGGAGGCGGCGTCGGCGGGGTCGAGCTCGTTGCGCGTGACGTCGTAGCTGACCGTGCCCGCGATGCCGCCGTTGGTCGACGACGTGTACGGCATGACGCCCCAGTCCACCTGGCCGGAGAGCCCGATCACTGGCAGGAAGTCGAGGTCCACGAGGCCGCCGCGCTTGGTGGTCGGCGTCGGGTCGTTCTCGGCCCGGTAGGTGATTCCGGTCGTGCGATATCTGGTGTTGAACGCCTCGAGCACCAGCCACTTGCTCAGCGGGTACGTCTCGCGGATGTCGTAGCTGCCGGAGGAGTCCGTGGACGCCGTGTTGGTGTACTGGTCCATCAGCGAGTTGTCACGCTCCCGGATGGTCAGCGGGAACTGCGGCACCCCCGCCTCGCCGGGGTCGCGGCGTCCGTTCTCGTTGGAGTCGATGAACACGTGGCCGTGCAGGTGGGTGAACCACCCGACCAGCATCTTGTTCCCGACGTCGGAGACACCGCCGTCAGACACCTCGACGTTGAAGCTCCACAGGATGTAGTCCTGGTCGTCGTCCCAGATGGTCAGCTGGTAGAGACCGTCGGGCACACCGGTGATGTCGAAGGAGCCGTCGGCCTGGCCGCGGCCGACGTACACCGCCGCGTCCCCGGCGTCGAGGTCGGAGAGCGCCACCCAGGGCCGTGCGATCGGCCCATCGATGTTGGCGCCCGCGAATCCTGTCTCCGGGACGACCTGGCCGTTCTGGCCGCCGACGTAGGGCAGTCCGGCGACGGCGACGCCCTTGATCTCACCGGTGGCGGCGGGCGTCCGTGCGGGCAGCCCGCGGACGTGCACGAAGCCGAACTGGACGCTGGCCACCGGCTCGCCACCCTTGACGAGCTCGGTGTCGTAGCCGGTCGCGCCCTCCTGGCTCCAGATGTCGTAGTCGTGGCCGCCCTCGAGGGTGGTGGTCTGCACCCACTGGCCCGTCTGCGCGGCGGGCGGCGCCACCGTGGCCGCGAGGCGGTTCGGGCCGAGGTTCGGGATCACGATGTGGCCGCCGGCGTCGCTGGTGCAGTGCCCGCTCGAGCGGGTCGTGTCCACGATCGGGTGGTTGTCGGCGTCGAAGACGAGCGGAGCGCTGGGGTTGCCACCGACGTGCTGGTACGCCGTGCACAGCGCGTTGCCGTAGTAGTCGGTGCTCACGTCGCCGAACACGTCGGTGAGGTGCGCCGTGAAGCCCGCCAGGGGCCGCTCGGCGTCGACCTCGAAGGTGCCGTCGACGGGCACGCTGTCGTCGAAGACGTCGATCCGGATGGTCGCGAGGGGAAGCGGCGTGGGGTCGAGGTCCACCTTGACGGTCTGGGTGTCGCCGGCGACCACGAAGTGCTGGCCGCCGATCTTGTAGCCGTCGGCGGTGACGGAGAGGAGGTACTTGCCCTGCGGCAGCCCGTCGAGGCTCGTGCTGCCGTTCAGGTCGGCGTCCGTGCCCTGGGCGACGATCGGGGAGTAGCCCGACGTCTGGCGCGTCGACGGCCACGGGCAGGTGTCGGCGTAGTCGGCGTTGCTCGATCCGCCGGCCGCACGGGGCGGCAGGCAGCGGTCGAGGAGCGGCGCACTCGCCGCGCCGGGGTCGCCGGTGTCGTCCTCGTTGACGATCCACTTGTACGACGTGACGGCATCGCCCTTGTGGATCAGGCCGGCGGCCGGTCCGACGCTGCGGGCGGCCACCACCTGGAGCTTGATGTTGCCGGGGCCCGTGGCGGCCGAGGCCGGCGGAACGAGCCGCGTGGCGCTCAGCGTCATCGGCAGCAGCACGACCACCAAGGTCAGCGCCAACAGCGTCTTGGGCGAGAAGCTGACGGAATTCGTGGTGCTCACGGTTCCTCCTCCGACACGCGGCTGGTGGCAGAGGCCACCGCGACACACGGTGGAGCGAGGGGAGGGCCGGTACCCGATCCGTGTCGGAGGGCTCACGCAACAGACAGGCGGCGGTCATGAGGCCGGAAGACGGTCGTCATCGGTCTGTGAGCGATGTGTCAGATCATCGTCAGAAACCTGTCATCCACCGCCTGCGTCAACTTCGGGGCCCTGGCCCGATCCGTGCCCGGATCTCATTCAGACTGGGTATATCCACCCGGGCCCGGCTCCGGAGCCCGCCGAGCGGCGCAGCATGCATCTGGCCGGCGGGGGCTCAGGGGCGAGCCGCTGCGAACGGGACCTCCCACTGCACCTCCCTCCGGCTGCGCGGGCCGTATCGGTCCGGTGTTCTTCGGGGGTGGTGATCGTGGGCAAGATCCTCGTGGCGGATGACGAGGAGCGGGTGAGGACGTTCCTCAGCCGCTCGCTCGTGGCCGACGGGCACTCCGTCGTGACCGCCCCGGACGGCCGCGCCGCACTCGACGTCTTCGATGCCGAGGCGATCAGCCTGGCGCTCCTCGACATCGTGATGCCCTACCGCAACGGCCTGCAGGTGCTCAGCGAGCTGCGCGGTCGCGGCGACAGGACACCGGTGATCGTCCTGTCCGCGGTCACGGAGGTGGCCGCCCGCGTGCAAGCACTCGACAAGGGCGCCGTCGACTACGTCAGCAAGCCGTTCCACACCGCCGAGCTGATGGCGCGCGTACGGCGGCACATCGTGCACGTGCCGGAGCAGCGGCCGAGGGAGGACCGTTACCTGACCGCGGCCGACATCGTGCTGGACCTCGACCGTCGCAAGGCGCGGGTGGGGCCCGCGGAGATCTCGTTGACCGAGCGGGAGTTCTCGATGCTCGCCCACCTGATGCGACGCCGCGGCGACGTCTGCCGACGCGACGAGCTGCTCAACGACATCTGGGGCCAGGCGTTCGGGCCGAACAGCAACGTCGTCGACGTCTGCGTCGGCCGACTCAGGAGCAAGCTGCGGGAGCTGCCGGTCGAGACCATCCGAGGCGTCGGATACTGCTTCTACGGCACCTGACATGTGGCGCCCACCCCCGTTCTTCATCGCGTGGAGCCTCTTCGCGGTCGCCTGCTGCGTGTCGATGACGGCATCGCCGGGCGAGGAGACCATCCCGCTGCACCTGGGCTGGATCAGTCTCTGCTTCGGCTACGGCTTCGCCCTGTGGCCGCCGGCCGTCACCTTGACGTCGATCACGGCATACGCGATCGCCAGTGGTGCCGTCCTCACGGTCCGGGCGTCCGAGGGGGTCATCGGCTGGCAGGAGACCGCCGAGATCCCGCTCATGGCTCTGATGGCGTTCGTGATGGCGTGGCATGTGGCTCGCCGCGTGGAGAGCATGCGTCAGCTCAGCGTGCTCACCGACGCCGAACGGCTTCGCCACCAGGAGCGGGAACGCCTCTCACGCATGTACTCCCACGAGATGCGCACACCTCTCACGATCGCGCGCGGCTACGTCAGCCTGCTGCAGCAGCAGGAGCTGACCCGGGAGGAGCACGAGGACCTGAGCGTGATCGACGACGAGCTGGGCACGCTCGAGCGGGTGGGCGAGCGCCTGGTGCGCATGCTCGCCGTCTCGGACCACCAGCACCGCCGACCGGTGAACGTCGACGCGCTGCTGAGCGAGGTCGCCACACGCTGGGGCAACGTCACGGCCCGGCGCTGGGTCGTCGACTCCCACGTCGGCACGCTCACGGTCTCTCGGGAACGGGTCCGGATGTGTCTGGACACGCTCGTCGAGAACGCGCTGCGCTACACCGACAACGACGACACGGTGCGCATCTTCGCGCGCCAGGTCGGGGACACGATCGAGCTGGGCGTGGCCGACTCCGGTCCCGGTCTGGCAGACGACGTGGTGGACGCCGTCAACCTCGGCGGCAGGAACACGGAGGGTCTCCGGCAGGACACGCGTCGACAGACCGGCCTCGGGTTGGCGCTCGTCCGGCAGGTCGCCGAGTCACGAGGCGGGACGATCCGCGCCGGACGTGCCCTCGAGGGGGGCGCGGAGATCACCATCGTCGTGCCCCGGACGCCGTCGATGCCGCAGGCCGCACCCGTCGAGGACGTGGGTGCGGCCTGGCTCGGCCAGCCGGGGATGCGGGCCGCCCTCGACGCCGAGGCCTGACGTCGATGGCCGTCGCCGGCCACGGGGCGCACGACCTCGGCAGGTCGGCGGCTATCGTCGTACGCGACCCCGGCCTGGAGGAATGAAGATGAGCGACAACCTCGGCATCGACGTCACCGTCACCCCTTCCGGGACCGGCTGTTCGGAGTGCGAACGGGCCTCCGGCTGGTGGTTGCACCTCAGGCGCTGCACCCAGTGCGGGCACATCGGATGCTGCGACTCGTCGCCGGGTCAGCACGCGAGCCGACACGCCGCGCGGACGGGGCACCCGTACGTCCAGAGCTTCGAGCCGGGGGAGACCTGGTTCTGGGACTACGAGAACGAGGATTACGTCGACGGGCCCGAGCTGGCCGACCCCCAGCATCACCCGTCGGACCAGGGCGTGCCGGGTCCCGCCGACCGCGTCCCCACGGACTGGCGCGAGCAGCTCCACTAGCGCTTTCCCGGGCACTTCTTCGGCACTCCTCCGGGCACGCGCTGAGGACGTCGCAGTTCGGAGCCGGACGGGCTCACCCCGTTTGGCGCCCACGGCTGTCGGTTAACGAGAACGAGGGTGGTCGGATCCCGCCGACAGCTCCCCCGGATCGAGGTTCGCGCATGACGGCAGCAGACGTCGTCGACGCCGGCGCCGAGCGCGCCCCCGTCGCCCCTGACCTCGGGTCGGCTCTCGGGTCCCTCGCAGAGGCCGCCGTGGGCAGGCTGTCGGACAAGGTCGACGAGTGGATCCAGGGGCTCGAGGAGTACGCCGCCTCCGAGGGCGCGACCGGGGGAGCCATCCTCGCCGGGGTGAAGGCCCACCTGCAGGGCAAGAACCCCGTCTGGGCGGCGATGAAGGGCGCTTGGTCGGGTGCCAGCGTCCAGCTGAGGGTCGTGGCGGTGCTCGTCCTGCTGCTCGTCCTCCTCCTCGCACCCGTGGCGCTGCTGGTGGTGATCCTCGGCCTCCTGATCGCCGCGATCGTCGCGGGCATCAGGGGCGCCACCCGCTGACAGGTCGAGCTCACGGCCCCGACACTGGTCGGGCGGGCCCGATTGCCGCTAGCGTCCTGACGATGGCGAACTTCGTGGTGTTCATGATCGGGGCCGAGAGCTTCGACTTCCGCGGTAACGCGAGCTACAAGCTGCTCGACAGCGGCGCACTGCAGGTCATCGACCCGGAGAAGGGTCGGCAGCTCCACTTCGGGCCCGCCGCCTGGAGCCACATCGAGGAGTCGGGTGGCGACTACCGCATGAACGACAGCGCCTGGTGATCGCGGACGTCGTCCGGTCCGTCGCGTGCCTCTCGATGACGGAAGTGCGCGCAGCTACGAGGTGCACGGGCTACTGTTGATGACGACCGCGATCTCCCGGATACACAGGTCCTGGCGAGGCGGCAAGCTTGAGGCGGCGGTCCACATGGGCGCCCATGACAATGCCCGGCTCGCGTTGAAACTGTCCGCGGATCGACACCAGCTCGACGGAGCGTGGTGGCCCCGAACCCGGGTCCTCGCCGACGAGCTCCCCTCGCTGCTGGCCGCCTGGCCGGCCGACGCGGGCTACATCTCCCGCGTCATCTACGCCCAGCCTGACTGGGAGGACCGGCCGAACGCGGTGCCGATCCCGAACCGTCGTGGCCTGCTGAAGGCCGTCAGCTTCCCGCCCGACGACTCACACCAGGTCGTGCTCATCATGCTCGACGGGCAGCGTCGGTCGCTCGTCGTCATCCAGCCGGACGCCGCGGACGCCACGGCGGTCTGGTACCTCCGGCACTTCGACCCGAGGGCCGGCCGCGTCCCCTGGGCGGCCGTGGCGAGCGTCGGCCCGGCCTAGCGGTACGTCGCCGTCGTACCGCTCAGGCGCCGCCACTCATCTGGCCGGGTGACTCATGGTGTCGATGGCGATCGCCACCGCGAGGATCAGCGCCTGGTTCTGGTCGGGGACGATCTCGACGCCGTAGGTGTCGCGCACCCGGAACCAGCGCTTGGAGATCTCGGCGATCTTGCGGTCGTCGTCCTCGATCTCGTACTCGTGGTCGACCACGTTCCCCTGCACCTTCCACTCCCGGTCGCCGGGCAGGTCGATCTTCCACCGCTCCCGGAGGGGCGAGATGAGCGCCTTGTGCACCAGGGCGAGCTGCTGGCCCTGCGGGTCCTCGATCGCCATCGAGTCGCGGATGTGCAGCACCCGGGTCTGGATGCGGCAGATCTTCGTGCCGTGGGCGTCCTCGAGGTCGAGGGTGTCGCGCAGCCGCAGAGCCTTCCCGTCGACCCGGAAGACGCGCTCGCCCGCGTCGTCCTCGATCCAGTAGTCGTCGCCGATCGAGACCAGCTTCTGGCGCATCTGGTAGTGCACGGCGTTGCCGCCCCGGCCGAACGCCTCGCGTTCCTGCCGACGGTTCTCGCGCCGGTCTCGCAGTCCCATGACTCCTCCGTTCCGTCCGCGCGCAGGTCGCCCCACGAAGGTCGAGCCCACTCGGTCCTGTCGACCGTAGGAGCAACCGTGCCGCGAGACATCACCCTGACCGTGTGAACCTCGCCCGACCCGTGACGGCTCGTCGCCCGGCTGGGCATACTGACGGTGGGTCCTCGGAGGAGTAGGCGGGCGCCATGGCGCGTGCGCGTCGGCCGGAACGGCCATGAGCTGGGCACTTGCGGTGATCGCGCTGATCCTCGTCGGCTATGCCGTGGGGGTCCGACGGCTGAGCGCCGTGAACGTGTCGGCCGCCATGTTCTTCACCACCGCCGGGCTGCTCGCGGGCCCGGTGCTCGGGGTCCTCGATCTCCACCTGCACGGCGAGGCGGTGAAGCTCCTGGCCGAGACCACCCTCGTGCTGGTGCTGTTCTCCGACGCCTCTCGGATCTCGCCGCGCGCTCTGCGCCGGGGGGCGGCCGTCCCCGTCCGACTGCTCGGCATCGGGCTCCCGCTGACCATCGCCGCCGGGGCGGCGGTCGGCGTACTGGTGCTGCCGGGCCTGAGCGGCGTCGAGGCGCTCATCCTCGCGGTGATGCTCGCCTGCACCGACGCCGCGCTCGGTCAGGCGGTCGTGACCGACGAACGGCTCCCGTCCCGCATCCGACAGGGTCTGAACGTCGAGAGCGGGCTCAACGACGGGCTGTGCGTGCCGATCTTCCTCATCGCGATCGGGTTCGCGGAGGCCGACGAGGGCTCCATGTCAGGACGCCACGCGCTGCGCATCGTGGGGGAGCAGCTGGGGTTCGGCCTGGTCGCCGGCGTGGTCGCCGGACTGCTCGGCGTCCTCGCGCTGCGCGCCGCGCTCCACCCCGAGCGACGCGAAGCCGGCTGGCTCCAGATCCTTCCCGCCTCCACCGCCGCCGCGGCGGCGGGTGGTGCCTCCGCCCTGGGCGGGAGCATCTTCATCGCTGCCTTCACCGCGGGGCTCGTGTTCGCCTGGCAGCACCGGGTGAGCCGCGTCGAGGCTGCCCCGGTCACGTATCTCGTCGACGAGACCGGGGAGCTGCTCAACGCCGTGACGTTCGTGGTGTTCGGCGCCGTGATCCTGGGTGACGCGCTGGCTCACCTGACCTGGCACGTGCTCCTGTACGCCGTCCTCAGCCTCACGGTGGTCCGGATGATCCCCGTGGCTGCCGCGATGCTCGGCACGCGCAGCCGCCCGGCCACGCTGCTGTACCTCGGCTGGTTCGGGCCCCGCGGACTGGCTTCGATCGTGTTCGGCGTCATCCTCCTCGACGACACGAGTCTCGCCGGCCAGAGCGAGATGCTGCTCGCGGTCGCCATCACCGTGGGGCTGTCGGTCTACGCACACGGACTGACCGCCGGGCCGATGACCGAGCGGTACGTGCGCTGGTCGGGCACGCGGCCGGACGCGGTCGCGGAGGAGGCGCCCGGGGACGTCTCGGCCGACGTCCGGCCGCGCTGGCATCGACCGGTCCCGCCGGCCGGCGGATGACGGGCGAGGCTCGGGTCAGACCGGCTCCTCGTACCAGACGGACCGGATGCTGGTGCGCATCAGCGCCCTCTGGGCGGCCTGGATGAGGATGCCCGCCACGGCGAGCACCAGCAGCAGCAACGACCAGCCGACGCTGTTCGAGACGGTGTCGGTGAAGTCGCCCCGGGTGAAGTCGGCGGTGTTCAGCGAGCCCACCAGCAGCATCAGGCCGGCGACGACGCCGACGGCGCCCGCGAACGAGCCGAGGACGACGAGCACGATCGCAGGCATGTTCGCGAGGACCGACACGAGACCGAAGACCGCGCCCACGACCAGGCCGATCAGGACGGCGACCCAGTTCCAGTCGATCCCGATCGCCACCACGAGGCCCGAGCCGATCGCGAAGCCGAAGGCGGTCATCGCGAGGACGACGGCCACGTAGTAGTACAGGTAGACGAAGACGGCGAAGATCAGGGCGAAGAGCAGCCCCAGCACCCATCCGAGTGCGGTGCCGAGGAAGCGCTCGTCCGCGATGCCGGCGACCAGTCCGGCGCCGAACGCGAATCCGGCGAAGAAGCCCCAGATGGGCAACATGAGCCGCAGCACGAACCGGCCTGCGAACAGCATGGCGGTCCCGGCGATGATCGCGAGGACACCGAGGAAGATGTCGGCCATGTTGACAATGTAGGGCCGCGAGACCTCGGCAGGCGGTACGTCAGGCCTGCGGGTCGACGGGCTCGGACGCGAAGAGGTTGAGGCCGAGCCGGTCGGACAGGTACTTCGTGACGAGCTGGCCCCGGACGCTGTTCCCGGCGACGTCCAGCGGCGGCGAGAACGTGGCCAGTCCGCCCTTGCCGGGGGAGACGGTGACGATGCCTCCGCTGACGCCGCTCTTGCCAGGCATCCCGATCTCGTACAGCCAGTCTCCCGACAGCTCGTACAGGCCCGCGGTCGCCATCACGGCGAGCACGCGCCGGCACACACCGGTGGCGATCACGCGTTCGTGCGTCTGCGGGTTGACCCCGCCGTTGGACAGGGTCGCGGCCATCACGGCGAGGTCGTGGACGGTCACCTCCAGGGAGCACTGCCGGGTGTAGACGTCGGTCGCCTCGTCGGGGTCGAAGTAGAGCCGGCCGTAGCTCTTCAGCAGGTGCGCGATGCCCTGGTTGCGCAGATTGGAGGCGGCCTCGGAGGCGTACACCTCCTCGTTGACGCTGAGGTCGCGGCCTGCGAAGCGCGAGAGGCCGGCGCTGATCCGCTCGAACTTCTGTGCCGCGTCCGCGCCGGGCACCAGGCTCGTCGTCGCTATCGCACCCGCATTCACGAGCGGGTTCATCGTCCGGTGGTCGTTGAGCTCGACGGCCATCAGCGAGTCGAAGGGGAAGCCGGTGCTGTTCACGCCGAGGTGGTGGCGCGCCGACTCGTAGCCGACCGCCTCGCACACGAGCGCGAACACGAACGGCTTGGAGACGCTCTGGACGGAGAACCGCGTGTCGACGTCACCGATCTCGAACGACCGACCCCGTGCGCCGACGACGCTGATGCCGAACAGGTCGGGGGAGGCCTCGGCGAGGACCGGGATGTAGTCGGCGACCGTCCCGTCGGCCGTGGCGCGGTAGCGCTCGTAGGCCTCGGTGACGAGCTGCTGGACCTCCTCGGCCCGGGGCAGCTCTCCGGTCGACACGCGCGACGGCGCCGTCCCTTCGTCGAAGGGGAGCTGCTCGTGCATCGAGAGGTCCGTCATCACATCCCGCCCTTGGTCGTCCGTGCGACTGACGCTAGTCCCGGCACGGAGGCCTGGCATCGCCCGATCCGTCGGAGGAGGCGCCGCCCCGCCCTCACGCTGCACCGCGACGACACGGCGGCCTGGCATGATCCGGGCGTCCCCGCCGTCAACGCTGAGGAACCCCCGTGACCTCCTACATCTCGCACACGACGATCGACTGCGCCGACGCCTACGAGCTCTCCGAGTGGTGGAAGGTGCTGCTCGGCTACGTCGACCTCCCCGACGACCCGAACGAGCCGGGTCACGAGGAGTGCATGATCCAGTCGCCGGACGGAGCCCACCGGCTGCTGTTCATCGAGGTCGCCGATGCGAAGCAGACGAAGAACCGTCTCCACCTCGACCTCCGACCCCGCGAGCGCACGCGCGACGACGAGGTCGCGTGGGCGCTCAGCATCGGCGCCACCCAGGTCGCCGACCACCGTGGCATCCGCGGCGAGGGCTCCGGATGGGTCGTCCTGGCGGACCCGGAGGGCAACGAGTTCTGCATCCTGCGGAGCGAGGGCGAGCTCGGCACCGCCTGAGACGTCCGGGCGGGGCCGTGAGCTCCTTTACGGCTGTGCCCGACTGGGGTCACGCTGGCCACATGGACGTCCGGTTCGTAGACGCGTCGGGGACCCATCAGCATCCGAGCGACGACCTGTTCCTGCTGCTCGAGCGCGACGACGGCTTCGTCTGGGTCGACGTCCCGCAGTGGGACGAGGAGGCCCCGGCGCTGCTCCAGGCACTCGGCTGTCACCCACGTGTGCTCGAGGACTGTGTCCGGCGCAACCACGTGCCGACCGTGCACAGCTATCGCGACCACTACTTCGTGATCACGCACGCTCCCCTGGAGGGCGCGAACGGTCACGTGCACATGCTCGAGCTCGACCAGATCGTCGGGGACCGCTTCCTGGTGACGGTCCACGGCCCGATCAACCCGGTGGTGGACCCCGCCGAGGCGCTGGTGGAGACGGCGGCGGTCTGCGGACGGATCGACGCCGGCCGGTTCGCCCCGGCGACGCCGGCCGAGCTGTCGTACGCACTCTCGTCCGCCCTGGCACGGCGCCAGCGCGCCCTGGTGGGTCTCGTCGCCGAGAAGCTCCCGGGCCTGGAGCAGGAGGTGATGCGGTCGACGCTCACCGCGCCCGAGGTCCTGCTGGAGCGGATGTTCCTGATCCGGCACGAGCTGATCACGGCGCGGACGATGGCGGCCCAGACGCACGACGTGTACGCCAGGATCGGCTCGCTGGACCGGTTCGTGCCCGAGCCCTCACGCCTGCTCGCCCGTGACCTGGCCGACCAGTTCGACCGCGTGCGGTCGATCGCGGACGGCGAGGCGCAGTTCCTCTTCGGAGTGATCGAGCTCTACCAGACGAAGGTCAACACCAAGATGACCGTCGCGATGGAACGGCTCGCGGTGATCGCGGCCATCACGCTGCCGATCACCGCCCTCGCGTCGGTCTACGGCATGAACGTGATCGTCAACCAGCGCACCCACCTGACCCAGCTGATCATCGTGGTCGCGGTGATGCTGACGATGTCCGGCCTGCTCCTGCACTGGGCGCACCGACAGGGCTGGTGGTGAGGCCGGACCTCCCGCGCGACGTGCCCGATCAGTGCGGCTGGAGGCTCGGCGCCGGTCGCCACTGACGCCTGATCAGACCGAACACCCACGAGTTCGACACCTCACCGTTGACGACACAGTCCTCCCGCAGCGTCCCCTCGCGCACGAACCCGAGCTTCTCCAGCACGTGGGCGGATGCCACGTTGCGTGTGTCGGTCTCGGCCTGGACCCGATTCAGGTCCAGCGTGTCGAACGCCCACTGCAGCAGCGCCCGAGCGCCCTCCGTCGCGTAGCCGTGGCCCCACGCCGCCTCGCCGAGGCAGTAGCCCAGGGAGGCGCTCCGGTAGTCGGGGTTCCACCGGGTCACGCCGCACCAGCCGAGGAACGCCCCGTCGGCGGCCCGCTCCAGGATCAGCCGCGCTCCGCTCCCGTCCTCCGCCATCTGGCGGCACGCCGTGATGAAGCGCTCGGCGCGCGCCGGCTCGGTCCACGGGGGCGAGTCCCAGTAGCGCAGCACGTAGGCGTTGCTGTGCAGGGCGAAGAGGGCGTCTGCATCCGCGCTCGTGACGGGACGCAGCCGCAGGCGGGCGGTGTGCAGCGTGGGGCTGGGCAGGGCGGGGTCGGGCAGGGCGGGGTCAGGCAGGGGCATGTCTTCCTCGTGGGGGCGACGAGACGGTCGGGTGTCGTCGCCGATCATCTCGCGTGTCGCCCTAGGGGTAGTCGACCACCGTCACCGGCACGTCCGGGTTCGCGATCGTCGAGGACCCGCCTGCGTCGTTCACGACATGCCGGATCCCGCCCATCCCATGGCTGGCGTCGAGGAAGATCGTGAGCAGGTCGTGCAGGTGGACACCCGGCGTGTTGGGCACCTCGTAGGCGTGGTCGGCGAAGATGTCGACGCCCTGGTTGAAGAAGCTGTAGGTCCCCATCCCGGCGCCGCTGAACGACCGGACGTCGGAGGCCACCTTCACAGCGGCGTACCCGTCCGTGGTGGGCGAGGAGCGCCACGCGGCCTGGCTCGGCACGTCGTACGGCATCTCGCTCTGGAAGAAGACGACCGATCCGTCCTCACCGTTCCAGATCACCTCGAAGCCCTGGTAGTGCTCGACGAACAGGCCGGTCGCATCCACGTGGTCGCCGTTCACCACGACCCCCGTGGTCGCGGTGTTCTGCGTCCATCCGACCCCGGTGCCGTGGTCGGCGCGCCAGGCCCAGATGTCGTCGAGCACGACGTTGCTGCTGTTGACCTCCAGGCTCGTCTCGGCGCGCCCCGCGTGAGGTCCGCCGATCCGGAAGAACACGTCCTGCAGCGCCGTCGGGTCTGCCGGGTCGTCGCTGTGGTTGTTGCCGTGGGCCTTGCCGATCCGGACGAGCACCGGCGAGCTCACAGCTCCCGCGTCGACGGTGAACCCGGCCAGGTCGACACCGGGGACGTCGGCCACGGAGAGCGCGACCGCGCCGCCCTGCGCTGTCAGCGTGGCCAGGCCGAGGCCCAGCACGACGGTGTCGGCGCGCTTGACCGCGATGGTCTCCGGGACGTCGTACACGCCCGGCGTGAGCAGGAGGTCGCGTCCCCGGGAGAGCTGGTTGTTGATCGCTGCCACGGAGTCGCCGGGGTGTGCCACGTAGAAGTCGGACAGCGGCAGCGACCGTCCGGGGGTCGAGCCCGTCGCCCAGGTGGTGCCCCGGGCGTCACGTCGCGTCGCCGGCACGAAGACCCGCCACTCGCCGGCGTCCGTCACGTAGAGGTAGGGCTTCTCGCGCGTCACGGGCGTGGTGTCGAACGTCGTGTAGTAGGTGGCGGGCGCGCAGCCGAAGCACTCGCTCGGCGCACCGACATCTCCGGAGAAGACCTGGTTCCAGACGCTGTTGGTCCAGCCGTCCAGGTCGGAGCTGCGCGTGTAGAACTGCTGCTGTGACCCGTTGATGACGGTGCCGCCGGTGAACCGCGAGTCGGCGATGAAGCCGCCGCTGGCGAACGACGGCCCCGAGCAGTAGTCCATCAGCGTGGTGTTGCCCTCGACGTGGACGCGACGCATCGGCGCGGCCTGCGAGACCGCCCAGAACTCACCGGCGTAGCAGCCAGCGTTGCCGTTGCTCACATGGATCGTCAGGTTCGAGAGCGACCGCCAGAAGTTGTTGAGCGCGACGCAGCCTCCGCTGTCGCACTGGTTGTAGACGTCGACCGAGCCGTTGATAACGACGTCCCCGGGATCGCGGCCGAGGCCGGCGACCTCGGTGTAGTAGCCGACCTGGAAGTTCAACGGTTGCTGGGCCGTGCCGTAGGTGCCCGGCTCGAACAGCAGGGCGTAACGCTGCGTCCCGAACTGGTTCGGCACCTGCTGCGCGGCGACCGCGTCGACTGTCGCCTGGATCTGGCTGACCGGCATCGACGGGTCGAACACGTAGGTGTTCGGGCCCAGGTCGGGCGCGCCGGGTGCCTGCTTGGCAGCCTGGAGCGGCGCAGCAGCCAGCGGCGGTGATCCGGCGGCCGGGGGCCCTGCCGCGCCGGCCGGGGCGGGCGAGACAGCGAGGAGGGCCGCGGCCAGCGCGGCGACGGCGGTGAGCGCGACTGGCGCGCGGCGTGCCGCGCCCTGCCCGAGACGGCTGCGGAGGGTCATAGCCGCAGCCTCCACCCTGGGTCGAGCGAGGGCAAGGGTTGACGCCCGGGCCACCCCTCGGGGTGAGGTGGAGAGGCCGCCAGCCTCACCCCCAGGGACCGAATCGGGGCGGCGGGGTTTCGAGCACTCGCTGCGATGGGGACGTAGGGGTCATGACCGCCGACATCGAGCACTACAGCAAGACCGCGTCGCAGCCCGACGCCGAGCTCCCCGGCCTCATCCTCCTGATCAGCCTGCTGGCTGTCCTGAGCGCTCTTGTGCTGGCCTTCTCCTGAGCTCACCACCGGCTGACCTCACGACCACCCGCTGACCTCACGACCACCCGCTGACCTCACGACGACCGGCTGACCTCACGGCAGGAGGAGCGCGGCGTCGCCGAACTCGTGCCAGAGATAGCCGGAGCGGACGGCCTCGTCATACGCCCGCTGGGTGAGCGATCGCCCCGCGACCGCCTCGACGAGCAGCAGATGTGAGGCGTGCGGGTCGTGCCAGCCGGTCACCAGCCCGTCGACCACGACAGGCGGGTGCTGAGGAGTCACGACCCGGTCGGTCCATCCACGGGCCGGCTGCACCGTCGGGCGGCCGCGGCCTCGGCGTACTGTCGCCGACTCCAGCGCGCGGGTGACCGTCGTCCCGACCGCGACGACCCGCCCGCCTGCGAGCTTCGTCTCCCGCACGATCCGCGCGGTCGTCGGTGTCACCTCGAACCACTCGGGCGGGGGCGCCTCGCCCGCCTCCTGGGATGACACGCCGGTGTGCAGGGTGACCGGCGCGATCTGGACGCCGCGCGCGACCAGCGCCGTGACCAGGTCGGCGGTGAACGGTCGGGCGGCGGACGGCATCTCCGCGCTGCCCGGACGCACGCCGAAGACCGACTGGTAGGCGGCGAGGGGGTAGCGCCGGTCGAGATAGCCGTACGCGATCGGGCGGCCGTTGTCGTGGAGCTCGCCGGCGACGTCGCCGGTGACCGTGGCGCGCCAGAGCCGGTTGCCTCGCCCGGTGGGGGAGGACGCTGCGCCGGGGTACGGCGCCGTGAGCGTGAGTCGCAGTCGGCCGGCCGTGACCACGTCGCCCTCGTCCGCGTCGAGCACCGCCCGCTGTGCGTCCGGCGCCGTCCGGAGCTCCACCGCCCAGGCGCCGTCGCGCAGACGCTGCGCGAGGTGCAGGACGACCGGTCCACGGCCGGCAAGCGTGGCGTCGAGCTCGCGAGCCTCCGTGGCCGAGTCGTTGACGACGAGCAGGTCACCCGGCTCGAGGTGCTCCGCGATCGCGCGGAAGTGGGTGTGCACGACCCCTGACCGACGGGCCACGAGCAGGCGGACCTCATCCCGGGCGAAGCCGCGCCACTCCGCCGGCGCCGGCGCGGTCGAGTCCTCGGGTGCTGGGAACTCGACACCTGGCTGCTCGGCCAGGAGCGTCATCGGGCCATCTCCGCGACGAGGTCGGCCACGCGGTAGCGGCCGGAGGGATGGTCGCCGGTGATCAGCGGGATCAGGTGCGGCACGACGGTCTCCGGCAGCGGGCGGTCGGAGATGTCCTCGCCCGGGAACGCCCGCTGGTGCATCGCGGTGCGGAGGTCGCCCGGGTCGACGGCGTAGCCGCGCAGGCCGCTCTCGGCCGCCAGGGTGAGGATCAGGTGGTCGAGGGCGGCCTTGCTGGCGCCGTACGCGCCCCAGGTGGGGTAGTGCTCGACAGCCGCGTCGCTGGAGATGCCGACGAGCGCGCCGCCCGACGCCTGCAGCAGGGGCAGCAGCAGCTGGGTGAGCGCGAGCGGGGCCAGCAGGTTGGTGGCGAGGACGTCCGCGACCACCTCGGGCGCGACCTCGCCGAGGGGCAGCATCGGGCCGAGCTCGCTCGCGCTGTGGACGAGGAGGTCGAGCTGTCCGTGGCGGCGTACCGCCTCGGCGAGCCGCTCCTGGTGCCGGTGGTCGCGCACGTCACCTGCGATGGCGGTGACGCCGGGGAGGGCGCCGGTCGCGGCAGTCAGCTCGTCGCCGTGACGGGCGTCGGTGACGACCCGCCAGCCGTCCTGCGCGAGTGCGCTGGTGAGGGCCAGGCCGAGCCCGGCGGAGCCGCCGGTGACGACGGCGGTGGGGGTTCCTTGGATCGATGACATGCCTCTATGATTCAAGTTCAAGTGAACTTGAGGTCAAGAGCGTGGGGAGACTTTCCATGGACGCACAGGATCGGCTTCCGATGGGGGAGGTGTCACGGCGCAGTGGCTTCGCAGCGTCGGCCCTGCGCTACTACGAGAGCCAGGGGCTGATCAGCGCAGAGCGATCCGCCGGTGGCCAGCGGACGTTCCAGCGGAGCGTGCTGCGACGCCTGGCCTTCATCCGGGCGGCGAGCAACATCGGGCTGACCTTGGAGGAGATCCGCGAGGAGCTCGCCTGCCTGCCCGCCGAGCGGACGCCGACCAAGTCGGACTGGCACCGCATCTCCCGGCACTGGCGCCGCCGGCTGGATGACCAGATCCACGCCCTCGAGCGGCTGCGTGACGGGCTCGACTCGTGCATCGGGTGCGGCTGCCTGTCGCTCAAGCACTGCGCCATCGCCAACCCCGGCGACGTCGCTGCGGGGAGCGGCGAGGGGGCGGC
Organism: Nocardioides panacihumi; assembly: GCF_039530925.1. Classification (NCBI taxonomy): domain Bacteria; kingdom Bacillati; phylum Actinomycetota; class Actinomycetes; order Propionibacteriales; family Nocardioidaceae; genus Nocardioides; species Nocardioides panacihumi. The sequence goes on along the minus strand of NZ_BAAAPB010000005.1, from coordinate 174,277 downwards.
GTACCTCCCGCGCCTGCTGCGCCGCGACCCGGGCCCACAGGGGAGGACCACCCGCTCTGGGTGAAGTGGAGGGCCAGGGGATGTGGGCGGATGCAGGAGCGGCGCGTTCCCGCCGCGCAGCCGTCGACAGGAGGAGCTCACGATGGACGTCGAGGATGCTCGAGGCGCCGTCTCCGCCCTGATGCCCCGGGCCAGGTCCGACCTCAGCGACCTGGTGGCGATCCCGTCAGTGGCGGACCCGCGGCAGTTCCCGCCGGAGGAGTGCGCCCGGGCCGCCCGGTGGTGCGTCGACGCATTCACCGAGGCCGGGATCCGCGACGTCCGGCTGGAGCGCACGCCGGACGGGAGCGACGCTGTCGTCGGCCACACGCCCGGCCCTGACGGGTCGCCGACGGTGCTCCTGTACGGCCACTACGACGTGCAGCCGCCACTCGACGACGAGGCCTGGCGCACCCCGCCGTTCGAGCTCACCGAGAGCGACGGGCGCTGGCACGGCCGGGGCACGGCCGACTGCAAGGGCAACCTGGTGATGCACCTGACCGCGCTGCGCGCCCTCGCCTCCATGGGCGGCGGCGACCATCCGTTCCCGGTCGGTGTCCGTCTGCTGCTCGAGGGCTCGGAGGAGCAGGGCACCGGCGGCCTCGAGGCGTACGTCGAGCAGACCGCCGGCTCGCTCGGCTCGGATGTGATCGTGGTCGCCGACACCGGCAACGCCGCGGTCGGCGTGCCGACCGTCACCACGACCTTGCGGGGACTCGCGAACGTCGTCGTCCATGTCGAGTCCCTCGCCGGCGAGATCCACTCCGGGATGTTCGGAGGTGCCGCGCCCGACGCCTTGGCCGCGCTCATCCACATCCTCGCCACGCTGCGCGACGCGCATGGCAACACCACGATCCGCGGCCTCGACGCCACGGCCAGGTGGGATGGCGTGGCCTACCCGGCCGACCAGTTCCGCGCCGACGCCGGCGTCCTTCCCGGCGTCGAGCTCGTCGGCGAGGGGACGGTCGCCGACATGCTGTGGGCCCGCCCCGCGGTCACGGTGCTGGGCATCGACTGCCCGCCCGTCGTCGGATCGGCGGCGGCGATCCAGCCGCGTGCGTCGGCCAGGCTGAACCTACGGGTCCCGCCCGGCATGAACGCGAAGGCGGCCCAGGACGCGCTGGTCGCACACCTCACCGAGGCAGCCCCGTGGTCGGTCAGGGTGACGGTGGAGCCGGAGGCGGACGGCGAGCCGTTCCGCGCGGCGACCGACGGGCCGGCGTACGGGGTCCTCGCGCGGGCGATGGCCGACGCCTACGGCCGCGAGATGGTCACCGCGGGCCAGGGCGGGTCGATCCCGCTGTGCAACGTGCTCGCTGACACCTACCCGGGCGCCGAGATCGTGCTTCTCGGTGTGGAGGAGCCGTTGTGCCTGATCCACGCGCCCAACGAGAGCGTCGACCCCTCGGAGATCGAGAACATGGCGCTCGTCGAGACGCTCTTCCTCGCCCGCCTGGGCGGGCAGACGGATTGACCTCTCGGGCCGTGGGGATCGACGTCTCGGGCCGTGGGGATCGACGTCTCGGGGTCAGCTGGCGACGTCGGCGAACTTGAGGTCGGTCACCCACTTCTGGAAGTCGCTGAGCTGGTCCGGGCAGTAGATCTTCATGATGAGCAGCTGACCCGCGATGACGCGACGGTCGACGATCACGGGCCGCTGGCCAGGACCGGCGGCGCCGTTCATGAGCTGGGAGAGCAGGATCGCGCGCGACAGCTTCTTGTCCGGGTTGGTGCAGACCGCGCCGCCGTCGGTGCCCAGCGTGTTGACCACCTGGTCGGTCGTCGGGGTGCGGTAGCCGGCCTGGTCGAGGGCGCTGATGAGCTGGTCGGCCTTCGACTTCGCCTGCTGGTTGTCGTTGGCGTAGTCGAAGAAGATCAGGCCCAGGACCGCCAGTGCCACGACGATCGCGCCGGACACCAGGTACAGGACCATCCGCTCGCGTGAGCTGCTGGTCTCGCCCACGTCGCTCATGACGGCACCTCCTCGCTGTTCTCGGCGAGCTTCCAGCTCGGCTTGCGGAAGCGGTAGAAGAGGAAGGGCACCAGCAGCCCGAGTCCGAGCGCGCCGCCGCCGACGATGAGGATGTAGAGCCCCGTGCTGCCGCCACCGAACTGTGACGACGGGACGAACCCGATCAGCAGAGCCGCCATCGAGGATGCGAAGCCGATGACGCACATGCCGACGAGCCACGGCGCGCGGTAGCCACGGGGATGGTCAGGTGCCTGGCGGCGGAGCCGCACCGCGGCGACGAACATCAGCAGGTACATGATCAGGTAGACCTGGGTGGTGATCACCGAGAAGATCCAGTAGGCGCTGGAGACGTCCGGGATCAGCGCGTAGCCGAGGGCGATGACGGTGGTGACGATGCCCTGCGCGACGAGGATGTTCTGCTGGACGCCGTGCGCGTTGAGCCGCTGCAGGAACGGCGGGAGGTAGCCCTCCTGCCGGGAGATGAGCAGCAGGCCCTTCGACGGTCCGGCGAGCCAGGTCAGCATGCCGCCCAGCGACGCGGCGACCAGCATGATGCCGAGGATCGGCGTCATCCACTGCCAGCCGAAGTTCGCGAACACCGCGTCGAACGCCTGCATGACACCCGCGGTCAGCGACAGCTCCTCGGCCGGGACGATCCAGCTGATCGCGAGCGCGGGGAGGATGAAGATCGCCAGCACGAGGCCCATCGCGAGCCACATGGCGCGGGGGAACTCCTTGCCCGGCTTGCGCAGGGACGACACGTGGACGGCGTTCATCTCCATGCCGGAGTAGGAGAGGAAGTTGTTCACGATCAGCACCAGGCTCGACAGCCCGGCCCAGGCAGGCAGGAGGTGGCTGCTCGTCATCGGCGCTGCCGACGGGTGGCCCTGGCCGAGGAAGACGATGCCGAGCGTGACCAGGATCGCGCCGGGGATCAGGGTGCCGATGATCAGGCCGCCGCTGGCGAGCCCGGCGATGCCCTTGGTGCCGCGCGACGATATGAAGACCCCTGACCAGTAGACAACGACGATCACGACCGCTGTGTACGGGCCGCTGCTGGCGAGATCGGGGTTGAAGACGTAGGCGAGAGTGCTCGCGACGAATCCCAGCAGGCTGGGGTAGTAGAAGATCGTCATGGCGAACTGGCACCACACGGCGAGGAAGCCCATCGGCTTCGAGATGCCCTCCGAGACCCAGTTGTAGACACCGCCCTGCCAGCCGGAGGCCAGCTCGGCGGAGACCAGCGAGGTCGGCAGCAGGAACACCACCGCGGGCAGCAGGTAGAGGAACACGCACGCCAGGCCGTAGACGGCCATCGTCGGCGCCGCCCGCAGGCTGGCCACCGAGCTGGTGGTCATCAGGGCGAGCGCGGTCCATGAGATGTAGGTGACTGCGGAGGCGCGCTTGGCCCGAGCCGGGCTCGCGACCTCGCCGTTGGCGGGGATGTCTGCAGCGCTCATGGGCTCAGTCCTCCACCGAGGGCTCCTCCGCCGCCTCCCCCGGAGAGGGTGACGTCGGCTGGCGGGCTCAGCCGACCACAGCGATGTCGTGGTCGGTGTCGTTGAACCGCCGGCCGCCGTCCTCGGTGACCGTCACGATGTCCTCGATCCGGACCCCGAACCGGCCCGGGAGGTAGATGCCCGGCTCGATGGAGAAGCACATGCCGGGCACGAGCCGCTGCTCCTCGCCCTCGACCATGTACGGCGGCTCGTGGGTCGTGATGCCGATGCCGTGCCCGGTCCGGTGGATGAACTGGGGGCCGTAGCCGGCGTCGGTGATCACGCGTCGGGCGACCCGGTCGATCTCCTGGCACGCGATCCCGGGCCGCACGGCCTCGAATGCCGCCTGTTGCGCCTCCCGGACGATGGCGTGGACCTCGCGCACCTCGGCGCTCGGCGTGCCCACCGTCACGGTGCGTGTGGTGTCGGAGCCGTAGCCGTGCATCAGACCGCCGAAGTCGAGCACCACCGCATCACCCTCCTCGATCGTGCGCTCACCGGCCTCGTGGTGCGGGTTCGCGCCGTTCGGGCCGGAGCCGACGACGGTGAAGTCGACCTGCTCGTGCCCGTGCTCGCGCAGCAGTCGGGCCAGGTCGGCGGCCACCTCGGTCTCCCGGCGGCCGGCGAAGGCGACGTTCACGATGTCGCCGTACGTCGCGTCCGCAGCCGCGCCGGCGGCCGCGAGCCGTGCGAGCTCGTCGGCGTCCTTGACCGCGCGCAGCATCGGCATCCGGTCGGTGAACGAGGCGTACGACGTGCCCGGGAGCGTCCGCTGCAGGCCGAGCAGGTGCATGGACCACGCGGAGTCGGAGATGCCGAACGCGGTTCCGGCTCTCAACAGCGCGGCCGCTGCCGTGTAGGGGTCGGATCCGTCGGTCCAGTCGTGGAGCGTGAGGGCCCCGGCGCCCGCAGCGGCCTCGGCGTCCGGGCGCTCGAGCACCGGCACGAGCAGCTGGGGGTCCTCGCCCGGCCTGAGGACGAGCAGGGTCAGACGCTCCGTGATCGCGGTGGGCCGGTAGCCGGTCAGCCAGACCAGGTCGGGGCCCGGTGTGACCAGCAGTCCGGCGAGGCCCGCCGCTGCCGCGTCGTCGGCTGCGCGCCGCATCCGCTGGGCGAAGGTCTCCGTGGTGAACACGGTGATGTCGGTCGTCATCTCGCTCTCCTCAATCTTTCGCGAATCGCTTCACGATCTCGTCGGTCGTCACGTGGCCTGCTGGTCGCCCGGCTGCGTTCCGGCGTCGTCGGGGTGGCGCCGGGTCCGCGGTCCGACCAGCCGGGGGAGGGCGAGCCGGGCGCCGAGCCGCTGCGCCTCCTGCCGCACGGGTTGGGCCAGGTAGTGCCCGAGGATGACTCCTGCTGCCAGGGAGACCGCTGTGAGGGCTGCCGTGGCCAGGTCGGGCACTCCGTCCTTGCCGTCGGCCAGCAGCGCCAGGCCCCGGTAGATCGCCAGGCCGGGCAGGAGCGGTGCGATCGAGGGCACGACGATGGCGAGCGCGGGCACGCTCACCCTGGAGGAGAGCACGTAGGAGGCGAGTCCGATACCGGTCGCGGCCACGGCCGCGCCCCAGGGTGCGCCCAGGCTGCCGCCGGCGAACGCTGAGGAGACGCCGCGCGCGACCGCGCCCACGCCCGCGACGACGACCACCGCACGCAGTGGCGCGTAGCACCCGTAGGCGTGCGCTGCAGCAGCGATCCCAGCGCCCGCCATCATCACCCCGACGGCGGCCAGGCTGCTCGCACCGGGCTCGAAGTTGGTCAGCTCGACGTGGAGGAACCCTCCGACCGCGAGTCCACCGGCCACACCCGCGATGATCCCGACCGTGGCCAGGGTCGCGTCGACCAGCCGGGCGCTCGCCGTGACGGGGAAGGACATGATCGCGTCCTGCATGGCCCCCACCAGCCCGATGCCGGCCAGCAGCACGACGATGCCCGCGGTGACGACCTGCGAGGGGTTGACGTCCAGCGGGGTGGCCGCGGCCACGACTGCGAGCACCGAGGCGATGAGGCCGCCGGCGACCTGTTGGTAGAACATCGGCAGCGCCTCGCCGGCGAGGCGGACCTTGGTGCGATCGATGGCGCACGCCGCCACGAAGGCGAGCGTGCACACCAGGACGTCGCCGCCGAGGGTCATCGCGATGCCGGCGCCAGTCACGCCGAGCGCCAGCGTGACGGTCCAGCGCGGGCGGGCATGACCGGTCGACACGACGCGAGCCAGCCGGGCCCTCGCCTCCTCGCGGTCCGCCCGCCCGTCGACGAGGTCCTGCACGATCTCGTCGACCTGCGTCAGCTGGCCGTAGTCGACCGGACGCCGGCCGACCCGGCGTACCTGCGTGGCGGCCGGCTCGTCCGCGCTCGGCTGGTGGTGGAGCGTCAGGTCCACGAACGTGACGTCGGCCGTGACCCGCCGCACCCCGCAGGCGTGGGTGACGGCGACCATCGTCGCCACCACGTCGGAGGCGCCGGCACCCGAGCTGAGCAGGACCTCGCCGACCCGCAGGGCGAGGTCGAGGCTCTGGTAGACGTCGGCGCGCTCACCCGCCACAGCCGTCTCCTCGCTCCACGGTGCGCCTGATGGCCGACACGGCGCACAGCCTAGGAACGGGTCGGTCTCGCGCGATGGTCCGATTCGGGTGGTGTCAGCGGACCCCTCCTTCGCCACGGACGTCATACGCGATGGCTCCCTGGACGGCCACCTCGTATGACGTCACGGGCCCTCACAGCCAGCGACGGACCCGCCTCGCATAGTCGTCGTACGTCGCACCGAACCGCTCGTGCAGGAAACGCTCCTCAGGCCCGATCGCGCCCCAACTCAGGAGCAGCACCGCGACCGGGAGCAGCACCAGGCCCCAGAACGTCGGCGCCAGCAGCGCCAGCCCGACGTAGAGCGCGAGCAGGCCGACGTACAGCGGATTGCGAGACAGGCGGTACGGCCCCTCCTCGATGATCTCGCGTGTCGGCTGGCCCGGCAGGAGTCCGGTCCGGTGCCGCCCGAACAGCCAGAGCGACCAGCCGTTCCACACGGCGAACGCCAGCACCAGCGCCGAGCCGACCGGGACGCGCCACCCGCCGAGGTCGACCGGATCGCCCCAGAGCACCGTGGCGAGCCATCCGACGAGGAGGGGCCCACCGACCGCGATCGGCGGCCACAGCCGGAAGCCGACGGTCTTGCCAGATCCGTCCATCGGGCGGCGGTCGGCGTCAGACGGCCGGAGGCTGCGGCTTGAACCGACGTACCTCCTGCGGCCAGCCACAGGCCTCCGCGAGCTTGCCCGCCCACATCTTGGCGGCCTCGTCGTCGGCCACGTCCACCACGGCGAACCCGCCGAGGAACTCCTTGGTCTCGACGTACGGCCCGTCGGTCACCAGCACGCTGCCGCTCGTGGGGTCGGCGTTGTAGATGGGACCGTCCTCCTCCTCGAGCCCGCCGGCGAAGACGTACACCCCCGCGGCCTTCATCTCGCCGACGACGGCCATCGCGAGTGGTCCACGTCCGCGGAACCAGTCGGCGGTGTGGTCTCCCACCCACTGCTGGTGGAAGTAGATGAGGTATTCGGTCATCACAACTCCTTCTCCTCGGGCGGACCCGGTCGTCCGCTCCACCTGTCCCACGAACGGCGACAGTCGAATCCGACACGGTTCGTCACCGAAATGGAACCCCGGTGGGCGTGCGTCGGGCACGGTCCGTACGCCGACGACGCCCCTGCGTCAGCGGGGCGCCCGGGCTGAAGGCTCGGACCGGCGTCACGCTGAGGATGCAGCCAACCACCCGCGGGTCGACGGCAGGAGCAGGAGGACGAACACTGCCGTGGCCGCGGCCGCGACGCCCAGCGGAAGGAGGAAGCGGCCAGCCACGGCGCCGGCCACGACCGTGACCGGCGTGAGCGCGAGCAGCGCCCACCACGCCCAGCGGCGTCGTCGGAGCAGGCCGACGGAGGCGACGACGGCGACGGAGCTCAGCGCGAGCACTGTGACGGCGACGCCGAGGAACCAGGCGACGAGGGAGCCGGTGTCGTCGAAGAACTGGAGGACGGCGCGCCCGATCACCGCGGCGAACACGGCCGTGACCAGCGTCAGCCCGCCGCTGATCGTGGCCGCCACGATCGTCGTGACGGCGGCGGCGGTGACGGCGCCGGGGCGCGTCGACGCGACGTGCGCAGGGGCGGCGGCGGGCGCGGGAGCTGTCACCGGCTGATTCTGACGGATGGGCGCTCCACCCGTCCCGCGGACGCCGACTCTCACCGGGTCACCGTGGATCTCCTCGTGGATCGGCGGGCCTCACGGCACCAGGGCGAGCTTGCCTCCGGGGTGTTGCGCGCGGATCACCTCGACCGCGGCGAGGGCCTCGGACAGAGGGAACGTCCGCGCGATCGGGACCTCGAGCCTTCCTTCGGCGGCGAGCCGGACGAGCCGCGCCCGGGCCTCGTCCCGGAAGGCCTTGCTCGCCGGGCGGTTGCCGGCCAGGGCGGCGAAGCCGTCGACCTCTGCCCGGGCGGCTGCGGCGATGGTGACGATGCGGGACCGGTCGGCGACCAGCGCGAGCGACACGTCGACCGCCTCGTCGGTGCCGACGCAGTCCAGCGCAGCGTCGACCGCTGTCGGCAGGCGGGCGAGCAGCCCGTCTCCGTACGCGACCGGCGTGGCGCCGTACCGCCTGACGACGTCGAAGCGGGACGGGCTCGCCGTCCCGATGACGGCGGCGCCGAGCAACGCGGCCTGCTGCAGCACGCTCACGCCGACCGCACCGGAGGCGCCGTGCACGACGATGGTGTCGCCCGCACCGACGCCGGCGACGTCGAGCATCTCGGCGGCGGTGCAGCCGGCGAGCAGCAGGTTCGCCGCCTCGGGGTAGGTCAGCCGGTCGGGCTTCGCGAACACGTCGGTGTCGGGGACGGTGATCGAGGATGCCCACCCGCCGCTGACCCTGAACGCCAGCACCGGGTCGCCGACGGCGAAGGAGACCGAGGGGCCGACCGCGCTGACGACCCCCGCGACCTCGTAGCCGATCGGCACCGGGAACGAGTCGGCTCGCGCCGGATGCTTCGCGTCGGCCGGGTTCACGCCCGCCGCGCGCACGGAGATCGTGAGCTGCCCGGGACCGGGCGGGGAGACGTCGTACTCCTCGAGCGTGAACGTCCTCGGCCCCGTCGCCACCCAGTGCTCAGCCATGCCTGCGACGGTACGACACCGTCATTCACCCGGTTCGGGTGTGCTGGGAACCGGTGCTCGATCCGTTGGCTGCTGGTGGCAGGTCCGCCGCGCGGCGGTCACGTCAGTCGAGCCGAGTGTTCGAGGAAGGGTCCGATGGCCACCATCCACATGCACGAATCCACGCGTGTGACGCCGGAGCAGTTCGTCGCCGCGCTGACCGACTTCGGCCCGGGCCGGGCGAAGACCTTCGGCAACAGCGCCGACAAGGACCTGCGCGTCCACTCGCTCGACCAGGATCACGCGGACGTCACGGAGGGATCTCGGGGCATCTGGGAGCGGCTGTCCTACGACTGGTCCGACCCGAGCCACGTCGTGCTCACCACGCTGGACTCCAACGCCTGGGGCGGGAGGTCGAGCCACGTCTACGACCTCACCCAGCGCGTCGACGGAGGCACGGACATCGACTACACCGTCGTCCGTGAGGGCAAGAACCTCCGAGGCCACCTGATCGGCGCCTTGGTCGGCACGGTGGGGAAGGGCGTCCTGGTCAAGGCGTTCCGGGACTCGATCAAGGCCATCGAGGCGCGCAACGGGCTGAGCAGCTGAACTGGGCGGCTGAACTGGGCGGCTGAACTCAGCACCTGAACTCAGCACCTGAAATGGGGCTGAGACCTGGCGCGCGCGGTCGCGTACGCCGCGGCGAGACCGTATGGTTCGGGGTGAAGAGTCCGAACATCCTGAAGCCGACCAGGTCGTCGGACCTGGACGAGCAAAGGCTGAGATGGCATGGAACTGACGATCGCGCGCGAAGGCTCTGAGCTGAGGCCGGAGGGCTCCATCGACCTGGTGAGCCGCCAGCAGCTCGTCGACGCAGGCCTCGAGGTCCTGCAGCACAGCCACGCGCTGACTCTCAACATGAAGGGTGTCGACTTCATGGACTCGGTCGGCCTCGGTGCGCTGGTGGAGCTGGGCAAGAAGGCCTCCGCCCAGGGCAGCCGCTTCGCGGTGGTCGAGCCGTCGCCGACGGTCCAGCGGGTGCTGGCCGTGACCGGACTGGCCGACGCCTGGCTGCCCACCCTCGACAGGTAGCTGTCCGGCTCGCCGCGACGCCAAACTGTCACGGTGATAGTTCGCGCGGTCGGTGATACCTCGTAAGTGTCACTCGTAGCGCGAACTGTCACGGTGATAGTTCGCGCGGTCGGTGATAGTTCGTAAGTGTCACTCGTGGCGCGAACTGTCACGGTGATAGTTCGCAGGGGGGCCGGTCCGACCGCACGCGCGACGAGGCGCGCCCCCGGTCCGAGGACCGGAGACGCGCCCGAGGAATCACTCGTCAGGCACCCGCGGGTCACCTGCCGACGCGCATCACCCCGCCGGAGACACCGGGAGCCGACGAGCCGACGGTGACGTACATGGCACCGTCAGGACCCTGGGCGATCCCGCCCGGGAGGGCCAGCTGGCCAGCGCCGATCCGGGTGTGCGAGCTCGGATTGCGGAACGGGATCTTGACGATGTCGCCGGGAGGGCTCGCCTCGAGGCCGCCCTGGAACATCTCGGTCGCCCAGAAGTTGCCGGAGCGGTCGAAGGTGCACGCGGTGACGGTGGTCAGTCCGGACGTCCAGAGCTGGGGCGCCGTCGGGTAGTTCGCGTTCGGGTTCACGCGCCACACGTCGGACTGGTTCCCTCCGCTGCCGGTGAACAGGTTCGACACGAAGTGCAAGGTGCCGACGTAGAGCCAGCCGTCCGGGCCCTGCGCGATGCACGTGGGCGTCGAGTCGCGGAACGGTGCGGCCGTCTCGTTCGGGATGTAGGCGATGATCCGCGCCGTGCCGTCGCGCATGACCTCGGAGATCGTGTTGGCACCGGCGTCGGCCACGAAGGTGCGCGTCCGGCCGTTGCGGTGGTCCTGGGTGACGAGCACGCCGTACGGGTTGGAGTCGGGGAAGTCGTCGGGGAACAGCGCCTTGTTGTCGCCGGTCCACTTGTACATCTGGCTGCCCACGTCGGCCTTGTCGGTCGCCGCGCCGGTCGCACCGTTGAGGCGGTAGAGGTGGCCGGCCTGCGGGGCGTTGACTGCGCCGCCCGAGGCCGCGGCCACGCCCGGGGTGGACTCGGACATGATCATGGACACCTGGCACGCCTTGTTGTGGCTCCGGTGGTGCCACCGGTACCTGCTGTGCGAGGAGCGATCGTCCCTGCGATGCGTCGAACACCGGCTGCTCGTCGCGCTGAGCCCCTCGGGGCCGAGCACGTCCGGCGGTGCTGAGGGGTCCTCGGTGGCGTAGACCGAGGAGAACGGGGTCGACCAGCTGGGGGTCGTGCTGCCCCATCGGTACTTGCTGACCTTGCCGGTCTGAGTGAGACCGGCCGGGCCGTCGCCGGCCACGCCGGACTCGGCGACGTACATGCTGCCCCGGCCGTCGAAGGCGATGCCCCGCGGCGCTGCCAGGCCACCCAGCACCGGCGTGATGGACACCGAGTGGGCCGGATGAGCGACGGCTGCGGTCCCGAAGAACGGGGCGACCGCGATTGCGGTCGTCGTTGCCGCGAGGATCATCCTGCGGCGGGTGCTTCTGATCATCATGTGACCTCCCACGTTCGGTGTGTGAGCCAGCGTTGCTGGCGGCCCTCTCGTCGACAGCGGACCCGCCGGCCAGACTCGACCCAGAGCCACGGCCGGGTACGACGGCCGCGAGGAGATACCCGAAATTGGTCTTGTCCGCGCACTGACGTCGGGTAAAGGGGTCGCCGCCCACGTGATCGGCGGGCATGTCAATAGCCCGAACGGGTCATTGACCCCTAGTTCGACCCCGGACGACCGTGGAATGCGATCCTGCAGGCGCCAACCCCGGTGTGAAGCTCATCCTCGCCGCGGGATCGTCGAGGTGATCACGATGGACAGCACGACGTTGACCGACGTACTGGAAGGGCTGCCGTCGCCTGTGACGCTGGCGCCCGGCAACGGCGCCCGCCCGTCCGCGACGCCGATCCGGGTCGTCACCGCGAACGTCCAGTCCTTCCCGGACAACGCCCTCACCCTCGCCGAGGCGCAGGAGGACCTGACCCGCAATGCGAGTGTCGGCGATCTGGTGCTCCTCCAGGAGATCGCGGACCGCTACCGCCCCCTCGTGCAGCAGGCGTTCCCGCCGGCCGAGTGGTTCGTCTTCTACGGGCGTCGCGACAACACCACGCCCATCGCCTGCCGCCGCAGCCAGTTCTCCAAGGTCGCCGGTCGGGTCCAGCTCCTCCACAACGCCGTCGCCGGCCTGCACACCAGGCGCTACTGCACCCACCTACGGCTGACGTCCGACGCCCTCGGTCGCGACTTCCACGTCACGAACGTCCACCTCGTCGCGGGCGCGTTCAACAACGTCCAGGAGCCGGACCAGGCGGTCCGGCTGCAGGAGTGGAACGAGGCGATCGCCAAGCACCAGCTGTTCCTCGCGAGGCTCGTGGCCAGCGGGCTGCCGGTGATGGGTGGCGGTGACTACAACCGCCAGCTCAGGCAGAGCCGGTCCGCGGGCGAGAGGATCGCGGGCAAGCCGGTGACGTACGCCGTGGGCCCGAACTCGATCGACCTCATCTGGTTCGTCGACGGCGACGACCTCGGCTGGTCGGTGCGCTCGACGAAGATCTTCCAGGGTCGCGACGGGCAGAACCCGCGACGCCACAGCGACCATGCCGCGCGCCTGGCCAACGCCGTCCTCGGACCCGTCAGCGCGACGCCGCAGGCGCCTGGGGCGTCGTTGCCGGTCAAGGTGACCGTGCCGCCGCCCAGGTCGAAGAAGCCGCGCCCCCGGCCGCCGGTTCAGGCCCAGGTGGGACCGAAGCCCCCCGTCGCCGTGCCGCCGCACCCGCAGGATCTGCCGGGTCCGTTCGAGCTGACCACGTTCGGCGACCGCAGCCCCAAGAAGGTCGACTGGAAGACCCGCGCGGCACTGGAGGAGGCGCAGCGCCGACTCGGCTATCCGCTGACGATCGTGCAGGGCTCCTACAACGCCGGTGGGGTCTCGCAGTCCGCCGGCACCCACGACGGCGGCGGGGCCGTCGACCTGCTGCCGTGGGACTGGCGGCGGAAGGTCCGCGTCCTCAGGTCGATCGGCTTCGCCGCGTGGCACCGGCCGACGATCCGGGGCCTGTGGAACGAGCACGTCCACGCGGTGATGATCGATCACGGCCGTCTGTCGCCCTCGGCGGCGCGCCAGGTGGTCGCCTACCGCGCAGGCCGCGACGGCCTGGTCAGCAACCGGCCCGACGACTTCTGGCGACCCGACCCGATCCCGGTGTTCTCCTACCCGCCCACGCCGTCCGCAGTGAGCGTGGGGGAGCGGAGCACCGGCGAGGCGCCGGTCGCCGCCTTCCCACCGAGGCGCTCGCTCGACGGCATCGACACGAGCCACCACCAGGACGGCCGCATCGACATCAGGGCCGCGCAGGCGGCAGGGGTGCGGTGGTGGTACCTCAAAGCCACCGAAGGTACGACGGTCGTGGACCGGATCTACCGCAAGCGGGTGCGCCAGGCGCGCGCGGCCGGCATCCCGGTCGGGGCGTACCACTTCGCCCGGCCCGATCGCGGGGACGCGGCGGAGGAGGCGCGCTTCTTCCTGAAGAACTGCGACATCCGCGCCGGCGACATGCTCCCGATGCTGGACCTCGAGTCACTCGAGGGGATGTCGTTGGCGGCGGTGACCCGGTGGACCGGCAACTGGGTCGCCACGGTCACCAACGAGCTGGGCCGCAGGGGCCTGACGGCCAGGCCGATCATCTACACGCCGTTCGACCTCGGCAACGGGTTCGGCTGCCTGCTGTGGGTGGCGCGCTACAGCGACGACTTCCGGCCGCCCCGGATCCCGAAGCCGTGGACGCGGGCCGCCATCTGGCAGCACTCCGACGGCAGGTTCGGGCCGATCAAGCGTGTCCCCGGCTTCGGGCCGGTCGATGTGAACGCCGTCCACCCCGACATCCCGCTGTCCGCGCTGCGGATCAGGTCGACGCGGCCGGCGAGCGTGCCTGCTCCGCCTGCCCCTCACGCGGTAGCCCCGGCCCCGGCACCGGCGCCCGCGCCCGTGGTTCCCGCCCCGGCACCGGTCCCCGCCCCCGTGGTTCCCGCCCCGGCCCCGGTGCCTGCCCCCGCACCAGCCCCGGTGCCTACATCCGCCCCGGCCCCGGTGACGAGCGCCGCCACCGACGAGCCGACCGACCTCGAGGCGGTGCGGCATCGACTCCAGGAGGCCGTGACGAGCCTCCAGGCCGCACTCGACAGCCTTCCCGAAAGGTGAGACCGATGACCCCCATCCACTCCACGGCCGAGCTGCTGCGACGGTTCAACCCGCGCGTGCGCACCACCATCTACACGGCACTCGTGCTCATCGGGGCCGCCCTGAGCGCGTGCCAGGCGTTCGGGATCGACAAGCTGGGCTCCGTCACGATCGACCAGGCACTGACCGTCTACGCCTCACTGGCCCCGCTGACCGGCGTCGTGGCCGTCGCCAACGTCACCGGCCCGGCGGCGGGGGAGGAGTACGCCGACCTGGAGGAGCCCGCCGACCTGTCACTGTTCGAGCCGATCGGCAACCCCGAGGACGTGTACGCCGTCTGAGCCGGGCGGCCGTCAGCTACCGGGAGACGCCTCGGCGGTCGGCGTGGCCGCGGGCCCGATCGAAGGGCCGGCCGACGGGACGGCCGGCGCCGTGTCGGCGGCCGCAGCGCCGCCCCCGACGCGGGCGGGGTCCGCTGACGGGTCCGCTGTCGGGGACTCGGTCGGGGTCTCGGTCGGCGTGGGGTCGGCGGCCGGAGCTTCGGTCGGCGTCGGGACGGGACTCGGGGCCGGGCCCAGGTCACCGCCGGTGCCCGTCCCGGCGCCGTGGACCGGCGACGGGACGCCGACGGTCGAGCCGTGGTGACCGGGCTGACCGTGCCCTGCGTGCTGGCCGTGGTGACGGTGACCGTGCTTGCCGTGACGCGTCTTGGCTGAGCGCACGTCGGCCGGACCGGCGTCGCCCGGAGTCACGAGGGCGCGCGCGGCGGCGTACCCGATCTGGCCGGACGGGAAGGCGTCGATGAGCGCCGCCGAGGACCGGTAGGCACGCGCCGTGCGCAGCACGGTGGACACGTACGACGGGCTGTGGTTGTAGCGCAGCACGGCCACACGCTGCCCGGCGACCGAGGCGAGGTCCTCGGCGCCAGCGCACAGGTAGACGCCGGCGGCGAGGGAAGCGTCGTCGATGTCCTGGGGGTCGCGGCGCCCGTCGCCGTCCGCGTCGACGCTGACCATCGACCAGGTCGAGGGGATGAACTGGAGCGGGCCGACGGCGCGGTCGAAGCGGCGGTCGCCGTCGTACCTGCCCCCGTCCGAGTCGGGCACGAGCGCGACGCCGTGGCCGTCGAGCACCCGTCCGACGATCGGCGGGGTGGCGATGCCCGCGGCGGAGAGGGAGTGCCCGCGAGCCGATCCGTGGTCGGACTCGACGCGCCCGATCGCGGCGAGCAGCGGCCAGTCGAGGTGACAGGTGGGATCGGCCTCGTCGATGACGACCGCGGCCCGCTGGTAGGCCGCGAGCGCGACGGACGGGATGGCGGTCGACACGGCGCTGGCGACGATGGCGCGGGCGTGCCCGGGCGACATCGCCGCGGCGGTCGTGGGTCGCGCCGAGACGCTCACCGGCGGGCTGAACGCCTGGGCAGGCACCGTCACCTCCGGCTGCACGGCCGGGGGCATCGGGGCCGACGGCGACGTGCGCGTCGGCGCGGTGACGGCGTCGCCCGCCTGCGCCCCGGTCAGGCCGAGTCCGGTGGCATGGACCGCCCACGCGCACGAGAGCAGCGCGAGCGAGACGATCGTCGTGGACTTCGATACCGGACCGCGTCTCACCATCAGTACCTCCCCCCTTGGCCATCAGACGGTGACACGCCGGGCGAGCCGGGTCAGCCGAACGCGACGAGATCGCCCATCCGAGGGAAGTACGAGCCATTCGGCCGCACGGGCCCGGGTGAGGGAGTACCGTGCAGCCCTCCTACGGGGCGGCGACCACCCGGATCGAGCACGTCGGCGCTTTGACGAAGACCCGACGCGGGCCGTCCGACTCCAACGTCACCGATGCCTGCTTGTCGCTCGCCTCACGGTTGTCGACGGCGCGGCCGTCGGCGTCGGCCATCAGGAAGAGGTCGCAGGTGGGCGTGCCTTGGAAGTCGGTGACGCTGACGGTCACCCGGCCGGGGCTCTCGAAGACGGCGGAGTCGCCGTCGGCCGACGACCACAGGAGGGGCAGCGGCGCCACGCCGCCGTCTCCGCGCTGCGGCAGCAGCAGGCAGCCGCGGTCGCTGACGTGGTAGTCGAACGTGCCGGACTCCCTCATCTGGAAGGTCTTCACGCCGTAGAAGTCGTCCCAGCTGCGCACGTTGCCCGACCCGCGGTTGCCGAGCGTGATGCTGCATCCGACGTCGTCGCCCCCGCTCACGTTCGAGATGTCGTCCTTGATGCGCAGCCGCCATGGCGAGCTCTGGGTGATGGTGCCCGACGTGCTGATCCCGGCGGTCCCGTCGCCGCCGCCTCCCGGCGACCCGGGATCGCCTCCCTGCAGGACCAGGAACACCACGAGGCCGGCGACGGCTGCCACCCCGACGCCGATGGCGGCCAGGACCGACGGCCGGCGCCATCTGCGCGCACGTGACGGCGGGGCGGGTGACGGCGGGACGGGCGGGGCGTCGGCCGGACCGTCGGTGCCCGACGGGAGGGGGACGGGCGCCGGCTCGGCCGGGGGCGGGGCCGGGGGCTCGGCCGGAGTGAGGACCGGCGGCGTACGCGCCAGGAGGATCGACCCTTCGGCGCCGTACAGCCATCGCTGCGGAGTCTGTTGCGTGCCCGACCGGCGGACCTGCTCGAAGGCGTACGCGTAGGCGTCCTCTACGGAGATCTCGCCGTCGTGGTCCGTGTCGGCCCGTCCGGTCCGGATGCCGTCGATGAGCGCGCTGGTGAAGACCGAGCCGCGAGCCGCGTCGTCGCCCTGCAGCGGCTCACCCTCGAAGGAGTACTCGCTGCCGCGGGAGGCGGTCAGCACCACCCTGCCGCGACCCTCGCCGACGAGGTGCTCGCCGAGGTTCATGTCGTCGTCGCCCTTGGCTCCGCGGGCGAAGGCGCCGCTGAAGCAGCAGTCGAGGATGACGACCTGCCGGCGCGCGCGGCAGTCCTCGAGCTGGTCGAGCAGCCAGTGCGACTCGACGCCGGAGGAGGCGAGGCGGTTCTTGAAGGTGTCACGCGCCGCGAAGTAGAGGCGTCGTCGGGCGTCCACGAGCCCGTGGCAGGACAGGTACACGAGCAGCAGGTCGTCGGGCTCGCGATCAGCCAGGAAGTCCTCGATGGCCACCCGGAGCTGATGGGCCCGTTCGTTGACCACCGACGTCACGGAGAAGCCTCCGACCTCGGGGTCGGCCAGCAGGTCACGCAGCTCGGCCGCGTCTCCCGCGGGCGCGCGCAAGGCGCGAAGCGATGTGTCGAGATAGTCGGTGACCGCCACGACCAGCGCCAGTCGACGCCCTGGTGCGCCTCCTGGTGGAGCGGGTCCGGCGAATGCTCCGGCCACCACCGACCTTCTTCCCGGCCGGGCCGGCGGCCCAGCGCCCTGCGTCCACGGTATCGGCAGCGACGCGGTCCCGGCGAGTGCGATCTCCGGCCGGGTCGGAGGTCCGCGACGACGGTTGACGGTGGAGGTCGCGTGTGGTGCCCTCTCAGGAGAGTCCTCGACTCAACGAGGTGAGCGTGGTGACCAGGGAACTGAAGATCGAGCTCTTCGAGCCGGGCGCCGATCCCGAGATGGTCGACGACCTCGCCGCCGACCTCCGGCTGGAGCTCCTCGAGCTCGACGTCGAGTCCGTGTCGCCGGTCGTGCAGGGTCCGCCGGCGGACGGGAGCAAGGGGATCGAGGTCGCGACGCTCGGGGCGCTCCTGGTGTGCATCAAGGACTCGGTCTGGTTGGTGGAGGAGGTCGTCGGCACGGTGAGGTCGTGGCTGTCGCGGGGCTCCTCGTCACGCCGGTCGCTGAAGATCACCGTCGAGGGCCGCAGCCTCGAGCTGTCCGGCGCCACCGACGAGCAGCAGCAGCAGCTCGTGGCCGAGTTCGTCCGTTCGCTGGGCGCGCCGACGCGGCCGGATCCTGCCTGACTCGCCTGACTCGGGTGACCCGGGTGACTCGGGTGACGTTGCAACATGAGGAGGGGGTCTCGACATGGCGCAGGCAAGCGGAGCGAAACGGGTGACGGGTGCACTCGCCGAGGCGACGGGCAGGTCTGACGACGAGGTGCGCCTCGCCCTGACGATCGCGGCGGTGGTCGCCGGCCTGATCGCCACGCTGCGGCTCCTCAAGTCTCTCGGGGAGCTGGGTTCGGACCTGTTCGCGCGCTCCAGAAGGTGAGCCGTGGGCGGCCCGCACGGGCGGGCCACCCACCCATCAGTGGATCGCCACCGGCGGGACGCCCTCGTCGTCGAGGAGATGACTCTCCTCGTGCTTGCGCGGGAGCATCAGGGCCGGGATCAGCGCGACCACGAGGACGATCCATGCCACCCAGTAGGTCTGGGCGAACGCCTCCGCGGCGCTCGCCATGCCGTTGGCGACCGCTGCCGGGTCGAGGTGCAGCTTGGCGAAGACCTCCGGCTGGGTGTTCTTGAGGATGGCGGCCGTGGTCTCGGTGATGCCGTCGGGGAAGCCCGGTATGTGGCTGGTGCCCGGGATCACCGGGGAGTTCTTGAGGTTGTTGGTCAGGACCACCGACATCGTCGCGACGCCCACCGAGCTGGCGATCTGCTGGTTGATGTTGAGGAGGGTCGAGCCACGGGCGACCTCGTGCGCCTTCAGGTTGCGCAGGGCGGTCGTCATGATCGGCATCATCGTGGCGCCCATGCCCCAGCCCATCACGACGAGCATCGCGATGATCTCCGGGTAGGGCGTGGTGTCGGTGATCTGCGTCAGCCCGAACATGCCGACGATGATCAACAGCAGCCCGATCGGGACGATCCGGCCGATCGGGACCTTGTCGGAGAGGCGTCCTGCGATCGGCATCGTCATCATGGCGCCGAGGCCCTGGGGAGCCACGAGCAGACCGGCGTGCAGGGTCGACTCTCCGCGCACCTGCTGGAAGTAGGTCGGCACGAGCAGCAGGCCGCCGAAGAAGGCACTCGCGAACAGGAACATCGTGATCAGCGAGAGCGCCAGGTTGCGGTTGGCGAGCAGCCTCAGGTCCAGGAGGGGGTGCTTCGGCTTGAACGACCACCACACGAACGTCGCCATCAGGGCGAGTCCGACGGTCGCCGGCAGCCACACGTGCGGATCGCTCAGGTCGCCGCCGTGGCTCGGCAGCGACGAGACGCCGTACAGGAACAGCGCCAACCCGGGCGACATGAGCAGCATGCCGACGACGTCGAGGGACTCCGAGGGCTCGGGGGCGTCCTTCTCGAGCACGAACCAGGCGTAGACGACGGCGATGATCCCGAGCGGGACGTTGATCAGGAAGATCCAGTGCCAGCTGGCGATCTGGATCAGCCAACCGCCGAGGATCGGGCCCATGATCGGGCCGAGCAGCATCGGGACGCCCAGGATCGCCATCAGCCGACCCATCCGGTGCGGGCCTGCCGCGCGGGTCAGGATCGTCATGCCCAGCGGCATCAGCATGCCGCCGCCGAGACCCTGCAGGACGCGGAAGCCGATGAGCGCGTTGATGCTCCAGGCCGTCGCGCAGAGCGCGGATCCGGTCGTGAACAGGAGGATGGCGGTCATGTAGAGCCGCTTGGTGCCGAAGCGGTCGGCGGCCCAGCCGGTGAGAGGGATGACGGTCGCCAGCGCGAGGGTGTACGCCGTGACGGTCCACGCGACGTGCGAGTAGTCGAGCTCCTGGCCACCGGAGCCGAACACCCGCTGGAAGGTCGGAAGGGCGACGTTCACGACGGTGATGTCGAGGATCGACATGATCGCGCCGAGCACGACCACGCCGGCGATCTTGAGGACGGCCGCGTCGATGTGGTCCGGGTAGTCGAGAGGTGAAGCGGACTGCGATGTGGAGGAAGCCATGTGAAGGTCCTTCCGAGGTCCGGTCGATGGAGGATGCCGGGGATGTGCGAAGGTCGCAGATGAGTCGCGGGCTGGTGAGTGCCTGAAAAGCGCCTAACGTCGGCAACCCGGTGCTCGTCCCAGTTTGTTCCCGTTCCGGGGCAGAGAGGAAGTCAGATGCAGCAGGTCCAGGCGGTCATCGCCCGCGCGAAGGGCGCGCCGGTCGAGGTGGTCACGATCAACGTGCCGGACCCTGGTCCGGGCGAGGCGGTCGTGAAGGTGCAGGCGTGCGGGGTCTGCCACACCGACCTGCACTACCGGGAGGGCGGGATCAACGACGAGTTCCCGTTCCTGCTCGGCCACGAGGCGGCCGGCATCGTCGAGGCGGTCGGCCCTGAGGTCACGGGCATCGCACCCGGCGACTTCGTCGTCCTCAACTGGCGTGCCGTGTGCGGCGAGTGCCGCGCGTGCCGACGGGGTGCGCCGCAGTACTGCTTCAACACCCACAACGCGAAGCAGCGGATGACGCTCGCCGACGGACCGGACGCCGGCACCGAGCTCTCCCCGGCGCTGGGCATCGGCGCGTTCGCCGAGAAGACGCTCGTGGCGGCCGGCCAGTGCACCAAGGTCGACCCCTCGGCTCGGCCCGCGGCCGTCGGCCTGCTGGGTTGCGGCGTGATGGCGGGGATCGGGGCGGCGATCAACACCGGTGCCGTGACGCGCGGCAGGTCGGTGGCGGTCATCGGCTGCGGCGGCGTCGGCGTCGCCGCGATCGCCGGCTCGGCGCTGGTCGGAGCGAACCCGATCATCGCGGTAGACATCGATGCCCAGAAGCTCCGGACGGCCACGACGATGGGCGCCACCCACACCGTCGACTCCTCGCAGGTCGACCCGGTCGAGGAGATCAGGCGGATCTCGGCCGAGTTCTACGAGGGGGCCGACGGCGCCGACGTGGTCATCGAGGCGGTCGGTCGCCCCGAGACGTGGAAGCAGGCGTTCTACGCCCGCGACCTGGCCGGCACCGTCGTCCTGGTCGGCGTACCGACCCCGGACATGAAGGTGCCCGACCTGCCGCTCATCGACGTCTTCGGGCGCGGCGGCGCACTCAAGTCGAGCTGGTACGGCGACTGCCTGCCCAGCCGCGACTTCCCGATGCTCGTCGACCTCTACCGGCAGGGCCGGCTCGACCTCGACGCGTTCGTGACCGAGGAGATCGGCATCGGCGACGTCGAGGCCGCGTTCGAGCGCATGCACAGCGGCGGCGTCCTGCGCAGCGTGGTGATCCTGTGACGTCGCGGGTCGACCATGGCGTCACCTCGGGCACCTTCAGCCTCGACGGCGAGACGTTCGACGTCGACAACAACGTCTGGGTCGTCGGGGACGACGCCGAGTGCATCGTCATCGACGCCCCGCACAGCGTCGACGACATCCTCGAGGTCGTCGGCGACCGCACGGTCAAGGCGATCGTCTGCACCCACGCGCACGACGACCACGTCCGCGTCGCGCCCGCGCTGGGGGAGGCCACCGGCGGCCCCATCTGGCTGCACCCCGCCGACCAGCCGGTGTGGGAGCTCACCCACCCTGACCGGCGCTGGGACGAGGACCTGGCCGACGGCCAGCAGATCAGAGTCGGCGGCACGACGCTGCACGTGCTCCACACCCCCGGGCACGCGCCGGGCGCGGTGTGCCTCTACGCACCCGAGCTCGGCTGCGTCTTCACCGGCGACACGCTCTTCCAGGGTGGCCCGGGCGCGACAGGACGTTCCTACTCCGACTCCGACCTCATCCGGGAGTCGATCGGGGCGCGGCTGCTCACCCTCCCCGACGAGACCGTGGTGCACACCGGGCACGGCGCCGACACCACCATCGGTGCCGAACGCGTCGCGCTCGCCCGCTGACGTCAGGGCGAACGGCTTGCGCGGCGCAACGGCGGCAGGATCTGGAGCAGGCTGAGCCCCGCGAAGACCAGGGTGTTGAAGCCGACCCAGACGCACAGGATCTGGTACCAGTCGGTCGACAGGATCGAGGTCGGGAGCAGGATCCCCAGCGAGGTGATCGCGTACGGCGCCAGGAGCACCGGCGCGAGCCCTTGCTCGGCCGACCGGGGGACGTAGTTCCAGCCGGCCTTGCGACCGGAGGCGATCTGGAGCAGCGAGACGACGAAGCAGACCTGCAGGAACATGGCGTACGCCAGCTCGATCACGATCGGCGCGGCGATCGCCCGCCCGCGCCAGCCCACGGCCCAGACGGTGACGAGCCGCTCGACGACGAACACCAGTCCGATGGTCACCCAGAACGGCGACCACCGGATGGTGTCGGCGGCGAGCAGGGTGATGACCATCAGCGCCAGGTAGGACCAGAGCGCCAGCACGCCGTAGCCGAGGCCCAGCTGCTGGACCCAGTACGGCGTCGTGGCCCGCGTGAGCCCGTAGACCCCGATGTTCTCCAGCGCGCCGCGGTGCCACCTGAGCCGCTGGCGCCACAGGTCGCGCCAGCGGGGCATGACCTCGGTGGTGACCCGGCACTGTGGCGGCGAGGTGAGCTTCGCGCCGAGGGTCTTCAGCGCCAGTGTCAACTCGTTGTCCTCGGTCATCGCGAGGGTGTCGTAGACCATGCCCGCGGGACCGGGGATCAGCTCACCGCGCGAGTCGGCGACGGCGCGCAGGGCGTAGGCGCGCATGACGGCCGCGGTGCCGGTGAGCACGAAGACCCGGTTGCGACGCCGCGCGACGATGCGCTGGTAGCGGGTGAACTCGTTGCGCTGGAGCTGTGCGATGAGACCGGCGTCGTCATCGCCGTAGAACAGGCCGCCGACCGCCATCAGGTCCGCGTCGTGCTCGAGGAGCGCGAGTGCGACCTCGAGGAACTCCGCCGAGATCGTCGAGTCCGCGTCCATCACCATGACCACGTCGGACGACCCCGCATCCGGGAGGAGCCGCTCGAGCTGCTGGTTGAGCGCGCCCGCCTTCTTCTCGGTGTTGCCGACCGTCTCGACGACATCCACACCGTGCGCTCGGGCAAGCTCGACGGTGCCGTCGGAGCAGTTGTCGGCGACCACCACCACGTGGTCGGGTGGGCGGCGTTGGGCGGCGAGGGACGCGAGGGTCGCGCCCAGCACGGCCTCCTCGTCGTGAGCGGGGATCAGGACCGTGCAGCGGAGCCGGGTGGACGCGGCGACCGCCGGCCGTGCCGAGGGGAGTGCCACAGGGATCTCATCGATCCCGAGCGCCTGCACCACGGGCGGCGTGAGGAGGGTGAGGCGGGCTCGTCGCGCGGCCTCGGGCCCGAGCCGGTGGCGCTGCCGTGGCCCACCGCGCCTGCCGAGCACCTGAGCGGCGGCCGCCGTCTGCAGAGCGGTGATGCCGATGACGGCGGCGGCCGCCAGGAGCGCGGCAGCGAAGAGCGCGCCGACTCCCGGCCAGCTGATCCTCACCGGCACAGGCACGACCGCCGAGAACGTCCGGTCGGGTGTCTCCCACGCCGTGAGAAGCCCGGCCAGCACGATCAGGGCCACCGCCGCGAGCGCGATGATCGCGCTCAGCCAGCTCAACCGTGCGACGCGGATCCGCAGGGGGGCTGCCGATTGCGTCATACCAATGATCCTCGCCGCGGTCATCCAGCCCGGTACGCCCGATTCAGGTGAGCAGCGTGGGCCGGGTGAGATCCGGATTTCCAAATTTCTGGCCGATCGCGCCGATTTCGAGACAAGCCGTCGACTGCGGTGGCACTCTCATGAACGAGCATCTGATGATCCGAGAGGCCAGTGCTCGCGGGTCGTCGGCGATCGGGGGATTCGCCGACGGCCCGCCATTCATCGTGCGGAGCCGGTCACCCCGTGTGCCCCGACGCCTCGACCCGGTGCCGAGGGCGCACGGTCGGCAGCCGATGGACGACGTTCTCGCAGCCACACCGGGCCGCGTGGCCGTGCGCGTCAGTGCTCGGGCCGAGGGCGCGGCACGACTGCTGAGGATGACGGACCGGCACCACGAGCGGCCGATAGACCGGGTGCCCGCAGTCTGGGCACGAGGTCGGCTCCACGGCGTCGGACGGCATGCCCCGATCTTGGCGCTCGCTCATCGCGAAGCAGCCGCTGTCTCACGTCCGTGACGACAATCTGGGGTGGCGATGCCTCAGGTGGGGGGTCCCGGACTACGACCGCTGGGTCGAGCCCGAGGACGTCGCGGTGAGCAGCGGACGCAGCGGCGTACGTGTCATCGCGGTCAGGACCCGGCGCAGCAGCGGCCAGACCACGAGGAAGGACGCGACGGCGATCGCTGCGCCCACGAGGAGACCGGCCGCCACGTCGAGGGGGAAGTGTGCCCCGACGTAGACCCGGGTGAACGCCATCAGGAGAGCGAACGCTCCACCCGCCAATGCCAGCCGACGGTGGGCCAGTGCGATGCCGGCGACGACCGCACCGGCCATGACCGCGTGGTCGCTGGGGAACGAGGCGTCCGCGCTGCGGTGGACCAGCACGAGGGCGTCGGGCAGCACCGCGAAGGGGCGGGGTTCGGCGACGGACGCGATCAGGAACTGGTTCACCCACAGCGCCAGCAGGACTCCGAGCGGTGCCCACAGCGCCGCCGCGACCGGGCGGAGATCGCCGTTCCTCCGGGCGAGCCACCACGACAGCAGGAGGAGACCGGCGAACAACGCCACGCCGTACGTCGCGTAGAGGCGTGCCGGCTCGTGGGCCCAGGCGGTGTGGCGGGCGAGCTGGTTCACCGCATGGAACCAGTGTTCCGATACCCGGCCTCCGACGACCGTTCCATCACTTGCGAGCATGCCCGTCCTCTCCGCGGCGTGCCGGACGGCCCGCCGACGCAGGACGCTACGACGCGCGTCGTGAAGCGAGGATGAAGAGACGGCCTTCATCTCCCGCTCATGCCCGAGTCCTAGCGTCGAACCGTGTTCGGGGCTCGAGCCGGGACGGCTGCGCGGTTGCGGACGTCGGTCGGCATGCTCGGAGCGGCCTGCATGGCCGCCGGTGGCTTCTCCTACGCCAAGATCCCCTCGGGCGGGACGGTCGGACACCTCGACGCACTGCGCGACCTGAGGGCCTGGCCCGGTGCCGAGCGCTGGGGGCCGGCCCTGTGCTTCGCAGGCGTCGCGCTGCTGACCGTCGCCTGGCTGCTGCTGGGATCGGCCGTCCGCAGCCGCGAGGCGACGGTCGCCGCGGTGCACCGCGCGGCGCTGCTCTGGGCGGTCCCTGTTGTGGTCGCGCCCCCGCTGTTCAGCGCCGATGCATGGAGCTATGCCGCGGACGGTTTCCTGACGGGGCACGGCGCCTCGCCCTACGTCACGCCCCCCGCCGTGCTGCACGGGCCGATCGTCCAGGCCGTCTGCCTGTGCTGGCGTCACACCCTGGCGCCGTACGGTCCCGTGCCTCTGCTCTGGGGAGGCGCGGTCGACCAGGTGACGTCCAGCCCGTGGCTGCTGATGCTGGCCTACCGGGCGCTCGCGATGGTCGGGCTGGGCCTCCTCATGTACGCCGCGCCGCGACTGGCCGGACTGGCAGGACTCCCCGCCGCCGAGGCGTCGTGGCTCGCGGTCGCCAGCCCGTTCGTGCTCGCCGACGGCGTCGGCGGGGCCCATGTGGACCTGCTGCTCGTCGGTCTGGTGGCGACGGCGCTGCTGGCGACGGTGACCCGCGGATGGCTCGTCGGCGCCGTGATCATCGGGGTCGCGACCGCGGTGAAGGCGCCGGCCGTCGTCGCGGGGCTCGGAGTGGCGCTGGTCTCGGCGCGATCCCTCGGCGGCGGGCCCCGGATCTGGGCCGCGGTCCGGGTCGCGGCGGTGGCGCTGGGCACGGCCGCCGGCATCGGGATCGTCAGCGGCCTGGGCGTCGGCTGGGTGAGGACGATGCACGTCGCCTTCGTGCTGCACACCCCGCTCTCGATCACCTACGAGGCGGGCCGGAACCTGCGCTGGCTGTTCCACTCCGACGCTGCGACGGTCGCGGACGCCGTCGGGGTCGGCCTGATGGTGCTCGGCTGCGCCCTGCTGCTGACCCGCGCTCCCGTTGGCGGCGTCCGCGGGCCGTTCACCGCAGCCGGCGTCGCGATGCTGCTGGTCACCGTCCTCAGCCCGGTGACCAACTACTGGTACTTCCTGTGGTGCCTGCCGCTGCTGGCGATGTGCCGGCTGCCGCAGACCGCGCGGCGCTGCCTCGTCGCTCTGGTCCTCGCTCTCGGGCTGATCACCCCGCTCGACCCCTCGCTGCACGTCCCGAACGGCTGGATGATCATCGAAGGGTCGGTCGGTGCGGCGCTGCTCGTGGCCCTCGCCTGGGAGCGCGTGCTGGTCCCGAGCATGGTGCCGCTCGCGGCACACGCCGGCTTCGTGAGTGGCTCCGGCGCTGCGGGTGATGGCCGGCCGCGCGGCCCGCGCCGAGGCTGAGCCGGGGCTGTGCGAGCGGCGTACGCTTGATGTGAAACTCGTCCCGCTAGGGAGTCGCCATGGACGTGGTGCTGATCATTCTGGTGATCGTGGTCCTGCTCGCAGGCCTCCTGTTCGCGGGGAGTGCCCGCGTCGTCAAGCAGATCGAGCGCGGCGTCGTCTTCAGGCTGGGGCGGGTCCTGCCGGACGTCAGGCAGCCCGGCCTCACCGCCCTCATCCCGGTCGTCGACCGGTTGCGACGGGTCAACATGCAGGTCGTGACGATGACCGTCCCGGCCCAGGACGGCATCACCCGCGACAACGTGACCGTGCGGGTCGACGCGGTCGTCTACTACCGGGTCATCGACCCGGTGCTCGCGGTCGTCCAGGTGCAGGACTACGCCTATGCCATCTCGCAGGTCGCGCAGACGTCGCTGCGGTCGATCATCGGCAAGAGCGAGCTCGACGACCTGCTGTGCAACCGCGAGCACCTCAACCAGGGCCTCGAGATCATGCTGGACAGCCCGGCCCTGCCCTGGGGCATCGAGATCGACCGGGTGGAGATCAAGGACGTCGCGCTGCCCGAGACGATGAAGAGATCGATGTCGCGCCAGGCGGAGGCCGAGCGCGAGCGCCGCTCCCGGATCATCACCGCGGACGGCGAGTTCCAGGCGTCGAAGAAGCTGGCCGAGGCCGCGCACGCGATGTCGGCGACACCGGCCGCGCTCCAGCTCCGGCTGCTCCAGACGATGGTGGAGGTGGCGGCCGAGAAGAACTCGACGCTGGTGCTGCCCTTCCCGGTGGAGATGCTGCGCTACTTCGAGGCCGTGGCCACCGGCGAGCCGGCCCCCGTGCGACGGAGCGTGCAGACGGCAGCCGAGCCGCCTGCCGAGCCGCCGGCCGGCGAGGCGGTCGACGAGGCGGTCGACGGCGCTCTCCCGGCGTTCACGGACCCGCCACCGTTCGAGGTCCCGATCGAGGTCCCGATCGAGCAGAACGGAAGGTGACGGCCCCCGGCGCCGCGCGCTCTACAGTGTGCCCATGACGGTGCGCGTCGTCTTCGCCGACGACAACTACCTCGTGCGGGAGGGCGTCGCGGGCCTGCTCGCCGAGGCGGCCGAGGTCGACCTGGTGGAGACCGCGGCCGACACCGACGCGCTCATGCGGGCCGTGGCGCTGCACCGGCCGGACGCCGTGCTCACCGACATCCGGATGCCACCGACGTTCACCACCGAGGGCATCGACGCGGCGAAGCGGATCCGCTCGGACTTCCCGGGCACGGGTGTCGTGGTGCTGTCGCAGTACGTCGAGGAGGAGTACGCCCTCGAGCTGCTGTCCGACGGCGTGGAGGGGCTGGGCTACCTGCTCAAGGAGCGCGTCGCAGAGGTCGACGAGCTGGTCCGTGCCCTGCACGACGTGGCGCGGGGCGGGTCGGCGCTGGACCCGAAGGTCGTCGAGGGGTTGTTGCGCCGGAAGAACCAGGACGTCGGCTCCGCGCTCCGCGGCCTCACCGATCGCGAGCTCGAGGTCCTCCGAGAGCTGGCCGGCGGCCGGAGCAACTCCTCCACCGCGAAGGTGCTCTTCATGAGCGAGCGGGCGGTCGAGAAGCACGTCGGGTCGGTCTTCCAGAAGCTCGGCCTGGCCAACGAGGCCGACGTGAACCGACGCGTGATGGCGGTCCTGGCGTACCTGGAGGCCACCGGAGGTGTCCGGTGACGTGGCGGCAGGTGGGCGGTCGTCCGCCCCGAGCGTGTGGCCAGCCCCCGCGACGGATCGCCCGGCAGGCGTACAGGATGCGGGGGAGGAGGTGGTCGACGTGGACGTCCGAGTGCTGATCGTCGACGACCAGGAGCCCTACCGGCGGGCGATGGCTGCGGTGGTCGAGGCCACCGACGGGTTCAGGGTCGTCGGCACCGCGACGACCGGCGAGGAGTCGCTGGACGCGGTCGACGACCTGCGTCCCGACCTCGTGCTGATGGACGTCAACCTGCCCGGCCTCGACGGCGTGGAGGCCACTCGTCGGCTGGCGGGGCGGCGGGACGGACCGGTGGTCCTCCTGCTCTCGACGTACGACGTCGACCAGGTCGACATCGAGGGCAGCGGCGCGGCGGCGTACCTCCCGAAGGCCGAGCTCGGACCGGACCGGCTCTCAGCCGCGTGGCAGGAGGGTCGCGGGCGACTCCTCGACCGCGGCTGACGCCGGGACGGAGACGAGCAGGACGCCGTCCCGGACGACCACGTCCCCGCCGGCCGCACCGATCCGGTCCGTGATCGTCGGGAGGTCGAGCCCGTGCGGGTCGACCTTCTCTATCCGCAGTCGCACGTCGGGACCGTCGACCCCCAGCGACAGCGACGTCACGTGCTCGCCGGAGCGCACGGCCTCGGCGCAGCAGAAGTAGAGCGCCGCCTCGACACGAGGAGGGAACCGGTGTCCAGCGACGCCGTCGCACTCCAACGTGGCCGACCGCGCGGCGCGAGCCAGCAGCGAGCGAACGGCCGGCTCGAGCCCCGACCTGGCCAGCTGGGAGGGGAAGACGCCGCGGCTGAGGTCACGCAACGCGCTCAGCGCGGTGTTCGTGTCGGCGACGAGCGGGTCGATGCCGGTCGCGGGCCCACCCGACGCCACCGTGGCCCTGACGCGCGCGATCCGGGCCGGCAGGTCGGAGATCAGCGGCAGCACGTCCCGCGCGATCGTCGCCTCGAGCCCGCGCCGGGCCGCGTCGTCGGCCTCGACCAGGCGCAGCCGCGACTCGGCCAGCTGCCGCGTGGTGCGGTCGAGCTCGTCCACCCGGTCCGCGAGCTCGCTGGCGAGGACCGTGTTGCGGAACGCCATCGCCGCCTGTTGCGCAACGGCTTCCAGGACGGCGTGATCGACGGGGCCGAGCTCGCGACCCCGAGGGACCGCGACGGCGATCGTGCCGAGCTGGCGCTCGCCCAGGCGCACGGGGACGGCGTGGTCCCACGGCCCTGCGGCCGTGCCCCAGGTGCCACGCAACGGCTCGCCACCCGGGACCTCGAGCTCCGCGAGCGCGCCGCTCGCCGACACCGCCCGGGCCGCGCTCTCGGCGACCGCCGGCATCAGGTCCCCGGGGCCGGGCGCGTCGGCGAGGCGGCGGTTGAAGTCGGCCAGGGCCTCGTACGGCTGGGCGCGAGGCCCGTAGGCCAGTCGGTTCGCCAGCCGGACGACGCTGCGGCGCAGCGGCTGGAAGGCCAGCGCGACCAGCGCGGTGGCGAGCAGGGAGAGCCAGAACCCCCTGCCGGTGTCCTCCACCCAGCGGCCCGACGCCACCACGAGGGCGGTGTAGCCGAGCGCGGCGAAGGCGAATCCCGCGACCACCACGACGGTGCGATTGATGATCACGTCGAGCTCGTAGAGCCGGTGGCGCAGCACGGCGACGGCGAAGAGGATCGGCATCAGGAAGTACGACACGAAGAGCGGCAGCGCGGCCGTCCAGGTCTGGTCGCCGCCGTTCGTGCTCTGCACCAGGAGGAGCCAGAGCACCCCGACGGTCGGCAGCGCCGCCGCCAGCGCGATGAGCCGGAGCTGGTCACGCTGCTCGCCGCGGCTGCGATGCAGCCGGACCAGCATCGAGACGAGTGACAGGACGAGGCCCGCGAGGATGGAGAGGAAACCGATCGACAGGGCGAGGCGTCGCGCCGGCCCCATCTCCGCCTCGGCGGTCACCAGCTGGAACCTGGCGGGGGGCACGGAGAGGATGGCGAGCATGCACAGCAGTGCGCCCGCCGTGGTCAGCCAGGCGGCGTACCGCCAGCGGCGCGAGAGCAGGTGACCGTCGGGAGCCAGCAGGAACATCAGGGCGATGCCGGCGAGGACGACCTGGCCTCCGAACAGCGTCGCGATCCACGCCGCGACGCCGCCGAGCGCGGCCGGGCCGGGCCCGTCGTTCTCCTGGACCCAGAAGGCGTAGGCCTCCGAGACGAGCGAGACCGCTCCGGCCGCACCCACCACGGTCAGCAGCCAGCCGATCGGATGCCGCTCGTAGCGGGAGATGATCAGCGTGCCCATCACGGCAGAGCCGACGACCGCGCCGTGGATGAACGGGAAGCCGTGCACGGCGATCGCCGTCTCCGACGTCAACGACACGGCGTGCGACGCGACCACCACGTCCGCGACGACGAGTGCCACGGTGAGCCACGCGAGACCGCGGGCGACGCGGGCGGGGCGCACGTCAGACCGCCGATCCGGCGGGAGCGGAGGCGGGTAGCACCGCTCTGACCCGCGTGCCGAGTCCCGGGGCGGAGCTGACGGTGAGCACGCCTCCGACGGACTCGACGCGTTCGCGCATGTTGGTCAGCCCGGTGCCGGTCTTGCCGATGCGCGGGTCGAAGCCGCGCCCGTCGTCCACCACGACGATCTCGAGCGCGTCGTCGGTCCCCACGAGCTCGACACGGGTCGAGGACGCGTGCGCGTGCTTGGCGGCGTTCTGGAGCGCCTCCAGGGAGCAGAAGTACGCCGTCGCCTCGATCGGCGACGCGTAGCGGCCCACGTCTGTCGCGTGCACCTCGACTCCCGACTCCGACGCTGCGACGGCGGCCCTCAAAGCCGCCGCGACCCCGGCGACCTCGAGCTCGGCTGGGTAGATGCCTCGCGCGAGCCTGACCAGCGTGCCGATCGCGTCGGCGGCGGCCTGCTCCTGCTCGGCCAGCAGGGCGTCCGCGCGCTCGGACGAGCGTGCCGCGAGGGTGCCGGCGAGGCGCAGGTTGACGGCCAGCGCGACGAGGTGCTGCTGGGCGCCGTCATGGATGTCGCGCTCCAGCCGTCGGCGCTCGGCGTCGTGGGCATCGACCAGCCGCTCACGAGAGACCCGGAGCTCCTCGGCCCGGGTGGCGAGGACGGCCAGTCGTTGCTCCAGCTCGGCGCGGAGGCGGGCGCCACGCAGCACCAGCGCCGCCTGGTCGGCGAGTCCGGCGAAGAGCCGCTCCTCGACCGGCGTGAACGGCACACCCGGGCGCTCACGCACGACGAGAGCGCCGAGGTTCTGGCCGCCGTGCAGCACCGGCATCCGGCGCGCCACCGAACCGGGGGCGGGCACGTGCGCCGGCGGCCAGGTGGCAGCGAGCGCGCCGTGGTCGTCCATGTCCACCCACACCTGCGCCGACTCGGCGCCGATGCCCTCGGCGAGCACCCGCGCCATCCGTTCGGGCAGCTCACGGTCGGGATGCTGGCCAGCCAGCGTCTGGGTGAACCTCCGCACGACGTCGTACGGCGACGGGCGACCGCCGAGCACCACCCGCGTCGCCCACCGCTCGAGCCGCCTCTGGGCGGGGTCGAACGCGACGGCGACGATCGCCGTGGCGACCACCGAGAGGAGCAGGCTCGGGCTCGACGCGCGGCCGATCAGCGCTCCGCCGCCGAGCACCACCACGACGTACACGACCGCTACGAACGCCGTCAGCCCTCCCGCGACCACGACGATCGCGAGCAGCTCGCGTCGGGAGCGCCGGCGCCACCGCAGCGGGGTCATGTCTGCAGTCTGCGCGCTCGGCGGGCTGTGGGGGAGGAGGAAACCCGAACCGTGCGGTGAGGACAGCCGCACGGGCAGCCCATCTCGGCAGGCGGCCAGCGCCCGCGGCCCTGCGCTCAGCCCGATCGCCCGCTGCCACCCGGTCGCGGTGTCCTCGTCACATGCCCTCCGATCGGAGGGTCACCCGACAAGGAGAACCGCCATGACCCCCATCACCACCACGACCGCCCTCGATCGCGTCGGCGCCCCCGCCGGTGCGGACGTCGCCGCCCGCGCTGAGCACCTCAGCAAGCGGTACGGCGCCGGCGAGGCCGTCGTGACGGCGCTCGACGACGTCAGCGTCGGACTGGACCGTGGTCGCTTCACCGCGATCATGGGTCCGTCCGGCTCGGGCAAGTCGACGCTGCTGCACCTGCTCGCCGGACTCGACCGCCCGACGTCAGGCACGGTCCACCTCGGCGACACGGAGATCACCGCGCTCCGGGACAAGGCGCTCACCACCCTGCGGCGCGACCGGATCGGCTTCATCTTCCAGTCTTTCAACCTGCTGCCCACCATGACGGCTGCCGAGAACATCGTGCTCCCGATGCGGATCGCGGGACGGCGGCCCGACCCGCACTGGGTGGCCTCGATCGTCGAGACCGTGGGCCTCACCGGTCGACTCGGCCACCGCCCGTCGCAGCTCTCCGGAGGCCAGCAGCAGCGGGTCGCCGCCGCTCGCGCCCTCGCGTCCCGCCCCGAGATCGTCTTCGCGGACGAGCCGACGGGTGCCCTGGACTCCCGCTCCGGCTCCGAGCTGCTCCAGTTCCTCCGCACGGCCGTCGACGACCTCGGTCAGACGGTCGTCATGGTCACCCACGACCCGGCCGCCGCCTCGTATGCGGACCGGGTCCTCTTCCTCGCCGACGGCCACCTGGTGGACGAGATGCTCGCCCCCTCGGCCGACGACGTCCTCGACTACATGAAGCACCTGGGGGACTGACCCATGTTGACCGCAACCTTCCGCAGCATGGTGGCGCACAAGCTGCGCCTCCTGCTCACGACGGCGTCGATCGCGCTGGGCGTCGCGCTCCTCGCCGGCACGCTCATCCTCACCAACACGATGGGGATCGCGTTCGACATGCTCTTCGGCAAGATCTCCTCCGGCACCGACGCGGTGGTCCGCACGCACGCGCCGTACACCTCGACCGAGGGTGTCGGCACGGACCGCGGGCCGATCGCGGCCTCGGTGCTCGACCGCGTCCGCCAGGTCGACGGCGTCCGTGCCGCCGAGGGCTCGGTCAGCGGCTACGCGCTGCTGACCGACACCCACGGCCGGGCGGTCACCACCAACGGCGGCGCGCCCACCAACGGCTACTCGATGCCGGCTGACGACGAGCTGCGTGGCCAGGTCGAGCTCCTCTCCGGGCACGCCCCGCACGGGTCGCACGAGGTCGTCATCGACGCCACCAGCGCCGAGGACCACCACATCTCGCTCGGCTCCGACATCAAGGTGCTGTTCCAGGGTCCGACCCGCGAGTTCACGGTCGTGGGCACGGTCGGTTACGGCGACGGCATCAAGGACCTCGGCGGGACGACGTCGGCCTACTTCGACACCGCCACCGCCCAGCAGGTGCTCGGGTCACCCGGCCAGTTCGACAGCATCGACGTCAGTGCGGAGCCCGGCGTCAGCCAGGCCGAGCTGGCGCACCGGCTCTCCTCGGTGATCCCGTCGGGCACCGAGGCGGTGACCGGCGCCGCGGTCGCCCAGGAGAACTCCGAGGCGACCAAGTCGAACTTCAAGATCGTGGGCATCGTCTTCGGCGTCTTCGCCGCGATCGCTCTGTTCGTGGGGTCCTTCATCATCTGGAACACCTTCACCATGACGGTCACCCAGCGCTCGCGGGAGATCGCTCTGCTCCGCGCGATCGGCGCCCGCCGACGCCAGGTCCTGGGCAGCTTGCTGCTCGAGGCGCTCGTCCTGGGTCTGGTCGCATCCGCGGCCGGCATCGGGCTCGGCATCGCCGTGGCGAAGGGCCTCAAGGCGCTCATGGACGTGGTCGGGCTCGCCCTGCCGTTCACCGCGCTGCAGGTGCCGGCGTCCGCGATCTGGGCGTCGTTCCTGGTCGGCACCGGAGTCACGGTGGTCGCGGCCCTCGTGCCTGCCCGCCGGGCGACCCGGGTGCTGCCGATCGAGGCGCTGCGCGAGTCCGCGCCCGGCGCCGAGAAGGCGTCGTTGGTGCGCGGTCTGGTCGGCCTGTCCGTGCTCGGCGCAGGTGTGGGCGGGATGCTCTGGTCGCTGTACGGCGACGCACCCTTCAAGGTGTTCGGCCTGGGCCTGCTCGCCGCCATGGTGGGCGTCCTGGTGGCTCTGCCGCTCGCCGTACGACCGCTGGCCGCCGCCATCGCCACGCCGCTGAGGCTGCGCGGCATGCCGGGGGAGCTCGCGCGGCAGAACGCGACACGCAACCCGCGTCGCACCTCCGCCACGGCGGCGGCGCTCATGATCGGGCTCACCCTGGTCGTCAGCATGGGGGTCTTCGCCTCCTCGCTGAAGGCGTCCTTCGGCGACGTGCTGGCGGACCGCACGGACGCGGCCCTGTACATCGCGCCGTCGAGCGCGGCGGCCCCGGGGTTCAGCCCCTCCGTCGTCGGTGCGGTCGCCGCTGTGGACGGAGTCGCGCAGGTCTCGGCGAACGGCTGGGGAGAGGCACACTTCGCCGGTACGCCGGCGAGCTACTCGGCGGTCGACCCGAGCAACGTCGATGACGTGATGAACCTCGACGTCTCGCAGGGCTCGTTCGCGGACCTCGGCAAGGACGGCGTCGTCGTCTCGAAGTCGGCCGCCACGGCGCACGGCTGGGGTCTGGGCGACCGAGTCCAGGCGCAGTTCGCCCAGAGCGGTGACCACACCCTGCGGATCGTGGGGGTGTACGACTCCAAGGGCTGGATCGGCGACGACTACGTGATCAGCATCGCCGAGCAACGTGCGCTCGCCGGCCCGCAGCTCGTGGCGACCGCCCTGGTGACGCTGAAGGACGGCGCGGACGCCGGTCAGGTCCAGGACGCCATCGACAGGGCTCTCGCGGACCACCCCGACGCCCAGGTCCTCGACCGTGGCGGCTACCAGAAGTTCGCGAGCGGCTTCATCGACGGCCTGCTGACGCTGGTCACGGTGATGCTGGCGCTGGCCGTGCTGATCGCCCTGCTGGGGATCGTCAACACGCTGGCCCTGTCGGTCTTCGAGCGCACCCGCGAGCTGGGTCTGCTCCGAGCGGTCGGCATGACCCGCGGACAGGTCCGGGCGATGGTCCGCTGGGAGTCGGCGGTGATCTCGCTGATCGGCGCGGTGAGCGGGGCGGTCCTCGGGATCGGCATCGGACTGGCCCTCTCGCAGGTGCTCAAGGACGAGGGCATCAAGTCCGTCTCGGTCCCCGTGGCACAGATCGTCATCTACCTGGTGGTGGCGGCTGTCGCCGGTGTGCTGGCCGCGGTCGGTCCGGCACGGGTGGCGGCCAAGGTCGACGTGCTCAAGGCGGTGGTCGCCGACTGACA
>NZ_BAAAPB010000005.1:0-139137 GCF_039530925.1 Nocardioides panacihumi | reverse complement strand
CGGCCGCGGCCGACGAGGAATGTGTCCCACGCCATCGGGTACGAGCGACGGGGTAGTCACCTCGGGCGGACAGGCCTGGGGTTCCGATGACCGAGGGGTGCCACGCCACGCAGCGAGGCGGTGGTCCGGCGGGCAGCATCCGACATGGACCCGGCGCCCGAGAAGGAGATCCGATGAGCAGCGATGAGCTCGTACCGTTCACGCCCGAGGAGCTCGCGGCCGAGGGGGTGACCGCCCTTCCCGACAAGGAGGTCGTCTCCATCCTCGATCTCGCCGCCGACGTGAACCTGGCGATCGACGGCGCCGCACCGATCGACCTGGCTGTGGCCCTCAACGCGAACATCGTGGCGCCGATCGACGCCGCGGTCAGCGCGAACCTCCTGTCGGACGACTCCACCTCGCAGGCCCTGGCCGACCAGGGCGTCGCGATCAACCAGACGGTGGACGCCGATGCCATCGCCCACGGACTCCAGGACAACTCGATCGACCAGACGGACACCGCCGCGGGTGGGGCACACGTGGCACCCGCCGACACCGCGGGCGTCGACCACCCGGCCGCGACGACGACCGACGGCGCCTCAGGGGCCCCGGACGCCACCGACCTCGCCGGAGTCGCGCCGGTCGACGGAGCAGTCGTTGTCGACTCGACCGGTCACATCATCGGAACGCTCGACGACTCGACCGGATCGGTCCTCGACTCCGCCGGCCACGTCGTCGGCACGCTCAACCACGCCACCGGCCTGGTGGTGGACCCGAGCGGCGCCATCATCGGCTCGGTCACGAACCTCGTGGACGGCACGTCCGTCCTGGACGCCGCCGGCAACGTCGTCGGCACCCTCGACGGCGACACGGGCAACGTCGTCGACTCGGCCGGCAATGTCGTCGGGGCGCTCGACCCGCTCACCGGGCAGGTGCTGGACGCCACGGGCCAGGTCGTCGGGACGGTCGGTCAGGTGTTGAACGACGTCGGGAACAACGTCGACACCGGCGACCTGTTGAAGGGCAACCTCCTCAACGTCGATGTCAACGTGGACCTGAACGCCGACCTCGCCGCCCCCATCAACGGTGCGGTCGCGGCCAACGCCAACGTGGCGGCACCGATCGACGGGGCGGTCTCGGCGAACATCCTCTCCGACCACTCGAACGCGACGGCGGTCGCGCAGCAGGACGCCATCATCAACCAGTCCATCACCGGGACGGCCGATGCCACGTCGGACCAGACGTCGGCCATCGACCAGGGCTCCGCGCCGACGGGCGCTGACGCTCCGCCTGCGGTCGAGCCGGCCCCGGCCTCGGACGCACCGGCCACGCCGGACGCTCCGGCGAGCGGTGACGCTCAGGCCGCACCGAGCCCGGAGACCGCGTCGCAGTGACCACGATCGTCGCCGACGCGCCTGCGCGCGCCGACGACCTCCAGCTCCTCGGCGAGATGGTGGGGTCCGGCTACCGGACCCCACCGGCGCTCGTGCGCCGCGGCGACGGGCAGACCCTGCAGGTCACGCCCCTGCTCTATGCGGTGCTGGACTCGGCCGACGGACGTCGTACCTGCGCCGAGATCGCCGACGTCGTGCGTGACGGCATGCGCAGGGAGATCACGGCCGACATGGTCGCGACCCTGGTCCAGGAGCACCTGCGGCCCCTCGGTCTGCTCAAGCTGGCGGACGGCTCGGAGCCGGCGCTCAAGAGGGCGAACCCTCTGCTCGCGCTCAAGCTCAAGTACGCCGCGACGGACCCGGCCACCACGCGTCGGCTGACCGACCCGTTCCGGATCCTCTTCCGGCCGGCCGTGATGGCGGTCGTCATGGCCGCGTTCCTGGCCATCACCTGGTGGGTCTTCTTCCAGCAGGGCCTCGCGCCCGCGGCGTACGACGCCTTCCACCGGCCCGAGCTGCTGCTCCTCGTGTTCGTGGTGACAGTGCTCTCGGGCGGCTTCCACGAGTTCGGGCACGCGGCGGCCGCGCGGTACGGCGGAGCCGACCCGGGCGTGATCGGGGCCGGCATCTACCTCGTCTGGCCGGCGTTCTACACCGACGTCACCGACAGCTACCGGCTGGGACGACGCGGCCGCGTCCGGACCGACCTCGGCGGCCTCTACTTCAACGCGATCGTCGTGGTGCTCACCTTCGGCTGGTGGTACGCCACCCGCTGGGACGCCGTCCTGCTCCTGGTCGCGACCCAGACGCTGCAGATGGTGCAGCAGCTCATGCCGATGCTGCGCTTCGACGGCTACCACCTGCTGGCCGACCTGACCGGCGTCCCCGACCTCTACCACCGGATCCGTCCGACACTGCTCGGGCTGTTGCCGCACCGGTGGTCGGACGACCACAACCGCGTCCTGAAGCCGTGGGCCCGCGCCGTGATCACCGCCTGGGTCCTGATCACGGTTCCGATGATGGCATTCATGCTCCTCGCCATGGTGACGTCGCTGCCCCGAGTGCTCGGGACGGCCTGGGCCTCGTTGCAGGAGCGCACGGCGGCCGTCGGGGACGCCTGGCACACCGCGGGACCCCTCGAGGTCGTCGCTAACGCCCTCCAGGTGCTGGCGGTCGTGCTGCCCGTGCTCGGCGGTCTGCTGATCCTCGGACGGCTGGGCCTGCGCTGGTCGCGCGGCCTGACGAGCTGGAGCCGCGGATCCATCCGTCGGCGCGCGGCGGCCGTCGGGCTGGTCTCGGTGCTCGTGACCGGACTGGCGTTCGCATGGGCGCCGCGGCCCGGCAGCTACCGGCCGATCACGCCGGGGGAGAAGGGTCTGCTCACCGCCGTCCTCCCCGGTGCTCAGGCTGCGCGAAGCGCGGTCGACGTCACCGGACCGGCGGTGCGCCCGACCGGCACGGCGGCCCGTACGCGGCTCGCCGCCGGAACGCCCATGCCCGCAACCTTCCAGGCCGGCCAGGCGCTCCCGACCAGGTCGCACCCCGACCTCGCGCTCGTCCTCGTCCCGGCCGGCGGCACGGGCAAGGCGCCGGCTCAGGGGGACCTGGCGGACCCCTGGGTGTTCCCGTTCAACCAGCCGTTGCCACCCGCCGCTGGCGACAACCAGGCCGCGGCGGTCAACACCGCCGACAACAGCACGACGTACGACGTCGCCTTCGCGCTCGTCTGGGCGACCGCCAACGAGGTGCGCAACGTCAACGAGGCCGACGCCTATGCCTCGTGCTCCAACTGCGTCACGGTCGCCGTCGCCTTCCAGGTCGTCCTCATCATGAACAACGCCCAGGTGGTGGTGCCCCAGAACCTGGCGGTGGCCGCGAACTACCAGTGCTACCGCTGCATCACCGCCGCGATCGCCAGCCAGCTCGTGCTCTCGGTGTCGAAGGCGCCGGGGCAGGAGCAGCTGCTGGCGCTGGGTCAGGTCTGGAGCCAGCTGCTCGCCTTCGGCAGCACGATCACGTCCTACTCGCTGTCGGAGATCTCAGCCCGGCTCGACGGATTCAAGGCGGACATCGTCGCGATCCTGGGCGACGCACCACCGGTGCAGCCGGGCACGACACCGACACCGACGCTCACGCCGTCGGCGTCGGCGTCGGCGTCACCCCCGAGCAGTGCCGAACCGTCGGCGAGCGGCGTGCCGGACCCGTCCGGCAACCCCTCCGACGGCTCGAGCGACATGCCCGCGTCACCGGGCACCTCGGACGCCGGCCAGCCGGGCCCGACCAGCTCGCCGGCGCCTGACCCGACGGGTGGGGCGACGGCGGCGGCGACGGACGGAGTCCCGGCGACGTCAGGTGGCGACCCCGACCCTGCCACGGCATCAGCCACGCCTTCGACGCCATAGCCGCATGTCTCGGGCTCCACCCGGTTACCGGCTGAAGTGCGACGCGCCCGATCGAGGCTCGTCGCGGAGACGTCGAGAAGTGGCGTCGCGGCACCTTTCACGCAGGAGATGTCATGACGGCGGGTTCTCCGTTCAGCACCCATGATCACGCGCCCCTCAGCGGCGTCGCCCGACGTCCCGGACGTCGCCCGCGCGGCCGGGAGCGCACCAGCAACGCCGGTTCACCCGTCGCGGCGGCCGTCCGCACCTCCGCCCTCGTGCGGCAGAGGATCGCAGTGCTGATCACCCGTGGTTAGAGGAGACGGCGGGGTGACCCGCGGATGAGGGTGGCCGACGCCGCGCGCATGGCTCTCGGGGCGGCACTGCTGCTCAGACCACGCGCGCCCGCTCTGGCCCTCGACGGCACGCCGAGCGAGGTCACCGTGGTCGCGACCAGGCTGCTGGGCGGTCGCTGGTTGCTGCAGGGGCTCCTCGGGGGAGTCGTGGCGAGGCGGGGCCGGACTGCTCGCCTCCGCGCGGGATGGGCCGACGCCGCCGTCGAGACGACGCACGCGGCGTCCATGGTGCTCCTCGCGGCCGTCGATCCGGGACACGCCCGTGTCGCGAGGCTCAGTGCCGCAGTGGCACTCACACTCGCCAGCGCCGACGTCGTGGCGACGGCGCGGCTGGCGACGGCCGGGCGGGCGCCGTCACCCACTTCTAAAAGAGAGACATCTTGACGTAAGACTGTCGGAGGTGTTCTATCGGAGAACGTCGTCTCTCTGAAAGAAGGCCCGACCATGAGTGCCTCCGTCTCGTCGATCACCGGTCGGACGCGCGTGCACCCACCCGGGACAGTCCGTGACCTCGATGCGGCCGCGGAGGCCGCCGGCGCGATGATGCGGGCGCTCGGCATCGACCCTGACGATCCGGCGACGCCGGACCTGGCGCTGACGCCGCGCCGGCTTGCAGCCGCGTACGCCGAGCTGCTCACCCCGGACGAGTTCGACATGACGACGTTCGAGAACGCCCAGGAGTACGACGAGATGGTGCTCGTGCGCGACATCCCGATGCAGTCCGTGTGCGAGCACCACCTCCTGCCGTTCGTCGGCCGGGCGCACGTCGCCTACCTACCGGCCGAGCGGATCGTGGGGCTGTCCAAGCTGGCCCGCGTCGTCGCGCACTTCGCGAGCCGGCCCCAGACCCAGGAGCGTCTGACCACCCAGATCGCGTCGCACCTCGACGAGCACCTGCGACCCCGGGGCGTGGGCGTGGTCATCGAGGCCGAGCACACCTGCATGACGCTGCGAGGCGCTCGAGCGCCGGGGTCCAGCACGACGACGTCGTCGCTGCGAGGCGTGATCAAGGAGAGCCCGGCGTCGCGGGCCGAGTTCCTGGCGCTCGTCGGTCGGGTCAGCCGCTAGGGCCGACGCGGCCCACCTACTGGCGGCGACCGCAGAAGCGTTCTACGTTCGACCCATGGGCGGCATCCTCGAGCGCCTGACGGCGGCGCAGAACTCCCACGACGCTGAGGGCTTTGCGGCGCTCTTCGCCGACGACTACCGCAGCGACCAGCCGGCCCACCCCGGCCGTGCCTTCGTCGGCAGTGCCCAAGTGCTCGAGAACTGGACCGCGGTCTTCGCGGGCGTCCCGGACTTCCGGGGCGAGCTTGTCGCCTCGTGCATCGACGGGGAGGTCGAGTGGGGGGAGGTCGACTGGAGCGGACACCACGTCGACGGGTCCGCCTTCGCGATGCGGGGGGTCATCGTCGCCACCGTGCGTGACGGCAGGATCGCGTCGGCCCGCCTCTACATGGAGCCGGTCGAGCAGGGCGGAGCCGGCATCGACGACGTCGTCGCGGAGCTCTACCGGCCGCCTCGCTGAGGGGCTCGCCGCTCAGCGCTCAGCGTGTGGCCCGCAGGGTGACGATCGCGATGTCGTCGCTGGCGTCGCCGCCCTGGTAGTCGAGGACGGCGTTGGCGATGCCCTCCGTGATCTCGACAGGGTCGTGCGGCAGGGACGCGATGAGATCGCCGAGGCGGCGCTCGCCGTAGAGCAGGCGGCGATGCCGTGCCTCGGTGACGCCGTCGGTGTAGAGCGTGATCGTCTCGTCGCCGAGCTCGTGGCTGACCGTGTGGAACTCCGGCCCGTCGAGCAGCCCGATCGGGCTCCCGTAGATCCCGAGCTCGCGCACCGTGCCGTCGGGCTGCCGGATGAGCGCCGGCGGGTGGCCGGCGAGGCTGAGGCGTATCGTCCACCGGTCCGCCGTGCGGCCGAGGTGAGCCAGCACGAGCGTGCAGTAGTGGGCGGTCTCGTGGGCGTGCAGCGCGCGGTCCAGGAGGCGCAGGGTCTCGGCGGGGTCGGGATGCTCGATGGCGAGGGCGCGGAGCGTGTAGCGCACGAACGAGGTGACGGCTGCGGCCTCCACGCCCTTCCCGCTCACGTCGCCCAGCGCGATCACCCAGCTGGCCGGGCCGAGCTGGAAGATGTCGTAGAAGTCGCCACCGACCGTGCTGCCGTCGCCCGCGGGCCGGTAGGTGGCGGCGATGCTCAGGTGCTCGATCTCCGGCGGGGCCGGCGGGATGAGCGTCCTCTGCAGCGTCTGGGCCAGCCGGGCCGCCTCGCGGCGTGCCTCCTCGGCCGCTTGGGTGGCGGTGAGCAGGTCTCGCTCGTAGCGGTGCCGGTCGCTCGTCTCGATGAAGACCGCCCGCAGGGACAGGTCTCGGACGCCTTCGGCGTTGGCCGTGGTGGTGGCGTTGAGGAGCACGGGGACCCGGACGCCGTCCGGGCGGAGCAGGTCGAGCGACACCTCGCGTACGGCGTCGTCGTGCTCGAGGACCGGCAGCAGGTGCGTCTCGAGGTAGATCCGCGCCCCGACCGGCAGCAGAGATGCGAGCGTCCGCCGGCCGACCAGCTCCCCCCGCGCGAGTCCGACCATCCGATGGAACTCGGCGTTCGCGGCCGTGATCATGCCGGTCGGGTCGGTGAGGACGTAGCCGCACGGCGCGTCCTCGAAGAGCGCGAGGCAGTCCTCGTGCGGCTCGCGCCCGGCGGAGCCGGCGCCGTCGTCGTCTGCCGTCATGCCGTCCGACTGTTGACGGAGACGTCGAGGTAGCGCCGGATCGCGGCGGCGGTCTCGTGCGGGACGCTGAGCTGCGGGCAGTGCCCCCGGGTCTCGAGGATCTCGAACGCGCAGTCCGGCACTGCCTCCTTGACGTACAGGCCGGCGGTCAGCGGAGCGACTGAGTCCTCACGGGACTGCAGGACCAGGGTGGGCGCGGAGACGTGGGGGAGGTCGGCGCGATTGTCCCCGCGGAACGTGACGGCGGCGAACTCGGCCGCGATCTCCGGGCGGGTCCGGCAGAAGACCCGTTCGAGCTCGTCCTTCACCGCCGAGGAGTCCGAGCCGGCGACCAGGGCGGCGAGAGGGTCCTGCCAGCCGAGGTGGTTGCGGCTCATGAGGTCGAGCAGCTCGTCGATGTCGGCCTCACCGAAGCCGCCGACGTAGTCGACGTCGTTCAGGTAGCGGGCGGAGGGCGTGACGAGCACCAGGCGCTCCACCAGGTCCGGGCGCGCGATCTGCACGAGCACGGCGATCATCGCCGAGACGGAGTGGCCGACGAGGACGACCGCATGCAGGTCGAGCTCGTCGAGCAACGCGATGATGTCGTCGCGGTAGCCCTCGAGGCGCCCGTGCCGGATCGTGTCGTACGTTGATGCGTCGGCCTCGCCGGAGCCGGGAAGGTCGAAGAGGACGACCCGGTGGTCGCGCTCGAACTCGGGCGCGACGTGGCGCCACATGTCCTGACCGCATCCGAAGCCGTGCACGAACACGATGGTTCTGGCGTCGGCCGGCCCTCGCGCGGCCACGTTGAGACGTTGAGCGAGGGCCACGGACTCACGGTAGCCCAGGCGTGGACCGGGGGTTGCCTCGACGAGGAGCGGGCGCGCTGCCCGCCGATCCGGAGGCCTCAGCGGTCGCCGCGCATCAGGGTCGCCGTGACCTGCGTGCCGGCCCGATGGGTGTCGGCGGACCAGGCGTCGCTGAGCCGGTCGACCAGCGCGAGTCCACGACCGCGGTCCTCCGGCCCGGCGTGGCCGATGTCCAGCGACCCGGGGGCCAGCCGCGCTCCGGACCCGCTGTCGCGGACGCGCACCAGGAGCCGGTCCGTGGTGAGCAGCCACGCCACCTCGATCATCCCCTCCCGGTCGGCGCGGCCGTGCTCGACCGCGTTGGCCACGAGCTCTCCCATGATCAGCTGGGCGTCCGCAACGAGGTCGTGAGCCAGCCCGGCCGCGGTCAGCTCCGAGCGGAGCGATGAGCGGGCGACACGCGCCGATCCCGGCGCCTGCAGCAGCTGGAGGACGACCCAGGGGTCGCCTTCAGCGTGGTGACGCGGCATCAACGCTCCTCCCCCGGACGGAGCCTGGGATCTGGTACGCGGTGCCCGAACCGACTCGTGCTGATGCGGGGCCGGTGACCCGCCGCGTGTGCAGGGGCCTTCTCGACGTTCCGCGGGCATCCCCGGGACGCCGGGGGAGGAGCCTTTCGTCGGCAGGTCGCCGCCGCTTCACATCCGGTTCCCGGGCCGGACGATCCGCACTCCCAGCGTCAGCGGCATCATGAGGTCGACGCTCGCGAAGCTCGCGACGCGCCCGGGGCTCGTGGGGGATCTGGTCGGCCGGGCGCAGGCCCGTCAGCCAGTTCGACGGCGCCGAGGGCTTCCGCGCCTTCGCCCGAGCCTTCTCGCTGCTGACGTCGCGCGCCGACGGGGTCAGCGGCTCCGCCTGCACCCCGCGCAGGGACTGAGTGTTCAGGGGAGAGGAGCGCTCAGCCGGCCGACGGCACGAGTCGCTCGTCGGGGATGACGGCCACACCCGTGATCTCGATCAGGGCCTCGGGCTGCCACAGACCCGTCGTGCCGATGCCGGCCATCGCCGGGTACACGGGACCGGCGAGCTCGCGCCAGGCCTGCCCGATCTCCTTGCCGTGGGCCTGGTAGTCGGGGATGTCGGTGAGGAAGATGGTGATGCTGACGAGGTCCTCGGGCACGCCGCCGGCCGCGCGCAGCGTGGTCAGGACGTTGCCGAACGCCTGCCGGAACTGCTCCACGATGCCGCCGGGCACGATCCGCATGTCCCGGTCGAGCGCCGTCTGGCCGCCCAGGTAGAGCGTGTTCCCGCTCAGCGTGCCGTGCGAGTAGCCGCTCGGGGCAGGGAGGGACGAGGGGTTCACCGGGATCGGCGCGAGGCTGCGACTCATGATCCGCACACTAACAATGTATTGACAATCGGACAACGATCGTGTGCAGAATGAAATACTGACTGATGCAGAACGGGGATGGGCATGCGCTTGGCGACGGTGATCACGCCGACGGGTACGACGGCGGCGGTCCTGGACGGGGACCGTTGGCGTGCCCTGCCGGCGACGGACCTGTCG
The DNA here is from genome assembly GCF_039530925.1 of Nocardioides panacihumi. NCBI lineage: Bacteria > Bacillati > Actinomycetota > Actinomycetes > Propionibacteriales > Nocardioidaceae > Nocardioides > Nocardioides panacihumi. Next base: position 129,943 of record NZ_BAAAPB010000005.1, on the reverse strand, counting down.
AGCCTGCTCGCCGCTGCCGACGGGGACGGTCGCTGGGACGCAGGCCGGATCGCGTCCGCGACGGGAGCGGAGCTGACCGGCGCCGTACCCGTCTCGCCGCTGCCGCGGCCCGGCAAGGTCGTGTGCTGCGGTCTCAACTACGGCGACCACATCCGTGAGACGGGTCGTGAGCTCCCCACCCACCCGACGCTCTTCGCCAAGTTCGCCGACACGCTGACCGGCCCCCGCGACGAGCTCGTGCTCCCCTCCGACGCGCAGTGGGACTGGGAGGCTGAGCTCGCCGTCGTGGTCGGAGCGACCCTGCGACGGGCCGACCGCGACCAGGCCCGGGCCGCGATCGCCGGCTACACGGTCGCGAACGACGTCTCAGCCCGCGACTGGCAGTACCGCACCCTGCAGTGGCTGCAGGGCAAGGCCTGGGACGCGTCGACCCCCGTCGGCCCTGTGGTCGTGACGCCCGACGAGATAGATCCCGTCGCCGGTGTCGACGTCGTGTGCCGGATCAACGGCGAGCAGGTGCAGCGCGGCAACACCTCGACCCTGGTGTTCGACGCCGCCGACCTGCTCGCGTACGTCTCCACCTTCGCGACGCTGCGACCCGGTGACCTCGTCCTGACCGGCACCCCCGGTGGCGTGGGCGTCGCCCGGGAGCCGCAGCGGTTCCTCGCCGACGGCGACGTCCTCGAGACCGCGATCGACGGCATCGGCACCCTGCGCAACACCGTCCGCCTGACGGCCTGACCCGACCGACACACCCGAGGAGAGCGTTTCTGATGGAGCCCTGCCATGGAGCCTGATCTGAGCAAGTACGAGCTGATCGGGGACAACTCGATCTACGCCGACCCGACCGGCCGGGTGGTGCCGGTCGTCACCCGCGCGGGCGCCGAGCCCGACCTCACCGGACAGAGCGAGGGGGCCACCCGGGTCTCGGGTGTCAGCATCCAGCACACCCCGGCGACCCGGATCTGGTTCGGGAAGGTGCACAACCTCGCGGGCTACCGCTCGGTGCCGCACCACCACGGCGAGGCTGAGACGGGTGGCTACGTGCTGTCCGGTCGGGCACGGATCTACTTCGGTGAGCGCTTCGAGGACTACCTCGACATGTCGGAGGGCGACTGGGTCTTCGTGCCGCCCTTCATGCCGCACGTCGAGTGCAACCTCGACCGCAACAACCCGCTGACCTGGATGACGACGCGCACGCCGGAGAACATCGTCGTCAACCTGCCGCAGGTCGGCGACGACGCCCTGCGGGACTGGGCGGAGCGCCCGTGACCACCTCCCGGACCTTCAGCGACGCCATCGCCCTCGAGCCCGCCGAGGCCGAGGTCTTCGACGTCGCCTTCACGGCGGCCACGCAGCCGTGCCCGTGGCCGAAGGCGTACGGCGGCGACATGGTCGCCCAGGCCACCGTCGCCGCGATCCGCACGGTGACCGACGGCAAGCACCTGCACTCGATGCACTCCTACTTCATGCGACCCGTCGACATCGGCGCGCAGGTCCGCTACGAGGTCGAGGTGCTCCGCGACGGACGGGGCTACAGCACCCGTCAGGTGCGCGCGTTCCAGAACGGCAAGGCGGTCTACGTGTGCCTCGCGAGCTTCGCGGGCGGCGAGCCGGGCGGGAGCTTCCAGGCGGACATGCCCGCCGGTGTGCCCGGCCCGGACTCCCTGCCGAGCGCGGCCGACTACCTGGCTCCTCGGACCGGCGGCACCATGACCGAGGCGTCGAAGGCCTACTGGTCGACGGGTCGCAGCTTCGACATGCGCCACGTCCCCGGTCCGGTCTACCTGACCGTCGACGGCGAGGCGTCGCCGCGGCAGTGTGTCTGGGTGCGTCCGTTCGATGCGCTCGCCGACGTCGACGGGCTGACGAGTGAGCAGCGTGACCTCGCCGCGCTGGCGTACGTCTGCGACTACACGATCCTCGAGCCCGCGCTGCGCGTGCTCGGTCTCGCCTGGGCCGACGAGGGCCTGGTCACGGCCAGCCTCGACCACGCGATGTGGTTCCATCGCCGCGTCCGCATGGACGACTGGCTGCTCTACGCCCAGGACGCGATCTCGGTCGCGGACGGCAGGGGCACGGCCGTCGGCCGGTTCTTCACGACCACGGGCGTCCTCGTGGCCACCGTGGTGCAGGAGGGCATGCTCCGGACCCCCGAGGTGGCGTCATGACCGCGCTCAGCCCGACCGGCTACCGCGACACGTTCGCCCGCGACCACCTTCCGCCGGCCGCCCAGTGGCCGACCCTGGAGTTCACGACCCCGCTGCTGCAGTACCCCGAACGGCTCAACGCGGCCATCGAGCTGCTCGACGAGTCGATCCTGCGCCATGGCGTCGACCGCCCCGCGCTGCGCACGCCGGACGGTGCCGTGTGGACGTACGGGGACCTGCGCGACCGGGCCAACCAGATCGCCCACTTCCTGGTCGACGACCTCGGGCTGGTCAGCGGCAACCGCGTCCTGCTGCGTTCGCCCAACAACCCGTGGACGGTCGCCGCGTGGCTCGGCGTGCTCAAGGCCGGCGGCATCGTGGTGACGACGATGGCCGCGCTGCGCGCCACCGAGCTCGCGCCGATCGTGGCCAAGACACGCCCCACCATCGCGCTCGTCGACCACCGCCTCCTCGACGACGTACGCGCCGTCCAGGAGTCGGGAGCGCCCGACCTCACGGTCGTCGCCCATGGCGGCGACGGCCCCGACGACCTGGTGCAGCGGATCGTCGCCAAGCCGCGGGAGTTCGAGGCGGTCGACAGCGCCGCCGACGACGTGGCGCTCTTCGGGCCGACGTCGGGCACGACCGGCGTCCCCAAGATCACCACCCACTTCCACCGCGACGTCCTCTCGATCGACAACACCTTCGGACGGATGACGCTCCGTCTGGAGCCCGACGACCTGGTCGCGTGCACAGCGCCGCTCGCGTTCACCTTCGGCCTCGGCATGCTCGTCGTCTTCGCGCTGCGCGCCGGCGCCTGCGCGCTGCTGGTCGAAGCGGCCACGCCCGTCCAGATGGCCGACCTCGTGGCCGAGCACGGCGTGACGGTGCTGGCCACCGCGCCGACGGCGTACAAGCAGATCCTGAAGTCGGGGAACCTGGGGCGGCTGAAGGGGCTCCGCGTCGCGGTCAGCGCGGGAGAGCACATGCCGCAGGGGACCTGGGAACAGCTGCACCGCGAGCTCGGACTCAAGGTCGTGAACGGCATCGGTGGCACCGAGATGCTGCACATCTTCATCTCGGCGGCCGGTGACGACATCCGGGCCGGGTCGGTCGGCAAGCCGGTGCCCGGTTACCGCGCCACCATCCTCGACGCCGACGGCCGCGAGGCCGCGCGCGGCGTGGAAGGCAGGCTGGCGGTGATCGGCCCCGTGGGCTGTCGCTACCTCGACGACACCCGTCAGCTGAGCTACGTCGTCGACGGCTGGAACGTCACGGGCGACGTCTTCGTGCAGGACGACGAGGGCTACTTCTGGTACCGCTCGCGCATCGACAACATGATCGTGTCCTCCGGCTACAACATCGGCGGCCCGGAGGTCGAGGCGGCGCTCGACACCCACCCGGACGTCGTCGAGTCGGCCGTCATCGGCAAGCCCGATCCCGACCGGGGCGCGATCGTGTGCGCGTTCGTCGTGCTGCGCGACGGTGTCTCGGGTGACGCTGCGAAGGCCCAGGAGCTCAAGGACCACGTCAAGGGCGTGCTCGCCCCCTACAAGTACCCGCGAGAGGTGCGCTTCGTGCCTGCACTGCCGCGCAACACCAGTGGAAAGCTGCAGCACTTCAAGCTGCGCGAGATCGTCGAGCCGGAGGCCCGAGCATGAAGATCGCCATCGCCGGAGGGGGCCCGGGCGGGCTGTACTTCGCGGCCCTGATGAAGACCCTCGACGCCGGCCACGACATCACGATCTGGGAGCGCAACGCGCCCGACGACACCTTCGGGTTCGGCGTCGTGTTCTCCGACGAGACGCTGGGCAGCATCGAGGGCGCGGACCAGGTCGTGCACGACCGCATGGAGCACCGGTTCGCGCGCTGGACGGACATCGACGTCGACGTCCGCGGCACGTCGTACACGATCGGCGGGCAGGGCTTCGCGGCGATGAGCCGCAAGGAGCTGCTCCAGATCCTGCAGGAGCGGGTCGCCGAGCTCGGCGTCACGGTCAACTACCGGACCGGGGCGCCGGACGTCGACGAGCTGCGTGCCGGTCACGACCTCGTGCTCGCCGCCGACGGCCTGAACTCCTCGATCCGGACCAAGTACGCCGACGTCTTCGGCCCGTCCCTGGACCGCCGCAGGAACAAGTACATCTGGCTCGGCACCGACCTGGTCTTCGAGGCGTTCCAGTTCTTCGTCAAGCAGACGGAGTGGGGCACGATGCAGATCCACGGCTATCCCTACTCGGACCAGGGCTCGACGTTCATCGTCGAGATGCACGAGGACGTGTGGCGTCGTGCCGGCTTCGACGCGACCGAGCACGAGGCGTTCGCGCCGGGTGTCTCCGACGAGTACGCCGTCGGGCGGATCAAGGAGATCTTCGCCGGCGAGCTCGGTGGTCACGAGATCCTCACCAACAACTCCAAGTGGCTCAACTTCCACACCGTCCGCAACGAGCGCTGGCACCACGAGAACGTCGTGCTGCTCGGCGACGCCGCGCACACCGCGCACTTCTCCATCGGCTCGGGCACCAAGCTCGCCATGGAGGACGCGCTCGCCCTCGCGGCGTGCCTGCACGAGCACCCGAGCGTGGAGGACGCGCTCGAGGCCTACCAGGCCGAGCGCAAGCCGGTGGTCGAGTCGACCCAGCGGGCGGCGCAGGCGTCCCTGGAGTGGTTCGAGAACATCGGGATGTACGCCGACCAGGACCCCACAGAGTTCGTCTTCAACCTCCTGACCCGCTCGCGCCGGATCACCTTCGACAACCTCGGCGAGCGCGACCCCGGCTTCGCCGACGTCGTGGAGAGCGACTTCGCCCGCCGCCACGGCGACGGGACGCCCGGACCCGCGATGTTCCAGCCGGCGAGGATCGGTCCGCTGCCGCTGGCCAACCGGGTCGTGCTCTCCTCGATGGACATGTACTCGGCCGTCGACGGCGTGCCCGGCGACTTCCACCTCGTGCACCTGGGCAGCAAGGCGCTCGGCGGTGCCGGCCTCGTCATGACCGAGATGGCCTGCGTGTCGCCCGAGGGGCGGATCACCCCCGGCTGCCCCGGTCTGTGGAGCGACGAGCAGCGCGACGCATGGGCGCGCGTCACGGGGTTCGTGCACGAGCGCTCGGCGGCGAAGATCGGCATCCAGCTCGGACACTCCGGCCGGAAGGGTTCGACCAAGCTCATGTGGGAGGGCATCGACGAGCCGCTGGAGGACGGCAACTGGGAGGTCGTCGGCCCTTCGCCGATCGCCTACGGCGAGGGCTGCCACGTCCCGCGCGAGGCGACCCGCGAGGACATGGACGCGGTCGTCGCCGACTTCGCCTCCGCGGCGCGTCGGGCGGTCGAGGCCGGCTTCGACCTCGTCGAGGTGCACGCGGCGCACGGCTACCTGCTCTCGTCGTTCCTCTCTCCGATCGCGAACCGCCGCACCGACGACTACGGCGGCTCGCTGGCAGGGCGGCTCCGGTTCCCCCTCGAGGTCTTCGACGCGGTCCGCGCCGTCGTGCCCGAGTCGATCCCGGTGACCGTCCGGATCTCCGCGCACGACTGGGCGCCGGACGGCAACACCGACGACGACGCCGTCGAGATCGCCCGCGCGTTCGTCGAGCACGGGGCGGCGGCGATCGACGTCTCGTCGGGCCAGGTCACCAAGGACGAGCAGCCGGCCTTCGGCCGCTCCTACCAGACGCCGTTCGCGGACCGCATCCGGCACGAGGTCGCCGCGGCCGCCGGAGTCACCGTGATCGCGGTCGGTGCCATCTCGTCGTACGACGACGTCAACTCGATCCTGCTCGCCGGCCGGGCGGACCTGTGCGCGCTCGGTCGGGCCCACCTCTACGACCCGCAGTGGACGCTGCATGCGGCCGCTGAGCAGGACTACCAGGGCCCCGGCGTCACGTGGCCCGACCAGTGGCGAGCGGGGCGGCGGAAGCCGCCGACGTCGCGCACCGACAAGATCCCGCCGCGGCTCTCGCTCCTGCGCGAGGGGGCCGGCGGCACGGTCCACGTCCGCTGGACGCCCCGACGGGATGCGCTGGCGGAGTGAGCAGGCCGACGGGGACCTACCGCGGCCGGGTGGAGTGGGTCGACACCGACGCGGCCGGGATCTACCACAATACGGCGGTGGCCCGTTACGTCGAGGCGGCCGAGGCCGAGCTGATGCGTCGGCTCGGCCTCCCCGGCTACTTCCCGGCAGCGCCACGGGTGCGCTACGAGGTGAGCTTCGAGACGCCGCTGCGCTTCGGTGACGAGCTCGTCGCGACGGTGCGAGTGACGCGGATCGGGCGCACGTCGATGACCTTCGACTTCGAGGTGTGGCGGGGTGGTGACGGCGCACCGCCGGTCCGCGCGGCCCACGGTCGCTACGTCACCGTCCATCTCGACGGGGTGGAGGGGCGGCCCTCCCCGTGGCCCGGGGACTGGCTCGCGGCGCTCGCAGAGGACGGCGGGAGCGGTGGGGGAGCCCCTGCCACCGGTGGCTAGTCCGGCACAATGGCTGCCGATGACGACGACCGAACCGACACAGCCGGGGGAGCCGGCGACGGACGAGCCGGCCGCCGACGGTCGCGGTCGTGCGTCCCGCACCGTCGTCGTGACCTTCCTGGGCGCGGTCGTACGACGGCTCGGTGGCTGGATGCCGATCGCCGGCGCAGTCGAGCTGCTGGCCCCGCTCGGCATCGACGGGCCGAGTGTCCGCACGGCGGTGTTCCGTCTCAAGAAGCGTGGCTGGCTGGACCCCGAGACCCGGCACGGCAGCCGGGGCTACGCGCTGACGCCTGTCGCTCTCGCGGCGCTGGCCGCCGGTGACGAGGTCATCTGGCACGCCCGTCAGCCGGCCGCGCTCGAGGACGGGTGGTGCATCGTGAACTTCTCCATCCCCGAGTCGATGCGCAGCAAGCGCCAGCAGCTGCGGGCGCACCTGTCCGCCCTCGGCTTCGGCAACGTCGGGACCGCGATGTGGATCGCACCTGCGCGGATGCGGCCGGCGGCCGAGAGCGCGATCGAGGAGCTCGGCCTCACACGGCACAGCGCCGTCTTCGTCGGCGACCACGTGGCGGGGCAGGACCTCGAGTCCCTCCTGTACGAGAGCTGGGACCTGACCGCCATCGACGAGCGCTACCGCGCGTTCATCGCAGAGTTCGGCCAGGTCGCCGACGCTCTCGACGCGGACGGCGAGGTCGAGGCCGAGCGTGCCTTCACGACGTACCTCTCGCTCGTCGACAGGTGGCGCCGACTGCCGTACCGCGACCCCGGCCTGCCGCGGGAGCTGCTCGCCGCGGATTGGAGCGGACCCGAGGCGACCGCGCTCTTCGAGCGGCTCGTCGCCACCCTCGAGAGCCGTGCTCTGGCGTACGCCGGCCGGCACTGGCCGGCGTCCTGAGCCCCGTCGTGCCCGCGGAGATCAGGGATGGCGACCGGCCCGGGTCGTTCGTGCTGTGGCTGGACGGGCGCGCGCAGTCCGAGGTCGACCTCGCCGACCCGACCTGGCTGGGCTTCGACTACATGAGGCGGATCGCCGACGTGCTCGACGTCGCGGGCCCCGTCGGCGAGCCGCTGCGGGTCCTGCACGTCGGCGGGGCCGCGATGACCCTGCCGCGCTACGTCGCACACACCCGCCCGCGCTCGGGCCAGGTCGTGCTGGAGCCGGACGGCTCGCTCATCGAGGAGGTACGCCGCCTGCTGCCCCTGCCCCCGCGCAGCGGGATCAAGGTCAGGCCGGTCGACGGCGCGTCGGGCATCCGCGCGGTCCGCGACGACGCGATGGACGTCGTGGTGCTCGACGCGTTCGCTGGGGGAGCGGTACCGCCCGAGCTGCTCGGCACCGCCTTCCTGGAGCAGGCCCGGCGCGTGCTCGGGGAGGGTGGAGTGCTGGTCGCGAACGTCAGCGACCGTGCGCCGTTCCCGGTCGTCCGCAGCGCGGTGGCGGGCGTCCGCGCGCTCTTCGCCGACGTCGTCGTCGGTGCCGAGCCGGCCACGCTCAAAGGTCGCCGCGAGGGCAACCTGGTGCTGGTCGCCGGAGCGGACCTGCCCGTCGACGCGCTGCGCCGTCGAGCCGCATCCGGCGCGGCGCCGTACCGCATCTTCGCCGGCACGCCGGTCCTCGACACCTTCGGGGGCGGGCATTCACTCCCGTAGAGTGGGCGCACCACCGCCGAGCGAAGGACACCCACACCACCTCATGGAAGGTCGAAGTAGGCAGGGGACCCGTCCCCGATGACCGCCTACCTCCTGCTTCTGCTCGCCCTCGCGCTCGTGCTGCTCTGCGGCGTCTTCGTGGCGGCTGAGTTCTCGCTCGTCACGGTCGACCGCAGCGCCGTCGCCCAGGAGGCCGACTCCGGCGACGGACGGGCGCGCGGCGTCCAGAAGTCGCTGCGCCGCCTGTCGAGCAACCTGTCGGGCGCGCAGATCGGCATCACGGTCACCAACCTCGGCATCGGCTGGCTCGCGGAGCCGGCGACGTCAGAGCTGATCCGCGACCCGCTCGCCGGCCTCGGTGTGCCCGAGAGTGCCCTCGCGCCCACCGCGGTCATCATCGGCCTGGTCGTCTCGACGGTCGTCACGATGGTCTTCGGCGAGCTGGTCCCCAAGAACATCGCACTCGCGCTGCCGATGCGCACGGCGAAGTCGACCCTGGCCTTCCTGCGAGGCTTCACGGCCGTCAACCGGGTGCCCATCCGCCTGCTCAACGGCACCGCCAACGCATTGGTGCGGCGCCTGGGCATCGAGCCCCAGGAGGAGCTCCGCTCGGCCCGCAGCTCCACCGAGCTGGCCTCGCTGATCCAACGGAGCGCCGACGAGGGCACCCTGGACGCGGACGCCGCCGAGCTGATCGAACGCAGCGTGGAGTTCGGCACCCGCACGGCGGGCGAGATCATGACCCCGCGGATGCGGACCTTCAGCCTGGACGAGAACGACCGCGCCGAGGCCGTGATCGAGCTGACCCGTCGCACCGGTCACTCCCGCTTCCCGGTGCTCGACGAGCACGACGCCGTCGTCGGCACGATCCACGTCAAGAACGCCGTCGGCGTGCCCGCGCACGAGCGCGCCACGACGCGCGTGAAGCACCTGATGGCCAAACCGGTGGTCGTGCCCGACTCGCTCAGGCTCGACCCACTGATGGCACTGCTGCGCAGCGAGGGGTTCCAGATGGCGATCGTGCTCGACGAGTACGGCGGCCAGGCAGGCATCGTCACCCTCGAGGACGTGATCGAGGAGATCGTCGGCGACATCGCCGACGAGCACGACTCGATCCGGGCCCAGGCCCGGCTGCGTCGCGACGGCTCCTGGTCGCTGAGCGGGCTGCTCCGTCCCGACGAGGTCGAGGACCTCACCGGCATCGAGCTTCCCGAGGGCGACGACTACGACACCGTCGGTGGCCTGGTCATGTCCGCTCTCGGCCGCGTCCCCGAGCGCGGTGACGTCGCCGAGGTCGGCGTGCCCGACCGTTCCGATCCGGACGAGATGGGGGAGCGGCTCGCGTTCCTCACTGTCGAGCACATGGATGGCCTCCGCGTCGATCGGGTCGCCCTGCGGGTGTCCGAAGCTGCGCAGGAGGGCCGGTCGTGAGCCCCGCGGTCGGTCTCCTGCTGACGGCACTGCTGCTCGCCGGCAACGCGTTCTTCGTCGCCACGGAGTTCGCGCTGATCTCAGCTCGTCGCAGCCAGATCGAGCCGTTGGCCCAGCAGGGCTCGAGGATGGCCCGCACGACGCTGCACGCGATGGAGCACGTGGGCTCGATGGTGGCCGGCATCCAGCTCGGCGTCACCCTCTGCTCGCTGCTGCTGGGCGCTGTCGCCGAGCCCGCGATCGCCCACCTGCTGCAGCCGGTGCTCGAGGCGGTCCACGCGCCGGAGGAGCTGCTGCACCCGATCTCCTTCGTCGTCGCGCTCGGGGTGGTCGCCTTCCTGCACGTCGTGCTCGGCGAGATGGTGCCGAAGAACATCACCCTCGCCGGCCCTGAGCGAGCGGTGCTCGTGCTCGGCCCGGTCATGTTCGCGCTCGTGTCGGTCGTCCGGCCGGTCATCGTCGTGCTCGACGCCGTCGCCCGCGGCACCTTGCGGCTGCTGCGGGTGGAGCCCAAGGCCGAGCTCGAGTCGACGTACACCCTCGAGCAGGTCGCCGTCCTGGTCGAGGAGTCGCGTGGCGAGGGGCTGCTGGAGGCCGGCGAGTACGACAGGCTGGCCGGAGCCCTCGGCTTCACGGAGAAGACCGTGCACTCCGTGGTCCTGCACGTGCCGGGGCTGACCACCGTCACCCGCGGCGCCTCGGGCGCCGACGTCGAGGCGCTGTGCGCGGCCACGGGCTTCTCGAGGTTCCCGGTGACCGAGGCCGCCGACGGCGGACTGGTCGGCTACCTGCACATCAAGGACGTGCTCGAGCCCGACCCCGAGCGGCGGGAGCGCCCGATCGAGGACAAGTGGATCCGGCCCCTGGCGGCCGTCCACGCCGACGACGCCCTCCACGACGCGCTGGAGACCCTGCAGCGCAAGGGGGCGCACATGGCCCGGGTGGTCGACGCGGACGGTACGACGGTCGGCGTCGCCACCCTCGAGGACGTCATCGAGGAGCTCGTCGGCGAGATCCGCGATGCCGCGCACGGCGATGCGTGAGTGGGTTCTAGGGTGTCCAGCGTGACTGCGCGGCCAACCGGGGAGACCCCGGCACGACCCCGCTCCGACCTCGTGTGGACGGTGCCCAACCTGCTCAGTGCGCTGCGCCTCCTCGGCGTGCCGCTGTTCCTGTGGCTGGTGCTCGGTCCGGAGGCGGACGGCTGGGCCCTCGCCCTGCTCGTGCTCTCCGGGATCACCGACTGGCTGGACGGCTTCCTGGCCCGGCGTTGGAACCAGTCCTCCGTGCTCGGCCAGCTGTTGGACCCGATCGCCGACCGGCTCTACCTCTTGGCCGTCGTCGTCGGGCTCGCGCTCCGTGACGTCATCCCGTGGTGGATAGCGGTGCTGCTCCCGTTGCGCGACCTGCTGCTGTGGGGGCTGGTGCCTCTGCTGCGTACGCGGGGGTACTCGAGCCTGCCCGTCCACTTCATCGGCAAGGCCGCGACGTTCTGCCTGCTGTATGCGCTCCCACTGCTGCTGCTCGGCGACGGCGACAGCTCAGCGGCCGTGCTCGCCCGGGTCTTCGGATGGGCCTTCGCCGGCTGGGGGATCGGCCTCTACTGGTGGGCCGGCGTGCTGTACGCGTGGCAGGTCCGTCGACTGCTCGTCACGACCCCACGACGGAGCGCGCGAGCGTGACGACCTCCGACCCCCAGGCGGCCGGCCCGCTCCCGGCCCACGTCACGACGCCGCTGCTCGCGCTCATCACGCAGCAGTCGCTCGACGAGGACTACCAGCACGTCGCGGAGCAGCGGCGATCCGGTGCCCGCCCGGCCGTCGCGCGGACCGGTCGCAGCCCCCGCACACTGATCGCCGTGCTGCTCTTCGGCACCCTGCTCGCGGTGGCCGCCGTGCAGACCGCCCGGAACGCGGGCGTGACCAGCGCGGGCCGCGACCAGCTCATCTCCCGGATCGACTCCCGACGCGCCGCCCTGGCCGGGCTGCAGGCCCAGATGGCCCGGCTGCGGACCGACACCGGTGCCGCCCAGGCGCGGTACGACGCCGCGGGCAAGCGCCTCGACACGCTGAACAACGCGCGTGCCGCGGATCTCGTCCGGACCGGCTTCGACACCATGAACGGGCCCGGGGTCCGCGTCGTGGTCAACGACGCACCCGGCGGGCTCGCCCAGGGTCAGGTGCAGGACAAGGACCTGAGGCTGCTGGTGAACGGGCTGTGGCAGGCCGGCGCGACGGGGATCAGCGTCAACGGCCAGCGAATCACCGCGCTGAGCGCGCTGCGCAACTCCGGAGAGGTGATCCGGATCAACGGGGTGTCGCTCTCGCCGCCGTACACGGTGCTCGCCGTGGGGGACACCCGTACGCTGCAGGCCGGCCTGGCCGAGTCGACGTCGGGTGCCCAGTTCCAGGCGGTCACGGACCAGTTCGGGATGCGGGTCAGCATGGAGAATCGTGACGACGTACGTCTGCCCGAGGCGTCGCCAGGCATGATGGCGCTGCACAAGGCGAGGTCGGGCACCTCGAAGCAACAGAAGCCCCCGGTCAACCAGGAGGAGACGCAGTGATCGCCGCACTCGGGCTGCTCGTCGGCATCGTGTTGGGTCTCATCTTCCGGCCCGACGTCCCGACGGGTCTGGAGCCGTACCTCCCCATCGCCGTGGTCGCGGCGCTCGACGCCGTCTTCGGAGCGCTTCGCGCCTACCTCGATGGCATCTTCGACGACAAGGTCTTCGTCGTCTCCTTCCTCAGCAACGTCATCATCGCGGCCGGCATCGTCTACCTCGGCGACAAGCTCGGGGTCGGCGGTCAGCTGTCGACGGGCGTGATCGTCGTGCTGGGCATCCGGATCTTCTCCAACGTCGCGGCGATCCGCCGGCACCTGTTCCATGCCTGAGCCGACCGAGTCGACACCTCCGGAGACCGCGGCGGCCCCGGAGGCTCCCGAGACCCCGGAGACCCCGGAGACCCCGGGGTCCCCGGAGACCCCGGGGTCCCCGGAGACCCCGACGCTGACCGGACGTGACCGACTCGTGCGCGACCTCCGCAGCGCCCGCCGCAGCCAGCTCGTGGTCGCGGTGCTGCTCGCGCTGGTCGGGTTCGGCGCGGTCACGCAGGTCCGAACGGCGGACGCCGACAGCTCCTACGCCGGCTATCGCGAGCAGGACCTGATCGACGTCCTCAACGGGCTCTCGGCCACGACGCAGCGCGCCCAGACCGAGCTCAACCGGCTGGTGCAGCGGCGCGACGACCTGCAGTCGACCACGCTGCGGCGCCAGGCAGCGCTCGACGAGGCCAAGTCGCAGGTCGACACGCTCAGCATCCTCGCCGGACAGGTGCCCGTCACCGGCCCAGGTGTCCGGGTGACGATCAAGGAGCAGACCTCCGAGGTGAACGTGGACTCCTTCATCGACCTCATCCAGGAGCTGCGCTCGAGCGGCGCGGAGGCGATCGAGGTCAACAACGACGTGCGGCTCGTCGCGCAGTCGTCCTTCGAGAAGGTGCAGGGCGGGCTCCTCGTGGACGGCGAGCTGGTCGAGCCGCCGTACGTCGTGGAGGCGATCGGCGAGCCGTCGACGCTGGCCGGCGCGGTGACCTTCCTGCGTGGCCCCGCCGACGAGTTCAAGGACGACGGCGCGAGTGTCACGGTGGACAAGCTGAACAGCCTCGACATCCTCTCCGTGCGCGGTCGCAACGGTGAGGTGTCCGGGTCGTCGGGCACCGCCTCGTCCCAGTAGGGTTCCCCACGCATCGGGGATCGTCCCGCTGCGACCGACCACGACTGGCGATGCCGGTCGCCGACCGACAGGAGAGGCCCGTGTCCTACCCCGAGGACCTTCGCTACACCGCCGAGCACGAGTGGGTCCGGACCCCTGGCGAGCACGAGGGCTCGGTGCGGATCGGCATCACCCACTACGCCCAGGAGGCCCTGGGCGACATCGTCTACGTGTCCCTCCCCGAGGTGGGCTCGACGGTCGAGGAGGGCACCGCGTGTGGCGAGCTCGAGTCGACGAAGTCGGTCAGCGACGTCTACGCGCCGCTGTCGGGTGACGTCGTCGCCATCAACGACGCCCTGGACGCGACGCCCGAGCTCGTCAACGACGACCCGTACGGCGGTGGCTGGCTGTTCGAGCTCGTGCCGTCGGACGCCGGCGCCGTCGACGGTCTGCTGGATGCTGCGGGCTACCAGGGCACGCTCGAGGGCTGAGGCGGCAGCTGCCGGGCCGCATCGGCGACCAGGTCGAGCGATCTCGCTTGCTTGGCGCCGACGGGCTGATAGGTTCGGGTAAACACTCAATCTGAGGCTGAGGGTCAGCGAAAGGGATGGGAACGATGCTGGTCTGCACCACGTGCGGGAGCCAGAACCCCGAGGGAGCTCGGTTCTGCGCCCAGTGCGGCACCAAGCTTCCCGAGCCGTCCGACGCGACGGCGACGATCCAGATCGCGGACGCCAACACGGAGACCGCCGATCGCCTCCTGAACCCCGTCGACGCCGCGGCCGTGGACGCGCTGCCGCGCGGTCACGCAATGCTCGTCGTGCAGCGCGGGCCCGGCTCCGGCAGCCGCTTCCTCCTCGACAGCGACGTGGTGAACGCCGGACGCCACCCCGACAGCGAGATCTTCCTCGACGACGTCACCGTCTCGCGCCGGCACGCGGCTTTCGCTCGCGCCGGCGAGACGTTCACCGTGAGTGACGCGGGCAGCCTCAACGGCACCTACGTCAACCGTGACCGCATCGACAAGGTCATCCTCAAGGACGGCGACGAGGTCCAGATCGGGAAGTACCGGCTCGTGTTCTACGCGGGGCACGAGGCCTGACCCGATGGCGACGGCGACCGGTGCGGCGTCGGGGTCCGCTCCTGACCGCCACACGATCGGCGAGGTGCTCGCGGTGCTGCGCGGGGACTTCCCGGAGATCAGCATCCCCAAGATCCGCTTCCTGGAGGAGAAGGGGCTGGTCAAGCCCGAGCGAACGCCGTCGGGCTACCGCAAGTTCTCGGACGGTGACGTCGAGCGCCTGCGATACGTGCTGCGCATGCAGCGCGACCACTACCTGCCGCTGAAGGTGATCGGCGAGCACCTCGACGCCCTCGACCGGGGGCTGGAGCCACCGGACATCGAGCCGACCGTGCCCACCGTCCCGCAGGTCGCCCTCGCGGCCGACGGGATGCCGGACGCCGACTCGTTCCTGAGGCGCGACGGCCTGCGGCTCTCGCGCAAGGAGCTGATCAAGATCGCCGAGGTGAGCGAGGAGCTGCTGGCCGAGGTCGAGGAGTTCGGCCTGGTCGCGCCGTCGCGCACCGGCCACTACGACACCGACGACCTCGTCATCGTGCAGACGGCGCGTGCGCTCGCCACCTACGGGCTCGGACCTCGGCACCTGCGGGGACTGAAGGCGGCCGCTGACCGCGAGGTGGGCCTCGTGGAGCAGGTCGTCGCTCCACTGCGGCGTACGTCGGACCCCAGCGCTCGGGCCCGCGTCGAGGAGACCGCTGGTGAGCTCGCGGCACTCTCCGTGCGCCTGCACGCCACGCTCGTGAAGGCCGGCCTGCGCCGATTCTGAGCGGTCCCGCCCGCGCTGCTCGTCCGGCCGCCGGGGCGGAGTAGGGTTGATGACGTGCGTGAAGTGGACGTCATGGGAGTCCGGGTGGAGATGCCCTCCAATCAACCGCTCGTGCTGTTGCGCGAGGTCACGGGGGAGCGGTATCTGCCGATCTGGATCGGCGCCGTCGAGGCCACCGCCATCGCGTTCGCCCAACAGGGTGTGGTGCCGCCACGACCGCTGACGCACGACCTGATGAAGGACGTGATCGGCGCCCTCGACGTCGAGCTCAGCGAGGTCCAGATCACCGAGGTCCGCGACGGCGTCTTCTTCGCCAACCTGGTCTTCTCGACCGGTGCCGAGGTGAGCGCGCGGCCGTCGGACTCGATCGCACTCGCGCTGCGTACCGGGACCCGCATCGTCTGCTCCGAGGCGGTCCTCGACGAGGCCGGCTTGGCCGTCCCCGCCGAGCAGGAGGACGAGGTCGAGAAGTTCCGCGAGTTCCTCGACCACGTCACCCCCGAGGACTTCGACGCCCACTGATCGCCGAGACGTCAATCCGTACGGCCCGAGACGTCAATCCGTACGGCCCGAGACGTCACTCCGTACGGCCCGAGAGGTCAATCCTCGAGCGCTGGTCGCCATCGATTGACGTCTCGGGCCGTACGGATTGACGTCTCGGCGGACACGGGACCTCAGTCTCAACTTGAGGTTGAGGGTTCCGACACGCCGGGCATGTCTTTGACCCCGGTGCCGCGGGGTCCTACCTTGAACTGTCTCTGTTGTAACTCCAACCGTGGCGTTCGTTCATCCAACGGACTCGCGGACCTTCCCCATCGGGGTTACGCTCAACGGAGTAGACCTCACGGAGGACCGCGTGAACGAGCACGAGCAGGAGAGCGGCGTCAGTGCCGAGGCACTCCTCGCTGCAGAGCAGGCCAATGAACAGGGCCTGCTCTTCACCGACGACGTCTCGCCCCTGCCCAGCGATCTCGGCTACCGCGGTCCCACCGCGTGCAACGCCGCTGGGATCAGCTATCGGCAGCTGGACTACTGGGCCCGCACCGGCCTGGTGGAGCCGAGCGTCCGCGGAGCGACCGGATCGGGGACGCAGCGGCTCTACTCGTTCCGCGACATCCTCATCCTCAAGGTCATCAAGCGTCTTCTGGACGCCGGGATCTCGCTGCAGCAGATCCGCACGGCCGTCCAGCACCTGCGTGAGCGAGGCACCGACGACCTGACGCGAGTGACGCTGATGAGCGACGGCGCGTCGGTCTACGAGTGCACGAGCAACGACGAGGTCATCGACCTCCTCCAGGGCGGCCAGGGTGTCTTCGGCATCGCGATCGGCGGCGTCTGGCGCGAGATCGAGGGCACCCTCTCGGAGTTGCCGAGCGAGCGTGCCGCCGAGGAGGGGGAGGGCGGCCCGGCGCTGGGCGACGAGCTCGCCGCCCGACGCGCTGCTCGCAAGATCGGCTGACGCACCACCCACACGCGACTCCACCGGCCCCCGGCCCGTCGATGACGGACCGGGGGCCGGGTCCGTCTAGACTTGTCGTGCTGCAGATCCCGCGCGGGAGAGTCTCTGCCCGACAGAGACGCCGAAGGGGCAATTCCTCCCCGGAAACTCTCAGGCGCCACGACCGCGCGGACCAGGCGACTCTGAAGCCCATCGTCGGGTGACAGAGGGGGAGGGCTGTCATCCCGTGCGACGCCCGAGGAGCCCCCTGTGACCGACTTCCCGTCTCTCTCCGAGCTCGATGGAGCCCTCCCGTTCGTGGATCGCCACGTGGGTCTGGACCCCGAGTCCGAAGCGGCGATGCTCGAGCGTCTCGGCTACGGCACGCTGGCCGAGCTCATGGACGCCGCGGTGCCCGCCGGCATCCGGTCCGAGGAGTCGCTCGACCTGCCCGCGCCGATGTCGGAGAGCGGCGTCGCCGCGCTGGCCCGCGAGATGGCCGGGCAGAACATGCCGGGGGAGTCGCTCATCGGCCTCGGCTACCACAGCACGATCACGCCGCCGGTGATCCGTCGGAACGTGCTCGAGGACCCGAGCTGGTACACCGCCTACACGCCGTACCAGCCTGAGATCTCGCAGGGCCGCCTCGAGGCGCTCATCAACTTCCAGACCATGATCGGCGACCTGACCGGCCTGCCGACCGCGAACGCGTCGCTCCTCGACGAGGGCACCGCCGCGGCCGAGGCGATGACCCTGGTCCGCCGGGCGAACAAGAAGGCAGCCGGTCCGTTCGTCGTCGACGCCGACGCGCTGCCGCAGACGATCGACGTGGTGCGCACCCGCGCGGTGGCGATGGGAATCGACGTCGTCGTCGCCGACCTCTCCGACGGGCTGCCCGAGGAGTTCGCAGAGGGCGAGCTGTGCGGCGTGCTGATCCAGTACCCCGGCGCGTCCGGCCGGGTCATCGACCCGCGCGGGATCATCGCGGCCGTGCACGAGCGCAACGCTCTCGCGGTCGTGGCAGCCGACCTCCTGGCGCTCACGGTGCTCGAGGCGCCGGGTGAGCTCGGGGCCGACGTCGTGGTCGGCTCCTCGCAGCGCTTCGGTGTCCCGCTGTTCTACGGCGGCCCGCACGCCGGCTTCATGGCCGTCGGCCAGGGGCTCGAGCGGCACATGCCCGGCCGCTTGGTCGGTGTCTCCGTCGACGCGGAGGGTCGTCCGGCGTACCGCCTCGCGCTGCAGACGCGCGAGCAGCACATCCGCCGCGACAAGGCCACCTCCAACATCTGCACCGCCCAGGTGCTGCTCGCGGTGACCGCGTCGATGTACGCCGTCTACCACGGTCCGGCCGGTCTGCGAACGATCGCGACCCGCGCCCACCGGTACGCCGCTGTGCTGGCCGCCGCGCTGCGGGCGGGTGGGTTCGAGCTCGGCGCGGAGAGCTTCTTCGACACCCTGACCGTCTCGGTGCCCGGCGGGGCCGCCGACGTCGTCACCTCGGCGCGGGCGCTCGGGCTCCACCTGCGCCTCGTCGACGCCGACACCGTCTCGCTGTCGACGTCCGAGACGACGACGCGCTCGACGGTGAGCAGCGTGCTTCGGGCTTTCGGCGTGACCGCCGACCTCGACGACGTCGACCGGACGACCGCCTCGGCGCTGCCCGAGGAGCTGGCCCGGAAGTCGGCGTACCTCACCCACGATGTCTTCAACAGCCACCACAGCGAGACCCAGATGCTGCGCTACCTGCGCAAGCTGTCCGGCCGCGACTACGCGCTGGACCGCGGCATGATCCCGCTCGGCTCGTGCACGATGAAGCTGAACGCGACCACCGAGATGGAGCCGATCTCGCTCCCGGGCTTCGCCGACCTGCACCCGTTCGTGCCCGCCGAGGACGCGGTCGGCTACCGCCGGCTCGTCGACGAGCTCGAGAGCTGGCTGGCTGCCGTCACCGGCTACGACACGGTGTCGATCCAGCCCAACGCCGGGTCGCAGGGTGAGCTGGCGGGCCTGCTCGCCATCCGCGGCTACCACCACGCCAACGGGCAGTCGAAGCGCGACATCTGCCTCCTGCCGGCCTCCGCCCACGGCACCAACGCGGCGTCGGCCGTGATGGCGGGCATGCGGGTCGTCGTGGTGAAGTCCGCTGAGGACGGGACGGTCGACCTCGACGACCTGCGGGCCCAGTGCGACAAGCACAGCGAGGACCTCGCGGCCATCATGGTGACCTACCCCTCGACGCACGGCGTCTACGAGGAGGGCATCACCGAGCTCTGCGAGATCGTGCACAGCCACGGTGGGCAGGTCTACATCGACGGTGCCAACTTCAACGCGCTCCTCGGCTACGCCAAGCCGGGACAGTTCGGCGGCGACGTCTCGCACCTGAACCTCCACAAGACCTTCTGCATCCCGCACGGCGGCGGCGGACCGGGCGTCGGTCCGGTGGCGGTGCGCGCCCACCTGGCGCCGTACCTGCCCTCGCACGGCTTCCACCCCGACGAGGCGAAGCGCGCGGGGATCGGGCCGATCTCTGCGGCGCCGTACGGCTCGGCCGGCATCCTTCCGATCTCCTGGGCATACGTCCGGCTGATGGGCGCGGCCGGCCTGACCCGGGCCACGGCGAGCGCGGTGCTCAGCGCCAACTACGTCGCGGCACGCCTGGGCGAGCACTACCCCGTGCTGTACCGCGGCCAGAACGGCCTTGTCGCGCACGAGTGCATCCTCGACCTCCGGGGCATCACCGCCGAGACCGGCGTGAGCGTCGAGGATGTCGCCAAGCGACTCATCGACTACGGCTTCCACGCCCCGACGATGTCGTTCCCGGTCGCCGGCACGCTCATGGTCGAGCCGACCGAGTCCGAGGACCTGGCCGAGCTCGACCGGTTCATCGACGCGATGATCGCCATCAAGGGCGAGATCGACCGGGTGGCCTCGGGGGAGTGGACACCGGAGAACTCGGTGCTCCGCGGCGCGCCGCACACCGCCCGGACCCTGCTGGGCGAGTGGGACCGTGCCTACTCGCGCGAGCTCGCGGTCTTCCCGAGCGGCGTCGACCCGGACAAGTACTGGCCGCCGGTGGGCCGCATCGACAACGCGTACGGCGACCGCAACCTGGTCTGCGCGTGCCCGCCGCTGGAGGCCTTCGCCGAGTAGTCGGCGTCAGACGGTCGCCCGCACCGCCCAGGCGCGGGCGACCACGTCGAACGGCGGGTCCGGCAGCCGCCGCCGGCAGGCATCGCGCAGCCTCTCCCTCGCGCCGGGGGAGAGGCGCGCGACGTGGTCGCCGGCGGGTCCGACCCCGAGGGTGAACGGCTCCCACCACTCCTCGAAGGTCGCCATCGGCACCGTGACGCCGAGAAGAGCGTCGCCGAGGTCGTCGAACCCGGCGTCGCGCGCCATGGCCACGAGCTGCCCCGGGCCGGTGCCGGGCCGCCCGGCCTCGACCCGCACCGATGGGTCGAGCTCGTGGGCCGCGTCCCAGAACGGCCCGATCGGCGAGCCTTCGGCGAAGTCCCAGACGCAGGCCGCGACCGTGCCGCCCGGACGTACGACACGGCCCATCTCGGCCAGCCCCGCCACCGGCTCGGCCATGAAGTGCACGACGAGCTGCGCGTACGCCGCCCCGAACGTGCCGTCGCCGAACGGCAGCCTCTCCGCGGCGGCCACGACGACGTCGGTGCCCGGCAGGCGCTCGCGGATCGCGCCGACGAACGCCTCCGACGGATCGACCGCGCTCACCTGCTCAGCACCGTGAGCCTCGACCAGCCGCGTCGTCAGGGCGCCCGGCCCGCACCCGACGTCGAGCACGGGCGGCCCGTCCCCACCGCCGGCCCAGGCCAGGAACTCCGCCGCGAGCGGCTGCGAGAACCGGCCCATGTACCGGTCGTAGGCGCGCGCCGCGACCTCGAAGGACACGCGGCCAGACTAGGCCGACCGTGCGCTTCCGTCAGCCTGCGTCGGCCTCGTCGACCAGCTCGGCGTCGACGACCTCCGGCCCGATCTTCTCCTCGAAGGCGAGGGTGAGGTCGAGCTCGGGCCGGTCGAGGTCGGCGAGGACGGCGAAGTCACCGGCGGTGAGGGAGCGTGGCGCCTCCTCGATCTCCTGCGGCGCCGCGATCGCGGAGATCGGGTCGGCGGCGTTCAGCTTGCGCGCCGCCGGGAGCACCGAGCGCTCCAGGGAGCCTGTGAAGGCGTTGTAGTCCTTCACGCTGCGCTGGATCGAGCGGCCTAGCTTGTCGACGTGCTCGGCCATCTTCACGATCCGGCGGTAGAGCACCTGACCCATCTCGAACAGCGCCTGGGCATCCTCGGTGAGCGCCTCCTGCTTCCAGGTGAACGCGACAGTCTTGAGCATGCTCCACAGGTTCGTCGGCGTCGCGAGCACGATGCCCTGGCGGAAGGCGTGCTCCATCAGGGAAGGGTCGACGTCGAGCGCGGTGTTGAGCAGCTGCTCGTTGGGGATGAACGCGACGGTGAACTCCGGGCTCACGGGCAGGCCGGTCCAGTAGCCCTTGCGCGCCAGCACGTCGACGTGACCGCGCACCCTCTTGGCGTGGTCCTCGAGCAGCCGCTGCCGCGTCTCAGGCGCGAGGCCTTCGCGCTGGGCGTCCATGAACGAGTTGTAGGGGACCTTGGCATCGATCGCCATCTGCTTGCCGCCGGGCAGGTTGATGACCATGTCGGGGCGTCGGTCGCCCGAGTCGGCCTCGACCGAGTGCTGGAGCTCGAAGTCGACACGGTTGAGCAGGCCCGCGGTCTCGATCAGGGTCTGCAGCTGGGTCTCGCCCCAGGCACCGCGAACCACGTTGTTCTTGAGGACCGACGCCAGCGTGTCCGCGGCCTTGCGCGACTCTTCGACCGAGTGCTGGGTGTGACGGATCTGCGCGGCGAGCTCGGTGTGCTGCTCGACACGGGCCTTCTCGAGCGAGTCGACCTTCGTCTGCATGCTGCGCAGGTGCTCGAGCACGGGCGTCAGGGTCTTGAGCACCTGCGCCTGACCGGACTCACCCTGCTCGCGCTTGGTCTGCTCGCGGCGGTGGGCCTCGAGCTGTTCGCGGTGCTGGAGGCGTGCAGCCTCGAGCGCCTCCTGCAGCCCGGCGACCTGCGCGAGGGCGGCGGAGAGACGCTGCTCGACGTCCGCGCGGTCTCGGGCCGCCTGCTGGTGGAGCTGCGCGACGACCGCCTCCTGCCGCGCCGCGAGCACCGCGCGGGTGTGCTCGTCGTCGGCGGCCGCACGTCGCGCCGCCTCGCGCAGCGCTTCGTGGACCGCCTCGTCCCGCGCGCGGCGGGTCGCGTCGGCGTCGGCCAGGCGAGCCTGCTCGGCGCGATGCTGGTGGACCACGCGGACGGCCAGGCCACCGACGAGCATGCCGAGCACGAGACCGAGCAACACGAGACCCACCATTTCCATGGGTCACAGTCAATCAGCGACCGCCGACACTGAGCGCCGCACGCGCCGGGAGACGGTAGACGCCTCCCAGATCCTCACCGTCTCAGGCGGGGAAGGCCGCCTTCACGGCCAGCTGGCGGCGCAGCGCGTCCGCCGCGTCGACGAGTCGGCGCCGCAGCGGTCCGTCGAGATCAGGATCCTCGGCCAGGACCGAGGCCTTGGCGAGGGTCGCCTCCGAGATCGACGTCGCCGGGAAGAAGGCTTCGGCCGCGTCGGCGAGCACCCAGCCGCTGCGGACCTTCTCGGTCCCGGGCAGCTCGGCGAAGTAGCGGTCGACGTACGGCGCGGTGAGCTCCTCCTGACCGCCTCGCCACAGGCCGGCGCCGGCCGCCGTGACCTCGTAGTTGGGGAGGTCGGTCTCGCCGGTGAAGACGGACCAGGCGTACTCCTTCGCCTCGCGGTCGGGCAGCGAGCACAGCGCCCTGGTCAGCTCGACGCGGGCCTCGGCGGCCGGGTCGTCGTCGAACGCCGCCTGCAGCTCGGCCCGCTCGACCGCGCCCAGGGAGGCGAGGCGCACCAGCACGCGCCAGCGCAGGTCCCGGTCGAGCTCGATGCCGGCCGGGGGAGTGGCCAGCCACTCACGCAGACGGGCGGTGTCGGTCGAGGTCGCGACGGCCGCGCGGAAGCCGGCCAGCTGCCACTCCGTGCCCGCCGGGAGCGTCGCCAGCTTGCCGAGGACGGCCTCGTGCAGCCGTTCCGAGGACCCAACGGGTGCCAGCGGGAGGACCCGACTGAACAGCCACGTACGCGTACGCCGGTTGTGGTCCTCGGTGTCCTCGACGGGGAAGCTCGCCACGGCGATGTCGACGACGTCGGCGGGGGAGACGGCCGCGTTGTGGAACGCGTTGCGCAGGCCGTTCCAGACGCCGGCGCGCAGGTGCGCGTCCTCGATCGCGGGCAGCAGTGACGGCAGCGCCGCGATCGTCGCCGGGTCGGGGACTGTGACGGCCCAGGTGTCGTCGTACGGGTCGAGCAGCACGGCATCGCCCTCGGGGGCGTACGCCGTCTCCGCGCTGTCGAGCGTCACGGTCTCGGTGCGCCAGGACCCGCCGGAGGCGATCGCGACGCGGAAGCTGTGGGCCCGGTCAGCCTCGTGGCCGGCCGGCGGCGTGCGCCGCAGGACACCCGCCGCGCGGTCGAGCTCGATGCGGTCCGGACCGGCGGTCAGCAGCCACTCCTGGGTGAACCCGGACAGGTCTCCGGCACCCGCACGCTCCCACGACCCGATGAGGTCGTGCAGGGTCGCGTTGCCGAACCGGTGCCGGGTGAAGTGGTCGATCACGCCGTCGAAGAACACGCCGTCGCCCACCGACGAGCACAGCTGCCGCAGGATCGCCGAACCCTTCGTGTAGGAGATCCCGTCGAAGTTCTGGAGCGCCGAGACCGCGTCCTTCGCGCCGTTGCCGGCCACGGAGTGGCTGGAAGGCGCCTGGTCGGCGACGAGACCCCACTGACGCCGCGCGTAGGACATGTCCGCCCAGGTGTCGGAGTACTCGGTGACATCGGCGGTCACCCGGTTGCCGAGATACTCGGCGAACGACTCGTTGAGCCAGAGGTCGTCCCACCACACCGGCGTGACGAGGTTGCCGAACCACTGGTGCGCCATCTCGTGCGCGATCGTGGTCGCACGCTGGATGCGCACTCCGCGGGTCACGCGGGAGGTGAAGACGAGCGGGTCGCGGAAGGTCACGCACCCGGGGTTCTCCATCGCTCCGGCGTTGAACTCCGGCACGAAGGCCTGGTGGTACTTCCCGAACGGGTAGCGGATGCCGAACAGCCGGTGGAACTCGTCGAAGGACTGCCGGGTGACAGTGAGGATGTCGTCGGCGTCCCTCTCCAGGTCGGCCGCGATGCTGGCCCGCGACGACACCCCGAGCGGGATGCCGTCGTGGGTGTCCTCGATCAGGTGGTACGGACCCGCGACCAGCGTGACGAAGTACGTCGACAGGGGCGCCGACTCCTCGAACTCCCAGCGCCCGGGCTCCACCTGCTCGCCGGCGGCGTTGCCGAAGACGTGCCAGTCCGCCGGGGCCGTCACGTGGAACGTGTACGGCGCCTTGAGGTCGGGCTGGTCGAAGCAGGCGAAGATGGACGGCGCGGCGTCCATGAAGGACATGCCGTAGACGTAGTGGCGCCCGTCCGCCGGGTCGACGCTCCGGTGGAGGCCCTCGCCGTCGTTGCGGAACCGCATCGTGGCATCGACGACCAGCTCGTTCTGGCCGGCGCGGGTGTCGATCGTGAGCCGGCCGCGCTCGAGCAGGTCGACGTCGAGCGGCTCGCCGTTCAGGTGGATCGAGGCGACCGCCTGTGGCTTGAGGTCGACGAACGTCGCGCCGCCGCGGCTGGTGAAGCGCACGCGGGTCACGGAGCGGAAGGTGGCCTCGTCCGAGGCCAGGTCGAGCGTGACGTCGTACGAGGTGACGTCGAGGAGGGCGCGGCGGGCCTCGGCCTCGGCGCGCTGGAGAGACAGATGGGGGCTCACGGCGCCCAGCCTAGAAGCCGGCTGGTGGCGCGCCGCGAGCCCCCACCTCGAGGTCCGATCGGGTCAGGCCTGCTGCCCCAGGGCGAACTCGATCCTGCCTTCGGTGTCGACGCGTGCGTCGAGGACCTTGTCGTCGAGCAGGTCGGCCGTCGGGCCGTCCAGGTAGACGTTCGCACCCTCCCGGGAGACGAGCTGGTCACCCGGCGCCGCCTCGTCGGCGGCGGTCACCGCGAAGGGCGCCTCCGCGGTTCCTTCAGACGTGATCCGCAGGCCGGCTGTCTCCGGCTGCGGCGACTGGGTGGCGATGTTGCGGACGATGTTCGTCGCGTTCTCGGTCAGGGTCAGCATGCTGATCCTCCATCCGTTGACGTCAGGACCATGACCCAGTGCCCCGCTGCTCGCGACCCACACGTGGAATCCTTCGACCATGACCGACGCCACATCCGACCACCGTTCCGTCGACCTCGAGAAGGTGGGCGAGCACCGTTACAAGGCCGTCAACGCCCGTGGAGGGGTGCTCACCCTCGGACACGGGGACGATCCCGACTTCACACCTGTCGAGCTGCTGCTGGCCGCGCTGGCGGGCTGCGGCGCGATCGACATCGACTTCATCACCGGCAAGCGGGCGCCGTTCGAGACGTTCGCGGCACGAGCCGAAGGTGACAAGGTCCGCGACGAAGGTGGGAACCACTTGGTCGGCCTGACGGTGACCTACGACGTGACGTTCCCGGCGGGCGAGGGCGGCGACGCGGCGCGTGGCGTCCTCGAGTCGGCGATCCAGCGCAGCCAGGACCGGCTCTGCACCGTCGGCCGCACCATCACGCTGGGCGACGACGTGCGCTACCGCACCGGCACGCTGGAGTGACGGGTCAGCCGACGGTCACCTTGGTGAACTTCACCGGTGTCTTCGGCGCGCCCGTGCCGTCCGGGTTCGTCCCCGCGTTGCCCTTGGCCGCGACCGCCTTCAGGGTCGAGATCGTCTCTGGCGCGATCGTCCCGAACACGGTGTAGTCGGGCGAGAGCCCGATGTCACCGAACACCATGAAGAACTGCGATCCGTTGGTGTCGGGCCCGGAGTTGGCCATGGCGAGCGTGCCTGCGCCGTAGGTCTCCGAGCCGGTGAGCTCGTCGGCGAAGACGTAGCCGGGGCCACCCGCGCCGGCCGACGCCAGCTGCGAGGGGTCCTTGGCCGTCGGGTCCCCGCACTGCAGCATCGGGAACTGGGCCGGGTCGCCGATGCGGTGGCAGTAGATGCCCTCGAAGAAGCCCTGCTCGGCGAGCGAGACGAAGGAGTTGACCGTGCACGGCGTCTTGTCCGCGTCGAGGGTGAGCTTCAGGTCGCCGACGGTCGAGCTGATCGTCACCGGCACCTTCCCGGTCTTGCTCGGGTCGCTGGGCGGGAGCTTGACGTCGCTGGAGGAGCCGTCGGGGGAGTAGGTGCAGGCCCCGCCCGCAGGCGAGCTGCTCCCGGTCGCGCCGCCCCCTGCCGCGCTGCTGTCCGAGCCGCTGTCCGAGCTGCCGCATGCGGCGAGTGTCGTACCGGCGGCGAGCAGGGTGACGGAGAGCAGTGTGCGCTTCAGCATGGCTCGCATCGTAGGTGCCTTCGCTGTGCCCTCGGCGAACGGGCTACTCGACCCGGCACACGACACTCGCGCCGCTCAGGGTCGGTCCCGCGTCGGCAGCACCAGGCTCGAGGGGAAGGCTGTCGAGGAGTGCACGGTCAACGCGGTGAGCACACCTGGCGCCTGGGGGAGGGTCGGCGCGAGGTGGGGGACGTCGAAGGCCTGCACCGAGAGCCGCAGGCGGTGACCGGGCTGGATGGCCGCGCCGGTCGGGAAGACCTCGACGTCGACGGGCACGACCTGCCCGGGCTGGGCCGGGGCGACCGACGCGCTCGTGAACGGGTGGTAGGGCTGCACGACCCGGCCGTCGAGGTAGCGCGAGCGAGCGGTGTCGAGGCTGCGCATCGAGATGACCTGCCAGCCGCCGGTGAGCCGCTTCACCGAACCGTCGGGCGCGACGTCGCTGACGCCGACCGACAGCATCCCGTCGCCGGTGTTGCTCGAGACGAAGAGCCGCGCGTCGATCGGCCCGAGGATCGGCAGCGCCCGGGTCATGGGCGGCGTCTCGAACAGCGTCGCCGAGGCGTCGTTGACCCGGTTGTCGTCGAGGCAGGCGCCGTTGAGCAGCTGCAGCTGCGAGAGCAGCCCCGCCGTCCACTGGTCGGACGAGCGCGAGCACAGTCCGGCGACCGGCACCGGCAGCACCGTCGCCCGGTCGTCCCCGGTCGGCGCTGTGCCGAGTGTGCCCGGGGAGCCGGGCGCTGCCGAGCCGGCGAGGGACAGCGCCGTCGCGCGAGTGTCGGACTGGTCGACCCAGCGGTTCGCCGTACGCCACCGGTCGGTGCCCTGCTCGAAGTAGGTGATCGGGGCGATGTCGTCCAAGCCGGGGTCCGGCAGACCCTTGACCCAGTGGTCGAACCAGCGCAGCTGCAGCTCCTCGAGGCTCCCGTGCCCGGCGTCCGCGAGGCCGTCACCGGCGGAGGCCTGCAGGTGGTTCCAGGGGCCGACGACCATCTTCACCGGCACCCCGTGCTGCTGGAGGCGCTCGAAGAGGAGCGGGGTGCCGCGCTGGAAGAGGTCGTACTCGCCCGACACCAGGAACGTCGGCACCTGGACGCGGTCGACGACGTTGATCGGCGACCGCTGGGCGTAGAAGTCTCCGTCGTACGCCTGCTCCCGACCGCCGAGCGCGTCGAGCAGCATCGGTCCCGTGAAGCTGCCGAGGGTCGAGAGGTGCTGGGCGAGCGCCGTCACCCCGGACCGGGGGTCGGTCGCCGTGACCGCGGGTGGGATGGCGCCGGCGCCGGTGACCAGCCCCAGCCAAAGCGGGATGAAGCCGACGTCCACCTGGCCGCCGCTGGCCACCACGTCGCGGTAGACGTCGGCCGCCGGTACCTGGGGAAAGATCGCCTTCAGCCCCGGCGGGCGGGTGGCGGCGGCGAAGATCTGGTCGATCCCCATGTACGACGGCCCGGACATGGCCGTCGACCCGTTGCTCCAGGACTGCGTTGCCGCCCAGGTCATGATCTCGCCCGCATCGGTGTCCTCACGGGTGCAGAACGCGCACCACGAGCCTTCGGAGGAGCCGGTGCCGCGCGCGTCGACCGTCAGCTGCGCGTACCCGCGCTGCACCAGGTACGCCGGCTGGGCGCCGAGCAGACCGCTCGCGGCGGGCGACGCCTGGGCCGACTTGTTGTACGCCGTGATGGTGACGACCACCGGCCACCGGCCCGGCACGACGGCGCCGTCGGTGTCCGCCGGCAACGTCAGGTCGCCACGCAGCACGGTGCCGTCCGACATCGGGATCGCGAGGTCGTGTCGCGTCGCCGTGCCGGGGTAGTCGGGGGGCCGCGGCGTCCAGCTTGCCGCGGACGCCGGCGGGACGGGCACGCCCAGCAGCCCGACCGGCCCCGCCAGCACCAGCAGCCCGGCCAGCACGCCGATCGTCGCGAGATGGGTCAGTCGTCGCAGCGCCATGCCGTGACCAACGGCACATCCAGGCCGGGGTTACTGTGGCGGCATGGACGCCGGTATCCACTACTTCTCCTTCACCCACCCTGACTGGGAGCACCAGCTGACCGACCGCCTCACGGCGACGGCCCAGACGGCCGATCAGGGGGGCGTCTCGCTGCTCACCGTGATGGACCACTACTTCCAGATGATCCCGGTCGGCGGGCCGTTCGAGCCGATGCTCGAGGGCTACGCGACCCTGGGCTACCTCGCGGGCGTCACGCAGGACATCAACCTCGGGCTGCTCGTCACCGGTGTGACCTACCGCCACCCCGGCCTTCTGGCGAAGATCGCCACCACGGTCGACGTGCTCTCGCGCGGGCGTGCCTGGCTCGGCATCGGCGCCGCCTGGTACGACCGGGAGCACGAAGGTCTCGGAGTGCCGTTCCCCTCGACCGCCGAGCGGTTCGAGCGCCTCGAGGAGGCGCTCCAGATCGTCAACCAGATGTGGTCCGACGACGACGGGCCCTATGCGGGCAAGCACTACCAGCTCAAGGAGACGATCAACCTGCCCCAGCCGCCGCGGGGCCGGCTGCCGATCCTGATCGGTGGCGGGGGAGAGCGCAAGACGCTCCGGCTGGTGGCGCAGTACGGCGACGCCTGCCACCTCTTCGTCCGGGAGGGCAAGGACGCCATCGCCCACAAGCTCGAGGTGCTCAAGGGGCACTGCGACGCGGTCGGCCGCGACTACGACTCGATCCGCAAGACGATCGGCGGAGGTGGCGGCGGGATGGACCCGGTCACCGACAGCGATGCTTTCCTGGCCGCCATGGAGGAGTACGCCGAGCTCGGCGTCAGCCTCGTCACCGTCTCACCGCCGATCGGAGGCGACCCGCAGGCCTGGACGGAGCAGTTCACCGGGTCGGTGCTGCCGCGTCTGAAGGAGATCTAGCCCGACGCGACCGTCTGGGATCGGCCGTCGTGGGTACTTCCGGCACATGCACCCCTCTGCTCACACCGCCCCCATCGGTCACCGGCCGACCGGTCGTTCGCCGCGGAGAGCCGCCGCCCTCACCGCCGCGCTCGCCATCGGCGCCGTCACGTACGTCGGCGTGCCACCCGGCCCCGCCCAGGCACGCCCCGTCGGGGCCCACGCCGTCGCGGCCCCGGCACGGACCGCGATCGTCTACGGCAGCGGGAAGCCGCGCGACGCACGATTGACGATCCCGGCGATCGGCATCCGGCGGCTCTCCGTCATCGCCTACCGCGGCAAGACCGACGACGGGCCGGGCACACGGATCCAGAACCGCGGCATCGCCGCCAGCCCCTACGGCAAGGACGGCGGCACGGGCCCGGGCGGCATCGGCAACTACCAGGTCACGGCCCACCGGTCCTCACACGGCGGCATCTTCAGGCGGGTGCCGTCGCTCGACCCTGGGGACAGGGCGTACGTCGACGCCGGCGCGTGGCGCTACGTCTACCGCATCACCCGCACGCGGTGGGTGTCGTTCCGCTCGGCGGCTTCACTGCGCGCGCAGCGTGCCGCGGTCCCGGGCCACCCCGACCGCACGGCACACCGGGGCTACATCACGATCTCGACGTGCGCGACGTTCGAGGACCATGCGCGCGGCGACTACTGGACGGACCGCTACGGCAACCCCGAGCACCGGATCGACAAGATCGGCGTGCTGGTGCGGCGGGTCCACAACCCCTTCTTCCACCGCAGGCACCGCTGACTCAGACCGAGGCAGGCTCGGCGAGCAAGCCGTCGATCTGGCCGAGGGCCAGCGTCATGCCCTCCTCCATGCCCATGTCGGCGACCTGCTGCAGGTGCTCCAGGCTGGAGAAGTGGGTGGTCACGGTCATCCGCGAGCCGGGTCCGCCGTCCTCGATCGACACCTCGATGCGCATCGGCGCGGGGTCGTCGAGGAACTCGCCGTCTGCGTCGGCGAACGCGTCGGTGAACACCAGGCGGTGCGGGGGCGCGAGGTCGGTGACCTTCCAGGCGCCGTACGCGTGCTCGCCCTCGGGGCCGGTCATGTAGTAGTGGCTGCGCCCGTCGACGGCGAAGTCGTGGCGCGTGAAGGTGGCCGGCCAGGTCGGCGGACCCCACCATCGCGAGAGCTGCTGAGCGTCCTCCCACACCTGCCAGACGCGGGCGGGCGGGGCGGCGAACTCGGACGTGATGGCGAGCGTCAGACGCTCGGGGTCGCGGTGTGAGCTGACGACGGTCATGAGGGGGTCCCTTCCTCGGACAGGATGTCGGCGATGGCGTCGACGCGCTGCTCCCACAGCTGCTCGTAGGCCTGCAGCAGCTCTGCGGCGCGGTGCAGCGTCTCTCGGTCGGCGCGCACGAGCTGCTCGCGCCCACGGCGCTCTTTCGTGACCAGCGTGGCGCGCTCGAGGACGGCCACGTGCTTCTGGACGGCGGCGAAGCTCATCGCGTAGTGGCGCGCCAGGCCGGAGACCGACTCCGGTGCCCGGGCCGTGCGCGTGAGGATGTCGCGCCGGGTCACGTCGGCGAGAGCGCCGAAGATCCGGTCTGTCGCGACATCATAATCTACAACCATGAGGTTGTACATTACGCCGGGCCCGGATGCGCTGCAAGGGGCCGATACTGTGTCTCGCCGTGGATCTGCGCTTCGAGCTCGACGACCTGACCCGGCCCGCGATCATCGCGTTCCTCGAGGAGCACCTCGAGGACATGCACGCCGTCTCGCCGCCCGAGTCCGTGCACGCTCTCGATCTCACGGGGTTGCGTGGGCAGGATGTGGCGTTCTGGTCGGCGTGGGAGGGGGAGTCCCTGGCCGGCTGCGGGGCGCTCAAGGACCACGGCGACGGCACTTACGAGCTGAAGTCGATGCGAACGTCGTCCGGGGGCCGGGGGAGGGGAGTGGGCTCGGCGCTGCTCCGCTTCCTCCTCGACCAGGCGCGTGTCCGTGGCGCCGCGCGGGTGTTGCTGGAGACCGGGTCGGAGGAGTACTTCGCCCCTGCTCGGAGGTTGTACGCCCGTCATGGGTTCGAGGTGCGCGGGCCGTTCGCCGACTACACCGACGACCCGAACAGCGTCTACATGGAGCTCGCGCTCTGATTGGGGGCCGGTCGGCGTCCACAGCGTGACGCCGAACCGGCTCGTCCACAACTCCGGCCACACCCGAACACGGCTGTCGGTCATCCGTCCGACGATCGGTCACATCCGATCCGAGGAGGAGAGATGACGATCACCGAGGTCCCTGTCAACGCCGCCCCTGTCAACGCCCCTGTCAACGCCCCCGACCGTGCCCCGGGCCCCGACGAGTGCCTGGTGTGCTTCGTGCTGAGCCGTGTCGATCGCGACGGCTGTGACAACACGCTGCGCTGGGCGCGGTCCTATCGGGACGCGGTCGCGCTGGGCGACCGCGGCCTGGAGCGCCGGCTCGAGGCGGTCGGAGGCTACTGCGACTGCGAGATCCTGGTGAACGCCTTCGTGCCCACCTCGGTTGCGGCCGACGGGGACGAGTGGCCCGACGAGCTGCCCGAGTGCGGGGGAGTGCGGCATGGGTCCACGGTCCCCTGCCGGCACTGGGCGGCCGTGTCGGCGGGACGTCGATGACGCCCGCCTCCGCTTTGTCGGTGGCCGGTGGGAGGCTGACCCTCGTGACCGCCACGTTCATCGCGCCCGACGGCGACCCGCGCTGCGCCTGGAGCGGCTCGGCCCCGGACTTCCTCGACTACCACGACACCGAGTGGGGTTTCCCTGTCGCCGACGACCGCAGACTGTTCGAGAAGGTCAGCCTGGAGGGCTTCCAGTCGGGTCTCAGCTGGCGCACGATCCTGGCCAAGCGGCAGAACTTCCGTGCCGCGTTCCGCGGATTCGACTTCGCCGAGGTCGCGTCCTTCACCGAGCGCGATGTCGAGCGGCTGCTGCAGGACGCGGGCATCGTTCGCCACCGCGGGAAGATCGAGGCCGTCATCAACAATGCCGGCCGGGCCGTCGACCTCGTCGAGCAGGAGGGCTCCATCGCGGCTTACGTCTGGCGCTTCGAGGATCCCGAGCCCGAGCGCGTCCCCGAGTGGCGGGCGACCTCCCCGGCGTCGGTCGCGATGTCGCGCGACCTCAAGAAGCGTGGTTGGCGCTTCGTCGGCCCGACGACCGCCTATGCCTTCATGCAGGCGATGGGTCTGGTCAACGACCATGAGACCGGCTGCGTCGTCCGCGAGCAGGTGGCCGCGGCGCGCGCGAGCTTCACGCCGCCCGGGGGCTGACGTCGATCACGTGGTCGCACGGACACGCCGCACGCGCAGGAAGTCGGTCAGGGACCAGCGCTTCAGGATCTCGCGCTGGGGGAGCCGGGCGACGTTGAGCACTTCCGACTTGTCGACGAAGGTCGGGTCGCTCACGTCGTACCGCACGCCTCTCCAGACCATGGTGCCGCCGCCGGCCGCGCGGAGGTTGCGGACCCAGTCCGTGTCGCGACCCCACGGCAGCCCGACGTAGAAGACGCCGACCGCAGGAAAGACGGCAACGGGCGTGCGATACAGCGCGCCCGATCTCCGTCCGACATGGTGGACGAGCGCCCAGACCGGCATGGCGCGGGTGCCGGCCAGCTTCACGGCCACACGGTTGAAGACCAGCACGGCGCGGTTCGGCGGATGCCTTTCGGTTGCCATGCTCAACCGTCGGTCCGGCCGCCCGAGATGTCCAGACCCTTCGCACGAGGCCGCCGTTCGGGCATGATGGCCGGAACCCCGGCACCCGGGGGGTGGTCCGGACTGCCCGTCGGAGGGAGGAGTTCGAGCGATGCTGAGGTTCGACTACGCGGTGGCTTCTCACGTCGGGCTCGTCCGCGACGGCAACGAGGACTCGGGATTCGCCGCCCCCTATCTGCAGCTGGTCGCCGACGGGGTCGGCGGCGCGGCGGCCGGGGAGGTCGCGTCGGCCACGACCGCCTACGTCGTCAGCGCCATGGTCGCCGCCGATCCGGGGGCCGACCCCGCGACGTTGCTGCGACGGTCGGTCGCCGAGGCGCACCTGCAACTGCGTGAAGGTGTGCGGCGGTGTCCGGAGTGGGCGGGCATGGCGACGACCCTCACGGCGGTCGTCGCCCACGACGGCCAGTTCCACCTGCTGCACGTGGGGGACTCGCGCGCCTACCTGCTGCGCGGCGGCGAGCTGGCGCAGCTGACCGACGACCACACCCTGGTCCAGTCGTTGATCGACGACGGCCTGCTGTCGGAGGAGGGCGCCGCCGACTTCGCGTTCCGCTCGGTCGTCCTGCGGGCGGTGAGTGGGGAGGCGCCGGTCGAGCCCGACGTACGCCGCCTCGACCTGAGCCCAGGTGATCGGCTGCTGCTGTGCAGCGACGGGCTCTCCGACCTCGTCCCGGCCGACGTGATCCGGGATGCTCTGCTGACCGGGGACCTCGAGGACGCGACCGCGGCACTCGTCGACGCCGCGCTGGCCGCCGGAGGCCGGGACAACGTGACGTGCCTGGTCGCAGACGTCATCGACGGGCCGCCGATCAGTCGCGACGGCCGTGTCGTCGGCGCGTTGGCTGATCCGCGCCTCATCGTGGACCCGGGTGCGGTGAAGGTCGCGCACCCGGTGTGAGTGGCCGGCGATAGCCTGGCGCCGTGCCTGTGGTGGTTGTGCCGTACTCGTCTGACTGGCCGGTGCATTTCGAGCAGGTCGCACGCGACTTGCGAGCCGCGTTGGCCGCAGTTCCGTCCGCGACCGTCGAGCATGTCGGGTCGACGTCCGTGCCCGGTTTGGCGGCGAAGCCCATCCTCGACATCGACGTCATCGTGGAGGGCGTCGACATGGACGCGGCGGTCGCGGCGCTCGTCACTGTCGGCTATGCGCACCGTGGGGATCTCGGAGTTGCAGACCGGGAGGCGTTCGCGTCGCCCGACGAGGAGCCGCGGCGCCATGTCTACGTCTGCCGCGCCGGGACCCTCAACGTTCGCAACCACCTCGCTGTCCGGGACGCGCTCCGTGCGCGGCCGGACCTGCGCGACGAGTACGCCGCTACGAAGCTCGCGCTGGCGGCCGACGCCGCGATGGACATCGACACCTACATCGCGCGCAAGTCCACGGTCCTGCAGAAGGTGCTGGCTGCCTCGGACCTGACTCCCGACGAGCGGCTGCGGATCCTGCGCCTCAACGACCCGAGCGCAGGATGAAGGCTCGGAGCTGAGCCTGAGGGCGCGGTCGCGCAGCAGTGGGGCCACTTCCGCTGCCGCCGCGGCGCGCCACGCGGAGCGACCACGGCGTGTCGCGCCGTTTCAGTCTGCAGAGTTGGCCCCGCCTGACGGTGCGGAGCCCGTCACAAGAACGCTTGCGACCCCAAGAACGTCGTGATCGCACCGGTGGCGAGGGTCGTGACGACCAGGAAGCCGGCCGTGCCGGCGATGCCGGCGAGTCGCCGAACGGGGGAGCCGTCACGGGGGAGCGCTGTCTGCTTCGCGCGGGCGAGCGCGCGACCGAGCAGGGCCAGGAGGCCACGGGCCCACTGATACTCCACCGCCAGCAGTGCAAGGCCGAGCGCGATGACCACCAGGCCAGGGCCGGGAAGGACCAGCATCGCGACACCAGCGAGCACCACGAGCGGTCCGCCGACCGTCACGAGCACCTTCACCGCGATGGCGCGCACCGGACCCGAGCCCGACCAGGTCTCGATGCGGGACAGCAGCGACTGAGCGCGCGGAGACAAGGTCGCGTGAGACAAGAGGACTTCCCGGGGACGAGGCTGTGGGTGGCATCACGAGTGTCGGGCAGCCTTCTGAGAGCATCCTGAGCCGTAGCATCCGCATGTGACGACAGGCCCGAACATCGCGTTGCTGGGGGACGAGCGTGGCCATCGGAGCCACCAGGAGCTCAACGCGCTGGTGCCTCGTCTTGCCGAGGAGCTCGGAGTCTCGGCGGCCTGGCTGCCGACCGACTCACGCTTCGATGTGACTGCCTTCGACGGCGTATGGCTGGTGCCGGGCTCACCGTACGCCGACGACGAGGCGGTCATCGACGCCCTTCATGAGGTGCGGAAAGGCGGCGTCCCGTTCCTCGGGACCTGTGGCGGCATGCAGTACGCCGTGATGGAGTTCTTGCGGTTCGAACTCGGTCAGGTGGCCACCCACGCCGAATCCGACGGTGAGCGAGACGACAATGCCGTCATCGCCCTGGCGTGCTCGCTCTACGGCAAGGCAAGCACTGTGACACCTGTCGCAGGATCACGCTTCGCGGGCTGGTCTCCGGAGCCGTTCGAGGGCATGCACTTCTGCAACTACGCTGCTTCGCCCGACAGCGTGGCGGCGCTCGCGACCGCAGGGGTCGTCGTCGGAGCCACCGGAGACGAGGCCGGCGCGGAGGTTCTGGAATTCCCGGATCACCCGTTCTACGTCGCGAGCATGTTCCAGCCGCACATCGGCGCGTCAGCGGGCGCGCCCATTCACCCGCTCATCCGCGCGTTCGTGAGCGCTGTTCACGCGTCTCGCCGCTGACCGGCCTCAGGGGACGCGGCGGTGTTCGCGGGGAGAGTGCAGGTAGGGCGGATCTACATAAGTTGACATAATGTCGCTTATCGGCGATGCCAAGCAGCCAGGGGATCACGCTGCTCGCTGGGCCGTCGCAGCCACCGCAGCCCCCGAGTGGCTGCCCGGATCAGGGCCAAGGCGATGACGATCCCGCCGACATTGAGAACCATCGCAGGGAATAAGGGCAGTTCGTTGGCCCAGTGGCTCATCGACAGGATGCCGACGACAACGGCCAACAGGTTCTGGATGGTGGCCAGCGTCTGTGGCTTCACGGGCTACTCCTTCGTTGCGCGCAACGTATCGGATCTGCTGCCGGTGCAGGACCAGACTCGACCGACCCACGGTGAAGGCTCGCCAGATGCCTTTTGAGAACCCCGCCAGCGAGGCGACCTCGGCGCGTCGGACGATGTGGGCGTGTGGGCTGAGAGACGACAGGTCAGGGCCTGTATTGCTTTCGACGGGCCGTCGGACCCTACTGATGTGCGGTCAGCTCAGCCGACGCTCGCATACAGCGAGCCCAGCCGGCGATGCCCGAACCGCTCGAACTCCACGTCGCCGACGCCGTACGCCCACACAGCCGTGCCCACCGCCTGGCCGACGAGGTCGCGGCGCCATTGCTCGGGCTCACGAGGATCGTCACCGTAGCCGTCGAGGAATGCGGCCTCCAGTCTGGGATCGCGCGAGAAGTCCTGGCCGGCCAGGCGGAGGAAGTCCTCGGTCGGCGGCCGCAGGTCGGCGCGCCCGAAGTCGATCACCCGCACGACTCCCCCGTCGATCAGCCAGTTGCGTGGCTGCCAGTCGCCGTGGGTCGGCACGACGATCGACCCTCCGCTGGGCCAGGTCGCCAGCTCCGCCCGCACCGACTCCTCGATCTCCGGATCGATCCGGTGCGGGCCGTCGAGACTTCGCTGGACCCGTGCACGGAACTTGTCGTGCCATTCGTCGTCGTACGTCGACATCTGACCGTGGTACGCCGCCAGCAGCTCGCCCGCCTGGCGGTAGGCGTCGGGGTCGTCCTGAGCAGGCGTCCCTTCGAGCAGCCGCCCGGGCAGATACCGCGTGACCAGCACCTTGGCCTCAGCGTCGCCGTACAGAAGCTCGGGTGCGTGCCCGGTCGTGACCCACGGCCGCAGCCACTCCCGGTGAGCTCGCAGCTCACGCTCGATGTGGCCGTCCGACGGTCCGCCCGCCTTCAGGACGAGTCGGCCGTGGAGGCTGCTCAGCTCGAGCACGACGGTCTCGACCAGCCCCCAGCTGTGATCGACCAGGACCCGGGCATCCGGCACCCAGCGGGCGACGAGGTCACGCTGCTCCGGCCTGAGCCGACTCAGTTCATCCACCACGCGAGGCAGACTACTGATCCGACGGCGTCCGCTCCCCCTCAGCTCGCGAGCGGGGTCGCGTCCTTGCGCGGTCGCCCACGCGGCCGCTTGAACGTCACCACCGAGCCGTTCTCGAACAGCTCCCCGCCCCACACGCCCCAGGGCTCGCGCCGCGCGGCGGCCTCCTCGAAGCACGACTGCTGGAACGGGCACGTGCGGCACAGCGACTTCGCGCGCTCGACCGCGGCCGGATGCGAGGCGAACCACAGATCGCCGTCCGTGCCGCTGCACGGAACCTCGTCGACCCGCTCGAGGAAGCTCGGCGCGGGAGTGTCGTAGGCACTGTGGGTCATGCCCTCAGCCTGGCCATCTGAGGTACCTGGCCACATCGGGAAAGATCCCTAGTCCGACCGGTTCCAACCTGGTGGCCCGTCTGGGTGGTTCCACCCAGTTTCGGCCCCGCGCGGCTCATCGCGGGTGGAACGTTGCCGAAACGGTATCCAAACACGCCGCGACGCCTACGCCAACCAGCAGACCTGTGGGCGCATCGTGGATTCAGGAGGCCAGCAATGTGGGACACCGTCGAGATCGCGACCGAGCACCTCTCCCATGACCTGCCCTGCCCGCGCTGCGGCCATGCCGGGCACCGCTACCTCGCGTGCGACACGCACGCATGCGGCTGCGCCGCGCACCCGTTCCCGGGTGACGCGGCGTCCCCCGCCTAGACAGGCCCGATCTGCACTCAGGGCTGCAGGAAGACCTTGATGGCGGTGCGCTCGTCCATCGCGCGGTAGCCGTCCGCGACCGACTCGAGCGGCAGCGTCATGTCGAAGACACGACCGGGATCGATCCGGCCGTCCAGCACCAGGGGAAGCAGCTCGTCGAGATAGCGACGTACCGGCGCCATCCCGCCCGCCAGGCCGACGTTCTTCACGAACATCTGCCGCACGGGCAGCGTGACGCCGTGGGGCGCCCCGACGAAGCCGACCATGGCTCCGGGACGCGCCACCGAGAACGCAGTGTTCATGGCCTGGCCGGTCCCGACGCACTCCAGGACGGCATCGGCTCCGACGCCGTCGGTGAGCTCGAGGACCTCCGCCTCACCCTCCTCGCCGCGGGTCGCGACGATGTGCGTCGCTCCGAACTCCATCGCGAGCTTCTGGCGGTCGGCGTGGCGTGACATCGCGATCACCTTCTCGGCGCCCATCACCGACGCGGCGATGACGCCGCACAGGCCGACAGCGCCGTCGCCGACGACGACCGCCGTCCCACCCTTGCGTACGCCGGCGGCGACGGCGGCGTGCCAGCCGGTGGCCATGACGTCGGTGAGCGAGAGCAGCGACGGCATCAGCTCCGCCCCGGGGTCGCCGGGGACCTTGTAGAGGGTCCCCTCGGCCTGCGTGACGCGGGTGTACTCGGCCTGGCCGCTCATGGTGAAGCCGACGTGGGTGCAGGCCGACTGGACGCCCGCCAGGCAGTGCGGACACGTGTTGTCGCAGTGGCAGAACGGCACGATCACGAAGTCGCCCGGCCGGAACGACGTCACCGACGAGCCGACCTCCTCGACGATGCCGAGGCACTCGTGGCCGATCGTCATGCCCGGGGTGATCGTGTTGTCGCCGCGGTAGTTCCACAGGTCCGAACCACAGATGCAGCTCGCCGTGATCTTGACGATCGCGTCGGTCGGCGCCTCGATGACCGGGTCCGGCACCTCGGTGAAGCGGATGTCCTTCAGGTCATGCAGTGTGGTTGCGCGCATGCCTCCATGGTGTCAGAGTCGGGTCTGCCGCTCCCCTCCCCCTGTGCTCCACCGCGGGAACACGCGGGAGCACCGGGACACACCGACCCCGGCGTCTGTGGATCTATCTCATGTATGAGTTACCGTGGCCGACATGAGCGAGGGATACAAGGGCCGCATCGGCAACCTCATCCGCGACGCCCGCACTCACCGCGGGCTCACCCAGGCCCAGCTGGCCGAGCGACTCGGCACCAGTCAGAGTGCGATCAACCGCATCGAGAAGGGCCAGCAGAACCTCACCCTGGAGACGATCGCGCGCATCAGCGACGCCGTCGACTCGGAGATCGTCAGCCTGGGCGCCGGCCCCGTGCACCTCCGGGTCACGGGTCCGACGACGCTCTCGGGCAGCATCGCGGTGAAGACGTCGAAGAACGCCGGTGTCGCGCTGCTGTGCGCGTCCCTCCTCAACAGGGGACGCACGACGCTGCGCAAGGTCGCCCGCATCGAGGAGGTCAACCGGCTGATCGAGGTGCTCAACAGCCTCGGCGTCCAGACCCGGTGGCTGAACGACGACAACGACCTCGAGATCGTCCCGCCGCGCGAGCTGCGCCTGGACAACGTCGATGAGGACGCGGCCCGACGTACCCGCTCCGTCATCATGTTCCTCGGGCCGCTGCTGCACCGTGCGCGCACCTTCGACCTGCCCTACGCCGGCGGCTGCAACCTCGGCACCCGCACCGTCGAGCCGCACATGTCGGCGCTCCGCTCGTTCGGGCTCGAGGTCAAGGCGACCGACGGCGCCTACCACGCGACCGTCGACCCGCGGATCGTTCCCGGCCGCCCGATCGTGCTCACCGAGCGCGGCGACACCGTCACCGAGAACGCACTGATGGCCGCCGCGCTCCACCCGGGCACGACCGTCATCCGCAACGCCAGCTCGAACTACATGGTCCAGGACCTCTGCTTCTACCTGCAGCGGCTCGGCGTCCGTGTCGAGGGCATCGGCACCACCACGCTGACCGTCACCGGCCTGGAGACCATCGACGTCGACGTCGACTACGCGCCGGCCGAGGACCCGATCGAGGCGATGAGCCTGCTCGCTGCCGCGATCGTCACCGACTCCGAGATCACCATTCGCCGGGTGCCGATCGAGTTCCTCGAGATCGAGCTCGCGACGCTCGAGGAGATGGGCTTCCACTACGAGCGCTCCGAGGAGTACGACGCGGCCAACGGCAAGACCCGCCTCGTCGACATCACGACGAAGCACTCGGTGCTGCACGCGCCCAACGACAAGATCCACCCGATGCCGTTCCCCGGCCTCAACATCGACAACCTGCCGTTCTTCGCGGTCATCGCCACGGTCGCGACGGGCTCGACGCTGCTGCACGACTGGGTCTACGAGAACCGCGCCATCTACCTCACCGAGCTCACCAAGCTCGGTGGGCAGGTCAAGCTCCTGGACCCGCACCGGGTGATGATCGAGGGGCCGACGCACTTCTCGGGCGCCGAGATCGTCTGCCCGCCGGCGCTGCGGCCGGCCGTAGTGATCCTGCTGGCCATGCTCGCCAGCAAGGGCACCAGCGTGCTGCGGTCGACGTACGTCATCGCCCGTGGTTACGAGGACCTCGCCGAGCGTCTCAACGAGCTCGGGGCCAACATCGAGCCGTTCCGGGACCTCAGCCACTGAGCTGATCCGGGGGCATCCGCGACTCGGAGCGCCGTTCGTCGCCAGCTTGCGTACGCGGGAGCGTGATCCGGGTCATACTCTCCCCCGTGACCAAGCTGGGCCCGGTGGTGGCGTTCGCTCACCGCGGCGGCGCCTACCACCCCGACATCGAGGGACTCGAGAACACGCTGGCGGCCTTCGAGCACGCCGTGGCTCTCGGCTACAGCCATCTCGAGACCGACGTGCACACGACCAGCGACGGCGTACTGCTCGCGTTCCACGACGCCGTGCTCGACCGGGTGACGGACACGAGCGGCGAGATCGCGACGATGACGCTGGCCGACGTCCGAAAGGCTCGGATCGGGACGCACCACCAGGTGCCGACCCTGGCCGAGCTCTTCGACTCCTTCCCGGGGGCGAGCTTCAACATCGATCTCAAGTCGCGTACGGCGGCGTCGGCGCTCGCGGCGTTCCTCGACGAGCGCTCCGCCTGGGACCGCGCGGTCGTCAGCTCCTTCTCCCCCGCGACGCTCCGGATGTTCCGCCGGCTCTCGGGCGGGCGTGCCCGCACCGGCGCCCACCCGCTCGAGGTCGCCGCCTACCTGCTGCTGCCGAGCGCCCGGCTGGCCCGGCTCCTCACACCCGGCCGTCCGGTGGCGCTGCAGATACCGCACACGCGCGGGCCGGTCGTCGTCGCGAGCCGCGGCCTGATCCGTCGCGCGCACGCCAACGGCCTGCAGGTGCACGTGTGGACGATCGACGACCCGGCCGAGATGCGGGAGCTCCTCGACCGCGGGGTGGACGGTCTGATGACCGACCGCACAGACCTGTTGAAGGACGTGCTCGTGGCGCGCGGCCAGTGGAGGGACGAAGAATGAGGCAGACCGATCCGGCGCCGATCGCCGACCTGGCGCCGGTGCGCAGGCGCGCTCAGCAGCGTGCCTGGAACTGGTACGACTGGGCGAACTCGGCCTTCTACACCACGACCCTCACGGTCCTGTTCGGACCGCTCATGATCACCGTCGCCGGCCGCGCGGCCGGCTGCGGCGGCAGCCCCGACGACACCTGCAAGAAGACCGTCGACGTGCTGGGCCTGCACCTGGCGGCGGGGTCGCTGCCGTCGTACCTGACCAGCTTCGCCACGATCGCCAGCGCGTTCATCCTGCCGGTCGTCGGCGCGCTCGTGGACCGCAGCGGGCGCAAGAAGATGCACATGGCGTGGTTCGCCTGGTCGGGCTCGTTCTTCGCGGCTCTGCTGTTCTTCCTGCGGGGCGACAACTGGCAGCTGGGCGCCGTCGTCGTCGTGATCGCGAGCATCCTCGCCGGATGCTCGCTGGTCAGCTACTACGCGATCATGGTCGACATCTCCACCGAGTCCGAGCGCGACGGTGTGTCCGCCCGCGGCTGGGCCTTCGGCTACCTCGGCGGCGGCCTGCTGCTGCTGATCAACCTCGGCATGGTGCTCGGCCACGGTGCGCTCGGCATCGACAAGGAGCTGGCCGTCCGACTCTCACTCCTGAGCGCGGCGCTGTGGTGGGCGGGCTTCACGATCATCCCGGTGGCCAAGCTCAAGAACGTCCCGCCGCGCAACGTCTTGCCGGAGCCCGGCGGTCTGCTGAAGCGCAGCTTCGGCCAGCTGTGGGCCACGCTCAAGGACCTGCGCAACTACCCCATGACGATGACCTTCCTGCTCGCCTACCTCTTCTACAACGACGGCATCCAGACGGTCATCTACAGCGCCTCGATCTACGGCTCCAAGCAGCTCCACTTCGGGGAGAGCGTGCTCATCGCCGCGATCCTGCTCATCCAGTTCGTCGCGTTCGGCGGCGCGCTGTTCTTCGGTCGCTTCGCCGCCAAGTACGGCGCCTACCGCTGCCTCGTCTGGGGCACCGTGGCCTGGATGGTGATCGTCGTCGGCGCGATGTTCCTGCCCGAGAAGAACATCGCCCTCTTCCTGCTCGCCGGGGTGGCGATCGCGCTGGTCATGGGCGGCACCCAGGCACTGTCGCGGTCCTTCTACAGCCTCTTCATCCCCCGCGGCCGGGAGGGCGAGTACTTCGCGCTCTACAACGCCTGCGAGCGCGGCACGTCGTGGTTCGGCACGCTGCTGTTCGGTGTGGTCTTCCAGGTCACAGGCTCCTACCGACCCGCGATCCTCTCGCTCATCGTCTTCTTCGCTCTGGGGCTGGTCCTCCTCCTCCGGCTCGACACCCGCCGCGGCATCGCCGAGGCGGGGAACGCGGTGCCGAGCGTCGTCTGAGAACGCGTGTGACCGACGTCAAGACCGGGAACCTGGTGATTGTCGGAATCTTGGGCGGCTCGGTACCGTTGAAGACTTCGCAGGGGGACTTGGCCTACGTCGTCACGATCGGCGCGATGGTCGTCTGACGAATGGCCTGCGGTGACTGCCGGACCGGTGGTCAGCGGGAGACGAAACAGGAGGTGCCGCGATGGCGGAGCGCACACTACGAGGTGCCCGACTCGGAGGCCAGAGCTTCGAGGACGAGCGCGGGATCGAGTTCGCCGCGCGGCAGCAGGTCGGGTACCGCTGTCCTCAGGGGCACGGTTTCGAGATCACGATGTCGGACGAAGCCGACGTCCCGGCGGTGTGGGAGTGCCCGCGCTGCGGCCAGGAGGCGCTGAGCATCTCCGGTGTCCAGCCCGAGGCGAAGAACGAGAAGCCGGCCCGCACGCACTGGGACATGCTGCTCGAGCGCCGCTCGGAGAAGGAGCTCGAGGAGATCCTCAAGGAGCGCCTGGAGCTGCTGCGCGACGGCGAGATCGGCCCCGCGCACCTGCACCGCGCGAACAGCAGGAAGCGCAAGGCAAGCGCCTGATCGCCCTCCCCCGCCGGTCGGGGGTCAGTCGATCACCTCGCCCCGGACCACGGAGTCATCTCCGGGTCCGGGGCGCTTGTGTGCCACCACGGTGGTGACGCGACGGGCGACCAGCGCGGTCAGGACGCGGCGCCCGAGGGGGCGGGTGAAGGGCAGCAGCAGAAGGACGCCGAAGACGTCGGTCACGAAGCCGGGGCTGAGCATCAAGGCTCCGGCGAGCACGATCAGCGCGCCGTCTGCGAGCTCGCGGTGCGGCATCCGACCGTCCTGAAGCGCCTCGCGGAGCGCTGCGTACGCCTTGGCTCCCTCGCGCTTGATCAGCCATGTGCCGAGGATCGAGTCGGCGACGAGCAGCAGGAGCGTCCAGCCGACGCCGATGGCCTGCCCGACCTGGATGAGCACCCACAGCTCGACGATCGGGACGATCAGGAACGCGGCGAACACGGCCCACACCCAGGCGGGACGGCGGCGGCTTCGAGTCGGACTCACCTGACCATGATCCCGCGCACCGCAAGCGGTGTCAGCGGCGGCCCAACGCGCGCCGCAGCTGGGCCCGTCGCTGCTGGATGCCCCAGCGGGTGACACGCTTCATCGACTCGGCGGCGACCCCACCGCTCATCTTCGACGCACCGCGCACGCGCTCGACGAACTCGATCGGCACCTCGGCCACCGTCAGGCCGGCCTGCAGGGCCCGGGTGACGAGCTCGGTCTGGAAGACGTACCCCGTCGACTGCACCGTGGACAGGTCGATCTTCTCGAGCGTGGAGCGTCGGAACAGCCGGTAGCCGGCCGTCGCGTCGCGGACCTTGATGCCCAGCAGCAGGCGGACGTAGAGGTTGCCGCCGCGCGAGAGGGCCTCTCGCGACAGCGGCCAGTTCACGACCGAGCCACCAGGCACCCAGCGCGCGCCGATGACCATGTCGGCACGCGCGAGCGCCTCGAGCAGCCGACCGAGCTCCTCGGGCTGGTGGGACCCGTCGGCATCCATCTCGCCGATGACGTCGTAGCCCTCGGCGAGGGCCCACCGGAAGCCGTGGAGGTACGCCGCGCCGAGGCCGGCCTTCTCGGTCCGGTGCAGCACGTGCACCTGCCGGTCCGCGGCCGCGAGACGGTCGGCGATCTCACCGGTGCCGTCCGGGGACCCGTCGTCGACGACGAGCACGTCGACCGCGGGCTGGGCACGGCGCAGCCTGCCGACG
This sequence comes from Nocardioides panacihumi, assembly GCF_039530925.1. Taxonomy (NCBI): domain Bacteria; kingdom Bacillati; phylum Actinomycetota; class Actinomycetes; order Propionibacteriales; family Nocardioidaceae; genus Nocardioides; species Nocardioides panacihumi. Next base: position 85,528 of record NZ_BAAAPB010000005.1, on the reverse strand, counting down.
ACCCACTCGAGGTTCTCCGCCTCGTTGTACGTCGGCACGCACATCACCACACGGCCGAGGTCGGCCGGCTGCCTCGCGCCGGTCGCCTCGCCGGCCCTGCTGTCGCTCACGTCAGGCTCATCTCCTGGTCGGGTGAATCGGGTGCATCCGGGTGGGATGCTCGCACAACGCTACGACGGCGCCGACCCTGGAGTCCTGCGAACAGCAGGGCACCGAGCGTGATCACCGCGAACGCGCGCCCCGGCCACGGCCCGAGCCGGACGGCGGGCGTCAGCGCGTCCACCAGGCCGACCTGCTCGTCGAGCACGGCCGTTGTCCGCGGCTGCGCACGTGCGATCACGCGGCCGTCGGGTCCGATGACACCGGTCAGCCCGTTGGTCGAGGCCACGACCACGTACCGGCCGGTCTCGATCGCGCGCAGCCGGGTGATCGCGAACTGCTGCTCGATCTGGTGGGTGAAGATGAACGTGGCGTTGCTCGTCTGCACGGTCACCAGGCGGGCGCCGCGCGCGACCTGGTCGTCCAGCACGTCGTCGTACGCGACGTCGAAGCAGATCGCGTCCGCCACCTTCGTCCCCGCGACGGTGAGCGGCTCCTTGCCGGTGCCGGCCACCATGTCGCGGCCGATGATGGCGAGCCGGCCGAAGTTCCAGTTGTCGATCACGCCGCGGAACGGGATGTACTCGCCGAACGGCACCGGGTGTCGCTTGGTGTAGCGCTCCCCCGGCCCCGTCACCGGGTCCCAGACGATGCCCTGGTTGTAGATGTGCGTCGGGCCGCCGTCGACCATGCCACCGACCATCACGGGCACGCCGACCGACTGCACGGCGGACACGATGGCGGCGTTGTCGGCGCCGTCGCTGAACGGGTCCGCCGCCGTCGAGTTCTCCGGCCACACGACGAACGCCGGGGGCTCGTCGGTGCCGGCGCGCACCCGCTCGGCGAGCTGGATCGTCGCCTCGGCGTGGTTGCGGGTCACCTGCCGGTGGTCCCACAGGATGTCGTTGCCGGGCCCCGGCACGTTGCCCTGCACCGCGGCCACGTTGATCCGACCGGTCTCCTCGGCCTGCCACGGTCGTACGTCGGCCGCCACGACGGCCACGAGGACGGCCGCGATGCCCGCCAGGCCGAGCAGGTGGCGCCCTCGGCGGGCGATCAGCAGCCAGGTCAGCAGGGCGCCGAGCAGCGCGAGGGCGAAGCTGACGCCGGTCGCGCCGACGTACGCCAGCGACGGCGCGACGGGCGTGTCCGCCACGGCGTAGGCCAGCCTCCCCCACGGCATGCCGCTGAACGGCCACCCGCTGCGCACGAACTCCATCGACGACCAGGCGGCCGCCACCCACAGCGGCCAGAACGGTAGCCGCGAAAGCAGCGGGACGATCGCGCCGAGGGCGCCGTAGAAGAGCGCCTCGATGCTGGCCAGCGCGATCCAGGCATCGGTGCCGACGGTGCGCATCCAGACGATGTGCGTGAAGTAGAACGCCACGCCGAACGCGAGGCCGACCACGAACCCGACCCGCGGGCGCACGCCGCGCACCGACAGGAAGAACCCGGCGAGGGCGATCGGCATCAGCCACGGCAGCGCGACCGGCTCGAAAGCGGCCGCCAGCATCAGCCCGGATCCGACGGCCAGCGCCAGTCGGACGGCGAGGACGAGGACGCGCGGCACGCGCACACGGTACGCGCTCATCCTGAGGATTGGAGAGCCTCGGGAAGGACCCCGGTGCACGTCGGGCCAGCCCGCACCCGACCGGTTGCCGGGCGCGGGAGTTGTCTATCGAGACCGGGGTCCTTCCGCGGCGGTGAGTCCGCGACAACGGACCGACATAGATTCACTGGGTTGACGCGGAGAGTCAACCCTGCTCTGACCTGGGAAGACGATCGTTGCCGCAGGTCAGCGACGGTGTACGGAAGGCGAAAACGAAGGGGTCAATCCGTGACGTCCTCGGCGTGTCGTCCGCGACACGCCGAGGCCATCCCCTCAATCGGTGACAGGACGATTTTCGTAGTAGGTCGAGAGCACGATCGTCGTCCTGGTCGAGACGTTGGCGAGGTTGCGGATGCGGCCGAGGAGGTCCTCCAACGCCGCCGGGGTGGCGGTCCGGACCTTGAGCACGTACGACTCATCACCCGCCACCGACCAGCACGACTCGATCTCGGAGATGTCTCGCACCCGCTCCGGGCAGTCGTCGGGCTGGGAGGGGTCGATCGGCCGGATCGAGACGAACGCCGTGAGCGGCAGTCCGAGCTCGGCGTGGTTGACCGTGGCGCCGTATCCCTGGATCAGCCCACGCTGCTCGAGCCGCTTCACCCGCTGGTGCACAGCGGACGTGGACAGCCCCGTCGCCTTGCCCAGATCGGTGAAGGACATCCGGCCGTCACCCGCCAGGAGCTGGAGGATCTTGCGGTCGGTGCTCTCGACGGCGGAATCTGTCACGGCGGTCACTGTAGCCACCCGCGCCCGCGCGGCGCGCGGGCGTGATTGGATGCCGGACGTGACCCGTCGGCTGATGCTCCTCGACTCCGCCTCGATGTACTTCCGCGCCTTCTACGGGGTGCCCGACATCGCGGCGCCCGACGGCACGCCCGTCAACGCCGTGCGCGGGCTGCTGGACTTCATCGCGCGGCTGGTCGAGCAGTACTCCCCCACCGACCTCGTCTGCTGCTGGGACAACGACTGGCGCCCGCAGTGGCGCGTCGACCTGATCCCGTCGTACAAGGCCCACCGGGTGGTGACCGAGAACGCCGTCGGTCCGGACGTCGAGGAAGTGCCGGACCCGCTACAGATCCAGGTGCCGATCATCGTCGACGTCCTCGAGGCGTTCGGGATCGCGCTGCGCGGGGCGGACGGCTACGAGGCCGACGACGTGATCGGCGCGCTCGCCACAGGCGCCGGGATGCCCGTCGACGTCGTGACCGGCGACCGCGACCTGTTCCAGCTGGTCGACGACGAGGCCGGCGTACGGGTGCTCTACATCGCCCGCGGCGTCGGCAACCACGAGCGGGTGGACGACGCCTGGGTGCACGCGAAGTACGCCGTCCATGCCGCCCAGTACGCCGACTTCGCCACGATGCGCGGTGACGCCTCGGACGGCCTGCCCGGTGTGCCGGGTGTCGGCGAGAAGACCGCGGCCGGCCTGCTGGGCCGCTTCGGCGACCTGCCCGGCATCGTCGCGGCCGCCGCCGACCCGTCGTCCGGGATGGCGCCCGGTCCGCGCGCGAAGATCCGCGCGGCCTCCGACTACCTGGCCGTGGCGCCGAAGGTCGTCGAGGTCGCCCGCGACCTGCCGATCGACCGGGACGGCACCGCGCTCCCCCAGGTGCCCGCACATCCCGAGCGCCTGACCGAGCTCGCGGAGCGGTTCAACCTCGCCGGCCCTGCTGCCCGCGTGACGACCGCCCTCGCCGGGCTCAGTCGCTGAGACCCGAGTAGGCCACGACGCCCCGCCTGAGCAGCTCCACGAGGTCGCGCGCGTTGCGGCGGACCGGAGAGTCCCCGGCGGCCTTCGCGACCTGACCGGCGAGGTCGATGAGCTGCTTCATCCAGCGGACGAAGTCGCCCGCGGCCAGCTCGATGGCGCCGAGCACCTCGTCGAGGTCGTCGCCCTCCGCCCAGCGATAGGCGGCCCAGGCGAAGCCGAGGTCGGGCTGGCGCAGGAAGTCGAGCTTGTTGTCGCGCTCCAAGGCGTCCAGGTCGGCCCAGGTGCGGACCATCGCCGCGATGGCCTCGTTGGCGCGGCCGCCGGGCAGCCGGGGCGCCGAGGCGTCGTCGGGGCGCCGCGCCTCGAAGACGAGCGTGGACAGGGCGGCCGCCAGCTCGGAGGGGGTGAGCGCGTCCCAGACACGGTGCCGCAGCGACTCGGCCGCGACGAGGTCGAGCTCGGAGTAGAGCCGCATGAGCGGACGTCCGAGCGTGGTGACCTGCTCCCCGTCGAGGTAGCCGAGCGCGGTCAGCACGTCGCAGACCCGGTCGAACTGCCGTGCCACGGTGTTCGTGCGCGACTCGACCCGGCGCGCCAGCGTGTCGGCGTCCCTGCGCAGCTTGAACCACCGCTCCGCCCAGCGGGCGTGGTCCTCCCGGTCGGGGCACGAGTGGCACGGATGCGCCTTGAGCTGCTGGCGGAGGTCGGCGACCTGACGCTCGACGCCGGGCGGGAGTCCCTGCCGCCCGGGCTGCTGGCCGCCCGAGCGCAGGTGCGACGGCGGGATGTCGCGGGTGCGCTCCCGCAGCGCGCTGGAGAGGTCACGCCGCATCTGCGGGTTGCGGCCGTTGAACGTCTTCGGGATCCGCATGCGGCTCAGCGCGTGCACCGGCTCCTGGAAGTCGATCATCGCGAGCCGACGGGCCTGCCGGTCGAGCGTCACGACGTAGGGCCGCGGGCTGTCCGGGTCGAAGCCGGGGTCCACGACGACGGCGTACCCGGCGAACTTGCCGGACGGCACGTCGATGACGTCGCCGATCTTGAGCCGGGACAGCGACTGCAGCACCTCGTCGCGCCGGTCGGCGCGTCGGGCACGGGACGCGTCCTTCTCGGCGTCGCCGATCCGGTGACGGAGCGCGGCGTATTCCATGAAGTCGCCACGGTCGCAGGTGGCGCTCTCGCGGTAGCCGTCGAGCGCATCCTCGGCCTTCTTCAGCTGCCGCGCCAGCCCGACGACCGCCTTGTCGGCCTGGAACTGTGCGAAAGACTGCTCCAGCAGCTCGCGCGAGCGCGACCGGCCGAACTGGTTCACCAGGTTGACCGCCATGTTGTACGACGGCCGGAAGCTCGACCGCAGTGGGTAGGTGCGGGTGGAGGCGAGTCCGGCGACCTCGCCCGGGTTCATGCCGGGCTGCCACAGCACGACCCCGTGGCCCTCGACGTCGAGACCGCGGCGGCCGGCCCGTCCGGTGAGCTGGGTGTACTCCCCCGGCGTGATGTCGGCGTGCGTCTCGCCGTTCCACTTCGTCAGCTTCTCGATGACGACGGTGCGCGCGGGCATGTTGATGCCGAGGGCCAGCGTCTCGGTGGCGAAGACGACCTTGATCAGGCCGCGCACGTAGAGCTCCTCGACGACCTCCTTGAACGCCGGCAGCATGCCCGCGTGGTGCGCGGCGACACCGCGGGTCAGGCCGTCGAGCCAGTCGTGGTAGCCGAGGACGTGGCGGTCCTCCCCGGGCAGGTCGGCGCAGGCGGCCTCGACGTACTCGTGGATCTCATCACGCTCGGCCGGCGTGGTCAGGCGGACGTTGGCCGCCAGGCACTGGGTGACCGCCGCGTCGCAGCCGACCCGGCTGAAGATGAACACGATCGCCGGCAGCAGACGGTCGCGCTCGAGGGCGTCGATGACGTCGACGCGGGAAGGGATCCACACCCGCCGGCCGTTGCCGACGTTGCGGCGGTCCTTCGCCGTGCCCCTGGCGTTGCGGTCCCGAGGGCTGCGCCGGTCGCGGATCCGGGTCGAGGCCCAGTCGTCGCGCGCGATCCGCAGCAGCTCGCCGTTGACGGGCGCACCCTCCTTCACGAAGCCAGCGGCAGCATCGACGTCGGAGGAGGCGAACAGGTCGGTGATCCGCTTGCCGACCATCACGTGCTGGTAGAGCGGGACCGGCCGCCTCTCCTCGAGGATCGTCGTCGTGTCTCCGCGCACGGTGGAGAGCCACTCCCCGAACTCCTCGGCGTTGCTGACGGTCGCGCTGAGCGACACCAGGGTCACCGACTCCGGGAGGTGGATGATGACCTCCTCCCAGACCGCGCCACGGGAGCGGTCGGCCAGGTAGTGGACCTCGTCCATGACGACGAAGCCGAGACCGAGCAGCGTCGAGGAGCCGGCGTAGAGCATGTTGCGCAGGACCTCGGTCGTCATGACGACGATCGGAGCCTCGCCGTTGACCGTGTTGTCGCCGGTCAGCAGACCGACCTCGTCGGGGCCGTAGCGGTCGACGAGGTCGTGGTACTTCTGGTTCGACAGCGCCTTGATCGGCGTCGTGTAGAACGCCTTGCGCCCGGTCGCGAGAGCGAGGTGGATCGCGAACTCGCCGACGATGGTCTTGCCGGATCCGGTGGGTGCGGCGACGAGCACGCCCCGCCCGTCCTCGATCTCGCGGCAGGCGCGGGCCTGGAAGTCGTCGAGCGGGAAGTCGTAGAGGGCCGTGAAGTCCCGGAACACCGGGTGCTTGCGGTCACGGCTGAAGCTCGCGTAGCGCTCTGCCGGACCTCGGCCTGTCGACAGGTCGGCGTCCATGCGCTCCAACCTACCGGGCGTCGTCAGGCGTAGACGGTCAACGCACCAGGAACGACCTCGACGGTCAGCGGGAGATCTCCGAACCGCTCCCCGTCCGCGTACGCCACGACGCCCGGCGCGGCGACGGTCACGCGCCTCACCCGGTGTCGCTCGTACGCCGGGTGGCCGGTGTGGCCGCCCGAGAAGAGCTTCGGGTAGGTCTTGATGAGCTCGCGTCGCGGCACGCTGGTGAACAGCACGACGTCGAGCAGCCCGTCGTCGAGCTCGGCGCCGTGGGTGACCTTGAGCCCGCCGCCCATGGAGTCGCCGTTGCCGACCGACACGAGCATCCCGTCGACGTGCCGCGTCTCGCCGTCGAGGTCGAGGGTGTAGTGGATCGGCCTGAACGCCTTGAGCACGGCCAGGATGGCCAGGCTGTACTTGAGCTGCCCCTTCGGCCAGGCCATCGCGTTGGCGCGCTCGTTCACGGCGGCGTCGAAGCCGGCGGCGAGCACGGTGACGAAGTAGCGGTCGCCGCTGCGGGCGAGGTCGATGACCCGCGTCCGGCCGCTCACGACGGCGTCGGCGGCGGCCAGTGGGTCCTTGATCGGCAGCCCGAGCGAGCGGGCCGTGTCGTTGCCCGTGCCCATCGCGATGATGCCGAGCGGGACACCGCTGCCGGCGAGCACCTGGGCCGCGATGTTGACCATGCCGTCGCCCCCGCAGACGACCAGTCCGTCGACACCGTCGGCGACCGCCGCCCGCGCCAGTCGCTCCGACTCGGCCGCGTCGGCGCCTCGCAGCTCGCGTACGCCGAGCCCCGCCTCCCGCAGCCGTGCCGCGACCGCGGAGACAGCCGCATCGTTGCGGCCCTTCCCGGCCACGGGGTTGGGTAGCAGGGCCAGCACGCGCGTCACCCGCGGAAGACTAGTGGCAGGGCGGGATCAGAGCGGCGAGACCTCGTCGTCGCCCCACTGATCGGTGCTCTCGCGTCGACGGCCACGGGCCCGGTCGACGGTCCGGGCGATCACCTCGGCGATGCCGAAGAGGATCAGCATCGGCACGGCGAGCATGAGCATCGAGAAAGGGTCGGTCGACGGTGTCGCGACCGCCGCGAAGACCATCGTCCCCATGATGATCCAGGGTCGGTAGCGGCTCAGCATCTTCCCGGACACCACGCCCGCGAGGTTGAGCAGCACGACGAAGAGCGGGATCTCCATCGCGATGCCGAAGACCAGCAGCATCCGGGTCATGAACGTGAAGAACTCACCGAAGTCCTGGAGGTTCTTCACACCCTCCGGCGTGAAGGTGAGGAGCACCTCGACGCCCTTGGGCAGGATGTAGTAGCCGAGCGCAACACCGGCGATGAACAGCGGGCCGGCGACCAGCCCGAAGACGCGCGTCCAGCGCTTCTCGCGCTGCGTGAGCCCGGGAACGACGAAGCCCCAGATCTGCAGCAGCCAGTAGGGGCTCGAGACGACGATGGCCGCGATGCCGCACAGCTTGAGCTGCAGCATCAGGGGTGCGCTGACGCCGGACATGACGATCTCGGCGTTGACCTTGCCGCCGAGGATCTCCACGGCGTGCCGGTAGGGCTCGACGACGAGGTCGAGCAGCTGGTGGTAGAAGAACAGCGAGACGCAGAACGCGAGGACCAGGACGCTCACCGAGCGGATGATGCGTGCGCGCAGCTCGCGCATGTGGTCCGAGAGCGCCATGCGCCCGTCGGACCCGACAGGGTGATGCGGTCGACCTCGATACAGATCGACGACGCCGGCAATGGACACCGACGGTCCGGGTCAGAGTTCGCCGCGGTGCAGACGCTCGCGCTCAGCGTCGAGCTCCGCCTGCTTCGCGTCGAGCTCTGCCTGCTTGTTGACCAGCTCGGCGGTGCGCTGCGCCTCGGGCTTCTTCTCGGCGTCGTCCTCGTCGATCAGGCCCTTGGTCTCCGCCTTGAAGATCCGCAGGGCGCGGCCGCTGCCCCGAGCCAGATCCGGCAGCTTGGAGGCGCCGAAGAGCAGCACGACGACCGCCAGGATCAAGATGAGCTCGGGAGTGCCGAGGCCGCCGAGGAGCAGGGAAGTCATGAGGTCCTCACAGAGTTGTCGAAACGCGTCTTCATGCTACTCGCCAGACCTGTAGAGCGTGGCGGTTGCCCGGGCTCGGTCCATAAACGCGGCGGCGTACGACGCGGGGGCGACCACGCGTGCGTGCGGAGCGAGTCGCAGCAGCAGCCGGGTCAGCCAGCGCTGGTCCGCGACGAGCAGGTCGACCTCGTGGTGTCCAGCTCGGCCCGGACGCAAGGCCTCGACCGGGTAGTACTCGGTGATCCAGTACGCCGCGGGAGCGACGTCGAGCGTCACGAGCTCGACGTCCTCCTCCTGGGTGAAGATCCCCGGGGCGAGCTCGCGCGGCGCGTCGGTCGTCGTCACGGCGCTGTCGAGGACCTCCGCGGAGCGGATCCGGTCCAGCCGGAACCAGCGCGGCGCCTCGGCCAGGTGGCACCAGGCGTCCAGGTAGACCGCGCCGGAGTCCTCCTGGAACCCGCGCGGGTCGACGACGCGCTCGGACTCCTCGTCGCGCGACGGGACGTAGTAGACGAGCTTGACCTGGCGCTGCCGGTCGACAGCGTCCTGCAACCGCATCCGCAGCTGGAGCAGCGACACGTCGGGCGCGTCGCCGGGGTCGACCAGCGGAGTCGCCGCGCCGGCTGCCGCCGCCTGCTCGAGCTTGGCCAGCGCGCGGTCGACGACCTCCCGCGTCTCGTCGCTCGTGGCACCGCTGCGCAGAGCGCGGAGCGCGACGATGACTGCCGTCGCCTCGGTGGGCGTCAGGCGTAGGGGGCGGGAGAGGTAGTCGGCGTTGGTGACCCGGATGACGCGGTCCCCCTCGGGATCCTCGAGGGCGTCGATGTCGACGTCGATGAGGTCGTCGGGGTAGCCGCCCGGCAGCCCGCACATGAAGAGGACACGGAGGTCCTTGACCAGCTGGCGCTCGGTGACGCGCAGGGCCGTGGCGGCCTCGTCGAGGCGCACGTGCCCGTGCGCGTGCAGGTAGGGCACCAGGGCGAGCAGGCGGGCGACCTGCTCCCGGGCGCCCTGCACGGGTTGACGCGTGCTCATGCGACCACCTCGTCCAGCCGTGCGACCACCGCGTCGCGCAGCTCGGCCGGCTCGACGACGTACGCGTCGGGGCCGTAGGACAGAACCTCCGCGGCGAGGTCGACGGTGGCACGGGTGAGAACCACCCGGTCCCAGGATCCGCCGCCGGGGCCGGGAACGCCCTGCTCCACGGTGTCGGCGCCACGGCGCAGCGGGTGGCAGGTGCCGGGCCGCAGCAGCAGCACGGCGTGCAGCTCGGTGCGCTCCGGCGCGAGCCGACCGGCGATGGACCGGACGTCGGTGCCTGCGGGGATGTCGTACGAGCCGGGCTCGCCGTCCCTGCGCACCTCGCCCCGCACCCGCGAGAGCCGGAAGACGCGCTCGTCGTCGCGGTCGGTGTCGAAGCCGACGACGTACCACCGGCCCGACGAGCGGACCGCACCCCAGGGCTGGACGTGCCGGGTCTCGGGTGGCCTGCTCCCCCGCTGGTAGTCGAAGACGACCGGCGTGCGCTCCTGCGCCGCCTCCAGGAACAGGTCGAACGACGGCTCGTCGGCGCCCAGGCGGGGCTGCACCAGGTCGAGCGCGCCCACGTCGAGCTCGACGCCCGCGGCCGACAGCTTGCGCACCGCCTCGCTCGTCGCCTCGGCGAGCCGGGCGTGCTCCCAGACCTTGGTGGCGAGCGCGACCACCGATGCCTCGTCCGCGGTCAGGCTGATGTCGGGCAGCGCGAAGTCGGAGGGGCTGATCCGGTAGCCGGGGTCGTCGTCGAAGAGCGGGTCGCTCGTGCCGACCTCGATCGGGACGCCCAGGCTGCGGAGCTCCTCCTTGTCGCGCTCGAACATCTTCTCGAACGCCTCGTCGGAGGAGTCGGCGTACAGGATGTCGCGGATGCGCTCCTTGGTGACGTAGCGCTTCTGGACGAGCAGCATGATGAGCAGGTTCATCAGCCGCTCGGTCTTCTGCGCCGACATCGTCCCTCCCGCTACCCGACCGGACCGACTACTGCGCCGACGGGGACGCCGACGGCGAGGCCGACGCGGTCGGAGCGGGCTTGGTGGCGCTGAGCACGTCGACGACGAAGTAGAGCGTGCTGTTGGCCGGGATGTTCGGCTGCTCCTGGCCGCCGTAGCCCAGCAGCGGGGGCACCTGCAGGAGCACGCGGCTGCCGACCTTGACGCCGGTCAGACCGTAGGTCCACCCCTTCACCACCTGGGTGAGGGGGAACGCGGCCGGCTTCTTGGTGTAGCTCTCGTCGAAGGGCTTCTTGGCGCCGTACGTCATGCCGAGGTAGTTGACCTTGACGGTCATGTCGGACGTGACGGTCGTGCCGTTGCCCTGCTTGAGCGTGGTGCGCAGGAGGTCGCCGTACTGGTCGGGCTTCTGCACGCCCGTGAAGTCCATGCCGGACGGAACGGTCGGCTTGCCGGCGGTCGGCTTGAGCTTCGGCATCTTCGACCGGTCGACGTCGGTCGCCTTGTCGTTCGCCGGGGCGATCAGGTCGACCAGGATCAGCAGCGGGTCCTCGTTGGCCACGCCCATCGTGGGGTTGCCAGCGTCGCCGAAGATCTCCTTGGCGCTCGTGATGGCCGCGACCCGGGAGCCGACCTTCGCCCCGGACAGCATCTTCGCGAAGACCGGGCTGATGCTCTTGGAGTCGAGCGTGAGCTCCTCGGGCTGCTTGTTGTCGTAGTCGCTGTAGGCCTGCTTCTGGGTCTGGCCGTTGCCGATCCAGATGTAGCCCCAGACCTTGCCGCCCTCGGTGACGGCGGCACCCTTGCCGGCCTGCAGCGTCTTGGTCTCGGGCTTCGCGACGGCGGCCATCTGGCCCTTCCAGTCGACCTTCGGCGCGGTGCCGGCATCACCGGAGACGGTGGCCGCGTCCCAGCCCTCGACGGTCTTGCCGCCGAGGCCGACGGTCTTGCCGCCGCCACAGGCGGTGAGGCTGGTGGCGAGCAGGGTGGTGACGATGAGGGCGAGCGGGCGCGGGACGCGTCGGAGCACGGTTTCTAGCCTTCTTCACACAAGGGGACGACGGACGAGCGTGCGCCACCCTACAAGTCGATCCTGAGGGGAGGCTGACCAGGACTGCTGTGTCCGACCGTGAGGTCGGTGCGGTCGCTCACATGCCGTCGATGAGCCGCTGCACCCGCTCGTCGTACGCGCGGAACGGGTCCTTGCACAAGACCGTGCGCTGCGCCTGGTCGTTGAGCTTGAGGTGCACCCAGTCGACGGTGAAGTCACGACGGCGCTCCTGCGCACGCTTGATGAACTCACCGCGCAGCCTGGCCCGGGTCGTCTGGGGCGGGACCGACTTGGCCTCGAAGATCTTGAGGTCGGTGCTGACCCGCGCGACGGCGCCCTTGCGCTCCAGGAGGTAGTAGAGGCCACGCCCGCGGTGGATGTCGTGGTAGGCCAGGTCGAGCTGCGCGACCCGCGGGTGGCTCAGCGGCAGGCCGTGCTTGGCGCGGTAGCGGTCGATGAGCTTCCACTTGATCACCCAGTCGATCTCCCGCTCGACGAGCGAGAGGTCGTCTGACTCCACGGCCTTGAGACCGCGCTCCCAGAGGTCGAGCGAGCGCTCGATGACCGGCGTCGAGATCTGTCGGCGGTCGACGAAGTCACGCGCCTTGGTCAGGTACTCCTTCTGGATGTCGAGCGCGCTCGCCTCACGGCCGTTGGCGAGCCGGATCTTGCGGCTGCCGGAGGTGTCGTGCGCGATCTCGCGGATCGCCCGGATCGGGTTCTCCATCGTGAGGTCGCGCATCACCACGCCCTCCTCGATCATGCGCAGCACGAGGTCGCACGATGCGATCTTGAGCATCGTCGTCGTCTCGGACATGTTGGAGTCGCCGACGATGACGTGCAGACGGCGGTACTTCTCCGCGTCGGCATGCGGCTCGTCGCGGGTGTTGATGATGGGCCGCGAGCGCGTCGTGGCCGACGAGACGCCCTCCCAGATGTGCTCCGCCCGCTGCGAGATGGAGTACGACGCCCCGCGAGGCGTCTGCGTGATCTTGCCTGCGCCCACGATGATCTGGCGCGTCACCAGGAACGGGATGAGGACGTCCGCCAGGCGGCTGAACTCGCCGGCCCTGCTCACCAGGTAGTTCTCATGGCAGCCGTAGGAGTTGCCGGCCGAGTCGGTGTTGTTCTTGAACAGGTAGATCTCGCCGGCGATCCCCTCGTCGTGCAGCCGCTGCTCGGCGTCGAGCAGCAGCCCCTCGAGGACCCGCTCCCCCGCCTTGTCGTGCGTGACGACCTCGGTGACGTCGTCACACTCCGGCGTGGCGTACTCCGGGTGGCTGCCGACGTCGAGGTAGAGCCGCGCGCCGTTCCTGAGGAAGACGTTGCTGGAGCGACCCCAGCTGACGACCTTCCGGAACAGGTAGCGAGCGACCTCGTCAGGGCTCAGCCGGCGCTGCCCGCGGAACGTGCAGGTGACGCCGTACTCGTTCTCGATCCCGAAGATCCGGCGGTCCATGAAGACACCCTAGTCCGGTGGGACGCCCGATACGGCGGATCAGCCCGGCGGGGCGATCGGGGGTGCGTCGTCGTCCGTCTCCGACGGCGTGGCGGACGTCTGCTCGGTGCTCGACTCGACGCTGGACTCGACGCTGGACTCGGTGCTGGACTCGGCGCTGGGCTCGGTGCTGGCCTCGGCGCTGGGCTCGACGCTGGGCTCGACGCTGGGCTCGACGCTGGGCTCGACGCTGGGCTCGGCCTGGGGCCGCTCACCCAGCAGCGGACCGAGTCGAGCCGGCACCAGCCGCACGAACTTGCGCGCCTGGCTTCGGGTGCGGTCGAGGACCGCGACCTCGAGGTCGTCGACCTCGATCACCCGGGCCTCGGTCTCGTTGTGCCCGAGCGCGTCCACGGCGAGCCGGATCGCACCGGCGAGGTCGAGACCGGCGGAGTAGTGCTCCTGGAGGTACGCACCGACGACGTCGGCCGCACCGCCCATCACTGCGTACCGGTGCTCGTCGGCGACCTGGCCGTCGTAGGTGAGCCGGTAGAGCTGGTCGGCCTCGGGCTCGTCGCCGACCTCGCCGACGAAGATCTCGACCTCGTACGGCTTCTCGCCGCCACTGGAGAAGATCGTGCCGAGCGTCTGCGCATAGGCGTTCGCGAGACCGCGGCCGGTGACGTCGCGCCGGTCGTAGGCGTAGCCCCGCATGTCGGCCAGCCGGACGCCGGCGATGCGGAGGTTCTCGAACTCGTTGTAGCGGCCGACCGCCGCGAAGGCGATGCGGTCGTAGATCTCGCTGACCTTGTGCAGGGCCGCGGACGGGTTCTCGGAGGCGAACAGGATGCCGTCGGCGAACTGCACGGCGACGACCGAGCGGCCGCGCGAGATCCCCTTGCGGGCGAAGTCCGCCCGGTCCTTCATCAGCTGCTCAGGGCTGACGTAGAACGGAGTCGACATCAGCGACCGCCCTCCAGCTCGGCGTGGGGACCGTCGGGCAGCGTCATGCGCCCGGCCACGACGCGGTCGGCGACGGTGGCCACGTCGGCGTCGTCGAGCCGGCGCCCGCCGACAGCGGTGATCACGTGGACGACCGGGAAGATGCGTCGGGTCAGGTCGGGACCGCCGGTGGCGGAGTCGTCGTCGGCGGCGTCGTACAGCGCCTGCACGACGGCCTCCACGGCGCCGCCCTCGGAGAGGTCGTGGCGGTAGAGCTTCTTGAGCGCGCCGCGGGCGAACACGGAGCCCGAGCCGACGGAGTGGAAGGCGGTCTCCTCGTAGCGGCCGCCGGTGACGTCGTACGAGAAGATCCGACCCATCCCCTTGTCCAGGTCGAAGCCGGCGAAGAGCGGGACGACGGCCAGGCCCTGCATCGCCATCCCGAGGTTGCCTCGGATGAGGGCCGCGAGACGGTTCGCCTTGCCGTCGAGCGAGAGCGTGGTGCCCTCGATCTTCTCGTAGTGCTCGAGCTCGGTCTGGAACAGCCTGACCATCTCGACCGCGAGTCCGGCGGCGCCGGCGATGCCGACCGCGGAGTACTCGTCGGCCGGGAACACCTTCTGGATGTCGCGCTGGGCGATGACGTTGCCCATCGTCGCGCGCCGGTCGCCGGCCATGACAACGCCGCCGTCGAACGTGGCCGCGACGATCGTGGTGCCGTGCGGAGCGAGGTCGCCGGCACTTCCGGCCGGCATCCCTGCGAGGCCCTTGGCACGTCCGGGAAGCAGATCAGGAGCCTCGGCGCCGAGGAACTCGGCGAAGGACGACGTGCCCGGCGCCATGTAGCTGGCCGGGATGCGGGAGTCGCTCAAGGGCTACTCCCCGCCCTTCTGGATGAAGGACTTCACGAAGTCCTCCGCGTTCGTCTCGAGCACGTCGTCGATCTCGTCGAGGATGTCGTCGACGTCAGCGTCCAGCGACTCCTTGCGCTCGGCAACGTCGGTGTCGGAGGCCTTCTCGACCTCCTCGAGGTCCTCGTTGGCCTTGCGGGGCTGCTTCTGCTCCTGTGCCATGTCTCAGACCCTACCCACTCGCGGCGCTATGCACCCGCAGTCAGCGCAGCGAAGAGATCGGTGGCCGTCGCGCACCGGTCCAGCAGCTCGCCGACATGGGCCTTGCTGCCGCGCAGCGGGTCGATCGTCGGGACCCGCTGGAGCGACTCGCGCCCGGGCAGGTCGAAGATCACCGAGTCCCAGGACGCGGCGGCGACGTTGGCGGCGTACTTCTCCAGGCAGCGGCCGCGGAAGTAGGCCCGCGTGTCGGTGGGCGGCTCGTACTTCGCGGTCTCGATGACCTCGTCGCCGAGCAGCCGCTCGATCCGGCCGGCCTTGACGAGCCGGTGGTAGAGGCCCTTCTCCGGCCGGATGTCGGAGTACTGCAGGTCGATGAGGTGGAGCTTGGCATCGTCCCAGTCGAGCCCGTCGCGGTCGCGGTAGGACTCGAGCAGCTTGAGCTTGGCGACCCAGTCGAGCTCGGCGGCGCACAGCATCGGGTCGCGCTCGAGCCGGTCCAGCACCGACTCCCAGCGCGCCAGCACGTCCACGGTCTGCGCGTCGGCGTCCGAGCCGTAGCGGTCCTCGACGTACTTCTTCGCGAGGTCGAGGTACTCCAGCTGCAGCTGGACGCCGGTGAGCGTGCGCCCGTCGTGCAGCGTGACGGTCTGGGTCAGCGTCGCGTCGTGGGAGACCGCCCGGAGGGCCGCGACCGGTCCGTCGATCGACAGGTCGCGGTTGATGAACCGGTCCTCGATCATGGCGAGGACGAGCGAGGTCGTGCCGACCTTGAGGTACGTCGAGATCTCGGCCAGGTTGGCGTCGCCGATGATGACGTGGAGGCGTCGGTACTTGTCGGGGTCTGCGTGCGGCTCGTCGCGGGTGTTGATGATCGGTCGCTTGAGCGTCGTCTCGAGGCCGACCTCGACCTCGAAGAAGTCGGCGCGCTGGCTGAGCTGGAACCCGTGCTTGCGCCCGTCCTGGCCGATCCCGACACGACCGGCCCCGGTGATGACCTGGCGGCTCACGAAGAACGGCGTCAGGTGCTTGACGATGTCGGCGAACGGCGTCGAGCGGCGCATCAGGTAGTTCTCGTGGGCGCCGTACGACGCGCCCTTGTTGTCGGTGTTGTTCTTGTAGAGCGTGATGGCCGGCGCCGTCGGCAGCTGGAGGGCCAGCCGGGTGGCGTCGAGCATGATCCGCTCCCCCGCCTTGTCGAAGCGCACCACGTCGAGCGGCGTGGTGACCTCCGGCGTCGAGAACTCCGGGTGGGCGTGGTCGACGTAGAGGCGAGCGCCGTTGGTGAGGATGACGTTGGCCAGGCCCAGGTCCTCGTCGGTCAGCTGGCTGGGGTCGGCGACGTTGCGGGACATGTCGAAGCCACGGGCGTCGCGCAGCGGGGACTCCTCCTCGAAGTCCCACCGGGCCCGGCGCGCCTTGAGGGTCGCGCTCGCGTAGGCGTTCACCACCTGCGACGAGGCGACCATCGGGTTGGCCAGAGGCTGGCCCTGGACCGAGATGCCGTACTCGACCTCGGTGCCCATCACCCGTCGAACGCTCATGCACCGAGCCTACGCGGACGACCCCTCTTCGGACGGCCGACGTGTCGGCGTACTCCGGACCGGGTATCGAGTCGACAGGAGGCGAGCAATGACTCAGGTCAGCAGCAGTACGGTGACGCGGGCCGCCGCGGAGGCGCAGGATCATCCGGCTCTGTCGTGGACCGCACGACTCGGGTTCGCCTGCTACGGGCTGGTGTACCTGCTCATCGGCTGGCTTGCCGCGCAGCTGGCACTCGGTGACTCCCAGGGCTCACCGTCACGCAACGGTGCGCTGGCACAGGTCGCGCAGGAGCCCTTCGGACGCGTCGTCCTCTGGGTAGCCGTCGCAGGATTCTCCGCGCTGGTCGTGTGGGAGCTCTGTCAGCTCATCGTCGGCCACCGCGACCGCGACGGCATGAAGAAGGTCGTCGGCAAGGCGGGCTCGGCCGCAAAGGCCGCCGTCTTCGCGACACTCGCGGTCAGCGCCTACCGGGTCGCGGACAGCTCCTCCGGGTCCAGCGGCGGTGGCGGCGGCTCGGGCAGCTCGAGCCAGGGCTGGACTGCTCGCGTTCTCTCCTGGCCGGCCGGACCGGCACTCGTCGCCGCCGGTGGCGCGGCGATCGTCGCCTATGCGATCTGGAGCGTGGTCAAGGGCGTGACCGACCGCTGGACCAAGGAGGTCGACGTGAACGGGCGCACGGGGAACACCGGACGGGCGCTGGCCTGGACGGCACGCACCGGGTATGTCGGACGCGGTGCCGCGTTCGCAGTGGTCGGTGGCCTGGTGGTGTGGGCGGCCCTCACGCGCGACCCGCAGAAGTCCGGAGGCCTGGACGAGGCGCTGCGCACCGTCCGCGACGGCCCTGCGGGACCGCTCCTGCTCGCGCTCATCGCCCTTGGTCTCGCGTGCTTCGGGATCTTCAACATCGCCAAGGCGTGGCACCTGCGCCAGAGCTGAGCGCGGGTCGCCGGCGGTAGCGTGCCCCCGTGGGCAGCGACGGGTCGGAACGTGCCATCAGCGCGGCGGAGGCGCTCGACCTCGCCGTCACCGTGACGCGGCACGGCCCGGTCCGCTCGCTCGAGGAGGCCGCCGCCGCACGCGGCATCGAGCCTCGCCAGCTCGTGAAGACCATGGTCGTGCGGGTGAGCGACGGCGACTACCGGTTCGTGCTCGTGCCCGGCGATCGCGAGATCTCCTGGCCCAAGCTGCGCGGGCTGCTCGGCGTGAACCGGCTGTCGATGCCGCCGGCCGATGTGGCGCTCGAGGTGACCGGCTACGAGCGCGGGACCATCACTCCACTGGGATCGTCCACGGCGTGGCCGGTCATCGCCGACCGGCTCGTGGCGGGGACGATCTCGATCGGCGGCGGCGCCCACGGCGTGGGGCTCACGGTCGGCGCCGAGGCGCTGCTCGAGGCGCTCGGAGCGACCGTCGCCGACGTCACCGAGTGAGCGGGCGTGGACCGGTCCGTCAGGCCGTCTCCACCGCGTGGGCGAGCGCACCCAGGGCCCGCCGTACGTCGTCGCTCGTGGTCGCCCAGTTGCTGACCGAGACGCGGAGCGCCGCACGCCCCTGCCAGCGGGAGCCGGACATCCAGGCGGTCCCGTCCTCCAGCACGGCGCGGGTGATCGCCTGGGTGCGTTCGTCGTCCCCGAACGCCACGCAGACCTGCGTGTAGACGACGTCGTTGAGGACCTCCGCGCCGGGGAGCCTGCGGATGCCCTCGGCGAACGCGGTCGCATGGCGGCAGAACCCGTCGACCAGGTCCGCGACGCCCGATCGTCCGAGTGAGCGGAGCACGGCCCACACGGGGACGCCGCGCGCCCGACGGGACAGCTCGGGGACGCGGTCGCACGGCTCTCCGACCTCGCCGAGAACGAGGTAGGCGCCCGTCTTCCCGGTGACCGCGCGCAGCGCCTCCGCGCTCCGTACGATCGCGATGCCGCAGTCGTAGGGCACGTTCAGCGTCTTGTGGGCGTCGGTGGTCCACGAGTCCGCCTCCTCGAACCCGTCGGTCAGGTGCCGCAGGCGCGCCGAGGCGGCCGCGAACAGACCGAACGCGCCGTCGACATGCACCCACGCGCCGGCCGCCTGAGCGGCGGCGATGGCCGGCCCGAACGGATCGAAGGCGCCCGAGTGCACGTTGCCCGCCTGGAGCACGACGATCGTCGGCTCGCCCGGCCGCAGCGCGCCGACCAGCGCGTCCGGGTCGAGCCTCCCCTGCCGGTCCGCTGGCACGGTCTCCGGCGCACCAAGACCGAGGTAGCGCAACGCGTAGCGGACGCTCTCGTGCCCCTCCGCTCCCATCAGGACCCGCAGGCCAGGGGCGCCGGCCAACCCGTTCGCGGCGGCATCCCAGCCGGCTTCTCGCAGGATGCTGTCACGGGCGGCGAGCAGACACGTGAGGTTCGCGGTCGTCGCGCTCGTCGGGAAGCCGACGCCGGCGTCGGCCGGTAGCCCGAGCAGGTCGAGCAGCCAGGTCGCCGCGACCTCCTCGACCGCGGCAGTCGCTGGGGTCAGGCCGCGCAGCCCGTTGTTCTGGTCCCACGCGGAGACCAGCCAGTCGGCTGCGAGTGCCGCCGGCTCGGTGCCGCCGATGACCATGCCGTAGAACCGACCCGACGGCATGGCCGTCAGACCGGCCTCGCACGCCTCGGCGAGGAGGTCGACGACATCGGCCGGCGTGCAGGGGTCGTCAGGCAGGGCGCGCCCGAGCCGGTCCGCGACCTCGTCGGCCGTCGCTGCAGGTGGCACCGGGCGCTCGCCCAGCGAGGCGAACCAGCTCAGGGCGTGCTCGTGCGCTCTCCCGAGCGCGCGCGTCCGAGGATCCACTCTCCGCTTCTCCGGGTCACCCGGCGGCACGGTCGGTGGCACGGGGATGGCTCAGAGCCGCGGCCCGCTTTCATGGCCCCTGGCGTCGTCGCCGTACAGGGCGCGAGCCATCCGCATGTCGACGTCGGCCTTGTAGTCCATGGTGACGTCCGTCTTGTGCTTCCGGTCCATGCGCCACGCGAGGAACGTGAAGACAGCGCTGATGATGATGAACAGGCCCAGGAACCACATGGCTGCTCCTCCAGGGAAGGGATCCTTCGATCGTCCTCCTGGCGCGTGGGGTTGTCGAGGTCCGTTTCGGGGGATCCCGACAGCCGCGGCTAGAGGTATTGGCCGGTGTTGGACACCGTGTCGATCGACCGGCCCGGCTCGGTGCCCTGCTTGCCAGTGATGAGGGTGCGGATGAAGACGATCCGCTCACCCTTCTTGCCGGAGATGCGGGCCCAGTCGTCGGGGTTGGTCGTGTTCGGCAGGTCCTCGTTCTCCTTGAACTCGTCGACGCAGGCCTGGAGCAGGTGGCTCACCCGCAGGCCCTTCTGGGCCTCGTCGGCACCGGCGTCGAGGAACCCCTTGATCGCCATCTTCTTCGCACGGTCGACGATGTTCTGGATCATGGCACCGGAGTTGAAGTCCTTGAAGTACAGGACCTCCTTGTCGCCGTTGGCATAGGTGACCTCGAGGAACCTGTTCTCCTCCGACTCGGTGTACATCCGCTCGACGGCCGCCCGGATCATCGCCTCGACGGTGGCCTGAGGATCTCCCCCGAACTCTGCGAGGTCGTGAGGATGCAGCGGCAGGCTCGGAGTGAGGTACTTGCTGAAGATGTCGCGGGCGCCCTCGGCGTCGGGTCGCTCGATCTTGATCTTCACGTCCAGACGGCCGGGCCGCAGGATGGCGGGGTCGATCATGTCCTCGCGGTTGGAGGCGCCGATGACCAGCACGTTCTCGAGCAGCTCGACGCCGTCGATCTCCGAGAGGAGCTGGGGGACGATCGTGTTCTCGACATCCGAGGAGACGCCGGTGCCGCGCGTCCGGAACAGCGAGTCCATCTCGTCGAAGAAGACGATCACGGGCGTGCCGGCGGACGCCTTCTCGCGCGCCCGCTGGAACACCAGCCGGATGTGACGCTCGGTCTCGCCGACGTACTTGTTCAGGAGCTCGGGGCCCTTGATGTTGAGGAAGTACGACTTCCCCTCGGCACCCGTGCGCGCGGCGACCTTCTTGGCAAGCGAGTTGGCGACCGCCTTCGCGATCAGCGTCTTGCCGCAGCCGGGAGGGCCGTAGAGCAGCACGCCCTTCGGCGGCTTGAGCTGGTGCTCCTTGAAGAGCTCGGGGTAGAGGTACGGCAGCTCGACGGCGTCCTGGATCGCCTCGATCTGGTTGGCGAGGCCACCGATCGAGTCGTAGGCGATGTCAGGGACCTCCTCGAGGACGAGCTCCTCGACCTCCGACTTCGGGACCTTCTCGTAGACGTAGCCCGAACGCGCCTCGAGCAGCAGAGAGTCACCCGCACGGATCGGGTCGTCCAGGAGCGGCTTGGCGAGCCGGACCACGCGCTCCTCGTCGGCGTTGGCGATCACGAGCGCACGCTCGCCGTCGGCCAGGAGCTCCTTGAACATGACGACCTCGCCCACGGTCTCGAACTCGAGCGCGGCGACGACGTTGAGCGCCTCGTTGAGCATGACCTCCTGGCCACGCTGCAGCGCGTCGAGGTCGACGTTGGGAGAGACGTTGACACGCAGCTTGCGGCCGCCCGTGAAGACGTCGATGGTGTCGTCCTCGTTGCGACCGATGAAGGTGCCGAAGCCTGCCGGCGGCTGGGCCAGCCGGTCGACCTCCTCCTTGAGCTTCAGGATCTGGTCGCGCGCCTCGCGCAGCGTCGTGGCGAGTCGCTCGTTCTGTGACGTGACGGCAGCGAGCGAGCGCTGCGCGTCGGTGAGCCGGAGCTCCAGACCGCGGGACTGCCCGGGCACCTCGCCCAGACGCTGCCGCAGGTCGCGGATCTCGTCCTCGAGGAACCTGACCTGACGCTCCAGCTCCTGGCGGTCACGACCGCTCGCAGCTGAGAAACCATCGGACGTCGACATTCGGCGACCACCTCCTGTGCTCCTCGACCCTACCCGTGGAAGGGGACAAGGGAAGTGGGGATCTCACCGTGTTGGTCACGTTTTGGTCGCGGGCACGCCCGTGGGCGGTGAGGTTCAGGCCTCCGGCTCGCCCAGGTCCTCGGGCAGGACGGCGGGCGCGTCGTCCGGACGCGGACCGGTGTAGTCGGCGCCGTACGCACCCGGCGCCGGTCGGCGGGTCTTGCGCGGCGGCCGCTCCCCCGCCGCCAGGCGGCGCGCGGTCACGAGGAATGCGGTGTGGCCGATCATCTTGTGGCCGGGCCGCACGGCGAGGCCCTCGACGTGCCAGTCGCGGACGAGGGACTCCCACGCCTGCGGCTCGGTGAAGCCGCCGTGGACTCGCACGGTCTCGACGAACCGCGAGAGCTGGGTCGTCGTGGCGACGTACGCGCAGAGGATGCCGCCGGGGCGAAGTGCGTCCCCTGCCGCGTCGACGCACTCCCAGGGGGCGAGCATGTCGAGGATGAGTCGGTCGCAGCGGCTCTCCGACGCCGGCAGCTCCTCGGCCAGATCGCCGAGGGTGAGCTGCCACGACGGCGGCTCGCCCCCGAAGAACTGGACGACGTTCTTCTGGGCCACCTCGGCGAACTCCTCGCGGCGCTCGAACGAGCGGACGCTGCCGAAGGGCCCGACGGCGCGGATGAGCGAGCAGGTGAGTGCGCCGGACCCGACACCGGCCTCGACGACGTGCGCACCCGGGAAGATGTCCGCCAGGGCGACGATCTGGGCCGCGTCCTTCGGGTAGACGACCGCGGCGCCGCGGGGCATCGACACGACGAACTCGCTCAGGAGTGGACGGAAGACGAGGTACTCGCCGCCGACGGACGAGTTGATCGTGAAGCCCTCGTCGCGGCCGATGATGTCGTCGTGCTCGAGGTGGCCCTTGTTGGAGAAGAAGCGCTTGCCCGCGACGAGCTCGAAGTTGTGCTTGCGCCCCTTGGCGTCCGTCAGTCGGACCCACTCGCCGGCCCGCAGCGGGCCGCGGTGGACGCCTGACCATGCCTGCTGCGGGACGTCGTCACTGGAGGTGAACGGTGCGTCGGGAGTCTCGGGCATGACCCGGGAATCTAGTGGCCGGCGGCGCGGAACGCCGCATCGACGTCAGCCGTGGAGAGCACCCCGTAGATCGACCCGTCGGGCTCGATGAGGAGGTACTCGGCAGCGGGCGTGCGGGTGATCGCCAGGATGAGCTGCTCGCCGTCGATGTCCGCCGGCAGCGCCAGGCCCTCGCTCAGCGTGCGGGCCACCGTGGACGTCGCCACCCAGGGCCGCCGGTCCTCAGGCGTGGCCAGCAGAGCAGCCTCGTTGACGACGCCGACCGGTCGGCCGTCGCTCGTCACGGTGACGATGCTGCCCGCGGCAGCCTCCTGGGCACGGCGGACGGCCTCGGCGAGGGGCAGGTCGTCGGGGACCGCGAGGGTCCGGCGGGCCAAGTTCCGCGCCACCAGCCGCGGCAGCCGGCTGCGCAGTCGGGCGGACGCCATCGCGGCGGTCGCTCCGGTCCACAGGAACATGGCCACGACGATCGCGACGACGTAGTCCACGATGCCGACCGGCCAGCCGAGCACCTCGCTCTGGAACGTCGGCCAGAACAGCGCCGCGACCGCCACCACGCGCCCGACCCAGCCGGCCACGATCGTGCCGCTGTGGACGCTGCGGGTCGCGCCCCAGACGGCCGACTTCAGGACGCGACCGCCGTCGAGCGGGAGGCCGGGCACCAGGTTGAGGATGCCGACGAGCAGGTTCGCGCCCGCCAGCCCCTCGACGGCCATGAGCAGCAGCCCCTCCGGACGCAGGGTGTGCACCGCGAGCGCGACGCCGCCGACCGCCAGCGACGTCAGCGGGCCGACGACGGCGATCCAGAACTCCTCGCGCGGTCGTCTCGCCTCGCCCTCGATCGCCGTCGCTCCACCGAGGAAGTGGAGCGTGATCGAGCTGACCGGGTAGCCGTAGTGACGGGCGACGGCCGCGTGGGACGCCTCGTGCAGCAGCACGGAGCCGTAGAGGATGACGGCGAAGGCCAGGCCGGCGACGTACTTCCAAGCGCCGAGGCCGGGCGTCACCTGGTCCACCCGGGGTGCGACGAGCACGGCGATCATCGCCGCCACGAGGAACCACGAGCTCGACACCAGGACGTCGGCGCCCGCGAGGGTGCCGACCTTGAACGTGCCCGGAGGGCGCGGTGACGGCGCGGGCGCCTGCTCGGGCGGAGGGGCAGGGGACGACACGCAGCGAGCGTACGCGACCGCACCGGCCCCGGCTGCCCGCGACTGTCCCCGGGCTCGCCTAGGGTGCTGGACATGAGCAGCACGAGCGTGTCCCCGGCCGAGGTGCTGTCCACCCCGGTGGACGGCGTCGAAGTGGTCGGTGCGCTCTCGCCGAGCCGGGCCGGCGACTTCCTTGCGTGCCCCCTGCTCTACCGGTTCCGGACGATCGACAGGCTCCCGGAGCCGCCCTCGGTCGACGCCGTCCGCGGCACCGTCGTGCACAAGGTGCTCGAGGACCTGTTCGACCTGCCGGCCGCCGAGCGGACCGTCGCGCAGGCCCACGAGCTGCTCGCGCCGGCATGGGCGGGGCTCCAGGAGGCGGCGCCCGAGACGGCGGCCCTCTTCGGCGACGCCGAGGAGCTGGGACGCTGGCTGGCATCGTGCCGTGACGTGATCGAGCGCTACTTCACGCTCGAGGACCCGACCCGTCTGGAGCCGGCCGAGCGCGAGCTGTACGTCGAGGCGGTGCTGGAGTCCAGGCTGCTGTTGCGCGGCTTCATCGACCGGCTCGACATCGCCCCGACCGGCGAGGTCCGCATCGTCGACTACAAGAGCGGCCGCGCTCCTGGTGAGGCGTTCGAGGCCAAGGCGCTCTTCCAGCTCAAGATCTACGCGCTGGTCCTGTGGCGCACGCGAGGCGTGGTGCCGACGATGCTGCAGCTGATCTACCTCGGCAACGGCGAGATCCTGCGCTACCAGCCGGACGAGGCCGACCTGGTCGCCACCGAGCGCAAGGTCGAAGCGATCTGGCAGGCGATCCGGCGCGCCAAGGAGACCGGCGACTGGCGGCCGCGACCGAGCAGGCTGTGCTCGTGGTGCTCGCACCAGAGCCTGTGCCCGGAGTTCGGCGGCACTCCCCCGCCGCTCCCCGAGACAGAGTCGGAGCAGGCGCGGTGAGCCGGCGGATCGTCCTGATCCGGGCGGTCAACGTCGGCGGCGCGAAGCTGCCGATGACCGACCTCAAGGAGATCGCCGCTGACCTCGGTGCGACCGATGTGTCGACGTACATCGCCTCCGGCAACCTGGTGGCCGACGTGCCCGGCGATCCCGATGCGTTCGACCGGGCGCTGGAGAAGGCGATCGAGAAGCGCTTCGGCTACTTCCGCGAGGTCATCTCCCGCACGCGTGACGAGGTGGTCACCGCGCTCGAGGCACACCCGTTCGAGGTGGTCGAGCCCAAGTTCTCCTACATCTCCTTCATGCTCAGCGCGCCGAAGGCGGCGGCGGTCGACGCGGCCGCCGAGGTGCCGACCGGCGACGACCGGTGGCAGGTCATCGGTCGCGAGCTCCACCTGCGGTACGCCGGCGGCGCCGGCCGGGCCGAGCTCAAGGAGGCCCAGCTCGCCCGGGCCCTCGGGCGCATCCCGTCGACCGCGCGCAACCTCAACACCGTCCGCAAGCTGATCGAGCTGGCCGGTCCCGAGGACGACCGCTAGTCCGAGTCGGCCTCGCCCCGGTCGACGAGCGCGTCGCTGAGGAGCGTGACCAGCGCCTCGAGGCGGATGTCGGTCGTGGTCGTCTCCTCCTCGCTCGCGCCGTCGAGTGCGACCGCTGCCAGTCCGGCCTTGCTGTCGATCAGCTCGGCGATCCTGGCGTCGATCGTCTGGGCGGCGATGATGCGCCAGGCGGTGACCGGCTCGGTCTGACCGATCCGGTGCACCCGGTCGATCGCCTGGGTCTGCTCGGCATCGGTCCACGACAGCTCGGCGAGGACGACGTCGGAGGCCACCTGGAGGTTGATGCCGACGCCGGCTGCCGTGAGGGAGCAGACGATGACGCCGACCTCCGGGTCCTTCATGAACGCGTCGATCGCCTTCGTCCGCGCCGTCGCGGTCTGGTCGCCGCGGATCTCGGTGTAGCGGATGTCGCGCTTCGTGAAGACCTCGCCGGCGGCATCCATGACGTCGAGGTGCTTGGCGAAGAAGACGACCTTGCCGGCGCTACGCACCAGCTGGGCGGCGTAGTCGGCGGCCAGGCCGGCCTTGGCCCGGCCGATGCGGCGCACCATCGCGAAGATGTTGTCGCCCGAGGTCGACTCGTCGCCGTCGGACAGCTCCCAACCGGCCACCCGGCGCACGAGCTCGTGGTCGATGCCGTCTGTCTCGACCCCACGGTGCTCGCGACGCGCCTCGACCGCCGAGTCGTAGCGCTTGACCAACCGTGCCGCGAGCTCGCGCTCCGCGGCCCGGATCGAGCGTCCGTCGGCGTCGTCGAGCTCGACGGGCAGGTCTGCGATCCTCCGGGCCGGGATGTCGGCGGCCACGTCCACCTTGCGGCGACGCACGATGCCCATGTCGACGACGGCCTGTCGCGCCGCGGGGTAGAAGCCGAAGTCGGCCGGCGTCATGCCGGTCTCCTCGAGCCGGGCCATGAGGGCCGGACGCGGCGACTTGTCAGTGACCCAGCCGAGGAACTGCCAGATCGTCAGGAAGTCCTCGACGTCGTTGATCAGGGGGGTGCCGGTGAGGGCCATCATCAACGGCCGCGCGACGCGCTGCCGGACACGCTCGGCGATCTCCAGCACGTGCTGGGAGCGCTGCGACTTCTTGTTCTTGATGAAGTGGGCCTCGTCGACGATCATCCCGCGGAAGCCGTGGTCGCCGATCCAGCCGACGTGGCGGTCGAGGATCTCGTAGTTGAGCACGATGATGTCGGCGAAGCCGTCGACGTCCTGCCCGTCGCCGTGGACGACGCTGACCGAGCGGTTGGGGGTCCAGCGACTCGCCTCGCGCGCCCAGTTGGTCTTGACGACGTTGGGCACGACGACGAGCAGCGGGTACGCGTCCGCGGCCTGAGCCGCGAGAAGCGACTGGGCGGTCTTGCCGAGACCGGGCTCGTCGGCGAGCAGGAACGTGCGGTGACCGGCGGCCACCGATGCAACAAGCTTCGACTGGTGGTCCATGAGCGACAGGTCGGCCGGCAGCAGGACCGTCGGTCGCGCCGACGGGAGCTCCATGCAGGAGGAGACGCCGGGTGCCGGGTGCTCGAAGGAGTTGAGCAGCGGGCCGATCAGCTCCCACCCGACGAGTCGCCGCGTCTC
The DNA here is from genome assembly GCF_039530925.1 of Nocardioides panacihumi. Lineage (NCBI taxonomy): Bacteria > Bacillati > Actinomycetota > Actinomycetes > Propionibacteriales > Nocardioidaceae > Nocardioides > Nocardioides panacihumi. Next base: position 58,959 of record NZ_BAAAPB010000005.1, on the reverse strand, counting down.
GGGTTGCGGCGGCGCAGCGCTGAAGTCGGGCGCCATGAACGGCGTGATCAGCTGCGCGCGTGCCACCGACTGCGGCACCACCTGACGATCACTGCGCACGACTGACGAGAGCTGTCGGGTCGGCTCGGCCGCTTCGGGGTCGGGCTCCATGCCGGCCGCCAGCTGCAGCTCACGCTTGAGCCGGAAGGTGCCGTCGGTCTGCTCGGCGTCCTCGGCGAGCAGCGTGAACAACGACGGCTCGCGAGCCGCGGTCTGGGCGAGGATGCTCGCGATGCCGTCGAGCCTCTTGAGCTCGGCGGCGCGCGCCTGCTCGGTCAGCTCCGGGTCGGCCTTGAGCCGGGCACGCTCCTCACGGACCAGCAGCGCGACGACCTGGAACCGCGTGCGCTCGGACCTGCCGCGCTGCACTCCGGTCTCGACCTCGCGCACCGCCTTGGCGAGCACGGGGATGAGTCCGACGTCGTCGTGCTGGCGCCGACGTCCCTGTGCGGAACGACCCTGCGCGGAACGGCCTTGTCCGGACCGTCCGCGGCCGGACTGGCGCTGACCCTGAGCGGCCAAGCGAACTCCTCCTGTGTCACGGCTTCACGTGACGTTTCGTTTGCGTCGCCGCCGAGGCCTGCCTCGTCGCGGCGCCGCCGCCCTTCCGGGCGACCGAGCATCGATACCGACGGACGGCCGTGTGTCGGCCCTCCGGGTCCGTCCAGCCTGACTCGATGGCCTGGACGGGCGCCTGCAGAACAGGCTTACCGCAGAGGATATGCCCGATGCCTACTCAGCGCAGCAGCAGGTCGCCCAGATCGTCCGCGTTCAGTCCGGCCAGGGTCTCGCGGAACACCCTCCGGGGGCCGTCCAGCACCGGGACGTGGTTCTCGACGACGAGCACCGTGCACCCCGCCGCCTCGGCCGACTTCGCGCCCGTGTTGGAGTCCTCGATGGCCACGCAGTCAGACGGATCGACGCCGAGCGCTGCGGCCGCCGTCTCGTACGGCTCGGGGTGCGGCTTGCCGAAGGAGACCTGGTCACCGGTCACCACGACCTGGAACGTCCCGGGTGGCAGCTGACGCAGGACGGGGGCGACGAACCGCTGCCACGACATCGTGACGAGGGCGCAGCGCACCCCCGCGGCGTGGAGCGAGTCCAGCAGCTCCCGGGCGCCCGGACGCCACGGGATCGCCCGCTCGATGCGCTCCACGACGCCGTCGAGCAGCAGCTCGACGATCTCCTCCGGCGAGATGTCGAGGCCCATGCGACGCTGGATGTAGCGACCGGACTCGAGCAGGTCGTTGCCCACCAGCTCGAGGGCGTCAGCCCGGCTCCATTCGGCGCCGAAGCGCTCGGCGATCGCGAACTCCGTCTCGATCCAGTACGGCTCGGTGTCGCAGAGCGTCCCGTCCATGTCCCACAGGACGGCCGCCGGCGTCGTAGCGGCCGCGGTCATCAGTCCTCCGGGTCGTAGCCGAGGTTCGGCGAGAGCCAACGCTCGGCCTCGGCCTGCGTCCAGCCCTTGCGTGCGGCGTAGTCGGCGACCTGGTCGCGGCCGAGGCGGCCGACGACGAAGTACTGCGACTCCGGGTGGCTGTAGTAGACGCCCGACACCGACGCCCCGGGCCACATCGCCATCGACTCGGTCAGCTCGATGCCCGTGTTGGCCTGCACGTCGAGGAGATCCCAGATGGTGCTCTTCTCGGTGTGGTCAGGACACGCCGGGTAGCCCGGTGCGGGCCGGATCCCCTGGTAGCGCTCGGCGATGAGGTCGTCGTTGGACTTGTCCGACTCGCTGGCGTAGCCCCAGAACTCGGTCCGGACCCGCTGGTGCAGCCGCTCCGCGAACGCCTCGGCGAGCCGGTCGGCGAGCGACTCGAGCAGGATCGCGGAGTAGTCGTCGAGGTCGTCCTTGAACTCCTTGACCTTCGCGGGCAGCCCGATGCCGGCAGTGACCGCGAAGGCGCCGACCCAGTCCTCCAGACCGGAGTCGACGGGCGCGACGAAGTCGGCCAGGGACCGGTTCGGGATGCCGTGACGGTGCTCGCCCTGCTGGCGCAGGGCGAGGAGCCGGGTGCGCTCGGAGTCACGGTCGTCGCCGGCGTACACGATGACGTCCTCACCCGTGGAGGCCGCCGGGAAGAGCCCGTAGACGCCCTGGGCGCTGATCCAGCGCTCCTCGATCATGCGGTCGAGCATCGCCTGCGCGTCCTCGTAGAGCTTCGAGGCCGCCTCGCCCGTCGTGGGGCTGTTGAGGATGTCGGGGAACTTGCCCTTCATCTCCCACGAGTTGAAGAACGGCTGCCAGTCGATGTACTCCCGCAGCTCGGCGAGGTCGTAGTCGCTGAGCACGTGCACACCCGGGGTGCGCGGCGCCGGCGGGACGTACGACGACCAGTCGACCGGCGTCGCGTTGGCCCGGGCCTTCTCGAACGGCAGCTGCGGTCGCTCCGACTTCTGCGCGTGGCGAGCGCGGAGCGCGTCGTAGTCGGTCTTGATGTCGGCCATCAGCAGCGGTCGGCGCTCCTCGCTGAGCAGTGCCGCCGCGGTCGGGACTGAGCGGGACGCGTCCTTCACCCACACGACCGGGCCGTCGTACGCCTTGTCGATCTTGACCGCGGTGTGCGCGCGCGAGGTCGTCGCGCCGCCGATGAGCAGCGGGATCTTGAGCCCGACGCGCTGCATCTCGGCTGCGAAGCCGACCATCTCGTCCAAGGAGGGCGTGATGAGGCCGGACAGCCCGATGATGTCGGCGTCGACCTCCCGGGCGGTGTCGAGGATCTTCTGCGCGGGCACCATCACGCCGAGGTCGATGACCTCGTAGTTGTTGCACTGCAGCACGACGCCGACGATGTTCTTGCCGATGTCGTGGACGTCGCCCTTCACCGTCGCCATCACGACGGTGCCGTTGGTCTCCTTGGCGGTCGCGAACTCGGGGTTGTCGAGCTTCTCCTGCTCGATGTACGGGATGAGGTAGGCCACTGCCTTCTTCATCACGCGGGCGCTCTTGACGACCTGCGGGAGGAACATCTTGCCGGCGCCGAACAGGTCGCCCACGACGTTCATGCCGTCCATCAGCGGGCCTTCGATGACCTCGATGGGGCGGCCGCCGCGGTCGGCGATGAGCTGGCGAAGCTCTTCGGTGTCGGCCTCGACGAAGCCGTCGATGCCCTTGACGAGGGCGTGCGTGATCCGCTCGCCGACGGGCAGCTCCCGCCACTCCTCGGCCGCCACCTCCTGCTGCTCGCCGCTCCCCCGGTGCTGCTCGGCCAGCGTGAGCAGCCGCTCGGTGGCGGCGAGCGAGTCGCCGGTGCGGTTGAGGACCACGTCCTCGATCGCGTCGCGCAGGTCGGGGTCGATCTGGTCGTAGGTGACCAGGGCGCCCGCGTTGACGATGCCCATGTCGAGTCCGGCCTCGATCGCGTGGAACAGGAACACGGCGTGGATTGCCTCGCGGACCGGGTTGTTGCCGCGGAACGAGAAGCTGACGTTCGAGATGCCACCCGAGACCTTGGCGCCGGGCAGGCTCTGCTTGATCCAGCGCACGGCCTCGATGAAGTCCACGCCGTACGTCGCGTGCTCCTCGATCCCGGTCGCGACTGCGAACACGTTCGGGTCGAAGATGATGTCCTCGGCCGGGAAGCCGACCTGCTGGGTGAGGATGTCGTACGCCCGCTGGCAGATCTGCTTGCGACGCTCGAGCGAGTCGGCCTGACCGTCCTCGTCGAAGGCCATCACGACCGCGGCGGCGCCGTACTTGCGGCACAGGCGCGCCTGCTCGACGAACTTCTCCTCGCCCTCCTTCATGGAGATCGAGTTGACGATCGGCTTGCCCTGGACGTTGCGCAGGCCCGTCTCGATGACCTCCCACTTCGAGGAGTCGATCATGACGGGGACACGGCTGATGTCGGGCTCGGAGGCGACCAGCTTGAGGAAGCGGTCCATCGCCGCCACCCCGTCGATCATGCCCTCGTCCATGTTGACGTCGATGACCTGGGCGCCGTTCTCCACCTGCTGGGCGGCGACGGACAGCGCGGTGTCGTAGTCGCCGGCCTTGATCAGGTTGCGGAACCGGGCCGATCCCGTGATGTTGGTCCGCTCGCCGACGTTGACGAACAGGCTGTCCTCGGTGACGGTGAACGGCTCGAGGCCGGACAGTCGCATGGCCGGCCGGACGGTGCTCGGCGTACGCGGCGCGAGCCCGTCGACGGCGTTGGCGATCTCCGCGATGTGCGCGGGCGTCGTGCCGCAGCAGCCGCCCACGAGGTTGACGAACCCGGCGCCGGCGAACTCGTGCAGGTAGCCCGCGGTCTCGGTCGGGCCCTCGTCGTACTCACCGAAGGCGTTGGGCAGACCGGCGTTGGGGTAGCAGGACACGAAGGTGTCGGCCAGACGCGCCATCTCGGCGATGTAGGGCCGCATCTCCTTCGCGCCGAGGGCGCAGTTGAGGCCGACCGCGACGGGTCGCACGTGTCGCACGGAGTCCCAGAACGCCTCGGTGACCTGCCCCGACAGGGTGCGACCGGACGCGTCGGTGATGGTGCCCGAGATGATGACGGGCCAGCGCCGACCCTCCTTCTCGAAGAGCGTCTCGACCGCGAAGATCGCGGCCTTGGCGTTCAGCGTGTCGAAGATCGTCTCGATGATGATGATGTCGGCGCCGCCGTCGACGAGGCCCTGCGCAGCCGTGGTGTACGCCGACACCAGCTGCTCGTAGGACACGTTGCGTGCCCCGGGGTCGTTGACGTCCGGGCTGATGCTCGCGGTCCGAGTAGTGGGACCGAGCGCGCCGGCGACGTAGCGCGGCTTGGCGGGGGTGTCGAACTCGTCGGCGACGCTGCGGGCGAGCCGGGCGGCCTCGTGGTTGAGCTCGTAGGCGAGCTCCTCGAGGCCGTAGTCGGCGAGCGAGACGGCGTTGGCGTTGAACGTGTTCGTCTCGATGATGTCGGCGCCGGCCTCCAGGTACTCGCGGTGGATGTCCGCGATGATCTGCGGCTGCGTCACCGTCAGGAGGTCGTTGTTGCCGATCAGGTCGCTCGGGTGGTCCTTGAAGCGCTCGCCGCGGTAGCCGATCTCGTCGGGCCGGTCCCGCTGGATCGCGGTGCCCATGGCGCCGTCGATGACCATGATCCGCTCCCGCAGAACGGCGGACAGGTCCTCTGTCGCGTCGGGTCGGTGGTCACGCGTCGGCTGGGTCATGGGGCTCCTCTCGGGGATCCGGCGCCCTCCAGGCTACGGATTCCGTCCAGGAGACGGACGGGCTCGCCAGATCGTGATACCGCCACAGATCCTTCCACCGGGCTCGTCCCGCGTGTGAATCCTCGCGCGACTAGGGTTGTCGACGTGACCGAGATCGAGCAGAACTCCGAGCTCGTGGACCCGGTGGTGATCGCCGCGTTCGAGGGCTGGAACGACGCAGCGGACGCCGCCTCCGCAACGGTGGACCACCTGATGAGCGTGTGGAGCGCTCGCGTCGTCGTCGAGATCGATCCCGAGGACTACTACGACTTCCAGGTGAACCGGCCCTACACGGGCACCGACGAGCGGGGCATGCGGCGCATCACATGGCCGACGACGCGGATCGCGATCGCCTCTCCCCCGGACCTCGACCGCGACGTCATCCTGGTGCGAGGTCTCGAGCCCAACATGCGGTGGCGCCAGTTCTGCGCCGAGATCCTCGCCGCGATCGAGGAGCTGGGCGGGTCGTTGGTCGTCACGCTCGGTGCACTGCTCGCCGACACGCCCCACACGCGGCCCATCCCGGTATCGGGCACCTCGACCGAGCCCGACATCGTGGACCGGCTCAAGCTGGAGATCTCGTCGTACGAGGGTCCGACCGGGATCGTCGGCGTCTTCCAGGACGCCTGCACCCAGATCGACATGCCGGCGGTCTCGTACTGGGCCGCCGTGCCGCACTACGTCGCCCAGCCGCCGTGCCCGAAGGCCACGTTGGCCCTCGTGACGCGGCTCGAGGAGCTCCTCGGCGTCGCCATCCCGCTCCACGACCTGCCCGAGGACGCGCGTGCGTGGGAGCGGGGCGTCAACGAGCTGGCGGAGGAGGACGAGGACGTCGCCGAGTACGTCCGCGCGCTCGAGGAGACCCGCGACACCACCGATCTGCCCGAAGCATCCGGCGAGGCGATCGCCCGCGAGTTCGAGCGGTACCTCAAGCGCCGCCACGACGAGGACTGACCGCCGAGACGTCAATCCGTCCGGCCCGAAACGTCAATCCGTCCGGCCCGAAACGTCAATCCGTCCGGCCCGAAACGTCAATCCGTCCGGCTGAGACGTGCCGATTGACGTCTCGGACCCCACCGATTGACGTCTCGGACCCCACCGATTGACGTCTCGGACCCCAGGGATTGACGTCTCGGCGGAGGGGCGGTCAGAGCTTGAGGCCGAGAGCGGCGTCGAGCAGGTCACGGATGGTCGCGGCGGCCGTGGCGTCGCTCGTGTCGGCGAGGCCGTCGCTGCCGACGGTCGCGTCGACCCAGCCCTGGACGAGCTCGACCGCCGCCGGAGCGTCGAGGTCGGCGGCGAGCACCTCGAGCACGTCCTCGACGACGGGTGCCGCCGGCGCGCCGCGGCCGAGGGAGAGCGCCTTGCGCCACTGGGCGATCGTGTCCGCGGCGTCGAAGAGCTTCTCGTCGGTCCACTCCCAGTCGGCGCGGTAGTGGTGGCGCAGCAGCACCAGGCGGATCGCCATCGGGTCGATCTCGCTGTTGCGCAGGGCCGAGACGAAGACCAGGTTGCCCTTGGACTTCGACATCTTCTCGCCGTCGTACGCGACCATGCCGGCGTGCGCGTAGACGCGGGCGAAGCCCTCACCCGCGACGTGGGCATGTCCGGCGGACATCTCGTGGTGCGGGAAGACCAGGTCGGACCCACCGCCCTGCACGTCGAAGGAGCCGCCGAGGTGCTCGAGCGCGATCGCCGTGCACTCGATGTGCCAGCCCGGTCGGCCCGGACCGAACGGGGACGGCCAGGAAGGCTCCCCCGGCCGCTCGGCGAGCCAGAGGATGCAGTCGAGAGGGTCCTTCTTGCCCGGACGGTCGGGGTCGCCGCCGCGCTGCGGGAAGATCTCGAGCATCTGCTCGCGGGTGAGGTTCGACTCGGCGCCGAAGTCGGCGTCGGCCGTGACCGAGAAGTACAGGTCGTCCTCGACCCGGTAGACCGCACCCGCTGCCTGCAGCCGCTCGATGAACGCGATCACGAGCGGGATGGACTCGACGGCGCCGGTGTAGTGCGCCGGCGGGAGGACACGCAGCGCCTCCATGTCCTGGCGGTACAGCTCGGTCTCCCGCTCGGCGAGCTCCCTCCAGTCCACGGCGACCTTGTTCGCCCGCTCGAGGAGCGGGTCGTCGACGTCGGTGACGTTCTGGGCGTAGACCACGGAGTGGCCGGCGTTGCGCCAGGCCCGGTTGAGCAGGTCGAAGCCGACGTACGTCGCGGCGTGGCCCATGTGGGTGGCGTCGTACGGCGTGATGCCGCAGACGTAGAGCGTCGCGGGGCCCTCCGGGACGACCTGGACGAGCGTCCCGCTGGCGGTGTCGTGCAGCGCGACCTCGGGGCCCTTCACGGCAAGGGTCGGCAACTCGGGAGCTGTCCAGGCGCGCATGGGGCGAACTCTACTTGCGGAGTGGTGTTAGGCCTCAGAACGGGGGCCACGGAACGGACGGCCAGCCCCCACCGGGCTCGGGGAGGGTGCCGCGTGCCAGCAGGTCGTCGCACCGATCGGCGAGTGCTTCCAGGTCCCAGACCGACAGATACGGCTCGAGCGCCCGGCCCAGCTCGGCGTCGAGCGAGGTGCGCAGTCGACGCACGACGTCCGTCTCCTGCGTGGTCAGAGGCTCTCCCGCCCACCCCCACAGCACCGTGCGCAGCTTCGGCTGGCTGTGGAAGCAGATGCCGTGGTCGATCCCGTAACGGTGACCGTCGGCCATCTCCAGGACGTGGCCGCCCTTGCGGTCGGCGTTGTTGACGAGCACGTCGAACACCGCCATCCGGCGCAACGGCTCGCTGTCCTCGTGGATCAGGGAGACCGGCTGGTCGTCGGCGCCGAACCCGTCGAAGACGTGGCACCAACCGGTCGGCACCTCCCCTTCGGGGACGATCGTGACAGCCGCCTGCGTCTCGTCGATGTGGCACCAGCGCTGCACCATGCCGATGCCGTGCGGGCCCTCGCCCAGCCACGTCTCGGGCACGATGTCCCAACCGGTCGCCTCGGAGACGAGGAAGGCGGCGAGCTCGCGGTGCGCCAGGTTGCCGTCGGGGAAGTCCCACAGCGGGCGCTCCCCACGGATCGGCTTGTAGACCACGTCGAGGTCCTCGCCCGAGGGCGAGCGCAACGTGGCGACGAAGGTCAGGTTCGATGCCGGCATGACCCTGCCGCGCAGGACGAGCTCCCCCGCATCCAGACCCGGCTCCATCCCGGCGCTCATCGGTCGGCCGCTCAGGGGTCCCGGCGTCGGAAGCCGTTGGCCCGCGGGCAGAGGTGTCCGTTCGGGTCGATCGGGCCGCCGCAGAACGGGCAGTCGGGGCGACCTGCCGAGACGACCTGCTGGGCGCGCTTCGCGAAGGCGCGGGCCTGTCCCGGTGTGATCCGGATGAGCAACAGCTCCTCCGGCTCGGGCTCCTCGACCTCGATCTGCTGCTCGCCCTCGGCGGTCTCGGAGACGAACGCCACGGTCTCGTCGACCGGGAAGACCTCGATGACGACGCGCTCGTCGCCGGGGTCCCACGACAGCGTCATCGTGCCGGCACGGAACTCCTCCTCGATCGGCTGGTCGAGCGGGTCGTTGTCGTCGAGCTCGAAGGGTGCAACGGCGGGCACGACGGTCTCGGCGAGGCCAGTGACCTGGTCGAGCAGCTCGTCCACCCGCTCCGCGAGCAGGGCGACCTGCTGCTTCTCGAGCGCGACGCTCACCAGCTGGCGACCGGCACGGGCCTGGAGGAAGAACGTGCGCGCGCCGGGCTCACCGACGGTGCCCGCGACGAAGCGCTCGGGCGGGTCGAAGCTGTGGACGACGGACGGCATGGCACAACCCTAGGCGGTGCTAGGAGGGGCCCGCGCCGCCACCTACGGCCGCGTCGCCGGAGACGCGTCGCGAGGCTCGGCGGTGACCGGCCCGCTTCGGGGGCACGAGCCAGGACAGGTCACCGGCGTGGGTGTTGGTCGCGAGCACGAAGGGCCGCGACGGGGTGTAGCGGATGATGGAGACCGACGCCGGGTCGACGTTGATCCGCTGGAACAGGTCCAGGTGCATCCCGAGCGCGTCGGCGAGCACCGACTTGATGATGTCGCCGTGGCTGACGGCCGCCCACACGGCGCCCGGACCGTGCTCGGCCTCGACGAGCGCGTCATGCCGTCGTACGGCGGCCACCGCGCGGGCCTGCATCGCCTGCATGGACTCACCGCCGGGGAACACGGCCGCCGACGGCTGCGCCTGCACGACCTTCCAGAGCGGCTCCTTGGCGAGGTCCTTCAGCGGCCGGCCCTGCCACTCGCCGTAGTCGCACTCCGTGATGCCCTTCTCGGTGTGCCGGGACGGCTCGGCGGCCTGTCGGGCCAGGATCTCCTTGGCCGTCTGCCGGCAGCGCTCCAGCGGGCTGGTGACCAGCGCGGCCAGCGGCACGGCCGCCAGCCGGTCGCCCGTCCGCTCCGCCTGCCCCATGCCCGTCTCGTCGAGCCCGACGCCCGGGAGGCGTCCGGCCAGCGTGCCGGTCGCGTTGGCAGTCGTCCGGCCGTGGCGGACGAGGATGACGGTGGCCATGCGCGTCAGCGTAGCCAGCGCAGGCACGTGGAATAGCGTGGGCACGTGATCGTCGACAGCGCTCTCTACTCCGGCGGCCACCGGGTCGACCTCGGCTGCCACCCGCACGAGTACGACAAGATGCGGGCGGGCATCAAGAACCCCGGAGACTTCGTCTGGCTCGGCCTCTACGCCCCCAGCGAGCAGGAGCTCGCCGAGGTCGCGAAGGCCTTCGAGCTCCACCCCCTCGCCGTCGAGGACGCGGTCAACGCCCACCAGCGTCCCAAGCTCGAGCGGTACGGCGACAGCCTCTTCCTGGTCCTCAAGACGCTCTGGTACGTCGACGAGGACGACCAGGTCGAGACAGGCGAGATCAACCTCTTCGTCGGTCACGACTTCGTGATCACCGTCCGGCACGGCCGCGGCGCCCGGCTCGAGTCCGCCCGCCACGCCGTCGAGGCGGACCCGTGGAAGCTCTCGCAGGGGCCGTCCGCAGCGATCTACGCGGTCGCCGACCGGATCGTCGACGGCTACCTCAGCGTGCTGGGCGAGCTCCAGACCGATGTCGACGAGGTGGAGACCTCGGTCTTCTCGACCGAGCGCACCAGCGACGCGGAGCGGATCTACACGCTCAAGCGCGAGCTGGCGGAGGTACGCCGAGCGGTCATGCCCCTGCGCGAGCCGATCCGCGGGTTCGCGACGGGAGCGATCCCGATGGTCGACCCCGACATCCAGCCGTTCTTCCGCGACATCCTCGACCACCTCAACCAGGCGGCGGACCTGGCGGACGGCCTGGAGTCGCTGCTGTCGTCGGCGTTCGAGGCCCACCTCGCCCAGATCTCCGTCCAGCAGAACGACGACATGCGCAAGATCTCGGCAGGCGCGGCCCTCGTCGTCGTACCGACCTTCATCGCCGGCGTCTACGGCATGAACTTCCGGCACATGCCCGAGCTCGCCTGGTCACTGGGCTACCCGATGGCGCTGCTGCTGATGGCGGCATCGGTCACCGGGCTGTGGGTGTTCTTCAAGAGGTCCGGCTGGCTGTAGCGGTCGCAGCAACTGTCGCCGGGGCCGGTTCGGCGGTCGTCAGGATCCGGCGCCCGCCGACGGTCGGTCCGGCCCGAGCCCCTCGACTCGGGCCGCCGGACGGCTACGTGGCGCTGATGACGCCCGTGGCCAGCAGCACGATCAGCGTGCCGCCGAGCACCACGCGGTAGGGCACGAACGCGGCGATCGAGTGCCCGGCGACGAACTTCAGCAGCCAGGCAACAGCGGCGTACGCGACGACGAAGGAGACGAGGGTGCCGACCACCGTCGGGCCGATGCCGATCCCGGAGCCCGGGATGTCCTTCAGCTCGTAGAGACCGGCCGCCGTCAGCGCCGGGATCGAGAGGAAGAAGCTCAGCCGGGTCGCGGTGACCCGGTCGAGGTTGCGCAGCAGGCCGACCGAGATCGTGGCGCCCGAGCGTGAGACGCCCGGGATCAGCGCGATGCACTGGGACAGGCCGATGAGGATCGCGTCGCGCATCGAGAGTCGCTTCTCACCCCGGTCCTGGCGGCCGACGCGCTCGGCGAAGACCATCACGCCGCTCCACAGGATCAGCGCGGCGCCGACCACCCACAGCGATCGCAGCGGGCCCGAGATGAGGTCCTTGGCCAGGAAGCCGACGATCCCGATCGGGATCGAGCCGACGATGACGTACCAGCCCATCCGGTGGTCGAGGGTGCCGCGCAGCTCAGGCTTGACCAGCCCGCGGAACCAACCCGAGGCGATCTGGACGATGTCCTTGAGGAAGTAGAGGAACGCAGCCGCGATCGCACCCATCTGGATGACCGCCGTGTAGGCGGTGACACCGTCGTCGTCGATGGGGAGCCCGAGGATCTTCTCGGCGATGGTCAGGTGTGCGGTGCTGGAGACCGGGAGGAACTCGGTGAGCCCCTCCACGACGCCGAGGATCACAGCCTCGAGGTAGTTCATGTCCCGTCTTTCGAGTAGGCGGCGGGTGTCGGGCAGAGCCTAAGGGCCAGAAGATGAGGAATTGGTGAGGACCCGCGAGCCGCCTGGAAGGCGGCCCGGGCGTGCGGCTATCTTCTCGCCCATGCAGCATCGCACGCTCGGCGCCACCGGTCTCAAGGTCTCCCGCCTCGGGCTGGGCACGATGACCTGGGGCCGCGCGACCGACGAGCACGAGGCGCGCGACCAGCTGATCGCGTTCGCCGAGGCCGGAGGCACGCTGGTCGACACGGCCGCCGGGTACGTCGACGGCCGGTCAGAGTCGATGATCGGCGCGCTCATCGGCGACGTCGTGGCACGGGACGAGATCGTGCTGGCGACGAAGGCGGGCATCTCACGTCGCAGCGGGCAGCGCGCGATCGACACGTCGCGCGGGCATCTGCTCAGTGCGCTGGACGCGTCCCTGAAGCGGCTCGGCACCGACCACGTCGACCTGTGGCAGGTCCACATCTGGTCCGACGAGACGCCGATCGAGGAGACGCTGACCGCGCTCGACCTGGCGCTGACGTCGGGCCGGGCGTCGTACGTCGGGATCTCGAACTACACCGGCTGGCAGACCGCGCAGGCCGCGACCTGGCAGCGGGCCGTGCCCGGCCGGGCGACGCTGGCTTCGACGCAGGTGCAGTACTCGCTACTCGCCCGCGAGGTCGAGTACGACGTCGTGCCGGCTGCCCAGGCGAACGGGCTCGGCATCCTCGCCTGGTCTCCGCTGGCCGGCGGTGTGCTGAGCGGCAAGTACCGCACCGGCACGCCCTCGGACTCCCGAGGAGCCGACCGCGACTTCTCCGGACGCGTCGACTCCTACCTCGACGACCGAGGTCGCGGCATCGTCGAGGCGGTGCTCAAGGCGGCCGACGGGCTCGAGTGGGCACCCCTTCAGGTGGCCCTCGCATGGGTGCGCGACCGCCCCGGCGTGACAGCCCCGATCGTGGGCGCCCGCACTGCCGAGCAGCTGAGGGTCGCTCTGGCCGTCGAGGACCTCACCCTCCCCGCGGAGCTCGCCGCCGCCCTCGACGACGTCTCCGCCGAATAGCTGACGACTCTGGCCGAGCACAGGAGGATCAGATGTCCGCAGTCGACCGCCGCCCGCCCCGCCCCGGAGTGGAATGGGAGTTCGACTCGGTCATCTTCCCGCCTGACTTCTCGCGCAACGTCGTGCGCAAGCTGCTCGTCGAGCGTGCCGAGCAGGGTGGCTGGGTGCTCGACCGGGTGCGGATCGGCCACGACGGCAAGCGGCGCGTGACCCTGCGGCGCAAGATCATCCGCGCCGTGCGCACGGCCTGACCGTCGGCGTCGCCTTCCGGACCTATCCGACGGGTCCGAGGTCCCGGCCCGCGCTGGTCGCCGCGTCGACGCGGCGGGCCCGCTCGCCGAGGTTTCGCCACCACGCTGGTGCGACGAGGAACGCCTCGGCCCGGAGCACGGCCAGGGAGACGCTCGGAAGGTCGCCGGCAGACCGGAAGCAGACGAACCGGGGCACCCACTCAGGTTGGAACTTGGCGTTCGCGCGGTAGAGCGACTCGATCTGCCAGAAGCGCGACGCCTGCATCAGGATGGCCCGCCACAGACGCAGGACGGGCCCTGCACCGAGGCGCTCGCCACGCGCGAACACGCTGCGGAAGACGGCGAAGTTGAGCGAGACACGAGCGACGCGCAAGGCCGGAGCCTGCGCCATCAGGTCGGTCACCATCAGCTCGATGATGCCGTTCTCACCGGATCGGTCGCGGCGCATGACATCGAGAGACAGGCCGTCGGCCCCCCACGGGACCAGCTGGAGGAGACCGCGGAGCGCTCCGGAGGAGTCGTGGCACAGGACCATGACGGCATCACTGTCCTCGGGGTCGGCCAGCCGGCCCAGCGCCATGGAGAAGCCTCGCTCGACCTCGCCGTCGCGCCAGGCCTCCGCGCTGTGGACGATCGCGGCCCGGGTCTCCTCGTCCAAGTCGCCGACGCGGACGCACGTGCTGCTCAGGCCCGCCCGACGGCATCGCGTGACGGCCTGCCGGACGATCCGCATCCGGCGGCCCTCGGTGGTGAAGTCGGCGGTCTGCAGAATCGCCTCGTCGCCGAGCTCCAACGCATCGAGGCCCGCGCGATGGAACGCCGCCGCGCCATGCTCGCTCGCGCCCAGCACTGCAGGCAGCCACCCGTGTGCGCTCGCCTCCGACATCCAGGCGGCGATGGCGCCCGGCCAGGCCTCCGGGTCTCCGAGCGGGTCGCCGGCGGCGAGTGACACTCCCCCGACCATGCGGTAGCTGACCGCCGCCTTGCCGCTCGGCGAGAAGATGACGGCCCGGTCCTCCCTCAAGGCGAACCACGAGAGCGAGTCGACGGCGCCCCACCGCCGCAACAGGCCGTGGACACGGACCCGCTCCTCGACGTCGAGGCGGTGGGGGCCGGCGGCGGGTTGGAGCGCGACCAGCACGATGAGCAGCAGCAGGGAGGCGCCCAGGACGGCGAGGCCGATGGCGCTGCGCGTGGCCGCGCCGTGCTCCACGAACGACACGGGACCGGGGATCCCGACGAGTCCCAGGAAGGCCTCCTGCAGCTTCTCCAGGGCTGTCGTGCCGGGCACGAGCCCGTCGAGGTCGACGCTGATCCAGAGGAAGCCGAGCAGCGTGGCGACAGGGATCCCGAGGACCACGAGCGACACGATCCGACGCGGAGACCTCGGGTCGGGCAGAGCATGGAACCGGTGCCGCGCGACCACGAGCAGGGCGAAGACGGCGGCCGTAAGTGACGCCTCCTCGATGTCGAGGCCCTTGACCAGGTGCGCGACGGTGGCGAAGCCGGTGAGGATCGTGGCCAGCAACCACGCTCGGTACTTCCCGCGTCGCAACCCGTTCGCCAGCAGCATCAGGACGACGCCGGCCGCGAGGGTCCCGGTGGTGGCGGCCGCGGGGAAGACGGGTGGGACGATCGCCGTCACGACACTGACACGGCCGTGGAACGCGGGCGAGGCAGCGCTGAGGAACGAGACGACGCCGACGATCCAGACCAGTCGCGCCGTGGTCTTAGGGTTGCTGAGGTCGGCCAGGAGCCGATGGACACGCGATCCCTCGGCCGGTCGCGCCATCGCTCGGGAGGGCTCAGGCACGTGCGGGTCCTCCGGGGTGACGGGACGGCGAGGTGACGCGAGCGCACTTGGCCGCTGTGCCGGGGCGCGGTCGTGGCCGGGCATCGGTGACTCCTGCCAGAACGAAGGTGACGACGCCACGCTAGGCCGATGACCTGAAGGATTCGTGAAGACGAGGGAAGACCCAGCGCAGCGGTCCGGGCCGCCGTACGGTGAAGCATGACCCTCGCGCTGCTCTGCGCGCTCGGCACGTCGCTGTGCTACGGACTCGGCTCCGTGCTCCAGGGCGCGGCAGCCATGGACATCGCGCCGGCCGCTCGTCTGGACCCTCACCTGCTGCTGACCCTGACGCGGACCTGGCGCTATCCGACCGGGCTGGCGCTGGACGGAGTCGGCTTCCTGCTGTCGCTGGTCGCGCTCCGCTCGCTCCCGCTGTACGTCGTGCAGTCAGTCGTCTCCAGCTCCCTGGCCGTGACGGCCATCGCAGCGGTGGTGTTCCTCGGGCTCCGCATGCGCCGCCGGGAGTGGGCGGCCCTGGTGTCCGTCGTGGTCGGACTGACGATGGTGGGCCTCTCGGCCGCGTCGCAGCAACCGGACGCCGTCGGCACCCGCGGCCAGGTCGTCATCCTGATCGTCGCGGTTGCGTTGGTGCTCACCTCGATCGCCGTGGTGCGTGTCAGTGACCGTTCGGGCGCCTGGGTCCTCGGAGGCGCGGCGGGGCTCGCCTTCGGTGTCGTCGCGGTGGCGGCACGCGCCCTGCCGGCGTTCCCGAGCGGCAGTCGTCCGGCTCACGACGCACAGCTGCTGCTCACAGCGCCGGCACTCTATGCACTCCTGCTGGCAGCGGCGTTCGCCCTGACCGCGTACGCGACGGCGCTCCAACGCGGCACGGTCGTGCAGGCGACGGCGCCGCTGGTCGTCGGCGAGACCGTGCTGCCCGCGCTGGCCGGTCTCGCACTCTTCGGCGACCATCCGCGCCCCGGCTGGGGCGCTGTGGCCGTGGTGGGCTTCGTGGTCGCGGTGGGTGCGTCGTTGCTGCTCTCCCGCTACGGCGACGTCGAGGCGGCCGTCGACGCCGTCGAGCCGCTGGGGAGTTGAGGAGATCGACAGGTCCTCATCAGCCTTCCTTCAGGCAGGCGCGCTTTGATGAGGCGTCGGGCGCCCGCCACGCGGCGCCTGCGGGAGCCGGCACCCAGGGGTCCACCATGTCGCTCATCGGCCCGATATTCCTCGACGGGATCATCGTCCTGACCGTCGCGGCCTTCGTGGCGGTCATCCTGATCTGGCCGCGGCTCACGCGCCCCTCCGCCGGGCACGTCGCCGGCCGAGCAGGTGCGCTCGTCCTGGTGAACGCGCTCGTCCTGCTGACCGCGGCCACCCAGCTCAACGCCACGTACCTCTTCTTCGCCAGCTGGGCCGACCTGCGCGGCGCCATGAACGGGCACCTGGTCCAGACGTCGCTGCACCGGGGTGCGGGCGAGGCCCAGGCGGCCGACATCGCCGTGGCCGGGGATCCTGCGCCGGTGGCGGCCCATCCGGTGGCCCTTCGCGCGCCCACGACGTCGACCGGGCTGGTCACCTACACCGTGCACGGCGCTCTCAGCGGTCTGACCGGGAAGGTCCTCGTCCAGCTGCCCCCGGGATACTCCTCGGCCGCGGACGCGAACCGGCGCTACCCGGTGCTCGAGGCCTTCCACGGCTACCCCAGCGAGCCCCAGAACTGGATCACGTACTTCCACCTCGACCAGATGGTCGATCGCGCCGTGGGCCAGCACCGCATACGGCCGCCGCTGATCGTGATGCCGGCGATCGAGATCCCCAGCGGCGTCGACACCGAGGGCGTCAACGGGCTACCGGGCGAGCCGCAGGTCGAGACCTGGCTGACCCGCGACGTCCCGGACTGGGTGGGTCAGCACTTCCGGGTGGTCGGCTCGCGTAGCTCCTGGGCGACCGTCGGCTACTCCGCAGGAGGGTTCGACGCGGCCATGGCGACGATCCTGCACCCCGCGCAGTACGGCGCCGGGATCGTGCTCGGCGGATACTTCAGCCCCAAGTTCGGGCCGTTCTACGAGCCGTTCACGGCATCGAGTCCCCAGGGCCGCTACTACGACCTGGCCGCGACGGTCGCCCACCATCCGCCGCCGGTGTCGCTGTGGCTGGAGACATCGCACGCGGACCACCCCAGCTACAGCTCCAGCGCTCAGTTCCTCGGGGCGGTCCGGGCACCGACGGCCGTGCACGCGGTGGTCCTGCAGAACGCCGGCCACCGTACGTCGGTGTGGATGGCCCTGACGCCGGAGGCGCTGCGCTGGCTCGGCGAGAACATCCGCGGGTTCCGTCCCTGACACCTCGGCCGTCGCCGCCGGGACGGTCAGCTGCGCGGAAGGCCTGCCGCGAGCAGCGTGCGCGCGATCAGCCGGTGCCCGGCCGCGTCCGGATGGTCACCGTCCGCCGCCATGAGGGCGGTCACGTCCCGACCGGCCTGCTCGAACGGCTGGTAGAGGTCGACGTACCGCGCGCCCGCGGCGGTGGAGACGGACCTGATGACGGCGTTGGCCCGCTGGGTCAGCCTGAGCGAGGCCTGCAGGCCCGCCTCTCCGTAGGCGCGTCGGGCGACGTCTCCGTCCTCGAAGACGTTCCAGTAGCCGGTGACGAGCATCGAGGTGGGCTCGCCGTGCCGAAGCGCGCGGATCCTCGCGAGCACCGAGGCCAGGTGTGCCCCCATGGTGTCGAGCTCGTCGCTGACGCAGTCGGAGTCGCCGGCACCGCACGTGCCGCCGACGACCTGGTCGTGGTGGTCGCCGAAGTCGTTGGCGCCGATCGTCACGAGGAAGACGTCTGCCCGGCGTACGGCGCCCTCGACGTCGGGATCGCGCAGCTGGTCGATCACGTCGGCCGTCTGGAGGCCGCTCGCGGCGCGGTTGTCGACGGTGACCTGTGCGCCCGTGCGCCTGCTGAGCAGTGACCCGTAGGTCTCCGGGAACGGACTGCAGCCGCACGCATGGCCCGATGGCACGGAGTCGCCGAGTGCGAGGACGACGTGGGACTCGGACACGGGCCGGGTCGACGGGGTCGCGCGCTGGGTCGGCACGGTCACCTGGGTCGCGGGCGGCGCGGAGGGTCGGGCCGCCGGGCGCGCAGCGTCGGAAGCAGCGGACCCGTGGCCGATGGCGAGGGCCGCGCCCAGTGCCACCAGCAGAGGCAGGCAGACGGCCAGCGAGACAGCCCAGCGGCCCGCGGACGAGCGGGCTCTCATGCCGCCGTACCGCGGTCAGCGGTGCGAGTGGTGTGCGCGGGCATGGGTCAAGACTGTACCGACGGCTGTCACGTGGACCCCATCGGCGAGCGCGGCGCGCGAGGTAGCGTCACAGCACCAGGCGCGGGACGATCCGCGCGGGTCCAGTGTGAGACGAGGAGATGTATGGCGAACGTGGTGGTCCTGGGCGGACACGGCAAGGTCGCGCTTCTTCTGGCGCCACTGCTCGTCGCGCGCGGCGACGGTGTCACCGCCGTCGTCCGCAATCCCGACCACGAGTCGGATGTCGCCGCCACAGGCGCTCGTCCCGTGGTCGCCGACATCGAGGAGCTGGACGTCGACGGGCTCGCCGACCTGATCCGGGGACACGACGCAGTCGTCTGGTCGGCCGGCGCCGGAGGCGGCAGCCCGACGCGCACGTTCGCCGTCGATCGTGACGCCGCCGTCCGCAGCATCGACGCGGCCGTCTCCGCCGGGGTGCAGCGGTACGTGATGGTGTCCTACCTCGGTGCGCGGGCCGATCACGTAGTGCCGGCCGACGACCCCTTCCACGCATACGCCGAGGCGAAGGCCGCGGCCGACGAGCACCTGCGTGGGTCGTCGCTGGCCTTCACGGTCCTTGGCCCGGGGCGGCTGACGCTCGACGAGCCCACCGGCAGGATCGATGTGGTCACGTCGCGTGATGCCGGCGACAACCACGTGACGCGTGCAGACGTCGCGGCCGTGGTCGCGGCCGCGCTGGTGGAAGAGGCGACCGTGGGCCGCACGATCGGCTTCCGCAACGGCGAGACCCCCATCGCCGAGGCGATCCGCGCCTAGGCCAGGTCGAGGAACCGGTCGAAGACGCGGGCCCCGAACTCCAGCCCGTCGACCGGCACGCGCTCGTCGACCCCGTGGAAGAGCGCGGTGAAGTCGAGGTCCTCCGGCAGCCGCAGCGGGGCGAAGCCGTAGGTGCGGATGCCGAGCTTGCTGAAGTGCTTCGCGTCCGTGCCGGCAGACATCAGGTACGGCGCCACGACCGCGTCGGGGTCCTCGGCCAGCAGGGACCGGGTCATGGCCTCGGAGATCGCGGTGCCGTCGTACGGCGTCTCCCAGGAGCGCTGGTTGGTGACGAACTCGATGTCCACGTCCTCACCGCACAGCTCGGCGAGCGTCGCGAAGAACTCGTCCTCGTAGCCCGGCAGGAAGCGTCCGTCGACGTGCGCCGTCGCCTCCGTCGGGATGACGTTGACCTTGTAGCCGGCGCCGAGCATCGTCGGGTTGGCGACGTGACGCAGCGTGGCGCCGATCATCCGCGCCGCCGGGCCGAACTCGTCGACCAACGCCTCGGCGTTCTCCGGTGTCGCCTCCGTGCCGGCGAGCTCGGCGACCGCTGCGAGCAGCGTCTGCATCGTCGGAGTGAGCTGGACCGGCCACTGGTGGGCACCGATCCGCGCGACGGCGCCGGCGAGCCTGGTCACCGCGTTGTCGCGGTTGATCATCGAGCCGTGCCCTGCCGTGCCGCGGGCGGTGAGCCTCATCCAGGCCATGCCCTTCTCGGCGGCCTCGATCAGATACATCCGGCGGCCGCGCACGGTCGTGCTGAAGCCTCCGACCTCGCCGACGGCCTCGGTGACGCCCTCGAGGTGGTCGGGAAGGTCCTTGACGATCTGCTCGGAGCCCTGGTGCCCGCCGGCCTCCTCGTCGGCCAGGAACGCGAGCGTGACGGGTCGCTCGGGGACGCGACCGGCGCGTTGGCGGGCGCGCACGACGCTGAGCACCATCGCGTCGAAGTCCTTCATGTCGACCGCTCCCCGGCCCCAGACGTAGCCGTCGTGGACCTCGGCCGCGAACGGGTCGAACCGCCAGTCGGACGCCTCAGCGGGGACGACGTCAAGGTGGCCGTGCACGAGCAGGCCGTCGGTCCGGCCGGTCCCACCCCAGTGCGCGATCACACTGGTGCGCCCCGGGAACGGCTCGTGGAGCTGCGACTCGATGCCGACCTCGTCGAGCAGCGCGGCGACGTACTCGGCCGCCTTCCGCTCCCCCGGCCCCGATCCGTCGCCGTAGTTGCTCGTGTCGATCCTGATCAGCTCACGGCACAGGTCGACGACCTCACCGGCGGGGTCGACTGAGTGATCGATCGGCTCGGCCATGGCTCCAACCTACCCACCGGCCGACGCGTGGTAGGCCGCCACCGCGGTCGGCAGGGTCGGGAAGATCATGTCGTCGCCGATCCGCTCGGTCAGGCCGGCGCTCGCCAGCTGCGCGAGCAGATCCTGCTTGACGCGGGCCAGTCCGAAGGCGACGCCGTGGCCGACCAGCTCGAGGCGTACTTCATCCAGCGTGTCCGCCCCCGTGACGTCGATCTCGACGATCGCCTCGCAGTTGAGCACGAACCAGCGCACCTCCGCGGCCTTCCCGGCATGCTCGTACGCCGCGATGGCGCGGGTCCGGAAGTTGTCGGCGTTGGCGAAGAAGAGCGGCGAGTCCCAGCGGTAGATCACCAGCCCAGGCACCGGCTCCGCCTGTGCGAAGTCGTCGACGTCGTGCATGCCGGCCAGCCCCGGCACGAAGCCCAGCGACGCGTCATGGGGACGGGCCACCCGGCGGAGCAGGTCCGCGACGCTGAGGAAGATCGCCACGAGGATGCCCTCGAGCACGCCGGTCAGCAGCACGGCCAGGGTCGTGCCCAGCGCGATCAGCAGCTCGGTGGTGCGGAAGCGGGCGAAGCGGAGGAGCTCGCGCGTCTCGATGAGCCGGATCGCCGCGTAGACGACGACGGCGCCCAAGGCAGCGGTCGGGAACGCCTCGAGCACCGGCCGGGCGAGCAGCACGGCCGCGATGGTGCCGACGACTGTCGCCACGCCGGCCAGCTGGGACCGACCGCCGACCGCCTGGGCGATCGCGGTCCGCGAGCCGCTGCTGCTCGACGGCAGACCGTGCAGGAGGCCGGCTCCCAGGTTCGCCGCAGCAAGCGCCACGAGCTCGCGACGCGCGTCGGGGCGGTCGTTGCCCTCGGCGAACGCCCGGCCGGTCAGGATCGTGTCGGTGAAGGTGACGAACGCGATGCCGAGCGCAGCGGGGAGCAACCGCCAGAGGTCGTCGAGCGGTATGTCGGGCAGGCCGAACGGCGGAAGGCCGGCCGGGATCTCCCCCACGACGCCGACGCCCTTGTCGCGAAGGTCGAACAGCGCCACAGCGGCCGTCGCGCCCAGCATGCCGAACAGCGCCACCGGCGCCTTGGGCCATCGCCACGAGGCGATCAGCATGGCGGCGAGGACCGTGCCGCTGAGCACGACGGTCGGCCCGTGTGCGTCGGCGAGGTGCGTCGCGGCGTACCAGAGCTCGGGGAAGAACCCGTCGCCCTCGACCTTGATCCCGAGCAGAGCGTCGAGCTGCGACTGGATCATGATGAAGGCGATGCCGGTGAGGTAGCCGACCAGCACCGGCTTGGACAGCAGGTCGGCCAGTGCCGAGAGCCGCATGAGCCAGGCGACGAGGCACCACATCGCCGTCGCCAACGCGAGCGTGGCCGCGAACGCGGGCCGGTCGGCCACCGGCACGGCGGCGAGCGAGGTGGCCGTCATGAGCGCCGCCGTCGACTCCGGTCCGAGCGACAGCAGGCGGCCCGTGCCGAGCAGGGCGTAGCCCAGCAGTGCGCCGATGGCCGCCCACAGGCCCAGGACGGCCGGCACGCCGGCGAGCTCGGCGTTGGCCATCACCTGCGGCACGAGGTACGCCGTCACGGTCAGCCCGGCGAGCAGGTCACCACGGAGCCAGGCACGCTGGTAACCGCGGATCCAGGTCAGCACAACGGGACACTACCGAGGATGCGCCCCGCGCGGACTCTGATGGACTCCCCCGATTCGTCTACCGGGGGTCACGCTGCTAACGTTCTGTTCGCACTCGCGCGGGTGGCGGAATAGGCAGACGCGCTAGCTTGAGGTGCTAGTCCACGTATAGTGGGTGGGGGTTCAAGTCCCCCCTCGCGCACGCGAATGCAACCGGCCCTGACCTGGGAACACAGGTCGGGGCCGGTTCTCATTCCCCCGCAGGACGGTGCGCTCCGCAATCGCGCTGTCGTTCCCCGACGAGGACGCCGCCGCCGGAGTGGCCGGGGACATTCGCGGCAGCGAAGATCGGATGCGGACGGCTGGTGGTTGCCGAACCGATCGCGCACGAAGGAGGTTCGCGCTCCGTGGTCCAACGCGCGGGCGAGGTGCGACAGTCCTTGTATGGCTGACCGTGAGCTCACGGATGCCGACCTCCTCCACCTGATGGCCGGTAAGGACGAAGGTGCGCTGCGTGAGCTCTACGACCGGCATGCGACCTGGATCCACGCCCGGCTCTCCCACCGATGCGCCGACTCGGACGCGGTGGCGGAGGTGCTGCAGGACACCTTCATCGCTTCATGGGACGGCGCATCCCGGTTCCGCGGCGACGGCGAAGTGGCGGCCTGGCTGTGGGGCATCGCGGTCCGACGGCTGATCAGCCGTCTACGCCGCCGCAGCGACATACGTCTCGGCCCTGCGCTGCTCGAACGTGACGCGCAGGAGCTGTCGGCCGAGGAGCAGGTGCTCCTGCGCCTGGAGAACGTCGATGTCGGCACGGCACTGGCCCGGATCTCTCCCGAGCTTCGCGTCGTGCTGCAGCTGACCGTGATCGACGGGTTGTCGACCCGCGAGGCCGCGGTGCTGCTCGGCATCCCACGCGGCACGGTGAAGTCCAGGCTTCAGCGCGCCCGCGCCACGATGAGGGAGGAGCTGGCATGAGTGCGGTCTGGCACGTCGATGCGACGGCGCTCGCGGCGTACGCAGAGGGCCGGTGCACGCCGGTCGCCGGGGCGTCGGTCGAGGCACATCTGATGCGGTGCCGCAGCTGCACGGCGGGTCTGCGAGGCCTGATGCCCGAAGAGCCGGTCGAACGGGCCTGGCGGGCGGTCCGCGCGCACGTCGAGGAGCCCCGCGCCGGCGCCATCGAGCGATTGCTGCGCCTCGTGGGGGTCTCGGCGGAGTCCGCGCGTCTGCTCGGCGCGGTGCCGGCCTTCCAGGGCGCGTGGGTGCTCGGGCTCTTCTCGATCACGGTCTTCGCCGGAGTGGCCGCCGTGTTCGCGGGCGACCTGGGCATGTCGCTGTTCCTCATCGTCGCACCGCTCGCGCCGGTGGCCGGTGTCGCGGCGTCGTTCGGCGGCGATGCCGACCCCGCCCACGAGCTGGAGGTCGCGACGCCGTACTCCTCGTTGCGGCTGCTGCTCCTGCGCACGGCCGGAGTGCTGGCGACCTCGGTCCCGGTCGCGATGCTGCTCGGGCTCGGTCTGCCAGGTCCGGCCTGGCTCGCGGTCGCCTGGCTGACCCCGGCGCTGACGGGCATCGCGATCACGCTGGCGCTGTCGCCCTACGTCGGCACCACGACCACCGCTGCGGTGATCGGCGCGGCCTGGAGCCTTGGCGTCCTCATGGCCGACCGGGCCGGCGAACCCGAAACGGTCGTGGAGCCGGCCATGCAGCTGGTCCTCGCCGCCCTGGCGGTCATCGCCCTCGTCCACCTCGTCCTGAACCACCCGACCCTCGACCCTGCGGGGAGGAACTCATGAACACCGTCGCGCTGTCCGGTGTCGGCAAGTCGTACGGGCGGAACACCGCCCTGGCCGACGTCACCCTCGACCTCGGACCCGGGATCACGGGGCTTCTCGGGCCCAACGGAGCCGGCAAGACCACGATCCTCCGGATCCTCGCTACGGCACTGGCCGCCGATCAAGGCACCGTCCGGATCATGGGTGAGGACCCTCGCTCGCTGACGGGCCGGACGACCGTTCGCCGTCACCTCGGCTACGCCCCGCAGGAGACCGGCTTCCCGCGTGGCTTCACGGCGTTCTCCTTCATCGACTACCTGGCAATCCTCAAGGAGTGGTCCGACGCCGGCACTCGCCACGAGGAGGTACGCCGGGTCCTCGAGCTCGTCGACCTCGCCGATGTCGCCCCCAAGCGCGTGGGCGCCCTTTCCGGTGGCCAACGCCGCCGGCTGGTGCTGGCCCAGGCGCTGCTCGGGCGCCCGGACCTCCTCGTGCTGGACGAGCCGACGGCCGGGCTCGATCCCGCCCAGCGAGGACGGCTCCGCGACGTCCTCGGTCAGGCGGGAGAGTCGGCGACGGTGGTGATCTCCACCCACCAGACCGAGGACGTCGCGGCGTTGTGCGAGCGGGTCATCGTGCTCGACCGCGGACAGGTGCTCTTCGACGGCCGCATCGTCGATCTCGTCAGCGAGGCGGCAGGGCGGGTGTGGATGTCGGACACACGGCAGCCCACCGCGCAGTACGCGTGGCGCACCGGCACGGGCCGGGTCCGCAACGTCGGCGACCCTCCGCCCGACGCCGAGCTGATCGAGCCGGCGCTCGAGGACGCCTACCTGCTGCTGGTGGGCGACGCAGCGGACGACGAGCGGCTGGAGAGTGCGTCGTGAGCGCCGGCCTCGCTCGGGCAATGGTGCCGACGCCGCCCGCGCCTGACGTCTCGCGCGCGACCCTCCTCGCCCTGGCCAAGGCTGACGCCCGCCGGTATGCCCGCCACCCGTTGTTCGTGTTGCCGTGCGTGCTCCTGATCGTGCTGATGATCGTCGACTACGTCCAGAACAAGGGCGGTGGAACGAACCCGATGGTGGCCACCATGACCATCGCCTTCCTCCTCGGCGTGTTCGGTTTCGTCATCGCCCACCGGCTGACCACATCGCTGCGCCGCACCCGCGAGCTCGTCGGCACGGTCCCGGTCGACCATCAGGCACGGACACTCTCACTGTGCCTGGCCTGCCTCGTCTCCGGGATGGCAGGTGCGGCGTGCGCAGTGCACATGCTGATCGTGAACGCGCTGTGGCCGCCGCAGGGGATCCCGCCGAGCGCCCCCGTGACGTGGTTCGGCGACTACCCGGCCGTCGACGTCCTCGCCACCCTGATCTTGATGGGCCCGCTCGCGGCCCTCGGCGGGCCGCTCCTCGGCGTCGCCGTCGCGCGCTGGGCGCCGTTCCGGGGATCGGCCCTGCTCGGGGTCGTGGTCCTGGTCGTCGCGACCGCCATCCCGGCGAGCGACGACCGGGGAGGAGCCGAGCGGCTGGCCTCGGCGTGGCCGGTGCTGATGGACGAGCACGTCGAGAACGGGAAGGTGCTCAGCACGACCTTCGTCGCGTCCATCGAGCCCGTGTGGGCGCTCGGCTGGGTCCTCTGTCTGTGCGGCCTGGCCGTGGTCGCCGCCCTGCTCCGCGACCCGGCGCACCGTCGGGTGCTGGTGATCGCGGGCGCCGCACTCACCCTCGGCGCTGCGGTGTCGTTCGCCCTGGCGTTGTCATGACGTGGTGGCCATGAACTGGAGGAGCAGGACGCCGTGGCCGGTCGTGACGACGGCCGTCGGGACCTGCTCCCTCGTCCTCGTCGTGGCAGTCCTGCCGTCGGCCGACGCGGTCCTGCCGCTCGTCGGAAGGATCGCCGAGCTCGCGCTCGCGGGCAGTGCGGCCTACCTCATCGATGACGCGGCGGTGGCGCTGACCGCCGTCGCTCCCCGAGGGACGTGGCGGCGCCGGGCACCCACGTTGGCAGCGGGTGCGGCGCTGCTCGGCGTCGGCTGGGTGGCCGTCCTGCTGATGGCGACGTCTCGGGACCTCCTGCGGCCTCCGACGGCGGTCTCGGGCGAGCTGGTGGTGCTGGCCACGGTCGCCGTCGCGGCGGCCGCCACCCTGGCACGACGTGGCGACCCGGAGCCCGGAGTCCGCGTCGCGCCGGGGCTGGTGCTTCTCGGGGTCAGCCTGCTCATCCTCGAGTCCGTGCTGCGCCGCCCGCTCCTGGTGCCGTGGAACGGACCGGCCAGAGCGGGGCTGCTCCTGGCATGGGCGGGTGTTGGCCTGCTGGCGCTCGTCATCGCGCTCTGGGCCTCGCGAGACCCCGTCGGCAGATCGCGTCCGATGCGTCCTCCGTGTCGACGCCGCTGACCTCCGGCCGATAGGGCACGATGGCGCCCGTGTCCGCTGACCAGCCACGACCAGTGCCGTGGGACGGCCACGGGTTGCCGCCCCAGGCGCAGCTGCGCATGGAACGCGCGGCACGCTCGAAGGTGGCCGGCTCGCTGCTCTCGGCGCCCGAGGCCGCCGCGCTGGCCGCCGTCGGCTTCAGCCCCGTCGGCGAGGTGATGGGCTGCATCGTGCAGCACGCCGGCTGGGCCGGTTACGGGTGCGGCTACGCCTACGGGTGGAACGCCTCACGTACCGTCTCGTCGGGCAGTGCGACCAGCTGGGCGGGCCTGACGCCGTACGTCAAGGCGGTCTACGAGGGCTGGCACACGGCCCTTCGGCGACTCGTGCAGGAGGCCACCGCGCTCGGTGCGGACGGGGTGGTCGGGATCCGGCTCTCCGAGACCCACCTCGGCGGCAGCAACCGCGAGTTCCTCGCCTTGGGCACCGCTGTGCGGACCGACGCTGCGACGGCGACACGGCCGTTCACCACTGATCTGTCCGGGAGCGACGTCAGCAAGCTCCTGCACGCCGGCTGGGTGCCGACAGGGATCGCCATCGGCATCGCGGCCGGGGTCCGGCACGACGACTACGGGGTGCGCAACCAGACGTCGACCTGGGGGAACACGCAGGTCGACGGCTACACGGACCTGGTCAACACCGTCCGTCACGACGCCCGCGACCAGTTCGAGCGGCGCGCTCGCGAGCACGGCGGCGAGACGGTCATGGTCTCCTCCATGAAGCTGAGGGTGTGGGAGAACGAGCCGTCCGACAACCACCGCGACCACTACGCCGAGGCTCTCTTCATCGGCACGACGGCGACGTCCTTCCACCGAGGTGCCGTCGCGCCCACCCGCAGCCTGAGCATCCTGCCCCTCGACCGCACGAGAGAGACCGCCTCATGACCATCGCCGACGCCGCCATCCCCCGCGACGCCATCAACCGGCTGAACTCCATGCGCGAGGGCGAGCACCGTGGCCTGTTCACCTCCGACCTGAGCGTCAACGAGTTCCTGCTCGTGCGGGAGGCAGGCTTCCGTCCGCTGGGGCTCGTGCTGGGATCGAGCGTCTACCACGTCGGCTTACAGCTGGGCCGGTGGAGCAAGAACCAGGAGCTCACCACGCTCTCCGAGGCGATGTACCACGCCCGCGAGCTGGCGATGACCCGCATGGAGGCGGAGGCCGACGCGCTGGGTGCGGACGGCATCGTCGGCGTCCGCCTCGAGATCGAGTTCAAGGAGTTCGGCGAGAGCATCGCCGAGTTCATCGCCGTCGGGACCGCGGTCAAGGCCGACGCGGAGCACCCGCTCGCCCCGACCGGTCACTCCTGGCGCAACAACCTCGGCCAGCCGTTCACCTCGGACCTGTCCGGCCAGGACTTCTGGACGCTCCTGCAGGCCGGCTACGCCCCCCTCGGCCTGACCATGGGCACCTGCGTCTATCACATCGCCCACCAGAGGTTCTGGCAGGCGCTCGGCAACATGGGCGCCAACGTCGAGATCCCGCAGTTCACCGAAGCGCTGTACGACGCCCGCGAGCTGGCGATGGGCAGGATGCAGGCGGAGGCGGAGCGGCTCGACGCTGACGGCATCGTCGGCGTACAGCTGAGGAGCCTGCCGCACGGCTGGGGAGGCCACACGACGGAGTTCTTCGCGATCGGTACGGCGATCCGCGCGCTGCGTGAGGACCACACCATCGCCAAGCCGACGCTCGTCCTCCCGCTGAGCGACTGAGGAGACGCCGATGACCGATGAGTCCGACATCGACCTCGACAGCCTCGCCGCGTCGTTGCGGGCCGACACGCGAGACCTCGAGACGTACGCGAACGTCCTCACCGCCAACCTCGGCGACGTCCTGCCACCAGGTGTGGTCGAGGTCGACCGCAAGCGCTCGTTGGCCGACCGGCTGGCAGGACGAGAGGGCGCCGTCACCTCGATCAGGGTGCACTTCGAGGGCCAGGTGCTCGAGCTCGAGCCCGTCCCGGGGCGTGCGCCTCGCGCCCGGGTCGTGTCCGAGGTCGGCGGGGTCGTGATCTCCCGTCGCGACGTCAGCATCGACGCATGGGCGGCCCTGCTGGCCCGGAACGTGGCTCAGCTCGCCGAGCACTCCGAGGCCGCGCGTCTCGCGCTCGCCCGGCTCCTCGGGATGTAGACGTGGAAGGCTCGAGTGCCTCGGCCACCCAGGGGTGGCCCAGACACTCGAGCCTCGGTGTACTCCTTCCTCAGTGGGCGGTGACGGTGAACGTCTTCGTCAGGGATGCGGCCGACGAGTCGCCGGCATAGAGATCGATCGCGCCCGGCTCGACCACGAACTTGCCGCGGTTGTCGTAGAACCCGAAGTCGCTGCGGTCGACGGTGAACGTCACCTTGCGCGTCTCACCCGGCTGGAGCGTGACCCGCTCGAAGCCGCGCAGGCGGCGTACGGGCTGCGAGATGCTCGCCACCGGGTCGTGGAGGTAGAGCTGCACGACGTCGTCACCGGCGCGGGTGCCGGTGTTGGTGACGGTCACGGTCGCGGTCAGGCTCCCGTGCGGGCCCACCTGCGTGCGGCTCAGGTCGAGCGCCGACACGTTGAACGTCGTGTAGCTGAGACCGAACCCGAACGCGAAGAGCGGGTCGCACGTCCGCAGGTCCCGGTAGCGGGAGACGTACTTCTGCGTGACGTCACAAGGCCGACCGGTCGGCTCGTGGTTGTAGTAGATCGGGACCTGCCCGACCCGCTGCGGGAACGACACCGGCAGCTTGCCACCGGGGTTGACCTTCCCGAACAGCACGTCGGCCACCGCGTTGCCGCCCTCGATGCCGGGGAACCACGCCTCGAGGATCGCCGGGGACGAGTCCACGACCGGGCCGAGGGTGAGGGGCCGGCCGTTGAAGAGGACCACGGCGAACGGCTTCCCCGTCGCCTTCACGGCGTCGATGATCTTCTGCTCGTCGCCGGGGAGCGAGATGTCGGAGCGCGAGTTGGCCTCACCGCTCATCTCCCGGGTCTCCCCCAGCGCCAGCACGACCTGGTCGGCCGAGTTCGCGGCGGCGGTCACCGCGGCGAGGTCGGCGTTGCTGCAGGCGTCGTCGTCCTTGGCCGCCGGCGGGTCGACGTTCGCGCGGGTGCAGCCCTGGGTGAAGGTCGTGTTGGGGTTCTGCGCCTTGATCCCGGTGTAGAGCGACACGGCGTCCTCGTCTCGACCCTGCCCCCACCACGGACCCAGCATGTCGTGCTGGTCATCGCCCAGCGGGCCGATCACGGCCGTCTTGGCGCTCGCACTGAAGGGCAGCGTCGGGCCGTCGTTCTTCAGCAGGACCATCGACTTCTGTGCGGCGGTGCGTGCTGCGGTGCGGTCGGCCGCGGTGACGAAGCTGGCCGGGTCGACGGCACGGGCCTGGTCGACGTACGGGTGCTCGAACAGTCCGGCACGGAACTTCACACGCAGGATCCGGCGTACGGCGTCGTCGAGCCGCGCCATCGTGATCCGGTGCTGAGCCAGCAGCTGTGCGCCGTAGTCGCGGATGTTGGTGCTGACCATCTCCGAGTCGGTGCCGGCCATGAGGGCGTTCGCGCCTGCCTCCGGCCCGTCCGCCGCGGTGCCGTGTCCGCAGGAACCGTTGTCCGGCGTCTTCGGCGGGCACGCGCGGGTCTCGGCGACAGCGGTGTAGTCGCTCTCGATGAAGCCGTCGAAGTGCCACTCCTTCTTGAGGATCTGGGTCTCGGTGTAGGAGTTGGCGCAGCCGGGCACGCCGTTGATGGCGTTGAACGAGCACATCACGGTGTCGGCGCCGGCGTCGACCGCCGCCTTGAACGGCGGGAGGTAGATGTTGCGCAGGCGCTGCTCGGACATGTCGGTCGTGTTGTAGTCACGACCACCCTCCGGCTGGCCGTACGCGACGAAGTGCTTGACGCTCGTGACGACCTTGTCGGGCGCCGCGTAGTTGGGCCCCTGGGCGCCCTTGACGCGGGCGGCCGCCATCACGGAGCCGAGGTACGGGTCCTCCCCGTTGCCCTCGACGATGCGGCCCCAGCGCGGCTCGTGGGAGACGTCCACCATCGGGCTGTAGACCTGCTTGATGCCGACGGTGGCCGACTCGCGGGCGCCGATCGAGGCGTCAGTGCTGGCCACACCCGGGTCGAAGGAGCTCGCCGCGCCCAGTGGCACGGGGAAGACCGTCCGGTAGCCGTGGATGGTGTCGTAGGCGAACAGGATCGGGATGTGCAGCCGCGACTGCTCGACCGCGATCTTCTGGTAGTGGTTGATCTTCGCCGGGTCGGTCAGGCTGAACACGCCTCCGACCCCGGCCTGGGCGTCGGCGTCGGTGATCTGGCCGTCGGAGAGCAGCTGGACCTGCTGCAGCTTCTCCTGGGTCGTCATCCTCCGCAGCAGGGCGTTGACCCGCGCCTCGATCCCTCGGCTCGGTGCCGTCCTCGTGGCCTCCAGGGCCCTCTCGTCGTGTGATCGGCCGCCGCTGAGCCCGCTGCTCGCAGCCGCAGTCCCTCCCAGCACCAGCGCCGCCACGGCGACTGTGCTCGCCATACGCTTCATCGGGTTACCTCCGCGGGCGCGCTCGCACCCGGCCGGCACCCTGCCGGTCGTCCCTGAAGCGGGACCCGCTTGCGCCCGTACCCGCCCAGGCACCGTGCACAGTGCCCCGTGTGCCGCCGGTCGAAACAAGCCGGTCCCGAATCAGTCGCAGATCGGTCACCGACCGTGTCTGCGGTTAGCCTCGGGAGCATGACCCGAGCACTTCTGGCCGTGTTGAGCCTGATCCTCCCGGTGCTGGCCGCGGCGCCCGCCGACGCCGCGACATTGCCCAGCAAGTCGCAGTGGCAGGCCGACGTGAGGCAGGCGATGCAGGGGTCGGTCACCTATCTCGACCGGCGCGTCCCGCAAGGCGGTGGCCCGCTGGCGATCGTGCTCGACATCGACAACACCTCGCTCGCCACCCACTACGCGTGGCCGCAGCCGGTCCGGCCGACGCTGCGGTTCGCCCGCCACGCGCACGCACTCGGGGTGGGCGTCTTCTTCGTGACGGGTCGCTACCAGGACAGCCTCCACGGCGTGCGTCGCACCCTCAAGCAGGCCGGCTACACGGTCACCGGGATGTGCGGGCGCCGGCACGGCGAGGCCCTCGCCCACGGCAAGCAGCGCTGCCGCCGGCAGATCACCCACGCCGGCTGGCGGATCATCGCCGACGTCGGCAACCGGGCCTCGGACCTGGTCGGCGGCAACTACGAGCGCGGCTTCCGGCTGCCCAGCTACGGGGGCAAGCTGAGCTGACCCGGGCTGGCCTGGACGGACAATGGCTGATCCGGCTCAGCGGCCGTACTGCCGCGGCAGCCGCGGGCCGGGTACGTCGGGCCCGAGCATCGCGACCAGGTCGGCGAGCGTGTCGAACGGCGTCACCCCCGCCTCGTCGGGCGGCTGCTCGGCACGCTCGGCGTCGACCGGACGGTCGCGGCGTCGGCTCGACCGGCGGCCGAGCCGCTCCTCGGCCATGTCGGTGAGGACCGTGACCTCGGCGCCCATCAGGGTCAGCTGGTCGTAGGCGGGATGGCCGCGCACGACGCCGCCGCGGGCCTCGTGGTCGACCAGGAAGTCGACCAGTCGCTCGGCCTGCGGCAGCAGGTCGGCAACGCGTGAGAGCGCCGCCGGCGGCACACCGAGCTCGACCAGCACGGCGGCCCCGTCGCGCACCGTCTCGTACGCGTCGGCCAGGTCGGTGCGGATGAGGCGCCCGCCTGGCCGGCGTACGTCGAAGTAGTCCTGGGAGCGGGAGAGGGTGCTGAACCCGGCCACCAGGAAGCCGACCGTGGCGAGGGCGACGAACGCCTCCGACAGCCGGCCGTGGCCAGGGTCGCCTGCGACGGTCGTCGCCAGCAGGACGACGATGACGGCGCACACGGCCGTCACGGTGAACGTGACGATCGGCACCCACACGGCCGCCTGCTGCTCGATCTCGCGTCCCTTGGTCAGCTCGCTGGGCGAGTGGACGACCCGCTTCAGGCTGTGCGCGTAACGCGCGATGCGGACGCGGTCCTCGACCCGGCGCGTGAACTCGTCCGCCGTGTCGTCCTCGGCCCCATCGGTCTCCTCGACCACGTCGTCCGCCTCGGAGCGGGCGCTCAGGTCAGGCACCACCCAGGCGTGGGCGCGGAGGGGCCCCGGTGACTCGAGGGGCGATTGGTCGGGCACGCCTGCCTGATCGGCAGGACGGGGCGTCGGCTGAGGCCGCCGCGATTCCGACTGCGCCGTCGCGCCGCTACGGTGGACCGGTGCCGATCACCCGAGGCTTCAGCGGACGCGCCCGGCGCGGCCGACCGGGCCGTGTCCCGCCGGGTCAGTACGACACGGGGGCGGACTGGCCGACGCTGACCGCCGAGGTCACGCCCCACCTCGTGCCCGACGAGTGGACGATGACGGTCGACGGACTCGCCGACAACCCGCACACGTGGACGTGGCGCGACGTCCACGCGCTGCCCGGGTCGACGTACTTCGGCGACATCCACTGCGTCACCACGTGGTCCAAGCTCGACGTGACGTTCGGCGGGGTCAGCGTCGACACCCTCCTGGACATCGCTCGCCCCCGGCCCGAGGCGGCATTCGTGATGGCCCATTCGACGACCGGCTACACGACGAACCTGCCGCTGGAGGACCTGCGCGGCGACAAGGCCTGGATCGTCTGGGAGTACGACGGCCGTCCGCTGCCCGTCGAGCACGGCGGACCTGTCCGCCTGCTGGTGCCGCACCTGTACTTCTGGAAGTCGGCCAAGTGGATCACGCGTCTGGAGCTCATGGACCGCGACCGGCCGGGCTTCTGGGAGCAGAACGGCTACCACGACCGCGGCGACCCGTGGCTCGAGCAGCGCTACCAGGGCGACCCGTGACGGGCCTCGCCGAGGAGACGCGGGCGCCGATCGGCGGGTGGACCACCGGGACCCTCGTCGAGATGGACCGCGACGACCGTCTGGTGCGGCTGCGCCTCGACGTGGCGGATCGCGTCGACCACCTGCCCGGCCAGCACTACGTCCTGCGTCTGCGCGCCGAGGACGGCTACACGGCCTCGCGGTCCTACTCGGTGGCGTCCGACCCGGGCGACCCGCTGCTGGAGCTCATGGTCGAGTGCCTGCCCGGAGGGGAGGTCTCGGGGTTCCTCCACGACGAGGCCCGCCCGGGCGACGTCTTCGAGCTCCGCGGGCCGATCGGTGGATGGTTCACCTGGAGCGGCGACACGCCGATCGTCTGCGTCGGCGGCGGCACCGGCGTCGTGCCGTTCGTGTCGATGCTGCGACACGCGCGGCGGATCGGTGCGGAGCGGATGATCCGGGTGTGCGCGGTCGGTCGCAGCCGCACGGTGCTGCCCTACGCCGACGAGCTCCTCGCTGCGGGCGCCTTCGTCGCCCTGACGCGCGAGAACCTCGGCGGGCGGGTCGCGGCGCCGCCGTACCTCGACGAGCTGGAGCCGCTCGTCGCCGGGGCGGAGCGCGCGTACGTCTGCGGGTCGGTCGGCTTCGCGTCGTACGCGACCCGGCTGCTCGGCGAGGCGGGCGTGCCCACCGCTGCCATCCGGGTCGAGCAGTTCGGCGAGACCGGGTGACCGTAGGATCGGGTCCGTGACCTTCCGCCTGGGCTTCGTGACCGGCGCGACGCCCGACAAGTGGGCACGGACATGGCGCGAGCGCTCCAAGGAGCGGCTGGAGGTCATGCCGCTCACCGAGGCCGAGCAGGAGCCCGCTCTGCGCTCCGGCGAGGTGGACATGGCGATCGTGCGGCTGCCGATCGACCGTGACGGCCTCCACCTCATCCGTCTGTACGACGAGGTGCCCGTCGTCGTACTCGCCCGGGACCACTACCTGTCCCTCGCCGACGACGTGTCACTCGACGAGCTCGCCGAGGAGCAGCTGGTGCTCCCCCACCGGTCCGGGTGGACGCCCGCAGCGGACCAGCTCGCCTGGCCCGCGATGACCGAGAAGGACGCGGTCGAGACGGTCGCGGCCGGCACCGGGATCGTGATCCTGCCGATGTCGGTGGCCCGGCTCTACCACCGCAAGGACGTCGTGCACCGGCCCGTCCGCGACCTCGATCCGACCACGGTCGGACTGGCGTGGGCGATCGACCACGACGACGACCGGACACAGGCGTTCGTCGGAATCGTGCGCGGGCGGACCGCCCAGTCGTCGCGCGGCTGACGTCCCTACGCTGTCCGGCATGAGCCTGCCGCCCCCCGCGTCACCCGACGAGCTCGCCGACCGTGCCAGGCGCGGTCTGCACGACCGGCTGGGCGTCACAGCGTCCGTTGTCGGCTGGGCACCGGGGCGGGTCAACCTCATCGGCGAGCACACCGACTACAACGGCGGGCTCGTCCTGCCCGTCGCGCTCCCCCACGCCACCGCCGCGGCGGCCGCACGCCGCCGCGACGGCACGGTACGGCTCTCGAGCGCACAGGCCGACGACACCTGGAGCGGCACCGTCGACGACCTCTCGCCCGGGCGGGTGACCGGCTGGCCGGCGTACGCCGGCGGGGTGTTGTGGGCCCTGCGGGAGTCCGGCGTCGAGGTGCCCGGCCTCGACCTCCACGTGGACGGCACGGTCCCGCTCGGCGCCGGGCTGTCCAGCTCGGCGTCGATCGAGTGCGCCGTCGCCTTCGCCGTGCGCGGCCTGCTCGGCGGCGAGCCTGACGACGAGGTCCGACGAGCGGTCGTCGACGCCTGCATCCGGGCGGAGACCGAGGTGGCGAAGGCGCCGACGGGCGGCATGGACCAGACGGTCTCGGTGTTCGCCGAGGCGGGCAGCGCGCTGCTCATCGACTTCACGACGCACGAGCACAGCGCCGTGCCCCTCGCCCTCGGCGACCGCCGGATCGTGGTGACGGACACGCGCGTCTCGCACGAGCTCACGGACGGCGGCTACGGCTCGCGACGGGAGGACTGCGAGCGAGCGGCGTCGGAGCTCGGCGTGGCGACCCTGCGCGAAGCCACGCTCGACGACCTCACCCGGCTGACCGACGAGCGCGTCGCTCGACGCGCTCGCCACATCGTCACCGAGACGTCCCGTGTCCCGGCCGCCGTCGCGGCGCTCACCGATGCCGATTGGGGCACGCTCGGCGACCTCTTCGCGGCATCGCACGCGTCGATGCGCGACGACTTCGAGATCTCGACCCCGGAGCTCGACCTCGCGGTCACGACGGCCCTCGAGCACGGCGCCGACGCCGCTCGGATGACCGGGGGCGGGTTCGGCGGCTCGATCGTCGCGATCGTGGCGTCGGATCGTCTCGACGAGGTCGTCGCGGCGATCAACGGGGCGTTCGCCGACGCGGGCCTGGGGGCTCCCGACCACCTGCTCGCCGACCCGACCGCAGGGGCCCGGGTGTTGCGCTAGGGGTCGCTTGGGGGGACGGTGACGGGGTACTGGATCGGTCCCGACAGCAGGGAGAGATTCCAGATGGTCCACCCCGTCAAGACACCTCTCGGCGCCGTCCGCGCCGTCACCCACGTCTCGCTGCATGCGGTGCGCCACCCCGTCCGGACCGTCGGCGAGGTCGCCGGTCTGGGTCGCGGACTCGTCACCTCGGTGGTCAGCCGTGACCGGTCGGGCGCGGTCTCGAAGGTCGTGGAGTCGGACGAACGCGTCGCGCGGCCCGCACCCGCGAGCGAGTCCGCGACCGTGAAGAAGCAGGGAGACCCGCTGGCCAGGACGGCCACCACGAACCGCACCACGACGGAGACCGCCACCGAGCACGAGCAGATCGTCACCGAGCCCTCAGGCGTGACAGGTCCCGGTGACGCGGACGAGATCCCTTCCCCCGCCGTGCAGCCGGACTTCGAGGACATCGAGGTCATCACGCCGGTCGGTACGACGGGGGCCGGCCGCGACTACAACCCGGACACCACGGAGTCCGACCTGCAGCAGCGCGGCACCGAGCCGCTCATGGACCCGGCCACGACCAAGCGGATCAAAGCCGAGACCGACACCCTCCGGAGGGCGAGCGACCGCCAGAAGAAGTGACGCTCAGAGCTCGTCGGCCAGCCACGCCCCCAGCGCGCGGGCGCTGAGGTCGACGAGCTGCGGCCAGTCCATCGAGGCCTCGTCGGCCCGGTCCGACACGTGCTTGACCAGCCGGACGGGGACACCCGCCTCCCGAGCGGCCCAGGCGACGGCGTACCCCTCCATGTCGACGAGGTCCGCGACCGTGGCGAGGCCGGCCCGCACCGACGGGTCCGTCACGAAGAGGTCGCCCGTCGCCAGGCGAAGCCCGTCAGCCGACAGCGTGAGCCACTCCTGCGGGTCGACACCGAGCTGACGCAGGAGGCCGGCCGAGAGGTCGTGGTTGAGCACGCTGCCGATCTCGTGGAGACCCTCCAGGTGGTCGTGCAGTGCACCGGCCGAGCCGATGTTCACGACCTCGCTGATGAGCGGGTCGAGGGCCAGCGCTCGGGACACCGCGGAGGCCGCCGGCACCTTGCCGATGCCCGTCACCAGGACCTGGAGCCCGTCCGGGACGTACGCCGCCTCCTGCGGTGTCGCCGACACGACGAGGACTGTCATGCCGGCGACCCTAAGGC
Source organism: Nocardioides panacihumi (assembly GCF_039530925.1). Lineage (NCBI taxonomy): Bacteria > Bacillati > Actinomycetota > Actinomycetes > Propionibacteriales > Nocardioidaceae > Nocardioides > Nocardioides panacihumi. The sequence goes on along the minus strand of NZ_BAAAPB010000005.1, from coordinate 22,355 downwards.
CTACTTGAGCTCAGCCGAGGTCAGGCCCAGCACCCGTCGGGCCACGATGAGCTGCTGGATCTGCTGGGTGCCCTCGAAGATGTCGAGGATCTTGGAGTCGCGCGCCCACTTCTCGAGCAGCTCGTGCTCCTCGTAGCCGACGGTCGAGCACAGCTCGACGCATGACAGCGTCACGTCGGAGCCGACTCTGCCTGCCTTCGCCTTGGCCATCGATGCCTCCAGCGAGTTCGGCTTGCGGTTGTCGGCCATCCAGGCGGCCTGGAGCATGAGCAGATACGCCCCCTCCCAGTCCGACTCGAGCTGCAGGAGCTTCGCCGCGGCGGCCGACTGCGTGAGTGCGGGACGGTCGTAGTCGACGACGACACCGGCCTCCGCCAGCAGGTCGCGGGTCAGGTCCAGCGCGGCGCGGGCGCAGCCGACAGCCATCGAGGCCACCAGCGGCCGCGTGTTGTCGAAGGTCGCCATCGCACCCGCGAAGCCCTGCTTCACGTCGATCTCGGGGCTGCCGAGCAGGTTCTCAGCGGGCACGCGACAGTCGGTGAAGGAGATGACGGCGGTGTCGGAGGCACGGATGCCGAGCTTGTGCTCGAGTCGCTCGACCTTGAGGCCGGGCGTGTCCTTGGGCACGACGAAGGACTTGATCGCGGCCCTGCCCAGCGACTTGTCGAGCGTCGCCCAGACGACGACGGAGTCGGAGCGCTCGCCGGAGGTGACGAAGATCTTCTCGCCGTTGAGGACGTAGTGGTCGCCGTCCGCGACCGCGGTCGTCGCGACCTGCGCGGAGTCGGAGCCGAACGACGGCTCGGTGATGGCCATCGACGCCCAAGTGCCCTTGAACCGCTCGAGCTGCTCGTCGTTGGCGACACTCGCGATCGCCGAGTTGCCGAGACCCTGCCGCGGCATGCCGAGGGTCAGCCCGACGTCGCCCCAGCACATCTCCATGACGCCCAGCACCGAGGACATGTTGGTGCCGTTGCGGTTGCCGGTGCCGCCGTCCTCGGTCCGTCGTACGCCGGTGGCGCCCGCGCCGGAGGACGTGCCTGACGACTCCAGGCCGTCGATCATCGCCGCGAGCATGTCGAGCTCCTTGGGGTACTCGTGCTCGGCGCGGTCGTACTTGCGCGAGATGGGACGCAGCATGTTCATCGCGACCTGGTGTGCCTGGTCGCGCAGCTGCACGAACTTCTTCGGGGTGTCGAGATTGATGGGCATCAGACGAGCACCGCACCTTCCATGATCCCGACGGCGCGCAGGTCGCGATACCAGCGCTCCACGGGATGTTCCTTGACGAAGCCGTGACCGCCGAGCAGCTGCACGCCGTCGAGCCCGATCTTCATGCCCTTGTCGGCGCACAGCCTGCGCGCGAGCGCGATCTCGCGGGCCGCATCCTGACCTCGAGCGACGAGTGAGGCCGCCTTGTAGGTGACGAGCCGCATCGCCTGCAGCTCGATCGCCATGTCGGCGACCATGAACGCCACCGCCTGTCGGTGCGCGATCGGCTCGCCGAACGCCTGCCGCTCCTTGACGTACGGCGTGACGTAGTCGAGCACCGCCTGAGCCGTGCCGACGGCCAGCGCGCACCAGGCCAGTCGTGAGAAGCGCACACACTCCGTGTACGTCGACCCGTCGGTGCTCTGCGGACTCCCGTGCCCGAGCAACGCGTCGGGACGCAGCCGGACGTCGGTGAGCGTGAGCGTGGTCATCCCGCCTGCGCGCACGCCCATCGCCGGGTCGCCCTCGATCGTGAGCCCGGGCGTGCGCGACTCGACGATGAACAGCACCGGCCTGCCCTCGAGCGACGCGCCGACGACGAACAGCTCCGCCTCGGCACCGCGCGCGACCAGTGACTTCGTGCCGTTCAGCACGTAGCCGCCGCTCCCCTCGCGGACCGCCGTCGTGCTCGGCCGCAGGACGTCGAAGAGGACGGCCCGCTCCCCGAGTGCGAGGGACGCGGCCGGCACTCCGCCGTCGGACGGCTCGGTGAAGGCGGGGAGGTAGGTCTTCTGCTGCTCGTCGGTGCCCCACAGTCCGATCGCGGTCGCGACGGCACCCGGCGCGAGCACGGACACCGCGAGCCCCATGTCGCCTCGGGCGAGCGCCTCGGCGACGAGGGTGCCGGCGACAGCCGACCGGGTCTCCGCGATGCCGCCGAGCGCCTCGGGCACCCCGAGGATGGGCAACCCGATCTCCAGCGAGGCGGAGAGCAGCTCCGGGGGCGCGCCGCACGAGTCGTCGGCCGCCGCCGCGGCCGGCCGGAGGAGCTCGGTCGCGAAGTCGTCCACGACGTCGACGAGCATCTGCTCGTCCTCCGTCGGGGTCAGGTCGAACTGGCCCGAGCTACCGGCCCCGGGGACCCGCACGCCCGGCCTCCCCTTCTTGCCGGCCTTCGCGAACTGCCGGCCCGCTGCCGCCATCACCTTGAAGCCGTTGCTGGTGGTCGTGAACACGGCCTGCTCGGTCTGCCTGCGCAGCCCGAGGCGGTCGAGCAGCTCACTCTGCGCCACCTTGTTGAGACCGGCCACGAGGTAGCCGATCGGGTCACGGCTCTCGCCTGACGGCACGCCATGACGGCCGCCGCCCTTGAGGCTGTTCAGGAGGGACATGCGTCAACTGTAACTCCGAGTTACACAGTGGTCTACAGTCGCCCGGGTGCGGCGGGTCACAGGCTCCGCGCGTCACGACACGGGCATCAACCCCGTACGTCGTCACGCCTGTCGCCCAGGCACTTGTCGTGGCCGTCGTTGCCGTAGACCACGTCCCTCCCTCCGCCGCGAGTGTCGATGCGGTCGTTGCCGCCCAGGCCGCAGACGACGTCGTGGCGACGCGTCCCGTGGAGGTGGTCGTTCCCGAACGTGCCCACGATCGTGCAGCGCTGGCCCTTCGCGCGGGCCGAGGCGGTGGACACGTTGTTCGCGAGCGCCGGGTCACGATCCGCGCTCACGCGCGCCGTGTTGGAGATGACCCCCGGGGCGACGAACGCGCCCTGGACCACGAGCACGCGGGTCTGGTTCGGGAGCAGCGTGCCCAGCTCGCACCGCAGCGAGGTGGTGCCGAGCGCCGCGGAGTGCGTCGCAGCACACCCGGAGCCGGTGGTCTTCCAGTACCGGAACTCCCGGGGCAGGACGTCGGTCACCACCACGTGCTGCGCCGCGACGCCCGAGCTGTTCCTCACCTTCAGCTGCCAGCCTGTCGTGTTCCCGACCCGGACCGTCGCGCCGAGCGCGACCTTCACGATCGAGACGTCGGTCGTCGGCGTCGCGGTCGAGCTCACGGTGACGTTGACGGTGCCGGTGGCGGTGCCGCCGTGCCCGTCGGAGACCGTGTAGGTGAAGGAGTCGGTGCCGCTGTAGCCGGCCGCCGGGGTGTAGGTGCAACCGGTCGCGGTGCAGGACACCGTGCCGTGGCCCGGCGTACCGTGCCCGGTCACGCTCAGCGTGTCGCCGTCGCTGTCGGTGTCGTTGGCGACCACGTTGACCGTGCCCGCGGTGTCCTGGAGCGTCGTCAAGGTGTCGTTGACGGCGGCCGGGTTGTGGTTGACGTGGGTCACGGTGACGTTGACGGTGCCGGTGGCGGTGCCGCCGTGCCCGTCGGAGACCGTGTAGGTGAAGGAGTCGGTGCCGCTGTAGCCGGCCGCCGGGGTGTAGGTGCAGCCGGTCGCGGTGCAGGACACCGTGCCGTGGGCCGGCGTACCGTGCCCGGTCACGCTCAGCGTGTCGCCGTCACTGTCGGTGTCGTTGGCGACCACGTTGACCGTGCCCGCGGTGTCTTGGAGCGTCGTCAGGGTGTCATTGACGGCGGCCGGGTTGTGGTTGACGTGGGTCACGGTGACGTTGACGGTGCCGGTGGCGGTGCCGCCGTGCCCATCGGAGACCGTGTAGGTGAAGGAGTCGGTGCCGCTGTAGCCGGCCGCCGGGGTGTAGGTGCAGCCGGTCGCGGTGCAGGACACCGTGCCGTGGGCCGGCGTACCGTGCCCGGTCACGCTCAGCGTGTCGCCGTCGCTGTCGGTGTCGTTGGCGACCACGTTGACCGTGCCCGCGGTGTCCTGGAGCGTCGTCAAGGTGTCGTCGACCGCGACCGGAGCGTGGTTCACGGGGACCGTGGACACGGTCACCGGCGCCGTGTCGCCTGAGGGGACGACGAAGTCGTCCGATGCCTGACCCGTCGCGTTGTTGTAGTACGTGCCCGCAGTGGCGCCCGCTGTCGCGGCGAAGGTCAGCGTGACCGCTCCACCGCCGGCCACTGTGGCGGAGACGGGCCAGGTCAGGGTGCCCGCCGCCTGTGTCGGGTCGGCCGTCGTCGCTCCGGTGGTGGTGCCGGTCACGTAGGCGAACCCGGCGGGCAGCGTGTCGCTGATCTGCGTGACGTGGGCGGCCACGGCCCCCGGGTTGGTCAGCTTGATGGTGTAGTGCACCTGGTCACCGACTCCGACGGTGGAGGCATCGACGCTCTTGGTCGTGACCAAAGGCTGCGCACCCGTCGGGGAGAAGGTGATGAGGCTCGACACGGTCGAGGTCGCGTTGGCGGCGAGGGCTACGTCCCACTGCAACCCGGCGCCGTTGTCCTGGTCGACGTCGCAGTCGCAGGTGTTCGGGAACACCGCGTTGGCGCTGATGGCGGCCCACACGTCCGAGAAGTCCGTCTCGAGGTAGTGCGAGCCCGCCGTGAGCGGGAACCACTGCTCGATACGCCCGGAGGCGGGCGCGGTGCATGCCACTGCGCCCGTGGCGGCGTCCACTGCTCCCTTGCCGGAATCGGAGTCGTTGAGGTAGCAGTCGGCCGCGCGGTAGAGGCGCACCGTACGCGCCGTCGAGCCGTTCTTGATCTGGATCGCTGTGCGGTAGGACTCCTGGCCCACCACGTAGCTGTCGGTCTGGATCAGCGAGACGCCGCTGCTTCCCGCGGCGACCGTGGTCACGACCTGGTACGGGCTGGCCGCGGTGCCGCTGCCCGTGACCGGACTCTGGCTCACCGGCGTCCACGGCGTCCCCACCGCCCCGCTGCCCGCCGGGATCGAGTCGGGTGAGTACCTCGTGCCGTCGACCACCAGGAACGTGCCGCACGCGTTGTCGCCGTAGAACTCCCCCGAGCCGTCACCGGCGTGGTTCACGGCGCAGTTGAGGACCGGGGAGGTCTCGATCCGGGTGAGCGGGCCAGCAGACGTGATCGCTGGTGCGGGGCTCGCGTCGACCTCGACGAAGACCGTCGCCGTCGCCGTGCTGGTGCCGTCGGAGGCGGTGTAGGTGAACTCGTCCGAGCCAGGTCCGCCCGTCGGGGTGTAGGTGCAGTCGCCGGCCGGCGTACAGGTGACGGTCCCGAGGGTGGGCGAGCTGCTCACGCTCATCGTGAGTGTGTCCAGGTCCGGGTCGGTGTCGTTGTCGAGCACGTTGAACGTCAGGGGGGTCCCGACGACGGCGACGACGTTGTCGTCGTTGGCCTGCGGGGGGTCCGCGAGTGCCGGGGTGGCGGCGGCGAGCGACGCGACTGCCCAGGTCATGGCGGTCAGCGCAGCGAGCGGACCCCGCAGGCGAAGCCTCGAGCGAGACGTGGCGGTCCGGGCGTGTCGACTGCGCGACATGATGCCTCCCCATGGGGCAGTGCGAGCCCGAGATGTGACACGGAAAGCGACAGCTCGTTCGAAACGTAGGTTTCGCCGGATGCCGGCCCCGAGCACCCGCGAAAGGTTCCTCAGTTCTCGGTATCGACAGCATTTCCGGGCCGGGTGACGCCGCGGCTAACCTCCCACCCATGGCTGAGGAGAACGCACCCGAGCACGCGCCGTACGGCCAGCTGCCCACCGGCGGCGCCGTGCGGCCGATGACCCGTTGGGGCACCGAGGTGATGCACCGGCGCCAGCAGCAGGTGACGGTCTTCGACGACGCGCTGCGCCAGCTCGCCGCAGACATGGTGGCCACGATGTACGCCGCCGAGGGCGTCGGGCTCGCCGCGTGCCAGATCGGCGAGGACGTGGCGATGTTCGTGTTCGACTGCCCCGACGCCGCCGGCGAGCGCTGGGTCGGCGTCGTCTGCAACCCGGTCGTCACCCTGCCTGAAGGGCGCGACCGCGTCCTCGACGAGGACCTGGAGGGCTGCTTGTCCTACCCGGGTGCCTTCGTCTCGTGCGCCCGTCCCGACACTGCCCGCGTCGACGGCGCCGGGCTCGACGGTGAGCCCGTGACGTTCCAGGGCGACGGCCTGCTCGCCCGCTGCCTGCAGCACGAGACCGACCACACCCAGGGCGTCGTCTTCGGGGACCGGATCTCCGACCGCAACCGCAAGAAGCTGCGCAAGGAGCACGACAAGCTGGCCGACGAGTTCCCGCCGGAGTGGCCGGTCGGCGCGACCGCCTGATGGCGACCCTGGTCGAGATCGACTCCCCCGAGGACCCGCGCCTCGCCGACTACCGCGACCTGCGCGATGTCGAGCTCCGCAAGTCGCTCGAGGCGGCGGAGGGCCTCTTCCTCGCCGAGGGCGAGAAGGTCGTCCGGCGCGCCGCAGAGGCCGGCTTCTCCGCTCGCTCGTTCCTCATGGCGCCGCGGTGGCTCGACGGCCTCGCCGACGTGCTCGACGCCTCGGACGCTCCCTGCTACGTCGTGTCGGAGGCGCTGGCCGAGCAGGTGACCGGCTTCCACGTCCACCGAGGAGCGCTGGCGTCGCTCGCGCGGCGTCCGCTGCCCACGGTCGAGTCGGTGCTCGACGGGGCCCGCTCCGTGCTCGTGCTCGAGGACGTCGTCGACCACACGAACGTCGGCGCGATCTTCCGCTGCGCGGCCGGACTCGGCTTCGACGCGGTGCTGCTGGCGCCGCGTTGTGCCGACCCGCTCTACCGCCGCTCCATCAAGGTCGCGATGGGCACGGTCTTCTCCGTGCCCTGGACCCGCCTGCCGGACTGGCACGACGCCCTCCCCGCCCTCGACGCGGCGGGCTTCACCACCGTCGCACTGACGCTCGCAGAGGACTCGGTCGAGCTCGAGGAGGCCGTCACCGGGCTCGACAAGGTGGCCCTCGTGCTCGGCTCCGAGGGCCACGGACTGTCGAAGCACTGGGAGCAGGCGGCGTCGCGCCGGGCGAACATCCCGATGCACGCGGGTGTGGACTCGCTCAACGTCGCCGCCGCCGCCGCGGTCGCCTGCTACGTGACCGCTCGACGCTGAGGGACGGTCATGCGATCTCGTCACCGAGGCGCATGTCCCGGGTGACGCGGCCGTACGCAACGGCGTCGAAGCAGATCAGGCCGACGAAGGTCAGGGTCACGGTCGCGACGTTCAAGAGCGGCATCGCCGGCGCGAAGGACAGGCAGGCCCCCGCAACGACGAGCCAGGTGGCGACGACCAGCCGCGGGATGCTGGGGCTTCCCAGCACACGCCAGCGCAGGGCCGACAGCGAGACCAGGTAGAGCGCCGCGCCTCCGTACAGCGTCACCATGACGACCCCGGGCACCTGGGCATGCGTCCAGACCCCGTCCTCGGCGGCGAGTCCCAGCATGACGCGGAGCCCCACGGCCATCAGCACGATGCCGGTCACGGCCGGCATGTGGAGATAGGTGAACACGTCACGTGCCATGCGAGTCCGGGCGTCCCCGGTCACATCCCGGAGGCCGCGCTCGACGGCGACGGCGATCGCGTTGAAGTAGGTGCGCCAGAGCGCGATCGCAAGCGCGACGCCGAGCAGTCCGCCGGCCAGGAGCGGCCAGTCGATCGCGCTGTGCGACACCGCAGTGCCGACGCTGACGACCGACTCGCCGATCGCGATGATCATGACCAACCCGTGCCGCTCCGCGAAGTGGCCCGGCGCCGCGACGTGCCAGCCCCGCGTCGCGCCCACGTAGACGCCGACATAGTCGACCAGCACCGCGACGGTCCAGACGAGCAGGCGGGCGTGCGGGTCCACGAACGCCCCGGCGAAGAGCACGACGACGGCGACGGACGTCGTGGCGAGCGCCATCTGGATCGTGCGGCGCAGATCGGAGTCGCCGTCGGCGGCCAGCCAGTAGATCACCAGGTGGGCGAGCCTGATCACGGCGTACGCCGCCACGAACACGACCGGACCGGGGAGGCCGCCCGGAAGGTCGTCGAAGGCCTCGTGGATCGTGAGTGCGACGACGAAGTAGCCCGCCATCGCGAAGTACATGGCCAGACGCAGCGGCCCCTCGTCGGCGCGCGCCTGGTTGCCCAGCCACGCGTATGCCGACCAGCCGAACCAGATCAGCGCCATGGTCACCAGTCCCTCGGCCAGGCCGCGCATGCTGAGCCGGTCGGTGATGCTCTCGCTCACGGCCGTGATCGCGTACACGAAGACGAGGTCGAAGAGCAGCTCCAGGGTCGTCACCCGGTGACGGTCCCCGGTCGGCAGGAACCGGGTCGGCATGCCGCCAGCGTAGGGGCCCGCGAGCGTCCGAGGCGGACGGAACGTGGATGCCTACGGGCGGCCGAGGAGCATGCTGAGGGGCCGCGTCCCCACCGGCAGCCCGTGGCGGTCGTAGTAGTCGAACATGGCCCGCAGCCACGGATGGTCCACCGCCACCTCGACGCGCGCGGCCCGATGGCCGGTCTCCGCGGCGAGGTCGGCGGGGCTCGCGACACGGGAGGCGAGCTCGTAGGTCGCCCCGACGTGGCCGTCCTCGGTCAGCACGACGCCCGCCGCCTCACCCACTTCGCCCAGGTCGGCGAAGCCGAAGACGGCATGGACGTCGTACGGCACCGCGAGGTCCGCCCCGAGGTCCAGGTTCTGCAGGTAGGCACCCGGCTGCAGGATCGTCCAGCTCAGTCCGGAGCGGCGCACCAGGTCCTCCGACCTGGCCTTGCCGAGGTGGTGGGGCATCTGTGGGGCGTACGGCGACGCGACCGAGTGGTAGACGACCCGCGTCACACCCGCCGTCCGCATCGCAGCGAGCGCCTCGGCGACGTACGCGGGCTCGTCGGGGTGCAGGTTCGGCGCGATCAGGTACGCCGACTCGCATCCCGCCATCGCGGACGCGAGGGTCGGCCACTCCCCGCGCCCGATGCTGACCGAGTCGACGCCACGTCGCGCCAGGGCATCGCGCACCGCGCGGCCGGTCTTGCCGTTGCCTCCCACGACTGCCGTGCGCACGGGACTCAGAACGCCTCTGGGTGCGCGACCCGGACGACCTCGCCGACCACGATGATCGCCGGCGGCTTGACGGACTCCTGTTCGAGCCGGGCGGCGAGCGTGCCCAGGGTGGCGAGCACGGTCCTCTCCGTCGGCATCGTCCCGTCGCAGACGACGGCCACGGGTGTCGCCGTCGGCCGTCCGGCCTGCAGCAGCGCCGACGCGATCGCCGGCGCGTTCTCGACCGCCATCATCAGCACGAGCGTGCCGGCGAGACCGGCGACCGCCGACCAGTTCGTGAGCGACTCGGGATGTCCGGGCGGCAGGTGCCCCGAGATGACGGTGAACTCGTGCGCCACCCCGCGATGCGTGACGGGGATGCCGGCCATCCCCGGCACGGCGACGGGCGAGGTGAGCCCGGGGATCACGGTGACGGGGACGCCCGCTGCCCGGCAGGCGATGACCTCCTCGTAGCCGCGCCCGAACACGAAGCTGTCCCCGCCCTTGAAGCGCACGACCGACTTGCCCGCGAGCGCACGCTCGACGATGACCCGGTTGATCTCCTCCTGCTGGGCGGAGCGCCCGCGGGGCAGCTTGGCGACGTCGACGAGCTCGACGTCGGACGGCAGCTGGGAGAGGAGCTCGCGCGGCGCCAGCCGGTCGGCCACGACGACGTCCGCCTCCATGAGGGCCTTGCGCCCGGCGACCGACACCAGGTCCGGGTCGCCCGGGCCGCCGCCGACCAGGATCACTCCAGGTGTCTGCGGGCGCTGGTGCCGGGCGTCGAGGCTGCCGTCGCGCAGCCCCGCGAGGATCTCGTCTCGGACCGTCGCCGAACGGCGTGGCTCCCGGTTGCTGAGCACGGCGACGGTGACTCCCCCGTGTCGGCCGACCGCGGGCGTCCAGGCGGTGGCGGCGAGGGCGTCGTCGGAGCGGACGCAGAAGATCCGGCGCTCCTCCGCGGCGGCACTGACCGCTTCGTTGACGACCTCGTCGTCGGTCGCGCACACGGCGTACCACGCGCCTTCGAGGTCCGCGGCCTCGAAGCCCCGCCGCGTCCAGCGCAGCTCCCCCGACCCGAGCATGCCCTCGATCGCCGGGGTGACCTGCGGCGAGACGACCTCGATCTCGGCGCCGGCGGCGATCAGCGCGGGGATCCGGCGCTGCGCGACGTGGCCGCCCCCGACGACGACGACGCGACGGCCGGCGAGCCGGAGACCGGACGGGTAGGGAGGATGGTCCACGGGCGCTATTCAACCGCCCCGGCGTACTTCACCCGGTGACGACCGTTCACCCACCGGACTAGGGTCGAATCGCCCGACCCGGACCCCGACCAAGGAGTGCCATGTCCCTCGACCGCCCGGTCAAGCCCGACCCGTACGAGCTCCTGCCCGTCGTCCCCTCCTTCTCCGTGACCAGCACCGACGTGACGGCGGGGCAGCCCCTCGGCGCGGCCCAGGTCGCCGACGGAGGCAACACCTCGCCGCAGTTGTCCTGGGAGCCCGGGCCGGAGGGCACCCGTAGCTACGTGGTCACCTGCTACGACCCCGACGCGCCCGTCGTCAGCGGCTTCTGGCACTGGCTCGCCGTCGACATCCCTGCCGACGTGACGTCCCTCGAGGCGGGCGCGGGCGCCGGCGACGACTCCCTGCCCGACGGAGCGTTCCACGTCCGCAACGACGTCGGCACCAAGAGCTTCACGGGCGCGGCCCCGCCGCCCGGCGACCAGGTGCACCGCTACTACTTCGTGGTCCACGCGGTGACCGAGGAGTCGCTCGGCGTCGACGGCGACGCCACCCCAGCGGTCGTGGGGTTCAACCTGGCCTTCAAGACCGCCGCGCGGGCCATCTTGGTCGGGACCTACAGGCACTAGGGGTACGCCGGGCCTAGGCTCGGTCCGTGTCAGCCACCCCACCCCCCTCCGACGACGAGATCGTCGGTGGCCTGCTGCAGCAGGGCCTCGACGTCGCCTACCAGCCGATCGTCGAGCTCGCCTCGGGTGATCTCGTCGGGTGGGAGGCGCTGCTGCGCGGGCAGCTGCCTGAGCACGGCGCCCTGAGCCCGTTGCACGTCGTGGGCTCCGCGACCCGCATCGGGGCGCTCGACACAGTGATGCGGCAGGTCGCCGAGCAGGCCCTGACGACCGCGTCGGTCGCCTCCCTGCGCCTGGGTCGGAGCATGACGGTCACGGTCAACCTCGAACCCGCCCAGATCTGGCCCGGCAGCCCCTTCCTCCAGTGGCTGGTCGACCGCTCGAGGTCCTGTCCCGCCCAGGTTCTCCTGGAGGTCACCGAGCGAGGGGACGAGACCGCTTGGGGCGAGGAGCAGGAGCTCGCGCTGGATCGCCTTCAGGCGGCCGGTCTCGGGATCGCGATCGACGACCTCGGGACGGGGGTGTCCCGACTGCGGCTGCTCGCCCGGCGGGACTGGACCTGGGTCAAGCTCGACCGGGGCTTCCTGCTGCTCGGCGACCGCGGGCTCGTCCTGCTGCGGCACACGGTCGCGATGCTGCACGAGCTCGGCACGGTCGTCCTGCTCGAGGGCATCGAGACCGACGAGCAGCTCGAGATCGCCCGCACCGCCGGCGTCGACCTCGTCCAGGGCAACCTGCTGTCGTGCCCGATGTCGGCCGACGCGCTGCTCGCCCACCTCGTCGATACGTCGTCACCTCGCGCCACCGAGTAAGTTAAGCCCGCGTGAGGAACGGACTCGAACGGCTCGTCGGTCTCATCGTCCTCGGCCTGACCGGCGCCGCCGCAGTTCTGCTGTGGCTGGCCGTGGCGCGTTCCGACGTTCCGCGAGGTGACGAGCGCGGAGGCGTCCTGTTCGGCGCGTGGCGCGTGCTCTACGACACGCAGGCGCCCACCCTCCGCATCCTCGAGATCGCGATCAGCGTCTCGTTGCTGTGCGCCGCGGGGCTCGCCTACCTCGAGCACCGCATCATCACGAACGCCCGGCGCTCGACCAACCCCCACGGCACGCCGCTGGCGCCGCGGGTCGTGATGGACGAGACCCGTGGCCGGTTCGACGGCGAGGTGACGGTCACCGTCCTGGTCCCGGCTCACAACGAGGAGGCCTCGCTCGGTGCGACGCTCACCTCCCTCGCGCAGCAGCAGCCCCCGCCGCAGCGCGTGGTGGTCGTCGCGGACAACTGCACCGATCGGACCGTCGAGGTGGCGCGCGCCCACGGTGCCGAGGTGTTCGAGTCGGTCGACAACACCCACAAGAAGGGCGGCGCCCTCAACCAGGCACTACGTCACCTGCTCCCAGGACAGGGCGAGAACGACGTGGTGATGGTGATGGACGCCGACACGATGCTCGACCAGGGCTTCCTCGCCTCCGCCGTACGGCGCTTCACCGACGACCGCGGGCTGATGGCGGTCGGCGGTGTCTTCTACGGTGAGGACGGACACGGGCTGATCGGCCAGTTCCAGCGCAACGAGTACATCCGCTACGCCCGCGAGCTGCGGCGGCGCCGAGGCAAGGTCTTCGTGCTGACCGGCACCGCCTCGCTCTTCCGGCCACGCGCGCTGCGCACCGTCGCCGAGCAGCGCGGGCACACGATCCCCGGCCGGAACGGCGACGTCTACGACACCGCGGCGCTCACCGAGGACAACGAGCTCACGATCGCACTCAAGTCACTCGGCGCGCTCACCATCTCCCCCGCCGAGTGCACGGTCGTGACCGAGCTGATGCCGAGCTGGCGCCTGCTCTGGCACCAGCGCCTGCGCTGGCAGCGCGGTGCCCTCGAGAACCTCGGCGCGTACGGCGTCACGCCGCAGACCTTCCGCTACTGGGCGCAGCAGCTCGCGATCGGGTACGGCGTCTTCGCGCTGTGGGCCTACTTCCTGCTGCTGGTCGTCATGCTGTTCGCCAGCAGCCACTGGATCTGGTTCACCTTCTGGATCGGGCTCGGCGTGATCTTCATGGTCGAGCGGCTGGTGACCGTGTGGCGCGGCGGCTGGGCGGCCCGGCTGGTTTCGATGGCGATCTTCCCCGAGCTGTTCTTCGACGCGTTCCTGCAGCTGGCCTACGTCAAGGGCGTCCTCGACATCTCACTGGGCCGCACCGCCGGCTGGACGCACGTCCAGCGTGAGGCCACGCAGGCCGACCGGACGGAAGGCGCCGCATGAGCCCCCTGATCCTCGGCTTCCGGTTGCTGCCCGAGAGCCTCCTGCACTCCGAGGCCTACCTGGTGCTGGTGACCTTCGTGTCCGTCAACACCGTCGCGTTCGCCGCGCTCTCGATCGCCAAGCTGCTGCCGCCGATCCGCGTGGCCGGCTGGTTCACGAGCCGCGACCGGCGCGCTGAGACGCGCAGCATCTATCCGGACGCGAAGCCGTGAGCTCCCCGGACGGATGCCGGCGTGATCCCGGCCTGATCCCGGCCTGATCCCGGCCTGATCCAAGTCCGGCCTTGTGCGGCGGGTCGCACAGGAGTTTGTTTGACCCATGGCCGAGAAGAGCACTCGAAAGGCGACCACCCAAGACGTGGACGCATCGGGGCCCGACGGGATCCGCAACGTCGTTCTCGTCGGGCCCTCCCAATCAGGAAAGACCTCTCTCGTCGAGGCCCTGCTCGCTCACGTGGGCGCCATCGTCCGTGCCGGCTCCGTCGCCGAGGGCACCACCGTCTGTGACACCGAGGACGCCGAGCAGGCCCACGGCCGCTCGATCTCCCTCGCGGTGGCGCCCGCCGTTCACGACGGCGTGAAGATCAACCTCGTCGACACACCCGGCTACGCCGACTTCGTGGGCGAGGTGCGCGCCGGGCTGCGGGCCGCAGACTGCGCGCTCTTCGTGATCGCCGCCAACGACGGGGTCGACGACAACACCCGGCGGCTGTGGCGCGAGTGCGGCGACGTCGGCATGCCGCGCGCGGTCGTCCTGACCAAGCTGGACCACCCGCGATCCGATCCCGCCCGCGTGCTCGCGGAGGCCCAGGACGCGTTCGGGCCCGGCGTGCTCCCGGTGTACGTCGTCACCGGGGACTCGCTCACCGGGCTCATCACCGGCGACTCGGCGCAGATCCAGGAGGACGCTCGCCGGGGCGAGCTCATCGAGGCGGTCATCGAGGAGTCCGAGGACGAGTCGCTCATGGACCGCTATGTCGGCGGGGAGGAGATCGACGAGAAGGTGCTCGTCGCCGACCTCGAGAAGGCGATCGCACGCGGGTCCTTCCACCCGGTGATCCCGGTGTGCGCGACGACCGGGGTCGGCGTACCGGAGCTGCTCGATCTGTGTGTTCGCGCCTTCCCCGCGCCGCCCGAGCACACGCCTCCCGAGGTGTTCACCCCGTCAGGGAAGGTCGCGACCGCGGTGACCTGCGACCCCGCGGGTCCACTCGTCGCCGAGGTCGTTCGGACCAGCAGCGACCCCTATCTCGGTCGGGTGAGCCTGGTCCGCGTCTTCTCGGGGACCTTGGCCCCGGATGCGCCCGTCCACGTCTCCGGGCACTTCTCGGCGTTCGAGGGGGCCGCCGCAGGAGTGCACGAGGACCACGACGAGGATGAGCGGATCGGCGCGCTGGCCTATCCGTTCGGGGCTTCCCAGGCGCCCGCGGCCCGCGTCGTCGCCGGCGACCTGGGCCTCGTCGCGCGCCTCTCGCGGGCCGAGACGGGCGACACCCTCTCCTCCCCCGAGCTCCCGCTGGTCCTGCGTCCGTGGTCGATGCCGGCACCGCTGCTCCCGATCGCCGTGGAGGCGGCCACGCGCTCGGACGAGGACAAGCTGTCCTCGGCGCTCTCCCGACTGACGGCCGAGGACCCGAGCCTGCGCGTCGAGAACAACTCCGAGACCGGTCAGCTGATCGTCTGGGTGATGGGTGAGGCGCACGCCGAGGTGGCCCTGGACCGGTTGCAGTCACGCTACGGCGTCACCGTCGAGCAGCGCGACGTCATCGTGCCGCTGCGCGAGTGCTTCGGCGGCCCCTCGAAGGGGCACGGCCGGCACGTCAAGCAGTCGGGCGGCCACGGGCAGTACGCCATCTGCGACATCCTGGTCGAGCCGCTCGCGGAGGGCAGCGGCTTCGAGTTCGTCGACAAGGTGGTCGGCGGTGCCGTCCCGCGCAACTTCATCCCGAGCGTCGAGAAGGGGGTCGCCGCGCAGATGGCACGCGGCGTGCGCGCCGGCTACCCCGTGGTCGACCTGCGCGTGACGCTCGTGGACGGCAAGTCCCACAGCGTCGACTCCTCCGACATGGCCTTCCAGAGCGCCGGCGCCCTCGCGCTGCGCGAGGCGGCGGAGGCGACGAGCGTCAACCTCCTCGAGCCGTACGACGAGGTGGAGGTCGTCGTGGCCGACGACCTGGTCGGCCAGGTGATGAGCGACCTGTCATCCCGCCGGGCGCGGCTGCTCGGCACCGACAAGTCCGACGAGGAGCGGACCGTGATCAGGGCGTACGTGCCCCAGCGCGAGCTGATCCGCTACGCGATCGACCTGCGCTCCACGACCCGCGGGGCCGGCACGTTCACCCGGGCGTTCGCGCACTACGAGCCGATGCCCGAGGAGCTGTCGCGGCAGGTGCCGCACCGGACCTGACGACGACCTGCCCGTCAGTACTCGGGAGGCCCGTCGCTGGCCGCACGAAGCAGGTCCTCGAACGAGGTCGGGCTCGCGAACTCCTCGTCGACCGACCGGCGGTGCTGCACGGGCCGCGGGACGTCGCCCGGACCGGCGACGACCGCCGCCAGCTCGTTGGCAGCCCGGTTGACCCGCTTCGCGAGGTCGCCGGTGCCGACGTCTCCACCGATGGCGCCGAAGTCCTCGCTCGCCGCGAAGACGCCGGTCGGCACGACGACCGCGTGCAGGTAGCTGAACAGCGGTCGCAGGGCGTGGTCGAGCACGAGCGAGTGCCGGGCCGTGCCGGCCGTCGCGGCCACCACGATCGGCTTGCCGTCGAGGACACCGAGCTCGAGGACGTCGAAGAAGGTCTTGAACAGCCCCGAGTAGGACGCCGAGAAGACCGGCGTCACCACGATCAGGCCGTCCGCCCGGCGTACCGTCTCGATGGCCGCCTTGAGCTCGCCGGTCGGGAAGCCGGTGAGCAGGTGGTCGGCCAGGGCGTGGGCCAGGGGTCGCAGCTCCACGATCTCGACGTCCGCCTCCTGGCCGCGATCATGGATGGCGTCGACGGCCGCCTCGCCGAGCATGTCGGCGAGGAGCCGGGTGCTCGACGGAACGCTCAGCCCCGCCGAGACCACGACGATCCTCTTCACAGCTCGCCCTCCAGGACCTTGGCGACCTCCGGGTCGCCCAGGGGCCGGTCGCTGGTGCCGGTGGCGGCGTCGCCCTCGGCGTACACGGTCGCGTCCTTCGCGCCGCCGGCCTTCTCCACGAGCGAGGCGTGGGTGGGCGCTTCCGGGACGCCGGGCTTGCGCAGCTTGGCGAACTCCTCGCGCAGGGTCGGCAGGATCTCGCCGTAGAGGTCGAGCTGCTCGAGCACCGTCTTGAGCGGGAGGCCGGCGTGGTCGACGAGGAAGAGCTGACGCTGGTAGTCCCCGACGTACTCGCGGAACGACAGCGTGCGCTCGATGACCTCCTGCGGCGAGCCGACCGTCAAGGGCGTGGCCTCGGTGAAGTCCTCGAGCGACGGGCCGTGGCCGTAGACCGGCGCGTTGTCGAAGTACGGCCGGAACTCCTTGACCGCGTCCTGGCTGTTCTTGCGCATGAAGAACTGCCCGCCGAGACCGACGATCGCCTGGTCGGCCGTGCCGTGTCCGTAGCGCTCGAAGCGCTGGCGGTAGAGACGCACCATCGCCTCGGTGTGGCTGGCCGGCCAGAAGATGTGGTTGTGGAAGAAGCCGTCGCCGTAGTACGCCGCCTGCTCGGCGATCTCAGGGCTGCGGATCGACCCGTGCCAGACGAACGGTGCGACGCCGTCGAGCGGACGCGGGGTCGAGGTGTAGCCCTGCAGCGGCGTGCGGAAGCGGCCGCTCCAGTCGACGACGTCCTCGCTCCACAGCCGCCGCAGCAACGCGTAGTTCTCGATCGCCAGGTTGATGCCCTGTCGGATGTCCTTGCCGAACCAGGGGTAGACCGGGCCGGTGTTGCCGCGCCCCATCATCAGGTCCACGCGGCCGTCGGTGAGGTGCTGCAGCTTGGCGTAGTCCTCGGCGATCAGCACCGGGTCGGTCGTCGTGATGAGGGTCGTCGCGGTCGACAGGATGATCCTGTCCGTCTGGGCGCCGATGTAGGCGAGCGTCGCCGTCGGGTTCGAGGCGATGAACGGCGGGTTGTGGTGCTCGCCGGTGGCGAAGACGTCGAGACCGATCTCCTCGGCCTTCTTCGCGATGGCGACGGTGGCCTTGATCCGCTCGTGCTCGGTGGGCGTCTTCCCGGTGGTGGGATCGGTGGTGACGTCTCCGACGGTGAAGATTCCGAACTGCATCGCGTGCTCCTCGCGGGACGGGCTCAGTGGACCCGGTTAGTTGAATTCTGAACTATCCGGTGAACCTTCGACACACCCACGCTATTCCAACGCTCGCTAACCTGCTGCCGGCGCCCGTCTGGCGACCACGACCACGTTGCTGAGGAACCGGCTGCCGTCCCAGTCCGCGCAGGTGATCAGCACCAGCTGCGGGGGTCCGTCCTGCCGGAACAGTCGTGCCGCCTGTGTCGACAGCGTCGCCTTGTCGAACACCTGGACGCGCTCGACGACGTAGCGCAGCGTCGAGCCGGCGGTGGTCACGACGACCGGTGCGCCCGGCGTCAGCCGACCGATGTCCTCGAGAGCGCCCTTGCCCGCGCCGTGCACCGTGTGACCGGCGATCAGCACGCTTCCGCGCGGCGCGCCCGGGCGGGCGCCGTCGGCCCACCAGCCGAGGGTCGCCGGGTCGCTCGGCGGGATGAGCGTCCGACCCGGTGCGCGCACCGGCACGACCGGCGCGGTCACGCCCAGCGTTGGAAGTCGCAGGCTCCGTGGTGAGCCCGCCCGCCAGGGGGCGCGCACCTCGGTCGGCAGCGGAGAGGACGTGGCCCCAGCGGCGTACGACGTCGCGCGTCGGGTTGGCCCACCCTCGCCGCCCGCCCGGTAGGCCTGGCCGGCGAGCAGGAGCCCGGCCGCCAGGGCCGCGACCAGCGACGCCTGCAGGAGGCGTCGCTGGTTGCGACCGGAGCGGGTGCCCTGGTCAGGCACGGCGGCGCAGGCGCAGCGCCACCGAGGCGACGGCCAGCAGGAGGCCGGCCAGCGTGAGGCCCAGCGAGAGCGGCGAGTGCGACCAGCGACCCAGGACGGACCCCTGCTCACCGGCGTCGATCACGACCGGCACAGCCGCCGCCGAGTCAGCCGACACGGCACCGCGCTCCGCGGCCACACCGGTCGTCGGGCCGGTCACGGCCTGGGCCATCGAGGGGGCCGAGAGCCAGGTGCTCGTCGCTCCGGCAGGCGAGGACGCGTGGCCGCCACTGGTGGGGGCGGCGGCGTACGTACCGGCCACCCCGCGGGCGGGAGTCGCGGTGGCGACGCAGGGCGCCACCCAGAAGACCTTCGTCTTGGTGTCGTTGCCACGCGAGCGCGGCGTCGAGACGGTCAGACGCACGTGATAGCCCTGCTTGGCCTGCGCCGGGCCGCTGAAACCGAGGGTGTAGGCCTGGACGGCGTCCGGACCGGTGGCGGTCCCCGCGCCGCTCGCGGCGTCGCCGCCGACCGGCACGACGCTCGGACCCGAGACCGTCAGACCGACGTCGCGGGTCGGCGCCTGCATGGTGAAGCTGACGGTCGACAGGACGTCCGAGCCGCCGTCGAAGCCGAACCACTCCACCTGGAACGTGCAGCCCGGGTGGGGGACGTTGTTCGGGATCCTGTCCATCTCGCCGAGCCGGTCGATCTTGATCGTCCCGTTGTTGCCCGACGGGTCAGTGGACCGTGCCGGAGCTGCGGCGTCGTGCGTGCCCTTGCTCGTGCCTGTGCCCTTGGCCGTCCCGTGGTGCTGCGCTGCCGCCTGACCGTGGGTGGGGCGAGCCTTCCCTCCGCTCGCGCCGGTCTGGGTCGGAGCGGGTGAAGTGGCGCCGTTCCGCACCTGTCCGGTGTGACGCCCGTGGTCACCGTTCGAGCTGGTGGCCCCTTGTCCGGCGAAGGCCGGAGTGCCCAGCGACCACGTCGTCAGAGCAGCAGCGCATCCGAGCGCGAGAGCAGGCCGCGATACCAAGTTCCTCATGGTTCTTCTTCTCCATCGTCAGCCTCCCCGCCCAACCGTTGACCAAGATGGGGACTGCACAAACGGAGCGTGATGTGGTATCCGTCACGCGGACGCCTAGCAGAGACCTCGCGACAGGATGAGGATCGCGCGGTCGTCGTCGCCGCGGTCGACCTTGGCGAGGATGCGTTGAGCCGCGCCGTCGAACCCGCGCCGGCGCACGTCCTGCTGGGCCACGCGCCGCAGCCAGTCGATCCCTGCGTCGATGTCGGAGCGCCTGCGTTCGATGACGCCGTCGGTGTAGAACATCAGCGCGTCGCCCGGCGCCAGGACACCCGTGCTGGCGTGGAACTCCGGGTCGTCGATGACGCCGAGCGCTGTGCCACGGGCGTTGTCGACGGCCCACTCCTCCCCCGCGGCCGACCAGCGAAGCGCGGGCGGGTGGCCGGCGCTCGTCACGCGATAGCTCCCGTCGCGCACGTCGACCGCCACGTGCACGGCGGTCGAGAAGGCCTCCTCCGTCTGCTGCCGCAGGAGGAACTCATTGGCCGCCCGTAGCAGCGGCTCCGGTGGCAGCGCACCGATGAGTCCGCCCAGCGCGCCGGCGAACTGGAGCGACTGCGGGCCGACGGCCGTGCCCTTGCCACAGACGTCGACGAGGACGAGCTCGAGCAGGTTTCCGTCCCGCAGGTCGGCCACCAGGAAGTCGCCCGCATACCCCGTCCCCGCCGCCGCGATCATGGCGGACTGCGAGCACCAGCCCTCGGGCAGCGCAGGGATGCGGCCCTGACTCTGCAGCCGGTCGCGAAGCTCGGCCAGCATCGCCTCGCTGAGCCCGACCGGCAGCCCGCTGCGCTGCTGGCTCGACTGCCGGAGCACGATGGCGATGGCCAGAGCCGCCACGACGATGTCGCCCGGGCCGAGCTCGCGGGACCGGCTGCTGTGCGCGTACGCGAGCAGGGCGGCGACCGCGGTGGCGCCGGTGAGCACGGCCAGCGGACGGAACCGGAGCAATGTCAGCCCGGCCAGCGGCCAGAGCAGGAAGGCCCCGCTGGGCAGCCAGTCGTACTCGAACCACGAGACCAGGAAGCAGAGCAGCAGCCCGACGAGCAGGAGCCCCAGCACCTGGAGCTGGCTACGCGACGAGCCCGTACGCCAGCGGCGAGCAAGGTCGCCGAGCCCGAGGCGCGACTGCTGCATGCGCGCAGCGTAGGAGCAACGCACCACCCGCCGCAGGCGAACGTCGACAGTCCTCGTCCGGCCTCGTCCGGGCGCGGGCTCGCTTAGCATCGGTGCGTGATCGCGCCGACCCCGGAGCCGCCGTACACCGCCGTCATCTTCACCTCTCTGCGCACCGAGGGCGATGACGGCTACGCCGAGGCCGCGGAGCGGATGGAGGCGCTCGCGGCGGAGCAGCCCGGCTACCTCGGGATCGAGGCCGCGCGGGACGGACTCGGCATCACCGTGTCCTACTGGGTCGACGACAACGCGGCGGCGGCCTGGAAGCAGGTGGCCGAGCACCTCGTCGCCCAGCGACGCGGGCGCGATGCGTGGTACGCCGACTATCAGGTGCGGGTCGCGACGGTGACGCGGTCCTACGGGCCTGACGGGCCGCGCTGAGGCTGGCGATCCCGGACGGCGCTCGTTGTCATCAGACGACGTAGAGCGCCCACAGTCCGGCCACGACCACACTCACTGCGGCCGCGGATGCGAGCCGGGGCCACCGGGGCGGAGTCCCGCCGCGCGCAGAGCGGACGATGTGCACGATGCCGTAGGCCAGGAACGAAGCGAGCACGACGGCCATTCCGGCGACAAGCACCGGGCTGTGCTTCCAGCCGACGCTGACAGCCGCTGAGAGACCGGCGAGAACGGCAACGCACACGCCCCCGAGTAGTAGCTCGCCGAGCGCGTCGAGCGCGTCCTCACCGAAGCCCCCTGCGGACCGGCGCTCGCGCTTGGGCGCACCGGCGTGCTGGACCGCGTACTTCGGGCTGTTCGGGTCCGCCACCCGTCTGGCATGCGGGATCGGGTCGTGCTCGCTCACGGTCGCATTGTGCGGGTCGACTCCCCCGTGGCTCATCGGAATCGGTGAATCGCGCGGTGGAACTGTCGGTGGTCTGTGGTGGGCTGGGGTCATGTCGATCTCGGGACTCGCTGCTGGTGAGGTGTCGCTGGATTCCAGCGGTGGCCTGCTGGCGGAGTTTCGTGCCTCGAAGGCCCGTGAGGCCCTCGAGCAGGTCCTCCAGGTCGAGCTGGCGTTGCAGTTCTGTGCGTTCAACTCCCCCGACTCCATCCACCCCGACTCGATCCACCCCGACTCGATGCACCGGGCGGCGACGCTGCCGGGCAGCGAGGGCGAGCTGGCCCTGGCGGGGCCGGGGGCGCCGGGGGTGGCGGAGTTCGCGGTGATCGAGTTCGGGGCCGTGGCCGGCATGTCGACCGACGCCGCCCGCCTCTACCTGGGCCGGTGCCTGGAGCTCGGCCACCGGCTGCCCAGGGTGTGGGCCGCCACCCGCGCCGGGCAGGTCCCGGCCTGGCGGGCACTACGGATCGCCGAGCACACCATGGCACTCCCGGTCGAGGGCGCGGCCTGGGTCGATGACCAGGTCGCCGACCTCGCCGGCCGGGTCGGCCCGATCGTGCTGAGGCGGCTGGTCGAGGAGGCCATCATCCGGTTCGACCCCGAGACCGCCGCCCAAGCCGCCCTGGAGGCCCTCGAGACCCGCCACGCCACCATCACCCTGCACCAAGCCCTCTCCGAGCTCGGCCCCGCCGGCATCGCCACCGGCCACCTCGACGCCATCCTCGAGGTCGCCGACGCCCTCGACCTCGACACCGCCCTGGCCGACCTCGCCGCCGACCTCGCCACCGCCGGCGACACCAGCCCCCTCGACGTACGCCGCGCCAAAGCCCTCGGCCTCCTCGCCCGCGGCCAGCACCACACCCTGCCAAGCGACCCGGCCGACCCAAGCAACCCGGCCGACCCAAGCCACCCCAGCGGCCCGGCCGACCCGCCGGTAGGAGCAGGATCCCGGCGGCGGCGGGTGGTGCTGCACGTCCACCTCACCGAGGCAGCCCTGCACGGTGCCGGCGACGGCATCACCACCCTGCACTCCCCCACCGGCCACCCGCTGGGCCAGGTCAGCGTCGAACA
>NZ_BAAAPB010000004.1:437386-589477 GCF_039530925.1 Nocardioides panacihumi | reverse complement strand
CCGTCACCCGACACGGACCACCACAACAGCTCACCATCAAGTCCGCCACCCCGACCCTCGTCGGCTGAGGCTGAGGCCAAGGCTGAGGCCGAGGCGGCTCACCACCACTCGGAGTCGAGCTTGCCCTCCATGGCGCGAAGGTGCTCGCGTGCGCAGGTGTCGCAGAAGGTCTTGCTCACGCCGCGCTCGACGGCGGTCGCCCAGGTGAGCGTCGCCGCACCTTCGGGCTCCGTCCGACCGCAGTAGTCACAGGTCAGCACAGGTCCAGGAAACCAGAACGGCCCGTCCGTCCCAACACTGGGACGAACGGGCCGTTGGTGTCACACACACCCGCGATCAGGGTGCCGGGAGGTGATCCCGGTTCACAGAGCGCGGGCGAGGGCCAGGCGCGCAAGCTGTGCTGCCTGCTCGGCCTTGCGGCTGAGCCGGCGGGCGCGGGCCAACTGGTGGCCACGCCGCATCTGCTGCGCCTCTCCCAGGCGCGCGGCCATCTGGGCCCGCGCCAGGTCTTCATGCATGGTGTTCATCTCGTTGCTCCTGATTCGGAAAAGCTTCATGAGTGGTTGTTTGCTGCCTAGGCGACGATCGGGTGCTTCCGCGGACGACCGCGGGGGCGCTTGCGGGGGATCACCGTTCCCTGGAGGAACAGCTCACCGCCCCACACGCCCCACGGCTCGCGCCGCGAGAGTGCGCCATCGAGACACATCGCCTGAACAGGGCAGTCCTGGCAGAGCTCCTTGGCGTACTCCACGTCGCTCGGGGACTCGGCGAACCACAGCTCCGGGTTGTTGACCCGGCAGGGCAGTAGTTCGTCGTCGACCTTGCTGGCTTGGTCGTGGAGCAGACCCAAGGTGGGGTCTGTGACTTCGGCCAGCCCAGCCTCGAACGCCTGGTCGGCGCGGTCGAGAACGCTGGTGGTCATCTCGTTCACCTCCTGTGTTTCCTGATCGCTTCGTTCTTCTTGATGCTGCGGTGTGTGACTTGGACTCCGCTTGGGATCTCCCTGGGGAAACAGAAAGGCCGCGGATCCCGTGGTTCGGGTTCCGCGGCCTGGAGGGCTGCCGATGTCATGTCTCAGACAGTCGGTGGTCTCCAGGCGTAGGTCCCACGAACCCAGCCGTTACGGGTGGCGGTGGCCGGCTTGAGAGCCACCTCTCCCTGGGCGAGATCAACGTTGCGCACGGCAAAGTGAGCAGCGCTCGAGCACGGGGCGAAGGCGGCCCGGTAGCCGGACATGCCGATGGACGACTGGGTGTCAGTCGTCTGCTGGATCAGCGTCATGCTCATGTCTGGCCACCTCCTTCAGGGGATCGTGCGCGAAGAACTGCTAGGTCGCAGTGCGCGGTTTCGGGGTCGAGAGAAACGCTAGTGGTCCGACTTCACGGGCTGCAAATCATTTATTGGCTTTTTTTCAGGGAATTTCTGCCACGATCGCGAGCACCTCGTCGCCGTACGCCGTCAGCTTCGCGTCTCCCACCCCGGGGACGCGCAGCAGGTCGCCGCGCGACGCGGGCCGCCGCTCGGCGATCGCCTCGAGCGTGGCGTCGGGAAAGACGACGTACGCCGGCTTCTCGAGCGTCTTCGCCGTCGACGAGCGCCACTCCTTCAGACGGCCGAACAGCTCTTCGTCGTACGGCGCCGGGCAGTCCTCGTGCCGCCCGAGCTTCTTCTCCGTCGCACTGCCCAACGGGCGGCCACAGGTGCGACACATCCGCGCGCCCCGGCTCCCCCTCGACCTCTCGCCTGCACGTGCGCCTTCCTTCACGCTGTCCGGCAGCAGTGGGTCGAGGAAGCGGGACGGCTTGCGGCTGCCGCGCTGACCCGGCTGCCGGGCCGCCGACCACGAGATCGCGAGGTCGCGGCGTGCACGCGTCACACCGACGTAGAGGAGGCGCCGCTCCTCCTCGACCGCGGCCGGGGAGTCCAGGGCGTAGGTGATCGGGAGCGTGCCGTCCTGCAGGCCGACGAGGAACACGGACTCCCACTCGAGTCCCTTGGCGGCATGGAAGGTCGCCAGCGTGACGCCGTCGGCGACGGGGGCGTGCTGGTCGGCGGCGCGGCGGTCGAGGTCGTCGACGAACGCCCCCAGGTCGGGTCGCGCCGTGTCGCCGACGCTCGCCGCGAACGCGGTCGCCTGGTCGATGAGCGCCTGCCACGACTCCCAGCGGTCGCGGACCTGACCGCGCGAGTCCGGCGGGGTCGAGGTCCAGCCCATGCCGGCAAGGGTGCCGTGCACCGTCTCGAGGAAGTCGTCGCCCTCCCCCGACCGGGCGGCCCCGCGCAGCCGGGTCACGGCCTCCCGCACCTCGGGCCGGTCGAAGAACCGTGCCGCGCCGCGGACGACGTACGGGATCCCGGCGGCCGTCAACGCCTCCTCGAAGGTCTCCGACTGGGCGTTGATGCGGAAGAGGATCGCGATCTCGCCGTACGGCCTGCCGTCGGCTCGCAGCTGCCGGATCCGCGCGGCGACGGCGTCCGCCTCGGCAACCTCGTCGGGACGCGGCTGGAAGGTCGCGGTCGGCCCCGCCGGACGCTGGGCACGGAGCTCGACGCCCTGGCTCGGCGACCCGGCGAGCAGCCGGTTGGCCGTCTCGACGACCTGCGGGCTGGACCGGTAGTTGCGGACGAGCTCGACGCTGGTGGTGCGAGGGAACTTCTTCGGGAAGTTGCGCAGGTAGGCGGCGTCCGCGCCGGCGAACGAGTAGATGGTCTGCGCCGGGTCGCCCACCACGCAGAGCTCGTCGCGCCCGCCGAGCCACAGGTCGAGGAGCGCGGACTGCAGCGGCGAGACGTCCTGGAACTCGTCGACGACGAACCACTTGTACTGCCGACGGACCTGCGCGGCGACCCGCTCGTCCTCGGCCAGCAGGCCCGCGGTCAGGAGCAGGATGTCCTCCATGTCCATCCGGCCCTGCTCCCGCTTGACCTCCTCGTAGGACCCGAAGACGCGGCCGACGATCTCCGGGTCGACGTTGGTGACCTGCCGGTCGCGCGCGTGCGCGACCCGGGCGTAGGAGTCGGGATGGACGTTGCTGACCTTGGCCCACTCGACCTCCGAGGCGAGGTCGCGCAACAGCGCCTGGTCGCCGCCGAGGCGGTGCCGTCGCGCGGCCTGGGCCAAGAGGCCGAGCTTGGACTCCGTCAACGTGGGCAGCTCCGTGCCGTGGACGTGCGGCCAGAAGAACCGGAGCTGACGCAGCGCCGCGGAGTGGAAGGTGCGCGCCTGGACCGCACCGGCCCCCATCCCGCGCAGCCGCTGCCGCATCTCGCCGGCCGCGCGCGTCGTGAACGTGACGGCGAGGATCTCGGTCGGGGCGTAGACGCCGGTGGCGACGCCGTACGCGATCCTGTGGGTGATCGCGCGCGTCTTGCCCGTGCCGGCTCCGGCGAGGACGCGGACAGGGCCGCGCAGCGCCTCGGCGACCCGGCGCTGCTCGGGGTCGAGCGCGTCGAGCAGGGCGTCAGGGCTGGAGGTCACAGGCGGGGCTCGATCATGTCGGGAACAGTCCAGGGGTAGCGGTGGTTGCACGGGTGGCGCCGTGGGGGCGTCGGCCAACACCCTAGATGTCGGAGGGGACAGTCTCATGAGCGAGACCTTCACCATGTACACCACCCCGTGGTGCGGCTACTGCCAGCGCCTGAAGGGCCAGCTCGGCCGCGAGGGGATCGTGTTCGAGGAGGTCGACATCGAGCAGCACCCCGACGCGGCGAAGCTCGTCGAGCACGTCAACGACGGCAACCAGACGGTGCCGACCCTGGTGTACGCCGACGGCTCGGCGCACACCAACCCGAGCCTCGTTCAGATCAAGGCGAAGCTGTCCGCGCTGGCCTGATCCTCGCGATCACCAGGAGCCCGGCAACGGGGCGCCGTACCACGACTCGATCAGCGACCGGCTGATCGAGACGGCGCCCGGCAGCTGGATCTCGCCCGACTCGGCAGCCTCGCGCAGCTCGGCGCGGGTGATCCAGCGCGCCTCGGCGATCTCGTCGTCGTCGACACGGATCTCCGTCGAGGACGCCCGCCCGGTGAACCCCAGCATCAGGCTCGCCGGCAGCGGCCAGGGCTGGTTGCCGAAGTAGGACACCTCCCCGACGAGTACGCCGACCTCCTCCGCGACCTCGCGACGGACCGCGTTCTCGAGCGACTCCCCCGGCTCGCAGAAGCCGGCCAACGTCGAGAAGCGACCCTCCGGCCACACCCGTTGGCGGCCGAGCAGGCAGCGCTCCTCTGCGGAGCCTGGGTCACCGGACGTGATCAGCATGATCACGGCCGGGTCCGTCCTGGGGAACTGCGGGTGTCCGTCACTGCAGACCAGCTGGTGACCCGACGAGCGCGGCGAGAGCGGCCCGCCGCACCGCGGGCAGTATCGGGTGGCGTGCAGCCACTCCGCCATGCCGAGCGCGTGGAGGACCAGGGGCGCCTCCCCGTCGCCGGTGGCTCCCGCGAGTGCCGGCAGCAGGCCGCGCAGGGGCACCCACTCCTCGGTGGCCGCCTGGTGGTCCGGGGCGGCGTCGAGGATGACCGCGAAGCACGTCCTGCCGTCGCTCTCGCCGAGCAGCAGACGGGTCCCGTCGGGCGCGGCCTTCGGATGGATCCAGTCGATCCGCCCGTCGTCGAGCCGGACCCTGTTGCCGGCGATGACGAGCGTCCGGGTCTCCGGGTCGCGCCACCGCGAATCGAGCCAGTCCTCGTCGTCGCGATGAGCGTGGAGCCGGTCATGGGCGGAGCGCGCGAGCCGCTCGTGGGGGTGTGTGTCCATGGGCACGCTCCCAAACTAGGGCCTGGGGCAATATCGCGGGAGTCTCCGGTGTTGGGATCACGTGTCCGCACCACTCGAGTCCGTCGTCATCGGCGCCGGACAGGCGGGTCTCTCCGCGAGCTTCCACCTCGGCCGGCGCGGCATCGACCACGTGGTGCTCGACGCCGGCGATGCCCCGGGAGGTGCGTGGCAGCACCGCTGGGACTCGCTCACCATGGCCGATGTCCACGGCGTCGCGTCGCTGCCCGACAGCGAGACGCCGGGCGCACCCGGCAGAGCCAACAGTGTCGTCCCGGCGTACTTCGGCGCCTACGAACGCGACCACCGGCTCCCGGTGATCCGGCCCGTGCGGGTCGACCGGGTGGAGCCGACGGAGGACGACCTGCTGGTCGTGCGTGCCGGCAGCCGCGCGTGGCGCACCCGCACGATCGTGAACGCCACCGGGACGTGGTCGCAGCCCTATGTGCCGTTCTACCCCGGCGCGGCGACCTTCGCCGGTGAGCAGCTGCACACCCGCGGCTACCCCGGCCCCGAGCCGTTCCGCGGGCGCCGGGTGGTCGTCGTCGGTGGCGGAGCGTCAGCCGTGCAGCTCCTCGGCGAGCTGGCCATGGTCGTCGACGAGCCCGAGCGCGACCTGATCTGGGTCACCCGTCGCGAACCCGTCTGGCGCACCGACCGGTTCGACCAGGAGGCCGGCACCGCCGCCGTCGCCCTCGTCGAGGAGCGGGTACGCCGCGGCCTCCCACCCGCCAGCGTCGTCTCCGTCACCGGGCTGATGCTGCGACCTCAGGAGGAGGCCGCCCGTCGGCTCGGTGTCTACGACCGGCGGCTGCCGATGTTCGCCTCGATCGAGCCGTCGGGCGTCCGCTGGGCCGACGGGACGCTGCGCGAGGCCGACGTCATCTTGTGGGCGACCGGCTTCCGGCCCGCCGTCGCGCACCTCGCGCCGCTGCGGCTGCGCAGCGAGCACGGCGGCATCCAGCTCGACCGGCACGGGACCACAGCGGTCGCGGACCCTCGGGTGCAGCTGGTCGGCTACGGGCCATCGGCCTCCACGATCGGCGCGAACAGGGCCGGGCGGTTCGCCGCCCGGGGTGTGGCGTCGTGGCTCGACGCCAACAGCGACTCGAGCGACTCGCGGTCCGGCAGACCGGTGGGCTCGACGATCTCGCCGCTGCGGACGTAGACGAACGCCACCCGGACCCGGTCGAGGGGAACGCCGGTGAGCTCCGCCCAGGCGACCCGGTAGATCGCGAGCTGCAGGGCGTCGGCGGTGGCCGACAGGTTCGTCTTCCAGTCGACGAGCAGCCAGGAGCCGTCCGGCTCCTCGTAGACGGCGTCGATACGGCCCCTCACGACCTGCCCGGCGAGCACCAGCGCGAACGGCGCCTCGACCCTGTAGGGCGCCCGGTCAGCGAACGGCCCCTCCTCGAACGCCTTGATCACCTCGGCGAGGTCGGCGTCGTCCACGATGTCGGCGTCGCCCCGGCCCGGGAGCTCGTCGGGATCGAACAAGTCCTGCTGACCGAACCGAGCCTCGACCCACGCGTGGAACCTGGTGCCGAAGCGCGCGGCCGGCAAGGGCTGTCGGGGCATCGGCCGCGCGATGTCGCGGGCGAACGCCTCGGGGTCGTCGCGCAGCCTCGCGAGGGCGGTCGCGGACAGGCTCTGCGGACGGCGTACGACGACCTGCGCGTCCGACTCCGCTCGCGCCTCCGCCACGAGGCGGTCGATCTCCGCGTCCCACTCGGCGACCCGGGCGGTCTGCAGCATGTCGAGGTCGTCCTCGCCGTCCTGGTCGACGCCCCGCACGAGCTCCGCCGCCGCGAGCCGTCGGAGCGCCTCGCTGCCGGGGCCGGTCGACGGCCAGGGTCGCGACGGGTCGACGGCTGCGTAGGGGTTCGGCGTCAGCTTCGGGTCGGGCTTGGGCAGCCAGTCGACGGGCGCGCCACGCGACTCGAGGTGCTCGCGGACGACGGCCTGGTAGGCCGAAGGCCCGAACGGCGTCTTGCGCGGCGTCCACAGGTAGCTGGTCACCGAGAGCCTGTCCTCGGCTCGCGTGAACGCGACGTAGCCGAGCCGCAGCTCCTCGGCGGCCTCGTGCTCCTTCACGGCCGCTCGGTAGGCGTCGATCGCCGTCTTGTCGAAGCCGACGAGCTCCGGGAGGTCACGGGCGTCGCGGCGCAGTCGGGACGGCAGCACGGAGGGGGTCGTGAGCCAGGTGGGCCGGGTCCGGTTCGAGGGGAAGACCGTCTCGCACACACCGACCAGGAACACCTCCGCCCACTCGAGGCCCTTCGAGCGGTGGACGGTCAGGAGCTTGACCGAGTCCGCGGCCGAGGGGGTCGCCAGCTCCAGGCCGCTGCCCTCCTCGTCCTCGGCGGTCAGGTAGGCCAGCAACGCGGCCATCGACACGTCGCCGTCGATGGCCTGGAAGTCGGCGACGGCCTTGACGAAGAGATCGACGTTGTCGCGCCGGGTCGCGGCCGCAGGGCC
Source organism: Nocardioides panacihumi (assembly GCF_039530925.1). Taxonomy (NCBI): domain Bacteria; kingdom Bacillati; phylum Actinomycetota; class Actinomycetes; order Propionibacteriales; family Nocardioidaceae; genus Nocardioides; species Nocardioides panacihumi. The sequence goes on along the minus strand of NZ_BAAAPB010000004.1, from coordinate 582,221 downwards.
CGTCGCCGACGCCAGCTCGACGTCGGTGCCGACCGCGTCGATGACCCGGCGCACGACGTCGAGCAACGGCTCGCCGGCATGCAGACGCAGGTAGCGCAGCTCGGCGGCGAGCAGCCCGAACCGCTCGCGCGCCTCCGGGGAGTACGGCCAGTCGGCAGGGTCACCCGGATCCGCCAGCGCGTCGTCGAGCGCGGGCAGCTCGGCAGGGTCGACGCCGTCCGCGATGGCGACCATGGCGTCGTCGATCGAGCCGGCCTCGGCCGTCCGACGCGCGCCGGCCAGCTCCTGGGCGCGGGACGCCAGCAGCTTCTGGTCACGCGGCCCGACCGCCCAGCGCGGTCCGTTGAGCAGGGTGAGCACCGCGGCGTTGGCGGTGACGTCGTGGAGCAGGTGGAGGACCGCGACGATCTCGGCGACCTCCGGCAGCCGCAGCAGGCCGGCCAGCCCGACGATCTCGACCGGGATCTCGGCCGAGGTCAGCACGTCGAAGACGCGCTCGGCCGACGCGTTGTCGCGGGTCAGCACGGCCAGACGCGACCAGGCCGGCTCGTCAAGCGCGGCGTGGGCCGACGTGATCTCCTGGGCCAGCCAGGCCAGCTCGTCGTCCTGCCGCTCGAAGACCTGCGCGGTCACGCGTCCGGCGCCCTTTCGCGAGTCGGGCACCAGGGGCCGGACACCAGGCGTCGCGTCGTACAGCGGTCGGGCGAGATCGTTCGCGACGCCCAGGATCTCGCTGCCCGAGCGCCGGTTGACCGTCAGGTGGAACAGCCCGACCTCGCCACCGTCGCGCCGCGGGAAGGTGTCGGCGAAGCCGAGGATGTTCGAGACCGACGCCCCCCGCCAGCCGTAGATCGCCTGGTTGGGGTCGCCGACGGCCATCACCGCGTGACCACCACCGAACAGGCGCGAGAGCATGATGGCCTGCGCGGTCGAGGTGTCCTGGTATTCGTCGAGCATCACCACCCTGAACCGCTCCCGCTCCGCCGCACCGACGTCAGGCTGCTCGTCGGCGAGCCTCGCCGCGAGAGCGATCTGGTCGGAGAAGTCCATCAGCCGCAGGTCGGCCTTGACCCGCCGATAGGTCTCGACGAGCTGGAGCAGCTCCTCACGCCGCTCCGCGGCGTCGATCGCCTTCGCGACCGGCTCCAGCCAGGTCTTGCGCGCCTTGCCCGCCTGCTCCTCGGCCAGCGCTCGCTCGAAACCGCGGCGCATCTCGGCGTCGTGAGCCCGCACGTCGTCGGGCCCGCGCAGGTGCTCGTTGAGCGAGCTGTCGAGCGCGAGAAGCCACTGGATCACCGTCGGCGGATGGTCGGACAGCAACATCACCTCGCCGGCGTGACGGTCGATCGCGCGAGCACCGAGCTGGTAGCGCGCCGCGTCCGTGATCACGCGGGTGTCGGGCTCGTGGCCGATCCGCAGACCGTGGTCGGTGAGCAGGCCGGCGGCATAGGCGTTGTACGTCGCCACGGTCGGCTCGAGGACCTCGCCGTCCTCGTCCTCCTCGAGGACGCCGGCATTGTCGAGCGCCTGGCGGATCTTCGCCCGCAGCTGCGCGGTGGCCTTGGTCGTGAAGGTCAGCCCGAGCACCTGGTCGGGCCGCACCTGGCCGGTGACCACGAGGTAGACGACGCGCGCCGCCATCAGCGTCGTCTTGCCCGACCCGGCACCGGCGATCACCACCACCGGCTCCAGCGGAGCGGTGATGGCCTCCCACTGCTCGGGGGACGCAGGGTGCTGCTCCCCCATGATCGCCCGCAGCTCCTCGGGCGTGCGGACCTCCCGCGCGGCACTCATGCCGTCACCGCCGGGGCACCCTTGATCGGGCAGAGGCTCACGTAGTCGCACCGCTTGCAGTGGTCACCCGCGACCGCCGGCAGCTCCTCGGCACGCAGCCGTTGCGCGGCGACCGCGAGCTGTCGACGCAGCTCGACGCGGACGTCGCTGGCGTCGCCATGGGCCGCCTGCCGCTGCACCTTCACGGCCAGTGCCGGATCCGGCATGCCCAGCTGGACGAGCTCTCCGCCACCGCTCCCGGCGCCCGGTGCGTGCAGGTCGACGCCGCCGTTGTCGATCGCGAGCTGGTAGACCGCGAGCTGGGCGTTCGACTCGACAGACCTGTCGCTGGGTGGCACACGACCGGTCTTGAGATCCACGACCACGACCTGTCCGTCATGGTCGAGCTCGAGGCGATCCGCCCGTCCGGTGAGGGTGACGGTGTCGCCGTCGTCGAGCCGTACGTCGGCCCGGAACGGGACCTCCACGTCGATGAGCCGACGCGAGTTGCTCCGGTGCCAGGCGACGAACCGCTCCAGAGCCGACCGGATCCGGGCGTGCTCGCGCTGCGCTGCCCACTGCACCCGGAAGCTCAGCCGGTCCCACACCGCGTCGACGTGCTCCATGAGCACGTCGACGTCGGGTGGGAGGTCGTCCGTCGCGATGCGTTGGGCGAGCGCGTGCACGATCTCGCCCACGTTGGCGGCCTGGTGCGAGGCCGTGATGCCGCCCGCCTCGCGGGAGAGGAACCACTGCGTCGGGCACTGGAGCAGTCCATCCAGGACGCTCGGCGAGATCGGAACCGGCTTCGCCGGGTCGCGTAGCGGTGCGACGGAGCGGGATGCCGAGCGTGTGCCCCACCAGGTCGAGGGGTCGGCGGCGGGCACGAGAGCACGCTCTCCGCGGGACTCGGCGGCGAGGCGGGCCAGCCGGCGCGCCGCAGCGAGCCGCAGCGGCTGCTCGGTGTCGGGATCGGCGACGACGCGGCGCAGCTCGGCGACCAGGCCGCCGAGCGAGAGCGGGCGGCGCGGGCGGCCGATCGTGCGCTCCACGGTGACCCCGAGCTCGTCGAGGAACCGGCTCGGCTGCTCGCCCTCGTCGTCGTCGGAGTGGACGGCCGTGACGACGAGCCGCTCACGGGCACGGGTGCACGCGACGTAGAACAGCCGGCGCTCCTCGGCGAGCAGCTCGCGCGGCGTCAGCGGCGGCACGACGCCGTCCTCACCGATCCGGTCCGGCTGCAGCAGGCTGCTGCGCCGGCGCAGGTCGGGCCACGCCTCCGCCTGCACGTGGGCGACGACGACGAGCCGCCACTCCAGACCCTTGGACCGGTGGGCGGTCAGCAGCCGCACCGCAGAGCCGCGCGCGCCGCGCTCGGCCAGTGTGTCGGCAGGGATCTGCTGGGCCGAGAGGAGCTCGAGGAAGGTGCGGGCGCTGGCTCGGTCGCGCTGCGCTGCGATCCGCGCCGCCGTCTCGAAGAGGGCAAGGATCGAGTCGAGGTCACGGTGCGCCCGACGGGCCGCGCCACCACCGAGCTCGACAGCGCGGTGCAGCCTCTCCGGCCAGCGGGTCGAGGACCACAGCTCCCACAGCAGCTCCTCCGGGCTCGCACCGTCCCGCTCCCGGTCGGCGACCCCGTGCAGGAGCTCCACGGTCGCCCGGACCCTCGACATGTCGCTGTCGTCGACGCCGGCCAGGAAGTCCCGGTCGACCATGGCGTAGCGCAGCAGCTCCTGGGAGGAACGGGACGGACGACCCTCGTCGGCCGCTTGGGACTTCTCCCGCGCACGCAGGGCGCGCGCCAGTCGGCGTACGTCCGGGGCGGTGAGACCCCCGAGCGGGCCGGTCAGGATGCTCTCGACCTGGGCGTGGCCGACGTAGTCGATGTGCTCGACGTCGTCGTTGCCGAGGTTGAGGGCCGCCCGCAACGCGGCGAGCAGCGGCTCGACGGCGGGGTCGCGCACGAGCGGCACCTCGTCCCCCGCCACCTCGACGGGGACTCCGAGCGCACCCAGCGCCCGGCGCAACGGCGGGATCGTCGAACGCCCTGACCGGACGAGCACCGCCATCTCGTCCCAGCCGATCCCGTCCTCGAGATGCGCGCGGCGCAGCAGGTCGGCCAGGTGCTCGGCCTCCGCACGCTCGCTGTCGAACGTCATCACCTGCACGCGGCCTGCGGGGCCATCGGCCTGCGGCGCCAGGAACGCCGTACGCGCCTCCTCGTCGATCGTGCCCGGCAGACCGATCCGCCCGGCCACTCGCTGGGCCGCGGTGAGGACGCGCGGGCCGAACCGCCGCGTGGTGCGCAGCGCAACGACGGGCGCGGGCGCGCCTGAGACCTGGGGGAACTCCGTCGGGAACTCCAGGATCCCCCGCACCTCCGCCCCGCGGAAGCCGTAGATCGACTGGTGCGGGTCACCCACGACCACCAGGTCGCGGCCGTCGCCCGCGAGGGCGCGCAGCAGGGCGACCTGGCCGGGGTCGGTGTCCTGGTATTCGTCGACGAACACGTGTCGGTAGCGGGCCCGCAGCTCGTCGCGGTGGGCGTGGGCCTCGAGCGTCGCGCGACGGATCAGGTCCGCGTAGTCGGTCGCACCCTGGCTGTCGAGGTTGGTCAGGTAGGAGTCGAGGAAGAGCCCGGCGGCGACGAACTCCGGGATCTGCTCGCGCTCGCCGAGGGCCTGCAGGTCCTCGCCCTCGAGACCCTTCTCCCGCGCTCGGGACAGCACCGCCTGCACCTCGCGGGCGAAACCGCGGGTGCCGAGCGCGCCCCGGAGCCCGTCGGGCCAGTGGACGGACTCGGGGTGGTCGGAGAGCAGCTCGCGAAGCACGACGTCGGCCTCGGGAGCGCTCAGCAACCGGAGCGGGGCCTCGTAGAGCTCCGCAGGCGCATAGGCACGGATCAGCCCGTAGGCGAAGGAGTGGAACGTCGAGCACGGCGTGCCGCTCATCGTCCGGCCCAGCCGCGCCGTGATCTGGTCGCGCAGCTGGTCGGCGGCCTTGCGGGAGAACGTCAGCGCCAGCACCTGGTCCGGCTCGGCACCGCGCCCCTCGATGCGATCGACGATCGCCTCGACCAGCGTCGTGGTCTTGCCGGTGCCCGGACCGGCGAGCACGAGCATCGGGCCGCCGACGTGGTCGACGACTCGCTGCTGGTGGTCGTCGAGCGCTGGTGGCACCGGCGCAGGGGCCGGGTCGCTGAGACGGTACGTCGCACGGGAGCTCATGTCGGGATCCACTCCATCACGACGGACCGACAACTTGGGCGAGACCTGCCATTCCGTGTCGCGGGAGACGGTGTGAGGCTGACCGCCATGACCGGTCCTCTTGCTGATCTGCTCGTGCTCGACCTGACCCGCGCCCTCGCCGGGCCCCACGCCGCGATGACACTCGGCGACCTCGGCGCCCGGGTCGTCAAGATCGAGTCGCCCGCGGGCGACGACGCCCGGTCCTGGGGACCGCCGTTCATGGACGATGCGGAGCGGACGTCGACGTACTTCCTGTCGGCGAACCGCAACAAGGAGTCGGTCGTCCTCGACCTCAAGGCGCCCGACGACGCCAAGCTGCTGGAGCGGATGGTCGAGCGTGCGGACGTCCTGATGGAGAACTTCCGACCCGGCGTGCTGGATCGGCTCGGCTTCTCCGCGGCTCGTCTGCACGAGCTGAACCCCCGCCTCATCATCCTGTCCATCACCGGGTTCGGCCACGACGGGCCCGAGGCGTCCCGCGCCGGCTACGACCAGATCGCGCAGGGCGAGGCGGGCATCATGTCGCTGACCGGCGTCTCGGTCCCCACGAAGGTCGGCGTCCCGATCGGCGACCTGGTGGCCGGGGTCAACGGCGTCGTGGGCGTGCTCGCCGCGCTCCACGAGCGCGCCGCGACCGGCCGCGGCAAGGTCGTCCGGACGTCGCTGCTGGCGAGCATGGTCGGCTTCCACGCGTTCCAGGGGACGCGATGGACCGTCGCCCACGAGGTGCCGGGGCTGGCCGGGGACCACCACCCCTCGATCGCGCCGTACGGCATGTTCGCGACCGCGACGGCACCGATCCAGATCGCTTGCGGCTCGGAGTCGCTGTGGCAGGCGCTGTGCGGCGCGTTCGGCTGGGACCCGGCGGAGGCAGGACTGGCGACCAATCGGGAGCGGGTGGCGAACCGCACCGCACTCGTCGAACGGCTGGAGGCGCACTTCGCGAACGACCCGGCCGAGCACTGGCTCGCGCTCCTGGACGCCGCCGGAGTGCCGGCCGGCAAGGTCCGCTCGCTCGACGACGTCTACAACTGGGAGCAGACCCGCTCGCAGGGGCTCGTGCTGAGCGTCGAGCACCCGACGCTCGGCGAGATCGAGCTGCCCGGCTCGCCGTTGCGCTTCGACGACAACACCTACTCCGGCGGCCGGCCCGTCCACGCGGCTCCCCCGCTGCTCGGCGAGCACTCGGACGCGATCAGGGCGGAGTTTGGCTGACCCGCGCCCGGACATCATCCACCGCTCCGGACGTCATACGGTGTGGTCGCCGGAGCCGCCAGGTCGTATGACGTCCGAGTGCCATCATGTGTCCATGGCGTACGACGAGGAGCTGGCTGCCCGCGTACGGGAGCTCGTCCCGCCAGGCACACCGGAGATGAAGATGTTCGGGGGTCTGGCGTTCATGGTGAACACCCACATGGCGGTCGGCCTGTCCGGCGACGGCCTGCTGCTCCGCGTCGACGACCCTGACGAGGCGACTGCCCGGGGCGCCGAGCAGATGATGATGGGCGAGCGGGTCATGAAGGGCTTCATGCGCGTGCCCGGTCCGGCCGTCGCGACCGACGACACGCTGGCCGCATGGGTCGCGCCCGCGGTCGCCGAGGCACAGGCGAAGCCCCCGAAGCCCCCGAAGAAGTAGGGAACCCGTCCGGACGTCATACGGGGTGGTCGCCAGAGCAGCCGACCCGTATGACGTCCGGACGACGGATCAGCCCAGGTCGACGATCGCAGCGACCGGGCCGCCGCCCTCGGGACCCTGGTGCGCCGCGGAGACGGACACGAACACCGCCGGGTCGCCCGTGACCGCCGCCGTCACGCCGCCCACGGCGGCCTTGATCTGACGGTGCCAGTGCACGTCGGAGTCGTCCAGCATCGCGTTGCGACGGCCGCGGACGTGTCCGTCCTGCGAGGCCTCGCACTTGAGGAACACGTTGACCAGCCGGCCGTCCAGGTCGGAGGTGTGCGGCCGCTCGGGCAGGTCGAGACCGGCGGAGCGGATCGCGTCCCAGATGCCGTCGGCGTCAAGAGCGTCGTCCATCACGGAGTGGCCGATCCGGTAGCGCCCTCCGACCCCGCGCGCGTTGCCGACGACGACCACCTGGGCACGGTCCAGCTCGACGCCGGACGAGCACGAGGCGACCGCTGAGAAGAGCGACCGGTCGCGCATGATCTCGTCGTCTGTCGGCATCTCGATCTCACCGAGCGCGACGGCGATGCCGAGCGCCGTCCCACCGTTGGAGACGTCCATCGAGTGCAGCGTGTCCTCGGTGAAGACCGTCTTCCCCCGAGCGTGCGCGTCGGCGATGGTCTTGAGCACGAGCAAGGGCGTCTTGGTCTGCACGTAGTGCACGTCTGCGGTGTCCGTGATCCCGGCCCGCTCCATCGCCACCTTGACCGCGGCGGCGACCTTCTCGACCATGGCCACCCGGCCGATGTCCTCGGGAAGCAGCTCCTCGCTCATCGCGTAGCCCACGGTCAACCGCAGGTCGTCGCTCGGCTCCGCGTCGACGGTCGCGAAGATCGTCGCATGGGGGCTGATGACACCGTCGGTGCCGCCCGACCACACGATCGGGACCTCCTTCACGGCCTCGGGGTCGGCGCCACGGGAGACGAGGGCCTCGCGGAACGCACGGTCGGCGAGGATGCGGGTGTAGTCGTTGACGCCACCGTTGCCCTCCGTCTTGCCGACCACGGCGATGACACGGTCGGCGGCGAACACGCCGTCGTCGATGAGCTTCACCAGCTCCGAGGCGTCGGAGACGTGGTGCAGCGGCACCTTGCGAACTTCGATCGCGGGCATCAGTTGATCCTTTCCAGATCTGGCTTGACGAGTGTGCCGGCGGTGCCGGCGAGGGCGGGAACGATGTCGTCGAGCGCGCAGATCGACGCCCGGCGCCCCGTCTGCCTGACGAAGCGCATCGCGGCCTCGACCTTGGGACCCATCGACCCGGCACCGAACTCCCCGGCGTCGGCGTGGGCCTGCAGCTCTCCGAGCGTCACGTGCCCCAGCGCGCGCTCCGAGGGCGTGCCGTAGCCGAGCAGGACCTGCGGCACGTCGGTCGCGATGACGAGTACGTCGGCCGCGACCGCCTCGGCGAGCACGGCGGCGGCGAGGTCCTTGTCGATCACGGCCTCGACGCCGTGCAGCACGCCGTCCTCCGGGTCGGCGACGACCGGCACGCCTCCGCCACCGCCGGCGATGACGACGTACCCGCTGTCCGCCAGGGCGCGGACCGCCGGGACGTCGATGATCTGCTGCGGCTGCGGGCTCGCCACGACACGGCGCCATCCCTTGGCGCCGAAGTCGCGCCAGACCTCGCCGTGGTCGATGAGGACCTGCGCCTCGTCGCGTGGAAGGTAGCGACCGATCGGCTTCGACGGCTCGAGCATGCCCGGGTCGTCGACCTGCACCAGCGTGCGCGTCACGAGGGCGGCGACCGGGCGGTGGGCGCCACGGACGTGCAGCTCGTGCTCGAGAGCGTTGGAGAGCAGGACGCCGATGGTCGCCTGCGTCTGCGCGACGCACCAGTCCAGCGGGACGGGCGGGACCACGGCGGCGGCGAGCTCGTTCTTCACGAGCAGGTTGCCGACCTGGGGCCCGTTGCCGTGCGTGACGACGACCTCGTGGCCGGCCGCGACGAGGTCGGCGAGCCCGGCGGCGGCTCGGGCGGCGGCGGCGATCTGGTCCTCCGGCCGGGCGCGCCCGTCGGGGCTGCTCAGAGCGTTGCCGCCGAGTGCGCAGAGCACTCTCATGGGAGGACCCTCATGGACAGAACGCTAGGGGCGCGGCCGGTGCTGCGGCATGGGCAGGTGTTGCCAACGGCGGGCCCGAGACGTCATACGTAGTGGCCGTGCGGGGAGCCGGTTCGTATGACGTCAGCGGCCGCCGGCCACCCGCACCGTCGTCGCCGTGACGTACGACGCCTCGGGACCCATCAGCCAGGCGACCGTGGCCGCGATCTCGTCGGGTTCCGCCGGCCGGCCGAGCGGCACGGCGCCACCGATCCGCTCGAGCCGTCCGGCGTCGCCGGAGTCCGCGTGCATCCGCGTCCGGATCGCGCCGGGGGCGACCCCGACGACGCGCACGCCGTCAGGACCGACCTCCTTCCCTAGGCCGAGCGTCAGCGTGTCCACGCCCGCCTTGGCGGCGGCGTAGTGGACGTACTCCCCGGGCGATCCGATCGTCGCGGCCCCTGAGCTGAGGTTGACGATGACGCCGCCCTGTCCGCCGTACGAGCGGCCCAGCGCCCGCACCGCTGCCCGGGCGACGAGCAGCGGGGCGACCAGGTTGACCTCGACGACGCGGCGCACGACGTCCGGGTCGGTGTCCGCGAGCGGGCCCAGCGGGCCCGCCCAGCCGGCGTTGTTGACGACTCCGGTGAGCGGTCGGCCCGCCGCCGCGAAGAGTGCGTCGACCCCGGCCGGGTCGGCGAGGTCGGCGGCGACCGGGTCGCACCCGACCCCGAGAGCGCGGATCTCGGCCGCCGTCGCCTCCGCGGCCTCCCGGTCGGCGCGGTAGCCCAGCACCAGGTCGTGTCCAGCCGCGGCGAGTCGGCGGGCGATCGCCGCTCCGATGCCCCGGGTCCCCCCGGTGACGAGCGTTCTCAGTTCGTGCACGGCCTCATTCTGGCCGGTCGTCGTCCTGCTCCGCCTCCGGGGCGAACCGCGGGCTCGCCAGGAAGTACTGCCCCAGCAGGCCCGGCTTCTTCTTCGGCGCCCGCTCCGGCTCGGGCACGATCCTGCCCTGCGCGGCGTCCCAGAACGCGTCCGTCGTGCGCATCATCCGACGCGAGACCCTGCCCCAGACGCCCCCGTGCGGCTGGTGCGGGTGCGGCCGGCTCGGCTCCTCCGGCTCGACGCGGCGGATGCGCTCGGTGATCGCCTCGAGGCGGTCGTCGTCGAGGCTGTCGGTGAGAGCGTTCGCGAGCTCCTCCTCGTGCTGGCGCTGGTCGGCGAGCGCGTCGTCGACCTCCGCCCACAGCGTCGGCCAGGAGTAGCTGCCCTCGATCGAGGAGCCGTACTCATGGGCGTTGACGTGGAAGAGCAGCACCTCGAGTCGCTTCACCGACGCGGTGTACTCGTGGGACAGGGTCCGCCCGTCCGGCAGCTTCGCGTACGCCGGCAGCAGCACGTCGTCGAGCGCGTGCAGGTGCTTGCTGGTGGACCCGAGGAAGTCGTCGATGCGGTGCCGCTCGAGTCGCGGGTCGTCGCGCGTCCCGTGCATCTGACGAGCCGTCGCGAGACGCGCGGCCAGGTCGTCGTGTGTCGATCGGACGTAGTCGGTCAAGCAGGCCGTCTTGGTGCTCATGGGCGCCACCTCGATGATGTCGATCTCTTCCAACAGTGCCTTCCTGTTCACGAGATCACAAGGCGCGCGGTTCACCGGACGGAGTCATCCGACGGAGTCATCCCACGGCGCACTCGGCGGGGTCAGCCGCGCAGGTCGACCTCGGCGTACGCCGGCCCGCCGGCGAGGCGCGCGTAGCCGGGTCCGCGGTCGAAGAACACGTCGTCGACCCGCGTGCGAGTGGCCCGCTCGGCGGCGGTCGCGCCGGCATCGAAGCCCAGCCCGTCGCCCTCGCCCGTGAGCACGACCGCGTAGTCGTCGTACGCCGCCTGCGGTGAGACCTTGCGCCAGAGCACGTCCCGCACCACGAGGGCCGGATCGCGCTCGAGCGGGTCGCCCCAACCGCCACCGCCGGTGGTGCGGATCCGGATCACCTCGCCGGCCTTGACCGGCGCCGCGTCGGCGAGCGCGTCGATCTCCCGCTCGTCCGGCCCGCCGGGGTCGATGGTCACCTCGAACGGCCTGCCCGCCTTGCCGCCCGCCACTCCCCAGCACGCCAGGATCGAGCGGTCCGCGATCGACATGAAGTGAGCGTCCTTGAGCATCCGGATGTGCTTCTCGTAGCCCAGTCCGCCGCGGTGCTTGCCCGCTCCCCCGCTGTCCACGGCGAGCGAGAGCGACTCGACCCGGAACGGGAAGCGCGCCTCCGTGAACTCGGTGGGCAGGTTCCGCGAGTCGGGCACGACGTGGATCGTGTCCTCGCCGTCGCCGTGCGGCCGCCCGCCGGCCCCACCGCCGAGCACCTCGCGCATCAGGTAGGGCCGCCCGTCGCGGTCCTCGCCGTAGACGCCGGTGTAGCGGATCGTCTCCTGGTCGGCCGGCATCCGCCCGTCGACCGCCTTGGCGACCACCCCGGCGAGCACGCCGAGCAGCCGCAGGATGACGAAGGTGCGCGCGTTGGTCGGGGCCGGGAAGACCGGCGTCAGCAGGGTGCCGGGCTCGGGGAACCGCATCTCGATGAGGGGCACGATGCCCTCGTTGACGTCGAGCTCGGCCATCCGCTCGGGGGTGTCGGCGAGGTTGCGGAGGATCGGCGCCAGCCACTTCTTGAGGAAGACGCCGTCGCTGTAGTCGCCGCAGTGGTTGATCGGCCCCTTCGCCTGCGGACCGGTCCCGTCGAAGTCGAGGATGATCCGCTCGCCCTCGGGGTCCTCGGGCGCGGTGCGGGTGAGCGTGATCCGCTGGGTGTGCAGCATCGGCTCGTCGACGCCGTCGTGCTCGGCGTAGTCCTCCCACGTCCAGGTGCCGACCGGGATCTTGGCGAGGATCTCGCGGCGGTAGGTCTCCGTGGTCCGGCTGATGATCGCGTCGAAGGCGCTCTCGACCGCACCGACGCCGTACCGCTCGAAGAGCTCGCCGAGCCGGCGAGCGCCCATCAGGCAGGCGCTGCACTCGGCGTCGAGGTCGGCCGCGAGCGACTCGGGCATCCGGGAGTTGCGGGTCATGATCGCGAGCGCGGAGCGGTTCGGGACGCCCTCGCTCCACAGCTTGATCGGGGGCACCATGAGCCCTTCCTCGAAGACGCTGGTCGCGGCGCTCGGCATCGAGCCGGGCACCGCTCCGCCGATGTCGTCGTGGTGGCCGAACGCCTGGACGAACCCGACGACCCGCCCGTCCGCGAACACCGGGACGGTCACGCACAGGTCGGGGAGGTGCCCGATGCCGCCCTCGGAGCGGTAGACGTCGTTGTGGAAGAAGACGTCGCCGGGCCGCATCTGCTCGATCGGGAAGTCGCGGGCGACCGGGTGGACGAGCGCGCTGTACGAGCGGCCGGTGAGCTTGCGCAGCAGCCGGTCGTGGATGCCGGCGCGGAAGTCGTGCGCGTCGCGGATCATCGGGCTGCGGCTGGTCCGCGCGATGGCCGTCTCGACCTCCTGCTCGACGGCGGCCAGGCTGCCCTGGACGATCTCGACGAGGACCGGGTCGGCGCTCGCGCCGGCGTCGTCGGTGAGATGGCCGAACGGGAACTGGGTGGGAACGCGACGGCTCATGCTCCGCCTCCGTCTTCTGAGTGCGCGCGGGTCACGATGAGGTTGAGGTAGGCGTCCACGGTCGCCGTGAAGCCGGGGTGGATCGGCACGGTCGACCCGAACTCCTCGATGATGGCGGGGCCCTCGACGCGTGCGCCGGGAGCGAGGTCGCTGCGCCGCACGACCGGCGTGTCGACGTACTTCTCGGCGGCGTCGAAGCACACGGGCCGGTACGCGTCCTCGCCGGCGGTCGTGGTGGCTCCCGACGCGTCGGCCCGCTTGATCTCGGGCCGCTGGATCGGCCCGATCCCCGTGACGCGGAGGTTGACCCACTCGACCTGCTGGGTGGGGTCGGTGCTGAAGTCATAGCCGTACGTCGACCGGTGCTCGGCGTGGAAGCGACCAGCGACGACGTCCAGCGTGTCGACCGTGACCGGGCCGTCGGGGACCGGCACCCGGACCTCGAACGCCTGCCCGAAGTAGCGCAGGTCCGCCGTGCGCACGAACTGGTGCTGCTCGGCCGCGAACCCCTCCCCGCTGAGGGCCACCGAGGCCCGGGACGTGAGGTCGTCGTAGGTCCGGCCGACCGCGTCGGCGTCGAGCACGGAGGCGAGCGAGACGTGCGTCTGCACGTAGTCGTTCTTGACGTCGACGGTGAGCAGCCCGAAGGCGCTGACGTTGCCCGGGTTCGGCGGGACCAGGACGGTCGGGATGCCGAGCACGTCCATCAGCCGGCACAGCAGCAGCGAGCCGGAGCCGCCGAACGTGACGAGCGTGAAGTCGCGGACGTCGAGTCCCCGCTTCACCGTGACCTGACGCAACGCGTTGGCCTGGTTCCACGCCGAGATCTCGAGGATCCCGGTCGCGCATGCCTCAGGACTCATGCCGAGTCTCTCGGCGAGCGCCTCCAGGCCGGCCCGGGCGGCCGGGACGTCGAGCGGGATCTCGCCGCCGAGGAGGTGGGGAGGGATGCGGCCGAGCACGACGTGCGCGTCGGTCACGGTGACCTCGGCGCCGCCCTGGCCGTAGCAGATGGGGCCCGGCGCGGCGCCGGCCGACTGCGGGCCGACCTTCAGGCTGCCCTCGGGCGAGAGCCAGGCGATCGAGCCGCCACCGGCGCCGACCGTGACGACGTCGATCATCGGGATCTTGGACGGGAACGCCCCGACGCTGCCCTCGGTCGTCAGCGTCGGCTCGCCGTCGATGACGACCGAGACGTCGGTCGAGGTGCCGCCCCCGTCCGAGGTCAGCACGCGGTCGAAGCCGGCGACCTTGGCGATCAGCGCGGCGCCGAGCGCGCCGGCCGCCGGGCCGGACAGGACCGTGGTGATCGGCTGGTGGACGACCTCGTCGGCCGAGAGCACGCCTCCGTTGGACTTCATGACGTAGAACGGCGGCGCGCCCTGCCGGTCGCCCTGTCCGTCACTGAGCCCGTCGCTGAGCCCGGCGAGCCTGGTCTGGATGTTGCCGACGTAGGAGCGCAGCCGCGGCTTGACGGCGGCGTCGACCAGGGTGGTCATGGAGCGCTCGTACTCGCGGTACTCGCGCAGCACCTCGCTCGAGATGCTGACGACGGCGTCGGGGTGATCCTCGGCGAGCACCTGGCGCATCCGCTCCTCGTGCGCCGAGTTGGCGTAGGCGTGCAGGAAGCTGACGCCGAGCGTGTTGATGCCCTGCGCCCGGAACCACCGGGCGACGTCGCGCGCGCCCTGCTCGTCGAAGGGACGCACCTCGTTGCCCTCGAAGTCCATCCGGCCCTCGACGCCCTTGACGAGGTGGCGCGGCACGATCCGGTCGGGCTTCACCCAGAAGTAGGAGTTGCCGTAGCCGTCGGGCACCGACTGCCGAGCGATCTCCAGCATCGCCTCGTAGCCGGCGTTCGTGATGAAGCCGAGCCGGTCGACCTTGCCCTCGAGCAGCTGGTTGGTCGCCACGGTGGTGCCGTGCGAGATGGCCGCGATCGCCTCGCCGTCCTCCGGACCGAGGCCGATCAGCCCGAGGCCCTTCTCGACGCCGGCGAGGAAGCCCTCCGCCGGGTCGTGCGGCGTGCTCGGCGTCTTGGTGGTGACCACCTCGCCGTTCGTCTCGTCGAACACCACGACGTCGGTGAAGGTGCCGCCGGTGTCGATCCCGATCCTGATGCTGCGGGGCGGTCGCATGCCGCAGATCCTTCCGTCGTACGACGGCTCCGGGCGACGGCACGATCTGCCGACGAAGCGGCGTTTCGTTGTCATATGTCGCCTGACCGAACTGTCACCGTGACACTTTGCGCTGCGGGTGACAGTTCGTAACTGTCACCCACCCCCCAAACTGTCACCGTGACACTTTGCGGCGGCACCCAACTGTCACCGTGACACATCGCGCTGTGGGTGACAGTTCGGAACTGTCACCCACCCCCCAAACTGTCACCGTGACACTTTGCGGCGGCACCCAACTGTCACCGTGACACTTTGCGCTGCGGGTGACAGTTCGTAACTGTCACCCACCCCCCAAACTGTCACCGTGACACTTTGCGGCGGCACCCCAACTGTCACCGTGACACTTTGCGGCTGCGGCGGCGGCGACCACCGACGAACCGCATGACGCTCTTCAGGCCTCGCTCGGGCGCTCGTTGTAGACGCCCGCCTCCTCCTGGCCGGTGAGCGCCTGGATGGCCGCCATGACCTCGTCGGTCAGCAGCCGCCGGGCCTTGCCGAGCGGCATGCCGTCGTAGCGACCTCGGGGGTCGATCGGCTCGCCGAACACCACGTGGACCTTGACGAGGCGGGGGATGTTCGAGCCGATCGGCTGGATCCGCTCCGTGCCGCGCAGACCGACGGGGACGATCGGGACGCCGGCGGTCAGCGCAAGGTGGGCGGCGCCGGTGCGGCCGCGGTAGAGCCGCCCGTCACGGCTGCGGGTGCCCTCGGGGTAGATCCCGAACGCCTCGCCCCGGCGGAGCACGTCCAGCGCGACGTCGAGGCTCTCCAGCGCCGACTTGGTGTCGTCGCGGTCGACCGGGAGCATGCCGAGCGCCTCGAACCAGGCCCGCTGGACCGCACCCGAGAGACCCGTGCCGGTGAAGTAGTCCGACTTCGCGAGGAAGACCACCGTCCGCGGTGCGACGGAGGGGATGACGACTGAGTCCACGAAGCTGAGGTGGTTGCTCGCCAGGATGACCCCGCCGGTCTTCGGAACGTTCTCGAGGCCCTGCACGTCGGGCCGCCACACGGCCCTGAGCAACGGCGGGATGACCCGGTGGACCACGTCGTAGAACATGGTGGCGATCTTGCTGGTTACCGGTCGGTTGCGGAAACCGTTGTGACCTGTTCGGCAGACATCGGCACGTGTCCGTTCGGCGTGCCGCCGCGCTCCGGCCACCGGAGCCTGCTCCAATAGGTGAAGGGCCCTCGTGAGTATGAGTCACAAGGGCCCTTCGGTTTCGACCGATACCGGTGACACTCTCGGTCGGCAGCCCCTCGATCCCGGTCCCAGCGCTGCGTCACCCAGCGGCTGCGCCTTCCTCGTCGCCTTGCGGCTCCGTCTCCGGCGTTCAGACCCTCGTCTCCGAGCTGTCCCGCTCTCCTCGATCCTCCGGTTTCCCGTCGGGCCTCGGTCGGCGTGAGAGAAGTTCTACGCCCACGGTGACCCGGCTCACAAGGGGTTGGCGAACATTCCTTCGATTCCACAGCCGCATGCACAGGTCGGCGTCGGTTATCCACCGAACGCGCTCGTTATCCACCGTGTTTCCACCGGCTACGGAGCGGCCTGTGCACGAGCGGTCTAGACCGGACCGCGTGACTCCTCGAACGCCGCGGCGACCTCGAGCAGCCGTCGGTCGGCGCCGTGCGGGGCCACGATCTGGACCCCGACCGGCAGCCCGTCCGGAGTGCTGCCCGCCGGCACCGAGATGGCCGGACAGCCCGTCACGGTGATGAAGTACGCCGACCTCATCCAGTCGAGGTAGGTCGCCATCGGCCTGCCGTTGATCGCCGCCGGGAACTCCTGGTCGGCCGGGAACGGCGGCACCTGGGAGACGGGCAGGACGAGGACGTCGTAGGACTGGAAGAAGAGCCGCATCGTCTCCGCCAGCGCGGTTCGCTGCGCGTAGGCACGGGCGACGTCGGCGCCGCTGAGCGACTCGCCGGCCCGGATGTTGTCGGCCAGCGACTGCTTGAACGCGTCGGGATGGCGGGCGAGCAGAGCGCCGTACGACGCCTGGAAGTGCCACGCACGCAGCGTCCGGAACGTGTCGTCGGCGACCGAGAGGTCCGGCCACGCGGAGAACACCGCCGCCCCCGACCGGGCGAACAGGCGCCCCGCCTGCTCGACGACACCGGCCACCGAGGCGTCGACCTCGAAGGCACCCCCGAGGTCGGCCGACCAGGCGACGCGCAGCCCGCGCAGCGATCCGGAGAGTGGCGGCGCGAACGAGGCGCCCGGGTCGCCGAGTGCCAGCGGAGCGCGCGGGTCGGGGCCCGCGATGACGGAGAGGAGCAGGGCCAGGTCGCCGACGTTGCGCGCCATCGGGCCACCGGTCGAGGTGGTCTCCCACTGGTTCGGCTTGGGCCACTCGGGCACACGCCCGAACGAGGGCCGCAGCCCCACCACGCCACAGAACGACGCCGGGTTGCGCAGCGACCCGCCCATGTCGGAGCCGTCGGCGAGCGGCACCATCCCCGAGGCGAGCGCGGCCGCCGCTCCCCCGCTCGACCCACCGGCCGAGCGGGTCGGGTCGACCGGGTTGAGGGTCGTCCCGAAGATCGTGTTGAAGGTGTGCGAGCCGGCAGCGAACTCCGGCACGTTCGTCCGCCCGATCGTCACCACCCCGGCGCGGCGGATGCGCTCGACGATGAGCTCGTCGGCCGCGGGGACGAAGTCGGAGAACAGCGGCGAGCCGTACGTCGTCCGCCACCCCGCGACCGCATGGGTGTCCTTGAACGCGAACGGGAGCCCGTGCAGCGGCCCCACCGGGCGCCCCGACGCGAGGTGCTGGTCCGCGGCCGCGGCGCCCGCCCGTGCCCGCTCGGGGTCGAGGGAGACGACGGCGTTGAGCTGCGGATTGCGCTCGTCGATCCGGGCGAGGTGCAGCTCCAGCAGCTCCCGGGCCGAGATCCGGCGGGCGCGGAGCGCGCCCGCCATCTCCCGCGCGGTGGTGAAGGTGTCCATGTCTCCTAGGCGTTCTGCCACAGGCCCACGATGTTGCCCTCGGTGTCGGTGAAGTAGGCGGTGAAGCCCATGTCGCCGACCGCTTGCTTCGCCATCTGCGTCTTGCCGCCGGCCTGCTCGACCGCGGCGAGGGTCGCCTCGATGTCGTCGACGTCGATCACGACGTTGGTGCCGCGACCCGGGTCGCTCCGGTTGAACATCCCGCCGTTGATGAAGCCGGACTCGGTCGGTCCGCTCTCCTGGTCGGTCGGCCCGGTCATGACGATCGTGTAGTCCATGTCCGGCATCGGCATCAGCTGCCAGCCGAACAGGTCGGTGTAGAACTTCCCCGCGCGGTCGGCGTCCTCGTACGGGAGCTCGAAGTGAACGACCCTGCCTGCCATCTGCTCTCTCCTCACGGTGCGGTGATCGATCCTCGAAGCCTTCTCCGCGCGACCCCGGAGGTCAACGGCCCCGGCCGACCCACCTGCCCACGACGACGCCGAGCAGCACCAGCCCGGCGCCGACGGCGATGCCCTTGACGAAGTCGTCGTGGTCGCCGGCCCGCCTCGTGGGCGGCGTGAAGACGGCTCCGGTCCCGATACGGGTCTCGAGCCCTGCGCTGGTCGAGTAGCCCGAGCCGCTGGGCGAGGGCGTATCGAGACCCGGCGCGCTGATCGCGTCGCCGACGCGGGTGAAGAAGTCGCCGGCCATCCGCTTCGAGACGCTGGTGAGCATCCGCTGGCCGACCCCGCCGACCATGCCGCCCACGACGGCGTCGGCGTCGTAGGACACGGCCGTGCCGCCGTCGGAGGGCGCGAAGGCGACCTGGACGGTCGCGTCGATCGTGCCGGGCGCACCGGCGCCGGTCAGTCGCATCACCAGCGACCTACCCGGGTCGAGGTCGGAGAGGACGGCAGTGCCGTCGTACGTGCCCTTGATGGCGGCCACGCCGGCCGAGACCGTCATCGCGTAGGAGTTCTCGTCGACGGTCTCGAGCCGCGAGCACCCGGGGATCGTCCTGACGAGCACGGCGGGGTCCAGGATCGCGTCCCAGACCACGTCGACGGGGTGCGGCACGGTGACCGAGCCGGAGATCTTCACAGTGAGTGCTCCATCCGTAGGGTGAACAGCTCCGAGGGCGAGATCGGCATCGCGGTGAGCGCGAAGCCCTCGGCGTCGGAGATGGCGGAGGCGAAGACGGCGGCCGACGGGATCACGCCCGCCTCGCCGGCGCCCTTGATACCGAGCGGGTTGAGGGGCGACGGCGTCTCGAGGTGGTCGATGTCGATGCCGTCGGGCACCTCGGTCACGTACGGCATCAGGAAGTCCATGAAGGACGCGTTGAGCAGCTGCCCGGAGTCGTCGTAGGCCATCCGCTCGTAGAGCGCACCGCCGATGCCCTGCGCGACACCGCCGTGGATCTGACCCTCCACGATCATCGGGTTGATCAGGTTGCCGCAGTCGTGGACGACGGCGTACTTGAGGATCCGGATCTCGGCGGTGTCCGGGTCTGTCTCCACGATGACGGCGTGCATGCCGGAGGCGAAGGTGGCCCGCTCGGGCGAGTAGAAGTCCTTGCCCTCCAGGCCCGGCTCGTCGTCCTCGGCGACCGGCGGCTTGCCCGGGTCGCCGACGGTGAACTGGGTGGCGATCCGGGACTTCTCGTCGAACGCGTAGCGCAACGGGTTGGACAGGACCGCGACCGTGCCGAGGTCGATCGACGCAGCCTCCTCCGGGGCACCCTTCACCGAGACGACCCCGTCGGCGATCTCGAGGTCGTCCTCGGCAGCCTCGAGCGCGTCGGCGGCGATGCGCAGCACCTTCTCGCGGGCCCGCAGCGCGGCCAGGTGGATCGCCGAGCCCGACATCACGGCGGCGCGGGACGCGAACGTGCCGACGGCGTACGGCATCCGGCGGGTGTCCCCGGTGACCACCTCGACGTCCTCGAACCGGCAGCCCAGCGTGTCGGCGACCAGCTGAGCGAACACGGTCGCGTGCCCCTGACCCTGGGTGGTCAGACCCGTCGCGACCTTGACCTTGCCGGAGGTCTCGACGTGGACGTGCGCGCCCTCGTAAGGGCCGACCCCGGTGCCCTCGACGTAGCAGGCGAGCCCGATGCCGACCCGCCGTCCCCGGGTCGCCATCTCGTCGCGGAACGCGGGGAACTCGTCCCAGCCGACGAGCGCCTTGATCTTCTCCAGCATGGCCGGGTAGTCGCCGGAGTCGTACTCGAGCTCCCGGCCGTCCTGGAAGATCAGACCCTGGTCGTAGGGGAACTCGTCGGGCTGGATGAAGTTGGCCGCCCTGACCTCGGTGCGGTCCTTGCCGAGGAAGTCGGCGATGGCGTCCATCGTCCGCTCCATGGCGTAGCAGCCCTGCGGACGACCGGCGCCGCGGTACGGCGTCACCATGACCGTGTTGGTGTAGAGCGACTCGAAGACCACGCGGTAGACCGCCGGCTTGTACGGGCCGAGGAGCTGCGTCGAGGTGATGATCGGGACGATGAGGCCGTAGGGGATGTAGGCGCCGTGGTCGTGCCAGAACTCCACGTCGAGCGCCAGCAGCCGGCCCTCGTCGTCGAAGCCGACCTCGACGTGCTGCACCTGGCCCCGCTCGTGGGCGCTGGAGATGAAGTGCTCGCGGCGGTCCTCGGTGAACTTCACGGTCCGGCGCAGCGTCATCGCCGCCAGCGGGACGAGCAGCTCCTCGGGCCACGGGTGGTTGATCTTCACGCCGAAGCCACCGCCGACGTCGGGGGTGATGACGTCGACCTGGCCGAGGTCGAGGCCGAGCTTGGCCGCCACCGCGGCGCGTACGCCGGTCGACGTCTGCGTCGAGGTCCACACCTGCAGCCGGTTCGTGTCGGGGTCCCACCGGGCGACGGTGCCGCGCCCCTCGAGGGGCGTGCAGGCGGACCGCTCGATCGTCAGGTCGAGGCTGAGCGTGTGGGGCGCCTTCCCCATCGCCGCCTCGACGTCTCCGGTGCTCTGCTCGAGACGGGCCGCGATGTTGCCGGGCACGTCCGGGTGGACGAGGTGGGTGGCCTCGCGTGCGGCGTCGATCCCGACGACCGCCGGCAGGGGCTCGTAGGTCACCGCGATGCGGGAGACGGCGTCCTCGGCGAGGTAGCGGTCGTCGGCGACGACGAAGGCCACGGCCTCGCCGACGTAGTTCACGCGATCCTTCGCCAGCGCGAACTGGGTCCGGCCCTGGGTCAGGGCGGGGTGCGGGATGAGCAGCGGCAGCGGCTCGGCCATCGCCCCCTCGAGGTCGTCGTGGGTCCAGACGGCGTGCACGCCCTCGACGTCGAGCACGCCGGAGACGTCGATGTCGACGATGCGGGCGTGGGCGTGCGGGCTGCGCAGGACGGCGCAGTGCAGCGTGTCGGGCGAGACGGCGACGTCGTCGGCGTACCGCCCGAGGCCGCGCAGGAAGCGCTGGTCCTCGACCCGCTGGACGCCCTGGCCCATCAGCTTGGTGGTCATGCGGGCTCCCGGCCGCTCTGGAGCTCTGCCGCACGCTCGACGGCCTTGACGATGTTCTGGTAGCCGGTGCAGCGGCACAGGTTGCCGGCGATCATGTCGCGCGCCTCGTCATGCGTCGGCCTCGGGTTGTCGCGCAGCCCGGCGGTGATGGTCGTCAGGAAGCCGGGCGTGCAGAAGCCGCACTGCAGGCCGTGGCACTCGGCGAACGCCTGCTGCACCGGACCGAGCGAGCCGTCCGGCCGGGTCAGCCCCTCCACGGTGGTGACCTCCGCCCCCTGCGCCGAGACCGCGAACATCAGGCACGACCGCACCGGCCGGCCGTCGAGAAGCACGGTGCACGCGCCGCAGACGCCGTGCTCGCAGCCGACGTGGGTCCCGGTCAGGCCCAGGTCGTGTCGCAGCGCGTCGGAGAGGAGCCGCCGCGCGGGCACCTCCAGCTCGTGGACCACGCCGTTCACGTTGATCGTGATCTCGTGGAGCTCGTCCGCGCTCATGCGGCCTCCCTCGCCTCTCGGACGACCTTCGTCGTCAGCACCCGGACCAGGTGCGCCCGGTAGTCGGCCGTCGCATGGATGTCCCCGGCGGGGTCGAGGTGCTCGAGCGCGGCCTCGCCCAGGTCTTCGTCGGCCACGCCGGTGAGGTCGACGACCGTCGGCACGTCGCTGACCGAGAGGTACGCCGCCTTGACGAGGTCACCCTCGACGAGCGCCGCGACCCCGCAGAGCGCGTAGTCGCCGTGCCGGCGGGCGATCTCGCCGAACGCCACGCCGGCGCCGACCGGCAGCGCCGGGAAGAGCGCCCCGACCGCCAGCTCGTCGGGTGCCAGGGACGACTCGAGGGGGCCGACGAAGAGGTCTGCCGCACCGATGGTGCGCGTGCCTCGCACCGACCCGACCTCGAGGGACCCGCCCAGCAGCGCGAGCACGGCGGGCAGCTCGGCGGCGCTGTCGGCGTGGACCAGCGACCCGACCGACGTGCCCCGGTTGCGGATGGTGGGGTGCGCGACGTGCAACAGCGCCTGCGCGAGCAGGGGCTGCACCAGGCGCGCCTCGGTGGAGGCGAGCAGGTCGGCGTGCCGCACGAGCGCCCCGACGTACACGCCCTCGTCGCGCACCTCGATCGCGTCCAGCCCCGCCACGGCGTTGATGTCCACCAACGCCGGTGGCGAGGCCAGTCGCATCGACAACAGCGGGACGAGGCTCTGGCCCCCCGCGAGCACCTTGGCGCCCGACCCGAGCCGCATCTCCGCAGCCAGGGTCTCCCAGGCCTCCGCGGGTGTGGCCGGGCGGTGATAGCGGAAGGGCGCGGGCTTCACAGGGCCTTCGTCACCTCACCCTCTCGAGTGCCCTGGCCCCGGTTCACGAGGTGGTAGTAGACCAGGACCATGATCGTGCCGAGCGCGATGCCGGACAGCGAGAAGTTGTCGGTGATCTTGAGCGTCACGCCGCCGATGCCGGCGATGAGGCCCGCCGCCAGGCCGACGATGTTGACGGGCTTGCCGAAGTCCACACCGTTCTCGACCCAGATCTTCGCCCCCACCAGTCCGATCATGCCGTAGAGCACCACCGTGATGCCGCCGAGGACACCGCCGGGGGTGGCGCTGACGATCGCGCCGAACTTCGGGCACAGGCCCAACAGGATCGCGACCGCCGCCGCCACGTAGTAGGCCGCGGTGGAGTAGACCTTGGTCGCGCTCATGACACCGATGTTCTCGGCGTACGTCGTCGTCGGGCTGCCGCCGAACAGGCTGGCCAGCGCCGTCGCGCCACCGTCGGCCGCGATCGCGCGGCCCATGTAGCGGTCGAGGTCGCGGCCGGTCATCTCGGCCACGGCCTTGACGTGACCGGTGTTCTCCGCGATGAGCGCGATGACGCCGGGCAGCACGAGCAGGATGAACGTGAGGCTGAAGCTCGGCCCGTGCACGACGCTGACGCCGTCGGCGAGCTTGCCGCTCGGGAAACCGATCCAGTCGGCGGCCTTGACGCCCGCCCAGCTGACCCGGTCGTGGTCGATCAGCTTGCCGTTGCTGGCGCCCGTGATCGAGTGGATCTGGCCGAAGATCACGTCGGCCAGCCACGACAGCACGTAGCCGAAGATCAGGGCCAGGAACACCGCGATCCGGCTCCAGAAGCCGGGCATCAGCACAGCCACGACGACGAGGAACAACGACGTCAGGAGTGCGATCCACTGGTCCTGCGGCCAGTAGATGCTGGCGACGACCGGTGCCAGGTTGAAGCCGATGAGCATGACGACCGCGCCGGTGACCGCGGGCGGCAGCAGCTTGTGCAGGAAGCCGGCGCCCGCGAAGTGGATCGCCACGCCGACGGCGGCGAGCACGAGGCCGGAGACGAGGATCGACCCCGTCACGTCGGCCGAGTCGCCGCCCTGGGCCCGGATCGCAGCGACACCGGCCACGAACGAGGCGCTCGTGCCGAGATAGCTGGGCACCTTGTTCTGGCAGACCAGCAGGAACAGGATCGTGCAGACACCCGAGAAGAAGATGGCCAGGTTGGGATCCAGGCCCATGACGATCGGGAAGACGAACGTCGCACCGAACATGGCGACGACGTGCTGAGCGCCCAGCCCGGCCGTCTTGCCCCAGCTCAGTCGCTCATCGGGAGCGACCGGCTCGCCGGGAGCGGGATCGACGACCTTCCACGTGAACAACGACGACATCGCTGCACCCTTCTCTATGCCTCGAAGCGGGGCCGAGGCGGACCTGCTCAAACTAGTGAGGCAGATCATGGCGACTCGACGGCGACACCTGCTGAAGGATCACCAGATCCCGTGGCATCAGTTGTGAGGTGTCGCCATGGACGCCCGGTGCAGCGCTCGCGCGGGTCGACCGGGAAACGGGTCAGTGCGGGTCAGTGCGGGTCAGTGCGGGTCAGTGCAGGTGCATGATCAGGTCGATCGCGCCGTACGCAAAGGGCACCAGCATGATCCCCAGGAGCGCGAGGGTGATCAGCGTCCATGCGATTCCGACGAGCGCGAGCACCGGTCGGTGCGGCTCAGGCTCAACTGCCCTGCCGCGTCGAAGGTGGATCGTGGGTGATCTCATTCGTCGCTCGACATGTCGCAGGCCTGCCCAAGAGGCATGAACCGGACGCGGAACGTCAGCCGGAGGCGACGACGACCTTGAGGGCTGGTGTATCTCCCCCAAACCCGGGTCTGCCACGGAGCTTCGAGGTTCTTGGCCTCGACGGTGTACGCAACGAGCGCGATCTCGTGCGCTCCGACGGTGTTCGACAACCTGGCTTCGGCGGGATCCGGCAGATCACGATTCCGAACACCGGCATCGGGCCAGTCGTTGTCGGCCAGGAACCAATCCACGACCTTGGCCTTGGACCCTGCCACCTTCCCGTCCGTGACGGTGAGCTCCGACGCCGAGGTGTGACGCACCGCCTCCTCGGCGATCGAGGCACGCTCCTTGTCGCCGACCGGGACGCAGATCGTGCCTCCACCATCGCCCGACGCGCTCGCCAGCCGCGCCCCCTGTCTCCCCAACCGTGCAGGCGGTGAGTCCGGACAGCAACACCAGGGTCGCCACTCCGCCTCGTGTCCCCGCCGTCATGGCTTGACGACGACGAGCGACGGTCCCTGTGCCAGGTACTTGCTGGAGCCACAGATGAGTCGCCCAGAGGGCGCGGTGATCGTGACGTCGACCTTCTCGCTGCGTGAGTAGCCCGACCGCGCCGAGACGTCGAACCCCACCAGGCCGGAGATGTCGAGCCCGACGGACCATGTGGCGGCGTTGTTCCTGTCGAGCGTGATCCCGGAACCCTTCCCGTAACGGTGGCACCTGTTGGCGACCGGCTCCTTCGCCACATCTCCATCACGAACCTCCACGTCAGACACGGTTCGGGACGGTGCCACAAAACGCCCGTCAAGCACAATCCGTTGTGCCATCAGGCGAGACGACTCTCAGCCGGTGATCTCCAGGACACGCAACGCCACGGCGACGTCGAGCCGCAGGTGCGGGTCCTCCGACAACGGGCCGAGCAGCCGCTCGAGCTTGGAGACGCGGTAGCGCATCGTGTTGTAGTGGAAGAACTGGCTGCGCGCCGCCTCGGCGACGTTGAAGTTGGTGTCGAGGAGGACCTGGAGGGTACGCCGCAGGTCGGCCGCCTCCGTCGTGTCGTCGGCCAGGGGTCCGAGCACGTCGTGGGCGAAGGAGCGCAGCTCGGACTGGTCCGGGATGAGCGCGATGAGACGGTGCAGGCCGAGGCTGTCGAAGAACGTGGTCGACCCGCCGCCGTGCACACGCCGGCCGACCTCGACCGCGCGCTGCGCCTGGGCGTAGGCCTCGGGCAGCTCGTGGAGACTCGCCGCCACGCGGCTCACGCCCACGCTGAAGGATCGCCGGCCGCCGCCCTTGTCGCCGGCCACGGCGGTGACTGCGCGGCGCACCGCGTCATGGCCGTGGTTGTCCGGGTCGACCGGCAGCAGGACGACCACCTCGGAGGAGAAGTCGACGGTCGGGATGGTGCTGTCCAGGCCGCGCGTCACCTGACGCCAGGCCGCCGCGAACCGCTCCTGCCACTGCCGCCTGACCAGCCGGGACACCGGTCCCGTGTCTGGCTGAAGCGGGTCGATCTCGGCGCAGAGCACGACGATCGGCCGGTCGAGGTCCCAGCCGAAGGTCGCGGCGTGCTCGGCGACGTACTCGTCGCTGTTGGGGCCGCCGGTGCGGTGCAGGAAGAGGTCGCGGAGGAAGTCGCCCTGGTACTTGTTCTCGACGGCCGTGATCGCCTCCTGCCGGGTGATCAGCAGTGCGGCGACCGCCGCGGCGCGCTCGAGGGACTGCACGTCGTCGTCGGAGATCGGTCCGTGCGCCTTGACGACGATGAGGCGGGCCAGGTCGGAGCCGCCCGCGGCGACCCGTTGGCTGCGCGCCTCTGCGCCGCTGCGCAGCGGCACGCTCTGGCCGCCCAGCCGCTCCACTCTGATGCGGCCGGTGGGGTCCACCAGGTCGTGCTCCTCGAGCAGCGCCCGGTGGTCGATCGTCACGGCGGCCGCGCGCTCGCGGCCGTCGGTCGACGTGACCACCACACCGACGTCGAGCACCCGGGCCACCTCGGCCCCGATGTTCTCGAGCGAGCCGTCCTCGAGGACGATCTGCGTGAGCGCGCGGTGCAGCGCGTCGATCCGCGCCAGTGCCTCGATCGCGCTGTGCTGGTCAGCGACCTGCTCCCCCGTCACGCCTGCTCCGCTCTTCCATCCGTGGGCAACATCTGCGCCCGCCTCCCGCGATCGTTGTCAGATCCTCACATCGGCACACCGTAATGCCCGCCGCTAGCGTCAGGAAGGTGAATCCGCCGACCCGGCTGCCAGCGGCCGCTTCCCGCCGTGTGCGAGACCGGCTGGGCCGGGCCCCGGACGGGCCCCTCCGAGTCGTCCACCGCGGCCCGCACTCGATCTACCTCGACCTCGACGGCTGGTGCCTCGGCGTCGTCGACGCGGTGGCTGCCCAGGTCCCCTGCGCGCTGCGCACCACGAGTCTCGCCGGCGTCCCCGGAGACCGGGCCGACCTCCGCGGCGGCGTCCTCCACCTCGACGGCATCCCCGTGACCGTCGGTCGGATGGTCCACGTGGGGGTGCCCGCGCTCACCGCGAGCGCCGGCTCGCCGGCCCCGGCACAGGACCCGGGGTCGTGGGTCGCGCGGCTCGTCGGCGCCGGCGACGGCCTGACGCCGTACGGCGACGACGTGCTGTGCGGCTGGATCGCGATCCACCGCGCGGCCGGGGTCGCGACGCCCGTCGAGGACGCGGCCGTGCGGGCGCTGCTGCACCGCACCACCCTGCTCTCGGCGACACTCCTCGACTGCGCGATGCACGGCGAGGTGCTGCCCGAGTTCGCCGCCTGGGTGGCCGCTCTCGGCACCCCGACCGAGCGCGCCGCGTCCGTGGCGCTCGAGGCGATCGGCCACACCTCCGGCCGCGGCATGCTCGAGGGGGCGCGACAGGCGCTCACAACGCTTGACACGGCGGTGGCCGCATGACGCACACCCACGTCGACGTCCGACCCGGCGCCTACGCCGACTCGGTGACACTGCTGCAGGTGAGCCGGCAGGTCCAGCAACTGCCGGGCGTGCTCGCCGCCCAGGTCGCGATGGCGACCCCGCTCAACCTCGACGTCCTCGCCGGCATGGGGCTCCCCGTGGACCGCGAGGTCAGCCCCAACGACCTGGTCGTCGCCGTACGACTGGAGTCGGCCGACGCGGTCGAGGAGACGCTGGCGCAGGTCGACCAGCTGCTCGTGCAGGCGAGCCGCCGCCCGGACACCGGCACGGGCGGCGACATCGCGCCGCCGCGCACGACCGCTGCGGCCCTCCGGCGCGCCCCCGACGCGATCGCCCTCGTCTCGGTGCCCGGCGACCTCGCCGTGCTCGAGGCGATGGACGCCGTCGAGGCGGGGCGCGACGTGATGGTCTTCAGCGACAACATGCCGCTCGAGCAGGAGGTGGCGCTCAAGCGCGCCGCCGCCGAGCGCGGGTCGCTGGTGATGGGCCCCGACTGCGGCACCGCCGTGATCGGCGGGCTGGGGCTGGGCTTCGCCAACGTCGTCGAGCCCGGTCCGGTCGGCATCGTCGCCGCCTCCGGCACCGGCACCCAGCAGCTGCTCGCCCTGCTCGACCACGCCGGCGTCGGAGTGGCCTCCGCGCTCGGCGTCGGCGGCCGCGACCTCTCGGCGGCCGTCGGTGGCCTCTCGACCCGCGAAGCACTGCGTCGTCTCGACGACGACCCCGCCGTCGAGCTGGTCGTCCTGCTGTCGAAACCGCCGGCGCCCGAGGTCGCCGCCGCAATCACGGCGTACGCCGACAGCCTCGACACCCCCGTGACGACCGCCCTGCTCGGTCCGGGGGCCCCCGACATCACCGCGTCCGCCGAGGCGGTGCTCACCCGCCTGGGTGTGAGCGTGCCCGAGTGGCCGGTGCACGGCATCGCCCACCCGGCGCGGCACCGCCCCGAGCTCGACGACCAGACCGGGCGCTGGCTGCGAGGGCTCTTCGTCGGCGGCACGCTGTGCGACGAGGCGATGCTGATCGCGAGCGCTGCCCTGGGGCCGGTCCGCTCCAACATCCCGCTCACGCCCGACCAGGCCCTCCCGGCATCGCTCACCGCGGCGGCGCACACGTTCGTCGACTTCGGCGACGACGCGCTGACCGTCGGCCGGGCGCACCCCATGATCGACCCGACGCTCCGTCTCGACCACCTGGCCCGCGCCGCCCACGACCCGGAGACGGCGGTGATCCTGCTCGACGTGGTGCTCGGCCACGGCGCCGAGCCGGACCCCGCCGCCGCGCTGGCACCGGCGATCCAGGCCGTGCGGCAGCCCGTCGTCGTCTCCCTGGTCGGCACCGCCGGCGACCCGCAGGACCTCCACCGGCAGGCGCGCACGCTTGCGGCCGCGGGTGCCGAGGTGCACCTGTCCAACGCCGGCGCCACCCGCCGGGCCCTCGAGCTGCTCGGAGACCGCCTATGACCATCAGCACCGTCGTCACCTCCGGCATCGACCTGCTCGCCGCCGCCGTCGAGGACCAGGCGGTCCCGGCCAGCCGCGTCGACTGGCGCCCGCCGATGCCAGGGACGACAGCCGACCTCGCCGTCGTCGCGACCGATCCGCTGCGAGCGGACGCCAACAGACGGGCGCTGGCGGCGTTCCTCGGCGTCAACGCGCAGTTGGTCGACGTCGCGCCCGCCGCAGACCTGCTCGGGCTCGAGCGCGGACAGTTCCTCCACGCCGGGCCCCCGATCACCTGGGAGCGCGCATCAGGTCCGCTCCGGGGCGGGCTCATGGCGGCGGCGGCGTTCGAAGGACTCGTCGACGATCCGGAGGAGGCCCCACCGCTCTTCGAGAGTGGCTCCTTCACCCTCGACCCCTGCCACCACCACGGGGCGGTCGGGCCGATGGCGGGCGTCGTCTCGCCGTCGATGTGGATGTTCGTGCTGGAGGACGCGGCCAGTGGCCGGCGTACGTTCTGCTCCCTCAACGAGGGGCTCGGCAAGGTCCTGCGCTACGGCGCGTACGACGACTCCGTGCTCACCCGTCTGCGCTGGATGCGCGATGTGCTCGGGCCGGCGCTGCAGCGGGCGGTGCGCGGGCTCCGCGACTCCGGCGGCCAGGTCGACGTCACCGGCATCCTCACGCAGATGCTGCAGATGGGCGACGAGGCGCACAACCGCAACCGGGCCGGCACGCTGATGCTGCTGCGCGACCTCTCCCCCGCCCTCGCGACGAGCGGCGTGGGGTCCGCCGACCTGGCCGAGGTGTTCCGGTTCGTCGGCGGCAACGACCACTTCTTCCTCAACCTCGCGATGCCGGCCTGCAAGCTGGCCCTCGACGCCGCGCGGAACATCCCGGGGAGCACGATGGTCGTCGCGATGGCGCGCAACGGCACCGACTTCGGCATCCAGGTCTCCGGCACGGGGGACGAGTGGTTCACGGGCCCGGCGCAGGTGCCGGAGGGGCTCTACCTCGGCGACTACGGCCCCGACGACGCCAACCCCGACATCGGCGACTCGGCCATCACCGAGACGGCAGGCATCGGCGGCTTCGCGATGGCGACCGCCCCGGCGATCGTGCGGCTGGTCGGCGGAAGCGTGCCCGACGCGCTCGCCGCCACCCGGCGCATGCACGAGATCTGCCTGGGCGAGAGCCCGCGCTGGAGCATCCCCGTCCTGGAGTTCCAGGGCGTGCCGTCCGGCATCGACGTCACCCGGGTGTGCCGCACCGGCATCCTCCCCCAGATCAACACCGGCATGGCGGGCAAGGTCGCCGGCACCGGCCAGGTCGGCGCCGGCCTGGTGAACCCTCCGGCGGAGGTCTTCCCGGCGGCGCTGGCGCGGCTCGCCCGGCTCACCCGAGAGCGGGCAGCCACAGCGCCCGCCTGATGTCGACGGCGCCCGAGGACCGCAGCGGGGTGCCCTCCTCGAGCCATGCCTGACGGGCCTCGTCGAGCAGCCAGTCGGGCAGGGTGCCGTCCGAGCGGATGCAGCGCCACCACGTCACACCTGCGCCGTGCAGCGACATGACGCGCGCGACCGCCCGAGGTCCGCGACCGAACGCGTCCTGGAGGGCGTCGGCGACCGCCCCGTAGGTCGTCACCCGGCCGCGTGGCACCTGCTCGACGAGGGAGAGCACAGCATCGTCGTACTCGGTGAGGTCGGCAGGATCCACGCGGCCGAGGCTATCGACCTCAGAGAGCCGAGTGGAACGGCTCCGTCCCGAGGGCCAGCTGGAGGCCCGAGATGCCGGAGCTCTGCTGGGCGAAGGCCAGCTCCTTGGCCAGGTCGCCGATGTTGTTCGACAGCGGCAGCGGTGCCAGGCCGAGGGTGGACAGGACGCCGAGCGCCTTGCCGCCCGTGGACAGGAAGGCGGAGCCGGAGTCACCGGGGATGCCGGGCGTCAGCGTGTAGAGCGGGTGCGACCAGCCGCCGTCAGCGGCCTGGTCACCCAGGCTGGCGCCGAACTTCGGGGAGAGCTGGGTGACGCCGCCGCGCAACGAGGAGTTGCCGTAGCTGTAGACCTGGTCGCCGGCCTTGGTGCCGTCAGTGTCGATGCCGGTCGGGCCGCCGAAGAACGGCACCGAGGGGTTGACCTTGCCGACGTCGGCGGGGTCGACCTTGACCAGCGCGAGGTCGTTGTAGGCGCAGGTGTTCGGGTCAGTCGTGCCGAGCTCGTGCATCCTGACCCAGGACGAGTAGGCGAGCGTGCCGTGCCCGACGACCGTGCCCTCGTCGGCGAGGCTGCCGCCGGTGTTGAAGGTGACGGGCGTGCCGATCGGCAGCGAGTCGGCCTTGCAGCCGTCGGTGTCGGTCGCGGCGCCGAGACCGGCGCAGTGCGCGGCGTAACCGACGTACACGCCGCCCGCGCCGTCCGTGTAGACGAAGTTCGCGGTGCACTGGGCGCCGTCGGTGTACATCTGGACGCCGGGCGTGATGGTGGCCGAGGCGGCGGGGGCCCACGCGGGGGTCGCCGAGGACCCCTTCGGCGCGAAGAGCACGAGCGCCGCGAGCGCCGCGAGCATCAGGGCGAGGATGAGGGTCCCCATCTTGGTGGTGCTGCGACTGAGCTTCATGTCGTGCCTCCGGGAGTTGGGCGGCCGAGATCCGAACCACATCTCCAACGACGACCGCCCGCCCGGGTTACCCCGGACGGGCGGTCGATCCCTCAGATGAGGGAGGGCGTCAGTACGACGGCTGCGACGGGTCGATCTGGTTCACCCAGGCGACCACGCCGCCACCGACGTGGACGGCGTCGGAGTAGCCGGCGCCCTTCGCCACCACGAGTGCCTCCGCGGACCGCACACCCGACTTGCAGTGCAGCACGAGCTGCTTGCCACCGTCGGCCGTGAGCTCCTGCAGCTGGGCGATCGCGTTGCCGTTGAGGAACTCCCCCTTCGGGATGAGCACCGAGCCGGGGATCTTGTTGATCTCGAACTCGTTGGGCTCGCGCACGTCGACGAGGACGAAGTCGCGGGCGCCCTCGGCGCGCTCCTTGAGCATGTGCTCGAGCTGCACCACCGAGATGGTCGAGCCGACGGCGGCGTCCGCGGCCTCCTGCGACACCGCGCCGCAGAACACCTCGTAGTCGATGAGCGAGTCGACGGTCGGGGCGTCGCCGCACAGGGCGCAGTTGGGGTCCTTGCGCACCTTGAGCTTGCGGTAGGACATCTCCAGGGCGTCGTAGATCATCAGCTCGCCGACCAGCGGGTCACCGATGCCGGTGAGGAGCTTGATCGCCTCGGTGACCTGGATCGAGCCGATGCTCGCGCACAGCACGCCCAGCACGCCGCCCTCGGCGCAGGAGGGCACCATGCCCGGCGGCGGGGGCTCGGGGTAGAGGCAGCGGTAGCAGGGCGCGCCCTCGACCTGCTTGGGCGCGAAGACCGACGCCTGGCCGTCGAAGCGGTAGATGGAGCCCCACACGTACGGGATCCCCAGGAAGTACGCCGCGTCGTTGACCATGTAGCGGGTCGCGAAGTTGTCCGTCCCGTCGACGATCAGGTCGTAGCCCTCGAAGATGCCGAAGACGTTGTCGTTGTCCAGGCGCTCGTCGTGGACGACCACGTTGACGTACGGGTTCGCCTCGTTGATCGCGTCGCGCGCCGAGTCGGCCTTCTTGCGGCCGATGTCGGACTGCCGGTGGATGATCTGGCGCTGCAGGTTCGACTCGTCGACCTCGTCGAACTCGACGATGCCGATCGTGCCGACGCCGGCCGCGGCCAGGTAGAGCAGCGCAGGACTGCCCAGACCGCCGGCGCCGATGACGAGCACCTTGGCGTTCTTGAGGCGCTTCTGACCGGACATCCCCACATCCGGGATGATCAGGTGCCGGCTGTAGCGGCGTACCTCGTCGATCGTGAGCTCCTCGGCGGGCTCCACGAGCGGTGGGAAGGACACGGTGGTCTCCCTTTCGTCTGGTCTGTCGGCGATCCTGGGGGTGCAACACGGGCACCGCGATCCATGTTCCCCGCCCACCAACGCGCCGACGCGCGCATCCCGTCATCCGGACGCAGGTGACTGCGGAGTAGTCTCGCCGCGTGACGACGGATTACGACCTCGAGGCCGCCCGCCCCCGCGGCGGCCGCATGCCGCGGCGCGAGCGCCGGGCTCAGCTGCTCGACTCCGCGCTCGAGGTCTTCGTCGCCCAGGGCTACCACGCCGCGGCGATGGACGACATCGCTGACAAGGCCGGAGTCTCGAAGCCCGTGCTCTACCAGCACTTCCCCGGCAAGCTCGAGCTCTACCTCGCGCTCCTGGAGCAGTCCTGCGACACGATCATCCGCAAGTGCCGCGACGCACTCGACTCCACCCACGACAACAAGCAGCGGGTGGCGGCGACGATCGACGCCTTCTACTCGTACGTCGCCAGCGAGTCCGGCGCCTTCCGACTGGTCTTCGAGTCCGACCTCACCAACGAGCCGGCCGTGCGCCAGCAGGTCGACCGCGTCACCAACGAGTGCGCGGAGGCCATCGCGGAGGTCATCCACGACGACACCGGCCTGCCCGACGTCGCCTCTCGCCTCCTCGCCGTCTCCCTCGTGGGAATGGCGCAGGTCAGCTCGCGGTTCTGGCTGGACGAGAACGGCGGCATCGGCCGCGACGAGGCAGCGGCTCTGGTCGCCGGCCTCGCGTGGCGCGGCATCCGCGGTTACCCGAAGACCGACGAGCACTGAACCACCCCCAGCCACAAGAAGGAGTTCCCGTGGAGGTCAAGATCGGCGTCCAGCACGCGCAGCGCGAGCTGGTCCTGGAGACCGACGAGACGGCCGAGTCCGTCGAGAAGCAGGTCGCGGACGCCCTCGCCGCCGGCGGACTGCTCAGCCTGACCGACACCAAGGGTCGCAAGATGTTCATCCCGGCGGAGAAGATCGCCTACATCGAGCTCGGCACGGGCACCACCGGCCACGTCGGCTTCCGCAGCTGAACACGCCGCGCGGACCGCGTCATGGGGTCCGTGCAATCGCGTCCCAGCAGGTGCAGGATCAGTGAGGGAGCGGCAGACGCCGCTGCCTCCGTCGACCACCGAAGGGAAGCCCCATGCTCTGGACGATCATCGTCACCCTCGTCGGAGGTGTGATCATCGGGTCGCTCGGGAAGTTCTTCGCCCCGGGCCACCGTGACAACATCCCGTTCTGGCTCGTCGTCGTCTGCGGCATCGTCGGGATGCTGGTCGGCAGCGTGCTCTACTACGCGCTCTTCGGCGTTGCGAACAACGTCAAGGGCAACCCCGACTACGGCTGGGACAACACCACCAAGGGCATCGACTGGTGGCGCCACGTCTGGCAGATCGTCGTCGCCGCACTGGCCGTCATGGCCGCGTCGTTCGTCACCGGGCGCGACAGGCGCGCCTGACCGACGCCGAGTCGGCGCTTGTGCACCCGAGCCCGCGGCCGTCCGGCCGCGGGCTCGGGTGCATGTCGGTGCACAAGCGCCGAGTCGGCGTTGCTCAGTGCTCGAGGCCGAGGCCCGTCATCCGCTCCACGTGCCGCTCCGTCAGACGGGTGAACATCCGCCCGATCGCCGCGAGGTCGAGTCCGGGCATGTCGGTGCCCCCCGCGAGCAGCGCGGACAGCGCGTCGCGGTCGGCGGCGACCCGCTGGGCCTCGGTGAGCGCCTCCCCCATCAGCCGGCGGCCCCACAGGGCCAGCCGCCCGGCGAGCCGGGGGTCGGCCTCGATGCCGGCACGGACGCGTTCGACGACGAACTCGGCGTGGCCGGCGTCCTCCAGCGAGGTCAGGACGAGGTCGCGGGTCTGCGGATCGAGGAATGCCGCGATCTCGCGGTAGAAGTCGTTGGCCAGCCCGTCGCCGACGTACGCCTTGACGAGGCCCTCCCACCAGTCGCTCGGCGCCGTGTGGGTGTGAAAGGACTCGAACCCGTCGCGGAACGCCTCCATCGCTGCGAACGGGTCCGCGCCGAGCTCGGTGAGCCGGAGCCGGATCGGCTCGACCTTGCCGATCTGCGCCGAGGCGAAGAGGCCCAGCGCGACCTTGTCCTCGAGGGTCGGCGCCAGCCTGGCGTCCTCGGCCAGTCGCTCGAAGGCGCTCACCTCGCCGTACCCGACCGCGGCCAGGAGGTCGATGACCGCCTCGCGGTAGACGGGGTCCGGGAAGGTGACGGGATCCACCGATGCAGGCACGGTGTCACCCTACCGATAGAATGGCCGACGATTGATCGGCTGTGCCCTTCCGCAACACGGCGCGGCCTGTATGTGCGCGGCGCAGCGCTGATCGCTTCGAAGCTGTGAGTGCCTCCGCCGCACGGACCAGCAACCCGGCGAGACGGCCGGGCATACGAAAGCGAAATATGACCACCTTCCGAGAGCTCGGGGTGCACCCCGAGATTTGTGACGCGCTCGAACGCAAGGGCATCACCACACCGTTCGCGATCCAGGAGATGACCCTCTCCGTCGCACTGATGGGCACCGACCTGATCGGTCAGGCCCGCACCGGCACCGGCAAGACGCTCGCCTTCGGCATCCCCGTGGTGCAGCGCAGCGTCTCCCCCAAGGACCCCGACTACACCGAGCTGCCGCAGGGCAAGCCGCAGGCGCTCATCGTCGCGCCGACCCGTGAGCTCGCGCTCCAGGTCTCCGGCGACCTCGCCATCGCCTCCGCGGACCGCGGTCTCCGCGTCCTCACCGTGTACGGCGGTGTCGGCTACGAGCCGCAGATCGAGGCCCTCCAGGCCGGCGTCGACATCGTCGTCGGCACGCCCGGTCGCCTCATCGACCTCGCCAACCGCCGGCTCCTCGACCTGTCCCACGTGCACGCGCTCGTCCTCGACGAGGCCGACGAGATGCTCGACCTCGGCTTCCTCGAGGACATCCAGCGGCTCATCAAGCTGACCCCCGAGACGCGCCAGACCATGCTCTTCTCGGCGACGATGCCCGGACCGATCGTGTCGCTGGCGCGCATGTACATGCGCCACCCGATGAACATCCGCGCCGAGTCGTCGTACGAGAACGCCACGGTGCCTGCCACCGCGCAGTTCGTCTACCAGGCGCACGACCTCGACAAGCCCGAGATGATCGGGCGCATCCTCCAGGCCGAGGACGTCGACAAGGTCGTCGTCTTCGCCCGGACCAAGCGGCAGGCCCAGCGCGTCGCCGAGGACCTCGCCGACCGCGGCTTCCCGGCCGCTCCCCTGCACGGCGACATGGCGCAGGTGGCACGCGAGAAGGCGATGCAGCGCTTCCGCGACGGCAAGGTGCAGGTCCTGGTCGCGACCGACGTCGCGGCTCGCGGCATCGACGTCACCGGCGTCTCCCACGTCATCAACTACACGACCCCGGACGACGAGAAGACCTACGTCCACCGGATCGGCCGCACCGGCCGTGCCGGCGCCTCCGGCATCGCCGTGACGCTGGTCGACTGGGCCGACATCCACAAGTGGAAGATGATCAACAAGGCGCTCGACCTGCCGTTCGACGAGCTGGTCGAGACCTACTCCTCCTCGGAGCACTTCCTCCACGAGATGGGCATCCCGAAGGGCACCAAGGGCCGGATCAAGCCCCCCTCGGAGAAGCCCTCCACCAAGCCCGCGGGCAGGTCCGGCGACGAGCGCTCCGAGCGCGCGCCGCGCGAGCGTGACCGCAACCGCAGCCGTACCCGCTCCCGCGGCGGGCGCCCCGTGGAGGGCGGCGCGGACACCGAGGCGACGACCGACGCGAGCACTGCTTCGGCTCCGGCCGACGGTGAGTCGAAGCCGGCGTCGCGCAACCGGCGCCGTCGCCGGCGCCCCTCGGGCAGCGGCTCCGACACCGGCGCTGCGACCGCGACCGTCGAGAGCTGAGCAGAGCAGCACGTCTGAAAGTGGCGACTTCGGCCGCGTCCTGACACCAGGGCGTGGCCGAGGTCGCCACTTCTCGTCTCAGCGGATCGGCGGGCCCGCTTTGCCGCGCGCGACGAGGTTCGCGGCCACCTCGCGATAGGCCTTGGCCCCCTTGCTCGAGCGGGCCGTCGCCAGGATCGACCGACCCGCCGCCGGTGCCTCGGCGAACTTGATCGTCTTCGGGATCGGCGGCTCGATGACGTCGAGGTCGTAGGTCTCCGCGATGGTGTCGAGCACCATCCGGGCGTGGGTCGTCCGGCCGTCATAGAGGGTCGGGAGGACGCCCCACACCTCGAGCCCCTTGTTGGTGAAGCGGCGTACGTCGTGCACCGTGTCGAGCAGCTGTCCGACGCCACGGTGCGAGAGGGTCTCGCACTGGAGCGGGATCAGCACGCCGTCGGCCGCGGTCAGTGCGGCGACCGTCAGAACACCCAGCGACGGCGGGCAGTCCAGCAGCACCCAGTCGTAGTCGACGACGCCCTCCAGGGCCGCTTTGATCGCATGCTCACGACCGGTGCGGGTGAGCAGATCAGCCTCCGCGCGAGCCAGGTCGATCGTGGCCGGCAGCAGGTCGACGCCGTCCTCGGTCTCGAGGATGACCGCTTCGACATCGACACCCTTGGTCAGCACCTGGTGCACGGACAGCTCCAGGTCCTCCGGGTCGATGCCGAGCGAGAAGGTCAGGCACGCCTGGGGGTCGAGGTCGACGAGGAGCACCTTCTGGCCCAGCTCGGCGAGCGCAGCGCCGATCGAGGCCACGGAGGTGGTCTTGGCGACGCCGCCCTTCTGGTTGGCGACCGCGAGCGTGATGGTCATCGGGGCCATCATGCCCGACGCGCCTCACCCGTGCGCCAGACTGTGACCCATGTCGACCGCACTCGTCACCGGCGCCACGGCCGGCATCGGACTCGCCTTCGCCCGCCAGCTCGCCGATCGCGGCGACGACCTCGTCCTCGTCGCGCGCAACGCGGAGCGGCTCGGGGAGGTCGCCGACGAGCTCAGGACGACGTACGGCGTCTCCGTCGAGGTGCTCCCCGCCGACCTGATCGACCGCGCCGACCTCGCGATCGTTGAGGAGCGGCTCGCCAGCCGCGAGCGGCCGGTCGACCTCCTGGTCAACAACGCCGGCTTCGGGTTGAAGAAGCGGTTCCTGGACAACTCCGCCGACGACGAGACGGCGATGACCGACCTGCTGGTCATCGCTCCCCTGCGGCTGAGCCACGCGGCGCTCGGCGCCCAGGTCGAGCGGGGCACCGGCGGCGTGATCAACGTCGGCAGCGTGGCGTCGTACCTCCCGCGCGGGACCTACAGCGCCGCCAAGGCCTGGGTGAACAGCTTCACCGAGTGGGCCCACCACGAGTACGGACCGCAGGGCGTGACCGTGACGGCGCTGCTGCCGGGCTTCACCAAGACCGAGTTCCACGAGCGGATGGGCGTCCAGCGCGGGTCCGCGCCGGACTGGATGTGGCTCGACGTGGACGACCTGGTGCGCGAGGCGCTGGCCGACTACGACAAGGGCAAGGTCTTCTCGATCCCGTCGCCGCAGTACAAGGTGATCGCGACCCTCGCGCGGGCGACCCCGACCCGTCTGCTGCAGCGCTTCCAGGGGCTCGGCCGCCGCTAGCTAGCTCTCGATGAAGGCGCGGACTGCGTCGGCGACCATCTGCACGGCGATCGCCGACAGGAGCAGACCCGCGATCCGCGTGACGAGCATGACGCCGCTCTCGCGGATGAGCCGGAGGATCGGAAGCGAGAAGCGCATCGCCGCCCACAGGACGATGTGCACGCCGATGATGCCGAGCGCCACGGCCGCCAGGTCGCCGACGTCGTGCACGCGCCGCGTGAAGACCATCGTCGCGACGATCGCGCCGGGACCCGCGAGGAGCGGCGTGCCCAGTGGCACGAGCGCGACGTTGGTGCCGGTCGTCGCGGTCGGCTCCTCGTCGTTGCCGGTGAGCAGCTCGAGCGCGACGAGCAGGAGCAGCAGGCCGCCCGCGCACTGGAGCGCCGCCAGCGAGATCGACAGGTAGTCCAGGATCCCCTGCCCGAACACGGCGAAGACGACGATCACGAAGAACGCCACGAGCACCGCCTGCCAGGCAGCGCGACGAGCGGTGGCCGCTGAGCGGCCCGAGGTGAGCGACAGGAAGATGGGCACGGTGCCGACCGGGTCCATGATGACGAAGAGGGTCACGAAGACCTCGACCATGAGGGTGACGTTCACCTGACGACCTCCGGGGTCTCTCGCCCGCTCGCGGCCGACGCCGCCGCGGCCGCCTCGAGCAGGCGGTGGTAGTCCTCCGGGGCGGTCGTGTTGATGCCGAGGTCGTGCTGCGTCTTCCCGGTGCCGTGGTAGTCGCTCGAGCCGGTGACGACCAAGCCGAGGTCGCGGGCGATGCCGCGAAGTCGCTCGCGGCGCTCCGGGGCGTGGTCCTGGTGGTCGACCTCGAGGCCGGTCAGTCCGACCTCCTGGAGGGCGGCGAGCTCGGCCTCGTCGGGGTGCTCGGAGCGGCTCCGGCCCCAGACGTGGGCGATGACCGAGACACCACCCGCCGCGGTGACCAGGCGGATCGCCTCGTCCAGCGCGACGGCATAGCGCCCGACGTACGCCGGCCGACCGGCCGCGAGCAGCGTGTCGAACGCCTCGTCGCGGTCGGCGACGACGCCCTGCCGGACGAGCGCGTCCGCGACGTGCGGCCGGCCGGAGGCGGCGGCATCCTGCGACACTGCGAGCACGTCGTCGACGGTGATCGCGATGCCCAGGCCGCGCAGCCGGTCGACCATCATCGGCAGCCGCTGTCCCCGCCCGTCCAGGATGTGCCGCAGCTCCCGGTCGAGAGGCTCGTACGTCGGGTCCGGCAGGTAGCCCAGCAGGTGGACGCTCCTGCCCTGGTGCAGAGTGCTGATCTCCATGCCGCGGACCAGCTCGATGCCGATCTCGTGGGCGGTTGCCGCGGCCTCGTCCCACCCGGCGGCGGTGTCGTGATCGGTCAACGCGACCACGTCGAGCCCGACCGCCCGGGCCGCGCGCACCAGCTCCTCCGGCGAGTCGGTCCCGTCACTCACCCGCGAGTGGGTGTGGAGGTCGATGCGCACCCGCTGAGGATAGTGGTGGTCGCCGGTCACCAGGACGGCGCCGGGCCCCCGAACGGCACGTCGAGCAGGGCCGGCCCGAGGGTCGACACGTCGCGCAGCAGCCACGGATCACGCAGCAGGAGCAGCGCGGAGGCCGGTCTCATCACCATCCACAGCCACCGGCCGCCGCCCTCGCCGGCCAGCACCGACCTGTCCCACTCCGAGGCCGTCCCCGTGCCGGCGTCGCTCGTCGACACCGGCCACAGCGACACCGGCTGGCCGTCGAGGCGCACCTTGGAGGCCGGCGGACCGTCGCCGAGCTCGTGCCCGGGGTCGTCGTGCACGGTGCCCGCGCAGCGCGAGCCGAGTCCTGTCGTCGGCTCCTCGGCGACGACGATGACGTCGACCGGCCCGTCGAGCTCGCTCGTGCCGGAGACGCAGGTGTAGGTCGCCTCGCCCTCCACGACGCCGAAGTCGGTGAGCCGCCAGCCGGGGCTCAGCGGCCAGGGCAGGTACGTCGGGAAGGTGCCCGCGAGCTCGAGATGGGCCGCGAACTCGTCGTACGTCGCCTCGCCGGGCCGCCACAGCGGGGAGACCGATCCGTGCTCGGGGCACGACCACGTGCCGCCGGATCCCTCGACCGAGGCGACCGGGGTCTGGCAACGCGGGCAGCCGGGCGTCACCCGCCCACGGTGGCCGCCTCGGAGAGGACCGTCAAGACCCGATCAGGAGTTCCAGCGCAGGACGACCGGCTGCTCGCGCTCGAACCCGAGCACGGACAGCGTGGCGGTGTCCAGCTTCAGCAGCCGGCCCTCGGCCACCGGCAGGCCGAGCCAGCGGGCGGCGAGCGCCCGCAGCGCATGGCCGTGGCCGAAGACGAGGGCGTCGCCGTGGGTCGCGCGCACCCGCTCGATCACCCGGTCGAGCCTGTCACCGACCTGCTCCGGGGTCTCCCCGCCGGGCGTGACACCGCTCCAGATCGTCCAGCCGGGGTCCTTCTCGCGGATCGCCTCGGTGGTCACCCCCTCGTAGTCTCCGTAGTCCCACTCCGCGAGGTCGTCGTCGACGACAGCGTCGGGGAAGCCGGCGAGCTCGGCGGTGCGTCGTGCGCGTTGCCGGGGCGAGGTGAGCACCAGCCCGAAGTCGGCGTCGCGGAGCCGCTCGGTGAGGGCGCGAGCGGTGTCCTCGCCCTCGGGGAGCAGCGGCAGGTCGGTGGTTCCGGTGTGCCGGCCGGCGATGCTCCACTCGGTGGCGCCGTGCCGGACCAGGTAGAGATCCGTCATCGCGGCCCAGTTTGGCAGAGCGGCGGGCACCGGGTCTGGCAGTCTCTGCCCATGACCTTGGCCACGACTCCCGGTCTGGGCCGCCACCGTGCCGCCGTCGCCGCCGCCTTCGCCACCCAGGGACTGGTGTTCGTCAGTCTCACGACGCGGCTGCCGAGGTTCCGCGACCACTGGGATCTGAGTGAGGTCGGCCTCTCGCTGGTGCTGCTGATGATCGTGCTGCTGGCCGGCGTCGGGTCGGTCGTCGCGGAGCAGCTGGCGCGGCGCGCGCCGAGTGCCGGGCTGCTTCGCGTGGGGCTGCTCGGCATCGCGGTGTCGGTGCCGGTCGCCGCGGGCGCTCCCGCGTTCGGGTTCTTCGTCGGCGGCCTCGCGGTGTACGGCGTCGCGCTGGGTGTCGTCGACGCGGCGACCAACATGCAGGGGGTCGCCGTCGAGCACCGCTACGGCCGGCCGATCCTGCCGTCGTTCCACGGGGCGTGGACGATGGGCGGCGTGGTGGGCGCCGGGCTGGCGCTCGCCGCCGGCGACACTCCCCTCGCGCTGACCGGGCTGGTCGCCGTCGTGCCGGTCGCGGTCGCCCTGGCGCCGTACCTCCCCCGCGACCACACGGTCGTGGACACCGGTGCGGCCGGTGAGATCCCCTGGCGACCGATCCTGATGGTCGGCCTCGGGATGGTGCTCTTCTACATGGTCGACACCGCCGCGCAGACCTGGGGGCCGACCTACCTCGACGACGTCTTCGACACCCCGCACCGGCTGGTCGCGCTCGCGACGTTCCCCTACCTGATCGCGAGTCTGGTCACGCGTGTGGCCGGCGACAGCCTCGTGGCGCGGTACGGCGCCGTGCCGGTGCTGCGCGTCGGGGCGCTGATCGGCAGCGCCGCGCTGGCCGTCGTCGTCTTCGCGCCCACCTGGCCGGTGGCGGTGCTGGGCTTCACCATCCTCGGCACCGGTGTCGCGGTGATCGCGCCGCTGAGCTTCTCAGCCGCCGCTCGGATCGCCGGCGGACAGCAGGCACGCGTGGACGCCGTGATCGCGCGCTTCAACCAGTTCAACTACGTCGGCGCGCTGCTCGGGTCGGTGCTCACCGGGCTCGTGGGCGCGGGCAGCCTGCGGATCGGCTTCGCCGTGCCCATGGTGCTGCTGCTCGCGATGCTGCCGTTGGCGCGATTCTTCGCGCCGGTCGCGCTGACGGGCGCCTCCCGGAGCGGGGTCGGCACCCGGTAGGGCGACTCAGCCCGACTTGCGCCGGTGGACGCGCTTCCCGCCGGCGGGGCCGTGCTCCTCGGACCGACCGCGGTCGTGGTCCGCGTGGTCGACGCCGCGGTCGTTGGCCTGCTTCTTGTCGAGTGCCTCGCGCATCTTGGCCTTGATGTCGTCGTTGCTCGATTCGGTCATGCGCCCACACTGTCACACCCGGCCACGCGCGGCGCCGGCGGTTCGTCCTGCGCTCAGCGCGGCACGAGCGCCCAGTGGTCCAGGTCGAGCAGCACGCCGTCGGCGTACGTGCCGTCCTCGCCCCGCAGCGTCATCGACTCGTCACGCCCCTTGGTGGCCACCAGGCGCAGCCGCAGCGCACCCACCCCCGGCACGGCCGTCTCCGCCCTGTCGAGGACCTCGCTCCACGCGTAGACCGTGTCACCGGCGAAGGCAGGCGCGACGTGGGAGCCGGCGTTGATCGCGGCGAGGAGCTGGGCGTTGGCGAGGCCGTTGAACGAGAGCGCCCGGGCCAGCGAGATCACGTGGCCGCCGTACACGAGCCGGTTGCCGTCGGGCCGTGCCTGCGTGTTGAAGTGCACCTTGGCGGTGTTCTGCCACAGTCGGGTCGCCATCATGTGCTCGGCGTCGGTGATCGTGACGCCGTCGACGTGGTCGATGCGCTCGCCCACCTCGTAGTCGTCGAGCCGGTGCGGCTCGCCCGCCGCCGCGAAGTCGTACGCCGTGAAGCTCATGCCCGGAGGCACGACCAGGTCCTCGGGCGCGACCGCCGCTGCGAGCTCGGGGATGACCGTCTCCGGGGCCGGCGAGGCGGCGTCGCGCTTGTGCACCATCACCCAGCGCGCCCAGTCGATGACGACCTCTCCGCGATGGTTGGTGGCGGTGGAGCGCACGTAGACGACGCCCGACCTGCCATTGGAGTTCTGCTTGAGCCCGATCACCTCGGACCGCGTCGAGAGCGTGTCGCCCGGCACCACGGGCCGGTGGAAGCGGCACTCGGCGTAGCCCAGGTTGGCGACCGCGTTGAGCGAGATGTCGGGCACCGTCTTGCCGAACGCGATGTGGAACGCGACGAGCTCCTCCACCGGGTGCGGGTCGAGGCCGACCGCCCGCGCGAACGCCGCCGAGGACGGCAGCGCGAACCGGGTCGGGTAGATCGCGCCGTACAGCGCCCGATCGCCCTCCGTGACCGTGCGCGGCGTCGCGTGCTCGATGACCTGGCCGACGGCGAAGTCCTCGAAGTAGTTGCCCGGGTTGGTCTTGGTCACGTCGTCCTCCGCATCACCTGGCAGTAGCCGGCCCCATGATGGCCAACCCGCGAGCCGGGTGGAACAGCCGCGCCCGTGGGAAAACTCATACCCGGCCGAGCAGCCGGTCGGGCACGCGCACGACGTGTCCCGCGCGCATCACCGTGAGCTGGCGACGTCCGACGGCCAGGAACGTCTCGCCGCGCTGCTCGACCAGTGCGCCGAGGTCGACCGATCCGGGGTCGAACTCGGGCACGTCCTCCGGACTCCCGAGGCTGTCCGGCACGAACGTCGCGAGCTCGGCCACCAGCTCGTCGCCGGTGCGTGCCCACGCGCTCTGCTCGGTCAGCCCCGACCGCTCGTGGACGGCGTGCCGCCGGTCCGCCGTGGCGCGCAGGAGATCGGCGTCGGCGTACTTGAGGTGGACCAGGAAGAGGTCGCGGTCGGGGGTGAACGGTGCTGCGATGCCGTGCGAGGCTCGTCGCCACGGCGCGTCGACGCGCTTGAGCGAGGGCTTGCACAGCGTCGGGACGAACACCGCGAGACGACGCTGGCCGAGCACGGGCCGCGCGGGGTCGAGGGGCGGCTCGTGGCCGACGTGGTGGACGACGTTGAGGGCGAGCCCGGCGAGCACATCGACGCCCGGCCGCGCCTCGAGCAGCCCGGCGAGGCCGTCGTGCCGGGCCGGGTCGGCGAGGAGGAACTCGTCGACGTCGGTGAACACCACCGCCTCGTGGGTGCGCAGCAGGTCGCTGGCCAGCTCGCTGACCAGTCTCATCCGGGCGCGCTCGAAGTCACCGTCGGGGAACCCGGGATTGCGCACCACCCGGCACGGCAGTCCGTCCGTCGAGCCGTCGCTCGACCCGTCGTC
Organism: Nocardioides panacihumi; assembly: GCF_039530925.1. Lineage (NCBI taxonomy): Bacteria > Bacillati > Actinomycetota > Actinomycetes > Propionibacteriales > Nocardioidaceae > Nocardioides > Nocardioides panacihumi. The sequence goes on along the minus strand of NZ_BAAAPB010000004.1, from coordinate 538,235 downwards.
GACGACCACCAGGTGGTCCAGGCCGACCTCGCGGCCGTAGTGGGCGACCCACCGGGGCAGCATCTCGGGCTCGTCGCGCACCACGGTCACCGCCGCGACACCCGTACGCCGACCGCCACCCCGGCGCCGGAGCAGGCCGCGGAGCCCGGTCATGCCGTCACCCCCGCGCGCACTCCGGCCGCCACCAAACCGGCCAGGGCCGCGACGGCCCGATCGCCGGAGGCGCCCACCGGCCACTCCTCAGGCGGGGTGACCCCGCGCTCGGCGAGCACCGTGCGGAGCTCGGCGAACGCGCGGCCGGCGGTGTCTGTCAGAGCCGTGTCGTCGACCGTCGCGGGCACGGAGCCGGGCACGTCGACCGGGGTCAGGTCGGCCCACGAGCCCTCGAGTCGGGGCACCTCGGCGGCGAGCCGACGCACCGTGCCGGCGGCGTACGACCTGACCCAGCGCTCCACGGGGAGACCGATGCGGGGCTCGGTCGCGGCGCGCGCCGCGAGGATCTGCTTGGCGAGCACCCGCTTGCGCAGGCGCTTGCCGGCGTCCAGGCTCACGCCCCGGTCGGCGAGCTCGGCGTTCACGCGTTGCAGCAGCACGGCCGACGTCAGCCCGAGCGAGGCGTTGGCCGACTCCCCCGAGAGCAGCCCATCGGAGGAGAACCCGACGGCCCGCCCGAAGCGGGCGGCCAGCTCGTCCCTCGGCGCGCCGGGCGGCGGCACCGTCACCACGCTCACCGACCCCGGTCCGGCCGCGGCCCCCCAGGTCCGCACGAGGCCGACGACGTCCTGCTGCTTCCAGAACGTGCGTCCAGCCTCGGGAACGACACGCGGCACACGGCGACGCGGACGGGCGCGGCGGGCGCCGTCGAGGTAGTCGGCCCACGTCCACGAGCGCCCGTTCTGGATCGTCTCCTGCCACATCGAGACGAGGGTGCGGTTCAGGTCGCGGACGGTCAGCACGACCTCCACCCGGGTGTCCCCGAGGCTGGCGACGACGGCGGCGACGAGGGCCGGCGGGAGCGGGGCGAGATACTCCATCGACACGACCGCCGGACCGTCGTGCGCGGCGATCTCGTCGCGCAGCGCGGACCAGAGCGCGCCGGTCACGCGAGCCGTCCGGGCGACCTCGGTCACCGCACGGGCCTGGTCGCCCCAGGTGTGCCCCGGCACGAGGAGGCCCTGAGACTGGAGCGCCGGCCGGTTGGCGAAGAGCAGCTCCTGGAGGCTGGTGGTGCCCGACTTCATCGTCCCGACGTGCAGGACCACACGGTCAGCCACGACGCGTCACCGGGACCGTCGCAGCCAGCGTGAGCGCGGGGCCTCCGCCCGTGGCGCCGTCAGCCTGGCCCGGATCGTCGTCACCCGCTCGTTGTGGCGCACCGCCAGGTCGGCGAGCGCCCGGGCCGCGGCATCGGCCACCTCGCGCTCGCTGGGGACCACGACCGGACGACCCGCGTCGTCGTCCGGGACGAGCCGGTCGAGGTCGCCGACCAGGTCGTAGCCGCGTTCGCGCAGGGTCGCGACGTTGCCCCGCCCGTGCTCCTGCAGCCACGGCACCACGTCGTCGGGGAGCCCGATCCGCGGGCTGGCGAGCTTCGGCAGCACCCCGCGCTCGAAGGGCAGCCGCAGCGACGCGCCGTACTCCCTCGTGAACCGGGGCAGCCTGTCGCCCAGGGCCACGTTCACACGGCGCCAGACCTCGGCCTCGACAACGCCGAAGGAGGAGTTGAGCGCCCCTGCGGGGCGCGCCACGACCGTGTGGTCGAAGCCGACGGTCTCCCCCATGATCCGGAAGACGCCGTCGGGATCCTTCGCGTACGACGGCACGCCGATGACGTGCACCTTCTCGGGCGGCACCAGGCCGCTCCACGCGTCGAGGACACGCACCGGGTCCTGCCGGCGCCAGAACCGCTCGGCCCACTCGCCGGCGCGATCGCGCACCGACTGGACGAAGTCGGGATACGTGAGCGTCATCCGGTGCTTGAGGAACTGCTGGTACTCCGACGGCAGCTGGTCCGCCCAGCCCCGGACCGTGAGCACGAGGCGCAGGTCGAGACCCGCCTCGGCGGCGAGCTCCGCGAGGCGTGCCGCGCTCCCGGGCGTGAGCTCGGCGAGATCCTCGTTGCTGACCAGCACCCGCTCTCCGGGCGTCGATCGCAGCCGATCGGCGGCGCGCGCGAGCCGAGCCTCGTCTGGCTGGCCGACGAACCCCTCGACAGGCTGCCAGCCGAGCGGCCGCACCAGCTGGGCCATGTGCTCGTCGCGGTCGGTGAAGGGGAGGCCGACGCCGACGGCCCGCATCGCGTCCACGGAGCGCCACATCCCCGCCTGGAGCGACGAGGTGCCGGTCTTGCTGCAACCGAGGTGGACGAAGAGCGGTCGCGTCACTGCTGGGCCCCTCGACGGTCGTCGCGCACGTTGCGCCGGACCAGCTCCTCGATCGCGTGGAGGGCGGCCTCGAGCTGCGCCTCGACCGGGATCCGGTCAGGGCTCTCCCCCGGGACCGCCACGGGCTCGAGGTCGGTCAGGTCGCCGACGACGCGGACACCTGTCGCGAGCAGCCCGGCCTGCTGCTCCTCGGCGGCGCGGCGCACCCATCGGCTGGTCCTGAACCCGATCGCCGGCTCGTCACGGCGGTGTCGCGGCAGGATCGTCTTCGCGACGCCGAACTTCACGTGGCGCGAGTAGTCGGGCCAGGCCAGGTCCCCGACGCGATGGTTGAGCCGCTCCATGAGCAGCGCGGAGGCGGCTCCCAGCGACTCGTTGCCGCTCTCCGGCGGTGCGGCGGCGTCCGGCGGCAGGCCGGTCGCCTCGCAGAAACGGTGCCACAGCAGCTCGGGGTCGGCGGCCGTGCGCGGCAGGGTCACGACGGTCACCGCGTCGGTGCCGATCAGGTCAGCCCACTTGCGGGCCACCTCGACCGCGTCCTGCTCACGCCAGAAGACCTCGCCGGGGCCACTTCGGGCGCGGATCCCGTCGACGTAGTCCCGCCACGGCCAGGTGCGGCCGTTCTTCAGGGTCTCCTGCCACATGGACGGGACCGTGCGACCGAGGTCGCGCACGGTCAGGACCGCCTCGACGCGCGCCGACGGGAACGACTCGACGACGTCGCGCAGCTTGTCGGCGCCCGCTGCGGCGAGGAACTCCATCGAGATGACGGCGGTGCCGTCGAAGTCGTCGATCTCGCGGACCATCCGCTCCCAGACGCCCTCGAACTCCCCGTGCGCGCGCTGCCGCCTGCCCAGCGCGTCGCTGACGGCGTTCACCTGGTCGCGCCAGCTCGCGCCGGGGAAGAGGAAGCCGGCCGACGCCAGGCCCTCCCGGGCGCCGGCGAGGCGCGCCTGGAGATGACTCGTGCCGGACTTCATCAGCCCGACATGGAGGACGACGCGCTCAGCCATGATGGGTCAGGCTAGCGAACGGCTCCTCCGCGAGCGGGCTCAGCCCTTGAGCCCGTAGTCCTTGAGCAGGCTGCGGCCGATGATCATCTTCTGGATGTCGCTGGTGCCCTCGCCGATGAGCATGAACGCGGTCTCGCGGTACAGCCGCTCGATCTCGTACTCCTTGGAGTAGCCGTAGCCGCCGTGGATGCGGAAGGAGTCCTCCACGACCTCGTTGGCGTACTCGCTGGCGACCATCTTGGCCATCCCGGCCTCGACGTCCATCCGCTGGCCGGTGTCCTTCAGGCGCGCCGCGCGGACCATCATCGTGTGGCTGGTCTCGACCTTGGTCGCCATCTCCGCGATCCGGAACAGGATCGCCTGGTGCTCCACGATCGGCTTGCCGAACGTCTTGCGCTGCTGGGCGTAGGCGACACCGAGCTCGAACGCGCGGATCTGCAGGCCACACGCGCGGGCGGCCACGTTGACCCGGCCCACCTCGACACCGTCCATCATCTGGAAGAAGCCCTTGCCCGGCTCCCCGCCCAGGATCTGGTCGGCACCGATGCGGTGGTCCTCGAGGATGAGCTCGGTGGTCTCGACGCCCTTGTAGCCCATCTTGTCGAGCTTGCCGGGCACGGTGACGCCCGGCGCGGTCTCGCCGAAGCCGGGCTCCTTCTCCACCAGGAACGTCGTCATCTGCTTGTAGACCGAGTCATTCCCACTCTGTCCATCCTCTGGGCCGGTCTTGGTCAGCAGGGCGACCAGCGTCGAGGTGGCGCCGTTGGTCAGCCACATCTTCTGCCCGGTGATGGAGTACGAGCCGTCCTCGAGCTTCGTGGCCTTGGTCGAGACCGCCGACACGTCCGAGCCCAGACCCGGCTCCGACATCGAGAACGCACCCCGGACCTCACCGGTCGCCATCCGCGGCAGGTACTTCTGCTTCTGCTCATCCGTCCCGTGCTGCATCAGCAGGTACGCCACGATGAAGTGCGTGTTGATCACACCCGAGACGCTCATCCAGCCGCGGGCGATCTCCTCGACCACCAGCGCGTACGTCAGCAGCGACTCGCCCAGGCCACCGAACTCCTCGGGAATCGTCAGACCGAAGACGCCCAGCTCCTTGAGCCCCTCGATGATCTCGGTGGGGTAGGTGTCGGAGTGCTCCAGCTCCTGCGCCACCGGGATGATCTTGTCCTCGACGAACTGGTGGATCGTCTTGAGGATCTCGTCCTGCACATCGGTGAGACCTTCGGTCTGGGCAAGGCGACCCATGATGCTCCTCAGCGTTCGGCGGTCGGACCCGGCCGAGGCTACCGGTCGGTAGCGGTCGGTGGCGTGTGGCGTCCTTCACACGGAGACGGTCCCGGTGCCGGACCGTGCCGTCATGCCCGTTCGGAGGATTCCGGCGGGGCATGGCCGCTCGACTAGGATCACACCTCGGCTCCGGCGTGTCAGCGGGAGCAGGGGAGGTCAGCAGGTGGGTCGGCGAGAAGGCGCACGCCGAGCGTCGCACGCTGCCCGCGGACACTCGCACCACCACCCCCACGCGACACACGAGGCGGCTCGACGCCGCCGCTCGCGCACCGCCACCGAACGGTTCAGCCGCCGGTTTCGCGCCGCGGCAGTGGCCGTCGCACTGCTCGCCGTCGGAGTCGTCGTCGGGGTCAACCTCGGCGTCCAGGACGGCGCGCTCTCCCTCCTCGACGCCGGCTCGCAACCGGCGAAGGAGCAGACGCACGGCCCAGCCTCCGGACCCGGCACCACCGGGTCGGCCGGCACCACTGGGTCGGCCGGGGCGACTGGGGCGACCGAGGCCACCTCGGCCGCGGCGCTCCCGCAGTCGGTCGTGCCCGCGGTCCACTTCAAGGACCGCATCCTGACGCTGCCCGAGATGAAGGCGAAGTTCGCGAAGCAGGGCCTGCACCTCGTCGAGGCCGATCCGACGGAGCCGACCACGTTCACGATCTCCTCGATGAACGTCCTCGGCTCGAGCCACACCGGCAAGTCGGGCGCCGCCGCCGGCCCCGCCCGCGCAGCCCGGGCGGGGGCGCTCGTACGCCGCAAGGGCGTCAGCGTCGTCGGCCTGCAGGAGTTCCAGTCCAACCAGGTCGGCGCGTTCCTGTCCGGAGCAGGCGGCTTCGACGTCTACCCGGGCACCAGCCAGGGCAGCCTGAACGGCGAGAACTCCATCGCCTGGGACCCGAGCGACTGGTCGCTCGTCGAGGGCCGGACGGTCTCGATCCCGTACTTCTTCGGCAAGCCCCGCCAGATGCCGTACGTGCTGCTGCGCAACCTGCACACCACCCGGCTGGCGTGGTTCTCCAACTTCCACAACCCCGCCGACGTGTTCGGCTGCAAGTGCGGCGGACACCGGGCCGCGGCGACCGAGCGCGAGATCGCGCTGGCCAGGCAGCTGACCGCCGGCGGGACGCCGATGTTCACCACCGGCGACATGAACGACCGCGGCAGCTACGCGTGCCGGTACGCCACCTCGGGGCTGCACTCCGCGGACGGCGTACGCCGGGTCGGCAGCTCGTGCCACCTGCCCGGCAACGAGTGGATCGACTGGATCTGGGGCTCGTCCCAGGTCACGTTCGCCGACTACAACCGCGACTACGTGACCCGCAACGGGCCGCGCATCTCCGACCACCCCATCATCACGGCAAGCGCGACGATCGCGCCGGCTGCGGAGCAGTGCAAGAGCTACACCCGGCACGGGGACAAGTACTGGTTCTGCCCCGACCCTCCTGCCTAGGCCAGGCGGCCCGGCGAGCCCGGCAGCTCAGGGCAGCATCGCGGTGACCGAGTTGACCGGGTGGTCCGAGGCCGCGTCGACGAGTGCGCTGTCGTCGCTCAGGTAGCCGGAGAAGGCGACGCCCCTGGTCGCCAGGATCCAGTCGATCGGCGTCGGCCGCGGCGGCTGGCAGCCTGCCGCCCCGCTGCCGCCGCCGGCAGCGAAGACGACCCGCAGGGCACTCGTCATGTCGCAGTAGAAGGCACCCTTGGAGTTCATGTCGCCGACGAGGAAGACGGGCGTCCCGTCCGCGCTGAGCTGCTTGATCGCGGCGATCTCACGGGCGACCGACTGGTTGCGCCAGCGGTCGTTGTTGCCGCCGCAGACGGCGCAGCCCGTGGCCGGGTTGTGCACGTTGATGACCCAGAACGTGTCCTCGGTCCCGCGCAGCCGCAGCCGCACGGCCGGCGTGTGGATGACCTGCCCGTGGAAGTAGGGGTACGTCACCGTGCTGGCCTGCACCAGCTCCAGCGTCTGGGCGCGCCAGGCGATCGTCTGGCGGCCGTCGGCCTGCCCGCTGCCCGGGCGCGGGAACATGCCCCACGCCGGACCCATGAGGCGTGCGAACTCGGATGCCTGCGGCGGCTCGAACTCCTGGAATCCCACGACGTCGACGGCATGGTTGGCGAGCACCCGCACGGCGTACCCCATCCGCTTCTGGTACGGCGTCTTGATGAACGAGTCGCCGCCCTTGCGGGTGTGCGAGGCGCCGAGGACGTTGAACGTCGCGATCCGGAAGATCGACGGGGCCGCCGCGAGGGACTGCGCCGACTGGGCGAGGCCGGACGCCTCCGACCCCGGCTGCGGTACGACGGCTCCGCCGCTGCCCGGCGACGCGGGGCCGGTCGTCGACGCGGTGGGCTGGCCGGTCGTCGGGCCGGGTGTCGGGCTCGGGCCGAGCGAGGAGTCCGTGACCGGGCCGCCCGTCCGGTGCGCGGACGGCGCGGCGCGGTCCTCTCCGGGCTTGCCCTTGACCTGCAGCACGACCAGTCCCGCGATGACGGCCGCGATCGCCCCGAGGACGAGGACGTCGAGGATCACCGGACGCGAGGGGCGCAGCACTGCCTCATTGTCACCGATCGACGGTCGTGGAGCGATCAGGGGTGCTCGGCGCGCTTGTTCCACCCACCTCGGGCAGCCGGACACGCCCACGCATGATCGCAACGTCTCCGTCACCGGCGTGATCCGGACCGCTAGCGTTCACCTGTGAGCACCACCCCGTCCCGCGTCTTCCTCGCCCGCCTCGCCGGGCTGCCGATCTTCGACCCCCAGGGCGATCAGGTCGGCAAGGTGCGCGACGTGGTGGTCACGCTGCGCGCCGAGCGGAGCCAGCCGCGTGTGCTCGGGCTCGTCGCCGAGGTGTTCGGGCGCCGGCGGGTCTTCCTCCCGATGACGCGCGTGACCAACGTCGACGCCGGGCAGGTCTACACGACCGGCCTGCTCAACATGCGCCGCTTCGAGCAGCGCTCCACCGAGACGCTCGTGATCGGACAGATGCTCGACCGGCAGGTCACCATCAGCAGCACCGGCGTCACGGGCACCGTCTACGACGTCGCGATGGAGCAGGCCCGCAACCGGGACTGGGTGCTCTCCCGCGTCGCCGTCCAGGAGCAGGCGTCGAAGGGGCGGGCGGCGCTGCGCCGCCGTGGCCCGACCCACATCGCCGAGTGGAACGACGTCGTCGGGCTGACCCGGCGCTCCCCCACGCAGGGGGCCACCCACCTGCTGCACGCGATCAACGAGATGCGCCCGGCCGATGCCGCTCACATGATCCACGACCTCCCGCCGGAGCGCCGCCGCCAGGTCGTCGCCGGACTCGACGACGAGCGCCTCGCCGAGGTGCTCGAGGAGCTGCCCGAGGACGACCAGGTCGAGATCCTCGAGCACCTCGACTCCGAGCGCGCCGCTGACGTCCTCGAGGAGATGTCGCCCGAGGACGCGGCCGACCTCATCGCCGACCTCCCGCCGGAGACGGCTGCCACGCTCCTCGAGCTGATGGAGCCCGAGGAGGCCGAGGACGTCAGGCGGCTGATGTCCTACGCGGAGAACACCGCCGGCGCGATGATGACGCCCGAGCCGGTGATCCTCGGCCCCGACGCGACCATCGCCGATGCGCTCGCGCACGTGCGCAACCCGGAGCTCACCCCCGCGGCCGCGGCTCTCGTCTACGTCTGCCGGCCGCCGCTGGAGACCCCGACCGGCAAGTTCCTCGGCGTCGCCCACATCCAGCGACTGCTGCGCGAGCCACCGTCGAGCCTGGTGGCGGGCGCGCTGGACAGCGAGCTGGAGTCGCTGCGCCCCGACAACACCCTGGACGAGGTCGCGGCCCACCTCGCGACGTACAACCTCGTGGCGGCGCCCGTCGTCGACGAGGGCGGCCACCTTGTCGGCGCCGTCACCGTCGACGACCTGCTCGACCACCTGCTCCCGGAGAACTGGCGCGACCGGGCGGTGCGGCATGCCTGAGCCCCGTCCCGAGCCGCGCGTGCGGCTCGACACCCCGCGCGACGTCCGCCGACCGCTCGTCCGGCGCCCGAGCGTCAGCCCCGATGCGTTCGGACGCTTCGCGGAGAAGTTCGCGCGCTACATGGGCACCGCACGGTTCCTGCTGTGGATGACGGCCTTCGTCATCATCTGGGTCGTCTACAACCTGACCCCGGGGCACTTCGACGCCTACCCGTTCATCTTCCTGACCCTGATGCTGAGCCTCCAGGCGTCGTACGCCGCCCCGCTGATCCTGCTCGCGCAGAACCGGCAGGAGGACCGCGACCGCGTGATCGCGGACCAGGACCGCCGGGTCAACGCGCAGGCCCAGGCGGACATGGAGTTCCTCGCCCGCGAGGTCGCCTCGCTGCGGATGGCGCTCGGCGAGGTCGCGACCCGCGACTACCTGCGCTCGGAGCTGCGGGCACTGCTGCAGGAGCTCGACGAGCGACGTGACGGAGCCGACGACGCCGGTGCCGAGACTGACGCGGAGCGGGAAACGCCCACCACGTAGGCTTGGGCCTCGTGAGCAGCACCCTTCTCGACCGCATCAGCGCCGCCCTGGCGACCGTCAACGATCCTGAGATCAAGCGCCCCATCACCGAGCTCGGCATGGTCGACACCGTCACGGTGGATGACGCGGGCGTCGTCCACGCCAAGGTCCTGCTCACCGTCGCCGGATGTCCGCTCAAGGACACGATCAACCGTGACGTCACCGCCGCGCTGGACAAGGTCGAGGGCGTCACCGGCGTCGACCTCGAGCTGGGCGTGATGACGGCCGAGCAGCGCGGCGCGATGCGCGACTCGCTCTCCGGCGGAGCGGCGCAGAGGGAGATCCCGTTCGCCAAGCCCGGGTCGCTGACGAAGGTCTTCGCGATCGCGTCCGGCAAGGGCGGTGTCGGCAAGTCGACGGTCACCGTCAACCTCGCCGTCGCGATGGCGGCGGAGGGGCTCAAGGTCGGCCTCGTCGACGCCGACGTCTACGGCCACTCGGTGCCCGCCATGCTCGGCGTCGCCGACTCGCGGCCGACCCAGGTCGACGACCTGATCATGCCCGTGCCGACGGCCTCGGGCGTGTCCGTCATCTCCATCGGCATGCTCAAGCCGCGTCGCGACCAGGTCGTCGCGTGGCGCGGCCCGATGCTCGACCGGGCGCTCGTGCAGATGCTCGCCGACGTCTACTGGGGCGACCTGGACGTGCTGCTGCTCGACCTGCCTCCCGGCACCGGCGACATCGCCATCTCGCTCGGCCAGCACCTGCCGAACGCCGAGATCCTCGTCGTCACCACTCCGCAGGAGGCCGCGGCCGAGGTCGCCGAGCGGGCGGGCACGATGGCCGAGATGATGCACCAGCGCGTCGTCGGCGTCGTCGAGAACATGTCCTACCTCGTCTGCCCGCACTGCGGTCCCGAGCACAAGATCGAGGTCTTCGGATCCGGCGGCGGCGCCCGCGTCGCCGACACGCTGTCGAAGCGGTTCGGCACGCAGGTGCCGCTGCTCGGCCAGATCCCGCTCGAGCCGTCGCTGCGAGAGGGCGGCGACGCCGGCAAGCCTGTCGTCGAGTCCGACCCGACAGCCGCCGCGGCCGCGGAGCTCATCGGCGTGGCACAGCGGCTCAGCGGTCGCTCGCGAGGTTTGGCAGGAATGCAGCTGGGGCTCACGCCGACGAGTAAGTTCTAGCCTGTGTTCGGAATCGGGCTGCCTGAGCTGGCGGTCATCGCGATCGTGGCGATCTTCGTCTTCGGGCCGGAGCGGCTGCCCGAGTTCGCGCGCCAGGCCGGCCAGTTCGTCCGGCGCGCCAAGCAGTTCGCCGAGGGCGCTCGCGACCAGCTGCGCGACGAGCTCGGGCCGGAGTACGCCGACCTGGAGCTGCGCGACCTCGACCCGCGCGTCTTCGTCCGCAAGCAGATCGACGCCGCCCTCGCCGAGGCCGACGCTGTCGACGTCGCCGCCGCGCGGGCGAGCGCGCGTCAGCAGCAGCTGCGCGACGGCGAGCGACCACCGTACGACGCCGACGCGACCTGACCTCCGAGGTGCCGGGGCCTAGCCTCGGCTCTGCACTGCCGCCAGGGTTCCGAACGGGACCAGCACGATCTGGCCGGCCTCCCCGGTCGCGACCTCGACGAAGTCGGCACCCACTCGCCGTGCCACGCCCTCGTGCCTGCTGCCGTCCGCGACGTGGAAGACACACCGTTCGCCGGCGTCGGCGAGCCCGCGCAGCGCCGACCCGAGCCCCAGCTTCGCGACCACCGGCCAGGCGACGGCAGGCACGGCCCTCTCGCTCGCACCACGCACGGCGGTGACGGCCGGCTCCCTGATCACCCAGTCCTGGCTGGGGCCACGCAGCAGCAGCCAGCCGGTGGCGACGCGCTCCAGAACGCCGGACACAGCGCCGATGCCGTTGACCTCGAGGGTGAGCCCGCGGCCCACCGACGCCATCAACCGGGCGGCCAGGGTGACCTCCTGGTACTCGGCGCGCCTGCGGTCCGCGAGCTCGGCCTCACGCTCCAGCGCGAAGGACGCCGCCGCCTGGCTCTCGAGGTCGTCGAAGAGCTCGAACAGATCGTTCTCCCAGGTCACGGGGTCAGCGTGCCATGCCCGTCGAGCGCGTGGAAGAACCGCCACTGCCCGACGACGCCGACCAGTCGGTAGCGAGCGTCGAGCACCTGCTGGGCGCTCGTGGCGTCCACGCCCCACGTGTCGAGGCTGGCGCCCGAGACGACCACCCAGGTCGGGTGGTGCGGCCCGCTGAGGACGCCCGTGAGCTCGGTCAGCTTCGGGTCGCGCACCCGCACGGGGAGGCTCCAGATGTACTCGTACGGGCTGTGCAGCCCCGCCTTCTGCAGGATCGAGGGGACGCCGAACGCGACGAGCCCGGTGTCGCCCGGACGCGCGTGGGCCGCGACGTAGTCGGCGGCCCGCTCGTCCTCCGACACCGAGCCGGTCGTCATCGGATGCGCGGCGGCGCTCAGCAGTCCGCTCACGGTCGCGCAGACGAGCACCAGTGCCACCGCCGCCTGGAGGCCGGGTCGGTGCCGGGCGATCGCCGCGACGACGAGGACCAGCCCGGGGACGAGGCCGACGAGGTAGTGCCACCAGTAGCTCCCGCCGCCGGCGACGCCGAACACCTCCCACAGGCACACCGCTGCGGCCACCAGCGGCAGGCAGCCGCGCTCGCGCGCACGACGGGCCGGCACCAGCGGCAGGAGGAACAGCAGGGGCGCCCCGCTCAGCACGAACGCGCGCAGCATGCCGTGGAGCCGACTGCTGGCCGACGAGGGCTCGGCGGCGGAGATGACGGCCGCCGCCTGGAACCTGAACGCCACGACGGCGTCCCAGAGCTCCCGCGGCTCGGTCCCGCGCAGCTCCGCCCACACGAGGAGCGCGGCGATCGCAGCAGCGCCGCCGGCCACGGCCGCGAGAGCGCCGTACGCCGCCCGCCGGACGCCCTGCACCCGCAGCTGCCAAGCCAGGGCGATCACGCCGGCGACCACGACGTCGGCCATGTTCTGCTTCACCGCCATGGCGCAGACCGCGAGCACGCCCGCCGCCGCCCACCAGGCGGTGGTTCGTCCGGCGACCGCCAGGAACACCGCCAGCAGGCCGCCGAGCACGAAGGGGGACGCCAGCAGCTCGCCGTTGACCTCACGTGTGCCGAAGAGAGGCGTCGACAGGAAGACCGCCGCGGTCGCCGCGGTGAGTGTCGGCGCCCAACGACGACCCGGCGCGGCGACGCGTCCGATGGCTCCGGCCAGCACCACCGAGGCCGCGACGGCGACCATCCCCAGCACGCGGAGCCCGACGGCGCCGCCCAGCTGGTCGGCCAGTCCGAAGAGCCCGATCAGCAGCGGTGGCCGGTCCACCCAGTAGTCACCGTAGACAGACGACCCGGGCGCCCACTGGGCGGCGAGCAGGAGGAACCCACCTTCGTCGGGCGAGAGTGGGCGCGCCAGCAGGGGCAGCCGGACGGCCGCGGCCAGCACGGCAAGCACGAGCGGGAGGTAGGGACTGGTCCGCCGCCGGACCCGGTCCGCGTCGCGAGCCGGCACCTCCCTGCGTCGCATGGTTCCGACCGTACGTCGACGCGCATGAACGGAACCTGAACCCGATGCCGCTTCGGACCGACGGATCCCGTCGCATCCACAGGCGGCGGCGCGGGCGGTTGACACCGGGTGACGGTCCGCCTTCAATGGCAAACACAAGCAAACGCAAGGATCTCGGGGGGACTTTCCATGCGACTGCTGCGCTGTTGCGTTGTCATGCTCGCTGCCACGGCCATTGCCGCCGTGGCCATGCGGCTCCTGGTGCCGAGTGTCGCGACTCAGGGACCCGGCTTCGAGGGCGAGCTCGTCAGAGGCTGTGCGCTCGCCGCCGCCGCCTGCACGGCCTGGGGTTGGTTGAGCGCCGTGGCCGTGGTCGTCGAGGCACTGTGTCTCGGCATCCGAGCGGGACCGCGGTCGACGCCGGGCGTCCCCGCCGCCTATCGCAGGCTCGTGCTCGCCGCCTGCGGGGTCGCGCTCTCGACCGCAGCCGCGCCGGCGCTCGCGACGCCGGGTGCCGACCCGGTGCAGAGCATGCCGGTCACGGTCGCGGGACTGCCGTTCCCTGCGCGAGCGATGGACCTGCCGGCGCAGACGCACCACGTGGTCGCCGTACGTCCCGGCGACTCGCTGTGGGCGATCACGGCACAGCGGCTCGCCGCGGGTGCGAGCGATCGGGAGATCTCGGAGGGCTGGCAGGAGCTGTACGCGCGCAACAAGGCCGTCATCGGGGACGACCCCGCCCTCATCCGACCAGGGCAGCAGCTGGTGCTGCCCCACCATCTCGAGGAGCCGTCATGACCGAACCGTCCAACAGCACCGTGGTCGGGATCGCGCCGCCAGCTCCCATCGCGTGCGTGCAGGGGACGCTCGCACTCGCGATCCAGCCGCGTCAGGACCCGCCCGCGGTGCGGGTGGCGACACCCGCGGGCGGCGCCGACGTCGTGAGCATCGCGCGGCGGGCACGCCGCGAGCTGGAGGCATGGTCGTGCCGTTTCGCCCAGGCCGCGGTCGAGATCGTCGGCGGCGACAGGCCCGCGACCCAGCTGCTGCGCTGGACCTCACCGGAGGTGTACGCCGACCTCAATCGCCGCGCACAGCTCGTCGCCCGCGCCGGCGGCCACCAGCCGGGTCATGCACGAGTGCAGCCCGTCCGACCGCGCGTGGTCGGCGTACGCACCTGCTTCGTCGACAGGGGCGTCGTCGAGGCCGGTCTGCACATCCGCTACGGGCAGCGATCCCGCGCCGTCGCGGCCCGCTTCGAGCGCCGCAGCGATCGTTGGGTCTGCACCGCCCTCGAGTTCGCCTGACCGCCGAGACGTCAATCCGTGGGGTCCGAGACGTCAATCCGTCTCGTCCGGCAACGGCACCGCCGTTGCCGACGGAGACGGATTGACGTCTCGGACCCCACGGATTGACGTCTCGGCGCCTTCAAAGGGTCAGCCGTTGACGCGGGTGGTGAGACCCGTGGGCCCTCCCGGACGGCCGTGGCACTGCTTGAACTTCTTGCCGGAGCCACACGGGCACAGCTCGTTGCGGCCGACGCCGGCGTACGGGTCGGCGGCGTTGCTCGCCGGGGCGGCCTTGACCGCCTGGCCGCCCTGCTCGTCCGGAGCCGAGTAGGAGAGGTGCTGTGGGGTCGTCGGAGCCTGGAGGCCCTTCGCCTTGATCTGGGGCGACGCGGCCTTGAGGGCTGCGGCGATGTCCGAGAGGTTCGCGCCGTCGGCACCGACCTGGACGGGCGGCTCCGCGAGCGCACCCTCGTGCATCGGGCCGGCGTGGCGGGTGCCGTCCGGGTGGTAGTGGAACACCTCCTCTTCCTCCTCGACCTGGACCTCCAGGTTGAAGAGGAACCCGACGGCCTCCTCCTTGATGGAGTCCATCATGGCGCCGAACATCTCGAAGCCCTCGCGCTGGTACTCCACGAGCGGGTCGCGCTGGCTGTAGGCCCGGAGGTAGATGCCCTCGCGCAGGTAGTCCATCTCGTAGAGGTGCTCACGCCACTTGCGGTCGAGCACGGAGAGCAGCACGCGGCGCTCCAGCTCGCGCATGACCTCTTCACCGACCTCCGCCTCGCGCACGTCGTACGCCGCCTGCGCGTCCTGGCGAAGAGCCTCGATCAGCTCGTCGCGGTCGAGGTGGGCCTTGCCGCCGGCCTCCTCGGCCAGCTGCTCGTGGTCCACGCCGACCGGCCAGAGCTGCTTGAGGTCGGTCCAGAGCTGCTCGAGGTCCCACTCCTCCGCGAACTCCTGGGTGCGTGCGCCGACGACGCCAGCGACGACGTCGTCGATGAAGCCGCGCACCTGCTCCTCGATGTCGGCTCCCTCGAGCACCTCACGGCGCTCGGCATAGACCACCTTGCGCTGGCGGTCCATCACGTCGTCGTACTTGAGGATGTTCTTGCGGGACTCGAAGTTCTGCGACTCGACCTGGCCCTGGGCGTTGGCGATCGCGTTGGTGACGTTCTTCGCCTCGATCGGGACGTCGTCGGGGACCCGCAGCACGCGCAGCACCCGGTCGACCCAGTCGGACTTGAACAGGCGCATGAGCTCGTCCTGCAGCGACAGGTAGAACCGCGACTCACCGGGGTCGCCCTGACGGCCGGATCGACCGCGCAGCTGGTTGTCGATGCGTCGCGACTCGTGACGCTCGGTGCCGACGACGTACAGCCCGCCGAGCTCCTTGACATCGTCGTGCTCGGCGGCGACGCGCCCCTTGATGGCCTCGACCATGCCCGGCCACGCCTGGTCGTAGGCCTCGGCGGTCTCGCCCGCCGGCTCCAGACCCTGCTTGCGCAGCTCCTGGTCGGCGAGGAACTCGACCGAGCCACCGAGCATGATGTCGGTGCCTCGACCTGCCATGTTCGTGGCGACCGTGACCGCGCCCTTGTGACCGGCGAGCGCGACGATCTTCGCCTCGTCCGCGTGCACCTTGGCGTTGAGGACCGTGTGCGGGATGCCCTTCTTCTTCATCAGGGCGGAGAGGTACTCCGACTTCTCGACCGACACCGTGCCGACGAGGATCGGCTGGCCCTTGGCGTGCCGCTCGGCGATGTCGTCGACCACTGCCTCGTACTTCGCCTCCTCGGTGCGGTAGACGAGGTCGGCCTGGTCCATGCGGATCATCGGCTTGTTCGTCGGGATCGGGACGACGCCGAGCTTGTAGATCTTGTCGAACTCGCTGGCCTCGGTCATCGCCGTGCCGGTCATGCCGGAGAGCTTGTCGTACATGCGGAAGTAGTTCTGCAGGGTGACGGTGGCGAGGGTCTGGTACTCCTCCTTGACCTCCACGCCCTCCTTCGCCTCGATGGCCTGGTGGAGACCGTCGTTGTAGCGGCGACCGGCCAGGATGCGGCCGGTGTGCTCGTCGACGATGAGCACCTCGCCGTTGATGACGACGTACTCCTTGTCCTTGTGGAAGAGCTCCTTGGCCTTGATCGCGTTGTTCATGAACGAGATCAGCGGAGTGTTGACCGAGTCGTAGAGGTTGTCGATGCCGAGGTGGTCCTCGACCTTGGTGATGCCGCCCTCGAGGACGGAGATGGTGCGCTTCTTCTCGTCGACCTCGTAGTCGACGTCGCGCTCCATCTTGGCGACGATCTTGGCGAACTCGTCGTACCACTTCACGTCGTCGTCGGTGGGGCCGCTGATGATCAGCGGCGTGCGCGCCTCGTCGATGAGGATCGAGTCGACCTCGTCGACGACCGCGTAGAAGTGGCCGCGCTGCACGCAGTCCTCGATCGAGGACGCCATGTTGTCGCGCAGGTAGTCGAAGCCGAGCTCGTTGTTGGTCGAGTAGGTGATGTCGGCGTTGTAGGCCGCGCGGCGCTCGTCCGGCGTCATCTCCGGCAGGATCACGCCCACCGTCAGCCCGAGGAAGTGGTGGATGCGGCCCATCATCTCGGACTGGTACTGCGCCAGGTAGTCGTTGACCGTGACGACGTGGACGCCCTTCCCTGCGAGCGCGTTGAGGTACGCCGGCAGCGTCGAGACCAGGGTCTTGCCCTCACCGGTCTTCATCTCGGCGATGTTGCCGAGGTGGAGCGCCGCGCCGCCCATGATCTGAACGTCGTAGTGCCGCTGGCCGAGGACGCGCTTGGCCGCCTCGCGGACGGCGGCGAACGCCTCGGGCATGAGGTCGTCGAGGGTCTCGCCGTCGGCGAGCCGCTGCTTGAACTCAGCCGTCAGCCCCTGCAGCTCGGCGTCGCTCATCTTGACGAAGTCGTCCTCGATGGCGTTGACGGCCTTGGCGATCGCTTCGAGCTGGCGGAGGATCTTGCCCTCGCCGATGCGGAGAAGCTTGTCGAGAATGGCCACGGTGGTTCGACTCCTAGCAGAGGTTCCCGGGCGATCCGGGCGAAGACATGTTGCAGGCGGTGAAACTCTACCTGCGGGAACCGAGCAAGACCTCAGCAGCCAGCGATCCGCTCAGATCACCGCGTGGCTCGACGACGATCTCGTCGAGCCCGAGCCAGCCGGCGAGCCGTCCGAGCTCCGCGGCGAGCTCCCCCGCCGTCTCGGGCGGCGCGGCCGGCTCGGCGTACGCCGCCTTGGCGACCAGCCGCCCCGAGCGCCGGTCCGCCTTGAGGTCGACGCGCGCCACGATCCGGTCGCCAAGCAGGAACGGCAGGACGTAGTAGCCGTGCACCCGCTTGTCGGCGGGCACGTAGATCTCGATGCGGTAGAAGAAGTCGAAGAGCGCCTCGGTGCGCGCCCGCTCCCACACCACGGGGTCGAACGGGCTGAGCAACGCCCTGGCTCGGATCCGGCGAGGCAGCCGGGCGTCCCGATGCAGGTACGCCGCCCGGCGCCATCCGTCGACCGACACCGGCTGGAGCTCCCCCGTCTCGACCAGGGTCGCCACCGCCCGAGCCGTGTCCGGAGGAGACATCCGATAGTAGTCGCGCAGGTCCTGCACCGTGGCGACCCCGTGGCTGCGGGCCGCCCGCCGGACCAGCTCGAGGTGAGCCTCGTCCGACGTCGGCGTCGGGAGCGCGAGCACCGACGGTGGGATGACCCGCTCGGGCAGGTCGTAGCGGATCTCGAACTGTCCGTTGCGGCCGGCGATCGCCAGCTCGCCGCAGGTGTAGAGGTAGTCGAGCACCCGGCGGCTGTTCGACCAGTTCCAGCCCCAGTGCTCCTTCTGCCGGGGCAGCCCGTCGTCGAGCTCGCGCGCGGTCGAGGCGCCGCGCTCGCGGATCTCGGCGAGCAGGCTCTGCTCGAGGCCGGGCTCCGCCTCGACGATCGACCACTTGCCGCGCTTGCCGCGGTAGTGGTCCATCCGGTGCTGCATCACCGGCCACAGCTCGACCGGCATGAAGGCCTGGACGTGCGCCCAGTACTCCACGATCCGGCGCGGGCGCGTCTCGCTCGCGCGGCGCAGCAGGTCGACGTCGTACGGACCCATGCGCGAGTAGAGCGGCATGTAGTGCGCCCGCTGCAGGACGTTGACGCTGTCGACCTGCAACACACCGGTGCGGTCCAGCGTGCGCTGGAACGTCCGCATGGTCGGGCTCTCGTGCACCGTGTCCGCGAAGCCCTGCGCGGCCAGTGCGATCCGACGTGCCTGCGGCAGGGACAACGACTCCACGCGGGAGACCCTAGGCCCGGCCTCCGACAGTGCTACGGCAGATCCAGGAGCTTCTCGCGGACGGCGTACATGACCGCCTCCATTCGCGAGTGCAGCTGCAGCTTCTCGAGGATGTTGCGGACGTGGTTCTTGACCGTGTTCTCCGAGATGAACAGGTGCTTCGCGATCTCACGGTTGTTGAGGCCCTTGGCGACGAAGCGGAGCACCTCGAGCTCCCGCTCCGTGAGCCTGAGGCCGGGCACGTGGTCACGCTCGGGCCGCGACATCTGCTTGAACTCGTCGATCAGCTTGACCGCCATCGACGGGCTGATCAGCGACTGGCCGTCGGCGACGACGCGGACCGCCTGCGCGACCTCCTCGATCGAGGAGTCCTTGAGCAGGTAGCCCGAGGCGCCCGACTTGACCGCCTCGTAGAGGTCGGCCTCCTCGTCGGAGACGGTGAGCATGATGATCTTCGCGGACGGCACCGCCTGCTTGATCGAGGCGCACGCCTCGATGCCGGTGCGCTTGGGCATCCGGATGTCGAGCAGCACCACGTCGGGGGCAACCGCGGACGCGAGGGCGGTCCCCTCGTCGCCGTCGCCGGCCTCGCCGGTGACCTCGATGCCGGGCTCAGCGGTGAGCAGCATGGTCAGACCGCGGCGGAACAGCTCCTGGTCATCGACGACGAGCACGCGGATGGGCTCGCTCTCGGACGGACTCTTAGCAGCGGACACGGGTAGATCATGGCACGTCCGGGTCACCGTTGCCCTGCCGACGGGGTGATGTCGAACGGGCCGGGATGGTCCAAGTGGACCATCCCGGCCCGGTCAGGGCGGTCGCAGGACGTCAGTCGTCGCCGAGGTCGAGCCCGATCACGCCGTAGTCGTAGCCGCGGCGGCGGTAGACGACAGACGGACGCTTGGTGTCCTTGTCCACGAAGAGGAAGAAGTCGTGGCCGACGAGCTCCATCTCGTAGAGCGCCTGGTCGAGGGTGATCGGCGAGGCGGCGTGGACCTTCTCGCGGACGACCAGTGGACCGTCGCCGGTCACCGTGATCGGCCCGACCTGGCGCTCCACGGCGCGCTCGTCGGACGACTCGCCCCCGGCCTCCGGCTCGTCGACCGGCAGATCGGCGAAGGCCTGCCCGACGGACACGGGCGTACGCCGGCCGCGGTGGACCCGCCGACGGTCTGCCGCCCGCCGCATCTGCGAGGCCATCTTGTCGAGCGCGAGATCGAGCGCCCCCATCTTGTCCTCAGCACACGCCTCGGCGCGTATCACCGGCCCCTTCGAGAACGCGGTCAGCTGGACGTGGATCGCGCCCTTGTGCTGCCGCGGATTGGGTTCGCAGTCGACCTCCACGTGCACCCGCATGATGCGGTGGTCATGCTTCTCCAGCCTGCCGAGCTTCTCGGTGGCGTGGGTGCGGAACCTGTCGGAGACCTCGCAGTTGCGTCCGGTGACAACAACTTCCATGGGTGGTTACCTCCCGTGCTTTTAGAGGGGCATTTCGGGGAGTGTTCTCCGGTCTCCCGGCGCGTGCCTGACGAGCCGGCGACTCACCGGCGACCCTGGTTCCGAGCGGTCGTCGAGAGATACCGACCCAGCCACGTGCGCGTCGGGGGGCCGGGGAGGAGTCCGCCCGGCCGACCTGGTCTTCGTCCCCACAATCGCCTGCTGAGGGCTCGCGGCTCGGTGCCACTCCACCTTCTCCCGAGGCCGTGCCGCATCTGACGGCAGACCCGGGGCAGGACTTATGTCTAAGCCGCACCGTGATCCCCGATCGCTCGGGTTACGTGGGCCGCTTCGCCTGCGACTGGCATCGGCTAGTCGTTCAGGCGCCCGGTGCCCGGACGTCTGGACGACGCAACCACGGACCCGGACGGACTCCATACAGAGACGTTAGACCCCTGCCCCTGACGGGCCAAGGGCGGGGCGTGAAGACTTCCCTGAAATGCACTCGGGCCCCCTCCCGAGCCGACGTCGCGTCGCCGCCACCGCCGCCACCGCGAGCACCTCGAGACCCACGCACTGCAGGGCTCGTTGCGCCTCTCGGGCCGTCGCGCCGGTGGTGATCACGTCGTCGCAGATGACGACGCGAGCCCTCGGCAGTCGTCTCGCCAGTTGGACCAGTCCGCCGGCAGGACAGGTCATCGAGCCCGCGAGATTGGCCACCCGGTCGGTCGCCGTGAGGCCCGCCTGGTCACGCAGCCCGGGCCGCGTCCGCAGGAGCCGGACGGCGGTCACGTCCATCCCGGCGGCACGGAGGTCACGGGCCGCGACCGCCGTCACGTCGTACGTCGCGTCGAGTGCGCGCTGCCGGACGCTGCTCGGACGCGACGGCACCGGGACGAGCGCGACCGGACCGTCGACGGCCGTGAGGGCTGCACCGACCGCGGCGCCGAGGAGGCTCCCGAGCGGTCGGCGCAGCGCCAGCAGGCGGTGCTCCTTGAGGCCGAGCACGAGTTGCTGAACGGTCCCCTCATAGGGTCCGGCCGCGAAAGGGGGCACGAGGCCGGGCGGGGTCGGCGACGGCCAGGCCTGCCGAGCGGCGCGCGGGAGCGCCGACTCGCAGGGCCGGCAGAGCAGGCGACCAGGCCGGGCACACCCGACGCAGGTCGCCCCGAGGAGCAGGTCGGCCCAGGCGTCGCGGAGGCTGGTCGGCACGGCACCATCCGACATGCGGGCGCGGGACCGAGCAAGGCCGCGACCAGGCGGCTGTGGAAGGCGCTCTCAACCCACGAAGCCGAGGGAGGTGACCGGCCCGTCCAGCACCGAGTCGCGGGTGTCTCCGGTGAGGCCGCGCATCTGGGTGCCGAAGACGCCGTACGCCCCCTGCCCGTTGACGGGCGAGCTCAGCACCGCGTCGACGCTGTCGGCGACGACGATCGGCTGGGCCGGGAACGCCGCGCTCGACCCGTCGACCGCGGTTGGGCGCAGCTGGGTCGCGCCGGAGAGACGGTGCAGCAGGAGGACCGTCGTCGGCGAGTCCCAGGCGATGTCCTTGATCCGCGTCGGCGAGCTCTCGGCAGGTGAGATCTGGACCGCCGCGCTCGCCGCGACGACACGCCCCTCGTCGTCGCTGCGCAGACGGCTGACGACGAGCCGGTCGCCGGTCTCGTCGCGCCGTACCGCGACGATGCGGGTGCCGTCGCGCGAGACGAGGAACCGGACGATGTCAGCGCCGGTCATGCCGGGCACCTCGACAGGGCGGGGCGCGCCGTCGCCCTCGACGTACGAGATCCGGGCGCCTGCGGGCGTGCGGTCGACGAGCCACAGGCGACCCGCGATGTCCCACGCGGGCCGCAGCAGGTCCCGCCCCCGGGCGACCGTCGTCGCCGTCGCGCCTTCGCGCACGTCGGCCACCTGGACGGCGGTGCCGGCCGCCGTCACCCCCGCCGCCCGCTCGCCGTCGAGGTCGACGGCGACGGCCCGCAGCCCCGCGGGCCGCGTGCCGAACACGCCGGAGACCGGGGTGAGGGTGGGCGGCTGGCCCGAGACCAGGCGGCCGTGTGCGTCGAGGCCGAACATCTGCGCGCTGGTCTGGTAGCCGGCCGGGTCGTACTCGGGTCCGTCCGAGACGCTGAACTCGGCTCGACCGCCCGGCAGCTGCACGGGGCGTCCGCCGATGGAGAGCCTGATCGAGGTCACGGACGGGTCCTGCCGCAAGGTCCATCCGAGCTGCGCCGTGAGCAGGGTGAGCGCCTGAGGCGTCGGCTGCGCCGGCTGGTCCGGCCCCGCGGTCAGCGCGATCTCGGCGGTGCCGTGCGCGTTGACGGGGACCGAGAGACCCTCCCCGACGCCGGGCGGCAGGAAGCTCCTGACGACGCCGGAGAGCTCGGGCGGCGGACCCGCGACCAGGTCTCGCACGAGCGTCGTGGCCAGCTGGTTGCCACGCGGGACGAACACCGGCTCGGGCACCAGCGCCCGACCGGTGGCGTCGAAGAAGTAGAGCGAGAGCTGCACGAAGCGGGCCTCGAACCAGGAGATCGGCACGACCAGGGCGTCGGGAGCGGACGCGATCCTCCACTGCCCGTTCTCGCGCGCGACCCGGAACGCCATCCGGCGGTCGGGGGCGGCAAGCGCACCCCGCCAGGCGCCACGCGCATCGAGGCGATAGGCCTGGGTCAGGTCCACGCTGACACCGGTCGCGCCGCCGCGCGGCACGCCCTTCTCCCCGTAGACGACCGTCGACCGAGCGGGGTCCCACGACGTCCGCGCACCCTTGGTCAGGAACTGCTGCGCGGAGCGGGTCTGCGTCGGTGTGGCGAGCATGGCGTCCAGGAAGCCCTGCACGATCTCGGTCGGCGAGGCGCCGGGCTGCGGCGGCCGAGGATCGATCGAGATCCCGGGCACGCGAGTCGTCTGAGGATCCGGACCGGCCTCGATGACGTCCCCGCTCACGGGCATGCCGACGCCGCAGCCGGTGAGTGCGGACAGGATCGCCGACGCGGCGAGGACTGAGAACAGGCGGCGGTTCATGACACACGCTCCCCGGCGTCCGTCGGCACGAGCGGCAGCGGGCTGTGGTGAAGCGGCCCCCCGACCCGGCGCGGCAGGGTGAGGCGGAACTGGGCGCCGCCGCCGGGACGGCCCCAGGCCTGCAGCCAGCCGCCGTGCAGGTGGGTGTCCTCCAGCGAGATCGCGAGGCCGAGACCGGTGCCACCGCTGGAGCGGTCACGGGCCGGGTCGGCGCGCCAGAATCGGTTGAAGACCATCGCCGACTCCCCCGGCGCCAGGCCGACGCCGTAGTCGCGCACCGCGACAGCGGCCGCCTGATCGTCGGCGTCGACGCTGACCACGATGGCAGGCACCCCGGGTGTCGGCGGCGCGGCGGCGTGGTCGATCGCGTTGGCCACCAGGTTGCGCAGGATCCGCTCGACCCGACGTACGTCGGCCTCGGCCAGGCAGGGCCGGTCCGGAGCCCGTACGGCGACCTCGACCCCGCGCTTGCGGGCCAGCGGCTGCGCGGCGTCCACGACGCGGTGGACGACGTCGACGAGGTTGACGTCGTCGGTCTCCAGCACGGCCGCGCCCGCGTCGAAGCGGCTGATCTCGAGCAGGTCGACGAGGAGCCGCTCGAACCGGTCCAGCTCGGTCTGCAGAAGCTCCGCGGCACGGGATGCGGCCGGGTCGAAGCGCCCGCGTGCGTCGTGGAGCACGTCGCCGGCCATCCGGACCGTCGTGAGAGGCGTGCGCAGCTCGTGGGAGACGTCGGAGGTGAAGCGACGCTGCACCCGGCTGAGCTCCTCGAGCTGCCGGATCTGGCGCTGGAGGTTGCTGGCCATCTGGTTGAACGAGATCGCGAGCCGGGCGAGGTCGTCCTCGCCGTGGACGCGGAGGCGCTCCTGCAGCTGGCCCGCGGCGAGCCGCTCGGCGACCTGGCGGGCGAGTCGGATGGGAGTGACCACCTGGCGCGTGACCAGCCAGGTGACGCCTGCGACGAGCAGGAGCAGCAACGCACCGGCGGCGAGCAGGGCCCGGGTGACGAGGCCGAGCGTCTCCTGCTCCTCGTTGAGCGGGTAGAGGAAGTAGAGGACGTAGGTCAGGCCGTCGGCGGGGAGCTCGACCTGGGAGCCGACCACGATCCCCGGCACCGACGTCACGGTGTCCCCGTCGGTGGAGCGGATCGTCGTGTAGGTCCAGGCGGTGCCGTCCCGGCGGGCGAAGTGGTCCTCGAGCCTGACGGGCACGCTCGCGGTGTCGAGGCCCGGGGAGAACTCGGCGCCGCCGTCGGCGATCCGTCCGCCCGGGTTCTCGCCGTCACGGTTGATCGGCCCGGCCATCACGACGTCGAAGCCACGGGTGGCCCCGCGCTGGATGATCGGCTCGACCAGGTCGCGTTGCTGTCCCGAGGCGTCGACGTCGACCGACGACGCGGCGGAGAGTCGGTCGCGGGCGTCGGCGACCTCCGTCGCGGACTCCGCGAGCACCGCATCGACGCGGTGCTGGAGCAGACCGTCGCGGACCTGCTGGAGGAGCAGCCACCCGACGGCGGAGACGGCGAGTGCCGAGAGCAGCACGGTCGTCACCACGACGCGGGCCTGGATCGACCGGCGCCACACCGTCAGGACGCGCCTCAGCACTTGGTGGTCCCTCGCCCTACTGGCTGCCGGCCTTGTAGCCGACACCGCGGACGGTCACCACGATCTCGGGGTTCTCCGGGTCGTGCTCGACCTTGGAGCGCAGTCGCTGGACATGCACGTTGACCAGCCGGGTGTCCGCGGCGTGCCGGTAGCCCCAGACCTGTTCGAGCAGGATCTCGCGGGAGAAGACCTGGTGCGGCTTGCGCGCCAGGCAGACGAGCAGGTCGAACTCGAGCGGCGTGAGCGCGATCGGAGAGCCGTCGCGGGTGACGGTGTGGCCGGCGACGTCGATGACGAGGTCGCCGATCGCGAGCGCCTCGGAGTCGGCGTCGTCGAACTTGCGCATCCGGGCTCGGATGCGGGCGACCAGCTCCTTGGGCTTGAACGGCTTGACGACGTAGTCGTCGGCGCCGGACTCGAGGCCGACGACGACGTCGACGGTGTCGCCCTTGGCGGTGAGCATGACGATCGGTACGCCGGACTCGGCGCGGATCTGCTTGCACACCTCGATGCCGTCGAGACCGGGCAGCATCAGGTCGAGCAGGACGAGGTCCGGACGGTAGTCACGGAACGTCGCCATCGCCTCGTCGCCGCGGCCGCAGAGCTCGGAGTCGAATCCCTCCTGGCGCAGGACGATCGAGAGCATCTCGGCGAGAGAGGCGTCGTCGTCGACGACGAGGATGCGACCCTTCGTGCCCGGGTCCACCGTGGTGCTCATGGGATCGATTCTGCCTTAGCGGTCGTAAATGCCGCGGACGTCATACGGATCGGTCGGCGTAGCCGCCGACCCGTATGACGTCCGAGAGGGGGTGGATCAGTAGCGGTAGTGCTCCGGCTTGTACGGGCCCTCGACCGGGACACCGATGTAGTCGGCCTGCTCGGTGGTCAGCTCGGTGAGCTCGACGCCGAGGGCGTCGAGGTGCAGCCGGGCGACCTCCTCGTCGAGGATCTTCGGCAGCACGAAGACGCCGACCGGGTACTCGTCGGTCTTGGTGAAGAGCTCGATCTGAGCCAGCACCTGGTTCGTGAACGAGTTCGACATGACGAACGACGGGTGACCGGTCGCGTTGCCGAGGTTGTAGAGACGACCCTCGGACAGGACGATCACCGACTTGCCGTCGGGGAAGGTCCAGGTGTCGACCTGCGGCTTGATGTTGTCGCGGACGATGCCCGGAACGGCGGCGAGGCCGGCCATGTCGATCTCGTTGTCGAAGTGACCGATGTTGCCGACGAGCGCGTTGTGCTTCATCTGGGCGAAGTGCTCGACCGTGATGATGTTGTAGTTGCCCGTGGTCGTGATGAAGATGTCGCCCTCGGCGACAACGCTCTCGAGGCGCTTGACGGCGTAGCCGTCCATGGCGGCCTGCAGGGCGTTGATCGGGTCGATCTCGGTGACGATGACGCGGGCGCCCTGGCCACGCAGCGCCTCCGCCGTGCCCTTGCCGACGTCGCCGTACCCGCAGACGACGGCGACCTTGCCGCCGATCAGGATGTCGGTGCCGCGGTTGATGCCGTCGATGGCGGAGTGGCGGGTGCCGTACTTGTTGTCGAACTTCGACTTGGTGACGGAGTCGTTGACGTTGATCGCCGGGAAGAGCAGCGAGCCCTCCTTGAACCGCTCGTAGAGGCGGTGCACGCCGGTGGTCGTCTCCTCGGAGACGCCCTTGATGCTGTTGGCGATCGTCGTCCAGCGCTGCGGGTCGTTCTCGATCGAGCGACCGAGGACACGCAGCACCTCCTTGAACTCGTGGTTGTCGGTGGTGTCCGGCGAGGGGACCGCGCCGGCCTTCTCGAACTCGACGCCCTTGTGGACGAGGAGCGTGATGTCACCGCCGTCGTCGAGGAGCATGTTCGGGCCCTCGCCGCCGAAGTCGAAGACCTGCTCGGCGAGGTCCCAGTACTCGGCGAGGGTCTCGCCCTTCCAGGCGAAGACCGGCGTGCCCTGCGGGGCGTCGACGGTGCCGTTCGGGCCCACGACGACGGCCGCGGCCGCGTGGTCCTGGGTCGAGAAGATGTTGCAGGAGGCCCAGCGCACGTCGGCGCCGAGGGCGACCAGCGTCTCGATGAGGACCGCGGTCTGGATGGTCATGTGGAGCGAGCCGGCGACGCGCGCGCCAGCAAGCGGCTTGGTGTCGCCGTAGCGCGCACGCAGAGCCATCAGGCCGGGCATCTCGTGCTCGGCGAGGGCGATCTCCTTGCGGCCGTACTCGGCCAGGCTCAGGTCAGCAACCTTGTAGTCCATGACAACTTCCTTGTGCTGGAGTCGACGTCTGCGGCGCATCTGCGCTCCTCCGGGATCTCCCGCGCATGACGTTCCAGAGCAGACTACAAGCGGGTACGCCGACCGGCTGAATCTGCGCGACCGGTCAGTGCGCCTCCGCGCCGTGCCGACGCCCGAACGGCAGCAGGTGCGTCACAGCGACGATCAGGCCACCGACCACGAGTCCGACCACGAAGGACACGAGCGTGTTGAACAGCCACCCGGCCAGGGCGCCGACCCCCTGCACTTGGTGGTGGATGTCCTCCTCCGCGTGGTGCACGGTGTCGTAGGGCCAGTGCCACCCGACCTCTGCGGCGTTGCTGAGCAGGATG
The DNA here is from genome assembly GCF_039530925.1 of Nocardioides panacihumi. Classification (NCBI taxonomy): domain Bacteria; kingdom Bacillati; phylum Actinomycetota; class Actinomycetes; order Propionibacteriales; family Nocardioidaceae; genus Nocardioides; species Nocardioides panacihumi. The sequence goes on along the minus strand of NZ_BAAAPB010000004.1, from coordinate 511,289 downwards.
TGCCCGCCGACCCACAGCATGGCGATCACACCGACGACCGAGATGACCGCCAGCAGTCTCGGCATCGCCGCGACCAGACCGCGGCCGACCGCGCGGCTGAACCGCGAGCGGCGCTGGGCGAGGCTGAGTCCGGCGTCGTCCATCTTCACGATCAGCCCGACGACGCCGTACACCCCGATCGTGATCGCGATCGCCACCACGACGAGGATCGCCAGCCGCGCCCAGAAGGACTGGTCGGCCACCTCCTTGAGGGCGATCACCATGATCTCGGTGGACAGGATCAGGTCGGTCCGGATCGCGCTGGCCACCAGCGTCTTCTCGTCCTTGCCGTCGGGATGCGGACTCGGCAGGTCACCGACGACGTCGTCGTGGTGCCGCAGCCGCTCCCAGACCTTCTCCGCACCCTCGAAGGCGAGGTAGGCACCGCCGACCATGAGGATCGGTGCGATCAGCCACTCCATCCACTGGCTCAGCACCAGCGCGACCGGCAGGATGATCAGCAGCTTGTTGCGCAGCGAGCCGATCGCGATCTTCTTGATGATCGGGAGCTCGCGCTCGGCGGCGATGCCCTGGACGTACTGGGGGGTGACCGCCGTGTCGTCGACCACCACGCCGGCCGCCTTCGCGGTCGCCTTGCCCGCGGCCGCGCCGACGTCGTCGACCGAGGCCGCGGCGAGCTTCGCGATCGCCGCGACGTCGTCCAGCAGGCCGAACAGCCCCGCGCTCATCCGGGGTCCCCACCGAGTTCTGTGTGGAGCGAGCGCAGCGGGTGGAGCGCAGAACTCGGTCGGGTGGTCATGCGGGAAGGCTAGTGCGACGCGGGCACCGGGTCGCGATCGGTGGTCGGGTGCATCGGGCGCCGATCCGTCTCGGCCTCCGCGTTGGCCGCGACGACGGCGAGCTCGGTGGCCTGGCGCAGCCGCTTCTCGGCATGGCCGAGCGGGTCGATGACGCGCAGCAGCGTGCCGGCCACCGGCCGCCACGCCAGGAACAGCGCGATCGCGACGGAGATCGCGCTCGTGACGATCAGCGCGAGGACGCCGTGGTCGTGCGCCCAGCCCGCGTAGCCGACGTAGTGCAGCGACTTGATGAAGAAGCCGTGGCAGAGGTAGACGACCAGCGTCATCGACCCCATCCGCGTGAACCAGCCGGTCTTGGAGGTCATCAGCGCGAGCAGCGCGACGGCACCGATCGCACCGGCCACCAGCACGATCAGACGGGTGGCGTAGCCATGGGTCGGGCTCGCGCCCATCGCGGTGTAGGTGTCGTTGTAGTAGAGCCACTCCCCCGTTCCGGCCCAGGAGCGCAGGTGGCCGCTCAGGAACCAGATCGCGATCATCACGGCGACGGCGGCGTACCGGGCGGTCGTGGTCCGCAGCCAGGCGAGACGCTCGGGGGTCGCGTGCAGGCCGAGCACGAAGAACGGCAGGAAGCCCAGGACACGGGCGAGGTCGAGGGTGGCGTCGGTGACGAGGCCACCGAGCAGGCTGGCGACGACGGCGACCGGCAGGGCGATCCACGGCGAGCGCAGCAGCGGGCTCGCCAGACGCCAGATGAAGAGGGCGGGGAGGTACCAGAGCGGCCAGTGCGGATCGATCCACAGGTGCTGCAGGTGCTCGCCGCCGGCCCACAGCCGGAACATCGCGAGCGCGGCCTCCACGATCACGTACGGCACCGCGACCGAGCGCACCAGCGACCACAGCCTCGGCCCGGTCCACTCGAACCCGCGGGACAGGTAGCCGGTGATGAGGACGAACGCCGGCATGTGCCAGGTGTAGAGGAAGTCGTAGAGGTGGTTGTCCAACGCGTTGTCGGCCAGCATCGTCCAGGAATGGCCGACGACGACGAGCGTCACCAGCAGCATCTTGGCGTTGTCCAGGCGGGGATCGCGCAGAGATCTCACCGGACCTGGGTACCCAACGACCCTCGGAGAGACACGCGAGGGCGCTGTGAGGTGCTCCTCAGTCCTCCACGAGACCGATGCGCAGGTACGCCGCGCTGTAGGTGCCCGAGAGCAGCAGCTCGGCGTATCGCGCGACCTCGCCCGCGGCCTCGGCCGCCACCACCTCGACGCGGACGCCGCGCTCGTCGGCCGCCCTGGTCAGCGCGTTGCGCTGCTCGTGCCGCACCGGGTCGTCGGCGCCGTCGTCGAGCACCACGAGCACGGGGCGCGCGCTCCCCTCACCGTCGACCGGGTCGTCGAAGACCGTGTGCTGGCGGGCCGCCTCGATCACGGGCAGCAGGTGCTCGGCGTCGCCCGCGAGGGCGCCCCGTCCGCTCGCGAGCCGGATCGACTCGGCGACCCGGCGGGCAGCGCGGGCGGCCAGCACGGAGCCGCCCCAGACGAGGGGCAGGGAGTCGGCCAGGGTCAGCGCGAGCACCTTGCCGGGGTTGACCGAGACGTCGCGGTGGGGCGAGCAGGCGATCGCCACCTGGTCGAGGGCCGTCGCGACGTCCTCGGGGTCCGCACTGGGACCGAGCCCGGTGCGATCGAGGAAGGAGAGCATGAGGACGGCGACGGCCAGCTGGTCGCGGGTGGTGACCGGCAGCACCGTGGCGTCACGGCCCACGGCGTGCTCGGCGACGAGGGACCGCTCCGGGCAGGCGACCACCACCTGGCAGCCGCGCCGCACTGCCTCCGCCACGGCGCTGGCCGTGCCGGCGTCTCCGCCGTCGGGGGCGAGCACCACGACCAGGTCGAGACTGCCGACCCAGCCGGGCAGGTTCGGCGACGGCCAGGCCACAAAGGGCACCGGGCACGAGGGCTCCAGGACCGCGCGGACCAGGCGCGAGTCAGGCCCGGCGGCCACGACGGCACGCGGCCGGCCCGAGGACGCCGCGCGTTCGAGGGCGAGGTCGAGCGCGGTCGCGGCCTCGGCCGCCTCCCGCCGTACGCGGGCACCTGACTCGGCGAGCCAGCGCAGCCGTACGTCGGCGCCGGCGAGCGCCTGCTCGTCGTCGAGCCGTGACTCGTCGAACCAGGTGGCCATCGGACCGTGCCTCAGGCCGGCTTCCGGGCCTCGTCGACCAGGAGCACGGGGATCCCGTCACGGACCGGGTAGGCGTTGCCGCAGCTGCCCTGGCAGACCAGCTCGCCTCCCTGAGCCGGGTCCCCGGGGCTCGTCTCCACGGGCAGCAGGGCGCCGTGGCACTGCGGGCAGACGATGATCTCCAGCAGCTTCTCGTCAAGGCCGAGCGTGGTGGCCATGTCAGGTGTCCTTCCGGATGATCGCGAGCACCTCGTCGCGGAGGTGCTCCATGGTGGGGGTGTCCTTGCCCTCGACGTTGAGCCGCAGCAGCGGCTCGGTGTTGGAGGCGCGGACGTTGAAGCTCCAGTCAGGGGTGCTGACCGTGAGCCCGTCGAGCCGGTCGAAGCTCACCGCTTCGCGATCGGCGTAGGCGCGCTCGATCTCCTCGAGCACGGCCTGCTGGTCGGCGACGGTGGAGTTGATCTCGCCCGACAGCGGATAGCGCTCGTACGGCGCGAGGAGCGCGCTGAGCGTGCCGTCGGTCTCCGCGAGCGCGGCCATCGCGTGGAGCGCGGCGAGCATGCCCGAGTCGGCCCGCCAGAAGTCGCGGAAGTAGAAGTGACCCGAGTGCTCGCCGCCGAAGACCGCGTCGGTCTCGGCCATCGTGGCCTTGATGAAGGAGTGCCCGACGCGGGTGCGCACCGGCGTGCCGCCGAGCTCGCTCACGATCTCCGGGACCGCCCGGCTGGTGATCAGGTTGTGGATGACCGCGCTGCCGGGTGACTTGGCGAGCTCGCGGGCTGCGATGAGCGCCGTCAGGGTCGACGGCGAGACCAGCTCGCCCCGCTCGTCGACGAGGAAGCACCGGTCGGCGTCACCGTCGAAGGCCAGCCCGACGTCGGCGCCGGTCTCGCGCACCTTCGCCTGCAGGTCGCGCAGGTTCTCCGGCTCGATGGGGTTGGCCTCGTGGTTCGGGAACGAGCCGTCGAGGTCGAAGTAGAGGGGCACCAGGTCGATGCCGGGCAGCTTCGCGAAGACGGCCGGCGCGGTGTGGCCGGCCATGCCGTTGCCGGCATCGACGACGACCTTCAGCGGACGCCCGGAGACCGGGGCGAGGCCGAGCAGGTGGTCGACGTAGTCGTCGAGGGTCTCCTGCTCCTCGATGGTGCCGGTGCGCTGCTCGCCTGCGGCCGAGCCCTGCAGCACACGGTCGCGGATCTCGGCCAGGCCGGACTCCATGCCGACGGGCGCGGCGAACGCGCGGCACTGCTTGATGCCGTTGTACTGCGCCGGGTTGTGGCTGGCGGTGAACATGACACCGGGCAGGCCGAGGTGACCGGAGGCGAAGTAGAGCTGGTCGGTGGAGCAGAGGCCGATCATGACCACGTCCGCGCCGGCCTCGTTCGCGCCATCGGCATAGGCGCGCGCGAGCGACGGCGAGCTCGGCCGCATGTCGTGACCGACCACGATCCGCCGCACCGGACCCTGCGGGCCACCGAGCACCTCCACGAAGGCTCGACCCGTCGCGCGGGCCAGGTCCTCGTCGACCTGGTCCGGCACGGTGCCGCGGACGTCGTAGGCCTTGAAGACGGCGGAGACGTTCGCGGGGTCGAGGGACGAGGCCATGGTCCAGAACCCTAGAGGATGCGCGGTCGCGCGGAGCAGCCGGTCAGTCGCTGGTGAGGACCCGCAGGTGACCCTTGCGGTGCGTCTCGCGCGAACCCGTCTCGGCGACGGGCCGCGGCGCGGGCTGCACCGGGCGCCCCGCCTCGCGGACGGCGTCGGCCAGGGCCAGGAGGTCGTCGTTGGACGGGCCGGGGTCGATGGGCCCTGTCGCGAGCCGGAGGACCTCCCAGCCACGCGGGGCCGACAGCCGCTCGCTGTGCTCGGGGCAGAGGTCGTAGGCGTGCGGCTCGGCGTAGGTCGCCAGCGGACCCAGGACCGCTGTCTGGTCGGCGTACACGTAGGTCAGGGTCATGACCGCAGGGCGGCCACAGGCCGTACGTGAACAGCGACGGGCGGGACTCACGAGGCAGACCGTACCGCCCGTCGGGGGTCACGCGGACTAGGCTCGCGGATGTGCTGGCGGAACTGGTGATCGACATCGGCCGGCGTCGCGCGGGACAGCGTGGCCGGAGGGACCGCCGAGGCCGCGGAATGCGCGGGCCCGGCGTCGCGCCCCAGGTGCCCGGAGTGCCGGAGCTGCGCACGGCCAGGGAGCGCTTCGACGACCTCGCCCTCGGCATCATCAGCGAGGTCGACGCGGCGTGGGCGGACCGCCTCGGGCTCGTGGAGTACGCCGTCGAGGACGCACCCCAGCTGCCCGACGACTGGTCCGTCGACACCGTCCCGCTGTCGTCGCTCGTGCGCGGCTCCGGCGCGACGCCGACCAGGCTGGTGCTCTTCCGGCGCCCCATCGAGCACCGCTGCGAGACCCGGTCCGACCTCGAGGCGATGATCCTGACGGTCGTCGTCGAGCAGATCGCCGAGCTGCTCAACGTGGAGCCGTCGGTGATCGACCCGCGCTACGAACGGGACTGACCCCTCCTGGTCAGCGGCGTCCAGGCGCGACGGCCGGCACGGCGCCGGCACGCACCAGCTCGCGCAGCCGTACGACGGCCGAGCCGCCGTCCTGCACGAGCACCGCGCCTCGCAGCGCCGTGCGCTGGGGCGTGACCTCCACGGACGCCGCCCGGTCCGGGAGGTCGAGCGAGGCACCCTCGTCGGGTTGGAGGGACACGCGCTGGTTCAGCAGCTCGGTGCCGTCGGCGGCGCGTGCCACGACCGTCGCCACGCCGACCGCATCCGCGCCGGCCAGGACCAGCCGCTTCTTGCCGCCCGGGAGCACGGCCGTCGTCGGGTTGAACACCCGGCGCCCCGGCGTGAGGATCGACAGGTCTCCGTCGACCACCGAGCGCAACGAGGCGGTGACCGCCTGGTCGGCATCGACCTCCACTCCGATCGCGTCCTTGGCCGTGGGGCTCTTCAGCAGGTCGTCGAGGTAGGTGCGGGCGACGCCGTGCGGCGGGACGGTGATGGGCTTGGCGCCGGCCGGCGAGAACACCGAGCCGGCGGTGATTAGTCGCAGGGTCGCGGTGGCCTGGCCGTCGGAGTCGTTCGCGATCGTCAGGGTGTGCCGTCCGGATCCGGGCTGGACGCCGAGGAGCAGGTTGCGACGCGACGGGCGCGCCTGGGCGGGCAGCCAGTCCTCGGTCGTCGTGCCCCCGGTCAGCTTCTCGCCGCGGTCGCGGATCGCGACGCCGAGCTGGCCGCGCTCGACGACGACGTGCAGCGCGAGGTCGCCGGTGCGTGGCACGACGGTGCCGAGGTCGAGCCGGACGTGCGACCTGCCCTCCACGGCGATGCCGCGAAGCGCCGGGACCTCCAACGGGCCCTCGTCACTCAGGACGGCGACGTCGGCGACGGCCGGACCGGGGTTCGGGTTGGCCAGCTCCAGCACGGACGCGTGCGTCGGTCCGGCTCCGACGCCGGTGAACCACTGGCTCGCCGAGACGGGGGCGCAGTCAAGAGCGGTGAGCGGCTTGGAGGACGAGATCCCGGCGACGACTCCCGGCGCCAGGTCCCCCTGGCCGGCGACCACGACGGGCGCGTCCTGACCCTTGACATCGGCGACCCTGCCGGGCGCCACGGATGCCGTGGACGCACCGGCCCCGGATGTCAGCGTCAGCGTCCCGCTGGCACCGGAGGCGCTGGCGACACCCAGCGTCGACTCGTTGCCCGACCTGCCGTCGAGCGCGCTGGGACAGACCACCGAGCTGGTGGTCAGCGCGCTGGTGGTCGGTGGCGTCCGCTCGAGCGCTGGCGCGTCCGGCCGGACCACGACCAGCAGCAGCGCCACGACGAGCGGGAGCGCGATCGCCACGACGGTGGTCAGGTCGAACCTGCGGTGCGCAGTGTCACCACGGCCCGCGGGGGTGTCGGGGATCATGCCTTCCTCCTCCGCTCGACGGTGGGCGCGCACTGGACGATGACCGCGATCAGACCCACCAGTTCGACGGCCACGAGCGCGACGTGGAGCCACGAGGTCGAGCCTTGCAGGGCGTCTGCCGAGGGCTCGGTGCCGAGCTGCCAGGCGCGCGTGCTCCGGCGCTGGGCGCTGGCCTGCGTGACTCCGCTCGCGGCGTCGATCGCCGCCGACACGGCGGGGTCGCTGGGGGCCGGCTGGACGACGTACTGGATGCCGGCGGCGGCCAGCCCGTCGACCGTGTGCTGGTCGGGTCGCGACACGAACTCCTGGACCAGCGTGCTGAACCCGGTGTCCTCCGGCGTGAGCGCGAGGATCTCGTCCTCGCCCAACGTGACGCCGTCACCCCGGACGACGCTGTAGCGGACGCCGGCCGCGACGCTTCCGTGGAGCACGAGGATGCCGTGCTCGGGTCCCTCGGCAGCCGCTTGCAGCATGTACGCCGGCACGTCCGCAGGCGGCGCGTCGCCGAGCGCACCGTGGTCGCCGGCGACGGCCCAGGCGAGCCCGCCGAGCGGCACGACCAGCGCGACGATCGCGAGCCCCGCGGCCGCCGCCCGCAGCGGGCCCCTCAGGCCCACCAGCGCGCCCTGCGCACCGATGACGATGGCGACCACCGCCGCGCCCTGGACGAGCACGAGCAGGAAGGACGTCGCGGCCGGAGAGGTCTCGGCACCCAGGTTGAAGGTGACCAGCGAAAGGACCAGCGCGACGGCGGCTGCGACGAGGCCGACGACCCAGCAGACGAGCACGGGCACACGAGTGCGCGCCGGCACCAGCGCCACCACCGCGAGCACGGGCAGGACGAGACCGAGCCACCACGGCGCGCCGAGGTCGGGCAGCCGTCCGAGCGCGAGACCCCACCCGGAGGGTGCGGGGGTGGGCGGGATGCCGGCGTCCAGCAGGAGGCCGTGGCCGGCGCCGTGCAGCAGGGCCGGCAGCCACCACGCCGCGAAGAGCACGACGGGGACGCCGAGCGCGACGGCGGGAGGTCCCCACACCGAGCGGTCGCCGAGCATGCCGCCACCGCGCACCAGGAATCGGGCTGCCAGCAGCACCACGCCGGCCAGGACGACGCAGAACAACCAGGCGACGGGGGTGAACGCGACGATCAGCGCCAGCAGTAGACCGCTGCGCCAGCCAGCGCGCCACCGGCGGTCGGCGACGGGGTCTGCGAAGCCGAGTGCCGCGTGAGCGGCCCACGGCAGGGTGGCGGCGGCCACGACGGGGCCGAGTCGGCCGTCGCCCCAGGCGCCGGCGACGAGAGGGACGAGGGCGTAGGAGGTCGCGCCCCACAGGACCAGCCAGCGCGGCGAGCCCTTGATCGACAACAGCCGCCCGACCACCCGGAGCAGTCGCCAGGCACCCCACAGGGCGACGGGTGGGGCCAGCACGAGGACGGCCGTCACGGCCAGGTCCGGATTCCCGGCGAGCAGCGTGGCGAGCAGCGCCAGTGGCAGGAGGTACGGCGGCGCCGGCACCTCGCTCCCCTGGCCGATCGGGTGCCAGGACTCGACGATCAGTCGCCACCAGTGGCCGGCGCCGTCCGGCGTGGGCGACAGCCCGCCGCCGACCACGGTGCCGAACGCCGTACGCGTCGCGACGAGGAGGGCGATCACCACCACCGCGAGCAGGAGCGCGACAGGGTTCGTGAGGAACCGGGCGACCACGCCGGTGTCGCGCAGGATGGCATCGCCGTCGTACGCGTCGCCGGCCTCGATCTCCGCCTGCCGCCGCGCCGCGAAGGACGCGGGGTCCCTCTCGGCCGCCGCGGCCCGGCGACGCTCGGCGACGTCGGAGGCCTGGTTGGTCAGTGCGCCGGCGACGTCGCCGACGAAGTCGAGGCCGTGGCGGTACGGCAGCCACGGCGGTGCCAGCAGGCGCCGGACCTCGCGAGGGTCCGCGACGTCGAGCGCGCGCCGGGCGCGCCGGGCCGCCAGGACCGGGCCGGGCCTGACGTAGACGTTGAGGAGGGCTGCCAGCTCGTCGAGGGCCTCGCCGACCGAGCGGACCAGGAGGAAGCCCACCATCCGCAGCAGCGTCCCGAAGAACAGCCTGACGACCTGGAAGGGCAGCGCCCGGGCGCGAGCGTTCACCAGCAGCGTGTAGAGCGCGGCACGACGCTCCTGGTAGTGCGTGTGGCGACCGGTCAGCGGCGTCCTGCGGGCGCCGCGGTGGGCCGCCTCGGCGTGGAAGACGACCGCGTCCGGCACGACCATCGTCCGCATGCCGGCCCGGGCCGCCCGCCACCCGAGGTCGATGTCGTTGCCGAACATCGGCAGCTGCGGGTCGAATCCACCGAGCCGCTCCAGCGCCTCCCGGCGGATGAGCATGCCGGCCGTGTTGACGGCCAGCACGGTGCGTACGTCGTTGTGCTGCCCCTGGTCGTACTCGCCGCGCTCCAGGCCGGTCTCGCGGCGGCCCGTGCCGGAGATCGTCACGCCCAGCTCGAGGAGCCGGCGCAGCGACGGCCACTCGCGCAGCTTCGGCCCGAGGATGTCGAACGACGGGTCGGCCTCGGCGGCGGTGAGCAGCCACTCGAGCGCCCGCGGGTCCGGGGTGGAGTCGTCGTGCAGGATCCACAGCCACCCGGCCGGGTCGTCCCTGAGCAGCTCGAGGCCGAGGTCGACCGCCTCCGGGAAGGTCGTCGAGCTCTTGACGACGTGCAGCTCACCGAGGGCCTCCCTCAGGAGTTGCGGGCTCTCGTCCTTGCTGCCGGTGTCGATCGCGACGACGCGCGTGGGAGCGACCGTCTGCGAGCGGATGCCCTCGAGCACCGTCGGCAGCCAGCGGGAGCCGTCATGGCTGACGACGAGCAGGGCGACCGAAGGTTGAGACACGATCCGAAACCCTAACGGGCCGCCCCAGGGCCCCGGAAAAGCAGAAACCCCGAGGTGGGGCCCCCGGGGTCTTCTGCTTGTCACATCTGACTGGCTTCAGTGCGTCGCTGGCAAGGCGGAGGCCCGAAGGCGGCCTTCTGGGCGGAGCCGGCCGACGAGGGCCGACAACGCAGCCAGGGGCGTGCTGAAGCCAGTCAGACGGCGCGCTTTTTGAGCTTTCGGCGCTCCCTCTCGGAGAGACCGCCCCAGATGCCGAAGCGCTCATCGTTCATCAACGCGGACTCGAGGCAGCTGTCGCGCACCTCGCAGGTCTGGCAGACCTTCTTCGCCTCGCGGGTGGATCCGCCCTTCTCGGGGAAGAACGCTTCCGGGTCGGTCTGCGCGCACAGTGCGCGCTCCTGCCAGCCCCCCTCTTCGGCGTCCGGCTCGAGGAGAAATAGCTCTCTCACGTCATCGCCCTTTCGACCCTGTGTTGTCGACCCTGTGTCGGAACTTCATTCCCTGACCCCTTGGTGACCCACTCATCGGTGTGCGACTCGCCGGATCAAGGAAAAACAACACTGTGGGAATTACATGCCTGTCGTACCGACAAGTCAAGCCCGTCATCTGCTACGGGGACCAAGGTCGCGGGCCTCTTGCACTCGTGCTACAGCACATAGGGAACGATGACGGTCATGCGCAACATCACCGTCCTGTCCGGCGGCGTGGGCGGCGCGCGGTTCCTCGAGGGACTGCTGCACGGTATCGCCGCCGGCACGCTACCCGGGATCGACCCCGACGCCGAGGTCACCGTGGTCGCGAACACGGCCGACGACCTGTGGGCCCACGGGCTCAAGGTCTGCCCCGACCTCGACACCGTGATGTACACGCTCGGGGGTGGCATCGACCTCGAGCGAGGGTGGGGCCACGCCGACGAGACGTGGAGCGTGATGGAGGAGCTGCGGGCGTACGGCGTGGAGCCGACGTGGTTCAACCTGGGCGACCGCGACGTCGCGACCCACCTCGTGCGGACGCAGATGCTCGACGCCGGCTACCCGCTCTCCGAGGTGACGCACGCCCTCTGCCGACGCTGGCTCTACCCGCGGTACGGCGCCGGCGTCCGCCTGCTCCCGATGACCGACGACCGGGTCGAGACCCACGTCGCGATCGCCGATCCGGACGCACCCAGCGGGCGACGCGTCGTCCACTTCCAGGAGTACTGGGTCCGGCTCCGGGCGGCCGTCCCCGCCGAGCTGCTGGTCTTCGTCGGGCTCGAGGACTCGACCCCGGCCCCCGGGGTCGTCGACGCGATCACCGGGGCTGACCTGGTGATCCTGCCGCCGTCCAACCCCGTGGTGTCGGTGGGGACGATCCTGGGCGTCCCGGGCGTGCGCGACGCCGTCTCCTCGACGCGGGCCCGCGTCGTCGGCATCTCGCCGATCATCGGGGGCCACCACGTCCGCGGCATGGCCGAGCAGATGCTCACCTCCATCGGCGTCGAGGTCAGCGCGGCCGGCGTGGGCCTCCACTACGGGGCGCGCTCCTCCGGAGGCGTGCTCGACGGCTGGCTCGTCGACGCCGACGACACCGAGGCCGTGGCGCGCCTGGCCGAGGCAGGGCTGCCCGCCATCGCGGTGCCGCTGTGGATGAGCGACCGCGACGCGACCGCCGCGATGGCGGCCGCCGCGATCGGCCTCGTCGCCGACGGCGAGCCGGCGCCGTGATCACCGTCTGGGCGCCGGACGGCGTCGGCGAGATCGGCGTGGGCGACGACGTCGCGACGGCACTCCTCGATGCACTCGGCGCGACCGACTCGGCCGACACCGGCCGTCGCCTGCGTGACGGCGACGTCGTGGCGGTCACCAGCAAGGTCGTCAGCAAGGCCGAGGGCCGGGCTCGCAGCTCGACGCGGGACGCCGAGCTGCCCGGCCAGACGCAGCGGGTGGTCGCCCGGCGCGGCCCGACCACGATCGTGCGCAACCTGCTGGGCCTGACGATGGCCGCCGCCGGCATCGACGCCTCCAACGTCGCCGCCGGGACCGTGCTGCTGCTCCCCGAGGACCCCGACGCCTCGGCCCGCCGGATCCGGGTCGCACTCCACGAGCACACCGGCGCGAACGTCGGCGTCGTGGTCACCGACACGGCCGGCCGGGCCTGGCGCGACGGCCAGACCGACATCGCGATCGGCGCCGCCGGGCTGACCGTCCTGCAGTCGTTCGCGGGTCGGACCGACGCCCACGGCAATCCCCTGTTGGTGACCGCTCCGGCCGTCGCCGACGAGATCGCCTCGACGGCCGAGCTGGCTCAGGGCAAGCTGAGCAGTCGCCCGTTCGCAGTCATCCGGGGGCGCGCGGACCTCGTGCTCCCGGTGGGCGAGCACGGCCCGGGCGCGGCGACGCTCGTGCGACCCGAGGGGGCCGACCTGTTCGGGTACGGCGCCCGCGAGGCCGTCGTACGCGCTCTTGCCGGGCGACCCGTGGACCGCGCGCCGTTCGGCGCTCCGGCGAGTCGCGAGGAGCTGGCCGAGGCGGTCGCCGAGGTGACGGGCGTCGCGCCGCGACCCGACGGCGACGGGCTGCTCGTCCCGGCCGGCGACGACGCGGCACTGCGGGCTCTGGCCTTCGCTTTCGGGTGGGTGCTGAGCGCCCGATCGGACGGTCTTTCACTCATGTGCCCGCCGACTCCGTAGACTCTGCGCGACCTGCACTACCCGACCTGCACCGAGGAACGCCGAGATCGTGGCCAAGAAGACCGCCGCCCAGAACGACCGTCGGGCTGTCATCGACGACATCCGCAAGAAGCAGAAGGGCGCCGAGAGCCGCCGTGGCTTCGCGATCGTCGGTGTCTGCGCCGCCATCGCCATCCTGATCGTGGGGGCCGCCGCCTTCCGACCGATCAAGGACTGGTGGGACGAGCGCCAGTTCAACGGCGTCGACCTCGCCCAGGTGGGCGCACCGGCGTCCGCGTGCACCAAGATCACCACCAAGCCCGCCGACGGCAACCAGCAGCACGTGCCGACGGGCACTCCGGTGGACTACACGACCGCTCCCCCGGCGTTCGGCGCCCACTGGAACGAGGCGGGCGTCGCGCCGGTCGCGATGGAGAAGAAGTTCTACGCGTGGAGCGAGCGTCCGGAGCTCGAGGCGCTGGTGCACAACCTCGAGCACGGCTACACGATCGTCTGGTACGACGAGACGGCCAACAAGGACAGCAAGGAGATCGCGCAGCTGCGCGCGATCGGCAACAAGTTCCCCGGGGCCTCGAACTTCCGTTACAAGCTGAAGATCGTGCCGTGGCTGCCGACGGACGAGGGCGGCAAGAAGTTCCCCGCGGGCAAGCACATCGCGATCTCGCACTGGTCCGCGGGCGGCAACGGCCAGACCGACACGTCCAAGCAGGTCGGCGTCTTCCAGTACTGCAGCACCGTGTCGGGCGCGGCCCTGAAGGACTTCATGACGAAGTACCCCTACACGGACTCCCCCGAGCCCGCCGCCATGTGACGCCGAGACGTCAATCCGTCGGGTCCGAGAGGTCAATCCGTCCGTGTCGAATGAACGGATTGGCCTCTCGGCCATTTTGGATTGACGTCTCGGACCCGACGGATTGACCTCTCGGACCCGACGGATTGACGTCTCGGACCCGACGGATTGACGTCTCGGCGGGCGTCAGGTGAGGTCGACGGCGCCGTCCTTCTGCAGGCCGGCGACGAGCTGCTTGACCTGCTGGGCCCGCTCGCGGGTGGTGACGAGTACGGCGTCGGGGGTGTCGACCACGACGATGTCCTCGACCCCGACGACCGCGATCACGCGGCCGCTGTTGGGCACCACCAGGCCGCTGCTCTCGATCGCCTTCACCAGATGGTGGTCGCCGAGCACCGTCGGGCCCTCGTTGTCGACCGTGAGCGCGGCGTCGAGCAGCGTGGCGAGCGAGTCGAAGTCCCCCACGTCGTCCCAGCCGAACTCGGCCGGCACGACGGCGACCCGCCCGACGGCGGCCGCGGGCTCGGCGACGGCGTTGTCCAGGGCGATCTTCGGCAGGGTCGGCCAGACGTCCGCGATGGACTCGGGCTTGGCAGCGATCTCACGCAGTCGCTCCGCGAACTGCGGGTGCCAGGTCGCCAGCAGGTCGAGCAGCACCGTCGGCCGCACGACGAACATGCCGGCGTTCCACCGGTAGCCACCGGACGCGAGGTAGCCCTGCGCGACGTCGGCCGCCGGCTTCTCCACGAAGCTGTCGACCACACCGACGCCCGGGTGGCCCTCCAGGGGACCTGCCTCGTGGACGTAGCCGTAGGCGGAGGAGGCGAACGTCGGCTGGACGCCGATCGTCACCAGCCAGCCCTCACGGGCCACGGCGGCCGCGGTGTGCACCGCCTCGGTGAACTTCTTGGCGCGCGTGATCACGTGATCGGCCGCGAAGGAGCCCATCACCGCATCGGGGTCGCGCAGCTCGAGCACCGCGGCGGCGAGGCCGATGGCGGCCATCGAGTCGCGCGGGTTCGGCTCGGCGAGCACTCCCCCACCGACCAGTCCCGGGAGCTGCTCGAGGACAGCCTCCTCGTGTGCGGCGCCCGTGACGACCAGGAAGCGATCGCCCACCAGCGGGACGAGGCGGTCGTGCGTCTCCTGCAGCAGGGAGCGGCCGCTTCCGGTGAGGTCCCGCAGGAACTTGGGGGTCGTCGAGCGCGACAGCGGCCACAGGCGAGTGCCTGCGCCGCCGGCCGGGATGACGGCCCAGAAGTTGTCGATGTTGAGCTTGCCGATCACAGGCACAGGGTAGGCGATGGCCCGGCGCGGCCCGGCCCGTATGGTCGGGCCGTGACCGTCTTCACCGAGGTGCTCACCCGCCTGCTGCGCCACGATCCCGGCCGTCCGCTCGTCACGTTCTACGACGAGGCGACCGGCGAGCGGACCGAGCTGTCGGTCGCGACCTACGCCAACTGGGTCGCCAAGGCGGGATCGCTGCTCGTCGACGAGCTCGGGCTCGAGCGCGGCGACACCCTCCGGATCGACCTGCCTGCCCACTGGCTGACGGTCGTCTTCCTCGGCGCGGCGTGGAGCACGGGGCTCGTCGTGACCGACGAGCCGGCCGACGGCGGGCGGCCGGACGCCGTGGTGACGGGCCCCGACGGGCTGGCCGCGTGGTCGTCGTACGCCGCGGAGAGGCCGGTCCTCGCCTGCTCGCTGCTGCCGTTCGGCGTCCGGTTCGCGGAACCGCTGCCGCCCGACGTGCACGACGTCGGGATCGAGATCTGGTCCCAGCCCGACTCGTTCGTGCCGTGGGACGCGCCCGCCGGCGAGGACCCTGCCGTCGCCCTGGGCACGGTCCGGCAGACCCAGGACGAGCTGTGGGAGGCGGCCGCCGCCGGGATCCCTCTCGGGTCCCTCGGCGGCGACCGCCTCCTCTCGGAGGTGAACCCGGCTTCCCCACCGGGGCTCTCCTCCGTCACCGGGCCGCTCGCAACGGGCGGCTCGGTCGTCCTGGTCGTCCACGCCGGTCCCGACCGACTCGAGGCGATCGCTGTCGCCGAGCAGGTCACGGACCGCTTCCCACGCGTGGGGGCCGAGGACTCCTGAGACCGGCTCAGCCGGCCAGGTCGTAACCTCCGAACCCGCTCCCGAGCAGCTTGGGCGCCTGGAGGCTGCCGTCGGCGTTGCCCTGGAGCGCGTAGAGCGCACCGTTCGAGCGGTTGCGTGCGATCAGGTCGGGGTGGCCGGTGATGTCGAGTGCGCCCACGCCGATCACCCAGTCGTACGGCGCCAGGTCCACCGCGATGGTCCGCGGCGCCGACAGTCCGGCCGGCCCGTTGCCCGGGTAGAGCTGGAGCGCGTTGCCGTTGCGGACGAGGACGTCGTTGGTCGCGTTCGCGTCCCAGGCGCCGGCGCCGGTCTGGGCCTGCCCGGGGACGGCGCCGTACATCACCGTCGTGGCGCCCAGGCCGGTGGCGCCGTTGCCGGCCCACAGCTTCATGGAGCCGCCCTGCAGCCCGATCAGGTCCATCGCCCCGTCGCCGTTCATGTCGCCCGCCGCGGCCAGCATCGTGACCGTGCCCCAGCCGGTGCCGAGCGAGTAGCGACCGTTGAACGAGCCGGCACCGTTGCCGAGCGTCAGGTACAGCGCTCCGGAGGTCTCGCGGTAGACCACGTCGCCGTGCCCGTCGCGGTTCCAGTCACCGACGTTGAGCACCAGGTTGGCCGCCGTCAGGTCGAGGTTCGTGACGACCGGGACACCGAGGTCGGTGCCCGAGCCGCGCTGCAGGACGTCCAGGCGGGAGCCGGTCGCGGCGAGGACGTCGGGCGTGGAGTCGCCCATCACGTTCGCGGCGTCGAGCACGCGGCCGACGGTGCGCAGTGCGTTGTACGGCCCGATCGGGGCGCCGAAGACGCCGGCGCCGAGGTTGGGGCGGACGTAGCCGAGCTTGCTCCCGGCGACGCGCACCATCAGGTCGGCGACGCCGTCCTTGGTGAAGTCGCCCGCGACGATGGCGTCGTACGCCTGCCAGCCGGTGCCGAGCGCGCGCCGGCTCGGGAAGCCGCCGTTGCCCTTGCCACGGAGGAGCCAGAGGATGCCGTGCGTGTCGCGGGCGAGCAGGTCGACCCTGTGGTCACCGTCGACGTCGCCCGCGGTGACGAGGTTGTAGCCCTTGAAGCTGGCCTTGAGGCCCTGCTTGGCGAACGTGCCGTTGCCTCGACCGAGCCAGATCACGACCTTGCCGGTGCTCGGGTCGCGGGAGAGCAGGTCGTTGCGCCTGTCGCCGTTCACGTCGCCCAGGGCCGTGATCAGGTCCCGGCCCGCCTGCTGCGTCGACGGGGCGATGCCCTTGCCGAAGCCGCCGGCACCGTTGCCGGGCCGGACCACCGACTTGCCGCTGCGCGTCACGAGCATCAGGTCGGCGCGGCCGTCACCGGTCAGGTCGGGCGAGAGGACGGGCGTGTTGCTCGCCTTGACCGTGAGGCTGGTGCGGCCCGTGAAGCCGCTGAAGCCCGTCGTCGGGATGATGACGCCGCGCTTGTCGCTCGTGCGCCGGGCGATGATGTCGGGGTGCGCGGTGCCGGCCAGGCTCGTGTTGCGCTTGGCGTAGGACAGCGGGCGCTGGGCCGCGGCGGCGATCGTCCGGATGTCGGGGATGCGTGCATAGAGGTAGCGGCCCGGGCACGCCGTCGACTTGGTGTCGCGGTGGCCCATGATCGAGTAGGCGAAGACCCGGTTGCCGATCTTCACGTTGCGAGCCGCGGCGGAGACCCCGTTGATGGCGAGCTTCCATCCGAACAGCGCACCGAACGCGCCGACGACGGGCTGCGGCGGGGCGGCGATGTCGAAGTTGCCGATCGCCGAGGCGCCGAAGGAGTCCTGGTTGTAGTTCTCGGTGTGGGCGCCGATGACGTTGCGGTCGACGCCGCCGTACCGTCCCTCCCAGATCCGGCCGAACCGGTCGACGAGGAAGTTGTAGCCGATGTCGCGCCAGCCGCGGCTCTTGACGTGGTACGTGTAGATGCTCCGGATGATCGCGGGGACCTCAGCGGCGGTGTAGTCGTTGGCGTTGACCGTGTGGTGCACGAAGCCGCCGTGCACGGTGCCGTAGGACGGAGCCGTCTGCTCGCGGATCTTCTCGTTCGCGCCCCACTGCGCGCGGCTGTAGATGTAGGGCTTCGTCGCGACGATCGGCGAGGCCGCCAGGGTCAGCCCGCCCTCGGTGTCCCCGGTCGTGTCGCCGGTCGTGTCCCCCGTCGTGTCGGCGGTCGTGGCGGCGGAGCTCGCGGCCGGGTCGGCCGGCACGACAGGCACGTCGCTCGACGGGTCGGCCGGAACCGCCGTGCGTCCGTCCACCAGGTCACCGGAGCCGTCGGGAGCCGCGTCGGGGATGACCGGGAGCTTGCTGGTGTCGATGTCCGGCGTCTCGGCCTTGGTGGCGTTGACCTTGCCCGGGTCGATGACGGCGAGCTTCATGTCTGCCGGCACGTCCTCGGACTTCACCTCGGCGCGCACCTGCACCTGGTCGACGTGGCCGACGAGCGCCTCGTCGGTGCCGGGACGCTCGTTGCGCGCCTCGACGGTGCCGGCGTCCGGGCCGTGCTCGTCGTGGTAGTCGAGCTTCTGCCAGTCGCTCCACTCGCCGTCGGTCTGCGTGCGGAGCGTGAAGCTGATGTCACCCTCGCCGATGTCCTGGCCGTGCTCCCAGGTGACCCCGACCGTGCCGTAGCCGCTGACGTCCTGCGGCTCGCTGGTGATCGTCGTGGTGTCGGTCGTGGTGTCGGCGATCGTCGTCGCGTGGAGGCCGGTCGAACCCGTCCGCGCCACGGCGGCGACGGCGTGCACAGAGCCCGCCGTCGTACGCGCGACGGCACCGGTCACGCCGGCGGCCGCGGTCAGCGGGAACTCGTGCAGCGTCGCGCTCGCCCGACCGGTGGCCACCGGAGTGGCCTGGTCGGCCACGGCGGCGTACGCCGCCATCGCGACGTGCTCGCTGTCGACGGCGGTCGTCGCCGGGATGGTGCTGGGCGCCGGCTGCTCACGAACGACGTCGAGGCTGACGACGTTCGCGGCCGGGACAAGGGCGGCGAACACGGCACCGAGCACCAGCGTCTGCTGGCACAGGGCGACGAAACGCGACTTCTGCGGGTGCATTCAGGGCTCCAGGTGTGCGGGGAAGAGTCACACGAGGGCTCAACTTTCACATCAGTCACACCGCTTGGGAAGCGATTCCGAGTAACTACAATCGTGTAATTTCTACTCGACACGCCGGTGTTCTTGAGATTATAGTAAAATTACATCGGCGTAGTTCGGGAAATGCCGACGGCCCGCCCTCCCCGAGGGGAGAACGGGCCGATGTCGACCGGAGGTCGGAGTCGCTCAGATGTCGGCGCCGAGCTCGCCGTCGCCGGCCGAGAGCGCATCGACCGGCAGGTCGTCGTCGTACTTGACGTAGCGGATGCCGTCCATGGCCTCGCCGTCGAAGCCCAGCTTGCCCTGCTCCAGCACGATGACGCGCTCGCACATGCGCGCGACCGATCCGGCCGCGTGGCTGACGTAGACGATGGTGACCCCGCTCTGCCGGATCTCCTCCATCTTGTCCAGGCACTTCTTCTTGAAGGGCTTGTCGCCGACGGCCAGGACCTCGTCGGCCAGGAAGATGTCCGAGTCGACGTGGACGGCGACCGAGAAGCCCAGCCGCGCGTACATACCGCTCGAGTACGTGCCGACCGGGGCCTCGAGGAACTTGCCGATGTCCGCGAAGTCGACGATCTCGTCGTAGCGGCGGGCCGTCTCCTTCTCGCTCATCCCCATGATGGCGGCGTTGAGGTAGATGTTCTCCCGCCCGGACAGCTGCGGGTGGAACCCGGCACCTGTCGCGATCAGGCCGGCGATGCGGCCCCGCGTGAGCACGGTGCCCTTGTCGGGGCGCATCGTGCCGTTGATCAGCTTGAGCAGCGTCGACTTGCCGGAGCCGTTGAGACCCATCAGGCCGACGGACTCGCCCTGCTTGATCTCGAGGCTGACGTTGTCGACCGCCGTGAACGTGTTCGTGAGGTCCTGGCCGCGCATCATCGCGACCGTCATCTGCTTGAACGTCTTGTGGTATCGCAGGGTGAAGACCTTGGTGGCCTCGTCCACCAGGATCGCAGTATCAGCCGCCATCAGAGCCGCTCCGGGATCTTCTTCTCGAACTTGTTGAACACCAGCTGCGCGATGACGAGCAGGACGGCGCTCGCGACGAGCACCCCCAGCCCGATGAGGAGCAGGTGGTCGGGCATCGCCGTCACCGAGGGATGCTTCGGGTCGTCCACGGTCCCCACCCAGAACGCACGCTGGATCAGCAGCACGCCGGTCGCGATCGGGTCCGACAGGTAGAGGACCGTCGCCCAGTGGCTGAGGCTGTTGGAGACCATCTCGTAGGAGTAGACCATCGGCACGCCCCAGCGGACGTAGTTCGTGGCGATGCCGACGAAGCTACCGAAGTCACGGAAGAACACGTTGGCGACGCTGAACAGCAGCGCCAGCGCAGTCCCGAGCACCATCGCGATGAACAGCGACTCGAACATCGCCGCCACCCCGACGGGGTCCGGCGCCCAGCCGCTCCCGATGGCGAACACGATCAGGATGACGAGCTGTGGCCCGACGTGCACGAGCGAGACGAGCATCGCGGACACGGGGAACATCTCCCGTGGCATCGCCTGCTTGGTCAGCAGCGCCTTGTTGCGCACGATCGAGCGCGTGCCGGCCCCGAAGGTCTCGGTGAAGAAGTGGACCACGATCAGCGCCGAGAAGATGTGGATCGGGTAGTTCGGGATGTTCTGGTGGGCGCCCATCAGCTTGCCCATGACGAACCAGTAGATGAAGAACTGGCTGAGCGGGTTGATGTAGGACCAGACGAAGCCCAGGAACGAGCCCTCGTACCGGGCCGCGAGCTCCCGCCTCACGAGCAGGTTCAGGAGGTAGTGCCGGCGGAAGACCTCCAGCAGGCCCTGGTTGGACGAGGGCGGGATGAGGTCGCCCTCGACGTGCCGGACCGTGCGCGGCCGCGCTTCGACAGGTGCGTCAGTCATCGTTGTCCCCCGATCCCTCGGTCCACGGCCGGAAAGTCTCCTCCCATGCTTCCGGCGCGGTGATCTCGCTCAGCGCAGCACGGTAGCGCTGCGCCAAAGCCGGCCACTCGCGCCGGTAACGCTCGTGAATGGCGATCGTCCGCTTCATCAGGTCGCGGAACGCGGGGAGGTCGCGCCGGTAGAGCGCGGTCGACGACCCGTCGTTCATCGAGACCACGGCGGAGTCGTACGACGCCAGCTTCCACCACTTGGCGTCCATCGCGCGGATCTCGGCCTCGGGGAACTCGCGCGACAGCTCGCGGGGCTGCTTGACCGCGTGACGAAGCGGCGCGACACCCGCGCTGATCAACGAGGCGAGCCGGCCGGGCACCTCGACGATGTCCTTGCCCTTGCGCGGGGGCTTGGTGCGCCGCACCGGCGGGAAGTCCTCGCGGTCGGCGTGCAGCTGGGCGTCGCTGAACTGCTTGCGGAAGGCGTTGACCTCGCCGAGCTTGGTCGCGAGCATCCCGTGCAGCGCCTCCGGGCCGGCGAGGACGTCCTCGAGGGCCATCAGGCGCAGCTCGGCGGTGGAGTACTGCATCGAGACCAGGTGCGCGATCTGGTGGTTGAGGCTCTCCCGCAGCATCCGGCCGCCCTTGGGGTAGGGCGAGTGCAGGAGCGCCGCGACGAACCGGTTGCGGAGGTGGAAGTACGCCTGCCAGTCGACGGCGTCGTTCTTGTCGCCCCACGGGACGTGCCACACGGCGGCCCCGGGGAACGTGACGGTCGGGTATCCGGCCTCCTTGGCACGCAGCCCGTACTCCGAGTCGTCCCACTTGATGAACAGCGGAAGCGACAGGCCGATCTCGGCGATGACCTCACGCGGGATGAGGCACATGAACCAGCCGTTGAAGTCGACGTCGACGCGCTTGTGCAGCCACCGCGACGAGCGGATGTTGCGGGCGGCCAGGTCCCAGTCGCTGTAGCCGTCGAGCGGGGTCTGCCACCAGAACCGCCACGGCTGGACGATCTCGCCGAAGCTGTGCAGCCGGCTCTTCGCGTACAGGCTGAACATGTGCCCGCCGACGAGGGTGGGGCGGCGGCAGAGGTCACCGAAGGTGACCGCGCGGATCACGCCCTCCGGCTCGCACACGACGTCGTCGTCCATCAAGAGCGTGTACGTCGAGGTGCCCTTGCGCACCGACTCCAGCTGTCCTCGGGCGTAGCCGCCGGAGCCGCCCAGGTTGCCCTGCTCGATCAGGCGCAGCCGGCCCTGCAGCGACTTCTCGGCGTCCGCGAAGAACTCGCTGTCGGCGACCTTCTCGGTGCCCTGCTCCATCACGAAGACGGTGTCGAGGTAGGGCAGCAGCTCCTCCGTGCCGAACTGCTGGAGCAGCTTGGCGCAGAAGTCGGGGCGGTTCATCGTCGTGATCGCCACGTCGACGGTGCCGTGGTCGGCCCGCTCGGCCGGCACCTCGGCCGTCCACTCGGCGGACTCGACGACGGCGTCGGACGAGCCGGCGACGACGTCGTACCAGTACCAGCCGCCGTCGACGAACGGCTTGAGGGACAGGTCGAAGGTCAGCGTCGAGGTGTCACCCTCGACGGTCGCGGCGTCGACCTTCTGCGAGCGCCCGTCGGCGGTCGACTTGTTGATGACGACACTGGTGCCCTCGCCGGAGATCGTGAGCGTCAGCGTCACGTCGGTCACGACGGTCCAACGGCGCCAGTAGCTCGCCGGGAAGGCGTTGAAGTAGCTGCCGAAGGAGACCTTCTCCCCCGCCGGCACGCGGAACGCCGTACGGGAGACGATCTGGTCGGGGTGGACCGTGCGGCCGGTCGACGTCGACTGCCGGATCGCGGCGTTGTTGAGGTCCTTGGCGGACTTGTTGCCGCCGATCTCGTACTTGCTCGCGTCGAGCTTGGCCTCTTCGAGGTCGACGTAGAGCGCGATCGCGTCGAGCTCGCGCTCCACCGGCATGATCTGGCGTTGCAGGAGCCGGGTCACGGTGGCGGCGTCGACCGCCTCGGTCGCGGTGGTGACGGCGGTCATTCGGCGATCCCTCCCGACGCGAACGGCGCGCCGTCGGTGAAGTGTGGCTTGATCTTGTTGTCGTACATCGAGAGCGCTGAGCCGATGGCCATGTGCATGTCGAGATACTGATAGGTGCCCAGCCGCCCGCCGAAGAGCACCATCGGCTCCTCCTTGGCGAGCTCGCGGTAGCGCAGCAGCTTGGCGCGGTCCTCCGCGGTGTTGATCGGGTAGTACGGCTCGTCGTCCTCGTCGGCGGCGCGGCTGTACTCGTGCACGATCACGGTCTTCCCCGGCAGGTAGGTGCGCTCGGGGTGGAAGTGCTTGAACTCGTGGATCCGCGTCCACGCGACGTCCGGGTCGTTGTAGTTCATGACCGAGCAGCCCTGGAAGTCGTCCACGTCGACGACCTCGGCCTCGAGGTCGACGGTGCGCCACGAGAGGCGACCCTCGCTGTTGCCGAAGTACTCGTCGACCGGTCCGGTGTAGACGATCGGCACCTTGCCCTTGTACTCCGAGGCGACGTCGAAGAAGTCACACCCGACGCGGACCTCGATGTTGGGGTGGTCGGCCATCCGCTCCAGCCACGCGGTGTAGCCGTCGGTCGGCAGGCCCTCGTGGACGTCGTTGAAGTAGCGGTTGTCGAAGTTGTAGCGGACCGGGAGCCTCGTGATGATGTCCGGGCTCAGCTCCTTCGGGTCCGTCTGCCACTGCTTGGCGGTGTAGCCCTTGATGAACGCCTCGTAGAGCGGGCGCCCGATGAGCGAGATCGCCTTCTCCTCGAGGTTCTGCGCGTCCTCGGTGCGGATCTCGCTGGACTGCTCGGCGATCAGCGCCCGCGCCTCGTCGGGCGTGTGGCTCTTGCCGAAGAAGACGTTGATGAGGTTGAGGTTCATCGGCAGGGAGTAGACCTGGCCGTCGTACTTGCCGAACACCCGGTGCTGGTAGCTCGTGAACGTCGTGAACCGGTTGACGTACTCCCACACCCGCTCGTTGCTGGTGTGGAACAGGTGGGCGCCGTACTTGTGCACCTCGATGCCCGTCTCGGGCTCGCGCTCGCTGTACGCGTTGCCGCCGAGGTGGGGCCGGCGCTCGAGGATGAGCACCTTCTTGTCGAGCTCGGAGGCGACTCGCTCGGCGATGGTGAGGCCGAAGAATCCGGAGCCGACGACGAGGAGATCAGGGAGTTCGGTTGACACGGTCGGTCAGTCTACGGAGGTCTGGGGAAGGCTCCGCATTCCCCGCGCCGACCGTAGGGCGCGGATCACATTGCGCGCCTCGCCGCGACGCCCGCGCAGCAGGGCGACGAGCGTGACCACCACGGCGATCGCCCACGGCTTGGCACGCACGAGCGCGTTGTCTCCGTAGCGCAGGTGGACGACGAAGAGGTTGCGGTACATGTAGAACCCCTTCCAGCTGCTCAGGTCGTGCTGCTGGCTGAAGTCGAGCTGCCGCACCAGCCGCGCGTCGCGGATCGCCCAGATCCGCCAGCCCGCGCGGCGGGCGCGCAGGGCGTAGTCGACGTCGTCGTAGAAGATGAAGAACGAGGCGTCCGGCAGCCCGATGGTCTCGACCACGCGTCGGCGAACCATGAAACCCTCGAACGCGACGTTCTCGAGCTCGACCCGCTCCGGCATGCTCGCGCGATCGGGGTAGGTGCTCATCACGCTCGCGGTCTTCGGCTTGATCGCCAGCGGGTTGCGCAGGTCGAAGCGCGTCGCCGCGAGCTCGATGAGGCCGCCGTCCGTGTTCTCGCGCACGGACATCACGCAGTCCTCGTCGGTGGCGAGCAGCACGGTGAGGCAGTCGGGCGCGGGCACGACGTCGTCGTCCATCAGCCAGATGCGGTCGAAGCCGCCGTCGTACGCGGCCTTCATCCCTGCGCGGAAGCCGCCCGCTCCCCCGAGGTTCTCCGAAGTGGTGACCACCCGCAGGCCGGGGAGCGAGCACTCGGCCAGGACGCCGGCGGTGTGGTCGGTGCTCGCGTTGTCGACGACGATCACGGCGTCCGCCGGCCGCTGGAGGCCGGCGAGCCCGTCGAGGAGGTTCACCAGCAGGTCGGCCCGGTTGTAGGTGACGACGACGATGGCGACCGTCTCGCCGCCGCGCGTCAGGTGGTCGCTCACGTCAGGAACCTCTCGTGCCCCGTGAAGTCACCCCGCAGGCCGGCGTACATCGCCCGCGCGCTGAGGCGCAGGCGACGGGCTGACGGCCGCGTGAACGTGTAGAACCACACCGTCTTCGCGACGAACGCGAGGGCGTGGGGCCACCCGTTGTAGTCGCGCTGGTTGACCAGGTTGTTGCGGGCCATGCAGTAGTGCTTCAGGTCGCTCGGGCTGTTGTTGTACGTCGTGCGGCCGAACATCATCGGCGTGCCGAGGCTGCCCACCGACGGGTGCAGGAACCGTGCCGCGGCCACCGTCGCGATGCGCGCGCCGGCCGCCTCCGCCCGGAGCCGGTACTCGTGGTCGTCGCCCCAGATGAAGAAGTCCGCGCGCGGCACCCCGATCCGCTCGACCAGCTCGCGGGTCACCAGGACACCGTTGAACGGGATGACGATGCCCTCGACGAGTCCGTCGGGTCCGGCGCGCCGGGCCGCGCTCTCCACGGCCTCGACGTCGTGGACCACCCGGGTGCCGCCGGGAAGCCGGATCGGGAAGACCAGTCGCCTCGGGTCGGCCTCGTCGACCACGACAGGCCCCCAGAAGTCGTGGTCGGGAACCGCGAGGAGGCGGGCGAGGCAGTCCGCGGCGGGCACGCCGTCGTCGTCCATCAGCCAGACCAGGTCGGCGCCCCGCTCGACGGCCCAGGCCACACCTTCGGCGAAGCCACCCGCTCCACCGGTGTTGCGGGCCAGGGTGCGGGCGACGACGCGACGCTCGGGGTGACCGTCTGCGCCCTCGGCGCCCGGTTCCAGCGATGCCAGCCACTCCGACGTGCCGTCGGTCGAGGCGTTGTCGACGACGAGCACCTCGTCGACACCGGCGACGGTGTCGAGACGCTCGAGGAGACGTTGCAGCAGGGCGAGCCTGTTGTAGGTGACGACGACAGCGAGGATCCGCGGTCGGTCGCCCTGGTCTGTCACGCGGGCCACCCTAGAGGGGCGGACGTCAGCAGGCCGAGGCGAGGTCGTCGGACTGGTTGGCTGCGTACCCGGTCTTGAGGGAGCCGATCGAGCCGCCGGTGACGACCTGGGGCTGCGGCCGCTGGCCCGCGGACGGGCCACCGGATGCTGAGCCGCCGGAGGCCGGTGCCGACGACGCCTTCTTCGGTGCCGCTGCCTTCGCGGTCCGCTTGCCCTCGGCACGGTCGATCGCGGTCGCGATCATCTGGCGGACCTTGGGGATGTCGGGGTGGGCGGTGACGATCGCGGGCGGGACCAGCGAGACGGACACGATCTTCTGGCTCTTGGCCTTCAGGGCCAGGTTCACGAACGTGCCGACCTCGCTCGCCGGGATGCTCGTGGAGACCATGGCCGAGCCCGCCTTGGCGATCTGGTCGAAGTGCGCCAGCACGGTCTGGGGGCTCACCTGCGCGAGCATCGCGCTCATGACGCACTTCTGACGCGCCATCCGCGAGTAGTCGTCGGAGTCGTGCCGGGCACGGGCGTACCAGAGGGTCTCCCAGCCGTTGAGCTTGCGCACGCCCGGCTTGAGGTGCGTGTAGAACTTGTCGCCCGGGATGCCCACGGGGATCGCCTCGCGCACGTTGAGCGTCACGCCGCCGACGGCGTCGACCAGGCCCTGGAAGCCGGACAGGTTGACCATCGCCCAGTAGTTGATGTCGAGACCGGTGATCCCCTCGATGCCCTCGATGGTGGCCTCGATGCCCGGGTCGTCGTAGCCCGCGAAGAGCTGCGGGTGGTCGCCGGCCCAGGTGCTCAGCGAGTTCAGGTAGCAGCCGTCGCAGTCGTAGCCGTGCGGGAACTGCTTGGCCAGCACCGACCCCTTGAGGAACGGGAAGTTCGACATGTTGCGGGGCAGGCCGACGAGGACCGTCTTGCCGGTCCGGGCGTCGATCGAGGCGATCGTCATCGAGTCGGTCCGCAGTCCCCAGCGGGTCTTGCCGCCGTCGCTGTCGCCGCCGATCAGCAGCACGTTGAAGCGCCCGTCGTGCGCCCCGACGACCTCGTTGCCCGCGAACGTCGCAAGCACCGTGCTGCGCATCACGCCGACCGTGTGCGACCCGAAGAGCAGCACACCCGCGACGACGAGGCACATGCCGCCGTTGACCCCGAGCAGCATGCGCCGGTGGCTGATCGACAGGGAGAGCGGCTGGCCGATCCGCCAGGCGTCCACGAGGAGTGCGGCCCAGGCGACGGCGAGCGCCATCAGCCCCAGCCGCAGCATCTCGAGGACCGACGGGTCGGCGAAGGTCCGGATGGCACGCTCGTGGTCGAGCACGCTGGTGACCAGCGTGCCGGCGGCGAGCAGGAGCAGCCCGGCCCACGTGCGGAGCGCGATCCGGCCGACGCGGGCGTTGCCGGCGACCAGCTGGGCGGAGCCCGGCAGGACCAGCGTCATGACGAGCAGGGCGACGGCACGCCGGTAACGGACGCGCGCCGCGCGCTCGGCGCAGCTGGTTCGGGTGGACGCGACGGGCTCAGACATCGGGGACTCTCTGCTCAAACGGTGGCCTCGTCAGTATCACCAGTCACATCGTTCACAGGCAGGAGCGACACGCGCCCGCGCCCGCGACCGTGGCACTCTGGGACATGCCCGGTACCTTCGTCGCCATGGCAGAACGACCCGGCAACCCTGGCGAGGGCCCCGACTTCGACTGGCTCTACGGAGCGCGCGGACGGTCGGGCAACCCCGAGAAGGCGGAAGCGACCCGGGCGATGCCCGTGCAGCCGCGCTCCCAGGGTCGGACCGCCCAGCCCGCTGCGGCCCAGCCGGCCCCCACCCAGGTCCGCCGCACCTACGACCAGCGGGCAGCCCAGCCGCCGACCGCTCCCCCACTGGCACCCCCTCCCGGGGAGAGCCGCACCGGCGGCGGTGGCGGTCGCCGCCCGAGCTTCAAGACCGTCCGCCGCATCGTCTACGTGCTCCTCCTGGCATGGATCGTCAGCATCGTCTGGGTCGGCCTGTCCTTCCCGAACGCCATGACGCGGGTCGCCTGGGAGCCGAACGGTGCGCGACCGGCCGACCAGCCCGGCACCACGTACCTCATCGTGGCCAGCGACTCCCGCAAGGGCCTGTCGGCCGCCCAGCGCAAGAAGCTCCACACCGGCAACGACGTGGGGCAGCGCACCGACACCATCAAGCTGCTCCACACCGGCAGCGGGCCCAACCTCCTGATGACCATCCCGCGCGACTCCTACGTCCCGATCCCCGGTCACGGCAGCACGAAGATCAACGCGGCCTTCGCGTACGGCGGGCCGAAGCTCCTGGTGAAGACGATCGAGCAGGACACCGGCATCCGCATCGACGGCTACGTCGAGATCGGCATGGGCGGGCTGGTCAACCTCGTCGACGGCGTCGGCGGCATCACGATCTGCCCCACGACGAACATGAACGACCCGCTCGCCAACCTGCACGTGAAGAAGGGCTGCCAGCCGGCTGACGGCGTCAAGGCGCTCGCCTACGCCCGCTCCCGGCACGCGCAGAAGCTCGGCGACCTCGGCCGCGGGGAGGCCCAGTCGGAGGTCATCGGCCAGATCGGCAAGAAGGTCGCGACGCCCGGCACGCTGCTCAACCCGTTCAAGCTCAACGGGCTCAAGTCCGCCGCGTCGGGCATCGCCGTCGGCAAGGACATGGGCACGATCGACATCGCCAAGTTCGCGTGGGCGTTCAAGTCCGTGTCGAACGGCTCCGCACTGACCTGCGGCGTACCGATCTCCGACATGTACATCCACTGGGACCAGACCCGCGCCAAGCGGATGTTCGGCTACGTCACAGCGGACAAGACCGGCGACATCCCGAAGAGCCTGTGCACGCCGTCGGGGCTGCCCAAGTCGGTCACCGGATGACGTACGAGACCCTCATGGTCGAGGTCGACGCGGACGGCATCGCGACGCTGACCCTCGACCGCCCGGAGGCGCTCAACGCCTTCGACGTGACGATGGCGCGCGAGCTCGAGCGGTTCTTCCTCACGGACGCCCGCTCCGACGACGTGCGAGCGGTCGTGGTGACGGGGGCCGGACGCGCGTTCTGCGCGGGCATGGACCTGTCGCGGGAAGGCAACGTCTTCGGCCTGGACGAGACGCAGCAGCCGACACCGGAGTCGATCCGGGAGCACTGCGCCAGCGGGTGGGACGACCCGGCGTACGCCGACGGCGTACGCGACACCGGCGGCCGCGTCACCCTCGCCATCCACGCGCTGCCCAAGCCGGTGATCGCCGCGATCAACGGCCCGGCCGTCGGGATCGGCGCGACCATGACCCTGGCGATGGACCTGAGGCTGGCGTCCACCACCGCCCGCATCGGCTTCGTCTTCGGTCGCCTCGGCATCGTGCCGGAGGCCTGCTCGACCTGGTTCCTGCCCCGGATCGTCGGGATGCAGCAGGCGCTCGAGTGGATCTACTCCGCCGACATCCTCACCGCGCAGCAGGCGTACGACGGCCGGCTGGTCCGCTCGCTGCACGAGCCCGACGACCTGCTGCCCGCGGCGCAGGAGCTGGCGCGGTCGTTCGTCGTCGGTCGCTCCCCGGTGGCGCTCGGGCTGGCCAAGCAGCTGCTCTACCGCAACAGCGCCGCCGCCGACCCGCTCGAGGCGCACCTGTCCGACTCGCTGGCGATGTTCCACACCTCGATCGCCGACGGCAAGGAGGGTGTGGCCGCGTTCCTCGAGAAGAGAGCGCCGGCGTTCACCGGTCGGGCATCCGACCTGCCTCGAATCTTTCCGGCCAGGTCCTCGCGGAGCGAGTAGTTTCGACTGCATGACCAGCCAGCCTGAGGAGTTCGAGCCGGAGACGACCGTCGACCCCGCCGACGGCATCTGGGAGGGTGACGCGGTGGAGACGCTGGAGGCCGAGGAGACCGACGAACGCGAGACCTTCCTCGACTCCGAGCGGCGCGAGGAGCTGGTCGACCCCGACGACGAGGACGAGGAGCTGTCCTAGCCGGAATGGATCGCCGACCCGACCGGGTTGCACAGGGCATGACAACGATCGGGATCATCGGAGCAGGACACATCGGCAGCACCGTGGCGCGTCTCGCCGCCGACGCCGGTCACGACGTCGTGATCAGCAACAGTCGCGGGCCGGAGACGCTGGCCGACCTCGTCGCCGGCCTGGGCCCGAACGTCCGGGCGGCCACGGCCGAGGACGCCGCCGCGGCCGGCGACGTGGTCGTCGTCACCATCCCGCTGAAGAACTACGGCCAGGTGCCCGCCGGACCGCTCGCCGGCAAGGTCGTGATCGACACCAACAACTACTACCCGCAGCGCGACGGGCAGATCGCCGAGCTCGACCGCGAGGAGACCACCACCTCGGAGCTGCTCCAGCAGCACCTGCGCGAGTCCCACGTCGTGAAGGGCTTCAACAACATCTACTTCGAGCACCTGGCGGCACTCGGCCGGCCGTCCGGGTCCGACGAGCGCACCTGGCTGCCGATCGCCGGCGACGACGCCGAGGCGAAGGAGACCGTGGTCCGGCTGTTCGACAGCCTCGGCTACGACGCGTACGACGCCGGCCCCCTCGCCGAGGGCTGGCGCTTCCAGCGGGACGAGCCGGCGTACGTCGGGCCGTACGGCGACGGCGGCGGACCCGCTCACCCGGCGAGCGCCGAGCACCTCGCCGAACGGCTCGCACAGGCGAAGCGGTACGCCGACATGTGACAGCCGGGCCAGGACGTCCGACCCGTCAGCGAACGGTGAACGTCACGGCCGCCTGGGCACCGTAGAAGTGGTTCGCCGCTGCGATCAGGCCGTCACCGACGACCTTCGTCTTGTGCTCCGGACCGGTGTAGTCGACCTGCTTCTTGTCGAAGTAGGCGTTGAGGTTGAACTCGCCGGCCGTGCCGAGACCGCAGGCCTCGCCGGTCGTCGCGATGCGATAGGCCTCGTCGGCGTTCGGGCGCAGCGTGGCCTGGACGGTGACGGGCTCGCAGTCCCGGCCGGTCGGAAGGGAGCCGTCGACAGCGGTGGCGGTGAGCTCGAGCGTGCTGCCGAGCTCGCCGGCCGTGGCGCCTGAGACCGACATCGACCCAGCCGTCAGGGTCGGGGTCGCGTCGAACAGGCTCTTGTCGATGCTGGTCACTGTCCCCGCGGTGGCCGGCGCGGCGACCGCGGTGAGGCCGGCGAGGATCGTGGCGGTCAGGGCTGCGGTGGTGCGGATGTTCATTTCTTCTCCTGTGGTGGGGGTGTGACCACAGGGTCGCGCGGCGTACTTGAAGTCGGTTTGGGACTGACTTGGGCCGACCCCGGTCAGACTGGGCCCGTGGATCCTGAGCTCTGGTGCTGCTGATCGAGTCGGACGACCCGGACCGTAGAGCGGATCGCGCCAATGTCGTCCTCAGCATGTTCGCCTTCACCGGTCACCCGGCGAGGTGCGGTAGCTGGTCCTAGCGGGCCGATAGCCTTCCTCAATGAAGGACGAGGCGCGCTGGTGGGAGATGCGGCCCGCGCAGAGCAGTCGAGCGAAGACCTACACGTGTCTGATCTGCCACCGTCGCCTGCTGGCGATGAATCCGAACACGCTCCTGTTCCCCGAGGGCGATCGTGAGCACCGCCGCCACGCTCACACGGAGTGTGTGGCGAAGCAGCGCAAGGCCGGGAAGCTCCTGACCAAGCGGGAATGGGAACGGGCCCACCGACCGCGCCGCGCCGACAGGCGCTCGTGGTGGCGGCGGCTGTTCAGGGCATAGCCCGGGCGTGGCGGGCTCCTGGCGTCAGTGCCGCTGATCTGAGTCACCACGTGACTCGGAATCACGGCACAGGGCCGAGCGCCGATCGGCGGGGTCACCCCGCCGAGCGCACCTCGCGGTCCAGGAGCGCACGCAGCTCGACCGACGCTCGCCGCGCCCCCTCGGCGTTCCAGGTCGAGGTGTCGCTCATCGTGTAGCCGTGCGGAGCGCCCGGCACGATCTCGTTGACGTGCGGGCGACCTGACTCGATGAGCGCCGCCTCGAGCACGGCGACGTCCTCAGGAGTCAGGCCCTTGTCCTTGTCCGCGTGCAAGAGGGCGTACGACGCCGTGGACGCGGCGATCGAGAGGTGCGGGCTGTCCGGCGCGTCGGTGACCAGGCCGCCGCCGTGGAAACCACCCACGGCCCTGACCCTGTCGCTGTGCCACCCGGCGGTCCGCAGCGCCAGGCGAGCGCCCATGCAGTAGCCGCTGGTTCCGATCGGCCCGTCCGCCGCGTGCTCCGCCAGGGTCGCGACCCACGCGGCGGCGTCCGACTCGGCCTTGTCCGGGGTCAGCCCGTGGACCCGGTCCATGACACCGCCCTGGAAGAACGCCGCGCGGTTCTCCGGGATCCGGAGGTCCTGCGTCGGTGCCAGGTCCGCGGCGGAGCCGTCGCGGTAGAACACGTTCGGGGCGAGCACGGTGTAGCCCCACGAGGCGATCTCCTCGACCATCTCGGCGATCCGCGGCCGCAGCCCGATCGCGTCCATGTAGAACAGGACGCCCGGGCCGGAGCCGGCGAGGTACGCCTCGGCGGTGCCGTCCGGCGTGCGGATCTGGATGGTGTCGACCATGTCGCGCACGCTAGCCGACGCACCGGCGCCGGCCGTGGGTCAGGTCTCCGGCTGCTGTCCTCCGCCGGCACGGGCCGCCCGGCCCTCCGCCTCGGGGTCCCCGGTGAACAGGCCCGTGCCCGTGGAGCGCTGGCGCAGGTAGGGGTGGCTGCTCGACTCGACCAGCTCCGTGCGCTGCCGCGGAAGTCCGTCCTCGTCGTGGCGCTGCAGCCAGCCGACCAGCTGCTCACGGACGTGGCAGCGCAGGTCGAAGAGCGTCGGCGCGTCCTTCGCGGTGACCAGCACCCGCACCCGCACGTAGCCGGCCAGGGCGTCGGTCACCTGCAGCACCTTCACACGGCCGTCCCACAGGTCGGTGTCCTCGAGGATGCGGTCGAGAGCCGCGCGCATCGCCTGGGTGTCCACCCGCCAGTCGACGTCGAGCTCGACAGCCCCGAGCAGCTCCGAGGCGTGCCGGGTCCAGTTCTGGAACGGGTTCTGGGTGAAGTACGTCGACGGCAGGATGAGCCGCCGGTCGTCCCACAGCCGCACGACGACGTACGTCAGGGTGATCTCCTCGACCCAGCCCCACTCGTTCTCCACGATGATCGCGTCGTCGATCCGCAGCGCGTCGCTGAACGCGATGGTCATGCCGGCGAAGACGTTGGCGAGCGACGACTGCGCGGCGATGCCGACGATCACCGAGATGACCCCGGCTGAGGCGAGCAGGCTGGCGCCGAAGGTCCTGACGCCCGGGAAGGTGAACAGCGCGATCGCGATCGCGAGCAGCACCACGGCGACCACGGTCAGGCGGCGCAGCAGCAGGACCTGCGTGCGCACCCGCCGCGCGCTGAGGTTGTCCGGGACGTCCGTGCGGTGACGGCGCAGGCTGACGTCCTCGATGTAGATGAGCATCGCCCCGAGCAGCCACGCGCCCGACGCGATGACCGCGATGCGCAGCGTGTGCTGGACGACGGGCCACCACTCCCAGGCGCCGTACGGCGTCCGGGAGACCGCCACCGCGACGGCGACCACCCCCGCGAACGTGCGGAACGGCGCCCGCACCGACTTGGCGAGCATGCCGCCGCGCGACCAGTAGCGGGCGGCGACACGGAAGGCGACCGTGCCGAGCACGACGATCACGAGCGCGATGACGCAGGCCGTGACCAGGGCGGCGATGAAGTCGGTCCAGGAGACGGTCATGCCTTCCGGTGCGCCGGGAGCATGCCCGTGAAACGCTCCCGTCGCCGTGATCAGGCATGCACAGACGAACCACAGGACGACGGAACCGGTGGCACAGTCCGTCCCGCCAGCCTCGACGTCATGACGACACTCCTCACACCTCCCGCCCAGGCAGAGGCGCCGACCGCCGGACCGGAGCGTCGGTCCGCGTGGCGCCGCCACGTCCCGCTGCTCACCCTGCTCGGCGCCACAGCCGTGCTCTACCTGTGGACGCTCTCGGAGTCCGGCTACGCGAACTCGTTCTACTCGGCGGCCGCGCAGGCGGGCTCGGAGAGCTGGAAGGCGTTCTTCTTCGGGTCGCTGGACGCCGGCAACTCGATCACCGTCGACAAGCCACCGGCCTCGCTGTGGCTCATGGACCTGTCCATCCGCGTGTTCGGGCTCAGCTCGTGGAGCATCCTGGTCCCGGAGGCCCTCCTCGGCGTCGCGACGGTCGGCGTCGTCTACGCCACGGTGCAGCGCACCGGAGGGCGGGCCGCCGGGCTGGTGGCCGGCGCCGCGACGGCGCTCACGCCGTCGGCCGCTCTGATGTTCCGCTTCAACAACCCCGACGCGCTCCTTCTCTTCCTGCTCGTCACCGCGGGCTACGCGACCCTGCGGGCGGCCGAGGCCGCCCGCGGTCGCTGGCTCGTCCTGGCCGGAGTGCTCGTCGGGCTCGCCTTCCTCACCAAGATGCTGCAGGCGTTCCTGGTGCTGCCGGCCTTCGCGCTCGTCTACCTGCTCGCGGCACCGACCTCGGCCCGCCGCCGGCTCGTCCACCTCGTCGGGGCGTTCGCCGCGATGGTCGCCAGCGCGGGCTGGTGGATCGCGATCGTCGAGATGGTGCCCGCCTCCTCACGCCCGTACATCGACGGCTCCACCGACAACTCGATCCTCGAGCTCGTCATCGGCTACAACGGCCTCGGCCGCATCACAGGCGCCGAAGCCGGCGGACTCGGCAACGGCGGCTTCAGCAGCGGTGTCGGCCTGCTGCGCCTCTTCCAGGGCGTCTCCGGCGGCATGGTGAGCTGGCTGATGCCCGCTGCGGTGCTGCTGCTCGTCGCGGGCGTCGCCTTCCGCGGCCTCGCCCCGCGCACCGACCGGCTGCGGGCCGCACTGCTGCTCCACGGCATCGCGATGCTCACGACGGCCGCGGTCTTCTCGTTCATGGCGGGCATCTACCACGACTACTACACGGTCGCGCTCGCGCCGTGGATCGCCGGCACCGCCGTCCTCGGGTGGGTCGCCGTCTGGCGCGAGCGGCGTCTCGTCGCGGCCCGCATCGTCCTCGCGGCCGCCATGCTGGCCTCGACGGCCTGGGCCTTCACGCTCCTCGGGCAGTCCGGGCAGCAGCCCTACGACTCACTGCGCTGGCTCGTCCTGGTCCTCGGCCTGGCGGCGGCCGCGGCCCTCGTGGTCGTCGACCGGCTCTCCCGTGCGCTGACCGTGAGCGTGCTCGGCGCGGTGCTCGTGGCCGGTCTCGCCGGCCCGGCGTCGTACGCCGTCGACACGGTCATCACCCCGCACACCGGCTCGATCGTGACGGCGGGCCCGGTGACCTCGGCCGGCGGTCCGGCCGGCGGTCCGGCCGGCGGTCCGGGCGGCGGTCCGGGCGGCGGTCCCGGCGGTGCTCCGGGCGGCGGCTTCGCACCGCGCGGCGGCATGCCCAACGGCGCTCCGAACGGTGCCCCGGGGGGCGCGCCGGGCGGACAGAACGGTGGCGCCACGGGCGGCATCCTCGGTGGCTCCAGCGTCTCGTCCCAGCTCGAGTCGATGCTGACCGCCGATGCGGGCGGCTACACCTGGGTCGCGGCGACGACCGGCGCACAGAACGCGGCCAGCTACCAGCTCGCCACCGGTGACGCCGTGATGGCGCTCGGCGGTTTCAACGGCACCGCGGCGAGCCCGACGCTCGAGCAGTTCGAGCAGTACGTCGCCGACGGGAGGATCCACTACTTCGTCGGCGACGGGCAGGGCGGCGCGATGGGCGGCATGCGCGGCGGCCAGAGTGGCTCGACGACCGAGTCCTCGCAGATCGCGACGTGGGTCAGCGAGAACTTCACCGCGCAGACGGTCGACGGCGTCACGGTCTACGACCTCACCCAGTCGGCCACGTCGGGCACCTCGAGCACCGCCGCGGCGACGGGAGTGAACGCATGACCACCCTCCGCGAGCCCGGGTCGGACCGCGAGGCGTGGGTCGATGCCGGTCCGGGCCACGACGTCCGGGTCGACACCTCCGTCGAGTTCGTGATCCCCGTCTACAACGAGGAGCGCACGCTGGCCCGGTCCGTACGACGGCTCGACGCCTACCTCCGCGGCCACCTCCCCTACCCGTGCCGGATCGTGATCGCCGACAACGCCAGCACCGACGGCACCTGGAGGATCGCCGAGGAGCTGGCCGCCGAGCTCCCCGGCGTGCGGGCGCTCCGCCTCGAGGAGAAGGGCCGAGGGCGTGCGCTGAAGGCGGCCTGGTCCTCCTCGACGGCGGCGGTGGTCGGCTACATGGACGTGGACCTGTCGACCGACCTCACCGCGATCGAGCCCTTGGTGGCCCCGCTGCTCAGCGGCCACTCCGATCTCGCGATCGGCACCCGCCTGGCGAAGGGCAGCCGGGTCGTGCGAGGCCCGAAGCGCGAGCTGATCTCGCGCTGCTACAACCTCCTGCTCCGCGGTGTCCTGTCCGCCTCGTTCAGCGACGCCCAGTGCGGCTTCAAGGCGATCCGGCGCGACGTGGCGAAGCGGCTCCTGCCGCTCGTGGAGGACGGCGACTGGTTCTTCGACACCGAGCTGCTGGTGCTCGCCGAGGAGGCGGGG
This sequence comes from Nocardioides panacihumi, assembly GCF_039530925.1. NCBI lineage: Bacteria > Bacillati > Actinomycetota > Actinomycetes > Propionibacteriales > Nocardioidaceae > Nocardioides > Nocardioides panacihumi. Next base: position 475,303 of record NZ_BAAAPB010000004.1, on the reverse strand, counting down.
CTGCGCATCCACGAGGTGCCGGTCGACTGGGTCGACGACCCCGACTCGCGGGTGGACATCGTCTCCACCGCGATCGACGACCTCCGCGGCGTACGACGCCTGCTGACCGGGCTCGCCTCGGGCCGGATCGCGGTCGGCCGCCTCGGCCGTCCCCGGCCGGCCGATCCCGCCCTGCCGGCGCAGATCGTCATGTTCGCGGCGATCGGGATCTTCAGCACGTTGGCCTACCTGGTGCTCTACCTGGGCCTCCGGCTGCCGTTCGGTCCTCAGGCCGCCAACCTCGTCGCTCTGCTGATGACCGCGGTCGCCAACACGGCCGCCAACCGCCGCCTCACGTTCGGCGTCAGCGCACGCCGGGGAGTCGTGCGCCACCATGTTGCCGGCCTGGCCGCCTTCGGGGTCGGGCTCGCCCTGACCAGTGGGTCGCTCGCGCTGCTGCACGCGGCCAGTCCGGACCCCGGCCGGACGGCCGAGCTCACGGTGCTCGTCGTCGCCAACGCGGTCACGACGCTGCTCCGGTTCGGCGTGCTGAGGCGCGTGATGCGGTGAGGGTGTCTCGCGCCGCTGCCGTTCAGCCCTCGGCTGTCGCAGGCGGAGGGACGGCGCAGAACACGTTCCCCTCGGGATCCTCGTAGACCGTCCAGCGGCCCTCGGGGTCGTCCCACCGGTGTCGGGCGCCGAGCCGCACGAGGCGGTCGAGCTCGCCGGCGTCGCCCAGCCGGACGTCGAGGTGGAGCCGACCACCGGCCGGCGCGAGCTCGTCGGCCGGGCTGATCCATACGTGGAGTCCGTCGCGACTGCCGAGGAGGACCGACTCGTCGGCAGGCAGGGTCCCCCCGGCGATCGCCGCCGCGTCACCAGGGTCGATCGGCAGGTCGAGCACGGCCGACCAGAACTCGGCCAGCCGCGCCGGCTGACCGGCGTGGATCGTGATGGCGTCGAGGTGCGACACGGAGGCCTCCTGGCGGGACGTGGGGCACCGAGCCTAGCGACGGGGCCGCCGGCCGGCGACCGGGTTTCCACACCCGGTCGCCGGTGGCTCGCTCATCACTCGCGGCGGAGCTCCTCGCCGAGCGCGCCGCGGTGCTCGGGCAGGGCCATGAGCCAGGTCAGCACCACCGCGGCGGTGGCCACCGCGACGGCGACGAGCGCGAGGATGACGCCCGTGCCACCCGGACCGGCGGCCAGACCGCCGACGCGGTCATACACGGTGCCGTCCAGGCCGCCCACGAGGAGACCCACACCGAGCGCGACAGCGGCGGCACGCGCGAACGTCTCGGCATGGGCGCGGGCCGTGAGCCGCCGAGTGGCACCGAGCGCGACGAGGCGGGCGTCGTCCATCCGCGAGAGTCGGCGTTGGTCCAGGGCGCACAGGACGAGAAGGGCGCCGGCGGTCAGCATCCCGCCGATCGTGCAGCCGAGCATCAGGCGGCGCGTCGGCGTGACCATCGGCGCGAAGGCGTCGGCCTCGAGGTCGGAGACCTGCACCTCCGGCGCCACCGCCATGACGCGACTGACGTAGGCGTCGACCTGCGCGTCCGTCGCCCCGGGGAACACCAGGATGTCCCTCTGCCCGGCCGGCAACGTGACCCCGGTCGGGTCGGCTGCCACGACGTCCGAATGCCCGAGGATCGAGTCGGCACCACCGGGGAGGACCACCCGCGTCACGTTCGGCGCGCCGTGGGAAGCGACGCGGAAGGTCCGACCGGGGTGGCACTGCCGAGTGAACCGATCACCGAGTCCGGGTGAGGTGAGCTCGATGATCCGCGCAAGTGTCGAGCAGTCGGCGACGAGGGTGTGGTGCACCCCCTCGGCGCCCTCCGCGGCGCCTGACACGTCCAGCATGCGAGGCGCGTGAGGGACGGCCAGCGTCGGCGCAAGGTCGGTGTCATGGGCGACTTGGACGTCCCACTCGTCGCCGGCTGCGGATGGGACCGAGAGGTTGTCGAGATCGGCGAGGGCCGCTGCACCCACGAGGCAGCACAGCCCGACGACCGTGAATCCGATACAGGCGGCGGCGAGCGCATCGCGCTGCCAGGACAGCCGACGGACCGCCAGGAACGACTCGGTGGAACGCGGCTCCCGACGTCGCGGGCGTCGGCTCCAGAGCTGGAGGACCACCGGCATCGCGCTGAAGGCGCCGAGCGTGGCCAGCGCACCGCCGGCGTAGAAGTACACGATCGCCGGCCCGTTCCGGAGGTGAACGCCGAGCACGACGTACGCGAACACCATCCCCGCCAGACCGGCGACCCCGAGCAGCATCGGGACGATCCGCCGAGGTCGCGTCGGGCGCGGACCGCCCGCGCGCGCCGAGAGCGGAGTCTGCAGGTCACGCCGCGTCGAGCGCGCCGCTTCGCGGCTGATGAGCCCGATCAGCACGAGACCGACCATCAGCGCCACCGGCGGCGAGACGACCGACGCGGGCGGGAACCACTCGATGCCGAGCAGTCGGGTGCGGTGCACAGCGAGCACGCTGGCGATCGCGACGGCGCTACCCCCGACGAACCCGGTGACGGCGCAGAGTGACGCATCCAAGGCCGCGGCCGTCGCGAGCGTCCGAATCGGGACGCCGATGAGATGGGAGGCGGCGAGCGATCGCTGCCGCGAGACCGCGGACATCCGCGATGTGGCGCGCGCCAGCAGGATCGAGGGGACGCCGACCAGCAGGGCGACGAGGCCGAGCAACGGACCGCTCGGAATGCTTCCCCGGGGGACCTCGACGACCGGCGAGCCCCACCCGGTCGCTCGCCGCCACAACGGGCCCGGCGTCCCAGCCGAGTAGACGAGCAGCTGGTCCGGGGACTGCAGGCCCGATTCGGCGATCGTGCCGATGATCCGTCCGGGCACACGTCCGACTGCCAGCGGGTCACGGGCCATGGCTCGTCGTACGGCCGGCGAGACGTAGGTCGTCCCGGGCGCGAGGAACGCTGGTACGCCGGGCGGAGTGACCGTCGCCGGATCCGCGCCGTCCTGCAGTGCGCCCACGTGGATCGTCGTCCAGACGTCGCCGTCGTACGGCGTGTCCGTCTGAAACGCCTCGAAGCTGTGGTGCGCGCCGACGGCCGGTCGGGGCTCCTGGGCGCGGCCGCGCTCCGCGCGGTCGTCGTTGGCCTGCCACAGCGTGGCCCCGAGGAGCGCGACCCAGGTCGCGACACCGGCGGCGACCATGCGGCGCCATCGCAGGCCCCGGTTCGGCGCCGGAGGGCGCGCGAACCAGCGCCAGCCCAGCGACCAGCCGACTCGGCGCTCCCTCACGCGACGACTCGGCCGTCGCGCAGCTCGACCACGCGATCGAGCCGGTCCGCGACGGACTGGTCGTGGGTCACCACGACGAGGGTCGCGCCAGCTTCGTTGCTGCACTCCAGCAGCAGCGCGAGGACCGCGCGGCCGTTCTCGCCGTCCAGCGCCCCGGTCGGCTCGTCTGCCAGGACGACTGCCGGGTCGTGCACCATCGCCCGAGCGATCGCGGCACGCTGCCGCTCGCCTCCGGAGACCTGGGACGGCACCCGCTTGGCCACCCGAGCGATGCCGAGCCGGTCCAGCAGCTCGGCGATGCGGGCCCGCTCGACGCGCCTGCCGAGGATCCGCAAGGGAAGCTCGACGTTCTCGGCGAGGTCGAGCTCGGGCACGAGCTCGGCGAACTGGAACACCAGCCCGAACCGCGCGAGCCGGATCCGGGCACGTGCGTCCTGGTCGAGGCTGCCGAACGGGGCGCCTGCGAACTCCACCGAGCCCGCCGTCGGTTGCTGGATCCCCGCGAGGACCTGAAGGAGCGTCGACTTGCCCGAGCCGCTGGGCCCGACGAGTGCCAGCCGTGAGCCTGCCGGGATCGACAGATCGACCGGCCCGAGCACGGGTCGTGCGGCACCGAACGCGAACTGGACACGGCGCAGCGCCAGATCGCCCCTTGCCTGATGTGACGCGCCGGCGCGGACCTCAGCCGAGGAGTCGAGCCTCACCTGGGACGCTTCCAGGCGGACTCGACGCAGATGTTCGGGTAGATGCCCGCCCGATGGCGGCAGACCTCCATCTTCGCCTCGCTCGGCGGATCTGCGCCCCAGACCTTCTGGGCCACGTGGATCGACTGCCCGCTTCCGGCATGGTTCTCCGCAGACGCGCCGCCTCCCCAGCCATAGCCATCGACCTTGCCGCGGGTGTACACCCAGTCCCCGTCGGCCTTCGTGTCCTTGAGGGTGCCGGAGTAGTGGAAGCCGGGGTGGGCAGGGCTGGGCGACCACGTGTCGAAGGCCCATGCCCCGTTGATGAACGCCGCGGAACCGTCGCTGTTCTTCACGGGGTTGGTGAACCCGCCGGACCCCCCTCCGAGCGCGAGCGCCGGAGCGGCGGGGATGACCGAACAGGCGACGGCCAGGCTGATCTTGCTGATGAGTCGCATCTGTGTGCCTCCCGAGTGGCGTCGACTGATTGCTCGGGCACTGTACACAACACATTGGGTTTCGAGAGGAATCAACACCTGGCGGCGAGGGTCAGCGGGCAGCCGCCAGCAGCGCGCCGACGAGCAGACCGAGGTCGCGGTCGCCCCCGTCGTCGTCCTCGGGGTGGAACTGGACGCCGACGATCCATCGCGTGGGGTGCTCGATCGCCTCGACGATCCCGTCGAGCGCGCGGGCGGCGACGACGAGGCCGTCGCCCACGCGGTCGACGGCCTGGTGGTGGCCTGACCTGACGACCAGCGGCCCGGCGCCGACGATGGCGGCGAGCCGCGAGCCCTCGAGCACCTCGATCTTCTCGTCGAGGAACATCGGCTCCCCCGGGCCGCCTCGGTGCAGCCGGTGGTCGTCGATGTCGGGCAGGATCGTGCCGCCGTGCGCGACGTTGACGAGCTGCGAGCCGCGGCAGATGCCGAGCACGGGGCGCCGCGCGTCGACGTACGCACGGATCAGCTCGAGGCTGCCCCGGTCGGCGGCCTCGTCGACGCCGTACGAGTTGGCCACCGGCCCGTCCGGGCCGCCGTAGCAGGCGGCTGCGATGTCGCCGCCGCCGAGGATGAGCAGCGCGTCGGCGTCCGCGCGGGCGGCACGCGCGGCGTCCAGGGCGCGCGGCAGCGACGAGTCGACCAGCGAGTACGACGCGCCGGCGGCCGTCAGCGCCGCCAGCGCGTTGCGGGTGAACCGCCGGACGAGCTCTGCCACGGGCTCGGTGAGGTCGGGGAAGTTCAGCGACACCAGTACGGCGACGTGGGGCCGCCCGGCCGCCCGTGCGAGCGGCCGGTCCGGCTCCACCTCGGCGCGGGCCACGACGGCCGCGTCCCCGGGGACGTGGTCGGTCATCCGCGTCACCGCTGCACGTAGAAGAGCCGCCTGTTGACGAACTCGCCGATGCCCAGCGGCCCCAGCTCACGGCCGAAGCCCGATCGCTTGGTCCCGCCGAACGGCACGTCGGCGCCCTCTCCGGCAGGGGTGTTGACGTTCGCCATGCCGACCTCCAGCCGGTCCGCCACACGGACGGCCCGCTCCTCGTCGGTCGACCAGACCGCTGCGCCGAGCCCGAAGTCGACATCGTTCGCCAGCGCGACCGCCTCCTCGTCCGAGGCGACCTCGTAGACGACCGCGACCGGCCCGAAGAGCTCCTCCCCGTAGGCCCGCATCCCCGGCACGACGCCCGTCAGCACCGCCGGCGTGAACCAGGCGTTCTCCTTGAGCTCGGCGCCGACGTGCAGCGTGGCGCCCTTGTCGACGGCGTCCTGCACCTGCGCCAGAAGCGCCTCGGCCGCCTTGCGGGAGACCATCGGCGAGAACTCGGTGTCGGCGTCGGCCTCGGTGCGTGGCGTCATCGCAGCGGCACGCTCGACGAGCGCGCCGACGAACTCGTCGTACACGTCCTCCATCACGATCATCCGCTTGTTGGAGTTGCAGGCCTGGCCCATGTTGGACATCCGCGTCGCCCAGGCGAGGTCCGCGGCCACGGCGACGTCCTCGGTGTCGAGGACGATGTAGGGGTCGGACCCGCCCAGCTCGAGCACGACCTTCTTCAGGTGCCGTCCCGCGGTCTCCGCGACCGCCGTGCCGGCACGCTCCGAGCCGGTCAGGGAGACGCCGCGCACGCGCGGGTCGGCGATCATCGCGGCGACCTGCTCGTGGGTGGCGAAGAGGTTGCGGTAGACCCCGTCAGGGACGCCTGCGTCGGCGAAGAGCCGCGCGATGGCCATCGCCGACGTCGGGCAGTTCTCGGCGTGCTTGAGCACGACGGTGTTGCCGGCGACCAGGTTCGGCGCGGCGAAGCGTGCGACCTGGTAATAGGGGTAGTTCCACGGCATGACGCCCAGGAGCGGGCCGATCGGGACGCTCTGGATCCGTCCGCCCGGGTGGCCCGGGAGCGGTTGGTCGGCCAGGAGCGCGGGCCCCTGGTCGGCGTAGTAGTCGAAGATCTCCGCACAGAACGCCGCCTCGCCCGCGGCGTCCTCGGGTCGCTTGCCCATCTCGGTGGTGATGAGGGCACCGAGCTCGTCGGCCCGCTCGGCGAAGAGGCGCGCGATCCGCTTCACGATCGCCACGCGCTCCGCGACCGGCCGTGACCGCCACTCCTCGTAGGCGGCGGTCGAGGCCGCGAGCGCCTGCTCGACCTCCACGTCGGTGGCGAAGGGATAGGTGCCGACCACCTCTCCGGTGGCGGGGTCGGTGACCTGGTACGGCGGGGTCTGGGTCATGTCAGTCGTCCTTCTCTCGTGCTCGGCTCAGCGGTCGGCGCGGTGCTTGGCCGCGCGCTCCACCAGGTCGGTGAAGAGCACGGCGTCGGTCGGGTTGGTCGTGTGCAGGTCCTCGGGGTGCCACTGCACTCCGAGGAGCCCGGAGGGGTGCTCGATCGCCTCGATGCAGCCGTCGTCGGCGCGGGCGACGACGGTGAGGCCGACGCCCGTGCGGTCGATCGCCTGGTGGTGGTACGACGACACGGCGATCCGCTCGCGTCGGGTGACGTCGCGCAGGCGGCTGCCAGGGGTGACGGACACCTCGTGCACCGCGCCCCGGTGCTCGACGTCGCCCGCGGCGAGGTGCTGCACGAGCGTGCCGCCGAGGGCGATGTTGACGATCTGCATCCCTCGGCAGATCGCCAGCGTGGGCGTCCCGAGTGCGAGCACGGCGGCGACGACCCCGAGGTCGAGGTCGTCGTCGTGCGACACCGGTGCCTCAGACTCCGCCACCGGGTCCTGCCCGTAGTGAGCGGGGTCCACGTCGCCGCCACCGGGCATGACCACGCCGTCGAACCGCGCGAGGCGGTCCTTGAGCTCGGCGGTCGGGTCGGCGTCGGGGCCGTGCAGCACCAGGGGCTCGCCGCCCGCGGCCCAGACGGCCTCGCACATCGCCTCGGACATGATCGTGCCGGAGAAGCGCAGCACCTGGACGTAGGCGCTGCGCCGTCCGGGGATCGCGATCAGCGGCCGCATCAGAACGGGTACTCCAGCGTCGGCAGCCACGCCTCCCAGACCTTGCGGTGGCGCCCGTCCGAGATCACGTTCGCGAGTGCCGTGTCGAGGGCTGCCCGCAGCTCGGGTCGGTCCTTCGCGACGCCGATGCCCCACGGGTTGAAGGTCTTGACGACGAACCCGAGCTCGAACGTGGGGTCGCTGTCGCCGAGCGGGACGAAGACCACGTCGTCGTCGACCACGCCGAAGACGTCACCGGAGCGCAGCGCGGCCAGCATGTCGCCGTACACGTCGTCGGACTCGCCGGAGAAGGGCACGACGACCGCACCCTCGAACGAGTTCGCGAGCCGCTCGTTGGCCGACCCCGCGATGGCGGCGATCCGCCGGCCGACGAGCCCCGAGGGGTCGTGGACCGCCTCACCACGCCGGCACAGGACGCCTTCGTGGAAGATCCCGTACGGCGCGGTGAAGTCGACCTGCTCGAGCCGCGAGGGGATGATCCCCTGGCCGCAGAGGACCGCGTCGACGTCGTGGCGGCGTACGGCGGGCAGCATCTCGCCCCACGACATGACCGCCCACTCGACCCGCGCCCCGAGCTCGTCGGCGACCAGCTCGGCCACGGCCGGCTCGAACCCATGCCGTGTGCCGGACGCGTCCGCGAGGCCGAACAGCGGCGGCGCGTCGGCGTCGATGCAGGCGAGTCGGAGCACCCCGGTCACGGGAGGTCCGCCCAGTAGATGTCGCGCTCCCAGGACGTGACGGCGCTGTTGAACCGGGCCCACTCGTCCGACTTGTACTCGACGAGCAGGTCGGCGAGCTCTGCCCCGAGGGAGTCGCGCAGGAAGCCGTCGGCCTGGAACGCCTCGATGGCCTCGCCCAGGCTGAGCGGCAGCTTGCCGAACAGCTCCGGCGCGGTCGACAGGTAGCTCGACCCGACCGTCGGGGCGCCCGGCGTGGTCTCGTTCTTCAGGCCGTCGTCGATGGCGGCGATCATGACCGCGTGCGACAGGTACGGGTTGACCGAGGCGTCGGGCAGCTTGTACTCCAGCCGGCCGTTGGCTGAGAGCCGCACCGTGCAGGTCTTGTTGTCCAGGCCCCAGTCGATGCGCGAGGGCGCGAACTGCCCGGCGTCCCAGTAGCGCTTGTAGGAGTTGACCGTCGGGCCCATGACCAGCATCGCGCCCGGCGTGTGGGTGAGCAGGCCGCCCAGGGCGTGCTGCCCCTCGTCGGTCAGGTGCAGGTCGGCGCGGCCCGGCTCCTCGAGCACGTTCACGCCGTCGCGCCACAGGCTGAAGTTGTGGTGGCACCCGTTGCCCATGTAGCCCGTGCCCGGCTTCGGCATGAAGCTGCACTCGATGTCGAGCTCGCGCGCGACCTGCTTGCAGATCTGGCGGTAGGTGACGAGCCGGTCGGCGGTCAGGTCGGCGTGGTCGTACATCCAGTTCAGCTCGAGCTGGCCGCCGTCCTCGTAGTCACCCTCGATCATGTCGAGGCCGAGTGCGCCCGCGTAGCCGATCACCTTCTGGTAGATCGCGCGGTAACGCTCGAGGTGCTCGATGTGGTACGCCGGGCTCGAGCCCGGGCGGAACTGCGCCTCGAGACCCGGGCCCTCCCAGGTCATCTCCGGCTCGGTGCCGGTGCGCAGCTCGAGCCCGGTGCGGGCGGTGAACTCCTCGTGGATCCGGTGCAGGAGGCCCCGGGCGTCCGTGGCGAGGGCCGCGCCGGCGTCCTGCGGTCGGTGGTCGGGCTCGTAGAGCCGGCAGAAGAACCGGGCGACCTTGGTGTCCCACGGGAGCACGGCGAAGGTGTCCAGGTCGGGGATCGCCGTGTACTCGGCCGCCTCGGTGCCACCGCCGAGAAGCCGCCCCGCGCGGTCGCTCTGCAGGTTGGCGATCGCCGTACGGTGCTGGTTGACGCCGCGGACGGCGATCCGGTCGACGTGCTGGGCCGGGACGACCTTGCCGACGACGCGGCCGGTGATGGTCACCGCCTGGTAGTAGATGTACTCCACGCCGTTGTCGGCGATCGCCTGCTTGACGTGGTCGAGCGCGCCGGGTCGGGAGTTGAGCTCGCGGTGCTGGTCGAGAGCGGTGGGCATGAGGGTTCCTCTCGGAGTGGTCAGTGGGTCAGCGCAGGTGCGGCGAACCGGTCACGCAAGGGCCGAAGGCGGGCGGGTGCGAGGTTGACGGCGACGGTGCCGACGAGTCGCCCGTCGCGCAGGTGGCTGAGGACGACGCCGTCGGCCAGACGGCCGAGGTCGCCCTCCTCGAGCTCGACCTCGTCGCCCAGGCTCGGTGAGCCGTACGCCTGCAGGCGCAGGTCGAGCAGGTCGCTCCAGAACGACGGGGTCGGCGCGAACGGCTCGAGGGGCCCGGCCGCCACGCCACCGAGGTCGGCGACCAGGGAGGCGGCCGCGCGCTTGGCGGTGTCGGTCGGCATCGACCAGTGCTCCACCCGACGCGGGGTCGCGTCGACGAGCGGGTTGGGGAACCTGGCGACGTCCCCGACCGCCACGGTCCACTCCGCGCCGACGACCCGCAGGTCGTTGTCGCAGAGCACTCCGTCACTCAGGTCGAGACCGTTGCCGGCGAGCCACTCGGTGTTGCACTGGGACCCGACGGCCTCGACGACCAGGCCCGCGACGAGCGATGTGCCGTCCCCGAGCGTGACGCCGTCGACCTCGTCGTCGCCGGTGTACGCCGCGATGCTCGCGCCCGTCACGAAGCGGATGCCGGCTGCTTCGAGGTGGCGCTGGACGGCACCCCCGAGCTCGGCGCCGAGAGCTCGCTCGAACGCGACCCGCTCGGGGAGGACGACCGTGACGTCCAGGCCCAGCTTGTGCAGGGAGGCGGCCGTCTCGCAGCCGACGAAGCCACCGCCGATGACGACGGCGGCGCCGTGCCGGCGTACCGCACCACGCAGCCCGCACGCGTCGGCGAGGGTCCGCACCACGTGGCGGCCGGCCTGCGGCCCCGGCACGGGCAGACGTCGGGCCCGGAGGCCGGTGGCGACCACCAGGCCGTCCCACGGCACGACCGTGCCGTCGTCGAGGGTGACGGTGCGAGCGCCGAGATCGCTGGCGACCGCGCGGCGGCCGAGCACGAACTCGACGTCGCCGACCGAGGCGCGGCGGCGGAACGCCAGGCGTGCATGCAGCCGCTCCGCGTCGTCGTCGCCCTCGTCGGCGAGGATCTCCTTCGACAGGGGCGGACGGTTGTACGGCGCCCACGGCTCCTCTCCGACGACGGTGACGGGGCCGACGTGGCCCGCGGCCCGCAGCTGCTCCGCCGCTCGCAGGCCACCGAGCGAGGCGCCCACGACGACGACGTGGCCGTCGCCCGCAGCGACATCGCCCATGTCAGTCACCGATCAGGATGGCCTGGACGGGGCACACGTCGGCCGCCTCCTCGATCTCGGCGGCGTAGGCGTCGCTCACCTCGCCGTCGTGCTCGAGGCGACCGTCGTCGTTCATCCGGAAGGCGACCGGGGCGGCGATGGCGCACTGGCCGTGGTCCTCGCAGCGGGCCATGTCGACGGTGATCTTCACGGGATCTCTCCTTCGCGTGTCAGGGGGATGTCAGGTGGTCAGGGGGCCGGGGTGAAGCTGATCGGCAGCGTGATCGGGCCGGTGTTGCCCGAGTCGGGGAGCCAGCGGTCGCCGGGCAGCGGCCGGGGGTCGCGCAGCCGCCGAGCGAGCAGCGGCAGCGCCTCGCTCATGTCGCTTCGGGCCACGAAGTGGCCGAGGCAGTGGTGCGCGCCGCCGCCGAAGCCGTAGTGCGGCCGGCGCTCGGCGGTGATGTCGAACGACGGCTCGCCGAAGACGCGCGGGTCGGTGCCGGCGGACTCGCTGTAGAGGTGGATGGTGGTCCCCGCCTCGATGGTCAGGCCCTGGAACTCGAAGGTCTCCTTCGCCTCACGGGTCACCCAGCGCACGGTCGGGTTGACTCGCATGACCTCCTCGACCGCCTTGCCGCCGAGCGACGGGTCCGACGCCAGCAGGTCCCACTGGTCCGGGTGCTGCATGAAGGTCTGCATCGCCAGACCGAGCTGGTTGCGGGTCGTGTCGTAGCCGCCGAAGATCAGCAGGACCACCGCGTCGCGCAGCTCCTGCTCGCTCAGGCTGTCGTCGTCACGCTGAGCCCGGACGAGGACCGACATGAAGTCGTCGCCGGGGTTCTGCAGGCGGTCGGCGATGAGGGCGTCGGCGTACTCGTAGAGCCGCTCGAGCGCCTTCTCGATCTCCGGCAGGTCCTGCTTGAGCGTGACGCCCATGGCCAGGCCGAGGGTGGCCGACTCGCGGGCGATGATCTCCCACTCCTCCTCGGGCAGGCCGAGCATGATCGCGATGACGCGGGCCGCGTACGGCTCGGCGAACTCAGCCGTGAAGTCGCACTCCCCCTTGGCGGCGAAGGCGTCGATGAGCTCGGCCGCCAGCGCCTGGAAGCGCGGCACCAGTCCGCCGATGAGCTTGTGCGAGAAGGCCGGGTTCATCAGCCGGCGCAGCCGGTGGTGCTCCTCGCCCTCCTTGTTGAGGACCCAGGAGTCGAACCAGGCGGCGAACGGACCCTCGACGACGCCGTTGTGGGCCGGCCAGGCGGCGCTGCCCTGCTTGAGCTTCGGGTGCTTGAGGAGGCGACTGACCTCCTCGTAGCGCAGCACGGCGATGCCGTACTCGGTCGTGGCGTACCAGCTCTGCTCGCGCAGCTGCTTGACCTCGTCCGAGGTGATCGAGAACGCCGGGTCCGTGACCGACAGGCGCGGTCCGAGCTCCGAAATGGTCGTGGTCATCAGGCCTCCTTCGTGGCTGGCCTGAATCCTCTAACTTTAGACTTTTAGTGTCAAGGGTCACTCGGAACGAATCTCGACGGACCCCTGGTCCGCGCTACGCCGGGGCCGCCAGCGCCAGCGACCAGCCCGACCAGGGAGCGAGCGCGGCCTGTGCCAGCCAGCCGTCGGGCTCGCTCGAGGGGTGCGCCGCAAGCCGCTCCCCCGGCATCCACCGTGCCGAGCCGGACGCGACGACGGACCGGTCCTCGGTGACGATGACGGCGTCACCCGGGAGGTTCCGCAGCCGCATCACGAGCGCGCTCTCGACGGCGTCCGGGTCGAGGTCGGCACCGGCGACACCGACGAAGCGCTCGCCGACCATCACCGGGACGGCGATGGTGAGCACCAGGAAGTCGGCGCCGGCATAGTCGACGTACGGGCCGTAGAGCACCGGCCCGACCCGCCGCCGCGCACCCGCGAACCAGTCGGTGTCGAGGTAGTCGTAGAGGTCGGGGTCGGTCGCGGAGAGGTTGAGCTTGAGCCGGCGGATCCCGTTCGTCCGTCGCTGGAACCACAACAGGTAGTGCTCGAGGCCGCTCATCACGTCGGGCGCGGCGACGAAGCCGTGGCCGATGACGTCCGGCGAGGCCTCGAGCTGCCGGATCATCCCCTCCGCCAGGCCGGCGAGGTCCTCGTCCCGGAGCGAGCCGACCGATGCCGGCTCGATCGCAGCGGACACCTCGTCGGCCAGGAGGCCCAAGGGCTCGAGCCAGTGGTTCAGGTAGGCGTTGACCGCGTCGAGGGCCCGGCCGAAAGCCTCGTTCACCGCGGTCATTCCGACGTCCGTCATCGCGCCTCCTCCAGCGTGTCGTCCTCGATCAGGCGCAGGTGTGCGGTGGTCAGCCGGCGCAGGTTCGCCCGGACGTGCCGCTCGGCGGCGTGCTGGGCCGCCTCGGCCTCCTCCGCGGCGATGGCCTCCGCGATCTCGTGGTGCTCGGTCACGATCTCCGAGGCTTCGGCCCCTTCCAGGTGCGGGAGCCAGAGCATGCCGACCGTCTCGGCCTGCAGGGCGACCTCGCGGCGCACGAGGCGCTCGGAGCGGGTCGCGATGGCGACCTCGATGTGGAAGCGCGAGTCGGCCTTGATGCGGGCGCCACGGCTGGCCGCCGTCGAGATCTGGTCGACCATCCCCAGGATGCGGCGCACGCTCTGGGGCGCCGCCCGCTGGGCGGCGAGCCGAGCCGAGAGCCCGGTGATCGCGAGCTGCTCGTCCGCCAGGTCGCGCAGGGCCGCCACACTGATCCTCGCGAGCCGCTCGAGGTCGGGCTCGGGCGCCGGCTCGAGCGAGCGCTTGATGAAGGTGCCGCCGTTGCGTCCGCGCCGGGTCTCCACCAGCCCCCGGTCGCGGAGCGTCGAGATGGAGTCGCGCAGCGTCATCGTCGCGACGCCCAGCTGATGGGCGAACTCGGTCTCAGGAGGAAGCTGCTCGCCGTCGGCGAGCAGGCCGAGGTGGATCGCCTCGGTCAACCGGGCCGCGAGCTCGTCGGCACGGTTGGCCGAGGCCAGCGGCGCGATCAGCGCAAGGTTGTCGATGACGTCTCCTCGAAAAGTCGCGGGCGCACCAAGGGTAGGGCCGTGGGCAGTGCCGGGCGATCAGGCAGTCCGGCAAAAGATGTCGGGTCAAGTCTTGTCATAAAAACATCTAGGTGTGTAGGTTTCCCGTCATTCGTTTGACCTACGTCACATCCGGAGGCACCACATGCATCACTCCGAGCACGACGACGCACACCTCGCGTCGCTGGGCTACACGTCGGAGTTCCGCCGCGACATGAGCCCTTGGGCCAACTTCTCGCTGGGCTTCACCTACCTGTCTCCGGTCGTCGGCATCTACACCGTCTTCGCGGTCTCGCTGGCTCTCGCCGGTCCGCCGATGATCTGGAGCCTGCTCATCGTGGGCGTCGGACAGCTTCTCGTCGCCCTCGTGTTCAGCGAGATCGTGGCGCAGTTCCCGGTCGCCGGCGGCGTCTACCCGTGGGCGCGGCGCCTGTGGGGCAAGAAGTGGGCCTGGATGACCGGCTGGGTCTACCTGCTGGCGCTGCTCACGACGATCGCCTCGGTCACCTACACCGCCGGCTTCTACGTCGCACCCGTGCTCGGCATCGAGGCGAGCACCGACACCGTCATCATCTGCGGTCTCGCCACGATCCTGCTGGCCACCCTGATCAACTTCCTCGGCACCCGCGTGCTCGCGATGGCTGCGGTGATCGGCTTCACCGCCGAGATCGTCGGCGCCCTCGCGGTCGGAGGCTGGCTGCTCATCGCCCACCGCCACCACGGCGTCGGGGTCATCTTCGACAGCTTCGGTGCCGCGCCCCACGGCAGCTACGTCTCGGCGTTCCTGGCAGCGAGCCTCATCGGCATCTACCAGTACTACGGGTTCGAGGCCTGCGGCGACGTGGCCGAGGAGGTCCCGAACCCGGGCAGGCTGATCCCCAAGGCGATGCGTCGCACGATCTACATCGGCGGTGCCGCGGCGACGTTCGTCTGCCTGGCCTTCACGATGTCGGTCGCCAACATCGGCGCGGTCCTGGACGGCAGCGACCCCGACCCGATCAACACCGTGCTCGTCGAGGCGTTCGGGTCGGTCGGATCACGCCTCGTGCTCTGCGTCGTCCTCATCTCGTTCCTGTCGTGCGCGATGTCGCTGCAGGCCGCGGCCAGCCGGCTGGCGTACTCCTACGGGCGCGACGACATGATCCTCGGCTCCTCGCTGTTCAAGCGGTTCTCGGCCAAGCGGGCCGTTCCGCCCTACGCGCTGATCCTCGCCGGCGTGGTCCCGGCCCTGATCGTCCTGCTCTCCCGCGTCAGCACCGACGCCGTGACCAAGATCGTCAGCTTCGCCGCCTTCGGGATCTACCTGGGCTTCCAGATGGTCGTGTTCGCGGCCCTGCGGGCCCGTCTGAAGGGCTGGGAGCCGTCGGGGGCCTACCGCCTCGGCAAGTGGGGCCTGCCCGTCAACATCGCGGCGCTCGTGTACGGCGTCGGCGCCATGGTGAACATGGCGTGGCCGCGCACTCCTGACGCCGCCTGGTACGACAACTACCTCGTGCTGCTCTCCGCAGCGGTCGTCGTCGTCATCGGTGTCGTCTACATGGCCCTCCACCGCAGCTACGGCCGGAGCAATGCGCCGTTCAACGACGCCATCCCGGACTCGGAGCCGCTGATCGCGCCGCACCTGCTCGAGCCCGAGGTCGTGCAGTAGCAACCCTCGACGCACCGGCCCGGTCTGCCCCCCGCAGGCCGGGCCGGTGCGTCGTCGCCCGATGCCCGGGTCGTCGCCGGCGAGTTGTGCGAACCGGGCACACGGCTTCGGTCACCGGGTTACCGTTGCGGCGGACCACGGGACCCGAGTGCCCTGCCCGACTCGAAGGAACGACCTGATGCCGGACATCGACTGTGCGCCCTGCCTCGCCCGCTGAGCCGACCCTCGTCCACCTCGGTCGGCTGCCGGCCACGGTGGCCCGAGGCCTCCTGCTGCTGGGCGAGGTCGTCCTCGTGCCCGGCCTGCTGCTCTACGTGCTGGTCTCCGCCGGCCACCCGATGATGGGCCTCCTGGCGGTCTTCGGATGGCGGACCGCCTGCATCGGCGGTCGCCTCGCACTGGGGGTCCGCGTCCCCGCGACCTGCTGGCTCGCGTTCGGGCTCTTCCTGGCGCGCACCGGCGCGGGGCTCGCCGTCTCCTCGGTGAGCCTCTACCTCCTCGTCCCGGCGGTCCTCTGCGCCGCCCAGGGCCTCGTCTTCCTCGGCTCCGCCTTCGCGCGTCGGCCGCTGATGATGCGACTCGCGGCCGACTACTTCGCCGGGGTGCCCGATGCGCCAACGCTGCGCGGGCTCTTCGCGCAGCTGAGCGCGATCTGGGGCATCGTCCACGTGATGTCCGCGGCGCTCGGCGCCTGGGCTGCCCTGACGCTCCCGGACGCCCAGGCGGTCGCCGCCACCAGCGGACTGGGACTCGCCTGCACGGTCCTGTCCGTCGGCGGCTGCATCGCGCGCGGTGCTTTCCGGGCAGCCCGCATGCCCGACCTGCGGATCGTCTGCGCGGACAGGCCTGTCCACACGGCGGTCCCGGTCGGTGCGCCGGCGGTGGCAGCCGCCTGACCTGCGGCTACGTGGCCGGCGGCGACGGGGTCGTCCGGCAGGGTCCTGGGTCAGGCTCGTCGATCACGGACGAGACCGGGCCCCGCCAGACGCGCTGAGGTAGGTCCGTCGCGGCCTCCCCGAGACGCCGTACCGGAGACGGTGGAGCACTCGGCCGACCCGTTCGTCCGGCAGGTATCGCCCGGCAGGTAGCGCCCGGCGCTGTCCCGATCGCTCCCCGAGGCGCGTTCCCGTCCTTCGCGCGAGGTCAGATGTTGGACTGCACCCCGGCGAGGAGCTGGCGTGCCATCACGATCCGCTGGACCTGGTTGGTGCCCTCGTAGATCTGGGTGATCTTGGCGTCGCGCATCATCCGCTCGACCGGGTAGTCGCGGGTGTAGCCGTAGCCACCCAGCAGCTGCACGGCGTTGGTGGTGACCTCCATGGCCACGTCGGAGGCGAACGCCTTCGCGGCCGCACCGAAGAACGTCAGGTCGGCGTCGCCGCGCTCGGAGCGGCCGGCGGCGGCGTACGTCATCTGACGGGCCGCCTCGATCTTCATGCCCATGTCCGCGATCATGAACTGCAGGCCCTGGAACTCGGCGATCGGCGTGCCGAACTGCTTGCGCTCCTTGACGTAGCCCAGCGCGTAGTCGAGCGCGCCCTGGGCGACCCCGACCGCCTGGGCGGCGATGGTGATGCGGGTGTGGTCGAGGGTGTTCATCGCGTACTCGAAGCCACGGCCCTCCTCGCCGATGATCCGGTCGGCCGGGATCCGCACGTTGTCGAGGTAGACCTCACGGGTCGGTGATCCCTTGATGCCCAGCTTCTTCTCCGGGGCGCCGAACGACACCCCGGGATCGGACTTCTCCACCACGAACGCGCTGATCCCCTTCGAGCGCTTCTCAGGGTCGGTCACCGCGAGCACGGTGTAGAACTCCGAGACGCCCGCGTTCGAGATCCACCGCTTGACCCCGTTGAGGACCCACTCGTCGCCGTCGCGGACCGCCCGGGTCTTCTGGGCGGCGGCATCGGAGCCCGCATCGGGCTCGGACAGGCAGTAGGAGAAGCCGCCCTCGCCGGCCGCCAGCTTGCCGAGGTACTTCTTCTTGAGCTCCTCCGAGCCGCCGAGCTGCACCGGCAGCGAGCCGAGCTTGTTGACCGCGGGGATGAGCGAGGCCGACACGTCGGCGCGCGCGATCTCCTCGATGACCAGCACCGTGGCGAGCGCGTCGGCGCCGACGCCGCCGTACTCCTCCGGCACGTGCGGGGCGAAGAAGTCGCCAGCCACCAGCGCGTCGTGCGCCTCCTGCGGGTAGCGCGCCTCCTCGTCGACGGCCGCCGCGAACGGCGCGATCTTGGCATCGCAGAGCTCGCGGATCGCCTTGCGGATCTCCTGGTGCTCCTCGGAGAGGGCGAACAGCGGGTAGTCAACGCTCATGGCGTCAAATTCTACTTGCGAGTAGCCGGCCCTCACCGACCGCCTCCCGGCAGGAGCCTCGGGCCCTCGGCCGAGGAGCCCCTGGGGGGCGGTCGACCCCTTCTGGACGCCGCTACCGTTGACGGCATGACGCCGTGGCTCGACCCCGAGGCAATCGACTTCATGCTCGACGAGTGCGAGACGTGGGCGGTCGTCGGCCTGTCCGGGGACCCGCGCCGGACGGCGTACTCGATCGCCGCCCTGCTCCAGCAGCGCGGCAAGCGGATCGTGCCGATCCACCCCGACGCCGCCTCGGGCACGCTCGAGGTGCTCGGCGAGCGGGCCTACCCGACACTCGCGGACGTGCCGTTCGCCGTCGACGTGGTCGACGTCTTCCGACGCTCGGAGGCCGCGGGCCAGTTCGCCGACGAGGCCGTGAAGATCGGCGCCAAGGCCGTGTGGTTCCAGCTCGGCGTGGTCGACGAGGACGCCTTCGCGCGTACGTCGGCCGCCGGGGTGCGGATGGTGATGGACACCTGCCCCGCCATCGAGTGGGCGAAGCGACCCTGACGAGAGTCCCGCCAGGTCAGTCCGGCGGCTCGGCGGGCGGCATGTCCGGCTGCGGCTCAGGCGTCGGCGTGCTCCCCGGGAACGGGTCGGGGATGTCCGGCCCCGGCTCGGGGATGCCACCCGGGTAGGGCTCCGTGCCCGGCTCGGTCGGGGGTGCTGGGGTGGTCGTCATGCACCTCCGGTAACCCGGCCCCGGCCAGTCATGTGGGCCGCCGTCAGGAGGGGGTCGCTGCGCGGCGTACGACCTCACCCTTGGCGTGCGCCGCGGCCTTGAGCGAGGCCTGGAACTCGACGACCTTCGCCTGCAGCGCCGGGTCCGTGGCACCGAGGATCCGTACGGCGAGCAGGCCCGCGTTGCGGGCGTTGCCGATCGAGACGGTCGCGACCGGGACGCCGGCCGGCATCTGCACGATCGAGAGCAGCGAGTCCATGCCGTCGAGGTACTTCAGCGGCACCGGGACGCCGATCACCGGCAGCGGCGTGACCGAGGCGAGCATGCCCGGCAGGTGTGCGGCACCCCCGGCGCCGGCGATGAGGACCGACAGACCGCGCTCGTGCGCCTGCTTGCCGTAGTCGATCATCTCCTCGGGCATCCGGTGCGCCGACACGACGTCGGCCTCGTAGCCGACGCCGAACTCCTCGAGTGCCTCCGCGGCGGCCTTCATCACCGGCCAGTCCGAGTCGGATCCCATGACGATCCCGACCTGTGCGCTCATGTCACTCGCTTTCGTTGCCGAGGTCGCCGGCGAACCACGCGGCGGCGTGCCGCGCGCGCTCGAGGCAGTCCTCGAGGTCGTCGCCGTAGGTGTTGACGTGACCGACCTTCCGGCCGGGTCGCAGGTCCTTGCCGTAGAGGTGGACCCGCAGGTGCGGGTCGCGGGCGAGGGCGTGCGGGAAGCCGTCGTAGAGCCGGCCGGCGTCCGGGTCGGACCCACCAAGGATGTTGACCATCACCGTCCAGCGCTGGCGCGGAGCGGGCGACCCGAGAGGCAGGTCCATCACGGCTCGCAGGTGGTTCTCGAACTGCGACGTCTCGGCGCCGTCCTGCGTCCAGTGGCCGGTGTTGTGCGGGCGCATCGCGAGCTCGTTGACCAGGATCCGCCCGTCGACGGTCTCGAAGAGCTCGACCGCCAGGATGCCCGTGACGCCCAGCTCGCCGGCGACCTTCAGCGCGATCGACTGGGCCTGCCCCGCGAGCTCGTCGGAGAGGTCGGGCGCCGGCGCGACCACCTCGTGGCAGATGCCGCCGCGCTGGGTGGTCTGCACGACCGGATATGCCGCCGCCTGTCCGCTCGGCGAGCGGGCGACGATCGCCGAGAGCTCGCGTCGGAAGTCGACGAGCTCCTCGGCGAGGATCCGCGTACCGTTCTGGGGGGCGGCCTTCGAGGCGACCTCGAACGGCTCGACGGCATCCGCGGCCGACCGGACGACCCAGACGCCCTTGCCGTCGTACCCACCCCGGGTGGTCTTGAGGACGCACGGGAACCCGAAGGCCTCGACCTCCTCGACCGAGGTGACGACCGCGTTGCGGGGACAGGGCACGCCGAGCCCGCCGAGCCGCTCCCGCATCAGCGCCTTGTCCTGGGCGAAGACGAGGGCCTGCGGGCCAGGACGCACCGCGACCCCGGCCCGCTCGAGCGCGTGCAGGTGCTCGGTCGGCACGTGCTCGTGGTCGAACGTGACCGCGGCGCACCCGTCGGTCACCTTGAGCAGGGTGTCGAGGTCGCGGTAGTCGCCGACGGTGTGGTCGGCGATGACCTGCGCTGCGGAGACACCCTCGGCCTCGGCGAGCAGTCGCAACGGCAGACCGAGCGCGATCGCCGGCTGCGCCATCATCCGAGCGAGCTGGCCACCGCCGATGACGGCGAGCGTGGGGGCTGACACCCGCACAGGGTATCGGCGCGGCCGTCAGCGTCGTCCAGCGCGGTGTGCCGGGCGGCGCTCAGAGGACCGCGACGGAGCCGAGCTCGAAACGGAGGCCCTTCCCGCGCACGGTGGTGATCAGGTGCGGGTGGCGGCTGTCGTCGCCGATCTTGCGGCGGACCCAGCCCAGGTGGACGTCGATGGTCTTGGAGGAGGTCCAGAACCGCGTCGCCCACACGTCCTGCATGAGCTCGTCGCGGCTGACGATCGTGCCTGCGTTGCAGATGAGCTTGTACAGGAGGTCGTACTCCTTGCGCGACATCCTGACCTCCTCCTCGCCACGCCACACTCGGCGGGTCTCGGGGTCGACTCGGATGTCCTGAACCTGGATCACAAGCAAAATGTAGGCAGGCCACGGAGCCGCGGAGCGCCGTTTGCCCCTTCCTGCCACTGGCAACTTCATGCCAACGCAAAGCGAGGGCAGGAATCGGTCAGTTCCGCCGCACGGCGACCGGCTCCACGATCCCGAAGCCCCGGACCGGACGCGCGGGCAGCCTGCGCGTCTCGAACTGGTCGACCGGGAGCAGGCCTGCCATCGTCTCGTCGATGATGATCCGGTTGCGTCGCGCGACGGCCGTGAGGCGGGCCGCCATGTTGACCGGCGGTCCGAACACGTCGCCCAGCCGGGTCACCACCGAGCCGGTCGCGAGGCCCAGGCGGACGTCCGGCATCCGCGGGTCGCGACCGATGACGTTGATGATCCCCTCGGCGGTGTCGTAGGCCCGGATCGGGTCGTCGTTCACGAAGAGGACCGAGTCGCCGAGGCTCTTGATCACCCGCCCCTGCTGCACTGCGATCACGTCGGCGCAGCGGGACTCGAAGAGCTCCACGAGGTCGCCGATCTTCTCCTGCGTGAGCGTGTTCGAGAGCGCCGTGAACGACACGATGTCGGCGAAGCCGACCGTCACCTGCGTGGTGCCGACGTCGTCGGCGTCCGACGCCTCGAGCCTGGCCAGCGCCGCACTCATGTGGCGCCGCCACGCGTAGGTGAGCAGACCCTCGAAGCGCTGGTTGAACTCGTCGGTGACCGCTGCCGCGACCCCGGGCAGATCCGGCCGGTCGGCGGCGCGGCCGAGCAGCTCGAGATGGTGCACCATGGCGGAGACCTCCCAGTCGGAGAGCCGGGCCATGGTCAGGCCGACGCCGCGAGTGAGGTTCACGGCGAGGTCGAAGTCGATGATCCCGGTCGCCAGGATGTCGGTGAGCGTGGTGAGCGCGGCCAGGTCGCTGTCGGTGAAGAACGCCTCGTCCCCGGCCTCGGGGAAGCCGAGCGCGCGCCACAGCTTCTTGGCCTGCTCGAGGGTGACGCCGGTGCGCTCGGCGACCTCGGACGCGGTGTAGCGCACGCCGTCGGCGGACTCGGGCACCGGCTCAGACGCCTTCGTCGCGCGCTGCGCGGTCCTCGGTGGAGTCGAGGAGCTCGTGGATGGTCCGCTGCGCCTCCTCGACCTGCGGGATGTCGTGGAGGACGACCTGCCCGTGGGTGCTCGCGTCGCTGACGATCAGGGTGCCGCACCCGAGCATCCGGTCGAGCAGATCGCGCTCGGAGGCGACGTCGCTGATCCGGCTCAACGGGATGTCGTGACCGCGGCGGGTGAGCACGCCGCGACGCGTGATGAGGCGACGGGTGGTCACGGTGTAGGTGGCGGTCGCCCAGACGAGCACCGGCCGGAGGACGAACCAGACGACGCCGATGGCGACCAGCACCCACGCCGCCAGTGCGACACCCCCGGGAAGCTCGACCTGAGCGACGGCCCCGACGGCCAGCACGACGAGCAGTGCCAGCAGCGGGAGCACCAGCGCCTTCGCGTGCGTGCGGGTGTGGAGGACGACCGTCTCGCCCTCGTTCAGGAGCTTGCTCGAGATCCCCACGGCCGCATCATGTCACTACTGCACCGGGCGAAGGTGAACCACGTCACCCGCCCCGACGGCCTGCTCGCCCTGCTCGGTCGCGATGACCAGACGCCCGGTCTCGTCGATCGCCGTCGCAGTGCCGACCAGGGTCTGCCCGTCGGGAAGCTCGGCACGCACCTGCCGGCCGAGGGTCACGCTCGCGGCGGCGTACGCCGGGCGGAGCCCGTCGGGATCGGCGACCCAGTCCACGTAGTGGCCGAACAGGCCGCGCAGCAGGTGCAGCAGCAGCGTGGTGCGGTCGACCGGGCCGCCCGACTCGATCTCCAGCGAGGTGGCGGCCGGCACGGGCAGCTCCTCCGGAGTGAGCGAGGTGTTGAGCCCGATCCCCACCACAGCCGCAGGACCGTCCGGGGTCTCGATCCGCTCGACGAGGATCCCGCAGACCTTCCGCTCCTCGCCCGAGCTCGTGCGCAGCAGCACGTCGTTCGGCCACTTCAGGCCGACGGCGTACCCCTCCTCGCGCAGGACGGAGGTCACCGCCAGCCCGGCGACCAGCGGCAGCCACGGCCAGCGGTGGGGCGGCACCTGCTCGACCGGCGGCCGCAGCAGGGCCGAGAACGTGAGCGCGGAGTGCAGCGGCGTCTCCCAGGTCCGGTCGAGACGACCCCGCCCGGACGTCTGGTGCTCGGTCACGATCACCAGCCGCTCCGGCGCTCCGTCGCGCGCGCGGTCGGCGAGCACCGCGTTGGTGGAGGGGGCCTCCGGCAGGATCTCGACGACGAAGTCGCCGTCCTGCACATCGGACGCCGTGGCGATCCTCACAGAATCCAGGGGTGCTCGGCCATTCGTGTCCTCGGTCACGGGGACTAGTGTGCCCGTTTGTGACTGCCCCTTCCTCAGCACAGCCCGACGGGACCACGCCCGACCTCCACACGACGGCCGGCAAGCTGGCCGACCTGGACCTGCGCATCGACGAGGCGGTCCACGCCGGCTCGGCGAAGGCGGTGGAAAAGCAGCACGCCAAGGGCCGCAAGACCGCGCGTGAGCGGATCGAGATGCTCTTCGACGAGGGCTCCTTCCAGGAGCTCGACGAGCTCGCCCGGCACCGGTCCACGGCGTTCGGGCTGGAGAAGACCCGCCCCTACGGCGACGGCGTGGTGACCGGCTACGGCACCATCGACGGCCGCCAGGTGTGCGTGTTCTCCCAGGACTTCACGGTCTTCGGCGGCTCGCTGGGCGAGGTCTACGGCGAGAAGATCACCAAGGTGATGGACCTGGCCATCAAGACCGGCTCCCCGATCATCGGCATCAACGAGGGCGCGGGCGCTCGCATCCAGGAGGGCGTGGTCTCGCTCGGCCTTTACGGCGAGATCTTCCGCCGCAACGTGCACGCCTCCGGCGTCATCCCGCAGATCAGCATGATCATGGGCAACTGCGCCGGCGGGCACGTCTACTCCCCCGCGGTCACCGACTTCACGATCATGGTCGACCAGACCTCGGCGATGTTCATCACCGGCCCCGACGTCATCAAGACCGTCACCGGCGAGGACGTCTCGATGGAGGACCTCGGCGGCGCGCGGACGCACAACACCAAGTCGGGCAACGCCCACTACATGGGCTCCGACGAGGAGGACGCGATCGAGTACGTCAAGGCGCTGCTCTCGTTCCTGCCCCAGAACAACCTCGACGAGGCGCCGTCCTTCGACGCCCCCACCGGGCTGGAGTTCACCGACCTCGACCGGACCCTGGACACGATCATCCCGGACAGCCCGAACCAGCCCTACGACATGCACGACGTCATCGCCGCCGTGGTCGACGACGGGGACTTCCTCGAGGTCCAGGCGCTGTTCGCGCCCAACATCATCGTCGGCTTCGGCCGGGTCGAGGGCCGCTCGGTCGGCGTGGTCGCCAACCAGCCCATGCAGTTCGCCGGCACGCTCGACATCGACGCGAGCGAGAAGGCGGCCCGGTTCGTCCGATTCTGCGACGCCTTCAACATCCCGGTGCTGACCTTCGTCGACGTGCCCGGCTTCCTGCCCGGCACCGACCAGGAGTGGAACGGCATCATCCGCCGGGGCGCCAAGCTGATCTACGCCTACGCCGAGGCCACCGTCCCGCTGGTCACCGTCATCACCCGCAAGGCCTACGGCGGCGCCTACGACGTGATGGGCTCCAAGCACCTCGGCGCCGACATCAACCTGGCCTGGCCCACTGCGCAGATCGCGGTCATGGGCGCCCAGGGCGCCGCGAACATCGTCCACCGCCGCACCCTCAAGAAGGTGGCCGACGAGGGCGGCGACGTCGAGGCCAAGCGCGCGGAGCTGATCGACGACTACGAGACCACCCTCGCCAACCCCTACATCGCCGCCGAGCGCGGGTACGTCGACGCGGTCATCCCGCCGCACGAGACGCGCGCCGAGGTCACCCGCGCCCTGCGCCTGCTGCGCACCAAGCGCGAGACCCTGCCGCCGAAGAAGCATGGCAACATCCCGCTGTAGCGAGCGCAGCGAGCGGAAGCGGGCTGGTGCCTGCTTCTTCTCGCGTCGCGTCGAGTCGGCGCATCCTCGCGCGCGAGCGCAGCGAGCCGCGAGGATGCACCGACTCGACACGCCAGACCACCTGCACCCGAGAGGCAAAGGACGATGAGCGACTCCGCTGAGACGACGCCCCTCCTCCGGATCGTCAACCCCGACGCCACGCCCGAGGAGATCGCTGCGATCGTCGCGGTGTTCGCCTCCCTCGGGGGCGGCGAGGCAGCGCCTGAGCCGCCCAGGTCGGAGTGGGCCAGCCCCGCTCGCGGCGTACGGGCAGCACCCGGCCGTACACTCCCGCACGGTCGCGGCGCGTGGCGCGCCAGCGGCCTGCCGCGCTGACACGACCGAGACCTACGCGCCGGATCGGGTACCTCATCTCCAAGCCCCGGAGAGAGGAGACCGCAGCTGTGACACCCATGGAGCCACTGCCGCAGACCGTCGAGGCCCTGCGCGAGCTCGAGTCGCCGGCCGACGCCGGCGTACGCCTGCAACAGCTCTTGGCGCTCGCCGCCCGCGCGAAGGAGGTCGTGCCTGACCTGGTCGGCGTGAGCATCGCCCGCACGGACCCCCAGCTCACCTTCACCGTGGTGGCCTCGGCGCCCGAGGTCGCGATGCTCGACGCCATCCAGTACGCCGCGGGCGGCCCGTGCGTCGACGCCGGCCGTCACGAGCAGGTCCGCGAGTTCGAAGAGTCGGACGCGCTGGACGAGGAGCGATGGCGGCTGTTCGCACAGGCGACCGCCGCTCGCGCCGTACGCACGACGCTGACCCTCCCCGTCATGGACGCGGAAGGCGTCATCGGGACGGTGAACCTCTACGCCGCGTCGCGCCGTGCCTTCGTCGGGCACCACGAGGAGCTGGCCGACGTCTTCGGCGCCTGGCCCGCCGGAGCGATCACCAACGCCGACCTGTCCTTCACCACCCGTCGTGAGGCCGAGGCAGCACCCCAGCGAGTGCGGGAGACCGGAGTGATCGAGGCAGCCGCTGCGGTCATCGCCATCGACCGCGACGTCGATCTCGAGACCGGCGAGGCCATCCTCCACGACGCGGCCACCCAGGCCGGCGTCAGCGTGCTCGAGGTCGCCCGCGAGGTGCTCCACGCCCAGGACGAGGACGACGGCGGATTCGCACCCGACTGAGCGGCGCTCAGATCGCGCAGCCGGCGGCCCGGGCGGCCGAGTACGGGTACCAGCTGATCGGGCCGGGGCCCATGTGGGGCGAGCACAGCTCGTTCCAGGTCCGGGGACCCACGATCCCGTCGGGCGTCAGCCTCCAGAACCGTTGGAAGGCGATGACGGCTGCGCGCGTCGCCGGGCCGAAGGAGTTGTCGACGGCGAGCTTCGCGTACGGACTCCCGATCTGCGGACGGAACGCGTTGAGCAGCACCTGGATGCGGCCGACACAGGTCGCATATCCGCCGTAGCCGTAGTTGTAGCTGACGCAGCTCCCGGCGGCGCGCGCGGGCTCCGGAGTGGCAGCGACCGCGCCCAGCGACGCGGCGAGCGTGACGGCGGCCAGGAGTGCACGCGCCGGGCCCGTCCTGGGGCCGGACCTGAGGCTGGACCTGAGGCTGGACCTGAGGAAGGGGTGCGTTGGGTACATGTGTTCGCTCCTGGTCGGTCGAAGGGTCGGTCGAGGGCCGGGCGATCCTCCGCGAAGGAGGCGGGCTGCAGGCTCGCCCGTCCTGCCCACATGAGAGACACCCGGGCACCCGGGTCATGACGCTCGTGCGCGAAGAAGGGCCGCGGGTCGGGCGGGGAGGATATTGACCGCGCACGACGGACGCGCCGTGTCCTAGGGTCGGCAGGGTGACCCGACCTGTCGACACCCGCACCGACCAGTTCGTCGAGGACTACGCCGCTCTCGATCCGCTCACCGCGACGCAGGTCGGGATCGCCGGCCACGACCACGAGCTGCCCGACCTCTCCCCCGACGGCTTCGCCGCCCGCGAGGCCCTCGCCCGGGAGGCACTCGCCGACGTCACGGGTCTGACGCCGAGCGACGGGCGGGAGGCGGTCGCTCGCGACGCCTTCCTCGAGCGCACCGGGCTCGAGGTCGAGCGGGTCGACGCCGGGCTGGCCCGCTACGAGCTCTCCGTGATCGCCGGCGCCACCCACGCCCTGCGCGAGGCCTTCGACCTGATGCCGACCGCCACGGCCGACGACTGGGAGGCGATCGACGCCCGCCTCGCCGGGGTCCCGGCGGCCCTCGACGGCTACCGGCGCACCCTGCTCGAGGAGGCGGCCGCGGGCCGCCTGGCCGCCCGCCGGCAGTACGTCGAGCACGCCGACCAGATCCGCGGCTGGACCGGCCAGCAGGGCGCCGGCGGCAACTACTTCCTGACGTTGGCCGGCAAGGCGCCGGAGGCACTGCGCGAGCGGGTGAGTGCTCGCGCCGAGCTGGCCTCGGCGGCGTACGCCGAGTTCGGGCGCTTCCTCGAGGCCGACCTGGCACCACGCGGACGCGAGGCCGACGGTGTCGGGCGTGAGCAGTACGCGCTCGCCTCGCGCGGCTTCCTGGGCGCCGCCGTCGACCTCGAGGAGACCTACGCGTGGGGCTGGGAGGAGCTCAAGCGCATCGAGGACGACATGGCCGCGACCGCCCAGCGGATCGTGCCCGGGGGGACTGTCGCCGACGCCGTGGCCGCGCTCGACGCGGACCCTGCGCGCGACTGCGGCAGCCGGGAGGCCTTCCAGGAGTGGATGCAGGCGAAGTCCGACGACATCCTGCGCACCTTCGACGGCGTCCACTTCGACATCGCCGAGCCGATCCGCACGCTGGCATGCAAGGTCGCGCCGATCAACGACGGCGGCGCTTGGTACACGCCCCCCTCGGAGGACTTCTCCCGGCCCGGCACGATGTGGTTCTCGTTCACCGACGACCACCGGATCTACTCGACCTGGCGCGAGACCACCACCGTCTTCCACGAGGGCGTGCCCGGCCATCACCTGCAGTGTGCGCAGGCGGTGCACCGCGCCGACCTGCTCAACCGCTGGCAGCGGCTGATGTGCTGGGTGAGCGGCCACGGCGAGGGCTGGGCGCTCTACTCCGAGCGGCTGATGGACGAGCTGGGCTACTTCGCCGACCCGGGTGACCGGCTGGGCTTCCTCGACATGCAGGGCTTCCGTGCCGCGCGCGTCATCGTGGACATCGGCGTGCACCTCGGGCTGACGGTCCCGGCCGACAACCCTTACGGGTGGCGGCCGGGCGAGGTCTGGGACGCCGACAAGGTCTACGAGTTCATGCGGGCGCACTCGCGCATGGACGACGGCTCGCTGCGGTTCGAGGTCAACCGTTACCTCGGCTGGCCGGGTCAGGCGCCGTCGTACAAGGTGGGTGAGCGGATCTGGCTCGAGGCACGCGCCGACGCCATGGCGCGGCACGGCGCCGCCTTCGACCTCAAGGCGTTCCACACCGCCGCACTCGATCTCGGCTCGCTCGGGCTGGATCCGCTGAAGACGGCCCTCGCTCGGCTCTGATGCGCCGGCTCAGCGGCGAGGAGGCGCGCAGGATCGCCGTTCGCGCGCAGCTGCTCGACGCTCGGCGCGAGCTCTCGGTCGCCGAGGTCGTCGACGAGCTGACCCTCGTGCAGGTCGACCCGACGGCGGCGATCGCGCCCAGCGTGGACCTCGTGCTGTGGTCCCGGCTCGGGGAGGAGTACGAGCACTCCGACCTGACCTTCGCACTGGAGACCGAGCGCTCGGTGGTCGAGCACTCCTCGTTCGTGCGGCCGATGGACGACATCGGCCTGGTGCTGGCCACTGCCCCACGGGAGATGCACCCGACGGCCGTCGAGTGGCTGGCGGCCAACGAGGGCTTCCGGGCCGACGTGCTCGCCCGGCTGGACGCAGAAGGACCACTCACCGCCGCCGGGATCCCCGACACCTGCCAGGTGCCGTGGACCTCGAGCGGGTGGAACGACGACAGATCCGTCAACCGGCTCCTCGAGATGCTCACCCGGATCGGGGACGTCGCGATCGCGGGACGCGAGGAGAGGCTGCGCGTCTACGACCTGGCCGAGCGGGTCTACCCGCCCGACCTCGAGGTCCCCGACTACGAGGTCGCGCGCGTCGAGCTCGACCGGAGGCGGTTCGGCTCGCTCGGCATCGCCCGTGCGACGTCCAAGGCCAACGGCGAGGAGCTCGGCGCGGGCCGCCTCGGCGAGGCGGTGACCGTCGACGGCGTCGACGGCGAGTGGCAGGTCGACCCGGACGCGCTGGCGGCGCTGGACGCACCGGACCCGATGGGCGAGCCGGTCGAGGGCAGGACGGCGCTGCTGTCGCCGTACGACAGGCTCGTCTACGACCGAGCCCGTGCGCTCGACCTGTTCGGCTTCGAATACGTCCTGGAGATGTACAAGCCGGCGGCGAAGCGGCGGTGGGGCTACTTCGCCCTCCCCATCCTGTACGGCGACCGGCTGGTCGGGAAGCTCGACGCCAAGGCGGACCGGAAGGCCGGTCTGCTGCGCGTCTTCGCGGTGCACGAGGACGGCGCGTGGCCGGCGGAGACCGGCGACGCCGTCGAGGCGGAGATCGACTCCCTCGCGACCTGGCTCGGCCTGGAGGTCACCCGCACCTGACGTCATACGAGGTGGCTGTCAGAGCCACCAGCTCGTATGACGTCCCGCTCAGGTGCCGAGGCGGGCCAGCTCCTCGTCGACCACGGACGGGTCGAGCTTCGTGAAGACCGGCGTCGGCTTCGCGACGGGCGTGCCGGCAACGACCGGGTGACGCCGCCAGTCGGGGAAGCCGCTGTAGTCGCCGGTGATGATCGGGTAGCCCGGTCCACCGTCGAGGTCCTCGACCTCGTCGATCCGTGGCAGCGGCGCCACCTCACCTCGTCCGCCGAGCGCCCGGTCGACCGCGTTCGCGGAGAACGGGAGGAACGGCGAGAGGATGATGTTGAGGTCGGCCACGCACTGCGTCATCACGTGCAGGACGGTGCCGAGCCGGGCCTCGTCGTCCTTGATCTTCCACGGCTCGGTGTCGGAGACGTACTTGTTGACCTCGCCGACGACGCGCATCGCCTCGCCGATCGCCCGCTTCTGCTGGTGCCGGCCGATGAGGTCGCCGACGCTGTCGAACGCGCCCTCGACGAGGTCGAGCACCGCCTGGTCGTCGTCGGTCGGCGCGCCGAGCTCCGGGATCTCGCCGAAGTTCTTCGCGACCAGGTTGGCGGTGCGGTTGACCAGGTTGCCCCAGCCCGCGACAAGCTCGTCGTTGGTACGCCGGACGAACTCCGCCCAGGTGAAGTCGCTGTCCTGGCTCTCGGGGCCGGCCGTGGCCACGAAGTAGCGGAACGCGTCGGGCTGGTAGCGCTCCAGCAGGTCACGGACGTAGATCACGATCTTGCGCGAGGAGGAGAACTTCTTGCCCTCCATGGTCAGGAACTCGCTCGAGACCACCTCGGTCGGCAGGTTGAGCTCGCCGAGCTCGCGCGGCGAGCCGCCCTTCGATCCCTGACCGTTGTACGCCAGCAGCTCAGCCGGCCAGATCTGGCTGTGGAAGGTGATGTTGTCCTTGCCCATGAAGTAGTAGGACAGCGCGCTCTCCGCCTGGTCGGCCGAGGCGTTCCACCACTTGCGCCACGCGTCCGGGTCGCCCGACCGCCGGGCCCACTCGACCGACGCCGAGAGGTAGCCGATGACGGCGTCGAACCAGACGTAGAGCTTCTTCGTGGGGTTCTCGCGCCAGCCGTCGAGGGGCACCGCGATGCCCCAGTCGATGTCGCGCGTCATCGCCCGCGGACGGATCTCGTCGAGGATGTTCTTGGAGAACCTGATGACGTTGGGCCGCCACAGGCCGGTCCGCTCGCGCTCGTCGAGCCACTTCCCGAGCGCGTCGGCCAGCGCGGGGAGGTCGAGGAAGAAGTGGCTCGTCTCGATGAACTCAGGCGTCTCGCCGTTGATCTTCGAGCGCGGGTTGATCAGGTCCTGCGGGTCGAGCTGGTTGCCGCAGTTGTCGCACTGGTCGCCGCGGGCGCCGTCGTAGCCGCAGATCGGGCAGGTGCCCTCGATGTAGCGGTCGGGCAGGGTGCGCCCGGTGGACGGGCTGATCGCGCCGTACGCCGTCCGCTCGACGAAGTAGCCGTTCTCGTAGACGCCGAGGAACAGCTCCTGGACGACCGCGTGGTGGTTGCGCGTCGTCGTGCGGGTGTAGAGGTCGTACGTCAGGCCGAGCCCGACCAGGTCCTCGATGATCAGCCGGTGGTTGCGGTCGACCAGCTCCTGGGGGGTCACCCCGACCTCGTCGGCCGCGATCAGGATCGGCGTGCCGTGCTCGTCGGACCCCGAGACCATGAGCACGTCGTGTCCTGCCATCCGCATGTAGCGGCTGAACACGTCGGAGGGCACGCCGAAGCCGGCCACGTGGCCGATGTGGCGCGGACCGTTGGCGTACGGCCAGGCGACGGCGGACAGTACAGAGCTCATAGGCGGATCCTAGTGAGGACGGGCCATCGGACGACCGGTCAGGGGTCGTAGCGGTTGACCCGCTTGCCGACGCGGTTGCGCAGCCTCGGCAGCAGGTCGTAGAGCTTCGTGCCGGGACAGCTGGTCTCGTTGGTGTCGCGGTGACCGTCGATGGTCGGCAGGCGCACCCACGCACCCGTCGGGAATCGGTCGCTGCCCTCGGACCGGACGACGACCGTGCGGCGCGGGTGGCCGCCGTACATGTCCAGCTTCCAGGCCGCCAGGTCGACGACGGCCTTCATCGCGGAGGCGGTGGGCCGCTGATTGCCGAACCGGCCGATCAGGGCGATCCCGACGGACTCGTGGTTGAAGCCCAGCGTGTGAGCGCCGCGCACCGCGCGGTCCGCGCCGCCGCTTCGCCCGACCCACGTCCGGCCGAACCGGTCGACCAGGAAGTTGTAGGCGATGTCGAACCAGCCCAGCGAGTGGGTGTGGTAGTAGTACATGCCCCGCAGCAGCCCCGGCACGTCCCCCGGCGCATAGTCGTTCGCGGTCGCCGTGTGGTGGATGTGGACCTGCTTGATCTGCCGGATGTACGACGGCTGGCCGTTGCGCCACGAGGGGTCGGCTCCCCAGGCCCGCCGGCTGAGCAGGGCGGGCTGCGGAGCGCGTGTCGCACGACGGGCTGTGCTGGCTGCGACCGCGCCCCGCGCGGCCGACGGCTGCGCGGACGCCATCTCACCCTGCTCCGTCGGGCCGGTGTCGATGAGTGACAGTCGCAGCCCCCGGGGACGGTGCCCGAGCACCTCCACCTGGAGCTGCCGGTGCCGACCGGTCCAGACGGGCTGGGTGCCGCGGGTCGCACGCTGCTCTCTCGCACCGGGCAGGTCGGCCTGCCGCGGCAGGGTCCGCCAGCGGACCCATCCTCCGTGGCCGTCGGGCCACCGGACCGCGACGCGACCCGGTGCACGCACGCCCGTCCAGGTCACCCCCGCCATCGAGTAGCCCGTCGTTCGGAACGTGGTCGTCCGGCGGCGCAGCGCCAGCGTCGCCTGCGACACACCACCGGCGACCGGCCGGAGCCGGACGGTCGTGGCGGTCGCCGCGGCAGCACCAGCGGCTCCGGCGGGCGCGGAGGCGGACGGACCGAGGAGGACGACGGGTGGGGCGAGTGCCAGTGCGAGGGCGGCCATCACCGACCGCCGACAGGCACGCACCCTCCACGGCGTGACACGTGAGCTCGTGGGACGCATAGTCCAACATCATGCGTCACACCAGTCACAGAACTGGTCTAGTCCAGCGCCCGGGCGTGTCAGGTCCCGGAAGCCTCCGCGGCGGACGGCGCGGCGGACGGCGGACGCCAGGGCACCTCGCGGCCGGCGTACGCCGCGAGGTGCTCGTAGGCGTTCGATCCCGGTGGCGCCTGACGCGCGTCCTTGAACGCCCGCCCCTTCCGGATCGGCCCCAGGATGCGGTCCATCGTCACCACCGAGCGTTCGGCGAGGGCCTCGTCGAGGTCGTCCGTCGAGCGCCCGAGCGCCGTCGCGAGGTCCCAGGTGTGCACGGCGATCTCCGCCGCCTGCCAGTCCGGGTCGAGCATGGCCGCGTCCCCCACCTCGCGCCACAGGTTGATCAGCGCGTTGCCTCGGGTGGTCAGCTCCTCGCCCAGTCGGGCCGAGTAGTCCTCCCGCCCGTTCCACCCCGGCGGAGCGCCCTGCAGCATCGTCACGAAGATCCGCGGCTGCGCGATCAGGTGGTTGGCCAGGTCGCGCACGTCCCAGTCGGCGCACGGCGTGGGGAGCTCGAGATCCTCGGGCCGCACCTCGTCGAGGAGCGCGGCCGCCTGCGTGAGCGCTCGCTGCAGGGCGAGCACCCCCATCTGGTCGACAGGCATCAGCTGAAGTCGAGGTCGTGCGTGCGGGCCCGCTTGAGCTCGTAGACGTAGGGGAACTCCGCCACCATGACGAAGCCGTCCCAGAGCCGTCCCGCGGCCTCGCCCTTCGGCGCCTTGGAGATGACCGGCCCGAAGAAGGCCTGGCCCTCGAACGCGATGGTCGGGGTGCCGACCTCGTTGCCGACCTGGTCCATGCCGAGGTGGTGGGACTTCTTGATCCACTCGTCGTAGGACGAGTCGTCCATCGCGTCGGCCAGCTCGCGCTCCAGCCCGGCGGTCGCCAGGGCGTCGGCGATGACCTCGCGGGTGAACTCCTGCTTGTCGAGGTGCCGGGCGGCGCCGAGCGCCGTGTAGAGCGGTAGCAGCGCGTCCTTGCCGTGCTCCTGCTCGACGGCGGCGAGCACACGGACGGGACCCCAGGCGTCCTTGAGGAAGTCGCGGTATTCCTGGGGGATGTCCTTGTCCTGATTGAGGTAGGCCAGGCTCATGATGTGCCAGGTCACCTGGATGTCGCGCACCTTCTCGACCTCGAGGATCCACCGCGAGGTGATCCAGGCGAACGGGCATGCGGGATCGAACCAGAAGTCAGCGTTGGTCATGTCTTAACCCAACACCGGCCCGCCGACACTTATGCCGCGAGGTGGTCAGTGACGCTTCTTGACCGGACGCGCGCCCTTCACCGTGACCTTGAGACTCTGCTTGACCGTGGTGGTGCGCGCGTCGCCGACATAGAGGGCGACCATCGTGCGCGCACCCGGCCTCAGCCCGGTGAGACGGACCTTGCCGACACCGCGGACGAGCTGCACCAGGTGCCGCTTGCCCTGGAACTTGATCCAGACCCGACCGGCGGGCTGGTGCGGGTCCGGCGAGGTGACGACGACCTTGACCAACGCCTGCCGCGCGGTCCCGTTGGCGACCTTGACCTGGAGCGCGGACGGCGCCTTCACCCCGTGGACCGGCCCGAGCACCAGCGCCTTGCTCCGGTAGCCGGACCGGGTGAGCTGCACCCGGACCGAGAGCTGCGCACCGATGTCGAGCGGCTTGACGACGTACGTCGGCCCCGTGAACGCCGGCATCGGTTGCCCGTCGCGCATCCAGACGTAGGTCGCCGCAGCGTCCTTCGGCTCGAGCTGGCCGGGGTCCGCGGTCAGCGTCTGGCCGACCAGTGCGGCACCCTGGACGCCGCCGGGCTGGGTGATCTCGATGTCGGGCGCCAGCACAGGGTCGGTCGGCGCGGAGGCCGTCGCGAGCGTCGTGTAGCCGGCGGTCGCGGTCGTCACGCTCACGCTGAGCCGCTTGTTGGCCATGTCCTGGCCGGGCTTGAAGGTCGTGGTGGTCGCACCGGGGATCGCGACGCCGTCGGCGAGCCACTGGACGGCCAGGCTGCCGGGCTTCGGCGCGTAGGAGCCGGGGTCGACGCTGAGCGTCTGGTCGACCTGGGCGGTGCCCTGGATGCTCGGCGCGGTGACGACCGTCTGGGTGCCGGGCGCGGTGGCAGCGGTGGCGGCGCTCATCACCACACCGGAGACGTACGACGCCCGAGCGGCCGTGACCCGCACCTGGATCGCCTTGCCGAGCTGGGCCGCTCCCGGCGTGAACGTGGTGGCGGTCGCACCGGGTACGGCGACCCCGGCGG
Organism: Nocardioides panacihumi; assembly: GCF_039530925.1. Taxonomy (NCBI): domain Bacteria; kingdom Bacillati; phylum Actinomycetota; class Actinomycetes; order Propionibacteriales; family Nocardioidaceae; genus Nocardioides; species Nocardioides panacihumi. Next base: position 440,778 of record NZ_BAAAPB010000004.1, on the reverse strand, counting down.
CGTACCACTGGTAGGCGTAGGTGCCCGCGGGCGTCCACGTGCCCGACGTCGCGCGCAGTGCGACGCCGACCTTGGCGGCGCCGACGACGGTCGGGGCCACGGTCGCCTTGACCGGGACGTCGCGGTAGTGGATGAACCCCGACGGCCACGGCCCCTTCGTGGTGATGCGGCGCCAGGAGAACTCACTGCCGTAGTTGGACTCCGAGATCACGATCTCGGTGGCGCTGACGACCTGCTCGACGTAGGCGACGTGGCCGGCGGAGCCCGCGCCGGGGACGTTCGCCTTCCACCACGCGATCGAGCCGACCATCGGCGTCGAGCTGTAGCCGAAGGACGGCCCCCAGTACTCCGCGTTGCCCCTGCCGGTCTTGAGCTGGGGCGGGCGGGTGGCCGAGCCACCGTTGCGGATCATCCGATAGGCCACGTAGTTGGTGCAGTTGATGCCCGAGTACATGTTCCAGTACATCTTGCTCTTGGCCGTCTTGTACCCCTGGTGGGAGTAGCCGCGGCTCTGGCAGTTGTCGAAGCCCTGGCAGATCACCTGCGAGGCCGGCGCACCCGCATCGGTCTGCGCCGCCATGCCCGGTCCCGCCGGCAGCGCGAACGCCATCAGCACCCCGGCGAGCAGGATCGCCAGGGTCTGGAGTGAGCGCTGATACCGATGTGACTGGAGTGGCACGCGAGCACTCTAGGGAAAGAAATGTCAACGCGACACGCCGACGGGAGAACTACAATCTTGTAGTTTGCCCGCGCAGCACGGATCCGGTTCCAGGGGCCCGGAAAATACCCTTTCGCGCGCGTGCAAGGATGCGCGTCATGCCAGGAACGAACCTCACCCGGGCCGAGGCCGCCGAACGCGCCGCCCTCCTCGACGTCACCTCCTACGACGTCCAGCTGGACCTCACCACCGGTCCCACCACCTTCGCCTCGACGACCACCCTCATCTTCACGGCGACCACACCCGGAGCGACGACGTTCGCCGACCTCGTGGGCGCCACCGTCCACGAGATCACGCTGAACGGCACCTCGCTCGACCCCGCCACGGCGTACGCCGACAGCCGGATCACGCTGCCCGACCTCGCCGCGGAGAACGTGCTCGTCGTCAAGGCCGACTGCGCCTACAGCCACACCGGCGAGGGTCTGCACCGCTTCACCGACCCCGCCGACGACCGCGTCTACACCTACACCCAGTTCGAGGTGCCGGACGCCCGCCGCGTCTTCACCACCTTCGAGCAGCCGGACCTGAAGGCCCCCTTCACCTTCCACGTCACCGCGCCCGAGAGCTGGACGGTCGTGTCCAACTCCGCCACGCCCACCCCGGAGACCGTGGGCGACGGCTCGGCCGTCTGGCACTTCGCGCCGACGAAGCGCATGTCGACGTACATCACCGCGATCATCGCCGGCGAGTACCACGGCGTCTTCGACACCTACGAGGGCAAGAACGGCCCGATCGAGCTCGGCCACTACTGCCGCCAGTCCCTGGTCCCCTACCTCGACCGCGACGAGATCGTGAAGCTCACCAAGCAGGGCTTCGAGTTCTTCGAGGAGACGTTCGACTACCCCTACCCGTTCGGCAAGTACGACCAGCTCTACGTGCCGGAGTACAACATGGGCGCGATGGAGAACGCCGGCGCCGTCACGCTGCGCGACGAGTACCTCCCCCGCTCGCGCCAGCCGCGCTCGTTCTACGAGTTCCGCGCGAGCGTGATCCTCCACGAGATGGCGCACATGTGGTTCGGCGACCTCGTCACGATGACGTGGTGGGACGACCTCTGGCTCAACGAGTCGTTCGCCGAGTGGGCCTGCTACCACGCCGAGGTCGAGGCGACCGAGTTCACCGACTCGTGGACCGGCTTCGCCAACGCCCGCAAGATCACCGGCTACACGCAGGACCAGCTCCCGACCACCCACCCGATCGCCGCAGACAACTACGACCTGCAGGCGGTCGAGGTCAACTTCGACATGATCACCTACGCCAAGGGCGCGTCGGTGCTCAAGCAGCTCGTGGCCTGGGTCGGCCTCGACCCGTTCCTCGCGGGCCTGCGCACCTACTTCAAGGAGTTCGAGTACGGCAACGCCTCGTTCTCCGACCTGCTCCGCCACCTCGAGGCCGCCTCGGGGCGTGAGCTGCAGGGGTGGGCGCAGGAGTGGCTGCAGACCGCCGGCGTCAACACGCTGACGCCGGAGTTCACCCTGGCCGCCGACGGGACCTACGAGTCGCTGGCGATCCGGCAGACCGCGCACCAGGACTGGCCGACGCTGCGGCGTCACCGCGTCGGCATCGGCCTCTACTCGGCGTCCGGCGCGGACGGCGCGATCACCCGCACCGACTACGTCGAGGTCGACGTCGAGGGCGAGCTCACCGAGATCAAGGAGCTCGTCGGCAAGGCGCAGCCCGACCTGCTGCTCCTCAACGACAGCGACCACACCTACGCGAAGATCCGCCTCGACGAGCGCTCGCTCAGCACGGCGCTGACCAGCCTCGGCAAGATCTCCGACTCACTGGCCCGCGCCCTCATCTGGAGCGCCGCGTGGGACATGACCCGGGACGCGGAGCTGGCGGTCAGCGACTACGTCGAGCTCGTGCTGGCCAACATCGGCCAGGAGACCGACGCGTGGGGCGTCACCCGCATCCCGACCAACACGGCGCTGGCCGTGTCGACGTACTCGGCGCCGGCGAAGCGTGCAGCGCTCGCGGACCGGTGGGAGTCGGGCCTGCGCGCCCTCATCGACGGCGCTGCGCCGGCGAGCGACCACCAGCTCACGTTCGTGCGGGCCTTCGCGGGCGCCGCCCACACCGACGGTGCCGTCGCCGACCTGAAGGCGATGCTGGACGGCAGCCTGACGTTCGACGGCCTCGAGGTCGACCAGGACATGCGCTGGTCGCTCATCGTGGGCCTGGCTCGCGCCGGCGCCTTCGGTGAGGCCGAGATCGCCGCCGAGCTCGAGCGCGACAACACGATCGCCGGCCAGGAGAAGGCGGCCGCCGCCCGCGCCTCGCGGCCCGACGCCCACGCGAAGGCGGCGGCGTGGGAGGCGGTCATGGTCAGCACCGGCACGCCGAACGAGACCTCGCGCGAGATCTCGCTGGCCTTCCAGCAGCCGCGACAGGACGACCTCCTCGCGCCGTACGTCGACCGCTACTTCGAGGCGGCCGAGTCCATCTGGGAGCACCTCGGCACGCACAAGGCGTCGGTCGCGCTCGCCGGCCTCTTCCCGAAGTACGCCGCCTCGCCGGCGCTGCTCGAGAAGGCCGACGCGTGGCTGGAGAGCTCCTCGGCCGAGCCCGCCGCCAAGCGCTACGTGCGTGAGGGCCGCGACGCCGCTGCCCGCGCGCTGGCCGCCCAGGCCAAGGACGCGGAGTAACTGCCGAGTCGGCGCAACCTCGCACG
>NZ_BAAAPB010000004.1:258220-437323 GCF_039530925.1 Nocardioides panacihumi | reverse complement strand
GCGTGCGAGGTTGCGCCGACTCGGCGCTCAGATGTGGCCGGCCAGCAGCGCGATGCCGGCCCGGAGGCCACCGACCAGGTCACCCTGGGCGAACGAGCTCCGCATCGTCTCCGCGGCGAGGGTCGCCTCAGCGTCGGAGAGGGTCCGGCGCACCCAGCCACCGGTCACGATCTCGAGCAGCCGACGCTCGGGGTCGACGACGATCATGATGCTGCGGGCGGGCGCGACCAGGGTGTTGTGCAGCTGCGTCGCGAACGCGTGGGGGTCGGAGCCGTCGACCGGGCCGACGTACACCGAGAACTCGGCACGGGACGCGAGCTCCGCCTTGCGGATCGACTCCTCGACGGCGTACCGCTGTCCTGTCGTCAGGCGCTCACCAACGGGCACTTGCTCCACCGGCTTCCGAGGTCTCGCTGTCGGGCGCGGCCAGCTCGGCGGTGCCCTTGCGGGGGCCGCCCAGCCACTGGCCGCCGGCATGGCCTCCGGTGATGCCCTCACCCTTGACCAGCCCGGGCAGCGCGGCCAGCAGGCTGATCACGATGGCGAGAGCGACCGGGATCGCGACGATCAGGACGAGCAGGTGGCCCCAGCTCATCTCGGCCGGGTCGCTCCAGCCCTCGGGCACGTCGGCCAGGGCCGGACCGGTGAGGACGGCGGTGGCGGCGACGAACGAGCCGACCGTCACGACGGTCCGGCGCACGCGGGTCTGCAGCGGGGTGGTCACGTAGGTCACGATATCGGCTCGGGGCCCGACACCTGAACCGGGGACGTGGCTGGGTGCCCTTGAGTGGGGGTCGCCATACTGGGCCGCATGCTCACGACGGCCCCCACCGCCATGACCACCGCACTCACGAATTCCCTCACCGCGTCCACCTCCGGCACCCACACCGGCTGGTTCGACCGTGTCTCGACCTGCTCGAAGGGCGAGGACATCTGCCAGCAGGTCCTCCAGTGGACCGGCAGCCAGCGCGCCGCTGATGCGTCCGACCTCATGATCGGCAGACCGCTCGCGATCCTGGGGCTCGCCCTGCTCGCCCTGGTGATCCGATGGGCGCTGTTCAAGGTCGTCGACCGGGTCGTCAAGAAGGCCGGCGCCGGCGTCCTCCCCGACCGGCTCAGCGACCGGTTCGCCAGCGCGAACGCAACCCGCCGCGTGCAGCGCGCCAAGACCATGGGCGACCTGCTCAAGAGCGTGATCACCGGCATCCTGATCGCCGTCTTCGGCACCATGATCCTCAGCGAGGTCGGCGTGAACATCGCGCCGATCATCGCCAGCGCCGGCATCGTCGGCATCGCGCTCGGCTTCGGCGCACAGTCCCTGGTCAAGGACTTCCTGTCGGGCGTCTTCATGATCTTCGAGGACCAGTACGGCGTCGGCGACGTCATCGACCTGGGTTCCGGCACCTCCGGCACGGTCGAGGCGGTGTCGCTGCGCGTGACGCGGCTGCGCGACGTCCACGGCACCGTCTGGTACGTCCCGAACGGGGAGATCCTGCGCGTCGGCAACATGAGCCAGAACTGGGCGCGCGCCATCGTCGACGTGACGGTCGGCTACCGCGAGGACCTCAACAAGGTGATCGGGACGCTCCGCGACATCGCCGAGGACCTGTGGCAGGACGAGGACTTCACGCAGATCATCATCGAGCAGCCCGAGGTGACGGGTGTCGAGACGCTCGGGCCGGAGACGGTCGGCGTACGTGTCATGGTGAAGACGGAGCCCATGGAGCAGTGGAAGGTGGCCCGCGAGCTGCGGTCGCGGATCAAGGCACGCTTCGACCACGAGGGCATCTCGATCCCCGTCACGCCGCGGGTGATGTGGCAGGACGGGTCGACACCGCCGAGCACCTGACCGCCGGGCACCTGACCGAGCACCTGACCGCCGGGCCCGGCGCGTGCGCCGCCGACGCGGCGAGCGTGCGCGCCGGGCGGGGCGGGTTACGCGAGGGCGGCGTCGAGCGTGATGGTGGTCCCGGCGAGCGCCTTCGAGACCGGGCAGTTGGCCTTCGCGTCCTCGGCGAGCGAGACGAACGTGTCGTTGTCGATGCCGTCGACCTCACCCCGCACCGTCAGCTTGATGCCGGTGATGCCGGTGCCGGGCGTGAACTCCACGTCCGCGCTGACGTTGAGGCGGGTCGCGGGGGTCTGGTTGCTCGCCAGACCGTTGGAGAAGGCCATCGAGAAGCACGACGAGTGCGCGGCCGCGATCAGCTCCTCGGGGCTGGTCTTGCCGTTGGCGGCCTCGGCGCGCGAGACCCACGTGACGTCGTACGTGCCGAGCCCGGAGGACTCGAGCGTGACCTTGCCGGCACCCTCGAAGAGGGTTCCTTCCCAGACGGTCGTTGCGGTGCGGGTCGTAGGCATCTGCGATCTCCCTTGGCTGTGTTGATCGACGGCCGATCGACGGCCGATCGACGGTTCGATCGATGGCTCGATCGATGGGGGGACGGGGTCGAAGCCGATCCTTACACGCCTGTGGGCGAGAATGGATGGGTGACCGAGCAGCAGGCAGCCAGCTTCTACGACGAGATCGGCGGCCACGAGACGATGCGGCGCATCGTCGCCAGGTTCTACGAGGGCGTGGCCGAGGACCCGGTGCTCCGGCCGATGTATCCCGAGGAGGACCTCGGGCCGGCCGAGGAGCGCTTCCTCCTCTTCCTCACGCAGTACTGGGGCGGCCCGACGACGTACTCCGAGAAGCGTGGGCACCCGCGCCTGCGGATGCGGCACGCGCCGTTCGCGGTGACGCCCGAGGCCCGCGACCACTGGCTGATGCACTTCCGCGCCGCCCTGGACTCCGTCGGGCTCCCGCCGGAGCAGGAGGCCCGCTTCTGGGAGTACGTGACCCACGCCGCGCAGTTCATGATCAACACGGCGAGCTGAGATTTCTCCCGACCGGATGTAACGCCCGACGTGCGTGACGACAGGTATCGACCGCACACGATTTTCGTACCTGTCTCGGAGGAGATTCCATGCAGAGCATCAAGGCCCTCGTCGCCACCGGCGCGGTCGTCGCGTCCACCGTCGGAGGCGCGTACGCCGCCGGGGTGGTCAACAAGAACGGCCACGAGGTGAACGGCCACGCGGCCCACGGCCAGGCCGTCGCAGCCGCGGCACGCGCCAAGCACGCCGCCCCCACGGCGTCGGCGTCCGCCTCCGTCTCGGCCGACCCGACCGAGACCGAGACCGCGACCACCGACCCGACCGAGAGCGTGACGCAGACCGCGACCACGGACCCGACCGAGACGGCCACCACGGACCCGACCGAGACGGCCACCGCTGAGCCCACGGCCGCCCAGCACCTCGGCTGGACCCAGGGCAAGCACGTGGGCTGGAGCAAGAACGGCAAGCACTACGGTGTTGGTCACGGCACCGGCAAGCCCGCCAAGACCGCCCACACCAAGGCCCCGAAGCCGACGCACGTCCCCCACCAGAGCGCGACCAACCCGGGCGAAGTCCACTGACCGCGTTCCCCCTCGACTGGACTCCACTGAGAATGGCCCCCATGCACGACCGACCCGAGCTCCGCGCCGACATCCCGGCGCTCGAGCCCGACGCCGTCCTGCTCGGTCAGCTCGTGGAGCTCAGCACGGCGAGCACGGCCGCGGCGACAGTCCGTCGGACGCTGCGACCGGTCCGGGCGCTGGCCACGGGGGTGGCGGCGCTCGGGCTGGTCGGGGCGACGACGTGGATCGCGGGCGCCCTGCCCGGGGTCCCTTCGCCCATCGCACCGGGACATACGCCCCGGCATGCGCCCACCGCGCCCGCCACCCCGAGCCGCACCGGTGACGCCCACGTCCCGAGCGCGGCAGCAAGTCCCTCGTCCGACGCCTCGCGTCCCCACGCCGAGGCGTCGGACGTGGCCACACCCGGCGCGAGCCCTGCGTGGAGCCCGCCCGGCAAGCCGTCGGAGCAGCCGACCGGGACGGGTGGGGGCCGCGCCGTCGGCCACAGCCCGAGCAAGCATCCGGACAGCGGCCGTCACGTCGGTCAGCACAAGCCGAACCGCGGCCACGTCAAGGGCACGCAGGGCAAGAGCCAGGAGCACTCACCACCCACACCGACGCCAAGCCGCTCCACGGGACAGCCGGACGACCCCACGACCGGTCCGTGAGAGCCGACGACAGCATCGTCGCGGCGGCGAAGCATGGCGACGCGGACGCCTGGCGTGAGCTCTACCGAGCACACGCCGGGCGCTTGCTCGTCTGGCTGCAGCGGCGGCCACTCGCCGACGGCGCGGTCACGGCCGAGGACGTCGCGGCGGAGACGTGGCTGACGGCCGCGAGCAAGGTCGGCGACTTCGCCGGGTCGTCCGACGAGTTCGCCGGATGGCTCTTCGGCATCTCCCGCAACCTGGAGGCCAACGCGCGGCGACGGGTGACCCGCCGCCGCACCGCACCGGTCGCCGAGGTCGAGCCCGACCCGGTGCCCGGGCCCGAGCCGGCGTACGTCGCCCAGGACTGGGTCCGCTCCGCGCTCGCCGAGCTCTCGGAGCGGGAGCGCGACGTGGTCACCTGCCTGGACGTGATCGGGCTCGACGTCGACGCCACGGCCAGCGCGCTCGGGATCAGCCACGTCGCGGTGCGCGTCGCTCGCCACCGCGGCCTCAAGCGCCTGCGCGGACTGGTCGGCGAGCCGTCCGGAGCCATGCGGTAGCTCAGCCGGGCGTGATCGCCGCGAGCACCTCACGAAGCTCGGCGGGCGGCTCGGTGCTGCGTTCGGTCGCTGGGTCGAAGAAGACCATGACGTGGCGCGCCCGAGCCAGCAGCTCCTCACCCGCCAGGATCTCCGCCTCCATCACCATCGAGGTGCGGCCGAGCCTCGAGATCCAGGTGTAGACGTCGTACGGCTCCGACCGGAAGAGGATCGGACGGCGGTAGACGACGTCGGACTGCGCCACCACCATCGACGGCGTCGAGGCCGCGTCGGTGCGTTGCCGCAGCTTCCCCATGCAGGAGACGCGCGCCTCCTGGAAGTACTCGAAGTACTTCACGTTGTTGACGTGTCCATAGGCGTCCACGTCGGAGAAGCGGACGTGCAGCGGGTAGCGCCCGAGCTCGGTGTGGTGCGACTCGCCGAAGGTTGCCTTGGGCGTCGCCGCTGGCTCGAGGTAGACCTCCAGAGAGTCCCGCTCCTCGGGCGTGATGCGTCGCGGCCGCTCGGTCGCGAAGACGTACGGCGCCAGCACGCTCGTCGCGCGCAGGTGGACCGTGCGCTCGCCGTCGGTCTCACGGAAGACCTCGTAGGCCATCGTGAAGCTCGCCTGGCGGATCTCGGTCACCCAGACCTCGACGAGGACCGGCGAGAAGTCGAACATCAGGGGTGCCACGTAGTGCACCTGGTGGCTGACCACGACGACGCCCTCCGCCAGGTGGTCCGTCTGCTGGCTGCGCGCGTGGATGCGCAGCATGTCGACCCGCGCCTCCTGCAGGTAGTCGACGTAGGTGACGTTGTTGACGTGGCCGAGCATGTCGAGGTCGGCCCATCGCATCGGGCACTCGTACAGATGACGCACGTGGGTGAGTGTGTCATCGCCCCGCCGGCTGGGCCGACCGCTGTCCATGTAGCGTTTCTCGCGACCGTCGTTACTTGCGAGTACTCACTGGAGTGTGCCATGCCCGAGGCCGTCATCGTCTCCGCGACCCGCTCGCCCATCGGGCGCGCCAACAAGGGGTCCCTCAAGGACTTCCGCCCCGACGACCTCGCCGCGCTGGTCACGAGAGCGGCGCTGGACAAGATCCCGCAGCTCGACCCGAACACGATCGACGACTTCCTGCTCGGCTGCGGGCTGCCCGGGGGCGAGTCCGGCAACAACATGGGCCGGATCGTCCCGGTGCTGCTGGGCTACGACGACGTCCCGGGCACGACGGTGACCCGCTACTGCTCCTCGTCCGTGCAGACGACGCGGATGGCCTTCCACGCGATCAAGGCCGGAGAGGGTGACATCTTCGTCTCGGCTGGAGTCGAGACCGTGTCCCGCTTCGCCAAGGGCACCTCGGACCACTGGCCCGACACCAACAACCCGCGCTTCGCCGACGCCACGGCACGCACGAGGGCGACGGCGGAGGCCGGAAGCGCGGAGACCGGTGCGTGGCGCGACCCGCGCGAGGACGGCCTGCTGCCTGACGTCTACATCGCGATGGGCCAGACGGCGGAGAACGTCGCATCGCTCCGCGGCCTGGACCGCAAGGAGCTCGACGAGTTCGCCGTCCGCTCTCAGAACCTCGCCGAGAAGGCGATCGCCGACGGGTTCTGGGCACGTGAGATCACTCCCGTCACCACCCCTGACGGCACCGTCGTCACGGCCGACGACGGGCCGCGGGCCGGGGTCACGTACGACGCCATCTCGCAGCTCCAGCCCGTCTTCCGGCCCGACGGCGTCGTCACCGCCGGCAACTGCTGCCCGCTCAACGACGGCGCCGCGGCGGTCGTGATCATGTCCGACACCAAGGCCGCCGAGCTCGGCATCACCCCGCTCGCCCGCATCGTCGCCACCGGAGTCTCCGGCCTCTCCCCCGAGATCATGGGCCTCGGTCCCGTCGAGGCCTCGAAGAGGGCCCTCGCCAACGCCGGCATGTCGATCGGCGACATCGACCTCGTCGAGATCAACGAGGCCTTCGCCGCGCAGGTCGTGCCGTCCTACCAGGACCTCGGCATCGACATCGACCGGCTCAACGTCAACGGCGGCGCGATCGCGGTCGGCCACCCGTTCGGCATGACCGGCGCCCGCCTGCAGAACACCATGCTCAACAGCCTGGACTGGCACGACAAGACCACCGGACTCATCACCATGTGCGTCGGCGGCGGCATGGGCATGGCGCTGATCCTCGAACGGATGTGACGGCTCCCCCCCGCCCCGTCTCGAACGGATCCGGCATCGCCTCTGGAACAATGGCGGGGTGACTGAGCGGACCCGTTGGCTGGAGCAGGATCAACAGCGGTCCTGGCGCGCCCTGTTGATGGGGATGACCCTGTTGCAGGACCGTCTCGACGCCGACCTGCGGCGACGCTTCGACCTGTCACTCCCCGAGTACGAGGTCCTGGTCCGGCTCTCGGAGAACGGCGGGCAGCTCCGGATGGCGCAGCTCGCTGACGCCATGGCGCACAGCCGCTCACGCGTCACCCACACGATCAGCCGGATGCAGAAGTCGGGCCTGGTCGAGCGGACCGAGTCGCCCGAGGACGGGCGTGGCGTGGTCGCCAAGATGACCGACGAGGGCATGGACCTGCTCGTCCGGGCCGCGCCGGTCCACGTGACCGGCGTGCGCGACTATCTCCTCGACCTGGTCTCCCCCGACGACTTCGCCGCCGTCGGCCGTGTCTTCGACGCGGTCTCCGACCACCTCGTCGAGTGTCACCCGGCGATCGAGATGCGCAACCCTCCGGCCACCTGAGCCCGAGTCGGCGCATCCTCGCAGCATCGGGAGCCCGAGTCGGCGCATCCTCGCAGCATCGGGAGCCCGAGTCGGCGCATCCTCGCAGCTCGTCTGCGAGGATGCGCCGACTCGGCGCTCTCAGAACGTCAGGACGCGCCGACTCGGCAGTGGGTCAGTCGCGGGTGAGGCGGCGGTGCGTCACCCGGTGCGGACGGGCCGCCTCGAGGCCGAGCCGCTCGATCTTGTTCTCCTCGTACGACGCGAAGTTGCCCTCGAACCAGAACCACTCACCCTCGTTGTCCTCGGTGCCCTCCCAGGCGAGGATGTGGGTGGCGATCCGGTCGAGGAACCAGCGGTCGTGGGAGGTGACCACGGCGCAGCCCGGGAAGTCCAGGAGCGCATCCTCCAGGGCCGACAGAGTCTCGACGTCGAGGTCGTTGGTCGGCTCGTCGAGAAGCAGCATGTTGCCGCCCATCTTCAGCGTCAGGGCCAGGTTGAGACGGTTGCGCTCTCCACCGGAGAGGACGCCCGCCTTCTTCTGCTGGTCAGGACCCTTGAAGCCGAACGACGCGACGTAGGCGCGGCTGTTCATCTCGAAGTTGGCGACCTTGATGAAGTCCAGGCCGTCCGAGACGACCTCCCAGACGTTCTTGCTCGGGTCGATGTTCGCGCGGCTCTGGTCCGCGTAGGAGATCTTCACGGTCTGCCCGACGACCAGCTCGCCGGTGTCGGGGGTCTCGTTGCCGGTGATCATGCGGAACAGCGTCGTCTTGCCGACACCGTTGGGCCCGATGACGCCGACGATTCCGGCGCGCGGGAGGCTGAAGGAGATGTCGTCCCACAGGGTGCGGTCGTCGAACGACTTGGTCAGACCCTTCGCCTCGAGGACGATGTCACCGAGCCGCGGACCGGCGGGGATGTTGATCTCGGAGGTGTCGATCTTGCGAGCGCGCTCGGCCTCGGCGGCGAGCTCCTCGTAACGGGCCAGACGCGACTTGGACTTGGTCTGGCGCGCCTTGGCGTTCGACCGGACCCACTCGAGCTCCTTCTCGAGCATCTTGGCGCGCTTGGCGTCCTTCTGCCCCTCGATCTTGAGGCGCTCCTTCTTGGTCTCCAGGTAGGTGGAGTAGTTGCCCTCGTAGGGGTGGGTCTTGCCGCGGTCGAGCTCGAGGATCCACTGGGCGACGTTGTCGAGGAAGTAGCGGTCGTGGGTGACGGCGAGGACGGCGCCGGGGTACGACGCCAGGTGACCCTCGAGCCACTGGACCGACTCGGCGTCCAGGTGGTTGGTCGGCTCGTCGAGCAGCAGCAGGTCGGGCTGCTGGAGCAGCAGCTTGCACAGGGCCACGCGGCGACGCTCACCACCGGAGAGGGTGTCGACGACCGAGTCCGGCGGGGGGCAGCGCAGCGCGTCCATGGCCTGGTCGAGACGGGAGTCGAGGTCCCAGGCGTTGGCGTGGTCGAGGTCGGTCTGCAGGTCGCCCATCTCGGCGAGCAGCTTGTCGAAGTCGGCCTCCGGGTCGGCCATGGCCTCGGAGATCTCGTTGTAGCGGTCGAGCTTGCCCTTGATCTCGGCGACGGCCTCCTCGACGTTCTCGAGCACCGTCTTGCCCTCGGTGAGCGGTGGCTCCTGCTGCAGCATGCCCACGGTCGCACCCGGGTCCAGCAGCGCGTCGCCGTTGTTGGCCCGGTCGAGCCCGGCCATGATCTTGAGCAGCGACGACTTACCCGTGCCGTTCGGGCCGACGACGCCGATCTTCGCGCCGTGCAGGAACGAGAGGGTGACATTGTCGAGAACGACCTTGTCACCGTGGGCCTTGCGCACGTTGCGCAGGGTGAACACGTATTCCGCCATGGTCAGCAAGCCTAGTTGAGAATGTCGCTGGGACCTGATCGGGGCCTCGGGTGCGGTCAGGCCGCCGACGGGTCGGAGCGCCAGTCGCGGACCGCGTCGGCCTGCGGCTCTCCCGCGGTGGCGGCCTCCGCGGCCACGGCCTCCTCGCGCTGCGGCTTCTCGTTGCGGGCCAGCCGGGAGGTGCCGTGGCGCAGATCGTGCCCGACCGTCGTCGCCTCGATCTCGAGCGTGAGCCGCTCCGACCCGTCCTGGGCCGCCCAGGTCGACACGTTCAGACGGCCGACGACCGACACCGCGTCGCCCTTGACGAGCGAGCCTGCGACGTTGCGGGCCATGCCCCGCCAGGCGTTCACGGTGTACCACTGCGTCTCTGCGTCGACCCACTCACCGGTCCGCCGGTTGAAGTAGCGCGGCGTGCAGCCCAGCCGGAAGGTCGCGACCTCGGTGTCACCGGCCTTCTTCAGAGACACGGTGCCGCCGACGAAGCCCTGCACGGTGATGTTGGTGTCGTTCATGGTTCCACTCCTCGGATCGGGTGCGAGCCCGGCGGGCCGCCTCGTCACCGACCCTGCGCGCCACGACCGACACCTCCCGTTCCGCGGCCCGTGAGCTGGGGAGAACACGGCAGCGGGCCGCCCTGTGGAGACAGAGCGGCCCGCTGCGGGTCGTGCGAGCAGGCTCAGGCGAGCCCGTTCTTCTTCAGCCAGTCACTGGCCACCTGCTTGGCCGTGGGCTTGGAGTCGGCGGCGAACGCCGTGTTGAGCTCGAGCAGCGCATCCGTCGTCAGCTTGGTGGACACGCTGTTGAGCACCTGGGTGACCTTGTCGCTGTCGGCGTCGTCACGGATGAGCGGGACGACGTTCTGCGCGGCGATCATGCTCTTCGGGTCCTCCAGCGTCACCAGGTTGTTCGCGGTGATGGAGGGCGTCGTCGAGTAGATGTCGGCGACGTCGACCTGCCCCGACGTGAGTGCCTTGAGCGTGGCGGGGCCGCCACCGTCGTTGATCGGCGTGAAGGAGATGTCCTTGATGCCGTAGAACTTCTCCAGGCCCGGGATGCCGTAGGCCCGGGTCTTGAACTCCGGGTTGGCCGCGAGCTTGAGGCCCTTCACCTTGGCGAGGTCCGCGATCGAGGTCAGACCGTTCTTCTGGGCGAAGTCCGAGGTGACGTTGAGCGAGTCCTTGTCCTCGCCCGGCGCCGGGTCGAGCACCTTCAGCCCGCTCGGCACTGCCTTGCCGAGGGCGGCGTTCACGTCGGTGGGAGACGTGGCGGTCGCGTTCGGGTCGAAGTAGGTCAGCAGGTTGCCGGTGTACTCGGGGACGAGGCCGATCGTCCCGTCCTTGATCGCGCCGATGTAGGCCTCGCGAGCACCGATGTCGAGCTTCGTCGACGCGTCGATGCCCTTCGCCGACAACGCCTGGGCGTAGATCTCGGCGAGGATCTCGCTCTCGCCGAAGGCGGCGGAGCCGACCACGATCGACTTCGAGGACCCACTGCCGCCCGAGCCCGAGCTGGACTTGGTCGGGTCGCTGCCACCACAGGCCGCGAGGCTGAGGGCGAGCACGGCGGCGGTGAGACCGCCGAGGGTGCGGGTGAGCTTCATGGTCGTTCTCTCTTCTCAGATGGTGACTGAACGGTTCAGGCTGGAGCGAGTCGTTGAAGCAGCGCGAATGCCCCGTCGAGCGCTAGTGCGAGCACGACGACGATGAGGGAACCACCCAGGATCTGCGGATAGTCCCGGATAGCGACGCCGTCGATGACGTAGCGGCCGAGCCCGCCGAGGCCGATGTAGGCCGCGATCGTCGCTGTGGCGACGACCTGGAGCACCGCGGAGCGGAGCCCACCGAGCAGCAGCGGCAGACCCAGGGGGACCTCGACACGGGCGAGCACCTGCCACTCGGTCATGCCCATGCCGCGCGCGGCGTCGACGGTACGGGGGTCGACCGACTCGATCCCCGCGTACGCGCCGGCGAGCAGCGGTGGGATCGCCAGGACGACGAGCGCCGTGATCGGCGGGGTCAGGCCGATGCCTCGCCACAGCACCACGAGCGTCAACAGGCCGAGCGTCGGGAGTGCGCGCAGTGCTCCCGTGAGCGCGACGGCCACGCCACGGAGCCGCCCGGTGTGCCCGATCCACAGGCCGAGCGGGACGGCGATGACCACGGCGATGACAACGGTCAGCGCGGTGTACCCGATGTGCTGGAGCAGCCGGTGCGGGATGCCGTCCTCGCCGTGCCAGTTGGTGCTCGTGGTGAACCAGCCCCACGCCTCGTTGAAGACGCCCATCAGGCGGTCCTTCCTCGCGCCCAGGGCAGCAGCATGCGACCGACGAGGACCCAGCACCCGTCGAGCACCAGGGCGAGCGAGACGACGAGCACCATGCCGACGATGATCTCGGTGGTGAAGTAGCGCTGGAAGCCCTCGGTGAACAGCGAGCCGAGGTTGCTCACCCCGATGAGCGCGCCGACGGTCACCAGGCTGACGGTCGAGACGGAGGCGACCCGGATCCCGGCGAGCATCGCGGGGCCGGCGAGTGGCAGCTCGACACCGAACGCCCGCTGCCAGCGGGAGTAGCCGCTGGCCGACGCCGCGTCGAGCACCTCGGCCGAGACCTGCCCGAACGCGTCGGCGACCGTGCGGACGAGCAGCGCGACGGCGTACAGCGTCAGTGTGATCGCCACGTTGATCGGGTCGAGGAAGCTGGTCCCGATGATGCCCGGGATGATGACGAGCAGCGGCAGCGACGGCAGCGAGTAGAGCACTCCACCCAACGTCAGGGCCGGCGCCCGGAAGCGGTGATAGCGGCTCGCCCACCAGCCCAGCGGCAGCGCCAGCAGGAAGCCGATGACAACTGGTACGACGCTCAGCCACAGGTGCTGCCAGGTGAGCTCGACGAGCCGGTCGGCGTTCGCCTTGACCCAGGTCATGGCGCAAGAACGCCCGTCGCGCGGCCCTGCTCGTCGACGACCACCTGCTGGCCCTCGACCTCCTCGATCCGGAGCTTGCGGTGGCCCTTGTCAAGGCCGACGAAGCTGCGCACGAAGTCGTCCGCCGGTGAGGCCAGGATCTCCGCCGGCGTCCCCACCTGCGAGACGATCCCGCCCTTGCGGAGGATCACCACCTGGTCCCCGAGGAGGAACGCCTCCTCGATGTCGTGGGTGACGAACACGATCGTCTTGCCGAGCTCCTGCTGCAGCTCGACCATCTGGTGCTGCAGGTCGGCGCGCACGATGGGGTCGACGGCGCCGAACGGCTCGTCCATCAGCAAGATGTTGGGGTCGGCGACGAGGCCACGGGCGACGCCGACGCGCTGCTGCTGGCCACCGGAGAGCTGGCCGGGATACCTGCGCGCGAGCCCCGCGTCCAGGCCGACCCGCTCCAGCGCCTCGAGGGCTCGCTTGCGCGCCTCGCCCCGCGACACACGAGCCAGGCGCAGCGGCGTCGCGACGTTGTCGATGACCGTGCGGTGCGGCAGCAGCCCCGCCTGCTGCATGACGTAGCCGATGCTGCGACGCAGCGCCACCGGCTCACGCGTCGCCACATCGACGTCGTCGATGAGGACCTGTCCGGCGGTCGCGTCGACCATCCGGTTGACCATCCTGAGCAGGGTCGTCTTGCCACACCCGGACGAGCCGACCAGGACGGTCGTGCTCCGCGACGGGATGACGAGGCTGAAGTCCTCGACGGCAGTCGTCCCGTCGCCGTAGGTCTTGCCGACGGATCGGTACTCGATCACGTCCCGCTCACCCCGCCACGATCTGCTCGATGGCCGTCGGCCCCGCGACGACAGGCAGACCGGCCTCGCGCCACGCCACGATGCCGCCGGCGATGTCCGCCGCGTCGAGCCCGAGCGAGCGCAGTGAGTGCGCCGCGAGCGACGAGGTGTAGCCCTCGGTGCAGACGATGATCCAGCGGCGCCGGGTGTCGGCCTGCGGCAGGCGCGCGTCCGAGCCCGGGTGCAGCCGCCACTCGAGGTGGTTGCGCTCGACGACGAGCGAGCCCGGGATCTCCCCGAGCTCGCGGCGCTGCCACTCTGGCCGGATGTCGACGATCAGGGCACCTGACGCCACCGCCTCCGCGGCCTCGTCGGGCGCCAGCCGGGTCAGGCCCTCGCGTGCCGCCTCGAGCATCTCGTCAACGCTCCCGAAGATCACGATGCCGCCCGCTCCTCACGCGCCGGCGCCGGCGCCTCGGGGTCGTCGGTCCAGCTGGATGCACGTCGCACCAGCCGGTCTCCGTCGACATCGTAGTAGTGCATGACCTTCAACGGCGGTGAGTAAGCGTGCACGCTCACCGCAGTACCCACCGCGCGGTTGATGACATCGTGCACGTAGTGAGTTCCGAACACGACGGTCTCCCCCGCCTCCCGCGGCTGCTCGTCGAGCGACCCGGCAGCCCTGGTGCCGGCCCACACCGACTCGGTCAGCTCGCCGTCGACGACGGTGAACGCCCCTGCCGAGCCGCCGTGGTCGTGCAGCTGGGTGCCCTGCTCGGTCGTCCAGCTGATCAGCCAGACGTCGACCTGCTCGTCGGCATGGATGCGGACGTGCCACCGGTGCGACGGGTCGGCCCGGACCTCGTGCCGACCCGCGGCGACCTCGTCGGCGAAGCGGCGTGTCGTCGCGGCGAGCTCGTCGAGGGTCAGCGCGGCGCGGACGGGCTGGGTGCTCATGGCACCTATTTAAACTCACTTTAATTAGTAGACTTACAAAGTCCAACACCTGGGCGCGTCGCGACGGCGACGCTGGGACCTATGCCAGGGCGCGGTCGAGCCCGTGGCGTACGGCCGAGTACGCCGCCAGCTCCTGCTGCACCGGAGCAACGACCAGGTCCTGCGCGACCTCCGAGACGGCCGAGCGGAGCCGGTCGTCGGCACGACGGGCCCGCGAGCGAGCCGTGCCAGCGACGAGGATGCGGCAGACCAGTGCGAGCACGATGCCGAGCACGACTCCGCCGAGGGCGAGCAGGATCGGCACCGAGATGCCGCCGACGTGCGGCGTCGAGGAGTCGTCCAGCGTCCCGGAGACATAGGCGGCCAGGGTCCACACCCCGCCACCGACGGCAGCGAGGATGAGCAGCCACTGGAGCACGCGGATCAGCCCGGCCCAGACCGGAAGCCGGGAGGCCCCGAGGTCGGTGTCGCCCAGCGCCGCGTCCAGCCGGTCGTTCAGGTCGTCGATGTGCGTGACGGACGCCTGGCGCACCGACTCCTGCCAGGCCTTGCCGAGGCCCGTCGAGGCGTCGTCGGCCAGGGCACGGACCTCGCTGTCGACGCGGGCGCGCTGCACGGCTGTCGGGGCCGGCACGGATGTCCGAGCGCGACCGGTCAGCTCCTTGCCCGCGGAGCCGAGGTCGAGGTGGAGACGCTTGAGCGGGTCCGGCTTCAGCGCCGACACCCAGGAGAGGAGCGGCCAGCCGGTCGCGCGGTTGGCCCGCATCCGGGTGGCACGGTCGACCGCGTCGACGATCGTCGGGACACCGGCGGCCTGCGCGATCGCGTCGTCCAGCGCCTCGACCCGGGCGGGCGCCAGCGAGCGGGGCTTCGCGGAGCCGGACTCCGCCTCGATCTTGCCCGCGACGGTCCGGATGTCGGCCTCGAGCCGGGCACGGGTCGCCTTCTTCTCCGAGACGCGCTTCGCGATCTCCGCCTTGAGCTCGGGGATGCCCCACCCGAGCTTGGCGCTGACCGGGATGACCGGCACCTGGTGCAGACCGTCGTTGTCGAGCAGACGTCGGACGTCCTCGACCATCGACTCGCGCCGCTCCTCGGGCACGGTGTCGATGTGGTTGAGCACGACGACCATCACCTCGTCGTGGCTGCGCAGCGGGGTCAGGTAGCGGTCGTGGATCGCGGCATCGGCGTACTTCTGCGGGTCGAGCACCCACACCAGCATGTCGACGAGGACCACGAGCCGGTCGACCTCGAGGTGGTGCGAGACCTCGGTCGAGTCGTGGTCGGGCAGGTCGAGGAGCACGACGCCGTCGAGGTCCTGACCCTCGCGACGGGTGTCGAGCATCGAGTCGCGCGTCGTCTGGTGGCGGTCGGGGATCCCGAGCCACTCCAGCAGCTCTCGGGCGCCCTGGGTGCCCCAGACGCACGCCGTCGCCCACGACGTGGTCGGGCGGCGTACGCCGACCGCCGACAGCTCCAGACCGGTGAGCGCGTTGAAGGTCGACGACTTGCCCGAGCCGGTGGCACCCGCGATGCCGACGACGGTGTGGTCGGCGGAGAGCTTGAGCCGACCCTGGGCGCGCTCGACCGTCGTCCGAGCCTCGTCCACGAGCTCGTCGCTGAGGCGGCCGCCGGCCGCATCGACAGCGGTCGCCAGTCCGTCGATGCGCTCGCCGATGTCAGATCCGGAAGAGACCAGGCTCTTCTTCGCACTCTGGAGCAGCGAGGTCATGGCGTCACCCTAGATGAGGTACGTCCGGGAGCGTGCAGCGAGAGGGGTCCCTCTGCTACGACCCCGCGATGCGGGCGGCGTACCGGGCGTCGTCCACGCGGCGTGCGGCCTGACGCAGCTTCTCCGCGGCCTCCGGGTCGATGCGCAGGTTGTCGAGCACGTCGAGGTAGCGCACCTCCTCGTCGGCGAACAGCGTGCGGACGCGGACCTCGAGCGACTTGCGCGCCCGCTCGGCCAGCGACCGCACGGCCTGGTCACCGAAGACGGCTTCGAGGAGCTTCTGTCCCACCACCGCAGAGCCGCCGGCGATGCCGACCTCGGCACCCGTGAGCCCGGCCGTGTTCGCGAACACGACGACCATGAGCGACACCGCGAGGCCGTTGACGCCGAACGCCAGGAACCGGGCGGTCGACCGCTTGTCCTCGCCCTCGCTGCGCACCATGTCGAGCACGTCCTGCTGCCAGTCGCGCACGGCGCGCTCGGCCTTGCGGCGCAGGTCGCGGGAGGCGCGGCCCAGGTCGCTCGGCGAGGACTGGAGGAGCCCGCGGCCCGCCTCGAGCTGGAGCCAGGCCGCCTCGGCACGCTCAGCGGCGTGCTCGGCGTGCTCGAGGATGAGCAGCTCGAGCCCCGACTCGACAGCGACCTGGACGTGCTCGGCCTGCTGGGGCTTGCCCTTGACCGCGTTGACGATCCGGTCCCGCAGCTTGCTGACCTTCGACTCCAGCGAGCGCAGCAGCTCGCCGGTGCCGACGAACTCCTGCCAGCGCGCGAGCACCTCGCCGCGCAGCAGTGTGCCGTCGGCCGTCGCCTCGAGCACCGCGCGCAGACCCTCGTCGTACGCCGCCACGGCGTCGTGCCGCAGCCGCGTCACGGCCTGCGCCTGGGCGACGGAGGCGTCCGCGACCGGGTGTGCCCGGCGCGAGACGGTGCGGACGGCGCCCTCGAGCGTCTGCCGCACGACCGCCTGGCGGGCCCCGCTGTCGGCCGCGAGCATGTCGAGCCAGCCGCGGACCTCGGCGACGTTGTCGGCCGGCAGCAGCCCCTCGTCGGAGACCGTGCCCTCGTGGACGATGAAGAGGGGGCTGTCCTTGAGGCCGCGCGAAGCGAGCATCCGGGCCAGGTGGGTGGCGACCGTCTGGACGGCGTCGGCGGGCGTGCGGTCGAGCACCACGGCGACCGCCGTCGAGCGCTCGGCGGCGGCGCGCAGGAAGCTCCACGGCACCTGGTCGGCGTACCTCGCGGCGGAGGTGACGAAGATCCACAGGTCGGCGGCGGCCAGGAGCTGGGCTGCGAGCAGCCGGTTCTGCTCCTCGACCGAGTCGACGTCGGGCGCGTCGAGCACCGCGAGCCCGACCGGGAAGCTCTCGGAGGCGACGAGCTGCAGCGCCTTGGGGTCGTTGGTGGAGTGCGAGACGCGCTCCAGGTCCGGCAGGAGCCGGTCCTGCCCGAACCACTGCGCGTCCGCGGGGTTGTGCACCAGGACGGGCGAGCGGGTCGTCGGGCGAAGCAGCCCGGGCGTGGTCACGCGCGAGCCGACGATCGAGTTGACGAGGGTGGACTTCCCGGCACCCGTGGAGCCGCCGACCACGGCCAGCAGCGGCGCCTCGATCGTCGTCATCCGTGGGATGACGTAGTCCTCGAGCTGAGCCACCAGCTCGGTCTGGCTCGCGCGCTGCTCCGCGGCGCCGGGCAGGTCGAGGGGCAGGACGACGTCGGTGAGCGCCTGGCGCAGTCGCACCAGCGCGGTCACCATCCGCGTGGTCGCCGTCCCGACGTCGGCAGCGCCAGTGGCCCCGACGGCGGCGCCGCCGGGGGTGGGGTTCGCGCTCGAACCCTGATTCGAACCCTGAGGGGTCGTCATCGCGTGGGCACCACCTGTCCGGGAAATGCGATGGTCGGCCTGACCCTACCTATTCTCGCGACATACTCCTGACCCCGCTCCGCGAAGTCGGGGGGCGGCGTGCCCCGCAGGTAGCGATAGTGCAGGTAGCCGAGCTCGATCGCGGCCTGCTGATAGTCGCGCATCGCACGCTCGCCGGCCTCGCCGCCGCGCTCTCGCGCATAGCCACGCGCACGACGGCGGGCGCCGAGGTCGACCACCCAGCCGATGTCCGTCGCGGGCAGCAGACCACGGGCCGCGGCGTCGCCGAGCGCGCTCGCGAGCATCCGCTGCTCGGACGAGCGGGCCCACAGCGCGAGGGCGCCGATCCCGCAGAAGGCCGGCACCATCAGGACGGCGTAGACCGTGAAGAAGCCGCCGAAGCCGTAGACGGTCGCGGAGTTCCAGATCGAGTGGGCGGCCACGGCGCAGGCATAGCCCGCGAGCGGCGCGAGGAGCCGCACCGTCCCCGAGCGTGCGCCGACCGCGATGCCGACCCCGACACCGGTGAACGCGGTGAAGAGCGGGTGTGCGAACGGGCTGGCCAGACAGCGGACCAGGAACGTCTGGGTGAGTGCGTCGGTCCCGCCGGGACCGATCCCGTCCGTCCCGTCGTACGCGGCCGCGAGGTAGAGGATGTTCTCGGTGAAGGCGAAGCCGATGCCCACCATGCCGGCGTACACGATGCCGTCGAGGATGCCGTCGAGCTCGTCGCGCCTCCACCACAGCAGTGCCAGCAGGAAGGCGCCCTTGCATGCCTCCTCGATGACCGGCGCGAGGACGGCGCTGCCCGCATCCCCCGTCACGCCGGCGACCACGCCGCCCACGCCTTCGAGGACCACGGCGGCGAAGCAGGCGACGAACGCGCCCCACAGGAGGCCGAGGGCGAGCAGGCCGCGCGGCTCGGGCTCGTAGCGGTCGAGCCAGAGGTAGCAGCCGACGAGCGGAGCGACCGGCAGTGCGGCCAGCACGGTCGCGACCACGAGCGTCCTCGGAGCCCCGGAGAACGCGATCAGCAGGAGCATCGGGAGCGCGGCGAGCACGACCACGATCGAGACGGCGACGGTGAAGAAGGCGCCGCTCCGCCTGGTTCCGGTCCCCGCCCGAGCTCCGCCCCCCATGCGGTCACCCTATCGGCGCTGTCGGGTCATAGAGTGAGTGCCATGGGTGAGGAGACCAAGCCGGCTACCGAGTCACACGACCCCTCCGTTCCGGAGGCGTGGTCGACGTTCATGCGCCAGGGGTGGGGCGATCGGGAGCTCGACCTCCCGCCGCACTCGATCACGTCGTACGCCGCAGCGCGCCGCGCGCGACTCGCCGACGCGTTCCCGGGCGAGCGACTGGTGGTCCCGTCCGGCGGCTACAAGGTGCGCTCGTACGACACCGACTACCGGTTCCGACCCGACACGGCGCACACCTACTTCACCGGCAACCAGACCTCCGACGCCGTGCTCGTCATCGAGCCCGACGGGTCCCCGATCCTGTACGCGCGCCCCCGGTCGTCGCGGGAGACCGACGAGTTCTTCCGTGACCGCGTCTACGGCGAGCTCTGGGCAGGTCGCCGGCCGTCCGCCCGCGAGATCTCGGACTCCCTCGGCATCGAGGTGCGCCACGTCGACACGCTCCCGGACGCGCTCCGAGTCGGCGTGAAGACCCGCGTGCTGCGCGGTCGCTCGTCCTACGTCGACGGGCTGGTCACCCCTGACGAGGCCCTCGACGACGACTTCGCCCGCGTGGTCTCGGAGATGCGGCTCGTCAAGGACGAGTGGGAGGTCGCCCAGCTCCAGGAGGCGTGCGACATCACGGCGCTCGGGTTCGAGGACTCGGTGCGCGAGTGGCCGCGGGTGCTCGAGTTCGGCGAGCGCTGGATCGAGGGCACGTTCTTCCGCCGCGCCCGCGCGATGGGCAACGACATCGGCTACGACTCGATCGTCGGCGGCGGTTCGCACGCGACGACGCTGCACTGGATCGACAACACCGGCCCGATCGTGCCTGGCACGCTGGTGCTGCTCGACATGGGCGTCGAGCAGCGCAACCTCTACACCGCCGACGTGACCCGGACGCTGCCGGTCTCGGGCACCTACACGGCGCTGCAGCGCGACCTCTACGACCTGGTCCACCGGGCGCAGGACGCCGGCATCGCCGCCGTACGACCCGGCGCGCCGTTCCGTGCCGCCCACAACGCGGCCGTCGAGGTGCTGGCGCACGGTCTCGGCGACCTCGGCCTGCTGCCGGTGTCGGTCGAGGAGGCCCTCGACGAGGACAGCAAGGTCTACTCGCGGTGGACCCTGCACGGGGTCAGCCACATGCTCGGCATGGACGTGCACGACTGCGGCGCCGCGTCGAAGGAGTCGTACGCCGAGGGCACGATCGCGGAGAACATGGTGCTCACCGTCGAGCCCGGTCTGTACTTCCAGGAGGACGACCTGCTCGTCCCGGAGGAGCTGCGCGGGATCGGCATCCGGATCGAGGACGACATCCTTGTCCGCGCCGACGGCCCGCAGAACCTCTCCGCCTCGCTCCCCCGCTCGTCGGGTGACGTCGAGGCCTGGATGGGCTCGCTGATCGGCTAGTCGCTCGGCGAGGGCTTCGGCCGCAGCCGCACGATCGGCATCTCGCGGTCGGTCTTGTGCTCGTACTCGCCGAACCGCGGTGCGGCCGCCACGACGCCCGCCCACGCCTCGGCACGCTCGGCGCCCTGCAGTTGCTCGGGCGTCACGTCGACCCGCTGACCGTCGACCTCGACCCAGACCCGGTCCGGGTGCGCGGCGAGGTTGTGATACCAGGCCGGGTTGCCGATCGACCCGTTGGCCGAGGCGACGACGTGTCGGCTGCCGTCCGGTCCGGGGAACCAGGCCACAGGCGTCTGCCGCGGCTCGCCGCTCTTGGCACCGACGGTGTGGAGCACCAGCAGGTGCATGCCCATCATCGTCGTGCCGCGGGCCTTGCGGACGCGGCGGCTCATCATGCTGTTGCCCCAGCGCATGAGCGGCCCGCGCGGCTGCCTGCGGCCGTGGGTGCCGTGAGGATGCGTGAACGTCATGGCTTCCTCCTCCGAGAGGACGGCGATCGATGCTTCAACGCTATCTCGGCATGATGGGCCCGTGATCGGCGACCGATGGGGAGTGACGGACCCCGAGGTGCGCCGCCACTACGCCTGCGACGATCTCGTCGCCGAGCCGACGCTGCAGGCCTGGCGGGGCGTCGATGTCGCGGCCGACGCCGGGACGGTGTGGCGCTGCGTGGTCCAGATCAGGCTGGCGCCGTACTCCTACGACTGGCTCGACAACCTCGGCCGGCGCTCCCCGCGCTCCCTCGCCGCCGTGCCGGTCCCGCGGGCCGGTGACCCGTTCACCGTCGCGCTCGGTCGGCCTCGGGGCCGGATCGTCTCGGTCGATGCCGACGGCGCGGAGCGACAGCTGACGGCCACGATCATGGGCGCGTTCCTGTCGTACGTCGTCGTGCCCGGTGACCCGGGTCCGACGCGCCTCCTCCTCAAGGTCGTGGCACGGACCGGCCGCTGGGTCGCCCCGGTGCTCTCGATCGGCGACCTCGTCATGGCGCGCCGTCAGCTGCTCAACCTCGGACGACTCGCCGAGCACGAGGGGTGACCGACGTCGGCTTCGGCGCCTCGGAAAGCGCCCCTCCGCCCCCGCCCGCCATCGTGCCCCTGCCGGATGTCGGGGCCTCGCGGGATACTGGGCCGCATGCGAGCGATCTGGAAGGGCGCCGTCTCCTTCGGCCTGGTGAACGTGCCGGTCAAGCTGTACGCGGCGACCGAGTCACACGACGTGTCGTTCCGTCAGGTCCACGTGACCGACGGAGGGCGCATCCGCTACCAGCGGATCTGCTCCGTCGATGGCGAGGAGGTGCCCTACTCCGACATCGCGAAGGGCTACGAGACCGAGGACGGCGAGATGGTCATCCTCACCGACGACGACATGGCGGCCCTGCCGTCGGCATCGAGTCGTGAGATCTCGGTCGAGAAGTTCGTGCCGAGCGACCAGATCGACCCGATGCTGTTCGAGAAGTCCTACTTCCTCGAGCCCGAGAACACCGGCAAGAAGCCGTACGCGCTCCTCCGGGAGGCACTTCGCGAGGCCGACAGGATGGCCGTGGTCACCGTCGCGCTGCGCAATCGGACCACCGTCGCGGTGCTGCGGGTCCGCGAGACCGAGCGCGGGGACGTGATCGTGCTGCAGACGATGATGTGGCCCGACGAGGTCCGCGTCCCCGACTTCGCCGTCGACGTCGACGGCGAGGTCAAGCCGGCGGAGGTGAAGATGGCACGCATGCTCGTCGACACCCTTGCCGGCGACTTCGACCCCAGCGAGTTCGAGGACGACTACGCCGAGGCGGTCGAGACGCTCGTCAAGACCAAGGTCGAGGGTGGCGACGTCACCCGGACGGAGACGTCGACCAAGTCCGCCGGCGAGGTCGTCGACCTGCTGGCCGCACTGCAGCGCTCGGTGGCCGCCGCCAAGAAGGACCGTGGCGAGGACGTCCCCGACGAGGCCGAGGAGGAGTCCGCCGGGAAGGGCGGCGCCTCGAAGGCGGGCGCGAGGAAGACGGCTGCGAAGAAGGCCACGACGAAGAAGGCGCCGGCCAAGAAGACCGCCGCCAAGAAGACCGCCGCCAAGAAGAGGGCCAGCTGATTGGCCAGGCTGTGGGACATCACGCCGCCCGTCGACGTGACCTCCCCCGTCTTCCCGGGTGACCAGCGGTACGCCGCCGACTGGACGTTCCGGATCGGTCCGGGCTGCCCCGTCAACGTCGCGCGGCTGACCCTGTCGCCCCACACCGGAGCGCACGCGGACGCACCGCTGCACTACGCCCCGGACGGTACGCCGGCCGGCGGGCTCGACCTGGCGGCGTACCTCGGGCCCTGCCGGGTCGTCCACGCGACCTCCGCCAGGCCGCTCGTCACCCTGGACCATGTCGCGCACGCGCTGCACGACCCCCTCCCACCGCGCCTGCTGGTCAGGACCTACGATCGCCAGCCAACGGCGTGGGACGAGGCCTTCGCCGCGCTCGACCCGGCGCTCCTGGACGAGCTGGGGGCGCGCGGCGCCGTGCTGGTCGGCACGGACGCGGCGAGCCTCGACCCTCCTGACAGCAAGGCCCTGGCCGCCCACCACGCGGCCCACCGGCACGACCTACGGATCCTGGAGAATCTCTTGCTCGACGACGTTCCCGAGGGTGACTACGAGCTGATCGCCCTTCCGCTCAAGCTGACGACCGCGGACGCGGCACCCGTGCGCGCGGTTCTCCGGGAGCTCGCATGACCACGCGCGAGGACCTGGCGAAGTGGGACGCGCAGGACCCGTTGGCACCGCTGCGCGACCTCTTCGACCTCCCCGCCGGGACGATCTACCTCGACGGCAACTCGCTCGGCGCACTCCCCCGCGCCACGGCGGCCCGGGTCCAGGAGGTCGTCACCCGCGAGTGGGGCGCCGGGCTGATCGGCAGCTGGAACAGCGCGGGTTGGATCGACCTCCCGCACCGGGTCGGCGACAAGATCGCGCGCCTGGTCGGGGCCGGCCCCGGCGAGCTGGTCGTCGCCGACTCCACGAGCGTCAACGTCTACAAGGTGCTCAAGGCGGCGCTCGCGATCGCCGCCGCTGACGCCCCGGGACGCAACGTGATCCTCAGCGAGCGCACCAACTTCCCCACGGATCTCTACGTCGCCCAGTCGGTCGCGCGTGAGCACGGCTGCGAGCTCGTGCTCATCGAGCCCGACGAGGATCCGGCCGACCGCCTCGACGACCGCGTCGCGGTCCTCATGCTCACCCACGTCAACTACCGCACCGGCCGCATGTGGGACATGGCCGGCATCACTGCACAGGCCCACGAACGCGGCATCGTGACGGTCTGGGACCTGTGCCACTCGGCCGGCGCGGTCCCGGTCGACCTGACCGGCGCGGCGGCCGACTTCGCGATCGGCTGCGGCTACAAGTTCCTCAACGGCGGGCCGGGCTCGCCGGCGTACGTCTGGGTCAGCCCGCGGCACGCCGACCGCTTCGCCCAGCCGCTGTCGGGCTGGATGGGACACGCTGCGCCCTTCGCGTTCACGACCGACTACGAGCCGGCGCCCGGCATCGCACGCTACGTCTCGGGCACGCCGGCGGTGATCGGCACGGCCGCGCTCGAGTGCGGGGTCGACACGCTCCTCGCCGCCGAGCCGTACGGCGGCATGGTCGCGCTCCGCGAGAAGTCGCTCGCCCTCACCCGGCTCTTCGCCGACCTCGTCGACGAGCGTGTCAGCGGCTTCGACATCGAGTCGCCCCGCGACGACGAGCAACGCGGCAGCCAGGTCAGCCTGACCCGGCCCGAGGGCGCCTACGCGATCGTCCAGGCGCTCATCGCCCGCGGGGTCATCGGCGACTTCCGCGCCGGCCAGAGCGGCCTGCCCGACATCCTGCGCTTCGGCGTCACACCGCTCTACACCCGCTTCGTGGACGTGTGGGACTCGGTCGAGCACCTGCGTCAGGTGATGGAGAGCGACGAGTGGCGCGACGAGCGCTTCTCCCAGCGGCTGGCGGTGACCTGACCATGAGCGACATGGACTACGGCGACTACCTGCACCTCGACGAGGTGCTCGCGGCCCAGCACCCCCTCTCGCCGCACCACGACGAGATGCTCTTCATCGTCCAGCACCAGACGACGGAGCTCTGGCTCAGGCTGATGCTGCACGAGCTCGACGCCGCCATCACCGCCGTCGCCGAGGACCGGCTGCCGGCGGCCTTCAAGATGACCGCGCGGGTGTCGCGGATCATGGAGCAGCTCGTGCACGCGTGGGACGTGCTGGCGACGATGACGCCGCCGGAGTACAGCGCGATCCGGCCGTTCCTCGGACAGAGCAGCGGCTTCCAGAGCTGGCAGTACCGCGTCCTGGAGTTCCGGCTCGGCAACAAGAAGGCCGCGATGCTCCGTCCCCACGAGCACAACCCGGACCGGTTGGCGCCCGTCGAGGCGGCGTTCGTCGCGCCGTCGCTGTACGACGAGGCCCTCCGGCTGCTCGCCCGCCGCGGGCTGTCCGTGCCGGCCGACCACGTCGAGCGGGACTGGACACAGCCCTACCAGGCCAGCGAACAGGTTGAGCAGGCCTGGCTCGAGGTCTACCGCGCCCCCGAGAAGCACTGGGACCTCTACCAGCTCGGCGAGGAGCTCACCGACCTCGAGGACGCGTTCCGCCTCTGGCGCTTCCGCCACGTCACGACGGTGGAGAGGATCATCGGCTTCAAGTCGGGCACGGGCGGCACCAACGGCGTCGGCTACCTCCGGTCGATGCTCGACGTGGTGCTCTTCCCGGAGCTGTGGCGGCTGCGCACGGCCCTGTAGCCCGCGCTCGCGACCACGGCCCGGCATGATGAGCCCATGAGCACGTCCCTCACCTACGAGCTGACCTACGACGCCCCTGTGGCCGACGTGGCACGCATGCTGTCCGACCCCGAGTTCCGCAAGGCCGTCTGCGACGCCCAACGCGCACTCTCGCGCAGCGTGACGGTCACCGGGACGACCGAGAGCGGGAGCGTGTCGATCGAGTACTCGCAGGCCGCCTCGGGCATCCCGTCGTTCGCGAGGAAGATCGTCGGCGACACCATCGACATCGTCCAGCGCGAGGAGTGGAGCGACAACCGCGCCACCGTGGACATCGTCATCCCCGGCAAGCCCGGCGAGACGTCGGGCACCGTCACGCTCACCGAGTCCGGCGGCGTCACGGTCGAGCGGGTGGCGGTCGAGATCCGGGTCAACGTGCCACTCGTCGGAGGCAAGGTCGAGCGGCTGATCCAGGACGTCCTCGTCAGAGCCTTCAAGAAGGAGAACCAGGTCGGCCGGGAGTGGCTGGCTCGCTGAGCCCGGCGTCGGGCCGGGCGCCTGCCTCGGCCCGCTCCTCGGCCAGGTCGTGCCGGCGCCGTACGGCGACCACGATCCCCAGCACCACGAACGGCCCGAACGCGAGCAGCAGCGTCAGCGCCCTCTCGTGGGGATGCAGCGCACCCAGGTGGAGCGCCACGATCTCGGGGGACATGCGTCCAGGTTAGATCGGGTCGCCCGCGTCCTGGCAGCCGGGCCGTCACCGGAGCAGGTCGGGGATCTCCTGCGTGCCGAACCAGCCGAGGTCCTCGTCGGGGTCGGCACCGGCGGGCCGCTCGGCGAGGTCGGCGTGCACGGCCCGCCAGTCCCGAGCCCGGACGGCGCCACCGGACCACGCGGCCTCGACGACGATGACGACGCGCCGACCGGGGCCGGCGAGCAGCTCGGCGGACGCGTCCGCGGCCGACATCAGCGCGGAGTACTCCCCCTCCTCGGTGTCGTCGGGCGCCTGGAACGCGCCGAGCAGCCCCGGGTCCTCCACCGGCACCTCGCCGGCCGCGTGCCACGTGCCGAGCAGGTCGATCGTGGCGGGCACGTAGAGCCGCATCAGGTGCTCTCCTTCTCGGGCCGGCGCCGCCCGCGTGGAGCCCGCTCCCGCCCGCCGTTCGAGGTGTCCAGAAGCTCGACGAGGGCGTCGGCGAAGCACTGGCTGAGGATGTCGGTGTCGGGGACCATGTCGCGGTCGACCGTCATGCCGAAGAACACCCCGCCGTCGAAGGACGTCACGCCGATCGCGAGCGCGTGTCCGGGCACCAACGGCGGCACGGCGTAGCTCGCCACCATCCGGGCGCCCGCCGCATAGCGGGGCGACTGAGGCCCGGGGACGTTCGTGACGGAGAGCTGGTAGCTGCGATCGGGCTGCGCCGCAGCCGCTCGCGACCCCACCGCGTGGAACGTCGTCGGCGCGAAGCCCGCGATGCCCGCGAGCCGGCTGGCGGCCACGCCGCGTCCGGTCGCCTTGTGCGACTCGAAGGAGTACGACACCTGGTGCAGACGTACGACGGGGCTCGCCTCGCCGACCGGCAGGTCGACGAAGTGCACGGCGATCTGGGAGCCCAGCGACGTCGTCTCCTCGTTCTCGTCGATCACCGAGACCGGGACGACGGCACGGACCTGTCGGATCCCGCCGAGCGACTCCGCCCGTGCCATCAGCCAGGCGCGCAGGCCGCCCGCGACGATGGTCAGCACGACGTCGTTGATCGTCCCGCCGTGTGCGGCCCGGATCGCGCGCAGGTCCTCGAGCCGTGCATCGAGCGTGACGAACCGGCGCTGCTGCGACAGCCGGCCGTTGAGCGGGGTCGGCCGGTCGGGGCGACCCCGCACGACCATCTCGGCCGTGCCGATGCCCTGACGCGCGAACCCGCGCGCCCGGCGGACGAACCGGGTGCTGGTGCTGCGTGCCCTGGCGAGGACGGTGTCGGGCTCGGCGATGGCGTCGCGGACGGCGTCGACCAGCAGCCCGGCGGGCGTCGCCGGACGCCCCGGCCGCCAGGTGTCGTGCTCGTCGGGGTCGAGGATCCTGGTGTCGGGGCTGACGTCGAGCAGCACCTGTCCGAGGTCGACGGTGTGGACACCGTCGACCAGCGCCTGGTGGGCCTTGGTGAGGATCGCGACCCGGCCGCCCTCGAGACCCTCGACGAAGTACATCTCCCACAGCGGCCGGCCGCGGTCGAGCGGCCGGGACACGATCCGCGCGACCAGGTCGCGCAGCTGGTCGGCGTTGCCGGGACGCGGGAGCGCGGAGCGTCGTACGTGGTATTCGAGGTCGAAGGTCGGGTCGTCGACCCAGACCGGGTTGGCCAGCCGACCCGGGACGACCTGGACCTTCTGCCGGTAACGCGGGACGAAGGAGATCCGGTCGGCGATGAGCGCGAGCAGGGCCTTGTAGTCGAAGCCGCCCGGGCCGGGCTCGAAGACCTCGACCGTCGCGTTGTGGCGCGGCGCCGTGGCGCTCTCCTCGCTCAGGAACGCCAGATCACGCGGTCTGAGGCGGTCCCCCATGTGACGCCCCTCTCCGGGGCCTCTTGGGCCCCTCTCAGTTTCACATGGGATTCTTCCAGAGGTGCGACGGGCGTGGACCGCCCGTCGTCTTCCGTGTGTCGAACCCACTCGAGAGAGGCAACGATGCGCAAGCTGCGCCACCTCATCGCCGTACTCGCCGTGCTCGCCGGCGCCCTGTTCCTCACCGCGTGCGGCAGCGACGGGCAGGCGCCCGCATCCAGCCAGCCGTCGACCAAGACCATCGACATCAAGTTCGAGGGCAAGAGCGTCACACCGAACGGCGAGCGCGTCAACGTCGCGATCGGCCAAGAGGTGAAGTTCGTCGTCACCGCCGACGCTCCTGGCGAGATCCACGTCCACTCCTCGCCGGAGAAGCAGCTCGAGTACGGCACCGGCACGACCATCCTCGACCTCGGCAGCTTCAAGACGGCCGGCATCATCGAGGTGGAGTCGCACTCGCTCGAGAAGACCATCGTCCAGCTCGAAGTCAAGTGATCGTCCGGTGATCTCCGCCCACGGGATCGGGGGCGCTCGAGACCTTCCGATCTCGCCTGAGCTCGCCATCGCCGGCGCGGTCGCCGCACTCACCATCTCCTTCACCGTCCTGGCGGTCGCGTGGCGTACGCCGCGCTACGACGCCGCGACGTCCGGGCGCCCGGCACCGGCCTGGATCGTGGGCATCGTCGACTCGACGTGGTGGCGCGTCCTGTGGCGGGCCGTCGGGTTCGTCCTGTTCCTCTACACCGCGATGGTCGCGGTGTTCGGCAAGGACCTGCTCACCAACCCACTGTTCGGCATCTTCTACGTGTGGTGGTGGGTCGCCCTCGTCCCGCTGTCGCTGCTGTTCGGTCGGGTGTGGCGTGCGATCAGCCCGGTCCGCACCATCAACCTGATCTTCGCGAAGCTCTCCGGCGGCGACCCGGAGACCGGCGTCTACCGCTACCCCGAGTGGCTCGGCCACTGGCCGGCCGCGATCGGGCTGTACGCGTTCGTCTGGATGGAGCTCGTCTACCCCTACTCCACCGAGCTCGGCCCTGTCCGGCTCTGGTGTGCCGTGTACGTCGCCCTGATGCTCATCGGCGGCGCGCTCTTCGGCAACGTCTTCTACGAGCGGGCCGACCCGTTCGAGGTCTACAGCTCCCTCGTCGCGAAGCTGTCGGTGTGGGGCCGCCGCGACGGCGCGCTCCTCGTGCGCAGCCCGCTCGCCAACCTCGACACGGTCACCCCCCGTGCGGGCCTCGTCGCGGTGACGGCGGTCCTGTTCGGCTCGACGGCGTTCGACTCGTTCAAGGACTCGACGCACTGGGTGACGTTCCTCCAGGGCAGCGACTACATCAACAACCACAGCTGGGCGCCGACGCTCGTCAACAACCTCGCCCTGCTCGGCTTCTGTCTCGCGGTCGGTGCGATCTTCGCCGCCGGCACCATGCTCACCGGCGTCGAGCCGGGCTTCCGGAGACGGACCCTGCCGGGCCTCTTCGCGCACTCGATCGTGCCGATCATCGTGGGCTACATCATCGCGCACTACCTCTCCTACCTGCTCGAGGCGGGTGAGGCGACCCTGATCAAGGCGAGCGACCCGTTCTCCAACGGCTCGAACTGGTTCGGCACGGCGAACTGGAAGGTCGACTACTACTTCGCCTACCACCCCACGATGCTGGCGAACATCAAGGTGCTGGCAGTCGTCTGCGGCCACGTGGTCGGTGTGATCGCTGCCCACGACCGGGCGGTCAAGCTGCTCCCGCGCCGTCACCAGCTCACCGGGCAGCTCCCGCTGCTGTTCGCGATGGTGGCCTTCACCATCGGCGGCCTGTGGCTGCTCTTCTCGGCCTGATCACCGCGGCCTGATCACCGCGGCCTGATCACCGCGGCCTGATCACCGCGGCCTGATCACCGCGGCCTGATCACCGCGGCCTGATCACCGCGGCCTGATCACCGGGCCCCGATCTCCGCGCCACTCAACGGGCGCGGACGCGTCGGGCCCGCCGCCCCGCTGCGGGCGGAGGCGGTGCGAGCTCGTCGACGAACCGCGCGATCGCCCTCGGCAGCGCCGCGTCCGGAGCGGTCTCGAGGAGCGTGCGTCCGGCGACCGACGTCTTGTCGACGCTCGCCCGGTCGTCCGGCAGGAACCACACGTCCGCGCTGCGCACCACACCGGCGAGCATCCCGACGACCTCGCGCTCGGACCACCCGATGGTCGGCCGCATCCGGTTGACCAGGACGTACGGCGGCTCGCTGGTCCGCTCGCGCAGGTCGACGAGCCCGCGCGCGAGCCGGGAGAGCCCGACCGGATCGGGCGTCCCCACGACGATGACCTCGTCGGCGGCGTCGAGCGCGTCGATGGTGAGCTGGTTGCGCCCGGAGCGACCCTGCATCTCGGCGCCGTCGTCCTCGAGGCTGAAGCCGGTGTCGATCACCACAGAGCCGCTCCTGCGCCCGCACTCGGCGATCTCGCCGACGAGGCCCGGGCGCAGCTCGGCCCAGCGCTCGGCGCGCGGCAGGCCGGTCAGCACGTCGAGCTGCGGCCCGTAGGCCCGCAACGCGGTCACGAAGCGCTCGGACAGCTCTCCGCCCACGGAGAGCCGGCCCGCGGCCAGGAGTCCGGACACCTCGTCGAGCACGCCGAGCAGAGGGGCGACCGCGCCGCCGTGCGGGTCGGCGTCGACGAGGACCGTCGGATATCGTCGCCGGGCCAGCTCTGCGGCCACGGCGGCCGCGACCGTCGTACGACCCGGAGCGCCCGCAGGCCCCCACACCGCGACCACCCGTCCACGACCCGGCGGACTCGACGCGGTGGCGGGCTCGTCGGGCCCACCCTCCTAGTCCGGCTGCTCGGCCGAGGTGAGGGCGTCCGGCAGCCGACCGAGCGCATCCTCGGCGACGATCCGCGACAGGCCCGCCCGGGAGGCCCGCGCACCGGCAGGGTCGCCCGCCGGTCCGGCTGGCACGACGGCGACGGCGCGGACCCCGTGACGGCGCAGCTGGTCGACCGAGGTGGCGTCGAGTCCGGGCAGGTCGGCGGCGAGGACCGCGCAGTCGGCCTGGCCCGACGCAGCGGCCGCGAGCAGGTCGTCGAGGTCGACGCAGCGCTTGAGGACGACGACGTCGGCCGTCCGCTCGAGCAGGCTCAGCGCGGCCGGCTCCCACCCGGCTCCGGCCGCGGCGAGCAGGACGACGCACGTCATGCGCGCCGGACGACGGTCAGGGTCGGCGAGTCCGCCGCGCCGAGGAGTCCGAAGAACCGACGGGCATCGTCCTCGGGCACCGCGAGCACCAGCTGTCGCTTGCCCGACACGACGAAGCTGTCCTGGACGTCGGGGGCGTCGACCACGCTGGCGGCGGCCAGTGCCGGCTCGGCGTCGCCGAGGAGGTACACGTCGACCACGCTGCCCGCGCCGACGGATGGCGGCACCTGCTCGGGGTCGACCGCCAGCGGCACCTGCACCGTCCCGCTCTGCGTCGCGGTGCCCACGGCTGCGCGGGGCAGCAACTCGCCGGCGCCCAGCCCGCGCAGCAACACACCTCGGGGCGGCGACGCCGTCCCGCTGTAGTAGTCGCGAAGCACGTCGGCGTCGGCGAACCGCACCCGGTGCTGCTCGAGGTCGCCGGCCGCCAACGGAGCGCCCGCGGCCAGGTCACCGACAGCAGTCCAGACCGGGACGGTGTCATCGGCCGACGCCAGCACCCGCGCGCCGACGACGACCGACGCGGCGACGATCGCGACGCCGACCCAGAGGCGGGGGTCGCGCCAGCCGGCACGCTGCACACGCTGCGCGGCGGGCGCGCTGCCCGCAGACGCACCCAAGGAGGAACTGTCGAGCCCGAGATTCACCGGCACATCATGGACCGGACGGACCTCGGCGTCATCCGGTTCTCCACAGGCAGGCGTTCACCGGATTCTATCCACAACCAGTTGGACGCACCTGCGCACGATCACCAGGGTGATGGGATCATGTCGGAATGCCGGAGACCCCCCGTTTCCTGACGCTCGCCGACGTCGCCGAGCTGCTCAACACCTCGAGCGCCCAGGTCTATGCGCTGGTGCGCCGCGGAGAGCTGCCCGCGATCAAGCTCGGCGGCCGCGGTCAGTGGCGGATCGAGGCGAGCAAGCTCGAGGAGTTCATCCAGCAGCTCTACAAGGACACGGAGGAGTTCGTCTCCGAGCACCCTTTCGTCGACCAGGAGTCGCAGGACTGATCGGACTAGCCGACCTCGCCGGCGAGGGTGACCTCGACCTGGCGGTCCTTGCCGGCGTGGTTGACCGTGAACGTGATCTTCTCGCCGGGCTGGTGGGTCCGGATCGCGACGATGAGGCCGATGCCGTCGGAGACCCGCTGGCCGTCGACGGCCTTGATGATGTCGCCCTTCTTCAGCCCGGCGTTCGCCGCAGGCGTCCCGTCGTCGACCGAGCTGATCTCGGCGCCGTCACCGCTGTCGTCGGCGGTCTGCACCTTCGCCCCGATGATCGGGTAGCTCGCCTTGCCCGTGTCGAGGATCTGCGCGGCGGTCGTGCGCACCTGCTCGATCGGGATCGCGAAGCCGACGCCGATGCTGCCGGCCTCGTCCTGGATCCCGCCGGTCGTGGCGATCGCGGAGTTCACGCCGACGACCTGGCCGAGCAGGTTGACCAGCGGTCCGCCCGAGTTGCCGGGGTTGATGGCCGCATCGGTCTGCACGGCGTTGATGTAGGACGTGTCGTCGGCCGAGTCGCCCGTCGTCACCGGCCGGTCGAGCGCGCTGACGATGCCCGCCGTCACCGTCGAGCTGAGCCCGAGCGGCGAGCCGATCGCGACGACCTGCTCACCCACCCGGAGGGCCTTCGCCGCGCCGAGGGAGGCAGGCTTGAGCCCCTTCGCGTCCGGTGCACTGATGACCGCCAGGTCGTAGACGGGACTACGGCCGACGACGGTGGCCTTCGATCGTCGCCCCTGGGTGTCGACGACCCAGATCGGCCCGTGGTTCTTGGCCGCGTCGGCGACGACGTGGTTGTTGGTGACGATGTCGCCCTTCGCGTCGAGGACGAAGCCCGACCCGGTCGCGCCGTTCTCCTTGCCGGCGTACTCCGCCTGGATCTGCACGGTCGAGGGCAGCAGTGCATCGGCCACGGCGACCACGCTCGCGTCACCCGGCTTGATCGGCGCCTGGTTGACGGTCGTGCTTCCGAAGCCGCCCGAGGACGTGTACGCCGTCGGGTTGTCGTCGTCGAGCCCGTCCCACAGCGCTGCGCCACCGACGCCGCTCAGGGCCCCGATGATGAGCGCGAGGACCGCGACGACCGGCCACGTCCAGCGGCTCGGTCGGGCCCGCGTGGCCGGGTCCGACTCGGGCGTCCGACCGGGCAGCGGCTCGGTCAGGGGCTGGGTGAGCGGCGGCAGCCAGGAGTCGCTCGGCCGGATCCCGGGTGGCGGGAACGCCGGACCCGGCGGCGGAGCGGGTCGGTCCCAGCCCAGTGGCTGGGTGGGCTCGCCGGACGGCTCGTCGGTGCTCACCCGGCCATTCTGTCAGGGCCGGCCAGACCTGGAGCATCCCTTGCTCAGCGGGGAGGCGGGTGCGTCAGGGCGAGGGGGTGCGCTCGCGATGCACCGCGAGCGTGGTGCCGGAGCCTGTGAGCGACACGACCGGCATCGGCCGCTCGGTCGTGGGCGCCGAGGCGGGAGCCGCGCCGAGCGCGAGGACGCCTATGACGGCGGCGCCGACGGCCCCTCCACCGACCGCGGCCAGGGTCACGTTGCGCCGATGGTGGTCGGCGCCGAGGAAGCACTCGCCCGGAGTCAGCTCCGAGGCGCCCAGCAACGAGCCCTTGAGCCGGTCGGACGCTGTCGCCCCGGCGTCGTACGAGAGGCCGGCGAGACGGCGCTTGACCCAGCCCTCCCGCTCGACCCGGTCGCGGCAGGTGTGGCACTGCTGGACGTGCGCCCACGCGCGCTCGGCCTCGTCCGCGGGGAGCTGACCGTCGAGCAGCGCGCTGGTCCGGTTGCCCAGGTGGCCGTTGAGCAGGCTCATCCTCGTGTCGCCCAACCCAGCACCTTGGGGCCGGAGTAGCGCATCCGGCCCGACTTCGGCGCCCGGTGCGCGAGGCCCTCGCGCAGCATCGCCCGGCCGCGGTGGATCCGGGAGCGGACCGTGCCGAGCTTGGCGCCGAGGATCTCGGCGATCTCCTCGTACGTCAGACCCTCGACGTCGCACAGCACCACGGCCGCCCGGAAGTCCGGTGGCAGCGCCTGAAGCGCCCGCTCCACGTCGTCGTCGAAGCGCTGGTCGGTGTAGGCGATGTCGGGCGTCGGCTGGCTGCTGCTGAGCCGGTCGGCCCGCTCGTCGGACAGCGCGTCGAAGCGGATCCGCTGCTTGCGGCGCGCCTGGTCGAGGAAGAGGTTCGTGGTGATCCGGTGCAGCCAGCCCGAGAACGTGCCCGGGGTGTAGGAGTCCAGGGAGCGGAAGACACGGACGAAGACCTCCTGGGTGAGGTCCTCCGCGTCGTGAGGGTTGCCGGTGAGCCGGTACGCCAGCCGATAGACACGGTCGGAGTGCTGCTCGACGATCTCGTCCCAGGTCGGCACGCCGGTCGCCTGTTCGGTCGTCGTCTCGTCGCCCATGTGGGTCGCTCCCTCATCTCGCGGAATCCCAGGCTAGGTGCGCAACCTGAAGGCAGCCTGTGAGTCTGTGGTGTGTCCAACGCCGAGCACAGGGGTTTCGTTCCCCCACCGCGGGCGCGGTCGCGTTAGGTTTCTCCCGTGACCACGGAGCCGATCAACGCCACGAGCTGGACCTACGCCGAGGAGTTCGTGGCCGAGGACGAGATCCTTGCCGCCGCACGAGCACGCGCGGCCGAGGTGGGCGTCGTCCCGATCGGGCCGGGCAGCGGCGCCGCGCTGCGCTTCCTCGCCTCGGTCCTCGACGCCCGCGCCGTCGTCGAGGTCGGCACAGGGACCGGTGTCTCCGGCCTCTGGCTGCTGCGCGGCATGCGCTCGGACGGCGTGCTCACCACCGTCGACATCGAGACCGAGCACCAGCGGCTCGCCCGGCAGACCTTCACCGAGGCCGGGATCCCGACGCCACGCGCCCGCACCATCTCCGGCGCTGCGCTCGACGTGCTCCCCCGGCTCACGGACGGCCACTACGACCTGGTCTTCCTCGACGGCGACAAGCGTGAGTACGCCGACTACCTGACCGAGGCGCTCCGGTTGCTGCGTCCCGGCGGCGTCGTGGCGTTCGACAACGCGTTGTGGCACGACCGGGTGGCCGACCCGTCGCGACGCGACGAGGAGACCACCGTCATCCGCGACGTCGGCCGCACGATCGCCGGCCACGACGGCCTGGTCCCGCTGCTGCTCCCGGTCGGCGACGGGCTGCTCGTCGCCAAGAAAGAGTGGACCCCAGAGGTCTGACGGACCGTCTGGGAGACTGGCCGCATGCCGTCCGATGCCGCGCTGGACCTCACGCTGGACCTCACCGCCGACGTCGTCACCCTGACGCGGCAGCTCGTCGACATCGAGTCCGTGAGCGGCGAGGAGGCGGTCATCGCCGACGCGGTCGAGGCCGCACTGCGAGCGCTCCCCCACCTGTCCGTGGAGCGGTTCGGCCACACGATCGTCGCCCGGACGTCGTACGGGCTGTCCGAGCGGGTGGTCCTGGCCGGTCACATCGACACCGTGCCGGTCAACGGCAACCTGCCGAGCAGGCTGGAGGGCGGCGTGCTGCACGGGCTGGGCAGCTGCGACATGAAGGGCGGGGACGCCGTCATCCTGCGGCTCGCTGCGACCCTCGAGCGGCCGACGCGCGACGTGACCTACGTGCTCTACGACTGCGAGGAGGTCGACGCGGCGCGCAACGGGCTGAACAAGCTGTCGCAGTCGCACCCCGACCTCCTGGCCGCCGACTTCGCGATCCTCATGGAGCCGTCGAACGCGGGCGTCGAGGCCGGCTGCCAGGGCACCCTCCGGGTCGAGGTGCGGACCCACGGCGAGCGCGCCCACTCGGCGCGCAGCTGGATGGGCTCGAACGCCATCCACGCCGCCGGCGACGTGCTGCGCCGCCTCGAGGAGTACGTCGCCCGGCAGCCGGTCATCGACGGCCTGACCTACCACGAGGGTCTCAACGCGGTTCTGGTCTCGGGCGGCGTCGCCGGCAACGTCATCCCCGACGAGTGCGTGGTGACCGTGAACCACCGCTTCGCCCCCGACCGGACCGAGGAGGAGGCGCTGGCGTTCGTCCGGGAGTTCTTCGACGGCTACGACGTCACCCTCACCGACTCGGCGCCCGGCGCGTTGCCCGGCCTGGACCGGCCGGCGGCCAAGGAGTTCGTCGATGCCGTGGGTGGCGAGGTGGGGCCGAAGTTCGGCTGGACCGACGTCGCCCGGTTCACCACGCTGGGCGTGCCCGCCGTCAACTTCGGGCCCGGCGACCCGACGTTCGCGCACAAGCAGGACGAGCAGGTGGCAGTCTCGGAGATCGAGCACTGCGAGCGTGTGCTGCGCGCCTGGCTCGCACGCGACTAGGACAGGACGCAGATGACGAAGCGAAGCGGCAGCTCGCCGCGACCCACCGCCGGCCGGCCGGACGGCAGCACCAACGACCAGCGACTCCTCGACACGCGCGGGCCCAGCGACTGGGTGCACACCGATCCGTGGCGAGTGCTCAAGATCCAGGCCGAGTTCGTCGAGGGCTTCAACGACCTCGCCGAGATAGGTCCCGCGATCTCCGTCTTCGGATCGGCCCGGACGCCGGCCGGGCACAGGTCGTACGAGATGGGCGTGAAGGTGGGCGCCGCCCTGGCCCAGGCCGGCTTCGCCGTCATCACGGGCGGCGGCCCGGGCGCCATGGAGGCCGCCAACAAGGGTGCGGCGGAGGCCGGGGGCCAGAGCATCGGGCTCGGCATCGAGCTGCCCTGGGAGGCGAGCCTCAACCCGTACGTCACCTTCGGCCTGAACTTCCGCTACTTCTTCGTCCGCAAGACGATGTTCGTGAAGTACGCCCAGGGCTACGTCGTCCTCCCCGGCGGTCTCGGCACCCTCGACGAGCTGTTCGAGGCGATGACGCTGGTCCAGACGCAGAAGATCACTCAGTTCCCGATCGTCCTCATGGGCGTCGAGCACTGGAGCGGGCTGATCGCCTGGATGCGTCAGTCCATGCTCTCCGACGCGAGGATCAAGGAGAGCGACCTCGACATGCTCACCCTGACCGACGATGTCGACGAGGTCGTCGACCTGATGGTGAAGGCGCGGGACGCCCGATGATGTGGGTCTTCGCGATCGTGGTCGTGATCGTCCTCGGCGGGGTCGCCGTGGTCGCCGCGGGCCGCGGCGAGCCGATGGCCCCGGCGTACGACGACCGACCCGACGCCCTCGTCCCGGCGGACCGGCCCCTCACCGCCGCGGACCTGCGGAAGGTGCGCTTCTCGGTGGCGCTGCGCGGCTACCGGATGTCGGAGGTGGACGCCCTCCTGGCACGGCTCGGCACCGAGCTCGAGGACGCCCGGGAAGGTGACACGCCATGTCCATGATCGTCGCGTACATCCTCACCTTCCTCGGCGCACTCGCCGTGGTGCTCACCCGGCTGCGTCTGCGCAACAGCCACGCCGGCTGGCCACTCGCCGCGCACACGGGTGCCGGCGCGGTCGCCGTCGTGCTCTGGCTGCTCTTCCTGATCTTCCCCGAGGCCTCGTTCCTCGGCGGCTCGCTGGTCGGCGTGATCGCCCTCGCCTTCTGGTGGGTCGTGACCGCGACCGGGCTGATGCTGCTCGTCCGCTGGCTGCCGAGCCGCAACCGCGGCAAGCGCGCGGCCGACACGGTCGCCGCCGCCGACTCCTGGACCGAGAGTCCGTGGCTGTCCGTGCTCGCCCACGTCGGGATGCTGCTGGGCGTCTCGTGGTTCACCTGGGCATACGCCATCAGCGCGATCTGACGTCGTCGAAAGGAGCATGCTCGATGCGACGCACCCTCCTCACGAGCACATTGACGCTCGTCCTGGCCCTCCCGGTCCTCGGCGGCCCCGCGCACGCCGAGGCCGCACCGACGCCGACCCGGCAGGTGACCCGACCGGCCGTGATCGGCGTCCGGGTGATCGGCCACTCCGTGAGCGGCCGTCCGATCCGGGCATGGCACCTCGGCACGCCGGGTGCCACGAAGGTCGTGCTGATCTCCACGATGCACGGCGACGAGTCGAAGGTCTCCGACATCCTGACCTCGCTGCGCGACGGGAGGCCGGTGACCGGAGTGGACCTCTGGGTCGTCCCGACCTACAACCCGGACGGGAAGGCGCGGCACCGCCGCCAGAACGCCCACGGCGTCGACCTCAACCGCAACTACCCGACGTCCTGGCGGCGCGTGACCGGCCGCTACGACTCCGGGACCGGGCCGGCGTCCGAACCGGAGACGCGCGCCATGATGGGCTTCCTGAGCCGCGTGCGGCCGGCGTACGTGGTCAGCTTCCACCAGCCGCTCTACGGGGTCGACACGCTCACCAAGCACCCGGCGTTCTCCCAGCGGCTCGCCCGGGCGCTGCGGCTGCCGGTGAAGCGGTTCAGCTGCAACGGTGGCTGCCACGGGACCATGACGATGTGGTTCAACAAGCACTTCCGTGGACAGGCCGTGACGGCCGAGTTCGGGACCAGCCCGTCGCGCAGCAACCTGCGCGGGCCCGTCGTACGACGCCTGCTGGGACTGTTCCACGCCCACCGCTGACCCACGGCGGCGTCGCATAGGGGATAATGACTCGAGCAACTAGTGGGCCCGCCAGCGGTTCACGTGACGCCATAGAGGAAGAGGTGCCGCATGGCGGCGATGAAGCCGCGGACGGGAGACGGTCCGCTGGAGGTCACCAAGGAAGGGCGCGGCATCGTGATGCGCG
Organism: Nocardioides panacihumi; assembly: GCF_039530925.1. Taxonomy (NCBI): domain Bacteria; kingdom Bacillati; phylum Actinomycetota; class Actinomycetes; order Propionibacteriales; family Nocardioidaceae; genus Nocardioides; species Nocardioides panacihumi. The sequence goes on along the minus strand of NZ_BAAAPB010000004.1, from coordinate 399,088 downwards.
TCCCTCTGGAAGGCGGTGGCCGCTTGGTGGTCGAGTTGAACGCCGACGAGGCAGGCGCCCTCGGTAACGCCCTCAAGGATGTCGTTGGCTGACGCCATCACCCTCCCGCCGCAGGTCAGTCCGCCTGCCGTCACCCTCGACGAGCGAGTCCCCCACGCCGTCGCAGGGGCAGAGGTCATCGCATTGCCCGTGTTGCCGGGCGAGTCCCTCATGCTCGGTCCGGGTGCTGCTGCGCTCGCTGACGCGGCGAGCGACCTGGACCTGCTCGGCATCCTGGAGGCGGAGCACGCCTCCGGCAAGGCCGGCGAGGTCGTCTCGTACGTCGTCCCCGGCGGCGTACGAGGCAACAAGGCACTGCGGCGCATCCTGCTCGTCGGCGTCGGCGCCCAGCGGCCGGTCGACTTCCGGCGCGCCGGCGTCGCCGTCGCACGGGCGACCCGTGACCTGTCGACGGTCGCGACGACCATCCCGGCGCTCGACCCGGACGTCGCCGTCGAGCCCTTCGTCGTCGGCGTCACGCTGGCGTCCTTCTCGTTCGACTGGCGCGCGTCCGGTCCGGTGCACCGCCCGGTCGGGTCGGTCGTGCTGGCCGAGCTCGGGTCGGCGTACGACGGGTCGCTGAGCCGCTCCGTCGCCGTCGCGACCGCCGGCTGGCGCTCGCGGTTCCTCGCGACCGTCCCGTCCAACATCAAGAACCCCGCCTGGCTCGCCGAGCAGGCCCTGACGATCGCGGACGCCTCCGGGCTGAAGGTGAAGGTCTGGGACGAGCAGCAGCTCGCCAAGGAGGGCTTCGGCGGCCTGCTCGGCGTCGGCAGCGGATCGCCGACGCCGCCCAGGCTGATCCGGCTCGACTACGCCCCACCGAAGGCGTCACGCAAGACGCCGACCGTCGCGCTGGTCGGCAAGGGCATCACCTTCGACACCGGCGGCCTCAACCTCAAGCCCGGCGACTCGATGACCACCATGAAGCGCGACATGACCGGCGGCGCGATCGTGCTGTCGACCATGGCCGCGCTCGCCGCCGTCGGCTGCCCGGTCCGTGTCGTCGGCCTGGTCGCCGCCGCCGAGAACGCCGTCTCGGGCTCGTCGATGCGGCCCGGCGACGTGCTCCGCCACTTTCCCGGCGACAAGACCGCCCGCACCTCGGAGGTCACGAACACCGACGCCGAGGGGCGACTCGTCCTCGCGGACGCGATGGCGTACGCCGTCGCTCAGGTGAAGCCCGACGTCATCGTCGATGTCGCCACCCTCACCGGCGCGATCAAGGTCGCGCTCGGCCAGCAGGTCGGCGGACTGTTCGCCAACCACGACGTGCTCGCCGCCATCCTCGAGGGCGCGGCCGAGGCGACCGGTGAGCCGCTGTGGCGGATGCCGCTGAGCTCGACGTACGAGGACAAGCTCGCGTCCCCGATCGCCGACGCCGACAACAGCGCCGGCACCCCCCAGGCGATCACGGCCGCGCTGTTCCTGCAGCACTTCGCCGGTGGCCTTCCGTGGGCGCACCTCGACCTCGCGTCGGTCGGCGACACGCCCGAGGACCGCGACGAGTGGACGAAGGGCCCGAGCGGCTGGGGCGCACGCACCCTGCTGACGTGGCTCGGCTCCCCCGAACCGCTCGCTGGGGTCGTCTGACCGCGAGTCGGCGCAAACTCGCACTCCCACAGGGTCGAGTCGGCGCAAACTCGCACTCCCACAGGGTCGAGTCGGCGCAAACTCGCACTCCCACAGGGTCGAGTCGGCGCAACCTCGCACTCCCACAGGGTCGAGTCGGCGCAAACTCGCAAGTTGTCTGTCAGGACGCGCCGACTCGGCACCTCCACAGCGCCAGGACGCGCCGACTCGGCGCCCCCACAGCGTCAGGACGCGCCGACTCGGCACCCCCACTGCGCCAGGACGCGCCGACTCGGCACGTCAGAGCAGGCGCAGCACCGCGGCTGTGACGGCGGCGCCCGCGACCACGACGAGGAACGGCGCGCGCAGGAGCAGCAGGACGACGGCCGCGGCCAGGCCGGCCAGCCGCGCATCGATGACCAGCCGCTGACCCTCCGCGAGCACCTGGACCGCGACGAGGGCGCCCAGCAGTGCCGGCGGGATGAGGGCGGCCACGCGCTGGGTGAGCGGACGGGTCAGCACCCGGTCGGGCACGGAGAGGCCGATGAGCTTGAGCGCGTAGCAGCCGATCGCCGTGACGATGATGCCGGCCCAGATCATCCGCTTCCCCGCTTCCCGGAGGGCAGCGCCAGGCCCACGGCGACCGCGGCGGCGCCCCCGAGGATGATCGGCAGGCCAGCGGCGGTGAACGGCACCAGGCCGGTCGCGACGGCGGCGCCGACGATGGCCACGACCCGCTGCGGGAAGGCCGTGAGTCGCGGCCACAGCAGCGCCAGGAACGCGCCGCCGACGGCCGCGTCCAGGCCGAACGTGCGCGGGTCGCCGATGGCGGTGCCGGCGAGAGCGCCGGCGAGCGTCATCAGGTTCCAGAGCACGAAGACCGAGACACCGGTGAGGCGGAACGCCAGCCGTGCCTCGTCACGGTCGGACTGGCCCAGTGCCATGGCCGTCGACTCGTCGATGACGAGCTGCGCGCCGAGCACCCGCCGCCACCCGCGCAGCCGCAGGACCGGGGCCAGTCCGATCCCGTAGAACAGGTTGCGACTGCCGAGCAGGATCGAGGTCGCCGCACCCGCCAGCGGTACGCCGCCGGCCGCGACCACGCCGACGAACGCGAACTGCGACGCGCCGGTGAAGACCAGCAGCGACAACGCGCACGCCTGCCAGACGTCGAGGCCGGAGGCGGTCGCGAGGGCGCCGAAGGAGACGCCGTACGCGCCGGTCGCGACCCCGACGCCGAGCGAGTCGGCCTTGACCGACCGGCCCGGCGCCGGCATCAGGCCTTCGCCACGGAGATCGTGGCCACCTCGCCGTCGCTGAGCGCCAGCTCGGTGCCCGTCATCGTCTCCGCCAGCGAGTACGCCGTCGCGAGCGTCTCCCGCGCGATGAGCTGCTCGTGCTCGTCGGCCGCCGCGAGCGTGCCGGCGGACCCGCCGAGCACCAGCTCGATCCGGTCGGAGACGTCGAGCCCGGCGTCCTTGCGCGCCTGCTGCACCGCCCGGATCAGGTCCCGGGCGAGGCCCTCGGACGCGAGCTCGGGGGTGACCACCGTGTCGAGCACGACGAAGCCTCCTCCCGGCAGCATCCCGACCGCGACGTCGTCGGACGCGGCGCCAGCGACGGTCTCCAGGGTGAACTCCCCCTCGACCAGCGCCAGACCACCAGCGGTGACGGTGCCGTCGGGGGCCACCGACCAGTCCCCGGTCTTGGAGCCCTTGATCGCGATCTGGACGTCCTTGCCGAGCCGCGGGCCGGCCGCTCGTGCGTTGACGGTGAGCTTCTGCGCGATGCCGTAGGTCGCCGCCTCGTCGCTGTCCGCGTCGAGCAGGCGCACCTGCTTGACGTTGACCTCGTCGGCCACGACCGGCTCGAAGCCCGCCAGGGAGGCAGGCGGGGTCGCCGCGCCGACGATCGTCAGCGACGACAGCGGCAGGCGGTTGCGCAGCTGGCGCCCCTTGCGCAGCGCCGAGGTGGCCGAGCAGACGTCGCGGACCGTGTCCATCGCGACGACCAGGGCGTGGTCGGCGGGCAGGTCGTCGACGGAGGGCCAGTCGGTCAGGTGCACCGACCGCCCGCCGGTGAGCCCCCGCCAGACCTCCTCCGTGGTCAGCGGCAGCAGCGGCGCGACGACGCGGCAGGTGATCTCGAGGACCGTGTAGAGCGTGTCGAACGCGCCTCGGTCGTCGGCCCAGAACCGGTCGCGCGAGCGGCGGATGTACCAGTTCGTGAGGACGTCGAGGAAGCGCTGCGTCGTCTCGCACGCGTCGGCAATGTGATAGCCGTCCATCGCCTCGGTCATCGCGGCGACGTACTCCCGCGTCTTGGCGAGGACATAACGGTCCAGCGGGTCCTGCGACGCCGTCGACCAGGACGCCTCGATGCCGGCCGCGTTGGCGTAGAGCTGGAAGAAGTACCAGCTGTTCCAGAGCGGGATCATCACCTGGCGCACCGAGTCGCGGATGCCCTGCTCGGTGACCACCAGGTTGCCGCCGCGCAGGATCGGCGAGGACATCAGGAACCAGCGCATCGCGTCGGCGCCGTCGCGGTCGAAGACCTCCGAGACGTCCGGGTAGTTGCGCAGTGACTTCGACATCTTGTTGCCGTCGCTGCCCAGCACGATGCCGTGGCTGATGCAGGAGCTGAACGCCGGACGGTCGAAGAGCGCGGTCGCCAGGACGTGCAGCGTGTAGAACCAGCCGCGCGTCTGGCCGATGTACTCGACGATGAAGTCGGCCGGGAAGTGCCCCGCGGCGGAGCCGCCCTCTGATCCCGCGAACCAGTCGGCGTTCTCGAAGGGATAGTGGACCTGGGCGAAGCTCATCGAGCCGGAGTCGAACCACACGTCGAGCACGTCGGCGACGCGGCGCATGGTCGAGCGGCCCGTCGGATCGTCCGGGTTGGGCCGGGTCAACTCGTCGACGAACGGCCGGTGCAGGTCGCGGTTGCCGTCCTTGTCGCGCGGCAGCCGACCGAAGTCACGCTCGAGCTCCTCGAAAGAGCCGTACACGTCGATGCGGGGGTACGCCGGGTCGTCGCTCTTCCACACCGGCACCGGGCTGCCCCAGAACCGGTTGCGGGTGATCGACCAGTCGCGGGCGTTCTCCAGCCACTTGCCGAACTGGCCGTGCTTGATGTGGTCCGGCGTCCAGCCGATCTCCTCGTTCAGCTCGAGCATCCGGTCCTTGAACTTCGTCACCTCGACGAACCACGACGAGACGCCCTTGTAGATCAGCGGCTCGCGGCAGCGCCAGCAGTGCGGGTAGGAGTGCTCGTAGGACTCGCGACGCAGCAGGATCGTGCCCGGCGTGACCGAGCCGCCGGTCCCACCACGGGTCACCGCCTTCAGGTCGTCGATGATGTGGAGGTTGGCGTCGAAGACCAGCATGCCGGCGTACTCGTCGACGGGGTGGGTGAACCGGCCGTCCTTGCCGACCGGCATGACCGCCTCGATGTTCTCGCGGTCGGTGATCTCCTTGTCGACCTCACCGAACGCGCCGGCGGTGTGCACGACGCCCGTGCCGTCGGTGGTCGTCACCGCGTCGTCGGCCGCGACGACGCGGAAGGCATTCTCATGGCCCGCGTAGTAGGAGAACGGCGGGGTGTAGGTGCGGCCGACCAGCTGCGCGCCGGTGTACCGACCGAGGACGGTGAGCTCACCGTCGGCGTCCGCCAGCTCCCGGGCGTACGACGCCAGCCGGGCCTCGGCCAGCACGTACCGCGCGGTCCGGTCGGTGCCGGGGACCGCGGCCTCCACGACGACGTAGTCGATCTCGGAGCCGACCATCACGGCGAGGTTCGACGGGAGGGTCCACGGCGTCGTGGTCCAGATCAGGATGTGCGCGCCGTCGAGCACCGGGTCGGTCCCCAGGTCCGAGAGCGTGTAGCCCACCGTGACCGCCGGGTCCTGGCGCTGCTGGTACACGTCGTCGTCCATCCGGAGCTCGTGGTTGGACAGCGGCGTCTCGTCGTTCCAGCAGTACGGCAGGACGCGGAAGCCCTCGTACACCAGGCCCTTGTCGAAGAGGCTCTTGAACGCCCAGATGACCGACTCCATGAACTCGGGGTTCATGGTCTTGTAGTCGTTGTCGAAGTCGACCCAGCGCGCCTGGCGGGTGACGTACTCGCGCCAGTCGCCGGTGTACTTGAGCACCGAGGCGCGGCAGGCCTCGTTGAACTTGTCGATCCCCATCTCGAGGATCTCGTCGGTCGTCTTGATGCCGCCCAGCCGCATCGCCTCGAGCTCGGCGGGCAGACCGTGCGTGTCCCAGCCGAAGCGTCGCTCGACGCGCTTGCCGCGCATCGTCTGGTAGCGCGGGACGATGTCCTTGACGTAGCCGGTGAGCAGGTGGCCGTAGTGCGGCAGGCCGTTGGCGAACGGCGGCCCGTCGTAGAAGACGAACTCGTTGCTGCCGTTCACGCCGGGGTCGCGGTTGTCGATGCTCGCCTGGAAGGTGCCGTCCTCGGCCCAGTAGGCGAGGACGCGCTCCTCGATGCCGGGGAACCGGGGCCTGGCGGGCACGCCTCGCTGGTCGGGCGCTGACGTCGGGTCGGTGGTGACCTTGGGATAGGTCATCGGCTCTCAGGCTCCTGCGGTCGGTGTCGTCGGTCCTGCAAGGACGACTCTCGCCGCGGTACCACCCTGCTTGCTCCCCAGGATCGAGGAACCACTCGTGACGGCTGTGACGGGCCTACCCGCCGGGGTCTACTTGCTGGTGAGCTTTCTTCCCGGGGCTCGCCGCTGATGACGGCTCGAACGCCTGTGGGCCCAGCCTACGGCGTCGGCACGGCGCCCCGCCAACCAGATCAGGATCGACCGACCCGGCACGGCCGACAATCCCGGTTGCGTCTCCGCAGGGCAGCAGAGTTGGCTGGCGACATGAGCACCTCCCCCACCGGCTACGCCGGCAACTGGCTCCCCTCCGACCAGGACCCGCGCTTCGACAGCAAGCCGGTCGGCGAGCTGGCGACGTACCGCGACTACCTGCGCAACTACAGGCTCACCCTCGAGCTCAAGTGCGCCGACCTGACGCCGGAGCAGCTCGCGACGCGTTCGGTGCCGCCGAGCAACCTCAGCCTGCTCGGCCTGGTGCGCCACATGGCCCACGTCGAGCACACGTGGTTCCAGCGTGCTCTGCAGGCCAACCTCGACGAGCAGCGGCCCTACACCGACCCTGGCGACCCGGACATCGAGTTCACCGGCGCGGTCGGCACGCAGGAGTGCGTCGACGAGGCGTTCGAGGAGTGGAAGCGCCAGATCGCGCGCGCCGAGGACTGGCTGCACGAGCAGTCCGACGAGTCCATGGCGACCTCGCTCGTCTACAACAGCGGCGGCGACACGACCACGGTCCGCGACATCCTGGTGCACATGGTCGAGGAGTACGCCCGTCACTGCGGCCACGCCGACCTGATCAGAGAGTGCATCGACGGCCGCATCGGCCAGTGACGCGCGTGTGAGGCCCACGGTGACCGCTGGGTCACGCCGGGCTTCACACGCCCCCTAGAATCGGTCCACGTGACTGCTGCCTGGGGCTTCGGCCTGACCACGTACGCCGCCGACGAGTCTGTCCTCGACGTGTGGTTCCCGACCCCCACGCTCGGCGAGAGGCCCGAGGACGCGGCGCCTGCGGCCGAGCTGAAGGCGCTCGAGGGCTCCGACGCCCTGCGCCGCGTCGAGAAGCGGGTCGAGCTCGTCGAGATCGACCTCGAGGCCGCGCCCGCGAGCACCCAGGACGTCTGGCTCCGGCTGCACCTGCTCTCGCACCGTCTCGTGCAGCCGCACGGCCAGAACCTCGACGGCGTCTTCGGCCTGCTCACCAACGTCGTGTGGACCTCCGAGGGCCCGTGCGCGGTCGGCGGCTTCGAGCTGACCCGCGCGCGGCTCAAGGCGGCCGGCAAGCCGGTCGCCGTGTACGGCGTCGACAAGTTCCCGCGCATGACCGACTACGTCCTGCCGTCCGGGGTGCGGATCGCCGACGCCGACCGTGTCCGCCTCGGCGCCCACCTGGCCGAGGGCACCACGGTGATGCACGAGGGGTTCGTGAACTTCAACGCCGGCACGCTCGGCGCGAGCATGGTCGAGGGCCGCATCACCGGTGGCGTCGTCGTCGGCAACGGCTCCGACGTCGGTGGCGGCGCGTCGATCATGGGCACGCTCTCGGGCGGTGGCAAGCAGGTCATCTCCGTCGGCGAGCGCTGCCTGCTCGGCGCGAACTCCGGCCTCGGCATCTCGCTCGGCGACGACTGCGTGGTCGAGGCCGGCCTCTACGTCACCGCGGGCACGAAGGTGACGATGCAGGACGGCAGCACCCGGAAGGCGGTCGAGCTCTCGGGCGCCTCCCACGTCCTGTTCCGCCGCAACAGCACCACCGGCGTGGTCGAGGCGGTGCCGTGGCACGGCGACGGCATCGTCCTCAACGAGGCGCTCCACGCGAACTGACGATGAAGAGACTCGGGGCGACCCTGGTCGCCCTGGTCCTCATCGGGGCGGCGGCGACGATCGGCTGGCGGCACGTCACCGACAAGGTCAAGACGCTGCTTCCGGACGAGTGCGTCGCCACGGTCGGCTCCCTCGACGCGAGCCTCGACCTGGAGCAGGCTCAGAACGCGGGGCTCATCACCGCGATCGCCGTACGCCGCGGGCTGCCCGCGCGTGCTGCCACGATCGCGTTGGCCACCGCCTACCAGGAGTCGAAGCTCTACAACCTCGACTACGGCGACCGCGACTCGGTCGGGCTCTTCCAGCAGCGTCCGTCGCAGGGCTGGGGCACGCGCAAGCAGATCAAGGACCCGGTCTACGCGATCGGCCGGTTCTACGACGCCCTCGTGCGGATCAACGGCTACGAGGGCATGCGGATCACCGAGGCCGCACAGCGGGTGCAGCACAGCGGCTATCCGGAGGCGTACGCCTCCCACGAGCCCGCCGCCCGCGCCCTGGCCTCGGCGTTGACCGGCCAGTCGGGCCACGCGTTCGCCTGCCGCGTCGCCAGCGTCGGCCCCGGCCGTCCCGCCACCGTCCGCGACGAGGTGACCGGCGTCTTCGGCGGCCTCGTCTCCACGCCGGTGGTGACCGGACGGACCCTCACCGTCGGTGTGCCCGCGCGGGCGACCGGCTGGGCGCTCGCGCACTACCTGGTCGCGCAGTCGCAGCGGCTCGGCATCCGCCGCGTCTCGTACGCCGGCCGGGTCTGGGCCCGCGACGAGAAGTGGACGACGTCCGGCTCCTCGGTCAGCCGCCAGGTCCGCGTCGACCTGGCGGGCTGACAGCGGGCCGACGGCTCAGCCGGCCAGGACGTGCAACGCCACCCAGACGGCGACCACCGTGACGGCGCAGCACGCCTGGAGGACCGTGAACAGCCGCACGGGCGCCGCGTCGCCCACCCGCGCCGGAGCGGCGGCCCCCGGCCGGAGGGCGAGCAGCGCCGACCCGAGCATCGCGAGCCCCAGCGCGGCGACCGGCGCCGCGGTCGGCCAGTAGCGCGCCCCGGACACGTGGACGAAGGGCTGGAACAGGAGACCGGCCAGCGCGACCTTGGCGACCACGCTCAGTGCCTGGTCGGTGAAGTCGCGGCGTCGGACGAGGAGCAGCACGGCGGCGCCGCCGAGCATGAGCAGGCGGAACATCCGCTCGGTCCACGTGACCACAGCCCGCTGCACCGAGTCGTCGCTCTTCCCCGGCGGGTGGTAGGCCACCGAGTAGTGGGCCGGCTCGTGCAGGTAGCGGTCGAAGTCCGCCAGGACGTCGCGGGCATAGCTGCCGGTCGTCACGTCCTGCATCGCGTACCGCGCCGCCTGCTGCTGCACGGTGACCTCGCTGCGCCCGGTCGCCCGGGCGACCTCGCGGCCGTAGCGCACCGGCCCGTACCAGAGCGAGGCGTCGGGGTCGCACGGGCCGAAGCAGCGCTTGTCCCTGTCGCCGAACGTGGCGCCGAGGCCGAGGGGCACCGACGTCGTGGTCAGCACCCGGCCGCCGAGCGTCTGCGAGGCCAGCACCGACCACGGGAGCAGGACGGCACCGAAGACGGCGACCGCGATCAGTGCGGCGGCGACGCTGCGCAGGCGCGCCCGGCCGCGGGACAGCCACACGGCACAGAGCAGGAGCAGGAGCAGCAGCCCGATCGCGAGAGGCATCGCGCTGGGGCGCAGGTAGAGGACGGCGATCGCCAGGAGGCCCAGCCCGACGCCGTTGAGCGGCGCCAGGGTGCCGAGGCGCACCCGGCGAAGCGCCGCGACGAGCCGGGTCATCAGCAGCACCAGCACGAGGCCGGCCGTCAGGTCGCCGTACGCGGTGGCCGCGAAGAGCAGCCACATCGGCACGAGCCCGAAGACGGCCAGCACGACGGCGTACCAGGGCCCGAGGACACGGCGGACGTCCAGCACGGCCAGGAGGAACAGCACGCCCGTGGCGACGTCGAGGTAGCCGCGCACGAGCGGGATCGACGCGTGCGGCTCGACGAGGAGCAGCGGGGTGAGCAGCACCGACATGCCCGGCATGAACCATCCGCTGGCCACGACGTTGCGCCGCACCTCGCCGAGGTCGACCGGGGTCGGCCCGACCACGTCGCGCACCAGGTTGGACAGCGCCCGTGCGGCGTCGACGTAGGCCTTCTCGTCCCCGATGTAGTGCACGTCCTGGACGCGCGGGTAGAGCAGGACGCGCAGGACCAGCTGGGCCAGCAGGAGCACGGCGAGCACCAGGTCGGCGCGCGCGATCCGGCGTACGCGGGTCGGGATCGCTGGGGACACGACGATCGTCACCCGCCCGCACCCCGCTTGGTCACGCCCGGGTCGGCGCACTGCCGCGAGGCGCTGCCCACGGGTGTCACCGGCAGGTCGAGCACCACCTGACCGCGCACGATGGAGCCGCCGGGGAGGTGCTGGTAGGGCTCGACGGTGGCCTCGACCGGGCCGACGTCGCCACGGTCGAAGCGGAGACCGCCGCCGACCGAGCCCGGCACGGCGGTGAACCCGGCCGTCGTGAGCGCGTCGGTGAGGCGTGCCACGACCGTGGCCGCGCCGACGAGGTCGTACTGCACGACGAGCCGCCGTCTGCCGTGGCCGACGCTCGCGTCGGAGCGGACCTGGTGCGGGAAGTCGAGCCTCACCCCGTCCGGCAGCGGGAAGCACTTCGACGCCAGCGTCTCGGTGGGGACGGGCGGTCGGTAGATCCCGAGCGGCGACGCCCGGCCACGCGACGGGCTGATCGCCACGATCACCGCCAGGACCAGCACACCGACAGCCACCGCGAGGCCTCGAGCGTGCTCCCGAACCCACGCCGTCACGCCGATCAGCCTACGGGGTCAGAGGGAAGCGGTGAGCCGGGCCACGGCAGCATCGATGCGCTCGTCGGTGGCGGTGAAGCCGACCCGCACGTGCGAGCGGCCCGCCACGCCGTAGAACTCGCCGGGAGCCACCAGGATGCCGTGCTCGGCCAGCCAGCCGACCGTCTTCCAGCAGTCCTCACCGCGGGTGCCCCACAGGTAGAGCGACGCCTCGGAGTGGTCGATCGCGAAGCCGGCCGCCTGCAGCGCCTCGCGCAGCTTGGCGCGACGGGCGGCGTAGCGCGCGTGCTGCTCGCGTGCGTGCTCGTCGTCGTCGAGCGCCGCCACCATGGCGACCTGCTGCGGTCCCGGCATCTGGAGACCGAGGTTCTTGCGGACGGCGAGCAGCTCGCCCACCAGGCTCGGGTCGCCGGCGACGAAGGCGCATCGGTAGCCGGCGAGGTTGGACCGCTTCGACAGCGAGTGGACGGCGAGGATGCCCTCGAACGAGCCCCCGCTCACCGACGGGTGCAGCACCGAGACGGGCTTCTCGCCCTCCCAGAAGCACTCGATGTAGCACTCGTCCGAGACGAGGATCGTGCCGCGCTCGCGACACCACTCGACGACCTTGCGCAGGTGCTCGACGGGCAGCACCCGGCCGGTCGGGTTGGAGGGGCTGTTGAGCCAGAGCAGCTTCGGCACCTCGGGGCCGAGCGACGTCAGCGAGTCGGTCGCCCGGGCACGGGCGCCCACGAGTGCCGCGGACACCTCGTACGTCGGGTAGGCGAGCTCGGGGTGGACGAGCAGGTCGCCCTGCCCGATGCCGAGGTGCAGCGGCATCGAGGCGATGAGCTCCTTGGAGCCGATCACCGGGAGCACGGCGTCGAGACCGAGCCCCTCGACGCCGTGCGACCGGGCGAGCCAGTCGATCGCCGCCTGCCGCGTCGCCCGGTTGCCGATCGTGACCGGGTAGCCCGGCGAGTTCGCGGCGTCGCGCAGGGCCCGCTGCACGACCTCGGGCGTCGGGTCGACCGGCGTGCCGACGGACAGGTCGACGATCCCGTCCGGGTGGGCACCCGCCGTCTCGGCGTACGACGTCAGCTTGTCCCAGGGGAAGTCGGGCAGCCGCTGGGAGACTCCCAGCACGGCCTCAGTGATCCTGGTTCTGCGGCGGAAGCTCGGCGATCGACGCCTCGTCCTTGTCGATGACGCCCATCTTGGCCGCGCCACCCGGCGAGCCGAGGTCGTCGAAGAACTTCACGTTCGCGTCGTAGTAGCCCTTCCACTGCTCCGGCGTGTCGTCCTCGTAGAAGATCGCCTCGACCGGGCAGACCGGCTCGCACGCGCCGCAGTCGACGCACTCGTCGGGGTGGATGTAGAGCATCCGCTTGCCCTCGTAGATGCAGTCGACCGGACACTCGTCGACGCACGCGCGGTCCTTGACGTCGACACACGGCTGGGCGATGACGTAGGTCATCCGGATCCTCCTGGGAGCAAGGGAAGTCGATGCGGGTCAGCCTAGTATCTGCCGGTGCATCCCCATTCCCTAGGTCCGGATGTCGTCGGGACGCGCGTCGTGGTGCGCCGCCTCGTCCCGGGCGAGAGCGGCCCGACCGGCGGACCGGCCTTCACCGACGTCCTCGGGATCTGTACGTCCTGGGCCGACGGCCTCTGCGTCGTGCAGCCCGACACCGGCGACGCCGTGTCGATCCCCCTGGCGCTCATCGTCTCCGGCAAGCCCGTCCCCCCGCGACCCTCGCCGCGTCTGCGGGTGTCGGTGCGCGACGCCGAGCTGCACACCGCCGCTCTCGTCGGCATCGAGACCACGCCGCTCGGCGAGTGGCAGCTGCGCTTCGAGCCGGCGCCGGTCGGGCGGGTCCGCAACCGGTTCAACTCCTGCCTGGGCGTCGGCGACCCTGACCGCTCCCTGGCGGAGGCGGCCGACCTGGTGGCCGCGTTCTACCGCGAGCGCGATCGGCCGCCGCGCATCCAGGTCGAGCTCGACTCCGACACCGAGGACGCGCTGCGCGCACTCGGCTGGGTGCCCGTCCCAGGTCGCGACTCGCACTTCCTGATCGCCTCGCTGGCCCGGGTGAGCCGGCTGCTGGGCGCCGGTGCGCCGGACACGCCGCACACTCCTCACGTCGAGGAGGACGGGCCGCGGGTCGCGGTGGTGATCGGCGGCGTCTCGCGGGGCGAGGCCGGCATCGACGGCGACTGGCTCGGCATCCACAACCTCGTCGTCGATCCGGCGTACCGCCGTCGCGGTCTGGCGCGGGCCGCGCTCCGCGAGCTGGTGGGCTGGGGCGCGGAGCAGGGCGCGACGACGGCGTGGCTCCACGTCCAGACCGACAACGAGCCGGCCCTGGCGCTCTACGACGGGCTGGGGTTCGCGACGCACCACAGCTGCCGCTACCTCGAGCCGGCATCGGCACTCTGAGGCGGATCCACGGCAGGCTCGAGGCGGTGTCGGCCCAGAGGGTAGGCCGAGCGGCTCAGCCCTGCTTCGGCGCCTTGCAGGTCACCTCGTCCTGCGGGATGTAGTGGGTGTGGAACTTCTCGGTCTTCGCCACGGCGCTCGACCCCGGCGTGTGGAAGTAGCGCCACACGTCGATGTCGAAGCCCGGCGCGCCCACGGTCGCCTCGCAGTTGGTCTTGTGGATGACGCGCTTCGTGAACGGCTTCTGGTTGTAGCGGCTGCCGGTCTTGGTGGTGATGTCCCACGTCTTCGTCGACCACATCGACACCGTGACGGAGCCCTGGGAGGACGGCGTCGCGGGCTTGAAGTTGGTGTGGATCAGGACGCCGTAGGGGGTGTCGTCCTTGAACTTCAGGTCGACCGATCCCCAGGCGACGGTGGCCTCGCGGCCGACGGGGTAGCGCGAGATGTAGAGCGAGTGCGCCTTGTGCTCGACGTCCTGCAGGCCCGCGAAGAACATCGCGTTGAAGGTCGTCGTCGCCATCTGTGAGACGCCGCCGCCGAGATCGGAGAAGAACACGCCGTTCTGGATCGTCCAGCCCTCGGTGAAGCCGTTCTCGCGGGTCCGCTCCCCCACCGTGTCGTTCAGCGAGAACGTGTCGCCCGGCTTGAGGATCGTCCCGTTCACGAGATGGGCGGCACGGCCGATGTTGGTGTTGCGGTAGGCGGCGTAGGGGAAGTACGTCGTGAAGGTGGACACCTTCTCGGTGATCTTCCACGACTGCGCCTGCGCGGTGGAGATGGCCGGGTTCGCGACCGTGGCGCTGACGGCCTGCTGGCGCTGGCCCTCGGGCTTGGTGACGAGTCCGAGGAACGCGGCGGCGACCTGCTTCGGGTCGAAGCTGACACCGGGCTTGGCCGGGATGACCCGCGGCTTGCCGCCGACCAGCTTGACGGTCGCGTCGACCGGGGCGTCCGACCGCTGGGCGATGCCGGCCCGGACCAGGGCGTCCAGGGCCTTGTCGTCGAGCGTGGGCTGCAGCGTGCCGTCCTGGGGCGTCAGCTTGATCGCGGGGCCGAACTGGGTCGGCCGCAGCACGACCGGCGACTTGCCGAAGATCAGCGTCACGGGGCCCGACATCGCCGGGTTGGCGAACGTGTCGACCGCCTGCTGCACGTCGGCGTCGTCGATCGCCGGCTGCACGTCGCCGAGGGCGAGGTCGAGGGTGCGCGACGCGCCGCTCACCGTGGAGACCAGGCCCTGCCGCAGTGCGTCGGCGTCGAGCTCGGCGCCGACGACCGCGGCCGAGGTCTTCACGCCATCCCTGCCGAGGGTGACCGCGCCGTCCTTGGCCGGCGTGCCCAGCTCACGGTCGAGCGTGGCCTTCGCCTTCGTGAATGCCGCTTCGTCGACCTCCACGACGGGATCGACCTTGCCGCCGCCCGTGTAGTGGTCCCACAGGTCACGCGGGTCCCAGCTGCGGGCGGCGCCGGCCTCGGCGACGGTCGCCGCATAGTCGATGCTCACCCCGGCGTCAGCAGGCTTGATCCGAGCGCTGCTGCCTCCGGCGGTCACGGTGATCGGTCGCGCGACCCGGCCGGCCAGCCGGGCGCGCAGCCGTCGCTCCGCGGCGTTCGGGGTGAGGTTGCCGATCCCGACGCCGGCGACGCTGGTGCCGTTCGGCAGCTTGTCGCCGGCCATCGCGTACGCCGTGGCCCAGCCGCCGCCGACCAGGAGCGCCAGCACCAGGACGACCGCCAGGACCACGCCGAACCCGGCCCGCTCACGCTTCACCTTGCCGGTCGCACCGGTCGTTGCCGCGCCCGTGCGCACGGCAGGGCGCTCAGCGGTGTCGTCCGGCCGGGGCCGTTGGTCCTGGGTGCTCACGGACGCAGAGCCTATGCGGTCGGCCCAGCCGCGGCGCCCATCGTCGGCCGAGTCCGTCCGCGTGGCGGGACGGTCGCGACGGCGAGCGCGAGCACGAGCAGGGCCAGTCCGAGGAAGGTGTAGCCGTGCGCGTCGGACGCCACGACGAAGTCGCCCTCGGGTCGGGCGAGCAGGAAGTACGCCGTCGCGGCGATCCAGCCCCCGGCGTACGCGATGCGGAGGAGGCCGCGGGGCGTCGCCAGCTCGGCCGCGATGGTCGCGGCCGCACCCAGCGCCAGCGCCCACCATCGGCCGTGCGTCCACACGGCCGACAGTCCGACGAGGGCCCCGAACAGCAGGAGTGCCCCGGCGCAGAGCGCTGTCGCGGCCGGTCCTCTCACAGGCCGGCGAAGAGGTCGGTCTCGAGGCCGTCGTCGCCGACGGGTCCGCGCTCACCCTTGGCGATCCGGAAGAACTCCACGCCCCACACCTGGCTGCCCACGTTGTTGGAGAGCGCGAAGAACGGTCCGTCGGTGGTGATCTGGGTGGCGTGGGCGCGCATCGCGCCGAGCTTCCGCTCGACGTGGTCGTTGCCGTCGACCACCGCGGAGAGGTCGCTGTCGGGCGTCGTCATCGGGAGCGGCCCGTCAGGGTCCATGCCCTCGAACGCCGTCTTGTCACCGGACTCGCGCAGCCGCCTCAGGCCTTCGCGCATCCGGCTCTCCGACAGCGCGGTCCAGTAGACCTTGGCGATGTCCCACGGCTCGCCCAGGCCCCCGTCCTCGATCGATGCGGCGCGGTAGGACGGCACGGCGGCCAGCGCCGCGGCGTACGTCGCCACACGGTGGGCCTGGATGTGGTCGGGGTGGCCGTAGTTGCCGAACTGGTCGTAGGTCACGAGCACCTGGGGGCGGACCTCGCGGATGATCTGGACGAGGTGGTCCGCGGCCTCGGTGAGGTCGGCGCGCCAGAAGGCGTTGTCGTGGATCGTGTCAGCGGGGATGGCGTAGCCGTCCTCGTGCCACTGCATGCCGGAGTCGCGGTAGGTGCCGAATCCGCCGAGGTAGCGGTGGTCGGTCACGCCGAGCGTGGCCATCGCCGCGTCGAGCTCGCCCCGCCGATGCTCGCCGAGCCTGTCGTCGCGGTGGGCGGCCAGATGCTCGAGGTCGGGGACGAGGACCTCGCCCATCTCGCCGGCAGTGCACGTGACCAGGGTGACGCCGCGTCCCTCGGCCACGTACTTGGCCATCGTGGCGCCGGTGCCGATCGTCTCGTCGTCGGGGTGGGCATGGACCAGGAGGAGTCGCTCTTCAGGCACCCGGCCAGCCTACTGAGGGGGTCGCTTGATCCGCTTCGGAGCCGCCGGCAGGTCCAGCGGCGCGTACGTCGCCCCCAGGGCCGGGTCCGTGTCGACGACGTCCAGCCAGCCGTCGCGCTCGTCGACGAGCTGCTCGAGGATCAGGTCCGGGGCGTCGCTCACGACCGCCCACGGGTGGTCCTCGTCGTCGTCCTCGCCCTGGTAGCGCTCACGCACGATCTCGGCGTCCCAACCGTCGGCGAGCAGCCGGCCGGCGACGGCGACCGCGTCGCCCTCCTCGAAGAAGATGCCGCGCGAGCGCTTGCCCCGTTCGGTGAGCAAGGAGTCGAGCTCGGGCAGGAACGGCCGGTCCGTGTCGAGCCAGGCGACGTCGTCGAGCTCGTCGACACCGAGCCACCGCAGGACGTCATGGGTCGGGTCGTGCTCGACCGGCGAAGGCTCCCCCTCGACCAGGCGGGCCGTCGCCACGCGCAGCACGAGGCTGTCGCTGACCGGGACCGCCGGGGTCAGCCAGCCGGTGACCTCCACCGTGCAGCCGAGCTCCTCGGCGATCTCGCGGACGACCGCGGCGTCGGGCGACTCCCCCGCCTCGACCTTCCCGCCCGGGAACTCCCAGCCGCCGGCCGTCGCGGGTGGCCTGGTCCGACGGGCGGCGAGCACGCGGCCGGCGCGGAGCACGGCTGCGCCGACGACGAGCTGATCCATGACGGGTGAGGGTAGTCGGGGCAGGATCGGGTTCGTGAGCCTGCAGCTGACCCGCACCGCCGAGAACGCGGCCGAGATCGAGGCGCTGGGGAGCGCCCTGGCGTCGTACGGCGGCGGGCGCGTCGGCCTGGCGCCACTGCTCGCCGACCTGCCGCAGCGCCTGCGCCGCTCGGTCGCACCCGGTCGCGCGGTCGCCCGCACCCTGACCTGGGAGCGTGCGGACGCCGACGACCCGACGTGGTTCCCGCAGGGCGTCACGAACTCCTACCGCACCGAGGTGACCCGCGAGGTCCTGATGGTGTCGTGGTACTCCAAGACCGGCCTCGGCGCCCGCATCTCGGTCCTCGACCTGGTGACGCATCGCTACCGCCACGTGCTGCTGGTCGCGCCGAGCGCCTCCGGGGACGTGACACCGGTGCGGGTGCACGCGGGCGGGATCGTCTGGCAGGGGCCGTACCTGCACGTCGCGGCGACCGCGCGCGGCGTGCTGACCTTCCGTCTCGACGACCTGCTGCTCGACACGCGCGAGACGCACGGCCACCGCTACCTGCTGCCCGTGCGCTACGCCTACGAGGCCGATGCGCTGGACGGCACCGAGCGGCTGCGCTACTCGTTCCTCTCGCTCGACCGTTCGGGCCCCGAGCCGGCGCTGGTGGTCGGCGAGTACGGCTCGGCCAGCCAGAGCCGGCGACTGGCCCGCTTCGGCCTCGACGCCGTGACGGGGACGCTCGCCGCCGGGCCCGACGGCATCACGCGGCCGCTGCGCATCGACGAGTCGGGGCAGGCCCGGATGCAGGGAGCCTCCGTGGTCGACGGGCGCTACTTCGTGACCGTCTCGCACGGTCCGTGGGGGCTCGGCTCGGTGATGACCGGGCTCCCGGGCTCCTTCCGGCACCACCGGTGGGCGACCCCGATGGGGCCGGAGGACCTCTGCTACCACGCGTCGACGGACATGTTCTGGTCGGTCAGCGAGCATCCCGGGCGGCGATGGGTCTTCGCGATGGAGCGTTCGTACTTCTCGCCCTAGCCGGACCCGGCTCGGCGGCTACTCCCGCGGGAGGCGCGCCAGCTGTCGGCTCTGCGCGACCAGGCGGCCGGCGGAGTCCCAGACCTCGCAGTCCTCCTCGAACATGCCGCCCGCGACGTTGCGCGTCGCGTGGCGCACCTTCAGCCAGCCCGCTGCCGGCCGCGCGCGGATGTGGGCGGTCAGCTCGAGCGTCGGCGCCCAGCCCGGCCTGCCGAGGTCGAAGGTCACCGGGGGCAGCAGGTCGACCACGGTGAGCAGGCTGATGGGGTCGGGCTCGCGCCCGTCCTTGAGGCGGAACCACGCGCTGATCACGCCGTTGCCCGACGGCTGCCCGACGGCCCAGCCGACGTGCTCGGGGTGGAAGAGCATCTCGAAGCGGTCCATCATCGGCGCGATCCGGCGGACGTCGTCGGGCGCCATCGTGTTGGGCACGCACCGGTCGCGCGGGGGCAGGTCCGGCTCCGCCGCGGTGGTCGCCACGTCGTCGGGCAGGGCACTCAGGTCGCCGTACGTCGCCAGGGCGGTGATCCTCGCCCGGTCCCCCTGCCACAGCTCGGCCGCGACGGTTGCGACGGAACCGCCGTCGCGCTTGATCTCGGTCGTCACCGAGGCCGGCCCGGGGACGCTGGCGCTGAGGTAGTAGGCGCTGATCGAGAGCGGGTCGGGCTTGTCCGGGACCGTCGCACGGATCGCGTTGCCGAGCGTCGCGAGGAGGTAGCCGCCGTTGACGCCGCCGCCGACGATCCAACCGCCGTCGAGCTCGGCCGCGAACGTCGCCCGCCCGGCGTCACGCCCAGGGTCACCGGCGCGGTCACCGGCGGGGTCACCGGGTGCCGGAGTGACGGCGATATGAGCGTCGTACTCATTGGTAACCATGGTTCGCAACCTATCGGTCACCCGCATCGGCCATGCTGCGGGTATGCACCACGAACGGGCCCCGCGTCGACCGCACCGCGTCTACGACGTCGGACAGGAGCCCGACCCACGGTTCAGCCTGGCCAACGAGAGGACGTTCCTCGCCTGGGTGAGGACCTCGCTCGCGGTCATCGCGGGCGCCGTCGCCCTCCACTCCCTGAAGCTGCCCGAAACGGTCTGGGTGCGGCAGGTGCTGGTGGTCGCGCTGCTCGCGATCGCCTGTCTCGTCGCCATGACCGCGGCGACCCGCTGGGCCCGCACGGAGCGCGCGATGCGGCTGCAGGAGCCGTTGCCCGGCTTCGGATCCGTCTGGGTGTTCTCCGGCGGGATCGTGGTCGTCGCCGTGCTGCTGGCGGTGGCGTTCGCGTTGCTGTGATCCCGCGTTCCGCCCACGTTCCGTAGGGTCGGGCCATGACCGCGCGGAACCCGCAGCCACCGGCCGGCCTCGTCGAGGCGTTCCGCGCGTTCGAGCAGGCCCAGGCGGCCGGTGACAGCAGCGCCGTCGCGGCGCTGTTCGCTCCGGGCAGCACGACCCTGCGAGGTGACGCGAACGGGCTTTCGGTCGGCTACGAGGCGATCGCCCGGGACACCGGCGCAGGGGCGCAGCGGCGCCTCGTCCAGACGCACGTCCAGACCATCGACGAGGACCACGCGCTGGTCGTCGCGGTCACCGAGCTCGCCGCCGGCGGCCGCGGCCAGCAGACGCAGCTGTGGGCTCGCCTGGACGAGGGTTGGCGGATCACCGCCGCGCACGTCTCGGCCCCGTCGCCCCCGCTGGACGGCAGCATCTGGCGCATCGTCGGCGACCCGCTGGTCCCCTGCACCGACCCGGACGGCACGCTCGCCGGGGAGACCGTCGCGGTCAAGGACGTCTTCGCGGTCGCCGGGCAGCGCATCGGTGCCGGCCATCCCGAGTGGCTGCAGCACGCGCCCGTCGAGACGCAGCACGCGGCCGTCGTACGTCTCCTGCTCGACGCGGGGGCCGAGATCCGCGGGATCGCGAGGACCGTCGAGCTCGCCTACGGCCTCGGCGGAGCCAACCCGCACCACGGCACCCCGCCGAACCCGCGCGCACCGCACCGACTCCCCGGCGGCTCGACGAGCGGCCCGGCGAGCGCCGTCAGCCTCGGTCACGCGAGCATCGGCCTCGGCACGGACACGGCCGGCTCGATCCGTGTGCCGGCGGCGTACCAAGGCCTGTACGGCATCCGCACGACGCACGGCGTCGTGCCGACGGACGGGCTGCTCCCGCTCGCCCCGGCGTACGACGCCGTCGGCTGGCTCGCCCGCTCCGCGTTCCTCCTGCGCGCGGTCGGCGACGTGCTCCTCCCCGATCAGGCCTCCGGTGCCCACGAGACCCTGGTCGTCGTGCCGGCGCTCCTGGACCTGGCCACGCCCGACGTCGCGGCGGCGATCCGCGCCTGGCTCCCCCGCCTCACCCGCGAGGAGCACTGGCCGCTCGACGCGCTCGACGAGTGGGTCACGGCGTTCCGCACCCACCAGGGCGCTCAGGCCTGGGAGACCCACGGCGAGTGGCTCGCACCGCGGCTGGACACCCTGGGCGCGGAGGTGCGCGGCCGTTTCGAGGAGGCCTCGCGGATCGGCTCGGATCAGGCTGCCGAGGCCGCCCGGACCGCGGCCGCCGCCGGGCGGAGCGTCCGCGAGCTCGTCGGCGACAGGATCCTCGTCCTTCCCAGCGCGTCGTCCGTCGCGCCGCCGGCGGGCGCGGACCCGGCCGACCTCGAGGCCGCACGCCAGGCGACGCTGCGGATCACGTGCCTGGCGAGCCTCGGTGGCCTGCCGGCGGTGAGCATCCCGCTGCGCACCGCCGAGGGCCTGCCGACCGGCGTCTGCCTGGTCGCGGCGCAGGGGCGCGATCGGGATCTGCTCGACCTGGCGACACGCCTCGCCTGAGGGCCGTGTCGGAGGCGCTTGGCAAAATCTGCCTCTGGACGCCATGCATAGGGAGGCTTAGTTTCCTTCCAGCCGACCGATCGGACGGCGACACCCCAGGATCTCGGGAGGATCCGTGAACCGACTCGTACGACCGGCCCTGGCCACCGCCGCGGCCGCCGCACTCACCGCCGCCGCTCTCGCCGGCACGGGCCCAGCCGATGCCGCCAGTGGCCGCACCACCCTCGCCGGCAGCGTGCCGTCCTGGGCCGACGCAGCCCACAAGGCCGGCACCGTCCCTGGCTCCACCGCCGTCGACTTCCGTGTGTACCTGGGGCTGCGGGGCGGCGACGCCGCTCAGCAGCTGGCGCTCTCGGTCTCCACGCCGGGCAGCGCGAACTACGGCAAGTTCCTGACGCCAGCGCAGTTCCGCGCGCAGTTCGCGCCGTCCACCGCCGACGTGAACGCCGTCAAGAAGTGGCTCGCCGGCCAGGGCTTCAAGGTCACCGGGGTGCCGGCGAACCAGAAGTACGTCGAGGCCACCGGCACCGCCGCCCAGGCGGCGAGCGCGTTCTCGACGTCCTTCGCCGAGTACTCCGTCGCCGGCAAGCAGGTGCGCAGCAACACCAGTGCACTGTCCGTCCCGAGCGGACTGCCGGCCGTCGAGGCCGTCGTGGGTCTCGACGAGTCGCAGACCCTGGCCGTCAGCGACAAGGTGACGCCCGGCCCGGCGGTCTACCACAACGCACAGCCGTGCTCGGCGTACTGGGGCGAGAAGACCCCTCAGAACACGCCGACGCCCGACGGGACGGTCCTCCCGCCCAACGCCCCGCCGTTCGCGCCGTGCGGCTACGCGGGTGCCCAGCTGCAGAACGTGTACGGCATGTCCGGCGCCATCGCCTCGGGCAACGACGGCACCGGCGTCACCGTCGCCGTCATCGACGCCTATGCCTCACCCACCATCGCCTCCGACGTCGAGACCTACTCGGCGCGCCACGGGCTGCCCTCGATCAAGGGACACTTCAGCCAGGTCGTCCCTCCGGGCGTCTACAACAAGCCGGAGTCCAAGAAGCAGGATCCGCAGGGCTGGGCCGGCGAGGAGAGCCTGGACATCGAGGCCGTCCACACGATGGCTCCGGGCGCCGACATCGTCTACTACGGGGCGCCGAACAACTTCCAGGACCTCGACGCGGTCCTCAACAAGGTCGTCGACGACCACGCCGCCGACATCGTGACCAACTCCTACGGGTGGAGCTCCGAGGCGCTTCCGACCGGCTTCATCAAGCCGTACCTGGACATCCAGGCCCAGGCCGCGGCCGAGGGCATGTCGCTGCTCTACTCCAGCGGCGACGACGGTGATGAGACCGGCGGCGTCGCCGGTGCCACCCCGACCCCCGACTGGCCGGCCACGAGCCCGCTCGTCACCGCGGTCGGCGGCACCGCGCTCGGCATCGGCGCCGACGGTCACCGTGTCTTCGAGCTCGGCTGGGAGTCGGGCACGTCGACGCTCACGAACGGCACGTTCCCGACTCCGACGTACCTCTACGGCTCGGGCGGCGGCACCAGCCGGCTCTTCGCACAGCCGTCGTACCAGGCCGGCGTCGTCCCGTCGACGATCTCGCAGACGTACGGCGGCAGCCCGATGCGCGCCGTGCCCGACGTGAGCGCCCTGGGCGACCCGAACACGGGCCTGCTCGTCGGGGAGACCCAGACCATGCCCGACGGCTCGCAGGCCTACGACGAGTACCGCATCGGCGGCACCAGCCTCTCCTCGCCGCTCTACGCCGGCATGCTGGCGCTCGCGGTGCAGCGGGCCGGGCACTCGTTCGGCCTGGCGAACCCGACGCTGTACGCGGCACGTTCGACCTCGGTCGACATCACCAAGGCCGCCCGGGCGACGTACCCGGGCACGGTGCGGGTCAACTTCAACAACGGCTTCGACGCGGCCGACGGCTACTCGTACATCGAGCGGACCTTCGACCAGGACGAGCCGCTGACCATCCACGTGCGTGACGGCTACGACAACGTCACGGGCGTGGGCTCGCCGAACGGCCAGGCCTGGCTGCAGGCGGTCGCCGGCAAGTAGCACCACCGCGCCTCACGCACGGCGCCCATCGGGACTCGTTCCCGGTGGGCGCCGTCGTGTCAGGCGCGGCCGTGTCGGGCATCCAGTGCCTCCGCGGCCGCCGCCAGGTCGTCGACGCCGCGGGCGAGCTCCTCGGGCCGGTCGGTCGCCAGGTCGAGCTGGAAGCCGAAGAGGCTGGAGTCGATCAGCGTGACGATGCGCTCGACCCTGTCCTCGGCCGCGCCGCAGCGGACCAGGTAGGCCTGGAGCGCGCGGATCCAGCGCTTGTTGGACTCGCGGACGGCCGAGCGGTACGGCTCCTGCCCGATCAGCCCGGTCGCCGCCGCCTGGACGTAGATGTCGAGGCAGCCGTGCAACGGATCGCTCTGGTAGGCCTCCCAGAGCCGGTTGACGCCCGCTCGCACGCCGTCCGCGGCCGGCAGCGCGTCGATGCCTGCGACGGCACGCTCCTCGGCGCGGGTCACGACGGCCGTCACGAGGTCGTCGCGGCTGCCGAAGTGGTAGAGCAGCATCCGGTCGCTCGTGCCCACGGCAGCGGCCACGGGGCGCAGGGTGAGGCCGATCAGGCCGTGCTCGAGGACGTGGTCGGTGACCAGGTCGAGCAGCTCGTCGCGACGGGACACGTCGTCATTGTGCACCGTCGCGTAGCGAGTGCTACATTGACAGATGTAGCGACTGCTACACCTGTCACGTCCGGAGACCACCATGTACGCCGCCCTGCTCCTGCTCAGCGCGATCGGGATCGAGGTCGCAGCGACCGCCTCGCTGCCCCGCACCCGTGGGTTCCACGACCCCACGTGGTCGCTGGCGGTGGTGGCCGGTTACGCCCTGTCCATCTGGCTGCTCTCGCTGGTCGTCAAGACGTTGCCCGTGTCGATCGCCTATGCCATCTGGTCGGGAGTGGGCACGGCGGCCGTCGCCCTCATCGGCTACCTGTGGCTGGGCGAGTCGATGAGCTGGCTCAAGGCCTTCTGCCTCGGCCTCATCGTGGTCGGCGTGGTCGGGCTGAACCTCGCCGGCAGCGCCCAGGCCTGAGCCCCTTCACCCGGTTCGGGTGACGTCCGCGACCGGCGGCACTGCCACGCTGCCCTGGCAGGGGGATCCGACGGAGTACAGACGGCCCGCGTCGACCGAGCGGCGCGGGCCGGCCGACCGCCGAGGAGCTGCGATGCGCGGACGGCGTTGGCTCGGGCGGCTGGTGCTGCTCGTCGTGGCGCTGGTGATCGCGGCGGTCGTCATCGATCGGGTCGGCCGCATCGACTGGGACGCGGTCTGGGACGCGCTGCGGCACCTGAGCTGGTGGCAGCCGCTGGTCCTCCTGGTCGTCGTGCTGATCCGTCAGGTCCTGAACGCGATCCCGCTCCACTTCTACATCGAGGGCCTGTCGGTCCGCCGCGCGACGATGAACGACCTGGGCGCGATCCTCATGGCGATGATCGCGCCGCCGCCGGCCGACTACGCGATGCGCGTGACGATGTTCGCCTCCTGGGGGATCCCGGCCGCGCGCGGACTGGCGGGCGCGTCGATGAACACCATGACGTTCTACATCGCACGGTTCTCGACGCCGCTGGCAGGTTTCGCACTCGTGATCGCGGTCGGCGGGGACTGGTCGTACCGCTGGGCCGACCTGATCAGCGTCGCGATCGCCGCGGCGATCGCCGTGGGCCTGATGCTGGTGCTCCACAGCGACTCCCTGGCCCACACCGTCGGGCTGAGGAGCGGGCGTCTGGTCCACCGCTTCCGGCACAGCGTGGACCCGGAGTCGTGGGCGCGGTCGTGCACCGACTTCCGCGGCCACATCGCAGCACGGTTCCGGTACGGCTTCCCACGCTCCCTCGCCGGCGTCGTCGGCATGCTGATCGCCGACCTGACGATCCTCGTCCTGTGCCTGCGCTTCGTGGGGGTCTCGGCGTCGGAGGTCGACCTGGCCGAGATCGCGATCGCCTACCTGTTCGCCTACCCGCTCACGTTCTTCCCGTTCTCCGGGATCGGCATCGTCGACTCGCTCATCGTGGCGGGGCTCGTCGAGGCCGGCGGCACCGCGATCGAGGCACCGGCGGTGGCGGCCCTGATGGTGTGGCGGATCTTCACCGTGGGCGTGCCGGTCCTGCTGGGCCTGGGCGCGGTCGCGCTCTGGCGGCGTACGACGACCCGCGAGAGCGCCGCGACGACCTGACCGTCCCGCGTCGAGCTCAGAGCGCTGGCCGAGCTCAGAGCGCGGCGGCCGCCGCGCGTCCCGCGGCCCGCCCGCTGAAGAGGCAGCCTCCGAGGAAGGTCCCCTCGAGAGCGTTGTAGCCCATCATCCCGCCACCTCCGAACCCGCTGACCTCACCTGCAGCGTAGAGACCCGGCAGAGGGACGCCGGCGCTCGTGAGGCAGCGCCCGGACAGGTCGGTCTCGAGGCCGCCGAGCGTCTTGCGCGACAGGATGTGCAGCTTCACCGCGACCAGCGGTCCGTGGCCGGGGTCCAGGATGCGGTGCGGCTTGGCGACGCGGGAGAGCTTGTCGCCGCGGTAGTGGCGGGCGGCGTAGACCGCGGTGAGCTGGGCGTCCTTGGTGTAGGGGTTCGCTATCTCGCGGTCGCGTCGCTCGATGATCTCGCGCAGCCCGGCCTCGTCGATCTGCGGGCCCGTGGGCTCGACGTCGGCGAGCCGGTTCATGCCGGCGACCAGCTCGGCCAGCGTGTCGGCGACCACGAAGTCCTCGCCGTGCTCCATGAACGCGTGCACCGGACCGGGGCCCTTGCGCGCGCGGTCGATGACTCCACGGACCGACTTGCCGGTCATGTCGGGGTTCTGCTCCGACCCCGACAGCGCGAACTCCTTGTCGATGATCGACTTCGTCAGCACGAACCATGAGTAGTCGTAGCCGGTGGCGCGCAGGTGCTTGAGGGTGCCGAGGGTGTCGAAGCCGGGGAAGTACGGCGCCGGCAGCCGGCGCCCGGCCGCGTCCAGCCACAGCGAGCTCGGACCCGGCAGGATCCGGATGCCGTGGTTGGCCCAGATCGGGTCCCAGTTGCGGATGCCCTCGACGTAGTGCCACATCCGGTCGTCGTTGATGATCCGCGCCCCGGCATCGCGGGTGATCCGGATCATCCGGCCATCGACGTGGGCGGGCACACCGCTGACCATCGACGCCGGCGGCTCGCCGAGGCGCGCCGGCCAGGCCTTGCGCACGAGGTCGTGGTCGCCACCGATGCCGCCGCTCGTGACGATCACCGCCTGCGCACGCAACTCGAAGTCGCCGGTCTCGACGCGGGAGGATGCCTGGCCGCGCTCGATCGCGCTCGGCTCGAGCACCTTGCCCCGTACGCCGACCACCGCGCCCTGCTCGACGACGACCTCGTCCACCCGGTGCCGGAACGCGAACCGGACCCGACCGGTCGCGACATGCTCACGCACCCGCCGCTCGAACGGCTCGACGATGCCCGGGCCGGTGCCCCACGTGAGGTGGAACCGGGGGACGGAGTTGCCGTGGCCGTCCGCGCGGCCGTCGCCGCGCTCGGCCCAGCCGACGATCGGGAACACGCGGTGGCCCATCTCGCGCAGCCAGGCACGCTTCTCACCGGCGGCGAAGTCGACGTACGCCTCGGCCCAGCGGCGGGGCCAGAGGTCCTCGTCGCGGTCGAACTGCGCACTCCCCATCCAGTCCTGCAGGGCCAGCTCGTGGGAGTCCTTGATGCCCATCCGGCGCTGCTCGGGGCTGTTGACGAAGAAGAGGCCGCCCAGGCTCCAGAAGGCCTGCCCGCCGAGGCTCTGCTCGGGCTCCTGGTCGACGAGCAGCACCTGCTTCCCGGCGTCGGCCGCCTCCGCGGCCGCGACGAGACCTGCCAGTCCGTGCCCGACGACGATGATGTCAGCCCGCTCTGCAGTCATGGCCGGAGCGTACCGGCGAGTAGGGCCGCCGGGAACGGGGTCAGCGCGATCGACCTGGCCCCGACTCATGTGGTGCTTGTTGAGCACCATGCGGCTCCGACAGCTCGCGCCAACAATGGTTACGGCGCCCGTTTGTGCCTAGGTCTTGACACAAACATCATCGCGAACCATTCTGAGCCTTGTCTCAATCGTATGACACAAATAACCCGAGGGTCCGATGTCTCTTGTCGTTCTGCTCGTCCTCGTCGGCGGGCCGCTGGTGTTGGCTGTTCTCGCGATCACAGCACTGTCCTTGACCCGCGAACGAGTCGACACGCGCCGCGAGTGGACGTCGGTTCGGGCCACCTGGCTTGCCGCCCTCGTCATCGGCGGCATCGCGGCATGGCTGATCCAGGACGGCCTCGACCTGGGCCGGGGCACGATGTTGGTCCCCACCGTTCTGGGCTTGTTCGTCGTCGCCGGCGTCGGACTCGGGGAGACCGTCGTGCGACCGCCGCGGCCGACCGGCCCCAGGAGCGCATCGTTGGCTCCGCGACGTGTGGCCGACTACGTGCCACAGGCACTCGCCACCGCGGTCGCCGCGATGACCGCGCTGCATCTTGCGACACTGGCGCTGACGACGGCCACTGCTTCCACCGATGACGTGGGACGCGCCGGACGACGTGTTGCAGCCCAGTGCGGCGACATCGGCAGCGCCGCGTCTCCTTATCCGGGCAGCTTCTACTCGGTCCCACTGATCGCGCTGCTCGGGGTCATCGGCGTGCTCACGGCTGCTGCGTTGATGACGGTCGTTCGTCGGCCACGCGGTTTCGCACCCGACGACATGGGCGACGACGTCCTGCGCCGCCGATCCGCGACCAGGGTGGTGGCTGCGGCGGGAGCGGCTGTGGCTGCCAGCCACGCGGGCGTCGCATTCTTCGCGGGAGCGGCGCTTCACCGGATGGATTGCCAAGACGCCTGGATGGCCCCCGTCGGTTCGGTGCTCCTGGCGAGCGTGCCGGTAGCCCTGCTCCTGCTTGGCTGGTCCATCGGCCGGATCGTCACGCCCGGTGGGCTCGGTCGGGCCTCGCTCACACGGCCTGCGGCGGCAGCGTGACCCTCGTCCTGTCCCTCGACCCCGGGGACCCGACCCCGCCGTACGAGCAACTTCGCCGCCAGCTTGCCGACCTCATCGCGGCGGGTCAGCTGAGGCCGGACGACCGGCTTCCGCCACTGCGCCAGCTCGCCGGCGACCTGGGCGTGGCCGTCGGCACGGTTGCGCGCACCTATCGCGAGCTCGAGCAAGAAGGATTGCTCACCTCGCGTCGTGGCGGCGGCACCCGTGTTGCTTCGGGCGGACGAGTGCCCACCAGGGACCGCCGGCAACTGCTCGGCGGCATGGTGGCGGAGCTGGTGACCCGTGCCCGGGGTTTGGGCTTCACCGATGAGGAGATCGTCGTGGCCCTGGATCGCCAACTCCGCTGA
The DNA here is from genome assembly GCF_039530925.1 of Nocardioides panacihumi. Lineage (NCBI taxonomy): Bacteria > Bacillati > Actinomycetota > Actinomycetes > Propionibacteriales > Nocardioidaceae > Nocardioides > Nocardioides panacihumi. Next base: position 370,651 of record NZ_BAAAPB010000004.1, on the reverse strand, counting down.
AAGGCGCGACCTCGCGCCCGGCAAGACTGCGACGAACAGCGCGGAAGGACTGATCGCCCTGCCGCCGGGGCAGGGACGGCTGGCCCGTGCGGACGGGGCTTTGGCCTCTACGGACCTTGACTCCGCCCGTTGAGACTGAAGGCATGGCGGTCTCCGGAACGTCGTGCCTGCGCTATCGCCGCCTCGGGGTGATCGCGTTCGCCCTCGCACTCGCCGCGCCACTCCTTCCGGTCGGTGCGGCATCGGCTGCCGCGCCGGCGGCCGCGTCGGGGGATGACGTGGTGGCGACCATGATCGCGACGTACCGCCAGCGGATCCCCGAGCTGATGGCCGAGCAGCACGTTCCGGGCCTGGCCATCGCGGTCGTCGACCGCCACCGGGTGTTGTGGACCGAGGGCTTCGGCAACCGGGACGACCACGGCGACCCGGTCACGCCAGACACGATCTTCAGCGTGCAGTCCATGTCGAAGCTGTTCACCGCCACGGCAGTGATGCAGGCGGTCCAGGCTGGCCGACTGGATCTCGATGAGCCGATCACGACGTACCTGCCCGACTTCACCGTGCACTCGGCCTTCGAGGCGCATCCCGAGCGCAGGATCACGCTCCGGATGCTGCTGAGCCACACCGCCGGCCTCACCCATGAGGCACCGGTCGGCAACAGCAACGAGCTGGACCCCGGGACCTTCGACGAGCACGTCCGCAGCATCTCCGACACCTGGCTCCGCTTCCCGGTCGGCTCCGGGTTCGCCTACTCGAACCTCGGGATCGACCTCGCCGGCTACATCCTCGAGCGCGTCGAGGGCAAGCCGTTCGCAGACCTGATGCACGACTCCCTGCTCGGCCCGCTGGGCATGGACCGCAGCACGTTCGACCGGGCAGCGATCCGGGCCGACGACAACCGTGCCGTCCCGCACGTCAAGTACTACGCGGATCCGCCTATCTACGAGCCGGCGACCGCCGCCGGCGGCCTCTACTCGAGTGCTGACGACCTGGCCCGCTTCCTGCGCTTCCAGCTCGGTGAGGGCACCCTCGACGGCCGTGCCGTCCTGGGCCAGGACTCGATGAGGGAGATGCGTACCATCCCTGCGCCGTTCGCCGGCGAGCAGGCGGGCTACGCGCTCGGCGTGTCCCGTACCCGCTGGAACCTGTGGGCCCAGCGGCCGGCACTCTTCAACCACGCCGGCGGGGGAACCGGCTTCATGTCCGACCTGTGGTGGGCGCCCCAGCTGGGGCTCGGGGTGGGCATGCTGACCAACTCCGACGACCACGAGCTGCAGGTGAACCTGCCGCTGTCGATCCTCGACGACCTGGTGGCGGAGCCGGGCGTCTACCACGACCGGTTGGCCGCGCTCCCGTCGCGCCCGCCGGTCACCGAGCCGCAGTGGCTACGGTTGCCGGCGGACATGGCCGACCTCGTGGGCGGCGCCGCGATGCCGCCGACGGCGGACCAGGCCGCCCGGTGGGCCGGCTACAGCGGTGCCTACCGGGCACCGGACTGGAACGTGCTCAACCCCTTCGAGCCACCGGAGAGGTTCCTCCTCGACAACGGGATCCCATTCTTCGAGACCCAGGAGGTCGACGAGACCGACTCACCCGTGCGGCACCGCCTGGTGGAGGTCTCGAGGGGCGTCTTCCTCGCCGACAACGGGGAGACGCTCGACCTCAGCGGCAGCGATCCGCGATGGCGGGGGTTCCGACTCGTCGGTGTCGCGGATGGCCCGGCGGCGTGGCAGTGGGTCGTTCTCGGGATCGCGACCCTGGCGTCCGTGGCGTGGCTGGTTGCCGCGGCGATCAGGTCGGGACGTCGGCGCGCGCGGCGCCCGTCGTACCAGCGCTCCTCGGGGCCGCGCGGTTGGCGCCGGGTCGCCGCGACCGCGGCCGTCCTGACCGCCGTGCTCGTTCTCGGGAACGCGGCGCTGATCATGTGGGCGCCCGGCCTGGTCGATTCCGGGTTCCTCGGCTGGCTCGAACTCCCACTGGCCGCGCGCCTGCTGCTGCACCTACCGCTTGCCCTGGCCGTGCTGGCGGGTTGCACGGCAGCGCTCACCGCCGCAGGCTGGGTGCGGCACTGGTGGCCGAGCGCGGCCCTGGTCTCGTACATTGCGTTGAGCGCCGCCGCCGTGGCCGTGACCTCCCAGCTGGTCGCCTGGCAGCTGGTCGGGTGGGGGCTCACCTGACCGGCTCAGCACCTTCGGTGGATCTGGATGCGGCCGGGTCGGAGTCGGATCACTTGGTGGTCGGGGTGGTCGGCGAAGGTGTGGTGGCGGGGGCAGATGAGCACCCCGTCTGCCGTGTTCGTGGGGCCGCCCTCGTGCCACGGGATGAGGTGGTGGGCGTCCGCCCCGACCGCTGAGCGGGTGCAGGTGTGGACGGCGCAGGTGCCACCCTGGGTGACCGCCATGGCGAGCCGTTGCTTCGGCCGGTGGAAGCGAACTTGGCGGCCCAGGTCCAGCACCTCGCTGCTGGAGCCCAGAACCGCGGGGATCACACCGGCCTGGGCCGCCAGCCTGCGGGCAAGTCCGGGGCTGATCGCGTGCCGGGTGTCCAGCTGCGCGGCCTGCGGGCCGCCGAGCAGGGTGCCGAGCTCCATGGTGACCACGACGGTCGGATCACTGCCGCCGAGCTCGGGCAGCTTCTTGGTCGGGATCCGGTCGATCAGCTCGAGGAACGCGCGCCCGCGGCGCTCCTCAGCCGAGACCTGCACCCCGGTCTCCGGGTCGACCGACTCGATGGGGTCGGGCCGGCCGGGGTTGGTCAGGCTTTCGAGCATCCGTTGCAGCTTCACGCCCTGCAGCAGCGGGATCCGGAAGGTGCCCTCACTGGTCGCGGTCCCTTCGTCGTGCCGCAGCTGCAGGAAGCACTGGCGGGCAGCCTCGGCCTCGGCTCTCGCCAGCTGCTCGGCAAGCCGCTGATCGGCGCCATCGGGGTCGATCACCTCGTGCAGGTGCGCCGCCAGACGCCGCAGCGCCTGGGAGTCGTGGGCGTGGGCCTCCCCGGCCAGATAGGCCTCGGCCTCCTCGATCACCGTCGGATCGACGTCGGCCGGCAGCGCGTCCAGCGCCTGCATGATCACCGCAGCGGACGCGACCGGGAACGCCCCCGATCCCAGCGCCCGCCGGGTGACGTCGTGGTGCTCGAGCCGGGAAGCGAGGCGGATCTGCCGCTTGGCCTCGGCAGGGGCGAGCCGGACCCGATCCCGCAGCCACGCCACCAAGCTCACCTCGCCGTCATACGCGGGGAGGCCGGAGCGGTCGGCCTGGGCCACCAGACCCAGCGTCAACGCGGCGAGCCGGCCCTGGGCCGCGTACGCCTCGCACAGGCACTCGGCCAGCTCTTCCGGCGTCAACGCCCATGCGGTGTCCGTCGACACCTCCTCGAACACTTCGTGCAGCCGGCCGAGGAACCGGTGCATCACGTGCCGCCGCGTCGCGGCAGGCCGACGGGGCGGCTCGGCGTCTGCTGCGGTCATGGGCGGCTCCGATCGTGCGGTGATGTCAGATCGTATACACGTTCGAATACTGCGCACAAGCGGAGTCCCGACACCTGTGGAAGAAGGCAGTTCAGGCGGCGATGTTCACGACGACCGGCCTGGTCGCGACCAGCGCGCCCGTCAGCGTGCGCCCGACTCGGCACGCAGGATCGAGTAGAGGTAGCCGTCGCGGTAGGCACCCTCGCGCCACTGCGCGCCGCGAATCACCCCCTCCCGCTGGAAGCCCACCTTCTCCAGGGCGCGCTGCTCGGCGAGATTCTCGACGTCGGTGTGCGCCTCGATGCGGTTGACGGCCGTGTGCAGGAAGAAGAGGTCGACGAGCTGGCGCTGCGCCTCCGTCCCGGCGCCCCTCCCCCGCGCGGCCGAGGTGAGCCAGATGCCGATCATCGGGTTGCGAGACTGCGCGTTCGGGCCCCATCGCTGCCACACCCAGCTCACGTTCCCGAGCAGGGCGCCGCTGTCGTCGACCACGGCCAGCCCGCCGAGGTCCGCGTTCAGCGACGGGTCATGGGCGGCGGATCGCGGAGCCCGCGGGCCGAAGTTCTCGTACGGTGACTCCGCACCGTCGAGCGCGGGCAGGTCAGTCTCGGTCACGGGGCGCAGGCGCACGGGCATGCCGAGAACCTAGTGGCCGGAGATGACGCCCTCGGCCAGCCGTCGCGCGCGATCGAGGCACGAGTCGTCGCCGAGCAGCTGCAGCCGGGTGACGGCGGCCGTCAGGAAGGCGTCGATCCGGAACGCGTCCTCCTCGGGGTCGTCGGCCCCGGCCGTGCGCAGCTCGCCCTCCAGGAGGTCGAGCCACTCGCGTTTGAGGGCACGTACGGCGTCCGCGACCGCGCCGTCGCGATGGCCGAACTCCACCGACGACGTGGTCAGGAAGCACCCGCCCGGGAACGTCTCGGCGCGGACGTAGTCGACCCAGCTGTCCAGGAGGCCGCGCAGGCGCTCCCGCCCCGCAGGCAGACCCCAGGCCGGCCGGATGACGGTCTCGACGTAGATCCGCCGCGCCTCGGCGACGGCCGCGAGCTGGATCGCCTCGCGGTTGGGGAAGACGGTGAGGATCCCGCTCTTGCTCAGGCCTGTGTCGGCGGCGAGCCCGCCGACAGTGATCGCGTCGAGCCCCGAGACGGTCGCGACCATGGCCGCCCGCCGGGCCGCCGTACGCCGGGTCAGGTCGCCGCGTGCGCGTCTGCCGTCGTTCATGGAAACACAGTAGACGACCGATCGGTCGCATACTAGGCTCTGGAAATGTTCACGACCGATCGGACGTATTGCCTAGGAGGAACCATGACAGTGACCACCTTCGACGGAGTGGTCCGTCGACGCCGCGTCTACCTCGACGACCTCGACGGCTTCGGCATGCTGCACCATGCGCGCTACGCGCTCCTCTTCGACCACGCGGTGATCGACTACTGGGCCGAGGCCGGCTGGCGCCTCGATCCCACGACGTCGGTGCAGGTGATCCGCGAGCTCTCGCTCACCTACCACCTGCCGATCACCGCGGTGGGCGACGTCGACGTGCACTTCTGGATCGCGCGGGCGGGGCGGACCAGCGTGACCTACGCCTTCCGGATCGTGTCGACGGACGGCTCGGTCGCGCACGCGGAGGGCACCCGCACCCTGGTCAACCTCGACCCGCTCACCCTGCGGCCGGCCCCACTGACCGAGGAGATGTGGGAGATCGCGACGCCCCTGTTGGGCGAGGGCGTCACCCGTCGCTGACCACGCGGTTCATCGGGAGGTCGTCCGGCACCTGGTCGATGCTGTCGTGGTAGGCCGCCATCGCGGCGGTGGCAGCGCGGAAGTACGCCGAGACCTCCCCCGCGGCAGGCTTCGCGATCCCGACGTCGAGGAGCGCCCGGTCGAACAGAGCCAGGCATGCCTCGTAGAGGTCCGGATGGTCCCCGTTGCCGGCGTGCAGGCGCTGCATGAAGGACTCGTCGCCGTAGCCGGCCGTGTAGAGCGGCGGCCCACCCAGCGCCTCCGCGAGGTAGGCGGCCAGCCGCTCGTCGTGGTGAGGCAGGGTGATGTGCTCGAACGGGTGCCCCGCCAAAGGGTCGGCCGAGCAGAGCTCGTGCCAGCGTCGGCAGAGCGCCAGGATCGCGTCGAACCCTCCGACGCGCTCATAGAGCGTCACGAGCTCATCATGCTCCCCGAGCGGCGGTGCGATCCCAGGGCGCTCTAACGTTTCGCCCATGACTCTGCACCTGGCCGGCGAGCGCGAGCTGCTCGAGGGGATGCTCGACGTCCAGCGCACGGAGATCGCGGGGCTGCTCGACGACCTCGACGACGACGAGGCGCGGCGCCGGCTCGTGCCGTCGCTGACGACCCCCCTCGGCCTGGTCAAGCACGCGACGTTCGTCGAGAAGGTGTGGTTCCACTCCCGGGTCGCCGGCGTGCCGCGGGGCGAGGTCGGCATCCCCGACACGGTCGACGAGAGCTTCGTGCTCGACCCCTCGGACACGGTCGCGTCGGTGCGCGAGGCGTACGCCGCCGCCTGCGAAGGCTCCCGCCGGATCGCCGCGACCCACGGGCTGGACGACGAGTACCCCTGGCACCACGGGCCGGTCTCGCTCCGCTTCATCTACGCGCACATGATCCAGGAGCTGGCCCGGCACGCCGGCCACGGCGACATCCTGGTCGAGCAGATCGTCGCCGGGCGCGGCGACGCCTGACGCGCCGGCACCGGTCAGGCGCTGGGGCCCATCGCCTCGCGCAGGCCGCGGGTCGCCAGCTGGTCGGCGAGCTCGTTGTCGGGCACGCCTGCGTGCCCCTTGACCCAGAACCACTGGACCTCGTGGCGCTCGCACGCCTGCTCGAGCCGCTGCCAGAGGTCGACGTTCTTCACCGGCTGCTTACCGGCCGTCTTCCAGCCGTTGCGCTTCCAGCTCGCCAGCCAGGACGTGATGCCGTTACGGACGTAGGAGCTGTCGGTGTAGAGGTGCACCTGGACGGGCCTGGTCAGGGCCTCGAGCGCTGCGATCGGCGCAGTGAGCTCCATCCGGTTGTTCGTCGTTGCCTCGGCCTCACCGCCGAACATCTCGAGCAGGTGGTCGCCGTACCGCAGCACCGCGCCCCAGCCGCCCGGCCCCGGGTTGGGCTTGCACCCGCCGTCGGTGTGGATGGTGACGAGCCGCTCGTCGAGATCGGCACGCTCAGGACTGGGCATGGCCCGCATGGTAGTCAGAGATCCTCGGTCGGGTCGTCTTCCGACGACCGCCCCCAGCGCCACCGCGGCCGCGGGCCCTTGGCGATCGAGAGCAGGATGACGGCCACCACGGCGAGGGTGACGACGACGAAGTACGCCGCCAGGGCACCCGGGCTCGGGTCCTCGCCGAGTCCGATCGCGGCGACGACCACGACCACCACCAGCCCGACGACGATCGTCCAGCCCTGCCAGGTGACGGGTGTCCAGCCCCAGCCGTACCGCTTGCGCTTGAACCAGTAACCGCTCACGGCCAGACCCTACTGAGGGCTCAGGCCGGCCTGAACCGCAACGCCGACCAGACCGCGTCGATCGCGATCTGGCGCACCGGATGGGCCCCCCGCTCGGCAGCCAGCGCGGCGAGGATGTCGCGGTTGACGTCGGTGCCGAGCTGACGGTTCTTGGGATAGAGGATCCAGGCGAGCCGGTCGTCGCGGGCCGCCTCCAACGCCGGCGCGGCGATCGTGTCCAGGTCCTCGGCACGTACGACGAACGCCACGACCGCATCCGCCGTCGCCGCATCGGCCGGGTCGCTCACGACCAGGCATTCCGACGGGATCTCCAGGTCGACACCGCTCGGGCGGCCGAGCACCACCACCGTCATCGCCGGCCGAATCTGAAGCTTGCGCGCGACGTTCATCTCTGAGCGCTCCTCACGATGCGTGACCGTACGCCAGGTCGCGCGGCAAGAACTGTTGCGATCGCGCGTCATGGCTGAAGCGGGTCGGTGTCTCTCAGATGTAGCCCCAATTTGTTGGGTGTCACGTCTCGAGTGCTCCGACCGAGAGGAACCAGGAGTCGGAGTGACCCTAGGGTCACCCCGGGCTTCACAACGGACTCAGACGTTGAAGCGGAACGACTCCGCCGGTTATTGGACGGCGACGGTCGTCGTCGAGAAGCGCCCATAAGTACCATTTGACCTGCAGAAACAGTGCTTTGGTGTTTTTGGCTACCGACGGACGAAAACGGTCCCCGCAGAACTTGTTGCGGACTATTTGCGGACTGATGAGCCGGGCGCGACCGGCACCTCCCGGAGTTCGGTCCCCTACCGCGCTCCGGCATGCGCCGCACCCTCACGGCCCTCGCGGATCCACATCGGCTTGCCGATCTCGGACGCCCAGTTCGCCGCGCGCCGATGCACTCCCAAGTTACCGGATGTCTGCCGACGAGCGGGAATGGCATCAGCAGTGGAAGGGCACGAACAGGGCGCCGCAAATGAGGGAGCGCAGAATGCATCGCGCGCCGCGACGTCCGCGGCGCCGGATCTCGCTACTCGCACTCCTGCTCGGAGTGGCCACCCTGCTGGTGGTGGGGTCGCCGCAGGTGAGCGAGGCCGCAGCGACGGTGCCCTTCACGCCGAAGTTCTCGGCGAACGCCAGCGGCGCGATGATCACGATCCCCCGGCGTCGACTTCCTCGGCGGCTGCGGTCCGGGTCGCGATCGGTGAGGCGGCCGGGAGTGACGAGCGGTGACGTCGTCGCCGGCGGCGAGGTCGCTGTCGGCCCGAAGGCGAACCGAGTAGGACCTGCCTAGTCGCCGAGGGCCGGGTCATTGCGACATGCAACCGGGGTGGGAGCGCGCCGGAGTCGTCCGTCCGGCCTCGACCGGAGGAGAAGCCAAGTCATCTTCATTCACGGGCACTCTGGGTCGAGGATGTCCTCACGCGCCGTGTCCCTCGAGTGGCAGGGATGACACGGCTTCCTTCGACACCGAGATGTGCAGCTCACCGAGGTGGCGCAGCTGTGGCGTTGCTAACCGAGTATGCGGTGTGCTCTTCGATTGGTGGCTGTTCCAGTAGGACGACGGCGAGGTCATCGCGCATCGCGCCGTCCGGGATGTGGGAACGCACCCGGAGGAGCAAGTCATCGAGCGCCGTCTCCAGGGTTCCGGTCTGGAGATGGGGCGCTAGGTCGAGTAGCGGCAGGAACTGTCGTGCCGTGTCGCGAGCTTCGCTGAGTCCGTCGGTGTAAAGCAGCAGCCGGTCACCGGGCTGCCACGTGAACGTGGCCGTCTCCGGACGGGGACTTTCCGTGAATAGTCGGCTCAGGCCGAGCGGCATCGAGGGCGGTGATTCGAGGAAGGTAGCGCTCTTGTCCAGCCGAACGAGCAGAGGGGGCGGGTGGCCGCAGCTGACGATGGTGATCGTCTCCCGGTCGGTCAGATCGATCAGCAGCGCAGTCACGAACTCGCCCTCGCGTAAGAACTGGTTCATGTAGGCGTCCATCTCGGCAGCGACCTCGGTCAAGGGCTGATCGGCCGCAGCAGCTTGCCGGAAGGCCCGGATGGTGCGGGCGGCCTCTTCGACCGCTGGCAGGCCGCTGCCGCGGACGTCGCCGACGATGAATCGGGTGTGTCTCGGAGTGTGGGAGTAGTCGTAGAGGTCGCCGCCAACGACGGCGTCCTGGGCCGCCGAGACGTAGCGGGTCGCGGTCACGAGCGTGTCGACGGAGGTGGGGATCGTCGGCAGGATGACGCGCTGCGCGGTTTCTGCGATCGCGACAATGCGCTGTGTGTGCTGTTCGCGACGCATCCGGACGTCAGAGATCCAGACGGCAACCAAGCTGATCAGGACAACGTCGACGAGCCGGACCCACTGCTGCCCGGTGCTCCATGTCTCGTTCCACACGCCCGACACCACTAGGAGAGCAACGGCCGCCGCGCCGAACGCGGCGGTGGCGCGCGGCCTCAGCACCGAGCAAGCGATGAGTGGCGAGACCGCGAACAGAGGGTCGGGGACGACGTTGGCCGGCAGGAGGACGTCGACGACAGTCAAAAGAGCCAGCCACAGAACGGCTAGAACCGTGACGGTGCGCGCCGCAGGATCTCGCGTCCTGCTTGTAATCATCTTCTACCCGTCAATCTCGAGCGAGGCTGCGGCTGATCCTAGGCGTCCCGCGTGGGAGATCGGTTCGCTCAAGCCATGTCGCCGGACTTCAGCGCTCTGCCCGAGCGGAAGACCGTTTGGCAGTGTCCTACGCCCTGTCGACGGTGTCGAACACTCAGACGTCTAACGTGGCCAGGAGGTCCCCCTCCCTCGCCGAGACTTCATCACTGCCCCGGCATCGACTGGCTCTCCAGCGCAGGACACATCGCGCGCAGTACGGACGTCTCGCTCGAGCAGATGAGATGTCTTTTCCGTTGGTTCTCAGCAGGGGTGGAGCCGCCCGGCAACGTGGATCTTTCGCCCAGGCTGGTCCATCTCCAACTGAAAACGCACGCGCGAGGGCGGTTGCGCTGGCCGTTCCATTCACAGACCGCCGCAGCGTCGTGCAGTCCTTACCGTCAGCTTTACCTTCAGCCTTTGCGATCCCGAGACGCCAAGGCTACGGGGCAGCCGGCGCTTGGGGGTGCCGGCTGCCTCAAGACCGACCACCACGGATCCGCGTCCGGCCAGCCGACTCCGCAGGTAGCGTGTTCCTCTGCGATGGATGCGCCCGGATTCCCCGGGCCGCAGCGTCCCGTTGACAAGCGAGGTGCGTGTGCGTGCCTCCAAAGCCGAGGATTCTCGCCCGGACCGGATAGGTGACTGACGACGTTTGGGCGCTGTCGATCGTTCAATCGGCGACACGGTGCTGGCACGCGGCGGGTTCGGCTCGTGCCAGCTCAGGTCGTTGAATCGCCTATCGACGTCTCCGCCTCGACGATCTCTGCAGCCTGCACGTCCGAAACGCCGTCGGCAGGGGATACCGCAACGCGATCGACGGCATCCTGAGATCCGCCCGGAAAGGCGAGAAGCTCATATGAAACCTCGAGGTCGCGCTCCACCGACGCGAAGATGGGTGACTCCTCCACAGTAGGCCTGTTCCCCACCACGCCCTGCTACAACCGCGCTGCCCGCTGTCGCGAGGTCCTCGGGCGGGTTCAATCGGATGAACCGGCGAAGGCGTCCGCTGCGGTCGAAGCGATGGCGGCATCAGTGAGACAGCCCGTCAGGTCGACGGACTCCGACTGAAACTCGCGGACCCTGGAACAGCGGCGACCTTCGACCCGCTCGGAAGAAGCTAGTGCCGGACTCTCCCACTGAGTGGGAGACCGACGCGCGCCCCACGGGCGCTCCGAGACTCGAACGGGTAGCGAACCGCGAGAGGAGGCGAGCTACCGACGGCTTCTATCAAACACGCTCGCGGCGTACCGTCGATGGATGAACGCTTGGGTGCGGCTCGCACGGTGGGCGACGCTCCTCGTCCTCGCATCGCTCACCGTCTCATTGGTCATTGGCGTCGGAGATCCAGCGACCGGAGCGGCGGAGAAGGCAGTGCTCGTGCTCGTTATCGCTGGGTGCTTCCTACTTGCGGTGAAGGTCTCGCGGCTGGGGGGCAGAATTGAACAGCGCCTCCGGCGTCACTGAGCGATCCGAGTTTGCCAGCGGTGACGACGTCCCTGGGCCCCCTCGTCGGGACCGGGTCGCCGAGGCACGGCCGCCGACACCCCCCACGTCAGTGTCGGCGGCCTGTGCAAAGAGATTGTCGGCAGCCGATAGGTGAAAGTAAAGGAAAGCAACTGTCGCCTCATCACCGCAGGCGGCTCAAAGCCACACGCAGTGAATTTTGTCACGTGTTTGTCGTCGTAGTCCGTGGCCCCACTGTCACGGGGTGAGCCAAATCCCCCTCGGGCCCGTGATCGGCGGGCCCGGGCGTCGGACTATGTCTCGACGGAGACGCGTGTACTCGCCCACCGCGACACGAGCCCATCGCGTTGTCGAACATCAGCGTCTCGGAATCGCTTGCAGCGGATGGCGCCCTCGGCTGCCACGGGGCGCCGTAAGCGTGAGAGCGGGATGCTTCTGGCACTCGGCGCCACGAGGCCGGGTAGACGGCGGCTCTCTGATGTGACGCTCACCATGCACGCTCGTATCCCCAGAAAGGAGCGACGAATAGCCGCCAGGGAAGCCACAGAGCCGTCCGGTTTGTGTTCGGGTTCAAGCCGACGACGCCGCAGCATCGATTGCGGTCGGCGCGGGTACGCATTGGGCGGGATCCTTACGCATGCATCTCCGACCGCGGAGAAGGGGACGGCTCGTATGACCGCGACAATCGACACCACCGCGTGCGGTAGCCCGGATACCCATGAGTGGGCGTTGACGTCGGTCGACTTCGAGGAGTACGCGTCAGTGCGCATCTTCGAATGCTTGCTGTGCGGCAGCATTGACTACCGCTGACAGCTGCGCTCCGGGCCGATCGTCATGGCCAATCCCGCTTCATTCGCACGCCGCGGCTGCCTCGTGCCGTGAATCGTTGACCACGATGCCGCCGACAGCGCTGCGGGGCTTCGCATCACCTGTCCGACGCTGCTCCTGGAGTCGGCCGACGACGACCTCGACATCCACGGTGACCCAGCGGAGATCTGGGCACCCTGGGTCGCTGGGAGCCTCGAGCATCGCCTCATCACCAGCGGGCACCACCAGGCCGAACAAGCGCCGGGCCACGTCGCGGCGGCCATCCTCGACTTCCTGGGGACGTCGGCCGAGTGACCGTCGAGCAACGCTCTCGTGGGTACCGACACACATGACGAAGGCACACGGAGTCTGAGATGCGGGTCTCGGTGACGGGCGCGACAGGAAACGTCGGCAGCGCCCTGGTCCGGCGGTTGCTCGCCGACGGGCACGACGTCGTCGGGGTAGCGCGTCGGCCACCGGCGAACGACGACACGGTGTCGTGGGTGGAGGCAGACCTGTCGACGGACTGCCACGACGTGCTCGCTCGGGCATTCGCGGGCTCCGACGCCGTGGTGCACCTCGTCTGGGGCTTCCAGCCGACACATCGTCCCGACTACCTGGAGAGCGTCGGCGTCGGCGGCACACGTCGGGTCCTCGACGCGTCCGCCGCGGCCGGTGTCCCGCACCTGGTCCACCAGTCCTCGATCGGCGCCTACTCACCACGGACGGGCAGCGAGCCCGTACATGAGGACTGGCCGACTGACGGGATACCCACCTCGGCGTACAGCCGCCACAAGGTGGCCGCCGAACGGCTGCTCGACGCGTTCGAGGCACGCACGGATGTCCTCGTCACGCGGACGCGGCCCGGGATCATCGGTCAACGGACGGCCGGCAGCTCACAGCTGCGCTACTTCCTGCCGGCACTCGTCCCGGCGGCCGTGCTGCGCCACGTGCCCGTGCTGCCGCTCGATCGGGGGCTCACCCTTCAGGTCGTGCACGCCGACGACGTCGCCAGCGCGATCAGCGCCGCGCTCGAGACCCACACTCCCGGCGCGTTCAATCTCGTCACGGAGCCCTTGTTGGACCGCGACGCCATCGCCGAGGCGCTAGGTGCCCGACCGCTGCACTTACCGTCTCCACTGCTGCGTGCAGCCGTGGACCTGTCCTGGCGAGCCCACCTGCAACCGGTCGACGTCGGCTGGATCGACCTCGCCCTCCAGGTTCCCGTGCTCGACGCCAGCCGAGCCCGCACCGTGCTGGGCTGGACTCCCCGACATGACGCTCCATCCGTGCTCGCCGAGATGCTCGCGGGCATGGCCTCCAGCGAGCACTCGTCCAGCGCCGTGCTCCGGGCCCGCACACTCCTCGACGGCGGTCGCCGCGCCCTGCGCCAGGGACCGGTGAGCCGCCGCACCCAGCCGTGACCACCCCCACGCGTGACCTTCGTGACCTTGCCGGCCGGTCCGGCATCGACGTGGAGATAGGCGAAGGCGACACCGAATGCGACACACAGCGAGGGTTACCAAGCCCTAGGACCGAAACCGAAGGGAGTGACCCATGCGCGCCGTCACCTGGCAAGGCCCCAAGCACATGAGCGTGGAGGAGGTCCCCGACCCGATCCTGAAAGATCCGAGCGACGCCATCATCCGGGTCACCACGACCGGGCTCTGCGGCTCCGACCTCCACCTCTACGACCCGTTGAGCCCGTTCATGACCGCCGGGGACGTCGTCGGCCACGAGCCGATGGGCATCGTCGAGGAGGTCGGCGCGGGCGTCACGAACCTGCAGCCAGGCGACCGCGTCGTCGTACCGTTCAACATCAGCTGTGGCGAGTGCTGGATGTGCCAGCGTGGGCTGCAGAGCCAGTGCGAGACGACCCAGAACCGCGAGCACGGCACCGGCGCGAGCCTGCTCGGCTACAGCCTGCTCTACGGCCAGGTCGCCGGCGGACAGGCGGAGTACCTCCGCGTCCCACTCGCGGGGTACGGCGCCATCAAGGTCCCCGAGGGTCCGCCCGACGATCGCTTCGTCTTCCTCTCCGACGTCCTGCCGACCGCCTGGCAGGCCGTCGAGTACGCCGGCGTCGGGTCCCGGGACACGCTCCTCGTCCTCGGCGCCGGTCCGATCGGCGACATGGCGGCACGGATCGCGCTGCACCGGGACGTGCGCGTGATCGTCGCCGACCGGGTGCCCGAACGTCTCGCCCGCGTCGCCGCGCGGGGCGCCGAGGTCATCAACATCGACGAGGCCGGCAAGGAGCTCGCCGACCGCGTGCGGGAGCTCACCGGCGGCCGCGGCACCGACGCCGTGATCGACGCCGTCGGCATGGAAGCGCACGGCTCCCCTGTCGTCGAGATGACCCAGAAGGTCGTGGGCATGCTGCCCGACGCGATCGCACAGCCCTTCATCAAGAAGGCTGGCGTGGACCGGCTCGCGGCCCTCTCCACCGCCTTCGACGCCATACGGCGGGGCGGGACGATCTCGATCTCCGGGGTCTACGGCGGCGCGGTCGACCCGATCCCGATGATGCAGCTCTTCGACAAGCAGCTGACCCTGCGGATGGGCCAGGCCAACGTACGCCGCTGGAGCGACGACATCCTGGACCTGCTGACCCAGGACGAGGACGTGCTCGGTGTCGAGTCGTTCGCGACCCACCACCTGCCCCTGGACGCGGCCCCGTCGGCGTACGCCGACTTCCGGGACAAGAAGAACGGCATGGTCAAGGTGCTCTTCAACCCCTGAGGGTTCGCCCTCACCCGGTCGCGTGTCGCTGGTTCGGCCTGCGTGTCGCCCGAGGACCGCGGGTACCGGCGCCGAAGTCAGATGGGACGACCGAGGAGGTCAGTGATGCCCGGCAAGTCCGCACACGTGAAGAACGAGAAGCAGTACGAAGCCCTCAAGGACAAGGGCATGTCGAAGGAGCGGGCCGCGAAGATCGCCAACTCCCCCGACGCCTCCAAGCACGGCGGCGAGCAGTCGGGCACGGGCGGCGACAGCAGCCAGGGCGGGACCACGGCCCAGAAGAAGAAGGCAGGCCGCAAGGGCGGCAAATCCAGCCACTGACCCGCCATTGATCCGCCACTGACCTGAGACGCCGCCTACCCGCCTGAGGAGCACCATGCGCATCGGCTACTTCCTGTCCACCGAGGAGTACTCCCCCGCTGAGCTCATCGCACAAGCCGCGGCGGCCGAGAAGGCCGGGTTCACCGGGTTGTGGATCAGCGACCACTTCCACCCCTGGAACAACGAGCAGGGCAACAGCCCCTTGGTGTGGAGCGTCATCGGCGCCATCAGCCAGGTCTGCGAGCTGCACGTCACCACAGCGGTGACCTGCCCCACGACTCGCGTCCACCCGGCGATCGTCGCCCAGGCCGCAGGCACCTGTGCCGAGCTGCTGCAGGGACGCTTCACCCTGGGCGTCGGCACCGGCGAGGCCCTGAACGAGAGCATCCTCGGAGGACCGTGGCCACCGGCCGACGTCCGCCTGGAGATGCTGGAGGAGGCCGTGGCGCTCATCCGCGAGCTGTGGACCGGCGAGGTCGTGACCTCGCGCGGGCGTCACTACGCGGTCGACCACGCACGGATCTACAACGTCCCGGATACGCCGCCCGAGATCTTCATGTCCGCGTTCGGTCCGAAGGCGCTCGACCTCGCCGGGCGCATCGCCGACGGCTACATCGGCACGGCCCCGGACGCCGATCTCGTCGGTCGCTTCAAGAAGATGTCCGGCGGCAAGCCGGCCCAGGCCGGCGCCAAGGTCGCCTTCGCGCCCACCGAGCAGGAGGGGTGGGAGCACGCCCACCGGCTGTGGCCCAACGCCGGGCTCCCGGGCGAGCTCGCGCAGGTGCTCCCCACCCCGGAGCACTTCGAGCAGGCCACCGAGCTGGTCACCATGGAGTCGACCCAGGACTCGGTCGTCGCGGGCACCGACGTCGAGAAGCACCTCGATCAGATCCGGAAGTACGCCGACGCCGGCTACGACGAGCTGTACGTCGCCAACATGGGTCCGCACTTCCTGGAGATGATCGAGTTCTACGGCCGCGAGGTGCTCCCCAACCTCAGGTAGACCAGTCTCAGGACGGCGGGTAGGGAGCGTCCCTGAGCAGCCGGGCGAGATGGACGGCGTGGTGGACGGCCCCGTCGGTCGCTGACACGGTCTTCTCCGGGCTGGGATCCAGGTCGCGGTAGTCGGTGGACTGCATCGCCTCACCGACCCAGTAGGTGCCGGCGTTCGACGCGATGCTGAACCCGGTGTCGTTGAGCGCCTGCAGGCACTCCGCGATCACGTGGTGGGCGCCGTCCTCGTTGCCCACCACGGCCACGAGCGCGACCTTGTCCTCGGTCAGCATGCGGCCCTGGTCGTCGCTCTCGCCGAGCTCGGCGTCCAAGCGCTCGAGAACGACCTTGCAGACCGACGCAGGCTGCCCCATCCAGATCGGCGTCGCGATGACAAGAATGTCGCTGGCCAGCAGCTTCGCGCGGATCGCGGGCCAGCCGTCACCGTCGCCCTCGTCGGTGCCGACCCCGAACTTCACGTCATGGTCGACGACCCTGACGACCTCGCCGGTGACACCCTCCTCCTCGAGTCGCCGGAGGACCTGCTCGCCCAACAGCACCGAGCTGGACTCCGCGGGCGAACGCTTGAGGGTGCAGGACAGGACCAGCGCGCGCAATGGAGCATCAATCATGCAGACGCGGTTCCCGCTCGCTCTACCTGCATGCGTCGAGCAGATGCTCGCAATCAGGGGCTCCGCCTGAGCGGCAAGGTCGTCCAGCCGTTGGCCGTCGCCCAACATGGCGTTGGAGCAGAGCCGCCCAGCCAGCGACGGGGTCAACTGCGGGCGGCAAATCTGATCGCTGCCGCCCGGCTGTTCGGCCGCCCTCTGCCTGGTCGACCCCGAGAACCCAAACGCGTCTTCTTGCCAGCCCGGTCGACCCCTAGCTGCGCAATCTGCCAGTACTCAGCCACGCCGCGACGAGTAGCTGCAACTGACGTACGACGCAGATTCCGCCGCAACGCTTGCAGCGCCCTCAGCCCCGCGAGCTGTGCCCGAGGCGGCACTTGTTCAGTCGGGCTCGGTAGTCAAGAGACCTGGGCGTGGGTACCGGCATAGGCAACGTCCTGAGGCACGACCGGGCGGAAGTGCCATCCTGGGCGAGAGCCCGACGAATGGAGACGTCAGGCTCGCGGGTCGCCGGCCTAGGGGGCCGGCGACCCGGCTTTGGGTAATGCACAGTCGACCCTGACCGGGCAACGCGCTTTGCCGCGTGACGTCGACTTCACGTCTGTCGCAGCCACGATCGCCGCGGTCAATGTCCAAGCGCGCAGATGTGCGCGTCTCCCACGGTAGACGCGCAGAGTGCGACGGGGTTCTTCGAGGCGGCGGCCTCCGCATATGGTTCTGCGGTCTCTCGACCGTCCTCACCGACCAAGCCACGGATCGAGTCGACATCCACAACCTGGTCGTGCCGCCTGTGGATCGCACCGAGCGCCATTGGGGGGTGCTGCACGGGCCTACGGGAATCTTCGTTCCGATAGTCAGCGCCGCTGTGCCCAAGATCTTCGCGATGGGCTACAACGACTCGGGGCCGAGTTGGGCGCGACGTGCCGGTCACCCACTGTCGTGGTTTTAGTGTCCACGGTGTTTGGGCACCGTGCCGCACGGCTGTCATTGCCGGAGCGCTCAAGAAGAGGGCGCGAGTCTCCGACACAGGAGCCCGCGAGAAGGCATGACCACTCATGCGTCGACGTCCGGCAGGGACGCGAAGTCAGACGCAGCGCGGCGCGGCTTTGCCCGTGACGGCGACGTCAGTTGGACCAACACCCCCCACACATCGCGGCCCAGGTACTAGCAACGCTCCGCGTTCGTTCTCGATCGTCGAGTCCCTGGAGACCCCACGCCACACCCATCGAAGGAGAGCCCTATGACCAGCAGTCCCACGGCCACGGAACGAGCACAGGACGCGGCCAGCACCGCGACCGATGAGGGCCGCCACCTGGCGGGCGTCGCGCACCAGGAGGCCGGCAACGTCGCCTCCGAGGCGGCGGCTCAGGCACGCCACGTGATGAACGAGGCGATGACCCAGGTCAACGCCCAATCCAAGGAGCAGCAGGACCGGCTCGCCGGAACGCTGCGCACCTTCGGCGACGACTTGCAGTCGATGACGTCCCAGGCCGCCCCCGGCCTCGCAGCCGACCTCACCCGCCAGGTCTCCGGCTACGCCAGGTCGGTCGGCGAGCACCTGCAGAGCCGCGAGCCCGGCGAGCTGCTCGACGACGTACGCCGGTTCGCGCGCCAGCGTCCCGGCACCTTCCTGATCGGCGCGCTCGCAGCCGGCCTCGTCGTCGGGCGACTCGCCCGCGGCGCTGCCGACGGCATCGCCGGCGCGAAGGCGGTCGAGGACACCCGGGCCGACGCCGCAACCCGCGCCAACGGGATCACCGGCGTCGCACCCGTCACCCCGGCGACCACGACGCCGACCGCGGCGCCGACCGCGGCGCCGACCAGTGGCGGCGCGCCGTCCGGGTCGCCGTACATGCCCGACCCGCGCGAGACCCACGACACCCACGGGCACGACACGGGCGTGCCGACCGCGCCCTCGACGCCGGGTCAGCTGGGCGGCAGCGGGGACCTGCGATGACGGCGCAGCAGCCTCCTGACCAGACCTGGGTCGGGTCGCACGCCGCCAGCAGTGATGGACGGCCTGTCGCCGGCACCGACGAGCGCTCACTCGGGGAGATCTTCAGTGACGTCGCGACCGACCTCTCCACGCTGATCAAGCAGGAGATGGAGCTGGCCAAGACCGAGATGAAGGACGAGGCGAAGAAGGCCGGGAAGGGCGCCGGACTGCTCGGCGGCGCAGGCGTGGCAGGCCACATGGTCCTGCTGTTCCTGTCCCTGACCATCATCTTCGCCCTCGACAACAGTCTCCCGCTCTGGCTCTCGGCACTCATCGTGACGGCCCTTTGGGCTGTGATCACCGCCGCCCTCGCCCTCACTGGGCGGACGGCACTTCGCAGCAGCAACCCGCAGCTGCCCAAGACGCAGCAGACACTCAAGGAGGACGCAGCATGGGCTCGAGCACAGAAGAGCTGACCACGGACATCGCGAGCACCAGGGACCGGATGGCGTCCGACATCGACGCGCTCCAGGACCGGGTCAGCCCCGGCGCTATCGTCCAGCGCCGCAAGGAGGCCGCGAAGAACCGGCTCAGCGGTCTTCGCGACAAGGTGATGGGCAGCGCTCACGACCTGCGCTCGGGCGCAGCCTCGACGACCTCGAACGCCACTGGCAGCGTCGGTGACGCAGCCCATGGCGTCGCAGACCGGGCGCAGGACGCGGTCAGCACGACCACGGACAGGGTCGAGGGCAGCCCGCTCGCGGCCGGCTTGGTCGCGTTCGGGGCAGGTGTCGTCCTCGCCGGGCTGTTCCCGGCCTCGCAGAAGGAGGCCCAGGTCGCCTCGACCGTCGTGGACACCGTCCGCGACCAGGGGGCACCGCTCCTCGAGGAGGCGAAGCAGGTCGGCCAGCAGGTCGCCCAGGACCTCAAGGAGACCGCCGGCCAGGCCGCCGCCGAGGTCAAGAACACGGCGGCCGACTCGGCTGCGCAGATGAAGGAGGAGGGCCAGGCGGCAACGGAGCACGTCCGCTCCGACGCCCAGGGAACCTGAGGTCACCGGGGAGATGAGTGGGGCCCGGCCTCGGATCGGCTGATCTGCGGCCGGGCCCCACGCTCGATCACCTTCAGTTGCGCACTATCCGCGCTGGGGAGCGCGGAGAGCCGGCGGGGACGCGGAGCCGGATTCCGGACTCGACTCCGAGACATCAGCGTGACTCGATGTCGGCGAGTACCTGCGCCACAGCACTACCTTGACGGCGGAGCACGTTCACGCGGCAACCCTCGCCGCGGTCGCGTGCGGCGAGCACGACCTCAGCCACCGCAGGTGCCAGCGACGTGACCGCGGTCAGGTCGACGATCAGCACGCGGCCTTCACCTTCGCAGGCAGCGAGCGCGTCCCGGACTGCTTCCCGGTCCTGAGCCTCACAGCACCCTGACAACCGCAGCCGTCGTTGGCTCGACTCCCAGGTGATCGTGCACATCGGGGCAGTCCTCAGGAGATGACCGCGTCAACGGCCTTCTTCAGCGCGCTGGGCTGAGCCGGGCTTCGAGGTGCCCGCTCGCGCGCTTGCGCCATCTGGGCACCGAGGTCTTGGAGCACCTTGCGGCCCAGCGCCTCACGCACCTGCGGGAACCACTCGTTCTCCTCTTCCTCGATGTGGTGCCGAACGTTCTCGATCAGGACCGTGGTCTTGGCCGTGAAGCGCTCATCTTCGGGGTCCATCCCTGTCAGCTCCATGACCAGGACGTCGGCGACGTGGTGCTCCTCGTAGGACTCCAAGACGTCGTCCTCGAGTTCGGGCACGAGCTCGCGGACCCGGGGGTACATCACTTCGTTCTCGATGTAGGTGTGCACGGTCAGAAGCTCGATGATCTTCGCGACGAGCTCGCCCTTGGTCTGGTGGGCGGCGTCGCCGGCGTCCTCGAAGTCGCGGAATGCGCGCCGGATCTGCTTGTGGTCATCCTTCAGCATGACGATGGCGTCAGTGGACATGCGATGGCTCCTGGTCTGGGGAGAGGGCGGGCACGCGGCGATCGACCCGGATGGCTCGCGCAATGCGGTCTGTGCAACCGCTTCACGTGGCGACGCGGCCCGATAAGCAGATGCGGATCAGATCCGCGTGATGAGGTGCGCCAAGCGGTGCCGCATCTTGGCCAGCACCGCGAGATCGGGGGCCTGGGATGCCCGGAACTTCTCCAGCTCGGCGGCGCTCGGACGGCGTCCGAAGCGCCGGATGTACTCATGCACGAGCGGCTGGTCGCCCTGGGACGGGTGGCTGGTGGTCATGACTGTTTCCCGATAAGAGATGGATCACTACGCCACTGTTTGACGGTTCGGATCGCCGCCGGTGTCGCTGTCACCTGGCCCCGTCGACACGCCCTCGGTACCCGCAGCTGGCGCGAGTGATGCCAGAAAGACGCGAACCCGACGCCCGGCGCAGGGATGGTGGGGCGCGGCACGGGACACCTGGCACGCTGCGTGAGGGCTGGGTGTCCCGTGCCAGGCCGACCTTCACGGGCACGACCACCGACCCCCGGGCGGCGACCTCGGTGACGCAGGAGCGCCGGCAGTCCACGACCGACCAGTTCTGGCAGTGGGCGGCGTTCAGCTCAGGAGGCACTCTCGCCGTCGACTACTACGACCGGCAGTACGGCGCGGATGAGACGACCGGCTACTCGGACCTCAGCCTCTCCGGGACCCGCGACCTCACACGCTTCGGCACCGACCGCGTCACGACGAGCTCCATGCCGCCGCCGACCCAGTTCCCCGGCCCGAACGGCGGCCAGTTCTACGGCGACTACACCGGACTCACCGTGACGAACGGACGGGCACACCCGGTGTGGAGCGACACCCGCGCCGTGGACCTGTTCGTCTGCCCGGGCACCGCCACCGGACCGGGCAATCCGCCGCGGTTGTGCACGGCGACCGAACCGAACGGACTCCGCGCCAACGACCAGGAGATGTTCACCGACTCGCTGAGCATCCCGACCTCACATCAGTGACACCGATGCCCGGGCTCCCCGCAGCCCGGGCACATCGGGCCCGCTGACGCCGCCGTCGTTACGGGGAGGCCCACCACAGGTCCGGCGGTCCGGTCGACGAGTCATCGCGACCCGGGTCACCGACCACGTAATCACCACGCGTGATCTCGCTCCAGCCGTTGGCAATCGTCGACTCTTCACGACTCCGAAGATGTGGGCACCGCGACCCTCCGAAGCCTGCCCAAGCACCTCCCAAATTGGTCGGGACGCATGCTACGAATGACGTAGATGGGTCGCCCGTGGTCGGGCGGCCCACGCGGCATTTCTAGGGCATCCGTTGGTTGTCGACGGACTCGTTGGGGACTCGGGTTTCGGGGTGGTCGGCGTGCATGGTGGGGTGAAGTTCTACCGAGGCGCGGCGAGGGCGGCGCGGGCCTATGTGGAGCGGGATCGGTCCCGGGCGGACGACTACTACCTGGCCGAGGGCACCGGTGTTGCCACCCGCTACGTCGCGGGCGCTGATCATGTCGCCCAGGCGGGCAGCCTCACCGGTGATGCCTACGAGGCCTGGGTGGCCGGCCTCGACGTCGACACCGGCAAGCCCAAGGGCCGGCTCCGCGATGATGCCAAGGCTTTGCGGTTCGTCGAGGTCGTCGTCAACGGCCCGAAGACCTGGTCACTGGCCGCCGCCTTGCACCCCGACATCTCGACCGCGCTGGATGCCGCACAGGATCGGGCGGCCGAGCAGATCATCGGCTGGGTCGCGCAACACGCCACCACCCGGGTCGGACCGCGTGGCCGGCAGGTCCAGGTGCCGGTGGAGCAGATCGAGGCTGCGGTGATCCGGCACTACACCTCCCGTGCCGGCGACCCGCACCGCCACCTTCACCTCCAGATCAACGCCCGCGTCTGGACCGCAGGCGCCTGGCGAGGTGTCCATTCGGTGGGGATCCGCGACAGCATCGAGGCGGTCAACGGCATCGGCCACGCCGCCGTCATGAGCGACCCACACTTCCGCGCCGTCCTTGCCGCGCACGGCTACACCCTCGACGCAGTCTCCGGCGACATCGAACAACTGGCACCCCACGTCGGCGCGTTCAGCGCCCGCGCCGCGCAGATCGGCCGCAACATCGACCGCTACGAGGCCAGCTGGCGTCGTGAGCACCCGGACGAGGAGCCTGGGCCACGGTTGCGGGAGGTCTGGGGACGACGGGCGTGGGCCGAAGCACGCCCCGACAAGATCGTCCCCACCCATGGCGCCGAGCTCGTAGCCCGGTGGAACGAAGAGCTGCACGCCTTGGGCTACCGCGACCCCGAGCGGTCGGCGAGCGTAGATCCGGTGCCGATCGGCCGGATCGACCGCGACGCGGCCGCGGACTGGGTCATCGGCCAGGTTGAGGCCAAGCGTTCGGCCTGGAACGCCGCCGACCTGCGCGGCCACGTCGAGGTCCTCATCATCCAGCTCGGCGTGATCACCGACTCCTCGGTTCGCATCGAGCTCGCCGAGGATGTCACGGCCCGCGCCGTCGAACGTTGCACCCGCCTGCTCGCGCGCGCCGATGTGCCCGAGCACGTCCGGGCACTGACCTCGACGCGGGTGCTCGAGGTCGAGACCGAGATCATCAAGCGGCTCGCTCGCCGGGCCGAGCGGCCCGCCCGGAGCCTCCGCTTTGGCCCCGGAGTGTTGAACGGACTGGACCCCATACAAGCCCGCGTCGTCGGCGCGCTCGGCGGCGACGGAGGACTGCTGGTGATCGAAGGAGCCGCCGGGGCGGGGAAGACCACCACATTCCGAGCGACCCGAGCCCTGCTCGCACGACGTCGACACCGGCTGGTGGTGGTCACTCCGACGTTGAAGGCCGCCGAGGTTGCTGCCGCTGAGACAGGTGCCGACGGGCACTCCGCGGCCTGGCTGATCCACCAACACGGCTGGCGATGGGACGAGGACGGCAACTGGACCCGCCAACCCAACCCACAACCGCACCCAGGAGCCCGGCTCCGTGCCGGTGACCTGCTCTTGATCGACGAGGCCGGCATGCTCGACCAAGACACCGCCCGCGCACTCCTCACCATCGCCGACGAAACGGGAGCCCGCATCGCGCTCGTTGGGGACCGCCACCAGCTCCCGGCCGTCGGCCGAGGCGGAGTGCTCGACCTGGCCGCCACCTGGTCCCACCCCACCGCGCGGCTCGACCTCGACCGGGTGCACCGCTTCACCGACTCCGACTACGCCGCCCTGAGTCTGAAGATGCGGACCGGCCAGGACGCCGGAGAGGTCTTCGACGCCTTGGTACGCCGCGGCCAGATCGTCCTCCACGCCTCCGAGGTCGAACGCACCGCAGCCCTCGCCGAGAAGGGCGCTGCCGGCGAGCTGATCATCGCCGATCGGCGAGACCACGTCGCCGACCTCAACGCAGCGATCCGCGACCTCGGCCGACACCACCCAGGGACGGGCGCATCCGACGACGCCACCAGCAGCGACAACGACAGTGACAGCCGAGTGCTCACGACCGGGCGCGGGGAGACGATCGGGCTCGGAGACACCGTCGCCACCCGCCACAACGACCCGAACCTCGGTGTCGCGAACCGCCAGACCTGGACCGTGGCGGGCATCGGCGACGACGGCTCCCTCCTGCTCCACGAACACGGGCGTGACCGGGTCGTTCCCGCCGGCTACGCCCAAGCCCACGTCGAGCTCGCCTACGCCACCACCGTGCACGGCGCTCAAGGCCAAACCGTCCAGACCGCTCACCTCGCCCTCACTGAGACCACCGGCGCCGCCGCGGCCTACGTCGCCATGACCCGCGGCCGCGACTCCAACATCGCCCACCTGGTCGCCGACGACATCGCCGAGGCCCGTCAACAGTGGATCGACGTCTTCACCCGAGACCGCGCCGACCTCGGACCCGCCCACGCCAGAGGCCTCGCCATCGACGCCATCGACCGGTACGGCCCCAACCCGCCACGACGCCAGCGACCGGCTGCCTTCAACGATCCGCGCCGACCCGCGCCAGGGGTCTCTCAGCCCGGCATCGGCCTATGAGAGGCCGCAACCTCGACCACGCCAGCCAGGTCCCCTCAAGCCCCGTAGCTGAAGACGTCATAGCTCGTGCTCACCAGCGCTGCCGCAACCACGGGCTCCCATCTCTCCCGCACCTGGGCCGGCAGGGTGAGCTCGGCCCACAGGTCGACCAGAAGGGCCCCATCCACCCACCGCTGCATCATGTACTGGCTGCCTCGCACCAGCAGGTTCTCGTACAGACCCCGCCGCTGAACCCGGTCAGCCAGATCCCACTCGCCCCGACCCGTGCCACCCACCAAGTCCGGCATCCGGACCCTGTCGAAGCAGCCCGGCACCTCCACCCGCCACAACCGACTCGGGTACCAGAACTCCTTCAACCCCGGCAGGAAGTCGACCTCCCACACCACCGTCGTCACCATGCCCAAATCCGTGTCCGCGGCCTGCATCAACCGCTCGGCGACATCGAGCAACGGGACCTTCCGACGCCGCTCATACATCGACACCGCCGACTGTGTCGTCCCCGCCCGACGCGCCAACTCCGTCTGCGTCAACCCCGCACTGCGTCGAGCCAACTCGATGATCGTCATCCGCTCCACACCACCAGTATCGCCAGTCGGCGATATTCCGTCACCACCCTGGATTTGCCTGCACACCTGCCTCTTGAGGCAGGACCGTCCTGCCCCCGACCACCGGTCGCGCCACCACTCAGGAGCACCACGATGACGGCCCAGCCCGCACACCAGAACAGCCGACTCCCCCTCACCAGCCCCGGCGACCAGATGCTCACCCTCCAAGAAGCCGCCGCCTTCCTCCGCCTCCCCGAAGGAACCCTGCGCTACTGGCGCCACCTCGGCGCCGGACCCCGCAGCTTCAAGATCGGCCGCCACGTCCGCTACTGGAAGACCGACCTCATCCTCTGGCTCACCGAACAGACCAACGGTCCACAGAACCCGCGCTGAGACGGGTCCGTAACCGAGTCTCAGAGAGACGATGCAGAAGATCTCGAAAGGAGCAGGTCATGGCTGGAAGCATGGCGAAACGACCGAACGGCAGATGGAGAGCGCGCTACCGCGACGAGGGCAACCGGGAACACTCGCGTCACTTCGACCGCAAGGTCGATGCCCAGAGATGGCTCGACGGCGTCACCGCGTCGGTAGTGACCGATAGTTATGTCGACCCCAAGGCCGGCAGAATCACCTTTCAGCAGTTCTACGACGACTGGTCGACGCGGCAGGTCTGGGCCCCCGGCACCGTGGTGGCCATGAGGCTCGCCGCTGGGTCTACTGGATTCACCGACCTGCCAATGAAGTCGATCCGGCGTTCGCACGTCGAGGCGTGGGTGAAGCGGATGGACACGGCCGGCTTGGCCCCCGGAACGATCAAGACTCGGGTCAACAACGTGCGGTCGGTCTTCAAGGCCGCGCACCGTGACCGAGTCATCGGACGTGATCCGACCGAAGGAGTCCCCCTCCCCCGTGTCCGGCGCACCGAGCACGGCATGCGCATCCCGTCCCCGGACGAGGTCGGGCGCCTGCTCAGCGCCGCGGATCCCTGGTTCCGACCCTTTGTCGCTCTGTGCGCCTTCGCCGGCCTGCGCCTCGGAGAGGCGGCCGGCGTCCAGCACGGCGACGTGAACTTCCTCGGTCGCCAGCTCAGGGTCATGCGTCAGGTGCAACGCGCACCCGGGAGCCACATCGACGTCCGTGCACCGAAGTACGGCTCCGAACGAGTGGTCTTCGTTCCTGACGGGCTGATCACCCTTCTCTCCGCCCATGTGGCGGCACACCCGGTCGGGCCGGAGGGCTGGCTCTTCACCGGCCCGACCGGAGAGCCACCGCACCAGAACACGGTCGGGTACTGGTGGCGCAAGACGCTGCGCGACGCCGACCTCTCGGGAATCAAGCTCCACGACCTGCGGCACTTCTTCGCCAGCGGCCTGATTGCCGAGGGATGTGACGTAGTGACGGTCCAACGCGCCCTCGGACACTCCAAGCCGACGACCACGCTGAACACCTACGCCCACCTGTGGCCGACGGCCGAGGACCGCACTCGGAAAGCCGCCCAGCGCCTCATGAAGGTGTCAGTCCCTCGAGATCTTGCGGACTATTTGCGGACTGGAGGTCCCTGACAGCGCTCTGACCTGCGAAAACAGTTCGATTCAGACGTTGAAGCGGAACTCCACCACGTCGCCGTCGGACATCACGTAGTCCTTGCCCTCCATGCGGACCTTGCCGGCCTCGCGAGCCTTGACCATCGAGCCGGCCGAGACCAGGTCGTCGTAGGAGACGATCTCGGCCTTGATGAAGCCCTTCTGGAAGTCGGTGTGGATCACGCCGGCGGCCTCGGGGGCGGTCGCGCCCTTGCGGATCGTCCAGGCGCGGGCCTCCTTCGGTCCGGCCGTGAGGTAGGTCTGCAGGCCGAGAGTGTCGAACCCGACCCGGGCGAGCACCTCGAGGCCCGGCTCGGCGACGCCGGCGTCGGCGAGGAACTCCGCGGCCTCCTCGTCGGAGAGCTCGACCAGCTCGGCCTCGAGCTTGGCGTCGAGGAAGATCGCCTCGGCCGGAGCGACGAGCTCGCGCATCTTGGCCTTGAGCGACTCGTCGCCGAGCTCGTCGGTGTCGCAGTTGAAGACGTAGATGAACGGCTTCGCGGTCAGCAGCGTCAGCTCGCGGATCAGGGCGCGGTCGATGGTCGTCGCGATGATCGGCGTACCGGCCTCCAGCGCCTCCTTGGCCGCGTGGGCCGCCTCGACGACCGGAGCCAGCTCCTTCTTGTTGCGAGCCTCCTTCTCCAGCCGCGGAATCGCCTTCTCGACGGTCTCCAGGTCGGCGAGGATCAGCTCGGTCGAGATGGTGGAGATGTCGTTGCCGGGGTTGACCTCGCCGTCGACGTGGGTGACGTCCTCGTCGCGGAACACTCGGGTGACCTGGCAGATCGCCGCCGACTCGCGGATGTGCGCGAGGAACTTGTTGCCCAGGCCCTCGCCCTGCGACGCGCCGCGCACGATGCCGGCGATGTCGACGAACTCCACGGTCGCGGGCAGGATCCGCTCGGACGTGAAGATCTCGCCGAGCTTGGCCAGTCGCGGATCGGGCACGCCCACGACGCCGACGTTCGGCTCGATCGTCGCGAACGGGTAGTTCGCCGCGAGCACGTTGTTCTTCGTCAGCGCGTTGAAGAGGGTGGACTTGCCGGCGTTGGGCAGGCCGACGATGCCGATGGTGAGAGCCACGTCGGGCAATCCTAGGTGCGTACGTCGTGGGGCGCCGCATCCGTGTGCCGGACGGCGGCGCTGCTCGTCCAGGCGTACCGCAGCAGCGTCAGCGAGAAGACCAATGTCAGCGCGACGATGACCGCCTCGAAGGCGCCGCCCCCGCCCTTGGCGAAGATGCCGTTCTCGACGTCGTAGAGGACGTCCATGCCGAACAGGTACAGACCAGCGGCGCCCGCGGCGGTGCACCAGAACGCCGCCGAGGGCGACCCGCGCAGCAGCGCGACGAGTGCCCAGATGCAGGCCAGGCCGAGCCAGGCGTCGGCGAGGGGGAAGGCGTTCTCGAACTCGTAGTACGCCGACCGGTGCTCGCTGGCGATCCAGTCGCGCGCGCTGAACCAGATCGCCCAGTAGGCGACGTCGAGACCGATCGCCACCACCAGCATCGCCATCACCGTCCGCCGCATGGCCTGATTCAAGCGGACGCCTGGCACGAGCACCTGCCCTTTCGTGTGCCAGGCTCGGCGCGTGAGTCTCACTCCCCTCGCTCTGCGCGAGCCGACCCACCGGGTCTCGCAGCGGGCGCCGTCGTACTGGCGCGTCAGCGCGGCCGCCGGCGCCGCCCTGGTCTGGCTGGCCGCCGTCGCACTCCTCGTGGCGGCCGTCGCCGCTCCGGACGGCTGGTGGAGGCCGCTCCTCTGGATCGGCGTCGTCGTCTGCGCAGCCGCCCCGGTGCCGTGGCTCACGGTCGCACCGCGGATCCGCTACGACGTGCACCGCTGGGACGTCACCGACATCGCGGTCCACGTGCGGCACGGATGGCTGAGCCGCACCGACGAGATCGTGCCGCTGTCGCGCGTCCAGACCGTCGACTCGGCCCAGGGACCGATCATGCGCGCCTTCGGGCTCCGCACCGTGACCGTGCAGACCGCCTCCAGCGCCGGCACCGTCGCGATCGCCTGCCTCGACGACGCCGTCGCGCAGCAGGTCGTGGCGCGTCTGGTCGCGATCACCGCGGCGACACCGGAGGACGCCACGTGACCGACGAGTGGCAGAGGCTCGACCCTCGCACGCTCGCCACCCAGCCGGTCGCCACTGCCGCGAAGGCACTCATCCCGGCGCTGGCCTGGCTGGTCGGCGCAGGCTCGGCGGTCGGCTTCAACATCATCGTGCCGATCACGGTCGCCGGCGTGCTCCTCATCGGGGCGCTGCCCTGGCTGACGACGTCGTTCCGCGTCACCGCGACGCATCTCGAGATCCGGCGCGGCCTGCTGAACCGGACCACCGTGACCGCCAGGCTCGACCGCGTGCGCAGCGTCGACCTCGAGTCCGACGTCGTCCACCGCTTCCTGGGGGTGACGAAGGTGGCCGTCGGGACCGGGGTCGACGAGGGCCGCCTCGAGCTCGACTCGCTGGGCGCCGAGGACGCCGAGCGCCTGCGGGTCGCGTTGCTCCACGGCTCCAGGGCCACCGACGAGCCGACGGCTGGGACGCCGCCCGAGGAGGTCGTCAGGCTCGACTGGTCATGGGTGCGGTTCGCCCCGCTCAACGTCGGCAACCTGGCGATCGCGGTCGCGGCGTTCGGCGCGCTGGTGAGCCAGTTCGACAACCTCATCGACGAGCGTCGGGTCGAGAGGGTCTGGCACTGGCTGGGCCGGTCCGACCTCCCGCTCCTCGTGGCCGGCGCACTCGTCGCCGCGATCGTGCTGTGGGTGCCGCTGGCGTGTCTCGGCTACGCGGTGCGGTGGTTCGGGCTGAGCGTCACCCGCGAGCAGGGCAAGGAGGGTCCGACGCTGCGCCGCGTGCACGGCGCCCTCACCCACCGGGCGACCACGGTCGAGGAGGCGAAGGTCCGTGGGGCCGTCGTACGCCGTCGAGCGCTGGTCGGCCTCGCCGGAGGCGCCGAGCTGCACGTGCTGACGACCGGCCTCGACGACAACGAGACGCACCTGCTGCCGTCGGCTCCTCTCGACGTCGTCCTCGACGTCGCGACCGACGTCCTCGGCGAGCGCGCTCCTGTCGCGGCGGCGGTGACCGCGCACGGCCCGTCGGCGCGCCGGCGCTTCCTCATCCGCAACCTGCGCGACGCCGCTCTCGCTGCCGCGGGCGCGGCGCTCGTCGTCGGAGCGGGTGACTCGTGGGGCCTCGCCCTGCCGTGGTGGCTCCCCGTCGTGGTCCTCGTCGTCGCGGTGCCCGTGGCCGTGGCGACGGCGCAGCTGCACTACAAGCGGCTGGGCCACACGCTGACCGACCGCTACCTGGTCAGCTGCACGGGCACGTTCACCGCGGCCCGAACCGTGCTCGAGACCGACGGCATCGTCGGCTGGAGGGTGCACCAGTCGTGGTGGGACCGCCGGCGCGGGTTGGCGCAGCTGGTCGCCACGACCGCCGCAGGGCACGAGCAGGTCCTGGTCCCTGACGTGCCGGTGGGCGAGGCGGTCGCCGTCGCCACCGCGGCGACGCCGCGCATGCTCGCGGAGTTCCTGGCCTGAAACACACTCGCGGTCACCCCGCCCAACGGGCCAGGGTGGTGCGCATGACCGTCTTGATCAACAACATCACCTTCGACTGCGGGGACGCGCGCAAGCTCGCGGAGTTCTGGGCGAACCTGCTCGGCTGGCAGGTGTTCTACGACGACGACCCCGAGGTGCTCGTGACGCCGCACTTCCCGGCCCACGGGGCGACCACGCTGCTGTTCATCCCGGTGCCCGAGGGCAAGACCGCCAAGAACCGCGTCCACCTCGACCTCGAGCCGACCGACGTCGGTCGCGACGCCCAGGTCGAGCAGGCACTCGCCCTGGGCGCGACGCTGGTCGGCGACCACCGCAAGGAGGACGGCACCGGCTGGGTGACGCTCGCCGACCCCGAGGGCAACGAGTTCTGCGTCGAGCGGTCGACCTCGGAGCGCCCTGCGCCGGGCACGAAGGCGTGGCGTCTGGGCTGACCGCCCGCCTCAGGGCGCCGGCCGGCTCAGGGCGCCGGCCAGGTCACCGATCCGTCGGCACCGACCACGGCGTCGCTGAACGAGTTGTCGAACCACGTCGCCGCGGCGGCGGGGTCGACCTGCACCCCGCCGTACTGCGTGACGACGCCGGCCAGCTTCGCGACGTTGTCCGTGTCGATCGAGCCGAACTTGCCGGGCAGCGGGCTGCCGGCGACGACGGAGGTCTCCTTCTTCCAGACCGCCGTCTCGTGCGACGGATCGGACTCGGCGCCGGCCTTGTCGTGCTGGTAGCCGATGCACTCCGCGACGTGCGCGGGCGCCGCGCAGTACTGGTAGGACTTGAAGACCGCCCGCAGGAAGTCCTGGGCAGCGGTCGGGTGCTGCTTGAGGAAGTCGGGGTTGGCCGCGAAGGCGCCGAGCGACCCGGGGACGCCGAAGTCCTTCGGCTCCCAGACCTTGACCGGCGTACCCGCTGCCGCGAGCTGGAGCGGCTCGTTGGAGATGAAGCCGACCAGAGCGTCGACCTGACCGCGCGGCAGGATCGTCGGGTCGTAGCCGACCTTGACCTCCTTGACGTCCCCCTTCGCGATGCCGGCCTTGTCGAGCATCGCCGAGACACCGACGGGCACCCAGCCCTTCTGGCCGAGCGTCTTGCCCTTGAGCTGGGCCAGGTCGGTGACCGACGGCATCGTCATGAGGATGTCGAGCCCGGCGTCGGAGTACGACGAGATGCCGGTGATCCGCAGTCCGTTGGCGTTCGCCGTCATGGTGTCCTGCTGCGACAGCCCGCCGACCTGGACGCGGCCGCTGGCGAGCAGCTTGGTGTTCTGCGAGACGTCGCCCGAGCCCGGCTGCAGCTTCACGTCGAGGCACAGGTCCTTGAAGTAGCCGAGCCGGTCGGCGGCGATCACCTCGAGGATCGAGGCCGACGCCTGCCAGTAGTAGCCCGACACGTAGGTGACGGTGCCCGCAGCCTTGTTCTGCGCGCAGCGCTTGGCCGAGATCGCGGATCCCGTCGTCCCGGCCGATCCGTCGCTGCCGCCACACCCGGCCAGCGCCAGGGTCGCAGTCAGCAGCACGGCCAGGACAACGACCGGGCGGGTGGCGGGCGAACGGTTGATCTTCATGGATCTCTCCTCGTCGGCGAGCGGCTCGAGGCTCAGCGGGATCCGTGCCAGCGCAGGGCGCGGCGCTCGACGACGGTCACCAGGAGCAACAGCAGCGACCCCATCAGGGCCAGCACGAAGATAGCCGCCCAGACGGTGGCCAGACGGTTCATGGACGATGCGACCTGGATCACGGTACCGAGGCCGTCGGCCGATCCGGCGGCCGACAGCTCGGCCACGACGGCCCCCACGATCGAGAGCGGGAAGACGATCTGGAGCGCCGCGAAGACGTACTCCAGCGAGCCCGGGATGCGCAGGTGCCGCAGCACCTCCCAGCGCGACGCGTGGACCGAGCGGAACACCTGCAGCACTGGGACCGGGACCGACCGCAGACCGACCGAGGCGTTGATGAGGATCGGGAAGAAGCAGATCAACGCCGTCAGGATCAGCTTGGGCGCCGGCCCGAAGCCGAAGGCGACGACGAGCGCCGGCGCGATCGCGACCAGCGGCGTGACGTTGAGGACGACGGCGACCGGCATCACCGCGCGCCGCGCGATGTTCACCTCGCTGATCAGGATCGCGAGGCTGAACG
This sequence comes from Nocardioides panacihumi, assembly GCF_039530925.1. Taxonomy (NCBI): domain Bacteria; kingdom Bacillati; phylum Actinomycetota; class Actinomycetes; order Propionibacteriales; family Nocardioidaceae; genus Nocardioides; species Nocardioides panacihumi. The sequence continues at coordinate 338,323 of NZ_BAAAPB010000004.1, read as the reverse complement.
CGGCGACGAAGCCGATGACGAGACCGAGGAGCGCCTCGCGGAGGGTGACCCAGCTGTTGTGCAGGAAGTAGCCGGGGTCGCCCTTCAGCGCAGACCAGACGTCCGGCAGCGGCGGCAGCAGGTACGGCATCCGGTGGGCCCCGAGCTGCCACAGCACGCCGAGCACGACGAGCAGCACCAACACGGGCGCCCAGTACGCCGGGTGCGCGACGCTCGTCCTCACCGGCCGGCTCACGAGGCGACCTCGTGCCCGTCCTGCTCGAAGGCGTCGCGCAGACGCTCCCGCAGGGTCAGCTCGTAGCCGTGGAACTCCGGGCTGCGGATCAGCTCCTGCGTCCGCGGCCGCGGCAGGTCGATGTCGACGATGTCGACGATGCGTCCCGGTCGCGGCGCCATGACGACGACCGTGTCCGAGAGCCTGACCGCCTCCAGGATCGAGTGGGTGACGAAGAGGACCGTCGCCCCGCGCTCCTCCCAGAGGTCGAGCAGCTCCTGCTGCTGCGCCTCGCGGGTGAACTCGTCGAGCGCGGAGAACGGCTCGTCGAGCAGGAGTACGTCGGGCTGGAGCCCGAAGGCGCGCACGATCGCGACCCGCTGCCGCATGCCGCCGGACAGCTGCGCCGGCCGCTGGTGCATCGCGTCTCCGAGGCCGGCCCGCCGCAGAAGCTCTCGCATGTCCGGGAGCGGCTCGCGGTTGTGCCGCCTGTTCACCTTCGCCGGCAGCGAGACGTTGCCGAGCACGGTCAGCCAGGGCAGCAACGCCGGCTGCTGCGGCACCAGCCCCAGCCGCTTCTCCTCCGCCGCCTGGGCGGGAGTCGTGCCGCACACCGTCACCGTGCCCGCGTCGGGCTCCTCGAGGCCGGCCACGATGCGCAGGAGCGTGGACTTGCCGCAGCCGCTGGGGCCGATCACGCTCACGAAGCGGCCGACCGGGATGCTCAGGTCGACCCCGTCGAGCGCCACGACGCGCGTCTCGTCGTCGTGGACGCGGCCGATGCCGTGCAGGTCGATCGCGGCGCCGGTCATGCGGTCCAGTCTTCCAAACAGGGGGTGGATAGATTCCGGGGGTGCGCATCGCGACCTGGAACGTGAACTCGATCCGCTCCCGCATCGACCGGGTCGAGGCGTTCCTCGACCGCCACGAGGTCGACGTGCTGGCGGTGCAGGAGACCAAGGCGAAGGTCGACCAGCTGCCGACCATGGGCCTCGAGGCCCGGGGGTACGACGTCGCCGCCGTCGGGCACTCGCAGTGGAACGGCGTCGCGCTGATCTCGCGCGTCGGCCTCGAGCAGGTGTCCGTGGGCTTCGACGGGATGCCCGGCTGGGGGGACGCGGCGGACGCCGAGGCTCGCGCGATCAGCGCCGTGTGCGGGCCGCCGGAGCAGGGCGGCGTACGCATCTCCTCGCTGTACGTCCCCAACGGGCGCAAGCCCGACGACCCGCACTACGTCTACAAGCTGGACTGGCTCGCCCGCCTGCGCGAGGCGGCGCAGGCGTGGCTCGGGGAGGACGCGGCCCTGGTCGGCGACTGGAACATCTGCCCGACCGACGACGACGTCTTCGACATCGCCCAGTTCCGCAACTCCACGCACGTCACGCCGCGCGAGCGCGCCGCCTTCCAGGCGATCCTCGACACCGGCTGGGCGGAGGTGACCCGCGCGTACGCGCCTGGCTACACCTACTGGGACTACTACCGGCAGCGCTTCGAGCGCGACCGCGGCCTGAAGATCGACTTCGTCCTGGCGTCCCCGTCGGTCGCAGCGCGCGTGAAGGGCGCCTTCATCGACCGCGCGGAACGGGCCGGCGTCGGCGCCTCCGACCACGCGCCGGTGGTCGTCGACCTCGAGGACTGACCTGGCAGTCCTGTTCCGCGACTGAGCGGGCCGTGGCGGCGCTCGGCGCGTCGTACCCCCGCTGTCGGCGCGTCCCCCTACCGTGAGGAGCGGAGGACACCCATGAGCAGCTGGCATCCCGGTCACGAGCCCGGCCGTCAGGTCGTCGCGCTCGGGCTGGCGCTCGCCCTCACGGCCGCGGTGCTCGACACGCTGGTGACCGGCAGCGTCACCTGGGTCTTCGACATCTTCTTCGTGGTGCTGTGCGCGGCTCTGGCGGTGCTCGTCGCGCCGCGCGACCTGTTCACGGTCGGGGTGCTGCCGCCGGTCATCATGCTGACCGTGTTCGTGCTCGTGGCGTTCGCGAACGCGGACGCGCTCGGCCACCGCGACGACAGCGTCGCGCAGGCCGTCGTCTCAGGCCTGGCCCACCACAGCCTGGCACTGTGCCTGGGATACGCGACGTGCCTCGCGCTGCTCGCGCAGCGTCGGCACGTGCAGGTCGCCGCTCACGCGACGAAGCGCGACCAGTCCCCCGCGCCCTCGCGCACGACCTCCGGATAGCCCTCCGACCAGTCCACGACCGTCGTCGGCTCGGCCGGGGTGTCCTCACCCGTCTCGATCACGATGTCGACCAGGTGGTCGAGGGTGTCCTTGACGTCCCAGCCGTTCGTCCGGGGCTCGGTCTCCCCCGGCATGATCAGCGTGGAGGACAGCAGCGGCTCGCCGAGGGCCTCGAGCAGTGCCTGCACGAACGTGTTGTCGGGGATGCGGACGCCGACGGTGCGCTTCTTCGGGTGCATCAGGCGCCGCGGCACGTCGGGCATCGCGGGCAGGATGAAGGTGTACGGCCCCGGCGTGGCCGCCCGGATCGCCCGGAAGGCGCTGTTGTCGACGTGCACCATCTGCCCGAGCTGGGAGAAGTCCTTGCAGACCAGCGTGAAGTGGTGCCGCTCGTCGAGGTCGCGGATCGCCAGGATCCGGTCACGGCCGTCCTTGTTGCCGACCCGGCTGCCGAGGGCGTACCCCGAGTCGGTCGGGTAGGCGATGAGCTGGTCGTCGTTGAGCGCGTCGACGACCTGCTGCAGCAGTCGCGGCTGCGGGTTCTGCGGGTGGATGTCGAGATAGCGCGCCATCTCAGCGCACGCCCGCAGCCTTGAGGTCGCGGCGCAGCTCCTTGGGGAGCGAGAAGATGAGCGACTCCTCCGCGCTGTGCACGGCCCGGGCGTCCGGGTAGCCGCGCTCGGCGAGGAAGCTGAGCACGCCCTGCACCAGCTCCTCCGGCACGCTGGCGCCGCTGGTGACGCTGACCGTCGCGACGCCGTCGAGCCAGGCGGGGTCGATCTCCGAGGCGTCGTCCACGCGGTACGCCGACCCGGCGCCGGCCTCGAGCGCCACTTCGACCAGCCGGACGCTGTTGGAGGAGTTGCCGGAGCCGACCACGATGACCAGGTCGGAGTCCTTGGCGATCTCCTTGACCGCGAGCTGGCGGTTCTGGGTGGCGTAGCAGATGTCGTCGCTCGGCGGGTCGAGGAGCAGCGGGAAGCGCTGCCGGATCGCGTCGACCGTCTCGAGGGTCTCGTCGACGCTGAGCGTGGTCTGGGAGAGCCAGGCGACCTTCGCCGGGTCGCGGACGACGAGCTTGTCGACGTCCTGCGGGCCCTGGACGAGCTGGATGTGCTCGGGCGCCTCACCCGCGGTGCCCTCGACCTCCTCGTGACCGGCGTGGCCGATGAGGAGGATGTCGTAGTCCTCGGCGGCGAACCGCTTCGCCTCGTGGTGGACCTTCGTGACGAGCGGGCACGTGGCGTCGATCGTCTTGAGGCCGCGGTCGGCGGCTTCGGCGTGGACCGCCGGGGAGACGCCGTGCGCCGAGAAGACGACGGTCTCCCCCTCGGGCACCTGGTCGAGCTCCTCGACGAAGATCGCGCCGCGGGACTCGAGGTCGGACACCACGTGCTTGTTGTGCACGATCTGCTTGCGGACGTAGACGGGCGCGCCGTAGAGGTCGAGTGCCTTCTCGACGGTCACGACGGCCCGGTCGACGCCGGCGCAGTAGCCGCGCGGCGCGGCCAGCAGCACCTGCTTCTCCGCGTCGGAGAGGGTGCGGGGCATGGCGAGGTCCGTCATGGGCACGAGTCTACGGACCGCCGGTGCGGAGGGCCGCACCAGCGCCTGGCGTTGTCGGTGCCTGCCCGTAGGGTGACCCCGTCGGCTTATAGTTCCTTATAGATAGCTTGACCTATACAGACCTATCGCGAGACAGGAGGAGCCGTCGCGTGCTGCCCAACCCGTACACGCCGAGCGATCGCCCTCGTGTCTTCGTCGGCCGCGACGCCGAGCGCACCCTGCTCCGGGACAAGCTCGCCCGTGTCGCGGCGTACGGCGAGATGATGGGCGCACTCACGGTCGTCACGGGTCCGCGCGGCGTCGGCAAGACCTCCCTTCTCCGTGACGTCGCCGGACAGGCAGAGGCGGACGGCTTCGTGCTGGCCTGGGTCTCCTGCGTCAAGCAGCAGCCGTTCCTGGGCGAGATCGTCGACCGTGTCGAGCGCAGTCTCGAGCAGGCTGATGTCACCGCTCCCGGCGGCCGCCGGCTCAAGGAGGTCGACGTCGAGCTCAGCGCCGGGTTCGCCAAGGTGCGGGCACGGCTGGACAGCGGCCCGGCGTCGCCCTCGGCCTCGACCGCCCTGGTCGGCCCGCTCGAGGACCTCCTCGGCCGCGCCGGCCGACTGGTCCGCGAGCGAGGCGGCGCCGGACTGGTCGTGATGATCGACGAGCTCCACGCACCGCTGGAGTCGACCCGTGAGTGGGAGTACGCCCCCGACCGGGAGGCCCTCCTGCACGGCGCGGTGCTCCTCAACGCGATCCAGAACCTGGGCGGCGTGCGCGACGGCCTCCCGGTCGGCGTCATCGGTGCCGGGCTGCCGCAGACGAAGGCCCTGCTGACCCGAGCCGCGACCTTCGGCGAGCGCAGCCACGAGATCGTGCTCGCCGAGTTCGGGCCGGCCGATGCGGCTCGCCTGCTCGAGGCGCCTGCCACCAACCTCGGGGTCTCCTGGGCACCTGACGCCCTCGACGTCGTCGTGGACACCGCACGCGGTTACCCGCAGTCGCTCCAGATCCTCGGCGCCGCCACCTGGGACGCCGCACGCCCCGAGCGCGGTTCCGTGCTCGACCTCGCAGCCGTCGAGATCGGGTCCCGCTCGGCGAGGACGGCCCTGGCGTCCATCTTCGAGGCGCGCTGGGCCGTGGCGACAGGCTCCGAGCGCGCGTTCCTGCACGCCATGGCCGAGGTCGGTGGCCCCGTGGTGCGCCGCCGCGAGATCGCCGAGCGCCTGAGCACCACGACCGAGGCGCTGAGCATGGTGCGCCGCAACCTGATCGTCAAGGGCATCATCGAGGAGGCGGGCTACGGACGCCTCCGCTTCACCATTCCCGGCTTCGAGGAGTTCGTCCTCGGGCAGGACCGCACCCCGGGGGTTCCGGAGTGACGATGCAGACGTCGCTGGAGTCCCCGGCCCCGGTCCGGCAGATCGCCAACGCGATCGCCGGCTGGATCGACCGCCTCGGCGCGGTCTGGGTGGAGGGCCAGGTCGCCCAGGTGAGCCGGCGGCCGGGCATGCAGACGGTGTTCCTCACGCTGCGCGACACCGTCGCCGACATCTCCATCGCCGTCACGTGCAGCCGGACTCTCTTCGACGGGCTCAACCCTCCGCTCGTCGAGGGCGCCAGCGTCGTCGTGCACGCCAAGCCGTCGTTCTACGCCAACCGCGGCACCCTGTCGCTCTACGCCCGCGACATCAGGATGGTCGGCCTCGGCGAGCTGCTCGCCCGGCTCGAGCGGCGCCGACAGCTGCTCGCGGCGGAGGGCCTGTTCGCCGCCGAGCTGAAGCGGCCGCTCCCGTTCCTGCCCGGCCGCGTCGGGCTCGTGACCGCCCCGAACTCGGCCGCGGAGCGGGACGTCCTCGAGAACGGGCGCCGACGCTGGCCGGCCGTCGCGTTCGAGGTGGCGTACGCCGCCATGCAGGGCCCCCGCTGCGTCACGGAGGTCATCGAGAAGCTCGAGCGGCTCGACCGCGACCCGACCGTCGACGTCATCGTCGTCGCCCGGGGTGGCGGCTCGGTGGAGGACCTGCTGCCGTTCTCCGACGAGGCGCTGATCCGGGCGGTGCACCGGCTGACGACGCCGGTCGTCTCCGCCATCGGCCACGAGCCCGACAGCCCGCTGCTCGACCTGGTGGCCGACGTACGGGCCTCGACGCCGACCGACGCGGCCAAGCTGGTCGTGCCCGACGTCGCCGAGGAGCGGCGGCTGGTCGCCACGGCCCGCCAGCGGATGCGGGGCGGGCTGCGGTCCTGGCTGCAGCGCGAGCAGGCCGCCCTCGACTCCGTCCGGTCCCGTCCGGCCCTCGCCGACCCGCGCTCGCTGCTCGACGAGCGGGTCGACGAGGTCACGATGCTGCGAGACCGGGCACGACGGACCCTGTCGCACCTGCTCGACCGTGCCCACGACGACATCGGGCATCACCGTGCCCGCGCCCGCTCCTTGTCGCCGTTGGAGACGCTGCGCCGGGGGTACGCGGTGCTGCAGGACGCCGATGGCCACGTGCTGACCTCCGTCGCCGGCGTCGCGGCGGGCGCCGAGGTCAGCGTCCGCGTGGCCGACGGCCGCCTCCATGCCACCACCAACCGAACCGAGGAGCTGCCCGATGGCCCGTGAGAAGACCGCCGACCAGACGACGGCCGGCGAGACCGAGAAGCCGTCCTACGAGGAGGCTCGCGAGGAGCTCATCGAGGTGGTGCGCACCCTCGAGGCCGGTGGGACGACCCTCGAGGAGTCGCTCGCGCTCTGGGAGCGCGGCGAGAAGCTCGCCACGATCTGCCAGGAGTGGCTCGAGGGAGCACGACAGCGGCTCGACGCCGCGATGGCCGCCGACGAGGACTAGTGCCTCAGGAGGCGGGCGCCGTCGTGAGCAGCCCGATCAGCCTCTTCAGGTCGTCGACCGGCGCGGAACCGTAGACCAGCAGGGTGTCCTTGCCGACCTGCCGGGAGAACGCGTGGTCGCGCTTGCCGTCCGACCAGGACGACCAGGTCTGGTCGCCGGCGAGGGCGCTGGGGATCTTCACGTCCTCGCCCTGCTTGGCCCCTTGGGGCAGCGCCGTGTCGAGCAGGTCGCGCACCGGGGAGTCCTCCTGCTGGATCCCGACGAACTTCCCGGCGCCGGTGAGCATCGGCAGGCCCCAGGACGGGCGGTCGCCGGGGGTGAAGTTCACGGCTGTCGCCAGCCAGTCCTTCGGCAGCGTCGCCGGGTAGGCCACGGTGTATCCGCCGGCCTGCACGTCGCGCACGGTGCCGAGGTAGTCGACCGCCACCGGCGTGCCTTCCGGCTGGTCATGGGTGACGTTCTGGATGACGTAGTAGCCGACGACCGCGAGCACCAGCACGATCATCGATCCGATCAGACCCCCGAAGGTGCGCGGATACCGCCTCGCTCCCGACTGCGGCTCACTCACGGGCCCATTCTCTCAGGGGCCTAGGGTTGCGCACGTGCCGCCCCTGAGCTCGACCGTCGCGGACGCGAGCGGGGTGGTCGCCCTGGTGGCCCTGCTGGTCGTCGCGCACCGGCACCCGCGACCCCGGGTCGAAGCACTCGCCGCGCTCGGGGCAGGCGCCCTCGTGCTGGCCTCCGGTCTGGTCTCCCCGACCGAGGCCCGGGAGGCGGTCCGGCCGCTGCTGCCCGTCGTCGCCTTCCTCGTCACGATCCTGGTCGTCGCCGAGATGTGCGCGCGTGCGGGCGTCTTCGACGCGGCGGCCCACCTCGTACGCCGGCACAGCCGCGGCCGGCCCGTCTCCTTGTTCGCCGGCACGTTCGTGCTCGCCGCGATCGTGACGACCGTGCTCAGCCTCGACGCGACCGTCGTGCTCGTCACCCCCGTGGCGGTGGCGGCGGCCATCGGCATCCGCTCCTCGCCACGCCCCGTCGCCTATGCGTGCCTGCGGATGGCCAACTCCGCGTCGCTGCTGCTCCCGGTCTCGAACCTCACCAACCTGCTGGCGATGCCGCACCTCGACCTCACCTTCGCCGGCTTCGCGGTGCGGATGGCGCCCGCGCTCGCCGCCGTCCTCCTCGTCGAGTACGTCGGCCTGCGCCTCCTCTTCCGGCGCGAGCTCGCCGAGCCCGGCCACGAGATGCCGCCAGACGTCGAGTCGCCACGGCTGGAGCGGGTGCCCGTCGTCGTGGTCTCACTCATGCTGCTCGGCTTCGCGGTCGCCTCGCCGCTCGGCGTCGAGCCCGCCTGGGTGTCCGCCGTCGCGGCGGCCGTGCTGGTCGGTTGGGCCCGTCACCGCCGGCTCGCATCGTGGCCCGCGGCAGCGCACGCCGCCCACCCGTCGTTCGCCCTCTTCGTGCTCGCCCTCGGCGTGGTGGTCGCTGGACTCGCCCAGGGCTTCCTCGGCGACGCCGTCCAGCGACTGCTGCCCTCCGACGCGTCGTACGCGTCGCTGCTGGAGGTGGCGGCCCTCGCCACGGTCGCGGCCGCGCTCCTCACCAACCTCTCCGCGACCCTGCTCCTGGTGCCGCTGCTCGAGCCGCTCGGGACCGACGTGATCCTTGCCGCGCTGGTCGGCCTCGGCGTCGGATCGGGGCTGACCTGGACGGGCTCGCTCGCCAACCTCCTGTGGCGCCGGACGCTGGTGCGCCACGGCGACGCCGGCCCGATGCTCGGGACGCTCGCCTTCCACCGGGTGTCGCTGACACTGACGCCCGTCGCCGTGATCGCAGCCGTGACCGCACTCGCGCTGACCTGACGCCTCAACTCCCGCATTCGCGGACAAATGCAGACAGATCCTCCGCGAATGCGCCATGATTCGCCGGTGAGCTCGTACCGCATCCCCGAGGCTGCTCAGGTCCTCGGCGTCAGCGACGACACCGTGCGTCGTTGGATCGAGGCGGGCCGGCTCGAGACCGCGGACGAGGGCGGCCGGACGATGGTCCCCGGCCGCGCGCTCGCCGACCTCGCGGTGTCCTTGGCCGACGACCCGGAGAGCGTGCCGCGCGCCGGCTCCGTCAGCGCCCGCAACCGTCTGCCCGGCATCGTCACGCGCGTGGTCAAAGACACCGTGATGGCGCAGGTCGAGCTGATCTGCGGCCCTTACCGGCTGGTCTCGCTGATGAGCAGCGAGGCTGCCGAGGAGCTCGGGCTCGAGCCCGGCGTGCGTGCCATCGCCTCGGTCAAGTCCACCAACGTCGTCGTGGAGCGTCCCTGAATGACCCGTCGAGCGCACCTGCTGATCGCCGCCGCCCTGCTGGCCGCCTCCTCGCTCGCCGCCTGCGGTGGCTCGGACTCCGGCGGCTCGTCAGGCAAGGGCGAGGCCCTCACGGTCTTCGCGGCGGCGTCGCTGACGAAGACGTTCACCGAGCTCGGCAAGCGGTTCGAGGCCGACCACGACGGCACGAAGGTGAAGTTCAGCTTCGGCGGCTCGTCCGACCTGGTCGAGCAGATCCAGTCCGGCGCACCGGCGGACGTCTTCGCCTCCGCCGACACGAAGAACATGGACAAGCTCGGCTCCGACGCCGAGGGCCGCAAGGACTTCGCGACGAACACGCTCGAGATCGCCGTACCTCCCGGCAACCCGGCGGCCATCGCGACCTTCGCCGACCTCGCCAAGCCCGGCGTCAAGCTCGTGATCTGCGCGCCCGAGGTGCCGTGCGGCACGGCGACGGCAGCCGTCGCCGAGAACGCCGGCGTGGCGCTCAAGCCCGTCAGCCAGGAGCAGTCGGTCACCGACGTGCTCGGGAAGGTGACCAGCGGTGAGGCCGACGCGGGCATCGTCTACGTGACCGACGTGAAGGGCGCCGGCTCCAGCGTCGAGGGCATCACGTTCCCGGAGTCGTCGAGCGTCGTGAACACCTACCCGATCGCCACGGTCAAGGACAGCACGCATGCGGACCTGGCCCGGGAGTTCGTCGACCTCGTGGTCGGCGACCAGGGGCAGAAGGTGCTCGCCGCAGCCGGCTTCGGCAGCGCCGACGGTGGGCAATGATGCCCTGGTGACGTCCACGCCCCTTGCCGGTCGCGTCGGGCTGCCTCGCTGGCTCTTCGTCCCGGCCGCTCTCGGCGCTGCGTTCGTCCTGCTCCCGCTCGTCGCCATGGTCCTGCGGGTCGACTGGGGCGGCTTCGGCAGCCTCGTGACCTCCCAGTCGGCCCGGGACGCGCTCTGGCTGAGCCTGCGCACCAGCGCGTGCAGCACGGCCCTGTGCGTGGTGCTCGGCGTGCCGATGGCGGTCGTCCTCGCTCGCGCCCGCATTCCCGGACGAGGCGTGCTCCGCTCGCTCGTCCTGCTGCCGCTGGTCATCCCGCCGGTCGTCAGCGGCATCGCGCTGCTCTACACGTTCGGTCGCCGCGGACTGCTCGGCCACACCCTCGACGTGCTCGGCGTCGAGGTCGCGTTCACCACCGCCGCCGTGATCATGGCTCAGACCTTCGTCGCCCTGCCGTTCCTGGTGATCTCGCTGGAGGGCGCGCTCGAGACCGCCGGCCAGCGCTACGAGGTGGTCGCCGCGACCCTCGGCGCCGCGCCGTCGACCGTCTTCCGGCGGGTGACCCTCCCGCTGGTGCTCCCCGGCCTCCTGAGCGGTGCGGTGCTTGCCTTCGCCAGGTCGCTCGGCGAGTTCGGCGCGACGATCACCTTCGCCGGCTCCCTGCAGGGCACGACCGCGACGCTGCCGATCCAGATCTACCTCGAGCGGGTGACCGATCCCGACGCCGCCGTCGCGCTCTCCCTGGTGCTCGTGGTGGTCGCGGTGCTGGTCATCGCCCCGCTGAGCCGGCAGGCCGCGCGGACCGGACGGGGCGCGCTGTGAGCGACCTGCTGTACGACGCCGCGGTCACGGACCGCGACGTCGCCGTGCGTCTCCGGGTGGACGAGGGCGAGACGGTCGCCCTGCTCGGTCCGAACGGTGCCGGGAAGTCGACGGTGCTCGGCGTGATCGCCGGGCTCGTCCCATCATCGACCGGCCAGGTCTCGGTGGGGGGGCGAGACCTGGCCGGCGTACCACCCCACCTGCGGGAGGTGGCCCTGCTGGCCCAGGAGCCGCTGCTCTTCCCGCACCTGACCGCCGCCGACAACGTCGCGTTCGGACCGCGCTCCCGCGGCGTCGGCCGCCACGAGGCCCGGGCGGCCGCGCACGCCTGGCTCGAGCGCGTCGGCGTGGCCGCGCTCGCCCACCGCCGTCCGCACCAGCTCAGCGGCGGCCAGGCGCAGCGGGTCGCGATCGCGCGGGCACTGGCGGCCGAGCCGCGGCTGCTCCTGCTCGACGAGCCGATGGCAGCCCTCGACGTCGACGTCGCGCCGGCGCTGCGGCACCTGCTGCGGACGGTCCTCGCCGACCGCACCGCCATCGTCGTCACCCATGACGCGCTCGACGCCCTGCTGCTCGCCGACCGCGTCGTGGTCGTCGAGGCTGGCCGGGTCGTCGAGGAGGGCCCGACCGCCGACGTGCTGCGTCGCCCGCGCAGCGCCTTCGCAGCGCGGATCGCCGGGCTCAACCTCGTCGCCGGGCGCTGGGACGGCGAGGTGGTGACGCAGGGCGGGATCGCCGTACGCGGTCTGCCCTCGGAGGATCCGCCGGGCCCGGGCGAGCAGGCGGTCGCGGTCTTCTCCCCCGCCTCGGTGTCGGTCTTCCGGGAGCCCCCGGGCGGCAGCCCGCGCAACGCGCTGCCCGCGACGGTCACCGAGATCGAGCCGCTCGGGGACCGGTTCCGGGTGCGAGCCGTCGCCGGTGGAGCGAGCCAGCCGGTGCCGCTGCAGGCGGAGGTGACGGCAGCCGCCGTCGCCGAGCTCGGCCTCGTGCCGGGCGACCTCGTGAATTTGATCGTGAAAGCGACGGAAGTCTCCATCCACGGCGCTCTCCGGCCGACCTGGGGACCACGCGGGACCGATACAGTCGGCCCATGAGCAGCGGCAACCACCTGCCCCAACATCTCGACGTCGCCCCCGAGGCGCCCGACCGCAACCTCGCGCTGGAGCTGGTCCGGGTGACCGAGGCCGCGGCGATGGCCGGGGCCCGTTGGGTCGGCCGTGGCGACAAGAACGGCGCCGACGGCGTGGCCGTCAACGCCATGCGCGTGATGATCTCGACCGTCGCGATGAACGGCACGGTGGTGATCGGCGAGGGCGAGAAGGACAACGCCCCGATGCTCTACAACGGCGAGCAGGTCGGCGACGGCACCGGCCCCGAGGTCGACGTCGCGGTCGACCCCATCGACGGCACGACGCTGTGCGCGAAGGGCATGAACAACGCCATCGCCGTGCTCGCTGTCGCGCCACGCGGCTCGATGTACGACCCCTCCGCCGTCTTCTACATGGAGAAGCTGGCCACCGGCCCGGAGGCCGCCGACGTCGTCGACATCCGGCTCCCGGTCGCCGAGAACATCCACCAGGTCGCCAAGGCCAAGGGTGGCCAGCCCAGCGACGTGACGGTCGTCCTGCTCGACCGGCCGCGCCACCAGCAGCTGGCCGATGAGATCCGCGCGACGGGCGCCCGCATCAAGTTCATCACCGACGGCGACGTCGCCGGCGCCATCGCCGCGGCCCGCGCGGGCAGTGGTGTCGACCTGCTGCTCGGCATCGGCGGCACCCCCGAGGGCATCATCACGGCCTGCGCCATGAAGGCCCTCGGCGGCACCATCCAGGGCCGCCTGTGGCCGAAGGACGACGAGGAGCGTCAGAAGGCCCTCGACGCGGGGCACAACCTCGACCCCGACTTCGTGCTCGGCACCAACGACCTCGTCACCGGCGACGACTGCTTCTTCGTCGCGACCGGCATCACCGACGGCGACCTCATGCGCGGCGTGCACTACCGCGCCGGTGGCTGCACCACCGAATCCCTCGTGATGCGCTCGCGCAGCGGCACGATCCGCAAGATCGTCAGCGACCACCAGCTGTCGAAGCTGAAGGCCTACGCCGCCATCGACTTCGAGAGCTGACGCTCGCAGGGCCCATGGTCGCGACCGTCTCGCCGGAGCAGTTCGCCCACGTCGCCGACGGGGTCGATCTCTGCTACCAGACCTTCGGCTCCCCCGACGCCGACCCGCTGCTGCTCGTCATGGGCCTCGGCGGGCCGATGACCTGGTGGGACGCGCGGTTGTGCCGGATGCTGGCCGACGAGGGCTTCTACGTCATCCGCTTCGACAACCGCGACGTCGGCCGGTCGAGCCGGGTCGACGGGCCCGTCTCGTGGGGTCGGCTGACCAGGGCGTTCCTGGGTCTCAGGGTGCGGACGGCGTACACGCTCGACGACATGGCCCGCGACGCCCTCGGGCTGCTGGACGGGCTCGGGATCGAGGCGGCGCACGTCTGGGGGGTCTCGATGGGCGGCATGATCGCCCAGACGATGGCGGTCGCCCACCCCGAGCGGGTGCTCACCCTCACGTCGATGATGTCCACCACCGGCGCCCGCTCCGTCGGCTTCCAGCACCCGTCGCTGCTGCCGACCTTCCTCAGCCGCAGCGGCGACCGCGACGGCTACATCGAGGCGTCCGTCAGGACGTGGCGGATCATCGGATCGCCGGGCTACCCCGCCACCGAGGACGACGTACGCCGGCGGGCCGCCGAGACCTTCGACCGCGGCGTGTCCGCCGCTGCGACGGGACGGCAGATGCTCGCGGTGCTCACCCAGCCCAACCGCACCCGCGACCTGGGCCGCGTCACCGTCCCGACGCTGGTCGTCCACGGCCTCTCCGACAAGATGGTGCACGTCTCCGGCGGCCGCGCCACGTCCCTCGCGATCCCGCGGTCGGAGCTGCTGCTCATCGACGGGCTCGGGCACGACATCCCCGAGGGCCTGTGGCCGTCGCTGGTCCGTGCCGTCCGCCGCAACGCGGACCGAGCGCGACCGTAGGTTTCGCCGAGTCGGCGCATCCTCGCACCCCAGAAACGCCGAGTCGGCGCATCCTCGCGTCGTTCTTGCGAGGATGCGCCGACTCGGCCCTCTCAGACTGCGAGGATGCGCCGACTCGATCAGTCGCTGAGACGCAAACCCGTGGTGGTGTCGAAGACGTGGACGTCGCGCGGGTCGGTCGTCACGTAGAGCGTGTCGCCCTTGCGGACCTGCTCACGGGCGGGGACGCGGACGATGATGTTCGACGGGGTGCCCTCGACGTCCGAGGTGCCGTAGACGAACGAGTCCGAGCCCAGCTCCTCGACAACCGTGACCTTCACCGGCAGGCCACCCTCGGCCGACGAGACGAGCCGCCAGGCCTCGGGACGCACGCCGACCGTGATGTCCCCGCTCATCTTGGCGGAGGCGGTCGGGTCGACGGGCACGAGGTACTGGCCGATCTTGGCCTGACCGTCGGCCGACTTCGCGCTGAGCAGGTTCATCTGCGGGGAGCCGATGAAGCCGGCGACGAAGAGGTTGACCGGCTTGGAGTAGAGGTTCAGCGGGGTGTCGACCTGTTGCAGCTCACCCATGCTCATGACCGCGACGCGGTCGCCCATCGTCATGGCCTCGACCTGGTCGTGGGTCACGTAGACGGTGGTGACTCCGAGGTCGGCCTGGAGCTTCGCGATGTCCGTACGCGTCTGGACACGCATCTTGGCGTCGAGGTTCGACAGCGGCTCGTCCATGCAGAAGACCTGCGGCTGACGCACGATCGCGCGGCCCATGGCGACACGCTGGCGCTGACCGCCGGAGAGCGCCTTCGGCTTGCGGTCGAGGTAGTCGGTCAGACCGAGGAGGCCCGCGGCCTCCTTGACACGGCGCTCACGCTCGCCGCTGTCGACCTTGGCCATCTTGAGCGCGAAGCCCATGTTGTCGGCGACGCTCATGTGCGGGTAGAGCGCGTAGTTCTGGAAGACCATCGCGATGTCGCGGTCCTTGGGCGGGATGGTGGTGACGTCGCGGTCGCCGATGAGGATGCGGCCGCTGTTCACCTCCTCCAGGCCCGCGAGCATCCGCAGGGTCGTGGACTTGCCGCAGCCGGACGGGCCGACGAGCACCATGAACTCGCCGTCGCCGATCTCGAGATCGATGCCCTGGACCGCGGGGGCATCCGCCCCGGGGTACCAACGCTGGGCCTTCTCGAAGGTCACTGTTGCCATGATGAATCTGCTCCTTCACCGGCAGGTACGTGCCGGACGATCCGTAGTGAAGTGGCGCCACACGCTTGTGGCGTGGCTCACCATAACCGATCGCAAACCGGGAGCGCTCCCGCAGATGCCACCAGGTGACAAAGAGCCCCGAACGGGGTACACCGGAGTGACAAGGACCACAGCGGAGGGTGGGTCGATGAGCGTGAGCGGCCATCTCGCACGTCGAGGGACCAGACGGATCTGGGCCCTGGCGGTCACCGGAATCCTCGCAAGTGCAGCGCTCACGGCGTGCTCGTCGGCGTCCGGCGAGACTCAGCTGACCTGGTACATCAACCCCGACTCGGGGGGACAGGCGAAGGTCGCCGCGAACTGCAGCACCGACAAGTACAAGATCGCCACCCAGGTGCTCCCCCAGGACGCCAACGAGCAGCGGATCCAGCTGGCGCGCAGGCTCGCCGCCCACGACTCGGGCATCGACATCATGAGCATCGACCCGCCGTTCACCGCGGAGTTCTCGAACGCCGGATTCCTGGCCCCGATCCCGCAGAGCCTGCAGGACAAGCTGACGCAGCAGTCCTTCAAGGGCGCCACGGCGGCAGCCACCTGGAACGGCCACATGGTGGTGGCGCCGTTCTGGTCCAACACCCAGGTGCTCTGGTACCGGAAGTCGTTCGCCCAGAAGGCGGGCATCGACATGAGCCAGCCGGTGACCTGGGACCAGATCATCGACGCCGCCGCCAAGAACGGCGGCAAGGTGGCGATCCAGTCCAACAAGTACGAGGGCTACGTCGTCTGGATCAACGCGCTCATCTCCGGCGCCGGCGGCGAGATCGCCACCGACACCCAGAAGGGTCTCGACATGAAGCTCGAGATCAACTCCCCGGCGGGCGACAAGGCCGCTGCGGTCATCCGGAAGCTCGCGCACTCGTCGGCCGCGCCCGCCGACATGTCGGTCGCCCAGGAGGGCCAGGCGGGCAGCACCTTCGGCGGGCCGCAGGGCGCCTTCATGGTCAACTGGACCTACATCTACAACAGCTACGAGTCGATCACCCCGGGCTTCAACAAGGACATCGGCTACGCCCTCTACCCGCAGACGGTGCAGGGCCAGCAGGCCCGCCCGCCGTACGGCGGCATCGGGCTCGGCGTCAGCAAGTACTCCAACCACGTCGACGACGCCATGCAGGCCGTCGAGTGCCTCACCAGCCCGGAGAACCAAGAGGTCAACGCCGAGATCACCGGCAACATGCCGGCCAGCCAGGCCGGCTACGCGGCCAACAACAACGCGCTGCAGAAGACGTACCCGGCGCCCCTGCTCCAGCTCTTCCAGCAGAGCCTCGACGAAGCGGCGCCCCGCACCGTGACGCCCTACTGGAGTGACATCTCCGGTGGCCTCCAAGCGACCTGGCACCCACCGGCGGACGTGAGCTCGTCGACACCGGCGACATCGCAGACGTTCATCGACAACGTGCTCCACGGAAGGAGCCTGCTGTGAGCACCACCACCGCGACCACCGCCGCAGCGGCCCCACCGGCGAAGAAGCGCGCCAAGATGACCGACCGGTCCAGGGCGGAGAACCGTCTGGGCCAGCGACTGGTGGCACCCGCAGTCATCGTGATGCTGCTCGTCACCGCGTATCCGATGTTCCAGGCGCTCTACCTCTCGCTGTTCCGCTACCGGCTCACCTCGCCGGACGACAAGACGTTCATCGGGCTGAGCAACTACGGGACCGTCCTGACCGACTCGCTCTTCTGGCAGGACACCCTCAACACCGTGATCATCATGGTGGTGACGGTGGGGGTCGAGCTCGTCATCGGCTTCGCGTTCGCCATGGTCATGCACCGCATCGTGTTCGCCCGCGGGACGGTCCGCACGGCCATCCTCATCCCCTACGGGATCATCACCGTGGTGTCCGCGTACGCGTGGCAGTTCGCGTTCAGCCTCAACAACGGCTGGGTGAACAGCTGGTTCTCCTGGCTGCCGTGGATCGCACCGGAGACCAACTGGTTCGGCAGCCACTGGCCGGCGATGTTCGCGATCATCGTGTCGGAGATCTGGAAGACCACGCCGTTCATGTCGCTGCTCCTGCTGGCCGGGCTCTCCCAGGTGTCCGAAGACATGGTCGAGGCCGCCCAGGTCGACGGAGCGACCTGGTGGCAGCGGCTGTGGAAGGTGATCATCCCGAACATGCGGGCCGCGATCATGGTCGCGGTGCTGTTCCGCGCGCTGGACGCCTTCCGCATCTTCGACAACATCTACGTGATGACGAGAGGCGCGCAGGACACCGAGTCCTCGTCGTTCCTGACCTATCGCCAGGTCATCCAGCAGTTCCAGCTCGGGCTCGGCTCGGCGCTCTCGGTGCTGCTCTTCCTCGCAGTGCTGCTTCTGGCGTGGCTGATCGTCAAGCTGTTCCGGGTGGATCTCGCCCAGGCGAGGGGTGAGGGCTGATGGCCATGTCGAGAGAGGCCCGCACCAGGATCGGCACCTGGGTCGGCTTCGTCATCATTCTGATCTGGTGCCTGCTCCCGGTCCTGTGGATCCTCTCGCTGTCCTTCAAGGGACCCGGCGAGACCGCCGCCGGCAGTCCCCAGTTCCTGCCCAAGAGCTGGACCATCCAGAACTACCGCGACGTGCTCGGCTTCGGCTCCGTCACGCCCGGCCAGGAGAGCACCCACACGGACTTCCTCGCAGCGCTGCGGAACTCGTTCGGCATCGCCGCGATCGCCACGTTCCTCTCGGTGATCTTCGCGACCCTGGCGGCGTACGCGATCGCTCGCCTGGAGTTCAAGGGCAAGCGACTCGTGCTCTCGATGGCGCTCGCCATCGCGATGTTCCCGGTGGTCTCGCTGGTCGGCCCGCTGTTCGACCTGTGGCGCATCGTCGGTCTGTTCAACACCTGGCCCGGCCTGATCATCCCCTACATGGTGTTCACGCTGCCGCTGGCGATCTGGACGCTGTCGGCGTTCTTCCGGGAGATCCCGTGGGAGATGGAACAGGCCGCCCAGGTCGACGGCGCCACCTCGTGGCAGGCGTTCCGCAAGGTCATCGTGCCGCTGGCCGCACCGGGGGTGTTCACCGCGGCGATCCTGACGTTCTTCTTCGCGTGGAACGAGTTCGTGCTCGCGATCTCGCTGACCTCCACGACCGCTTCCCGCACCGTGCCCGCGCAACTGTCCTTCTTCGTCGGGCCCGATCCGTTCAACCCGCCGTACGGACTGCTGGCCACCGCATCGGTGGTCGTCACGGTCCCGATCATCATCATCGTCCTGCTGTTCCAGCGAAAGATCGTGGCCGGACTCACCTCCGGCGCGGTGAAGGGGTGACCTCATGGCTTCGATCTCCATGAAGAACATCGTCAAGCAGTACGGCGACGGCTTCCCGGCCGTCAACGACGTCAGCATCGACATCGCCGACGGCGAGTTCATGATCCTGGTCGGCCCGTCCGGGTGCGGGAAGTCGACGCTCCTCCGGATGATCGTCGGCCTGGAGGACATCACCTCGGGCGACATGATGATCGGCGACCGACGGGTGAACGACCTCGCGCCCCGTGACCGCAACCTCGCCATGGTGTTCCAGAACTACGCCCTCTACCCGCACCTCACCGTCTACGAGAACATCGCCTTCCCGCTCCGGCTGGCGGGCGCGTCCGACGACGAGATCGACCGGAAGGTCAAGGGCGCCTCCGAGACGCTCGAGCTCGACGAGCACCTCCAGCGCAAGCCCGGGAACCTGTCCGGCGGCCAGCGCCAGCGCGTGGCCATGGGCCGTGCGATCGTCCGCGACGCCGACGCGTTCCTGTTCGACGAGCCCCTGTCGAACCTCGACGCGAAGCTCCGTGGCCAGATGCGCACCGAGATCGCGCGCCTGCAGAAGCGGCTCGGCATCACCACGGTCTACGTCACCCACGACCAGACCGAGGCGATGACGTTGGGCGACCGGGTCGCCGTCCTCAAGCGCGGCATCCTGCAGCAGCTCGCAACGCCGCGCGAGCTCTACGAGAACCCGGGCAACCTGTTCGTCGCGGGCTTCATCGGCTCTCCACCGATGAACTTCCTGCCGGTGACGGTGGAGGGCAACACGGCGAAGCTGCCGTTCGGCTCCGTCGAGCTGCCACCCGAGCGGGCCGAGCGCGCGCAGGGCTACGACCTGCTGCTGGCCGGGATCCGGCCGGAGTACTTCGACGACGCGAGCGCCCGGGAGGGAGCCCGAGGCTCCACCTTCCGCGCGACCGTCGAGGTCGTCGAGTGGCTCGGCAACGAGACCTACGCCTACATCCCCTACGACGCCCCGCCCGAGGTGGAGCAGCAGCTGCGCCAGCTCGAGCGCGACCTCGACGGCGAGGCGCTGCACACGCAGCTCGTCGCCGCGCTCTCGGGATCCAGCCGGATCCGCGAGGGCGAGGAGGCCGAGATCTGGGTCGACGCGTCGCGCATCCATCTCTTCGACCCGGAGACCGGCCGCAACCTGACCGTCGACGCCGAGCACGCCGGCACGATCCCGGAGATGCAGACGACGACCTGATGACGACCTGACGCCGACCTAACGCCGACGCAGCCGCCTCGGCGGCTTGAGCGCCTTGCGCTCGACGCTGACACCGCCCCAGACGGCGATGCCGCGTACCCGCACAGTCGGCGAGTCGGGCGCCTGCTCGGACGCGACCAGGTCCGGTGGCCCGGCATACCCGCCCATGATCCCGATGCCCTCCATGACGACGTTGGTCGTCGGGCCGACGACGATGCTCGCCCCGCCCATGAAGGCGTTGACGGTGATCACCACCTCGCGGGAGGAGAAGACGGCGCGACGAAGGTCGAGGTTCGCGCCGCCCATGAGGCAGTTGATCGTCATCGACGCCGGCACGGTCCACACGCCCTTGCGATCGAGCCCGCTGAGGATGGCGACGTGGCTCTCGCTCGCGCTCCCCTGGTTCGTGTACGCCGTCGGCACGCCCGCCACGGCCGGGATCGCGACCGGTAGCCCGGGCTGGCCGGGCGTGACCGGCAGGTCGAAGGTGATCGGGACGAGGTCGGCGTACGTCTTGGCGGCATAGGTCTGTTCGAGGCGCTCGTCGAGCTCGCCCAGGTCGATGCGACCGTCACCGGCGGCCTGGCGGAGGATCTCGGCGACCTGGTGCCGGTCGTCGTCGGAGATCCGCAGCTGTGACGGGTCCTGCGAGCTCATGTCGCCAGCGTAACGAGGCGCTGCCGACCCCGACCCCTGGTCGGTCGAGGGTGCGCCGTACGCCCGCGGTGTCCTCGTGCGACTCATCCGATGAGGGCGATGTGCGCAAGGCGGACCAGCGGCAGGGTGGACGTCGTGAAAACGATCGACGACCACCGACCGGCGCGGTCCGGCATGGTTCTGACCGCGCTGATCCTGGTCGCCGCAGTCGCGAACCTCAACCTCGCCGTCGCGAACGTGGCACTGCCGGACATCGGCAAGGCGTTCGACTCGACCCAGACCACGCTCGACCTGGTCGCCGTCGGCTACTCCCTCGGCCTGGCCGCCTCGGTGATCTACCTCGGCGGGGTCGGCGACCGGTACGGCCGCAAGCTGATGCTGGTGCTCGGCGTCTCCCTCTCCGTGCCGGCGTGCCTGCTGGCGGCGTACGCGCCCTCCGACACGGTGCTCATCGCCGCGCGTGTCCTGGGCGGGCTCTCGGCAGGCATGGCCTACCCGACGACCCTGGCACTGATCACCGCGCTGTGGGCAGGGTCGCCCCGGACCAAGGCGATCGCGCTGTGGTCCGGCCTGGGCGGTGCGATCTCGTCGCTCGGACCACTGCTGTCCGGCCTGCTGCTCGAGCACTTCTGGTGGGGCTCGGTGTTCATCGTGACCCTCCCGCTCGCGGTCGCCGCACTGGTGATGGCGATCCTGTTCGTGCCGAGCCACGTCAACGAGGGCACGGAGCCGGTCGACCACGTCGGCGGCGTTCTCTCGGTGGTCCTGGTCGCCGCCGTGGTCCTGGCGATCAACTTCGCACCGGTGCCCGACAAGACGACCCTCGCCTTGGAGCTGACCGCGATCGCCCTCATCGCCGCGATCGGGTTCGTCCTCCGCCAGCTCCGCTGCGCCTACCCGCTGTACGACCTCCGGGTGGCCTCGCGCCGCGTCTTCTGGGTCGCCGCGCTGGCCGGCATCATCGTGTTCGGCACGCTGATGGGCGCCATGTTCGTCGGGCAGCAGTTCCTGCAGAACGTGCAGGGCTACTCGACCTTCGAGGCGGGCACAGCCATCCTGCCGGCCGCACTGTTCATGGTCCTGGCGGCGCCGCGCTCCGCCAAGCTCGTCGACGCCGTGGGAGCCCGGGTGACCCTGCTGATCGGCTACGGGTGCTGCCTCCTCGGGTTCCTGACGATGCTGCTGCTGTGGAACGAAGGTGTCGGCTACTGGGCCATCGGACTGGGCTACGCCCTCGTCGGCGCCGGGGTCGGCTTCGCCGGTACGCCGGCGTCGCACTCGTTGACCGGCTCCGTCCCCGTCAGCAAGGCCGGCATGGCGTCCGGCACGGCCGATCTGCAGCGCGACCTCGGCGGCGCGATCATGCAGTCGATCCTGGGGGCCCTCCTCGCCGCGGGCTACGCGTCGGCGTTCGCGTCCCAGATCGCGGCCTCCCCGCAGGCCGACGACGTCAGCCAGTCGACCCAGGCCACCCTGCTCAAGTCGTTCTCGTCGGCCCAGGCACTCGCCGAGCAGTATCCCGACCAGGCATCGGCCATCACGGCCGCGGCGAAGTCGTCCTTCCTCGACGGTGCGGACTGGGCCTACGGCGCGGGGATCGCGGCCATCCTGATCGGCGCCGCGATCGTCTACTTCCTGTTCCCGCGCAAGGACGAGGAGGCACGTCTGCTCGCGGAGTACCACGAGACCGACGCGAAGGCGGCCGAGCCGACCTGAGCATTCATCCGTCCCGGGTGACCCGGGCCCGACCCGACCGGGTCAGACTTGTCGCACCTCGAGGAGCGTCGATCGGGAGGTCGGAGCCTGTGTCGAGACCCGCGGAAGCGCACGGAGAGGGCGCCGACCCCGGTCCGGCGGTTCGTCGCGCCGTTCGGCGCAGGGACGTCGCCGAGTCACGATGGCCGATGGTGACCGCCCTGCTCGCCGCGATCTGCCTCACCGTCCTCCTCCCCCACGAGCTGCGCTTCGCGCCCCGGTTCCTCGTGCCGGGTCTCGAGCTCGCCCTGCTGCTCGCGCTCATCCTCGGCGACCCCGGCAGGATCGATCGGCGGACGAGGTGGATCCGGTATGCGTCGCTCACCCTGGTGACCGTCCTCATCCTGGGCGCGCTGTGGGCGACCGGCCTGCTGATCCACGAGCTCATCGAGGGCAAGAGCGCGGTGGCGAACGACGCCTCGAAGCTGCTCGAGACGGGCGCGGTGGTCTGGGCGTCGAACAACATCGCGTTCAGCCTCTTCTACTGGGACCTGGACGGCGGAGGCTCCGCGGCCCGCCTGTACCTGGCGCCGCGCTACCCCGACCTCGCCTTCCCCCAGCAGCTGAGCCCCGAGATCGCGCCGCCACGGTGGCGGCCGCTGTTCGTCGACTACCTCTACCTCAGCTTCACCAACGCGACGGCGTTCAGCCCGACCGACGTCATGCCGCTCGCACCGTGGGCGAAGGTGGCGATGTCCGTGCAGTCGCTGGTCTCGCTGGCGATCCTCGGTCTGGTCATCGCGCGCGCGGTCAACGTCTTCTCGTGACGCCTGGCCGCCGGGCCCCGTTGCCCGGCCCGCTCAGTCCGCGACCACCAGCACCGGCGCCGGGTCGATCGACAGGCTGACCCGACGGCCGGGCTCGAGGACGGCCGCGCGGGTGCTGGCCACCTGTGCCAGCACGGACGTGCCGTCGACGTCGACCGTCACCTGCGAGATCGGTCCGCGGAACGACACCGCGACGACGGTCGCGTGGCCGTCCTCGTCGGCGGTGACCGACACGGACTCCGGCCGGATCAGCGCGACGCCGGTCGAGGCCGCGGATCCGGGCAGCACGGGGATCGGCTGGCCGAGCACCGTCGCCGTACCGTCCGAGACCGTGGCGGGGATGCGGTTGGAGAGCCCGACGAACGCCCCGACGAACGGCGTGGCCGGTGCGGCGTAGAGGACCGGCGGCGCGGCGAGCTGCTCGAGCCGGCCGGCGTTCATGACGCCGACCCGGTCGGCGACCGCGAGCGCCTCCTCCTGGTCGTGGGTGACGAAGAGCGTCGTGGTGCCGACCTCGAGCTGGATCCGACGGATCTCGTCGCGCAGCTGCAGGCGCACCTTCGCGTCGAGGGCCGAGAGCGGCTCGTCGAGCAGCAGCACCGACGGCTCGATGGCGAGGGCCCGGGCGAGGGCCACACGCTGCTGCTGACCGCCGGAGAGCTGCCGCGGGTAGCGCACCGCGTGCTCCTCGAGGCCGACCAGCTCGAGCATCTCGTGGGCCCGCCTGCGCCTGTCGGCACCCGACCGGCCGCGCAGCTTGAGCCCGAACGCGACGTTGTCGAGGACGGTGAGGTGCGGGAAGAGCGAGTAGGCCTGGAAGACCATCCCCATGTCCCGCTTGTTCGCCGGGACGCGCGTCAGGTCGCGGCCGGCGACCCGGACGCTGCCCGCGGTCGCGACGTCGAGTCCGGCCAGCAGGCGCAGCGCGGTCGTCTTGCCGCAGCCCGACGGCCCGAGCAGGGCGATGAGCTCGCCGGGCTCGATCCGGAGAGTGAGCCCGTCGAGCGCCCGCACGTCGCCGTAGTGGCGATGCAGGTCGTCGAGCTCGACGGTCACGCCGTTGGACTCCACGTCAGTTCCTTTCCGAGCGTCGCCGGTCGAGCAGCGACAGTGCGATGAGCAGCAGAGCGGTGAGGATCATGGTGGCCAGCGCGGCGGCCATCGAGGCGCCGGTGTCGCCCTTGCCGAGCAGCACGATGACGTTCGGCAGGGTGTCGAAGTGCATCAGCGAGGCGAAGGTGAACTCCCCCAGCACGAGCGCGATGCTGATGAAGGCGGCCGAGAAGACACCGCTGACCACGTTCGGGGCCACCACCCGTCCGATCACGACGAGCCAGCTGGCCCCGAGCGAGCGAGCCGCCTCGGCCAGCGTCGTCACGTCGATCGCCGACAGTGCGGCGTCGAGCGCCCGGTAGGCGAAGGGCAGGACGAGGATGACGTACACGAACGTCAGCGTGAGCGGGGAGCCGCCGAAGAAGTAGTTGACCCACGAGTAGACGCCGTTGATCCCCACGACGATGACGAGCGGTGGGACGGTCAGAGGCAGCAGACAGAGGAACTCGACCAGCCGAGTCGCCTGTGGCACCCGCAGCCGCACCCAGATCATCGTCGGCAGCAGCAGGGTCAGCATCAGCACCACGGTCAGACCCGCCAGCTCGAGCGAGGTCAGGATCGCTCGGCGCAGCTGGTCGTTCTCGACGAGCGCGCGCCAGTGGTCGCCCGTCCGGCCACCGGTCACGAAGTCCTTCGTGCTGAAGTCCAGCATCGACCACAGCGGGAAGAAGAAGAAGAGCGCGAACACGAGCAGCACCAGGCCGCGTACGACGCGGCCGACCCACGGGCTCTGGTTCATCGCAGCCACCGGGAGGTCCGGCGCAGCAGCAGTGCGTACGCCACCATGACGATCGCGACCACGATGATCATCTCGAGCGCGATCGCGTAGGCGAGGTGCTGGCGGCCGAGCAGGACCTCGCTGGTGAGGCCGGCCCGGATCATCAGCGGCAGGATGATCTGGCCCTGGCTGACCAGGGCGGCTGCGGTGGCGTACGCGGCGAACGCGTTCGCGAAGAGCAGCAGCACGCTGCCGAGGAACGCCGGGCGCAGCAGGGGTACGGCGACCTGGGTGAGGTACTGCCGGCGGCTCGCGCCGAGGCTCACGGCCGCCTCCCGCCACTGGGGCCTGAGACCCTCGAGCGCGGGCACGAAGACGACCACCATCAGCGGGATCTGGAAGTACAGGTAGACCAGGATCAGCCCGCGGACGCCGTACAGCCAGCCGTCGCCGTACAGGTCGAACCCGCCGTGGTCGGCGAGCAGCACGGTGAGGATGCCCTGGGCGCCGACCGTCGCGATGAACGCGAACGCGAGCGTGACGCCGCCGAACTGGGCGAAGACACTGGTCAGCGCCATCACGCCGCGACGCAGCAGGCTGGTCGCGGGCGCGGTCACGATGACGGCCGCGAGCACCGTGCCGAGGATGGCGCCGAGCACCGCGCTCACCGCCGAGACCTGCACGCTGCGCCACAGCGTGGTCATCATGGTGGCGTCGAACAGCCCGCTGATGTTGGCGCCGGTGAAGACGCCGTCGTTGTCCTGGAACGCGCCGATGGCGACATTGATCGTCGGGATCACCATGAAGATCACGACGTAGGCCAGGAACGGCAGCAGACCGAGCGCGGGCATGACCCGCGAGAGGCGTGTCATGCCCGCGCTCCGTCAGCGTGGCTGTGGCTGCGCACCGTCAGCCGATCGCCTTCGCCCAGTTCTTGCCCAGGTAGTCGGCGAACGCGGCGTCGTCCTGGGGCGTCGGCAGGGTGGGCACGCCCGAGACCGGGGGCAGCTTGTCGTACGACGCCTTGTCGATCGTGCCGGCCTTCGACATCGCGTCGGCGCGGACCGGGCGGGCGCCGCCCTGGAGCCAGAGGTTCTGGCCCTCGTCGGAGTAGAGGTACTCCTCCCACAGCCGCGCTGCAGCCGGGTGGACGGCGTCCTTGCTGATGGCCTGGAAGTAGTAGCCGGCGACCGGCGAGCCCGCCGGGACGAAGACCTTCCAGGTCGGGAGCTTGGCCGTCATGGCCGCGTTGAGGTAGTCCCAGTTGAAGACGACCGGCGTCTGGCCGGACAGGATCGTCTCGTCGGTCGCGTCCACCGGCACGAAGTTGCCGGCCTTCTTGAGCTGCTTGAAGAAGTCGACGCCGGGGGCCGCCTCGGACGCGCTCCCGCCCTTCGCCATCGAGACCATGCGGACCGCGTTGAGCGCCGCGTTGGCCTGGGTCGGGTCGCCGTTGAGCGCGACCTTGCCCTTGAACGCAGGCTTCATCAGGTCGTCGAGGCTGGTGATGGCCGGCACCTTCCCGGCGTCGTAGCCGAGAGCCATGAAGCCGCCGTAGTCGTTGACCGCGGATCCGTTGGCCTGCTTGAACGCCGAGGGGATGTCGGTCCAGGTCTCGACCTCGTACGGCGCGAACAGGTCGAGGTTGGCCAGCGCGACCGCCTGGCCGACGTCGAACACGTCAGGGGCGGTGTCGCGGCCCTTGAGCTGCTTGGCGGCGTCGATCTCCTCCTGGCTCGAGGCGTCCGGCTGGGCGGAGTTGACCTTGATGCCGTACTTCGCCTTGAAGCCCTCGATGACCTTGCCGTAGTTGGCCCAGTCCGGCGGGAGCGCGATGACGTTGAGCGCACCCTCCTTCTTCGCGGCGGCGACGAGCTTGTCCATGCCACCGAAGTCCTTCGCGGAGGCGGCCGAGGCGGCGTCGGCGGTGGCGCTGTCCTGCTTCTTCTCGGGCGCCGAACACGCGGCCAGCGCGGAGACGGTCGCCAGCGCGGTGAGCGCGACAAGTGCTGATCGGATCTTCATGTCACTCCTGTCGGGACTGATAACACGGGTGTCTCGTTGTCACCGATGGCGGACGCTGTCGTAGCCCGTCGTCTGGGAGGGAAACGTAGCGTGTCACAGGAGTGCAGGTCACGCATACGGCTGGACCTCATCCACGTGAGGGATTGGACCTTTTCGCGGACCCGGCCCCCCGCGGGGTTAGTCTTGCTGGCCGTGGCGAGCACCGAGACATCCCCCGAGTTCCTGTACTCCGACCTGCTGCCGGCGGGCGCCGACGAGACGCCGTACCGGCTGATCACGACCGAGGGGGTCTCGACCTTCGAGGTGGACGGCCGCACCTTCCTCAAGGTCGACCCGGAGGCGATCCGGAGGCTGACCTACGAGGCCGTCCACGACATCCAGCACTACCTGCGGCCGGCGCACCTCGCGCAGCTGCGCAAGATCATCGACGACCCCGAGGCGTCGGGCAACGACCGCTTCGTCGCGCTCGACCTCCTCAAGAACGTCAACATCTCCGCCGGCGGCGTCCTGCCGATGTGCCAGGACACCGGCACCGCGATCGTGATGGGCAAGAAGTCCGAGGGCGTGCTCACCGGCGTCGACGACGGCGAGGTCATCTCGCGGGGGGTGTACGACGCGTACACGCAGCTCAACCTGCGCTACTCCCAGCTCGCTCCGATCACGACGTACGAGGAGAAGTCGACCGGAACCAACCTGCCGGCGCAGATCGAGATCTACTCGACGCCGCAGTCCTCGGGCAAGCCGGAGTACAAGTTCCTCTTCATGGCCAAGGGCGGCGGCTCGGCGAACAAGTCGTTCCTCTACCAGGAGACCAAGGCGATCCTGAACCCGAAGCGGATCCTGGAGTTCCTGGACGAGAAGATCCGCTCGCTCGGCACGGCTGCCTGCCCGCCGTACCACCTCGCCGTGGTCATCGGCGGCACGTCGGCCGAGTTCGCGCTCAAGACCGCGAAGTACGCCTCGGCGCACTACCTGGACAACCTGCCGACTCAGGGGAGCCTGGCTGCCCACGGTTTCAGGGACCTGGAGCTGGAGGAGGAGGTCTTCAAGCTGACCCAGTCCTTCGGGATCGGGGCACAGTTCGGCGGCAAGTACTTCTGCCACGACGTACGGGTGGTGCGGCTGCCCCGTCACGGCGCGTCCTGCCCCGTGGCCATCGCGGTGTCGTGCTCTGCCGACCGGCAGGCCCTGGGCAAGATCACGCCCGACGGCGTCTTCCTCGAGCAGCTCGAGACCGACCCGGCGCACTACATGCCGTCGGCGGGCGTCGCGGAGGACATCTCGGCGGGCGAGGTCGTGAAGATCGACCTCAACCGGCCGATGGCGGACATCCTCGCCGAGCTGTCGAAGCACCCGGTGAAGACGCGGCTCTCGCTGACCGGCCCGCTCGTCGTCGCCCGGGACATCGCGCACGCGAAGATCAAGGAGCGGCTCGACGCCGGCGAGCCGATGCCGTCCTACCTGCGCGACCACCCGGTCTACTACGCGGGCCCCGCGAAGACGCCGACCGGGATGGCCTCGGGGTCGTTCGGGCCGACGACGGCCGGCCGGATGGACTCCTACGTCGAGCAGTTCCAGGCCGCGGGCGGGTCGATGGTGATGCTCGCGAAGGGCAACCGCTCGCGCGCCGTGACGGACGCGTGCAACGCCCACGGCGGCTTCTACCTCGGCTCGATCGGCGGCCCGGCCGCGCGGCTCGCGCAGGACTGCATCAGGTCGGTCGAGGTGGTGGAGTACGCCGAGCTCGGCATGGAGGCGATCTGGAAGATCGAGGTCGAGGACTTCCCCGCCTTCATCGTCGTCGACGACAAGGGCAACGACTTCTTCACCGACCCCGCAGGGACGACCACGATCCCCCTCACGGGGATCCGGGTGAGGTCGGCCGAGTAGGCCTCCGACCGGCGCGGGCCATCTTCGGCGGCGTCGGGGGCCGACACGCGGGTCGCAAGGCGGCGCGTCGCTGGCGTGACTCCTCGCCGAATGGCCCTCAGGCCACATCGAGACGCCCGGCGAGCTGGCTGAGCTCCTGCACGACCCAGCCGCCGCCGAGCATGACCTGCCGCCAGGTGTAGCGCAGCACGATCCAGCCGGCCAGCACCAGCCGGTTGTAGCGCCTGCAGTCGCGCTCGAAGGCTTCCTTGCCCGAGTGGAACTCCCAGGAGTCGGCCTCGAGCACGACGCCTCGGACCGGGTCGGCGAGATCCACGTGGTGGATGGCGCCGTCGACGCAGATCTCCCATTGCGGGACGACGCCGAGCCCGGCCTCGACGGCGTGCGCGCGAAGCACGGACTCGAAGGGGTTCGCAGCCCGTCCGTCGGCGTACGCGGCGACCCGCTGGGCATGGTCCGGCCACGAGGCCGCGGCCGACCGGAGGTCCTCCTCGGTGACGTCGCCGTGCCGCAACGCCGAGTCGGCGACGGCGAGCGCGTCCGCGAACGGAAGGTCGCGCGCACAGAGGAGAACCGTGAGCAGCTTGCCGGTCACCCCCGCCTCGAGGTCTCTGCGGACGACGACGTGTGGCCACGTCTCCGCGCGTGCGAGGTCGATGGGGACCTCGGTGCCGGGCGGCACGACGAGCTGCGGCCACTGCGGGATCCGCGCCACCTCCCAGCCGTGCCGACGCGCGGCGCTCAGGTGGCTGAGGTGGCCACGGAGCCGGCGTACGGCGTCATGGGCCAGGTCTCCCTCGGGCAGGGCGTAGCGGCCATGGTCGACCCTGAGGATGCGGCCGGCCGCGACCGCTACGCGCAGGCGTTTGCGAGACGTCAGCGCCAGGACGTCGCGGTAGCCCGCGATCCCGCCCAGCCGCTCCAGTGCCGCGACCGCCTCCATGCGCACAGTCTGCGATGTCCGACCTCGTCGTGCGGTCCGTCCTCCACAGCCGTCCTCCACAGGGGCCACATCCGCCGCACCCGGTGGCTGACGCGCGGGTCGCAGGGCGGCGCGTCGCGGGCGTGGCGCCGCTGCGAATGGCCCTCACCCGCGTCGCAGCGCCGCGACCGGATCGGGGAGGATGACGAGCATGGGGCCAGAGCAGACCACGGGCGAGATCGCGCGTGAGACGTCCGAGCGTGGCGAGCTCGTGCTGCGCGCGCGGGCCGACGGATCGCTGGAGCTGCGGGCGAACGGCGTCTTCGTCATGGACACCGTCGAGACCTCGACGGAGCGGGCCCTGGCGACCCGTGCGCTCCAGCTGCACGACAGCCCGGCGACGGTGCTCGTGGGCGGGCTCGGCCTGGGCTTCACGCTCGGCGCGGTCCTCGACGACGCGCGGGTCTCGCGGGTCACGGTCGTCGAGATCGAGGCGGCACTCGTCGCCTGGATGCGCGACGGAACGGTGCCCGGCGGCGACCTGCTGAGCGATCCCCGGGTCACGGTGACGGTCGGCGACGTCGCGGAGGTCCTGCGGACCAGCCCCGGGTCGACGTACGACGTGGTGCTGCTCGACGTCGACAACGGTCCCGGCTACCTGGTGCACGACGGCAACGCGGAGCTCTACGAGGCGCCGGCATTGCAGCAGGCCATGCGGGTGACGCGCCCCGGCGGGACCGTGGTCGTCTGGAGTGCGGCGGAGGCGCCCGCCCTGGAAGCCACGATGGAGGCCACGTTCGGGCGCTGGCGCAGCGAGGCGGTGGCCTACGAGGTGGACCTGCAGGGGCGGGCGGCGACCTACTGGCTCTACGTCGGCCACGTCTGACCCGTCACACGGCATCGCTCGGGAGGAGCCGTACGGGGTACAACGGGGACATGCCAGACGTGACTGACCATGAGCAGGGCTTCCGCATCGAGCACGACAGCATGGGCGACGTACGGGTGCCCGAGGACGCACTGTGGCGTGCCCAGACGCAGCGCGCCGTCGAGAACTTCCCGATCTCGGGCACGCCGCTCGAGCCTGACCTGATCCACGCGATCGCGCATGTGAAGGCCGCGGCGGCCACGGTCAACGCCGAGCTCGGCGTGATCGGCGAGGAGCAGGCGGCGGCGATCCGCAAGGCCGCGGCGGGCATCGTCACAGGACGGTACGACGACCAGTTCCCGATCGACGTCTTCCAGACCGGCTCCGGGACCAGCTCGAACATGAACGCCAACGAGGTGATCGCCTCGCTGGCGGCCCGCGACGACGTTGCGGTGCACCCCAACGACCACGTCAACGCCAGCCAGTCGTCGAACGACACCTTCCCGACCGCCATCCACGTCGCGGCGGCGGTCGCGGTGACCGACCAGCTGCTGCCCGCGATCGACGTGCTCGCGTCGTCGCTCGAACGCAAGGCGGAGGAGTTCGCCGGGCTCGTGAAGTCCGGCCGGACCCACCTGATGGACGCGACGCCGGTGACCCTGGGCCAGGAGTTCGGGGGCTACGCCGCCAGCGTGCGCTACGCGGGCGAGCGGCTCGAGGCGGTGCTCCCCCGGGTGCGGGAGCTGCCCCTCGGCGGGACGGCCGTCGGCACCGGCATCAACACGCCCGCAGGCTTCCCGCAGGCGGTGATCCGGGTGCTCTCGGACGCGACCGCGCAGCCGTTCACGGAGGCGCGCGACCACTTCGAGGCGCAGGGCACGCGCGACTCGCTGGTCGAGCTCTCCGGCGTGCTCAAGACGCTCGCGGTGGGCCTGATCAAGATCAACAACGACCTGCGCTGGATGTCGTCGGGCCCGACGACGGGCCTCGCCGAGATCCACCTCCCCGACCTGCAGCCCGGGTCGTCGATCATGCCGGGCAAGGTCAACCCGGTGCTCCCCGAGGCGACCCTCATGGTCGCCTTCCAGGTCATCGGCAACGACGCGGCCGTGACGGTCGCCGGCGCCTCCGGCGCGTTCGAGCTGAACGTCGCGATGCCGGTGATCGCGCGCAACGTCCTCGAGTCGATCCGGCTGCTCGCGGCCTCCATGACGGTGCTCGCCCGCCGTACCGTCGACGGCATCACCGCCGACGCGGGCCGGCTGCGGGCCTACGCCGAATCGTCGCCGTCCATCGTCACGCCGCTCAACAAGTACGTCGGCTACGAGGATGCGGCCAAGATCGCCAAGCAGGCGCTGGCCGACGGGGCCACGATCCGGGAGACCGTGCTCAAGCTCGGGTACGTCGACCGCGGCGTGGTCACCCTCGAGCAGCTCGACGAGGCGCTCGACGTGGAGTCGATGACGCACCCCTGACACCACCGGGGCCGAGACCCGCAGGAGCCGGCACCGCCCGGCCGCGTCGTACGACGACGGCCGAGCGGTGCCGAGACGTCCGGCGGCCCCTCCACGCCGGATGTCAGCGCGTGGTGAGCTTCTGCGAGTGCTCGTAGACCGCCGACAGGTTGCCCATCACATCGGCCGCCTGGACGCGGTAGACGAGGACGCCCTTGGTCAGCTTCGCGAGTCGGACGCTCCACGCCCTGGTGGTGGCCACCTGGAGGTAGCCGGCCTTCGCGAAGGCCCGCGTCTTGCGGCCGACCTTCACCCACGTGTGCTGGGCGGGGACGTAGGCGTAGTAGGCCGCGCCACGCTTCTCGACAGCCTTGACCCTCACCATCTTGACCGCGGTCTGCGCGTCACGGGCCGTGCCGGCGAGGAGCTTCCACGACCGGACCGACTTCCGCTTCGCACGCGGCAGGCTCAGTGCGACGGTCGGACCGAAGACGTCCTTCTTCACGACCACCGCGGTGCCGAGGGCGTCGTAGGAGTTGGCCGGGACGGCCTCGTCGGTCAGCGTGACCTTGGGCGTGTAGCTGCCGGCGACGGCGTACACGTGGCGCAGGGTCCGGTCGCCGGAGGCCACCGTCGTCGTCCCGTCACCCCAGGCGATCGACCGCTTGATGCTCGCGGCGGGGCTGAGGTTGTCCGTGGCGGTCGTCTTCAGAGTGACGCCGGTCCACCGCGCCCAGCCGCTCGCCGGGGTGATGCTGACCGTGCCCGTCGGCGCCGTGCTGTCGAACACGACGACGGCGTTGACGGGTGCCGGCGCGGTGTTGCCGGCGGCGTCCTTGAGGGTCACGGTGGGCTCGTAGCGCTTGGCCTCGCCGACCGTGACGGTGTAGTCGTGGACCAGCGGGAAGACCGGGTTGGTCGCGGTGGTGCCGTCACCGAAGTCGACGCTGACCGTGATCGCAGCGGGAGCGCTGACGTCGTCGGTGAGCGAGACCTGGTTGAAGGTCACCGGCAGCGTGCTGCTCGCCGGAGCGGCCCAGGTCGCGTTGTAGCTGCCGGCGGGCGCGGTCACGTCGGGCAGCACCGCACTCGCGGACGAGGCAGGGCCCTTGAACTTGCCGTAGACACCGACGATCTGGACCTTGATCGTGGTGCCGGCCTTGGCGGTCACGTGCGGCGCCCACGACGTGGCGGTGAGGTTCGCCTGCGCGAGCACGGTCGTGCCTGCCAGCACGGACGCCTGGAAGGACGTCGTGTTGGCGCCCGCCTTCCAAGTGGCCGGAACGACGTACGACGTCCCCGACATCGTGACCGTGCCGATGGCCAGGTCGGTCGGGGCCGACGGCCTGATCGGCTTGCCCTTGGCCTCCGCGGCGGCGGGCACGCCGATCGCCAGGCCGAGTGTGAGCAGAAGAGCGAGGACGCGCGGAGCGGCGCGACCGGTCGATGCGAACATCTGTGTCCCCCGGGTAGTCGAATGGTCGCCACCCGAGTGGCTCGACCACTGTCTCTCCGGGCTGCGGCCGACCTGAGGGTTTTTCCCCGATTTTTCCCGGGACCGCATTGCATTAGGTCACCTGGGCGGTCCCGGGACCGCGCCGACGGGCTACGGCGACCCCAGGGAACGACTCACCCGGGTGCAGATGCGAGGCTCCGCGGTCTAGACCACCGGGACCCCAGGAAGGGTTTGCGGCTCAGTACCAGTTGAAGGACTCGGAGTGGCCCCAGGCGCTGCAGGGCGACCCGTAGCGACCCTGGATGTAGCCCAGGCCCCACTTGATCTGGGTGACCGGGTTGGTCTCCCAGTCGGGGCCGGCGGAGGCCATCTTCGAGCCGGGCAGCGCCTGCGGGATCCCGTGGGCACCGGAGGAGGCGTTGTTGGCGAGCGGGTTCCAGCCGCTCTCCTTCGTCCAGAGCTGGTCGAGGCACCCGAACTGCGAGCTGTCCCAACCGAAGTCGCCGAGCAGAGCGCTCGCGATCGTCTTCGGGTCGCCGCTCGCGGCGTCCTCGGTGCGGGCGATCGCCCTGACCTGCGTCGGCGCGACAGCGGCCAGCGCGGCCACCTTGGCGGGGTCGGTGGCGGTACGCCGGTCGCTCGACCGCGAGACGCTCACCTCGCGTCGTACCGGCGTGGTGGCTGCCTGCGGCTGCTCCGGCTGGACCGGGCCGCTGACGGTGGCGGCCGCGAGGCTGCTGTCACCGTTGCCGAGAGCGAGGCCACCGGCGACGACGGTGCCGGTCGCGGCGGCCGCGAGGCCACCGAGGAGGACGGTTGCGCGAACGGCCTTCCGGGGTGCGTCGAGGACCGTGCGCTCAGGCGCCTTGCGGTGCCTGGGGGCGGCATGCTTCGACAAAGTCTTAACCTCGGGGTCGGCTTGAAGAACTCGAACACCATGCCTGACCGATCCAAGCCCTGCAAACCGAACGCGCATTTTCGATGCATGAAGTGAACAAATTCAGTCACTCCAGTCACACAAGTCACATGCGTCGCGAAATGCGCCGCGCCGAGGCTCGGATCACACGAGCCCCGGCGCGAGCGGGCGAGCGTTGGAACGGGTCAGAGCACGTAGCTCTCGAGCATCTCGGTGACGAGCGCGGCGATCGGGGAGCGCTCCGAGCGGGTCAGCGTCACGTGGGCGAAGAGCGGGTGGCCCTTGAGCTTCTCGATGACCGCGACGACGCCGTCGTGACGCCCGACCCGCAGGTTGTCGCGCTGAGCGACGTCGTGGGTCAGGACGACCTTGGAGTTGGCGCCGATACGCGAGAGCACGGTGAGGAGCACGTTGCGCTCGAGCGACTGTGCCTCGTCGACGATCACGAAGGAGTCGTGCAGCGAGCGGCCGCGGATGTGAGTGAGCGGCAGCACCTCGAGCATCCCCCGGTCGAGGATCTCCTCGACGACCTCCGGGCTGGTGACGGCGCCGAGGGTGTCGAAGACGGCCTGTCCCCACGGCCCCATCTTCTCGGCCTCGGAGCCGGGCAGGTAGCCCAGCTCCTGGCCTCCGACGGCGAACAGCGGCCGGAACACGACGACCTTCTTGTGCTGGCGACGCTCCAGGACCGCCTCGAGCCCTGCGCACAGCGCCATGGCCGACTTGCCGGTGCCGGCCCGGCCGCCGAGGGAGACGATGCCGACCTCGGGGTCGAGCAGCATCTCCAGCGCGATGCGCTGCTCCGCCGAGCGGCCGTGGATGCCGAACGCCTCACGGTCTCCCCGGACGAGGTGGACCTGCTTGTCGGGGCCGACGCGGCCGAGGGCGGTGCCGCGCTCGGAGAGGAGCACCAGACCGGTGTGGCAGGGCAGCTCACGGGCCTGCGCGAGGTCGACGACGCCGTCGTCGTACAGCTCGTCGAGGTCGGCGGCGGCGACGTCGAGCTCCGTCATGCCCGAGTAGCCCGTGTCGGAGTCGGAGATCGCCTCCGCGCGGTACTCCTCGGCCTCGAGACCCACCGCCGAGGCCTTGATGCGCAGCGGGAGGTCCTTGGACACCAGGACGACGTCCGCTCCCTCGTCGGCGAGGTTCTTCGCGACCGCGAGGATGCGTGTGTCGTTGTCACCGAGCCGGAAGCCCGACGGCAGAGCCGTGGGGTCGGTGTGGTTGAGCTCCACCCGGACCGAGCCGCCCTCGTCGCCGACCGGGACCGGCTGGTCGAGCCGACCGTGGAAGACGCGGAGGTCGTCGAGGGTTCGGAGCGCGGCGCGGGCGAAGAAGCCCAGCTCGGGGTGGTGCCGTTTACCTTCCAGCTCGGTGATGACGACGACCGGGAGGACGACCTCGTGCTCGGCGAAGCGTCGCAGCGCACCGGGGTCGGCGAGGAGCACGCTGGTGTCGAGGACGTAGGTCCGCACCGACGGCTCGGTGCCCGGGATCTTCGTGGAGCGGGAGGTCTTGGCCTGGGTAGCCACGCGGTTCACCCCTCACGGACCGCAGGCAGACACCCCTCGCCCCGGCCCTAGTTCATGCAGACGGACCGGAAGGATGCCCGAAGGCCGGGGTGCCGGCCCCCTTCGACGCAGGCACGCGTTGCCGATGCCTTCGTCTGCAGGTCGTGAGCGATCACGAGCGGGCCTCCCGATGCAGCGAGCTTCCCCACCCGCTGTTGGCTGGAAACGTACGCCGCCCCGGTACCCGAAAAAGGCGACACGCCCGCATTCGTCCGTGAACAGTACGTTTCGGCAGAAGAACCGGGACCGAGGTCCCTCCAGCCTGACGGAGCTCGCGTGCCGTGGCGGCAAGGCGGAGCGGCGAAGGCGACCTTGGAGCGGAGCGGGTCGCCGAGCCGCGACAACGCCGCCGACGCGGTGCGCGAGCTTCGATCAGCGGCCCATCCGGCCCCTGACGGAGCTCGCGTGCCGTGGCGGCAAGGCGGAGCGGCGAAGGCGACCTTGGAGCGGAGCGGGTCGCCGAGCCGCGACAACGCCGCCGACGCGGTGCGCGAGCTCCGTCAGCGGCCCATCCGGCGCTCGCGTTGGGCATAAGCCCGAAGAGCGCGGAGGAAGTCGACGCGGCGGAAGTCGGGCCAGTAGGCCTCGCAGAAGTAGAACTCCGACTTGGCGCTCTGCCAGAGCAGGAACCCGCCGAGGCGCTGCTCCCCCGACGTACGGATGACGAGATCCGGGTCGGGCTGGCCCTTGGTGTAGAGGTGGTCGGCGATGTGCTCGACGTCGATGATCTGGGCGAGCTCCTCCAGCGAGGTGCCACGCTCCGCGTGCTCGGTGAGCAGGGACCGGACGGCGTCGGCGATCTCGCGGCGGCCGCCGTACCCCACCGCGACGTTGACGAGCATGCCCTCCACGTCGTGGGTGGACTCCTCGGCGTGCTTGAGGCGCTCGGCCGTGCTGGCCGGCAGCAGGTCGAGCGCGCCGACCGGGTGCAACCGCCAGCGGCGCTGGTCGGCGAGCGAGTCGACGGCCTCCTCGATGATCTGGAGGAGCGGCTCGAGCTCGGCGGCGGGTCGGTTGAGGTTGTCGGTCGAGAGCAGCCAGAGCGTGACGACCTCGATGCCGACCTCGTCGCACCAGGTCAGCAGGGGCTCGATGTTGGCGGCGCCGACCCGATGCCCGTGAGCCGTGTCACGCCCGACAGCCTTCGCCCAGCGACGGTTGCCGTCGAGCATGACGCCGACGTGCTTCGGCAGGTTGTCGTCGTGCAGCTTGCGGAGCATGCGCGCCTCGTAGGCGGGGTAGAGCACCTTGCGGACTCCGCGCTTCCAATCGGCCACGACTCACAGGGTAAACCGTGGTGGGTACTCGGGTACGACGCCCACTCGCCGGGTACCGTCAACGCATGCCCGA
Organism: Nocardioides panacihumi; assembly: GCF_039530925.1. Taxonomy (NCBI): domain Bacteria; kingdom Bacillati; phylum Actinomycetota; class Actinomycetes; order Propionibacteriales; family Nocardioidaceae; genus Nocardioides; species Nocardioides panacihumi. The sequence continues at coordinate 301,412 of NZ_BAAAPB010000004.1, read as the reverse complement.
CCCGATCAACGTCCGCCTCGACCGCGCCCGCGAGCGCGGTCGCGAGACCGTCCGTGACCGGTTCGACAACTTCGCAGACGCCGTCTCCGAGACGATCGCGGACGTCAAGCCGAAGCTGCGCGGCTGGCTGCACGCCGGCAGCCTGCCGCTCATGCTCGCGGCCGGCGTCGTGCTCGTCGCGCTCGCTCCTGCAGGTCGCGCGAAGGTCGGCGCGATCGCGTTCATGGCGAGCGCGCTCCTGCTGTTCAGCGTCTCGGCGGTCTACCACCGCGGGACCTGGGGGCCGCGCACGCACGCGTTCCTCAAGCGGTGGGACCACGCGAACATCTTCTTGCTGATCGCCGGCTCCTACACGCCGTTCTCGCTCCTGCTGCTCCATGGCAGCGCGCGCGTGCTGCTGCTCTCCGTCGTCTGGACCGGGGCGGTGCTGGGCGTCCTGTTCAGGGTCTTCTGGAACAACGCGCCGCGCTGGCTCTACGTGCCGATCTACATGGCGCTCGGTTGGGCGGCGGTCTTCTTCATGCCGTCGTTCTTCAGCGGCGCGACCTCGCTCGGCCTCGGCATCGGCATCGCGGTCTTCACCATGATCTGCGTGGGCGGTGCGCTCTACACGCTCGGCGGCGTGGTCTACGGCTTCAAGCGCCCCGACCCGTGGCCGCGCTGGTTCGGCTTCCACGAGGTCTTCCACACGTTCACGGTGCTCGCGTTCGTCGCCCACTACACGGGCGTCTCGCTGGCGACCTACGCGATGCGCTGAGTCGCGTCCCGCGGCCGTTCAGGCCGACGCCACCAGCAAGGTGGTGAGCACGGCGCACGAGAGCACGACGACGCCGCCGGCGACGACGACCGCGAGCGGCGTCCGACGCGCGAGCCGCTCCACGGCCTGGTAGAGCAGCGTGATCACGGCGAGCGCCGCCGTCACGTGCAGCAGCACCGCGAGCGCGATCCCGGCGATCGCTCCGGCCACCGCGAAGCGCCCCCAGGTGAGGCCGAGCAGCAGCGGGATCACCACGGCGCCGGCCAGGCCGCCGACGAGCTCGAGCCACCAGGGCCGGTCGCCCATCCAGGGCAGCCAGTCGACGACGTCGAACAGGTCGAGCGTCGCGATCGTGCCGAGGATGCCGACGAGGCCGAGCGTCCCGTCGGCCGCGACCAGGTAGCGCACGTGGCGCGCCCTGCTCCACGACGGCGTGCCGACATGGATCGTCGCCAGCGTCACGGCCGCCCAGATCAGCCAGCGGCGGACCGTGCCGACGTGGGTGTCGCGCATGGCCCGTCGAAACACCCGGTCGGCCGTCGGTCGGTCCATCGGCCTGCCGACGTACTCCTGGCGCGAGCCGCCACCCACCAGGCCGTCGTGCAGCAGCGCCGGCGGCAGGTGGCTGCCGGTCTTCGGGACGAGCCAGGTGAACAGCGCCGGCACCGACGTCAGGTCCGTGCGGAACGAGACGAGGTCTGCGGGCACCAGCAGCTCACCGAGCTCCTCGTCGAGGTAGGCGATCCGGCGCAGCATCCGGAAGAGCTCCCGCTCCCCCTGCACGTCGCGCTCCAGGACGATGCGCGGCTGCGCGTTCGGGTCGGACGGCTCTGAGGCGGTGCCGCCGTCGTGGAAGCGGTGCGGTTGGGGCTGAAGGTCCGAGATCACGCCCTCATCTGAGCATCAGCCACCGACGGAGGCCAGCAGGTCCTCCGGCGTGGTGACAGGGCGCTCGCAGACGAAGCCACGGCAGACGTACGCCGCCGGGCGGCCGTCCACCGGGACGCGACCCTCCAGGAGCGGTATGTCGCCGCTCGGCCCGTCGGCGACCAGCACGACCGCGCCGGGGAGCCGGCGGGCGGCGGCGGCGAGCGCGTCCCGTTCGGCGCCGACCGGCCCGACGACCGCGACCTCGAGCGGGCCGTCGAGCATCGTCAGCGCGGCGGCCAGCGACCAGCCGGCGAAGCGCGGGGCCTGCTCCATCAGCCCGGTCACGGTGCCGAGAGCGGTCTCCGCCGCGTCCCGGTAGCGGCCCTCGCCCGTGACCGCGTGGGCGACCACGAGCGCGTGGACGGTCGAGGACAGGCCGCTCGGCGAGGCGTTGTCCGAGGGGTCGCGCGGTCGCGCTACCAGGGCCTCCGCGTCGACCGCGGTGTCGTAGAAGCCGCCGTCCTCGGCCCGGAAGAGCTCCAGGGCCGTGTCGAGCAGCCCGGTCGCCCGACGCAGCCAGGCCGGGTCGCCGGTCGCCTGCAGGAGGTCGAGGAAGCCGGTCGCGACACAGCCGTAGTCCTCCAGCACGCCGGCGTGGCGGCCGGCGACGCCGTCACGCGAGACACGGAGCAGCCGGTCGCCGTCGAGGTGCACGCGGACGAGCAGGTCGCCCGCAGCGGCCGCGGCATCGACGTACTCCTGCTCGTCGAGGAGCAGCCCCGCGGCGACCAGGCCACTGATCGCAAGTCCGTTCCATGCCGCGACGACCTTGTCGTCGCGGGCGGGTGCGACGCGCTCGGAGCGGGCCGCGAACAGTCGGCGGCGTACGTCGGCCAGCCGCTCAGCTCCGGCGACCTCCGCGTCGGGGTCGTGCCGCAGCTGGAGCGTGGACGTGCCGTGCTCGAACGTGCCGCCGGCGGTCACCTCGAAGACCTGCGCCGCCCACGCCCCGTCGTCCTCCCCCAGCACCTCGACGAGCTGGGCGGGGGTCCAGACGTAGAACCGACCCTCCTCCCCCTCGGTGTCGGCATCGAGCGCCGAGGCGAAGCCGCCCTCGCCGGTGCGCAGCTCGCGGATCAGGAAGTCGGCGGTCTCGCGGGCGACGCGGTCCCCGAGACTGGTGCCGAGGCGGGCGTAGAGACCGAGCAGCTGGGCGTTGTCGTACAGCATCTTCTCGAAGTGCGGCACCACCCAGCCACGGTCGACGGAGTAGCGGGCGAAGCCGCCGCCGAGCTGGTCGTACATGCCGCCGCGAGCCATCGCGGCGACCGTCCGGGCGAGCATGTGCCGGGCCCGCTCGTCGTCAGGCATCCGGCGCAGGAGCTCGAGCACCATCGACGGGGGGAACTTCGGGGCGCCCCCGAAGCCACCGGCCATCGGGTCGAAGTCGCCGGCCACCTTGTCGACCGCCCGTGCCACCAGCTCCGCGGACGGCTGCCCGCCGCCGAGCGAGGCCGCGGCCGACGACAGGTGCGATCGGACGGAGTCCGCCACCCGGCGTACCTCCTCGCCGCGGTTGGTCCAGGCGTCCGAGAGCGCCTGCAGGACCTGGCTGAACGCGGGCTGCCCGTGCCGCGGCTGGTCCGGGAAGTAGGTGCCGGCGAAGAAGGGGGTGCCGTCGTGGTCGAGCACGACGGTCATCGGCCAGCCGCCCTGTCCGGTCATCGCCGTCGTCGCGGCCATGTAGACGGCGTCGACGTCGGGCCGCTCCTCGCGATCCACCTTGACCGCGACGAAGTGCTCGTTGAGGTACGCCGCGGTCGCCGCGTCCTCGAACGACTCGTGCGCCATCACGTGGCACCAGTGACAGCTCGAATAGCCCACAGAAAGCAGGACAGGAATGCTGCGACGCCTCGCCTCCTCGAAGGCATCCTCGCCCCACTCCCACCAATCCACCGGATTCTCCGCGTGCTGGAGCAGGTACGGCGACGTCGCTCGGGCCAGCCGGTTCGCCATGATCGGACCTTCCTCGGTCACGTGTGTAGTGGTGGGATTTGCTGGCACCGGTGCCCCCAGCAAACGAGCCAGCAAACCCGTGAACAAATCTCTTCACGGGTTCACATGTGCACCATTGTCGTCACTCGATCGCGCCGAACGGTTCCCGGTCGTGAGTACCCACGCAAGCGCCACGGCGCAAACCACAGACCCGTCCACCACCTACCTGAACGCTAAGGAGGTCTTCGTCAGGTTCGGCTGGAAGAAGACCTTCGGCTACGACATGCTCAAGGTCGAGGGCTTCCCGACGCCCATCGGCACCAGGTACCGGCTCGACTCGCTCCTCCAGTGGGAACTCCGCGTCCTCGCGGGCGAGCTCTCCGGCCGACCCCCGCGCAAGCCCAAGCAGTTGGCGTCGAAGGACATCGACACCGAGCAGCAGGCGATCAAGCACGAGGCCGTGAACGAGAAGGTCGAGGAGACCTTCTCGCTCGGCAAGCGCCGCCAGACCCGCCGCAACCAGAGCAAGGACGCAGCCTGATGGGCCGGCCACGCAGCGACGGCGCGAAGTCCGTCCCGCCGGTCCGTATCGGCAAGCCCCGACCCAGCACATCGGGACGAGCATGGCGCGTCCGCGCCTATGCACCGACGCCCGGGGCCCCGAACGGTCGCGTCTCGTACCGCAATCCCGAGACGGGCAAGCAGACGAACCAGGTTCCCGCGGCCGGCGAGACGCTCGACACCCTCTTCGACAACGTCGAGCGTGCCCTCGACCAGAGGCTCGCGCTGGCGCCGACCAAGGACGACGACGGAGCGATCGTGGTCCGGAACCTCACAAACCTCGGAGAGATCTACCTGCAGTCGCTTCGCGACAAGAAGCGCAGCGAGGCGTACCTGGCGAACAGGACGTCCCTCCTGGCGCGATGGGTCTACCCCGTCATCGGAGACGTTCTGGTCGAGGACTGGTCGGTCGCAGACAGCGAAAAGGTCCTCGCCAACGCGCGGGCAGGTGAGCGGGACGCTCAGGGGAACGTGGTGAAGGCGCCGCTCGGGCCGGCTCGCGCCGAGGACCTCGGTTCGACGCTCGCGGGTCTGCGCCAGACCGCCCACATGAAGCGCACGGGAGGGCGATGGCTTTCCCTGGACGAGAACCCGCTCGAGGGCGTGTCCTACGGACGCAGCGCAGCGATTCAGGGGGCGAGCCGCGATTACGTGCCCCCTTCGCACCGGCCGGCCACCGAGAAGGTCTTGGCCGCGATCGCCATGGCAGATGAGATCTCCAAGTGGGCGTGGATGTCCCTCTGCGTTCTCATCGCCGCCTTCTGCGGGCTACGGCTGAGCGAGCAGCTCGGTCTCCGCGTCGTCGACATCGACCTGCGCAACCGAGAGATCGACGTCAACGGTGTCTGGGAGGTTCCGCGCAATGCAGAGATGCCCGGGTACTCCCGGGAGCGGTACCGCCGACCTCACACTAAGAACAGGAAGCGACGAACGGTCCCCTACCCGGGGACGGCGCACTCCCTCCTGATGAAGCGCATCCGAGAGGCACTCGACCTCGCGCCCCAGACCACCGAGGCCGACCTCATCGAGTCGATCGAGAAGGAGCGTGAGCGCCGGGCCGACCTCGCCGGTGGCGACTGGCGCGACCATCACGTCGCGACGACCGAGGAGGACTGGCTCTTCCCTGATCCGAGCGGTGTCCCTCCGACCAAGGAGGGGTTCAACGACGAGTGGCACATCATCCGCGACGCCATCAGCTGGAAGACCTATATCAAGTACCGGAACATGCGTCATCACGCCGCTCTCTGGTGGAAGGCGAACGGCCACAGCTGGGGGCTGATCGCCGAGTACGACGGGCACGACGTCAAGACGCTGCTGAGCTACTACGTCCTGGCCTCGGAGGACGAGCGCGGGAAGAGCAAGGACATCCTCAAGGGCCTCTAATGGAGAGCGGCAGGCGCCGGTCACGACTTCTCGTCTGACCGGCGCTTCGCTATCTCCTGCTCCAGGCGGACTAAGGCCATAGCCCAGATGGACTACCAGATCTCCTCGATTCTTCGTAGACCGAAAATCCCATGAACCTGCCATGTGCCAGGGCTCGCCAGTGTCCAGACTGGAGGACGTGAACAAGAACCAAGACCCCGACCGGAGGCACGCGGACGCGATGAGCACCCCCTTCACTCCCGAGAACATCTACGGCAGCGCTGATGGCCGCTGGTACCACGACGGCCGCGACGTCTCGGACCACCTAGTGTGGTGGCAGTGCACCGTCGGCCACAGCTGGCAGGCATCCCTCATCGTGCGCACCTCCTCCGACGACCCCGGTTGCCCGACGTGCTGGGCCGACGGACTCGGCGACCTGTTCAAGGGGCAGACGAAGCTCTAACGCGTCTCAGCTCTCGGCTCGAATTGAACGGGCGAACTCAGAGGCGGCTGCGGCGTACGCCTGGCGGCTCATCCAGCTCTTGCCGAGTGAGTAGTCCGACCATGTCTTCACGCTGAACCGGCCGCGGTAGGTGATCGCGGCGACCAGGCCGCGCTGCCCAGAGGCGTAGATCGTCCATGCGATGTCGTGCTGGGCTTGGGCGATGCGGAGGTCGGCCTCGGTGCCGTCCTCGGGTAGGACCCATGACAGTGCTTCCAGGCGGCCGAAGACCAACGGATCTGTGGCGTAGTCGCGGGGCATCAGCTTGCGGGTGGGAGTGCTCATGCGCTCAGTGGTGCCGTCACGTGCTGCTGGTGCATTGGGTTCGTTGTCCGGCGTTCACGCTCGGCCGCCGGAAGTTCACGACGGGCCCTGGCGTGTCCGGTTCACGTGGTGCTGAGGTCTGCCTGCTCGCACCCGCCGCTGATGACAAGGAGACTTCATGGACGACGAGCAGGCCAACGCGGACCAGCCCCCGCAGGACGACCCCAGCGTCCCCGAGCAGGACACGCCGCTCGCCACCCAGGGGCCTGACACCCAGCAGGCGGACACCCAGCAAGCCGACGGGACGGCGGACGGCCCCGCGCCGGCAGACGGCAGCGCGGAGACGGCGGCGACGGGCGAAGGGGTCGCGCCCCAGGCCGAGCAGGACGACGCTGGATCCGGGTCGGAGAAGTCTGAAGGCGTGGACGTCGAAGATGTCGAGGTTGTCGAGACGAGGTATGAGCCGGTCCTCGACGGTGAGGTGGTCATCGGGCACCGCGTCACGCGGCGGGTGGTGAAGCGCAAGCGCAGCAGCGAGAACCTCGGGGAGGACGTCACCGAGACGATCACCGAAGACCTGCCCGTCACGGTGCACCGCGGTCCGGGTGCAGAGCACCCGGCACCGGTCGGCTAGGGAGCGGCGTGGACAGCATGCCGACGGAGTCGGTGGCGCCCAGGTGGCACCATCGACTCCCCGAGCGTTGGAAGCGCGAGCTCGCCGAGCTGGACGAGAAGGTCGCCACCTCCGGCTGGAGATACCGGGTCCGCTGGCTCAGCACCGGCGAGGCGTGCCTCATCGTCCACTACCCGTTGGACGAGTCCACGACCGTGCCACTGCTGGTCGAGTTCCACCGCACCTACCCCCACTTCGCACCTGTGGTGACAGACCTCGACGCGGTTCTTGCCGGCGCACGTCATCGGCAGGTAAGAGACGGCACCTTGTGCCTCGTCCATGCCGAGGACTGGGACCCTCAGTCGACTGTCGCCGAACTGATCGCCACCCAACTCCCCAAGCTCCTTGCAATGAACCGCGGAGAGCCTCCATCCGGCTCTGCAACGCTCGAGTACCCGGCACCCGAGCCGGTCGCGCTGAGCATCGTCTCCGGTGAGCAGGCGATCATCGTCGGCGACCATGCGATGCCTGCCGGGGTCGAGCAGGGGGCGCTGGTGATGAGGTTCTCCTCGTCTGGCCGGCGCTTGGGCAGCGGCGTGGTCGAGCGGATCCTCGGTCCGGGGGTCGACATCACCACCGACCTACCCGACCAGCAGGTGGCCCGCTTCCCCGTCGCGGTCGCCGGACGGTGGATCAGGGACGCCGGCTACCAGCCTGGGGAGTCGGCGACCAGCGCATGGCACCGCATCTCGACGCGACTGCACCCGCTCCACATCGACGCAGCCGAACCCGGCAGCCTGTCCTCGCCCGAGGTCGTTGAAGTCATCGGGCTGCTCGTGCCGGACGAGACCGCGTACCGGACCCGGGGCGAATCCTGGGTCTTCCTGCTCCGTTTGCACACCTCGTCGGGCGGGGGCGCCGAGAAGGTGTGGCGAACCCACTACCGGCCCACCCAGTACCTGTCGCGCGCGCTGCTGGCCGAACGCACGCCGGTCGCCACCAAGCTCGCCGAGAAGTCGGTGGTCCTGGTCGGACTCGGTGCCATCGGGATGCCGTTGGCGACCGACCTCGTCTCGGCTGGTCTGGGCTCGATCCTGTGCGTGGACCGTGACCAGGTCGACGTCGCGACCGGCGTCCGACAACCCGCCCTGCTCACCTGGGCCGGCACAGCGAAGGCGTTCCAATCCCAGATCCTGCTGGAGGAAGCCGCCCCCTACGCCCGCATCAACTGCATCCGCGCCTCCATCGAGAGCTGCTGGGACCAGACACCGGCCGCCGCGGACCGGGCCGCCATGCGGCAGATCCAATCCGCTCTCGCCTCCGCCGACCTCGTGATCTGCGCGACCGCCAACCCGGCCGTGACCCGGTTCCTCGGGCAACTGCGCCAGAACCGGCCCTTCCTCACCGTCTCAGGCACCGCATCAGGATGGGGCGGCGTCGTCAGCCTCCACACCGCACAGAACGGGTGCTGGGCATGCGTCGGGCACCACCGCCACGACAACGCCCTCCCCGTGCCGCCCGCCGACCCGGACGGCTGGCTCACGCCCACGCGTTGTGCAGACCGCACCTTCCGCGGCGAACGACACCTCCTCCACCAGATCGCCCTGCACGCCTCAGCCGTCGCGATCGGCTTCCTCACCGACGAACCAATGCGGGGCGAGTACTGCGTCGCCTCCACCCGCGACACCCAGGGCCGCGCCGCGCCGATCGCCTGGACCACCACAGATCTACCGGTCCACCCGGACTGCCCCCTCCATCACGGCCCCAACCGCCAAGCCGGGGTCCGGCGGACCGCTCAGAGCAGGGGCCAGATGAGTATTGCGTCTGACGTTCGCCGCGAACTCACCCCAGCCGACCGGGGCGCCTGGCGCATCAGCACCACCAAGGAGACGCACGTCTTCGACCTGGACCGGCGGTTGATGTTCACCCTCCCCGAGGCCGGCGGCGCGCCGGTGTGCGTTGAAGGTGCGCAAATCCGGACCCGGCAGTTCGACGCACAACCCCTGGTCGAGGTCATCACGTGCCGCCAGGGCGAGCCGCTCGAGGCCAGTGTCGTTCGGGACGGTCGCGTTCAGCGGCTCGATCCGGCGATCGTCACCGCCATCGTCGGCTTCAGCATCGACGGGATCTCTCGATGAACCAGGCATCCGACGCCGACCCACACCTCGACGAGGCGCAGGAGCTGACCGGGGAGCTGACGGGTCGGCGGCTCGTCGTGGCGACGGCACCGACCACCTCTGAGACCTCGACGCCATGACCTACGTACGGATCCCCACTTCGGCCTCCCCTGCCGGCAGCCTGCCGCTGGACAACCGCGTCCTCAAGATCAACCGCGTGCGGTTGTGCCGCATGTCGGTTTCCTCGTTCATCTGGGTCGACGACCCCGACAACCCACTGCTCGAGCACTGGCGCAGGTCGTCCCGGGCCAGGTCGATCCGCCGCATGACCTCGAACACATCCAAGGACGCGCCCGAAGCGCGAGCCCCGTGCGTGTGGCGGGCGACGCGATCGAGGTGAACGGTGTGATCTCGCCGACCTCGCCGACCTCGCCGACAACATCGTGGAGAGACGACGTCGTCGCCCGGCCCACAGTCGGGCCCGTGGTCGTCTCTGCCATGTCGTGCACGAGCGTCGGCTCCATGGATCGGTGCGATGTAGTCAACTATTGGGGGCGAGTTGGACGCCCGAGATGCGGATAGCGAAGAAGCCCTACCCCTGACAGCTCTGGCCGACGGTCGGCTTGCAGCAGTCCTTCACGCAACTGCAATGGCCGCGCTGGTGGGAGCCGCGTGCCGTCGGAACGGCTCTGCCAGCACCGCGAAAATCGAATCGTGGGTCTAGTGCGATGACGACTTGTTAGGCGGTCGAATCGGTGCTGCCGTGCGACGGATGACCAGAGCGCCGGTCGAGCATGCTGACCCTCACGCCGCCTTCCCGGGTCGTGCCCATTCCGCAGCCCGTCGAGACTTTCGAGAGGGGGCACGAGCAAGCCTGATCAACCTTGCAGACCCCGCATACGGGCGCCTAGCCCCGCGGACCTGGATTGACGGCCCGCGATAAGTCGCGATCACGGACTTCGGGAATCCAAGCGCGCCCGCTAGGAGCGACTCGCCCCAGGGTGCGAGGTCCTCCGTCGCGCTCCTCAGACGTCTGCGCGGCGCGGTCTGGGAGCGCCTCATTGCGCACCCGGGATCGCCCCGGACGGTCGGCGAACATGCTGACCACTTCATCGACTTCGTTCACGCCTGGACTCCCAACGTCGACCGGCCGAGCCTCGGCGAACGGCAACACACGAACGACCGGGCTGGAGCAGTGCTATACGCCGGCGAGCACAGCGGACGCGCTGCTGGACGTGGCACTCGAGTTCACCGAAGCGCCGTTCGACCGGGCGTGGCTGGAGCCCGCGGCAGGATCGGGAGCGTTCACCTCGGCCATGGTTCGCCGAGGCCTGCCCACGCCGTTGGCCTTCGACATCGAGCCGAAGGCCCCCGGGATCCACCGGGCAGACTTCCTGACCACAGACTTGTCCGATCTGCACAACGCCGTGTGCGTGACGAACCCACCCTTCGGGCGCAACCACAAGCTGTCGATCCCCTTCTTCAACCACGCCGCGGCCGCGTGCGACGTCATCGCCTTCGTCGTTCCGCGCTCCTGGCGGAAGTGGAGCGTCCAGAACCGCCTCGACCGTCGGATGCACCTGGCGCACGACATGGATCTCGACATCACGTATGTCGACGAGGGAGGAGAATCGTTGACCGACTCACGGGCCCTTCGAACGGTGTTCCAGGTCTGGGTACGCCGCGACGAGATCCGTCCGGAGATCGTGGTCGAGGACCGGGGCTACCTCACCAAGACCAGCCCGGAGGAGGCCAACGTCGCCCTGACGGTTCGTGGCTACGGCTGCGGCACGGTGTCAATGGCCTTCGAGCGCCAGAAGAATTCGACTCGTATGTACTTCCGGGCGAGCGACGACGTTATCCAGGCGCTCCACCAGATCGACTTCTCACCGTCCTACAACAACGTCGCCTTCGTCGAGTCGCTGTCGTACCCGGAGATCAACCACTGCTTGAACGAGTACTTCGACGGCCGGGATGGCCTCGCCGAAGGCGCCTGAGCCCTCAGCCCGCGAGGGGCGGCGGCAGATCACGCCGCGGATCGACCGTCGCCCGTCTCGGATGCCCCGTTCGCGCAGTTCCTTGCGGGCGCCTCCTCGGTACTGCCGCCACCTCCCGTCGGCGCCTCCCCCGATCGTGGTGCGCGCCGGTTAACGGCTTATCGCTCGCTCGACGGTCGGCTCATCCCATTTCGATCGGCCGCGGGCGATCTCGTGTCAGAGGTTCTGATACCGCTCTTCTCCGCAGGAGCAGGCTCGCCCCCGGTCAGGCACACATCGCCACCACTGTGAAAGGGCGGAGCCTGCACACATCGTTTGCCCAGTTCAGGCCGCCAGTCCGCCGATCATCCCTGGGGACTTCTGCACGTATTCGGCACAGACTCAGACCGGGAAGCACCCCGTACGGACGTTCCACTCGCGACCCGACCTCAGGTGCTGGGTGAAGGCCCGCTCGAGCGTCGTGCGCTGCGGGAGCGTCTCGGGATCCACCTGGCCAGAGACCCGGAAGACGAACTCCTGCATCGACCATGAGGCGGCCATGCCGGTCCCGACGATCCGGTAGCGATCTTGGAACCGAATGATGTTGGAGTGCACAGGCAGGTACTCACGCAGCTGCGGGTCCATCAGCCAGGACAGGCAGACGAAGGCCTTGGGCCGCTCCTCGGGGTGCCAGAGCGCGAACTGCTCGAGTGCAGCGGCGTACGCCGCCTCACACTCGTCCGAGTCGAGGGAGCCCGTGGCGGGGATGTGCACGTTGAGGAGGATCTCGTCGTCAGCGAGCTCGCCGACGACCTCGGTCACGCCGACCTGCGCGTCGGGCAGGAGGATGGAGCGGACGCGCTCGAACTGCAGCCGGCCGACGGCGTAGAGAAGACCGCGGAGGTGGTTGCTGAGCCAGCGGAGCTCGTCGAACCCGGGCCGTCCGCGCAGCTCCTCGTGCCGGGTGACGTAACGCGGCAGGTCGGCGAGCGTGTCCCAGGTGACGTGCTCGGGGACGCCCCTGGCGGCGTGGTACTCCACGAGTGACGGGATGCAGGCGAGCAGCGCGAGCACGTCGCCGTAGAGCTGGGCGGGCCGTGCGTCGGGTTCTTGCGGCACGCCGACAGGAGCCTCGGCGCCGATGACGCCGAGGCCGGCCCGAACGGCCGACGCGATTGCGCGGATCGCGGCGCGGAGGTCGTCGGGCGCGGCGTCGAAGTCGTCGCGGGCCGCGAGCAGCGCGGCGAAGACCTCGGGCGTTGCAGCCATCAGGTCGAGGTAGCGCGCGATGTCGTCAGCGGTCGGCACGTCCGGCGGCGCGAGGGCCGGGACGGGGGTGATGTCTGGCTCCATGTTCGTGTCCTTCTCTCGGAGAGCCGCTCAAGCCTCGGGCCAGTCGACCAGGGACGAGCGGAAGTAGCCCCAGTCGCGACGCTGCCAGATCGACCCCTGCGCGGCCAGCCGGTCGCGGTAGTCGTCCCACGCGGTGGCGTCGGAGGGCGACCATGCCTTCTCCGCCACTCCGGGGAGGCGGGGCAGGAGCAGGAAGTGGGCGTCGGCCGCGTCGGCGACGGTTTCCCCCCACAGCGCCGCCTCGACTCCTGCGATGACCGCACCGTCGGCCAGGCCGGCGAGGAGCCGCTCAGGGTCCCAGTCGAGCACGTCGCGGACGGTCGCGCCGGGGTACGACGACAGGCCGATGCGGCCGCGCGACTCCTCCTGCGCCGGATCGGCGGACGGCTCGGCGTACGGCACGTCGAGATAGGTGTGCTTGGTGGGCGACATCAGGACCTTGGCGCCGCGCTCCGCGGCTCGGACGACGTCCTGGCCGGCCTTGGCGAACTTCTCGACGAGCACGGCTGCTAGCTCGGGCGGGATCTGCAGCCCTTCAGGCATCGACCCAAGGTCGGCAGCAGCGAAGTCGTCGGCCCGGTCGAACCAGTACTGCACGACCTCGTCGGGGCCGATGTCGGCGCGGGCGATCTCCTGCCAGCCGACGATCCGCTTGCCGAGGCCGCGGACGAGTCCGACGACGTGCTCGATGAAGGGCGCGAACTCCTCGTCGGAGACGCCGAACGCCTCGTCGCCGCCAATGTGGACGAACGGGCCCGGCGTGAGCGCGACGACGTCGGCGAAGACGTCGGCGAGGAACCTGTCCGTACCGGGGAGATCGAGGTGGAGTGCGGAGGCGAAGATGCCCGCTCCGACGACCGCCTCGGGCGCCTCGCCGGTCGACGTGAGCTCGGGGTAGGCGCGAAGGGCCGCGGTCGCGTGGCCGGGGACGTCGATCTCGGGCACGACCGTCACGCCGCGTCGTAGGGCGTACGCGACGAGGTGGCTGAGGTCGGAGGTCGTGTAGTGGCCGCCCGGGCGGTCACCGAGGGCGCCTGCACCGCCGACCTCGGCCAAGGCGGGCCGCGAGGGCACCTCGACCCGCCAGCCCGCGTCCTCGGTGAGGTGCAGGTGCAGGACGTTGAGCTTGTAGAGCGCGAGCATGTCGACGATGCGCTCGACCTCCTCGACGGCGAGGAACGTTCGGCCGACGTCGAGGGTCAGGCCCCGCCAGGCGAAGCGGGGCGCGTCGAGGATCCGCACCGCTGGAAGGGCCCCGTCGGTCGAGGCCGCGAGCTGGCGCAGGGTCGACAGTCCGTTGCGGATGCCCTCGACGTGGGTCGACCACACTCGGGCTCCCGTCGAGGAGATCTCCAGGCCGTAGCGCTCGGCACGCGGGTCGCCGCCGCTCGGGCTCACCCCGGTCGTGTCGGGCAGACCGGCAAGATCGGCCTCGTCCGCGACAAGCTCGAGGTGCACGGTAGGCGCCTCACCGCTCGCGACCGGCCCCGCCTGGATGGCGATACCGGTGTCATGGCGAAGGTCCTCGACGAAGAGTTCGGCGAGGTCGCGGAGGTCGTCGACGCCCGTCACGCGGACGGAGTCGTCGTCGAGTCGGAAGCCGCCGTTGTCGCCGGTCTGGAGCCGGACGGGGTGAGGGATCAGCGTGGTCATCGGTTCCCTGTCAGAGTGATGGCGGATGCGGCCGGAGCGGCGATCGCCCGTTGGCAGTCGGCGACGGCGTCCGCCATCGCGGAGCGCGCCGGAGCGAGGTAGACACGGGGGTCCACGACCGAGTCCTCGACCAGCATCTCGCGGACGGCCCCCGTGAACGCCAGGTTGAGCAGCGTCCCGATGTTGATCTTGACCATGCCCCGTGCGACCGCCTCGGCGAGGTGGTCGTTCTCGATGCCGGAGGACCCGTGCAGCACGAGCGGGACGGGCACGGCGTCGCGCAGGCGCTCGATGAGGTCGAGGTCGAGCCGACCGACGCGGGCGCGCATGGCGTGTGAGCTCCCGACGGCGACGGCCAGGCCGTCGACGCCGGTCGCCGCAACGAAGGCTGCGGCCTGGTCCGGGTCGGTGCGTACGCCGGGCGTGTGTGCACCGCCCTTCCCACCGATCTCGCCGAGCTCGGCCTCGAGCCACAGTCCGTGCCGGTGCGCCCAGGCAGAGGCCTCCCGGGTCGCGGCCACGTTGGCCTCGTCGTCGAGCTTCGAGGCGTCAAACATCACCGAGCTCACCCCGCAGGCCGTGGCCGAGTGCAGCAGATCGACGTCCTCCACGTGATCGAGGTGCAGGGCGAGCGCGGCCGAGCTCGCCTGCGCGACGGCCCTGGCGGCAGCCGCGATCGCGAGCGGTCCGCCGTGGAAGCGCGCGGCGTTCTGACTGATCTGCAGGATGGCCGGCAGGCCGCTGGCCTCGGCGCCGGCGGCGACCGCCTCGGCGTGCTCGAGCGTGATCACGTTGAAGGCGGCGACGCCACAGCCGCGTCCGCGGGCGTCCTCCACGAGCTCGGCGGTGGTGGTCAGCACGTCTGAGGGGTCCTTTCGTCCAAGGGTCGGTGGGGATCGGCGGCGATCTCGACAAGGGCCGCCAGCTCGGTGGCACGCTCGGATGAGACGACGCCTGCGACCGGTTCGCAGACCGCGGCAGCCGACCAGGCGACGGCTGCGCGGAGGATGGTCGGCCAGTCGGCGCCGCCGGCGAGACCGGCGGCGACCGCGGCAACCGCCGCGTCCCCGGCACCGGTCGGATTCGCGACTCGGATCGCGGGTGGTCGGGCGAGCCACACCTGGCCTCCAACGTCCGCGAGCATCCCGTCGGGGCCGAGGGAGACCACCACGGCACCGGCTCCGGCGCGCCGCAGGGCAGCCGCCCCCTCCCCCGGGTCGTCGAGACCGGTCGCCTCGCGCAGCTCGTCACGATTGGGCTTCACGACGTCAGGCCGAGCCGCGAGGCTGGCCATCAGAGCCGGGCCTTCGGCATCCACGACGACCGGGACACCCCGTGCCCGTGCCGCGGTCGTGAGCTCGGCGTACGCATCGAGCGGGACCGCCGGGGGCAGAGATCCGGAGAGCACCAGCACCCTCGCGCAATCGAGGAGGTCGACCACGCTCTCGCGGACGGCGGCCCAGTCGATGGAGTCGGCGGCAGGTCCCGGCTCGCACAGGACGGTGGCTCGACCGCCGGTCTCCACGAGGGTCACCGTGGTGCGGGTGCGTGCGATCGGACCGCCGTCGACCAGGTGGTACGGCGTCCCCGACCGTGCCAGGTCCTCGTGCACCGCCCGACCGGGCTCGCCGCCGTACAGGCCGACCGCGAGGGTCGGGTGCCCGAGCTGGTGCAGGACGCGACTCACGTTGATGCCCTTGCCGCCGGCGCGTCCCGACGCCTCGCCGACGCGGTGGGTCTGTCCCGGTCGTAGGGCACCCATCGGGTAGGTCACGTCCCAGGCGGGGTTGAGGGTGACGGTGACGATCACGGCCGGCCGCCGTCCCGAGCGGCGTCCCGGGCGAGAAGTCCGGCGCCGACGAGCGCGGCGCGGTCGCCGTGCACGGCCGGCAGCAGTGGCGGAGGGGACCCGAACGGGTGCCTCGCGGCGAGCAGGTCGCGCAGTGGCGCCAGCAGCTGGTCCCCGGACTGCGCGAGACCGCCACCGAGCACGATCGCTGACGGATCGACGACGAGGGCACACACGGTGAAGACCTCGGCTAGCGCTTCGATCGCCTCCCGCCAGATCCTGCTGGCCTCCGGCTCCCCGCGAAGGGCGGCAGCGGCGATGTCGACGGCAGCGACATGCCGTCCGCTCAGCATCTCGAATCGCTCGGTGATTCCGCGTGCCGACGCGACGGTCTCCAGGCAACCCCGCTGCCCGCAGGGGCAGAGGGCGTGGTCGCCGACGGAGACGGCGACGTGGCCGATCTCCCCGGCTCGCCCGTGACCGCCGGCCAGCGGGACGCCGTCGACGACGACCGCACCGCCGATGCCGGTGCCGAGGGCGACGAACAGCAGGGAGGAGCCAGGCTCGCCCGCGACCGCCTGGGCTTCGGCGCGCGCGGCGGCTCGGATGTCGTGGCCGAAGCCGACCGGGACGCCGTGCTCGTCGGCGACCAGGCGCCGGAACGGTACGTCGCGCCACCCGACCGCACTCGACCAGACGGCGGTCCCTGCCTGTTCGTCGACGAGACCCAGCGTCGCGAGGCCGATAGCGCGTGGCCGCTCCCCCAGATGGGTGCGCCCCCAGGCGACGGTGTCGCGCACCTGCGCCAGGACGCGGTCGCGAGCGGCACCGGGGCCGTCCTCGCGGAGCATTGCGGACCGCGTCTCGTAGACGACCGAGAGGTCGGGGCGAAGGACCGCCGACTTGACGGTCGTGCCACCGGCGTCGGTCGCGACGAGGTAGCCGGACGGCTCGCTGCTCATGAGCCCAGCAGCACCGCGCGGGACAGGTGCCGCGGGTGGTCGGGGTCGAGGCCGCGTCGGCCGGCGACGGCGACCGCGAGCCGCTGGATCCGCACGAGGTCGA
Source organism: Nocardioides panacihumi (assembly GCF_039530925.1). Lineage (NCBI taxonomy): Bacteria > Bacillati > Actinomycetota > Actinomycetes > Propionibacteriales > Nocardioidaceae > Nocardioides > Nocardioides panacihumi. The sequence goes on along the minus strand of NZ_BAAAPB010000004.1, from coordinate 284,535 downwards.
CCTGCGGGTCGTCACCGTGGTTCACGAACGTCGCTCCCGTCGCCTCGACCTCGGCACGGAGGTCTTCGCCACCGGGGCCCAGGTGCCACACCACCCGACCGGGGGCGGCGATGCTGATCGGGCCGTGTCGATACTCCATCGTCGGGTACGCCTCGGTCCAGCAGTTGGCGGCCTCGCGCAACTTCAGCGCCGCCTCCTGGGCGACCCCCAGCGCCCATCCGCGGCCGAGGAACGTGAACTGCTCCGCCTCGACCCAGGTGGGGTCGATGGCCTCGGCGAGTGCGGCGTCGGCGGCGTCCGCCAGCGCGGCCACGCCCTCGCCGAGGTGGGCGCGGAGCGCCGTCAGTGCCGTGCTGGCGAAGAGCGTCTGCACGACGGACTGCTCGTCGGCGAAGCCGAGGTCGAGGACGGAGTCGGCGTGGTCGGCGATGGGCATGGTCGGCACGGCCGTCAGCGCGAGGGTCGGCGCGTCGGTCCGGCCTCGGAGGAAGGTCAGGATCTCGGTCGTGGTTCCCGACCTCGAGATCACGACGTACCGGTCGTAGCGGCGGCCGGCGGGGAACTCCGACGCGGGGAAGGCGTCGGTCTCCCCGAGGCCCGCGGACTCGCGGAGGTCGGCGTACGCCATCGCCATGTACAGCGAGGTCCCGCATCCGACGACCGCGACGCGCTCGCCCGGCCGGGGCAGCTGTCCGCAGCCCGCGGCGGCGAGCGCGGCGCGGCGCCAGGCGGAGGGCTGGCGGGCGATCTCGGTGGTGATGTGACTCATCGGTTAGTTCCTTCTGTTGACGACCACAGGGGTCGCAGCTGGTCGTGGAGGGAGGGCTTAGCCCTTGGCGCCGGAGAGCGCGATGCCCTCGAGCACACGTCGCTGCATCCCCACGAAGACGATGATCAGCGGCAGGACGGCGACGAGGGAGCCGGCCATGAGGACGGGGTAGTTGGTCGGGAACAGGCTCTGCAGGTAGGCGAGGCCGACGGGCAGCGTCATCTTGGCGGGGTCGGTGTTGACCACGAGCGGCCAAAGCAGGTCGTTCCAGGACTGGATGATCGTGAGCAGTCCGAGGGCGACCAGGCCGGGGCGAGCCAGGGGCAGCATGATGCTCCAGAAGATGCGGCCCGTGCTGGCACCGTCGAGCCGTGCCGCCTCCTCGAGGTCGGCGGGCAGACCGGCGAAGAACTGCCGGAGCAGGAAGGTGCCGAAGACCCCGAACATGCCCGGCAGGATGAGCGCCGGCAACGTGTTGAGCAGGCCGAAGTGGAGCATCAGGTCGTACTGCGGGGCGAGCAGGAGCTGGGCAGGGACCATTAGCACCGAGAGGTACAGGGCGAAGAGCACGTTGCGGCCAGGGAATCTCAGCCGGGCGAAGGCGTAGGCGGCCATCGCGCAGAACAGCACCTGGCCGATGGTGCGCAGGACCGTGCTCAGGACGCTGTTGACCAGCATCGCGGTCAGCGGCACGCCGCCGTGGAGCGAGGTGCCGTAGTTGCCCCACTGAGGGTTCTGCGGCAGCCAGGTCGGGGGGACGCTGGTCGCTTCGGTCAGCGACTTCAGCGAGGTCAGGACCTGCCAGACGAAGGGTCCGGCAAGCCAGAGCGCGGCGAGCACCAGGAGCGCGTGGGCGCCGATCGAGGAGAGCCTCACGCGACGCCGGGCCCGTGCCGGAGACGCGACGGAGCGGTGCTTGCTGCTCGTCGCGGGCGCCTGGGGCGCCTGGCGCACGACGGTGTCACTCATAGTGGACCCACCGCTTCTGGAGTGCGAACTGGACGGCGGTGACGAGCACGACGACGGCGAGCAGGCTGAACGCGATGGCCGAGCCGTAGCCGCGGTCGTTCTGGTTGAACGTGTGCTCGTAGAAGAAGTAGAGGACGGTGCGGGTCTGTGGAAGCGCCGGGTTGGAAGACCCGATCATCACGTAGATGAGGTCGAACATCTGCAGCGTCGAGATCACGGTGAGCACCGTCATGAAGAAGATCGTCGGGCTCATCAGCGGCACCGTGATGGCGAAGAACCGTCGCACCGGGCCCGCCCCGTCGATCTCCGCGGCCTCGTAGTAGTGCGGTGAGATCGACTGCAGACCGGCCATCATGATGATCACGCCGTAGCCGATCCCGGCCCACATCCCGACCATCGCTACCGCGACGAGCGCCGTGTGAGGGTCGCTCAGCCAGTACGGTCCGTGGATCCCGACCTTCGCCAGACCGATGTTGATCAGGCCGTAGTCGTGGTGGAAGAGCCACTTCCAGACGATCGCGATCGCAGCGGGCATGGTGACGGCCGGAAGGAACATGAGGACCCGGTACGTGGTCACGAACCTCCGGCCGGGCTTGGCCAGCAGCACCGCGAGCACCAGCGAGATCGGCACGCCGAGCAGCGCGATGAGCGTGTACCAGAGCGTGTTGACGAACGCCTGCCGCAGCTCGGGGTCGTGGACGAGCTGTCGGTAGTTGTCCAGCCCGGTCCAGGTGTGACCCCCGAAGGGTCCGCTGGTCGTGAAGCTCTCGTACAGCGTCTCGGCCGCCGGCCAGAGGTAGAACAGGAACAGGCCGACCGTCGCCGGGGCGAGCAGGACGAGCGCCCAGCCCGCGTCCTGCCGCCGGCCCGGGCGCGAACGCCCGGGCCGCGGAGGACGGCGTACGGCCGTCGTGGAGCTGACAGACATGATCAGCCCTTGTTCTTGGCGATCGAGTCGTCGATGGTCTTGGCCATCTGAGCCGCCGCGTCATCGACCGAGACCTGACCCGCCCAGGCCTTGCCCAGGATCGTGGGCTCGTTCTGCATCCAGTCGAAGGTGTTCGCCGTGACCGGCATCGGGACACCCGACGGGACCTGGTCGACGTAGGCCTGGACGTGGTATTTCGGGTAGGCGTCGACCCATGACTTCTGGGTCCCGTTGTAGGCCGGGATCACGGTCCCTGACTCACCCTGGATGCGCTGGGCCGCCTCGGAACCGAGGAAGGTGAGGAACTTCTCTGCCGCGGCCGGGTGCTTGGTGGTCGCGGACACGACGTTGCACAGACCGTTGATCATCGTGGCCTGCTTCGCGCCTCGGGGCAGCGCGGCCACGTCGATGTGGTCCTTGACGGGCGACTCGGAGAGCGGCTTCACGTTCCACGACCCCTCCCAGACCATCGCCACCTTCCCGGTCTGGAACATGTCCATCGGCGAGGTGTCGGTCATCTGCTGGATGCTGGGCGAGTAGCCCTTGTCGACGAGGTCGGTCCAGAACTTGAGACCCTGGACGGTCTCGGGCGCCGTGTAGGTGGACGCGGTCTTGTCCGCGTTGAGCACCGAGCCGCCGGCCTGGTAGATCGTGTTGTAGTAGGTCTGCTGGTTGTTGAGCTCGGCCGCGGTGCCGAAGATGCCCTTGCCCTTGTCGGTGAGCTTGGCGGCGGCGCTCTGGAAGTCGGCCCAGGTCCAGTCGTCCTTCGGGTAGGCCACGCCCGCGGCGTCGAAGAGCGACTTGTTGTACCAGACGCCGATGGTGTCGAAGTCCTTCGGCACGCCGTACAGCTTGCCGCCGGACTGGCACAGCGAGACCAGCTGGTCGGGGAACTTCGACGTGTCGACGCCGGCGCCGTCCTGGGCCTTCAGCGCGCCGTTGGCGGCGTACATCTGGAAGAAGATCGGGTCGGTCCAGAAGACGTCGGGGGCGTTACCGGCCGTGACAGCGGTCTGGAGCTTGGTGAAGAACTGCTGTCCCGGCGTGATCTGGACGTCCACGTGGATCCCGGGGTTCTTCTTCTCGAAGGCCGCGGCGATCTGCTTCATCGCGGGCGCCTGGTTGGGGTCCCACAGGGCGTAGCTCAGCGTGACGTTGCCGCCACTGGCCGAGCTGCCGTCGCTCGAGTTCCCGCAGGCGGCGAGCGTGGTCGAGGCGAGCAGCGCGGCGCCGGCGGCAACCCACCGCTGGGTACGTCGACGGTTCATCTGTTCCTCCAAGGCGTCAAGGGTCGAGGTGGTCGCAGCCCGACATCGGCAGCGGACTGCGACCCTCGCCGCGTCCTCACGGGGCGGCGGACTCGACCGTAGATTGCTCATATGCGATCTTCAACACAAGAGAACGAGCAAATATGAGCATTATTTTGTCGAGGTCGCGCATCTTCTCCCAGACGGTCCGAGCGGTTAGGGTGCGCTGGTGAACCGACACAGCCGGCTGACGGCGGTCCTCGACACCATCACCGACTCCGGGTATGTCGACGTCGCCGAGCTCGCCAAACGCCTCCAGGTCTCGCCGTCGACGATCCGCCGCGACCTGACCCAGCTCAGCCAGCAGAACTTGCTCGCCCGCACGCACGGCGGCGCCGTGCCGACGTCGGTGAACTACGACCTGCCCGTCCGCTACCGCCGGGCCTCGTCGGGCGAGGAGAAGGTGCGCATCGGCAGGGCCGTGGCGGCCTTGGTGCCGGACGGCGCCGTCGTCGGACTCACAGGCGGCACGACCACGACAGAAGCGGCCCGCTCTCTTGCCGAGCGAGCGCCCGCGACGGACCCCGCCTTCACGATCGTCACGAACGCGATCAACATCGCCAGCGAGCTCACCGTGCGCCGGCACCTCAAGCTGGTCATGACCGGCGGAGTCGCTCGCATGCACTCGTTCGAGCTCACCGGACCACTCGCCTACGACACGCTGGCGCAGATCGACCTCGACGTCGCCATCCTCGGCGTGAACGCCCTCGATCCCACCTGGGGCGCCAAGGTCGCCGACGAAGACGAGGCGCAGATCAACCGCCTCATGGCTGAACGCGCGCGGACGACGATCATCGTGGCGGACAGCTCCAAGCTATCGGCGCGCGCGTTCGTCCGTGTCTGCCCGCTCGGCGAGATCGACGTCCTGGTGACTGACGCCGGTGCGGGTGCCGACGATGTCGCGCGCATCCGCGAGGCGGGCGTCAGGGTCGTCGTGGCCTGAGTCCGCGCATCAACCACGCAGCCGCTAGTGAGCGGTCGGCGCGCCGAGAAGGCGCCGGCGCAACTGCGTCAGCGTGGCTTCGGAGCCGCCTCTCGAGAGGTACCACCCGACCGCTCCGCCGTCGAACGCGTCCAAGGCTTCGATCAGCTCGACCATCGCCTCCCGCAGCGTCGCTGCGATGTGAGGCGGTGGGGTTGCCAACGACGTGCCTTCGGTTCGCTCGCGAACGGTCGCGGACATCCGGGCGAGCACCTGGGGCATGGCTGCGTCCGTGAGCAGGTAGTCGGCGACGATCTCCTCCGACTCGATCCCCACCAGGCGGAGTGCCACCGCGACCGTCACCCCGGTCCTGTCCTTTCCGGCGGTGCAATGTACGAGCACGGGCGGTTCGGCCTCTGCGATCACGGCGATCGCCTCCACCAACCGGTCAGACGACGGCGCGGTCAGGAGCCCGAGATACATCTCGGCCAGACGATCGGGCCAGCGTCGCGGCTCGCGTCGTGAGCGACCACCACCCAGCAGCGGGAGGTCGACGACGGTCGCCTCGCCCGCGAGTGGATGGACCTCGCGCCTCTCGGCTTCACCCCGGAGATCGATCACCGTACGAGGCGGCCACGTGCCGAGCTCCGGCCTCAGATCGCTCGACATCGGGGCATCGCTGCGCAGCAGCATCCCGGCTACTGGCAGAGGACCACCGGCCCCGAGGTCGCGCAGGTTGACGAGGCGGTCCGGCACCGGGTTCACGGAGGTCACGGTGTGCTCCAGCGCGCGACCCAGTACTGGACGCCGTACGGTGCGTCCTCGTATCCGATGTCGACCGTCCTCGCCCCTTCGAGGAGATCCGCCAGGGCCGGGAGGCCGGTTGTGTCGGCCCAGAGCTCGCCGGCGGTGACGGGGTCGATGGCGCGGATCGCCTCCGGATCGGGTCCACGCAGCGCAGCACCGAGCTCCTTGTCGAATGCCTCAGCGCGCGGGTCGAGGTAACCCGGAGCCTTCTCCGTGCGGCAGGCGGATCCGTTGGCGACCACCAGGAACGACCGCTCCGCGCCATGGTCAGCCACGGAAGTTCGGGTTTCGAGAAGCGCGCGGGCGATGTCCTGCCCCTGTGTGCCTGCGACGATCTCGGGAGTCTGACCCAACCACGAGACCGCTTCCTGGCAGGCGGCCCTCAGGTCGGCGACCGGGTCGACCCGCGAGGCGTAGCGCGGATGCAGGGCCAGGCAGCCCGGCACCAGGACGACGCGGGTCACTGCAGCCCTCGGATCGCGCGAGCCGGCGGGCGTCGCCCGGCGATCGCCCACACCATGTCGACGGTCTGGCGGGTCTCGATGACCTGATGAACCCGGTAGACCCGAGCACCAGCCAGAGCACAGACCGACGTGGCGGCGAGGGTGCCGGTGAGTCGCTCCCCCACCGGCAGGTCGAGCGTCTCGCCGACGAAGTCCTTGTTGGAGAGCGACACGAGCACTGGCCAGCCGGTGTCGACCATCTCGCCCAGGCGACGGGTCAGCTCCAGGGAGTGGAACGTGTTCTTCCCGAAGTCGTGGGCCGGGTCGATGATGATCGATTCTCGGGCGACGCCGGCCGCGAGCGCGCGCTCGGCATAGGCGACGGTGTCGTCGATCGCGGCGCGTACGACGTCCTCGTACTCGATCCGATAGGGACGTGTGCGCGGGGTGACCCCTCCGGTGTGCGTGCAGACGACCGCGGCACCGTGGGCGGCTGCGACGTCGACGAGCTCGGGATCGACGCCACCCCAGGCGTCGTTGATCAGGTCAGCACCCGCGGCGCACACCGCATCGGCGACCTCGGCACGCCAGGTGTCGACCGAGATGACGAGATCGGGGAACGCCTCTCGGACGCGGGCGACGAACTCGACGACCCGGGCCTTCTCCTCGGCCACGCCGATCTCGGCACCCGGGGCCGCCTTGATGCCGCCGATGTCGACCATCTCCGCGCCCTGCTCGACGACGAGCCGGACCCGCTCGAAGGCCGCCTCCTCCGCCCAGGTCGCACCCTTGTCGTAGAACGAGTCGGGCGTGCGGTTGACGATCGCCATGATCAGCGTGCAGTCGTCGGCGAATGACTGCCGCTTCAGACGGAGGGTCATGCGATCTCCTTGGCAGGGGGGCGCTCCGCAACGAGCACCGTTCTCTTCGAGCTGGCGATGGCGTCTTCGCTCGGCCGGAACTGCTGCAGCGTGACCGACTCCAGGTCACGTCCGCCGCTTCGTCGGGCGACTGCGGAGAGGATCTGCGTCGCCATCACGCCGAGGTCGAGCAGCTCCTGGTGGCGATGGCTGCGGCGTCCCAGATCGACCTGGGCGATGGTCTGGATCCCGCGCAGGCGGGCGGTGTCGATCAGCGAAGCCAGCTCGACGGCGTACCCCGTCGGAACCGATAGCGACTCGAACAAGGTGCGTCGGATCGCCCACTCGCCGGCCAGCGGCTGCACGAGGTCGGCGAGCTCCGGGAAGTCCAGGGCGATCAGTGGCCTCGCGACCAGCTCGGTCACACGCCCGCCGTCCAGGCCGTGTTGACCAGGTCTGCGGTAGAAGCCCTTGACCAGCTCGATGCCGGGGCGAGTCAGCAGCGGGCCGAGGAGACCCGGCACGAAGTGCGTGTCCCACTCGACGAGGTCGGCGTCCATGAACACGATGAGGTCTCCGGTGGTGACGAACTGCGACTTCCACATGGCCTCGCCCTTGCCGGGATAGGACCCCAGCTCGGGTCGGATCGCGGAGGCCGCGTGGACGACCGCTCCTGCGTCAGCTGCCACCCGGGCCGTGGCATCTGTGGAGTCCGAGTCGATCACGACGAGCTCGTCGACGAGTGCCGCGGCACCCATCAGGACCGAGCGCAGCGACTCGATCATGGCACCGACGGTGCTCGCCTCGTCCTTTGCCGGCACGACGAGGCTGACGCGCGCTTCGCCCTTGGCGGCGAGCAGCTCGTCGAGACTCCAGTCGTTCCACCGGAAGGTGCGACTGTCACGTCTGGGCACGATCTTCGACACTACTTGGTCACCCGGATCGCCAGACAGCGCGCGTCCCTCGCACGAATTGCACCCAGCCACAGGCCGGTCCCGTAGGCAAGGTCGTCGAGGCGCCGGCCCACCCAACCGGTCAACGGCCCGACGCGGGGGCGCTCCACTGTCAGCGCTACCGCCGCGTCGACGACGACGGCGGTGGCGAGGGCACGGCGTGCCTGTCGGCTGACCATGCACAGCAACGCGGTCATCGGCCACCAGTGGCGCAGCAGCAGGGCGGACTCCTGGCGCACGGCCCAACCGAGGCCCGTGATCGACAGACGTGAGGCGACCGCGGCGCGGCCTCGTACGGGAGGAAGCGCGGCGCGAACCGACCTCGCTCCGAGGAACGCCGCGACCCCCGCGATCGGCAACGACCACCGTCCGCGCAGAAGCACCGCAGCCGCGGCGAGACCCATCGCGGGCGACAGGATCGCCGGGGCGACCGCGTCCCCGTGGCGGCGCCCGAGGTCGGCGCCGCCCGATCCGTAGACCACCTTGCGACCCAGCCAACCCCGCACCGTAGTTCGGACATCGTGGTGAGCGACCTGTCCGGGGTCGTAGCGCACCACGTGACCGGCCTCCACCAACCGCCAGACCAGGTCGACGTCCTCTCCGACCTGCATCTCGGCGGCGAAGCCGTTGCCGAGGGCCTCAACCCGGCCCACCAGGCACGCCGAAGGCAGCCAGCCGACCGCGGCTCCCGGTCGCACCGAGCACGAGCGCCGACCAAGAGCGAGTGACGACGCCGCGACGTCGTAACGTTCGAACCAGCGCGGCCGACCCGACCTGCTGCGACCACGCACCAAGGGCCCGATCAGTGCCACCTGGGGGTCCGCGAAGTGGTGGCCGAGCGCGAGGAGGGTGCCCGGCGACACCGTGACGTCGGAGTCGACGAAGGCGACGTGCGGCGTCGTGACGTGCCGTAGTCCGGCGTTCCGCGCGCCGGCTGGGCCGACGTTGGTCGCCAGCACGACCAGGCGAGCACCGTGTCGCTCCGTGACCTCGCGCACGGCACTCGGGTCGACCGAGGCGTCGTCGACGACGATGCAGACGAGCCCGGTCAGCGCCGCGAGGCACCGGTCGAGCTGTTCGGCTCGGTCGCGGACGGGGATCACGACCGTGAGCGCGTCGGGGACGAGCGTCGGGCCAGGCACGGGGTCGGCGAGGTTGCCGTCGAGCAGACGCCTGGCCAAGGTCGCGGAGCTGCTGTCCCGCACGACGAGGTCGTCCCCGTCGAGCAGGTCGGTAGCGACGGCTGAGAGCCGGACCGCGCGCAGGGGCGAACCTCCGACGAGGACACGGGATCCCTCGAGTCGTCGCACGTCGCCCCGGATGCGGACCGCGAATCCGGTCGGCAGGGTCACGAGAAGCCCCCGTCCGCGCTGACCACGCTCCCGTTCAGCGCCGCGCCCATGGGTGAGCAGCAGAAGGCGATCGTCGCGGCCACCTCGTCGGGTGTGAGCAGGCGGTGGAGCAGCTGATGGGCGGCCAGCTCCTCGGCCGCCGCGTCGTAGAGATCGGCCGTCGCGCGCAGCATGGCGGTGTCGGTCGAGCCCGGAGACACCGCCACCGCTGTGACGCCGGTCCCGGCCAGGTCCGCCGCAAGGCCACGGACCAGCCCGACGACGGCATGCTTCACCGTCGTGTAGGCCGCCAGCCGAAACAGCCCGCGGGAGCCGGCAGCCGACGCGACGGCCACGAAGCGGCATTCGCTCGGGTCCCGTCCGGCCAGCATGGCGGGGATAGTCGCCGCCGCGGTGTTCCAGACGCCGCGAACGTCGATCTCCCACTGCAAGTCGAGGCTGTCGTCATCCCACAGCGGCGCCCCTCCGGAGATGACCGCGGCCGCTGCGACGACGACGTCGAGACGCCCCCAGGTCTGCAGCGCGGACATGACGGCGTCAGCGAGCACCTCGGGATCCCTGACGTCGCCGATCCGAGCGATCACGGTTCCGGCCGGCAAGGACGCGATCAGCGCGTCCAGGTCGGCAGGGGTCGCCATCGGGTAGTCGGTCGACGGGTTGGCGCCGACGCACCAGTCGAGGGCGACGATCCGGTAGCCCTCGCCCACCAGTCGACGTACCGTCGCAGCGCCGATTCCCCGCGCGGCTCCGGTGACGAGGCCGACCCTCATCGACGCGAGCCTCCGACCGGAGCTCCCACCCGGAGTCGTCCCTGCGGGTCGACTTCCCCGTCCTCGATGAGGGCGAGGACCTCTGCCACCATCGCCGCCAGCACGTCGCTGCCCTCGGAGGCACTGGCGCCCGCCGGATCCCCGAGCACGCCGTTGGCCGAGACCGCACCGACACCTCCGGCGACGAGCGTCGGGAGGATCTCCTGGATCGGGCGGCAGTCGCCGGCCTCGGCCCGGTCGAGCAGCACCCGCGCCGGATCGAGGTGGAGAAGGAGCGAGGTCTCGGTGCGGCCGGCGTGCAGGTCGACCGACTCAGTCGCACAGGCGGCCCAGGCGACGTCGTGGCCCTCGGCGCGCAGCTGCTGAACGGCTGCGGCCAGTCCGGAGATGTTCCCGCCGTGGGCGTTGACCAGGACCACCCGGGCGGCCCACGTGCGCAGCGAGCGGACCAGCTCGACGACGACCAGCCGCAGCACCTCGGTGCCGATCGAGATCGTGCCGGGGAACGACTGGTGCTCGCCGCTGGAGCCGTAGGCGAGCGGCGGCGCCACGGACGCCCCGCACACGGTCGCGACCTGAGCCGCGACGGCGACAGCGATCACCGCGTCGGTGTCAAGTGGTAGGTGTGGCCCGTGCTGTTCCAGCGAGCCCACGGGCACCAGCACCAGGCCGCCGCGTGGAACAGTCGGCCAGGTCGCCTCGGAGAGGAGCATAGGAGTCAGCCCCCGAACGAACGGTGGAAGCCGTCCGGGATCACCAGATGCTCGGGCGTGAGCTCGTCGATCGACGCCACACCGAGGCCGAGGAGGGCGGAGTCGATGCCGCCACGCAGCACGTCGAGGACGTTCTCGACCCCCGTCTGGCCGTTGGCCGCGAGACCCCAGAGATAGGCCCGGCCGATCATCACGGCCCGGGCGCCGAGGGCGAGCGCCTTCACGACGTCGGACCCGCGCCGCACCCCTCCGTCCATGACGACCTCGAGCTGGTCGCCGACGGCCGTGGCGATCGGGTGCAGCACGCGGATCGTCGCCGGTGTGCCGTCGAGGTTGTTGCCACCGTGGTTGGACACGGAGATGGCGTCGACCCCAGCGTCGACCGCGCGGCGCGCGTCGTCGACCCGGCAGACGCCCTTGAGCATGAAGGGTCGGCCGCTGAGCTTCGCCCAGGTCGCGCGCATCCATGCCACGTCGTCCCATGAGGGCGGCGGGGTCGTCATCCACTCGTAGTAGGCCCCGAAGAAGGTGGGGGCAGCTCCCCCGGGCGGCGCCAGGTTCGGAGCGGTCAGGTCGGGGATCACGCCCGCTTTCGCGAACTCCTTCATCCAGCGGACCTTGGTCAGCACCTTGGGCGCGAAACGCACAGCGGTCCTGAGGTCGACCTTCTCCGGGATCTCGGGGCTGCCCCAGTCACGACCCATCGAGAACGACCAGTCGAGCGTCGCGATCAGGCCCCGCGCACCGGCCGCGTGGGCGCGCTGCATCCTTTGGATCATGACGTCGCGGTCACCGGTCCAGTACATCTGGAAGAACGTCGCCGGGTTGGCCGCCACTACCTCCTCGACCGGCTTGGACGCGAAGTTCGACAGCCCCATCACGGTGCCGCGCGCCGCGGCAGCCCGCGCGACAGCGACCTCGCCGTCGGGGTGGACTGCCTGGACACCGGTCGGGCTGATGATGACCGGGATGCTGAGGTGCTCCCCCATCACCGTCGTCTCCATCGAACGCTTCTCGTGGTGCCCCGCCACGTGTGGCGCCACCCCGATCTCGGCGAACGCTGCCTGGTTGTCGGCGATCGTCTGGCCCCGCTCGGAGCCGGCCACCAGAGCGCCGTACACGGGCTGCGGCAAACGCTTGCGGGCGCGCTCCTGGGCCACGGCGACCGACTCGAACCAGGGGTTCTGCTTCCAGGGGTTCTCGCGCCAGGCTGAACGGGACATGAGTGCTTCTTTCGTGGGATGGTGCCGCGTCGGTGGGCGGGTTCCGGCCAGGCCCACCGACGCGGAGACAGGGGGAGTTACGCGGGCACGAAGCCGGCGAGGGGGCTCTCGGCACACGCACTGACCGGCGGGGCGTCGGGACCTTGATCGGGTCGCCGTCGGGACAGGGTGAGCAGGACCGGTGCGTTGCGCGTCGGTGCAGAGCGGGAGTGGTCCTGACTCGGCGCAGGGATGGTCCGCTGGCCCACCAGCGCCGTCGAGCCGTAGCCCTGGACGCATTCGGGGTCGGGGCCGTCGAGGGGAAGACCGGTGAAAAACTTGGCAGCCATGCAGCCGCCTCGGCATGCGTCGTAGTGGGCACAGCCGGAGCAGGCACCACCGGTCTGGGGCGAGCGGAGATCCTTGAACAGCTCCGACTCGTGCCACACACGGGCGAAGCCGCCGTCGGCGAGGAGGTTGCCTGCCAGGAAGTTCTCGTGGATCGCGAACGGGCAGGCGTAGATGTCGCCGATCGGGTCGATCAGGCACACCACCCGGCCGGCGCCGCAGAGGTTGAGCCCCGGCAGTGCCTCGCCGAAGGCGGCCAGGTGGAAGAAGGAGTCGCCGGTGAGCACGTCCGAACCGTTCGCCAGCAGCCAGTCGTAGAGGACCTTCTGCTGCTCGGGCAGCGGGTGCAGCTCGTCCCAGACGTCGGCGCCGCGGCCGGACGGCCGCAGGCGGGTCAGTCGCAGCGTGGCGCCGTACGCATCGGCGAGGTCCTTGAACTGGTCGAGCTGTCCGATGTTCTCCCGGGTGCAGACGACCGAGATCTTGGCGTCTTTGAAGCCTGCGTCACGGAGGTTGCGAAGCGCTGCGATCGCGGTGTCGTAGGAGCCGGCGCCCCGGACACGGTCGTTGACCTCGGCGGTCGCGCCGTCGAGGGAGATCTGCACGTCGACGTAGTCGGTCGAGGCCAGCCAGCGCGCCCGCTCGGGGGTGAGCCGGATGCCGTTCGTCGAGAACTTGACGCCCACGTCGTGCGCGACGGCGTACTCCACCAGGTGCCAGAAGTCGGGTCGCACGGTCGGCTCGCCGCCGCCGATGTTGACGTAGAAGACCTGCATCCGCTGAAGCTCGTCGATGACGGCCTCGCACTGCTCGGTGCTGAGCTCGCGCGGATCGCGGCGGCCCGAGGACGACAGGCAGTGCGCGCATTCGAGATTGCACGCGTAGGTGAGCTCCCACGTCAGGCAGATCGGGGCGTCCAACCCGAGCTCGAAGTGGTCGACCAGTCTCATCGCGCCCGCTCCACGATCATGTCCGAGGCAGCGAGCCCCTCCAGAGCGGCGACGTACGCCGGGTGCTGTTCGGCCGGGACGCCGGCACCCTCGAGAGCGGCACGGACGTGCGGAACCTCAGCGAGCGCACGCACCACGGCGACCAGCTGAGGCCGCTTGAGGAACGTCAGCTTGCGGTTGCCGAAGTGGTAGGCGAGCGCGCCGAACGGCTCAGGACGCAACGCGACCGACGGCGAGAGCGCCCAGGAGCTTTCGAGGGTGACGGACATCAGTAGACGCCACACATGCCGTCGATCGATACCTCTTCGATGAGGCTCTCGGCAGCGAGATCGGCCGTGGCGTCGTCGTTCTGCAGGTCCATCGGAGTCTCCATTCTGAATCTGACGGTGTCGTCACTCCACATTAATGGCTCAGGCGGCAGAAAAGAAGAGAATCGCTGCTAGATTTCCCGCATGACCTTGACCTCCGGGCGCGGACGGCCCGCCGTCACGAACCAGGGAGAGATCGAGCGGGCAGCTTTCAGGCTCTTCGCCAAGCGCGGTTTCGAGGCCACCACCCTCACCGACATCGCGGAGGAGGTGGGCATCGCGCGTCGCACTCTCGCGCGCTACTACCCGTCGAAGAACGACATCCCCTGGGGCAGCTTCGACCGGACGATCGAGTCGTTCCGTGCGACGTTGGCGGCGATGCCGCCGGAGCTGCCACTGTGGAGCGCCGTGCACCAAGGCGTGGTCGCGTTCAACACCTTCCCCGCCGACGCCTCGCCGTCGCACCGCGAACGGATGGGCCTGATCCTCCACACTCCAGCCCTTCAGGCGCACTCCGTGTTGCGGTACGCAGAGTGGAGGGCCGTGATCGCGGCGTACGTCGGCACCCGGACCGGCCAGCCGGACACCGCCCTGCTGCCCCGGCTCGTGGCGCAGGTCAGCCTGGGGCTCGCCATCGCCGCCTACGAGGTGTGGCTCGCCGAGCCCGACGGGGACCTCAGCACGGTGCTCGACGAGTCGATGTCGACGCTCCACGACTACTTCGCCGGAATGGTCCCCTCGGACCGGTAGCGCTCGAGCAGCACCCTGCGCAGGATCTTCCCGCTCGGTAGCCGAGGGACCTCCTCGAACGAGAACGAGCGCGGCACCTTGAAGCCGGCGACCCGCTGCCGGAGGTGCGCGGTGAGATCCTCCTCGAGCTCGCGGTCCGCCGCGACCCCCGCTGCGGGAGTGACGACCGCGTGCACCCGCTGACCGAACTCGTCGTCGGGGATCCCGATCACCGCCACGTCGGCCACGAGCGGATGGAGGACGAGTGCGTCCTCGATCTCGCGGGGGTAGATGTTGACGCCGCCGGAGAGGATGAGGTCGGTCCGGCGATCGGAGAGGTAGACGAAGCCGTCCGGATCGACGTGGCCGAGATCCCCGAGCGTCGACCAGCCACGGGCGTCGTACGCCGCCTTCGTCTTGTCGGGATCCCGGTAGTACTCGAACGGGGCGACATCCCCGAACCAGAGCTGGCCGACCTCTCCCGGCGGAACCTCGGTGCCGGCGTCGTCGCACACATGGACCGTGCCCATGACCGGCCGTCCGACCGAGCCCGGGTGCGCCAGCCAGGTCGCCGAGTCGATCATGAAGAAGCAGTTTCCCTCGCTGCCGGAGTAGAACTCCACCAGGATCGGTCCCACCCAGTCGATCATCGCCCGCTTGACCGCGACCGGGCAGGGCGCGGCGGCGTGGATGACCAGGCGCAGGCTGGTCAGGTCGTAGCGGTCGCGGACCTCGTCGGGGAGCTTGAGCATCCTGACGAACATGGTCGGCACGAACTGCGCGTGGGTGACCCGTTGCTCCTCGACGAGCCGCAGCACCTCCTCGGGGTCGAAGCGGTTCATGATCACGGTCGTTCCGCCGGCACGGATCGCGCCGAGGCTCCAGCCGAGCGGGGCGGCGTGGTAGAGCGGTCCCGGGCTCAGGTAGACGGTGTCGCGGGCGAAGCCGAAGCTCTCCTGCATCAGGTGGTCGAAGCGCAGCCCGGTCCCGAACGGGACGTCAGGCAGGGCTGGGAGCACGCCCTTCGGCCGCCCCGTCGTCCCGGAGCTGTAGAGCATGTAGCAGCCCTCGGCCTGGTCGGGCACCGGCGTCGCCGGCAGCGTGGCCACCCGCTCCTCGAGGGCGTCGTACGCCGGAACGGTGCCGCCGAACGACAGTCGGTGCTCCACGGGCGGGAGCGCGGAGGCCAGCTCTGCCAGCGTCGCGCTGACGACCAGGACCGTCGCGCCGCAGTTCTCGACGACGTAGGCGGCCTCCTCGGCCGTGAGGTGCCAGTTGACCGGCGTGTAGAGGAGGCCGGTGCGCTGGGCCGCCCACAGCACCGGGAAGAGCTCGAGCCGGTTCTCGGACAGCAGCGCGATGTGATCGCCGCGTCGAAGCCCGAGCGATCGGAACAGGTGCGCGATCCTGTTCGACTCCGCCTCGAGCTCGGCGTAGGTGATCACCTCGCCGGTCGGCGCGACGACGGCCGCCTTGTCGGGCTGACGGGCTGCCCACAGCGAGAGGTCCATCAGCCGGCCACCGCCCCTGCCTGGACGACGGCGCGCGCCGCGATCAGGGCGTCGATCTCGGCGTCGCTGAAGCCGTTCCGGGCGAGCACGGCGCGGCTGTCGTGGCCCACGGGGTGCACCTCGCCGGGAGGCGCGCCGGGCGTCCGGGAGAACCGGGGAGCGACCGTGGGCAGATGACCATCGGCGTACGGCTCGAAGGTGCCGCGCTTCGCCAGCTGCGGGTGCTGCGGCGCCTCGACGAGGCTGAGCACGGGAGCGACGCAGGCGTCGACGCCCTCGAAGGCGTCCGCCCACTCGTCGCGGGTCCGCGTCAGGAAGACCTCGGTCAGCGCCGTACGCATCGCCGGCCAGGTCGCCCTGTCGTGCTGCTCGAAGTCCAGCCCGGTGCCCTTCATCAGCTCCGCGAAGAACTGTGGCTCCAGGGCGCCGACGGCAACGAAGCGCCCGTCGGCGCAGGCATAGGTGTCGTAGTACGGCGTGCCGCCGTCGAGCAGGTTGGCCTCGCGCCGGTCCTCCCAGCGACCGACGGCATGGTTGCCGTAGACCATGGTCATCAAGGCGGACACCCCGTCGACCATGGCCGCGTCGACGACCTGTCCCGCGCCGGACCGCGTTCGCTCGAAGAGCGCAGCGAGGATACCCGCGACGAGAAACATGGCCCCACCGCCGAAGTCCGCGACCAGGTTCAGTGAGTTGCGGGGCTTGTCGGCACCACCGGTCGCGTGGAGCGCGCCGGTGAGAGCCGCGTACGTGATGTCGTGGCCGGCCCGCTGGGCCAGCGGACCGTCCTGGCCCCAGCCCGTCATCCGGCCATAGACGAGGCGCGGATTGACCGCGAGGCACTTCTCGGGCCCCAGTCCGAGCCGCTCCATGACACCAGGCCGGTTGCCCTCGACAACCACGTCGGCACTGCCGATCAGGCGGAGGGCGACGTCCCGGCCCCGGTCGGACTTGAGGTCGACGGCGACATTCGGGCGGCTCCGGCCTAGCACCGAGCGAGCCGGCGACCCGACCGCGCCGGGTCGGTCGATACGGATGACCTCGGCACCGAGCTCGGCGAGCATCAGGGCCGCGAACGGGCCCGGCCCCATGCCGGCGAACTCGACGACCCGCAGGCCGGCCAGCGGACCGGTCACGCGCCGACCCGGGCTGCCGCCGGATAGCGGAGCACGCCCCGGACGTTGCGGCTGGCGCGCATGTCGTCGTACCCGTCGTTGATCCCGGCGAGCGGATACGTCCTGGTGACCATCGCGTCCAGGTCGACGTCGCCGGCACTCGAGAGCTCGAGAAGACGCGGGATGTCATAGCGCGGGTTCGCCGAGCCGTACAGGGTGCCGACGATCTGCTTCTCCATCAGCGTGAGGTCCATCATGCTCACGGAGACCGACTTCTCCGCCATCGGGTGGATGTTGGTGACGACCAGCCTGCCGCGCTTGGCCGTCATCGCCAATGCCTTGGCGATGAGGTCGCCCTGGCCCACGCCGAGGGCACAGATGAACTTGTCGGCGCCACGGCTCCAGGTCGCCTCGGCGACAACCTCCCGCGCCTCTTCCCAGGAGCCGGCGACGTGCGTGGCGCCCATCTTCAGCGCCTGCTCCCGCTTGAACTCCGACGGGTCGATGGCAGTGATCGTCCGGGCGCCGGCCAGTCGGGCACCCTGGACGGCCGCCGCGCCGATACCGCCGACGCCTGCCACGACGACGGTGTCGCCCGGGCGCACGTCGGCGGCGTAGACGGCCGAGCCCCAGCCGGTGACGAAGCCGCAGCCGAGCAGGCAGGCCCGGTCGAGGGGGTGGTGCGGCTCGATCTTGATGCAACTCGCCTCGTGGACGACGGTGTGGTGCGAGAACGAGCCGATCCCACAAGCGAGCGCCAGGTCCTGCCCGTTCACGTGGTGCCGAGCGGTGTCGTCGTAGATCTGGCGGCCGCTGTAGATCTTCGCGCCGAGGTCGCACAGGCTCTGGTGACCACTGGCGCAGGACGGACAGCGCCCGCAGGACGGCATGAAGCCGAAGACGACGTGGTCTCCCGGCTTGAGCCACGACACGTGCTCGCCCACCTCGAGGACGACGCCCGCGCCCTCGTGACCGCCGATGCAGGGAAGGCTGAACGGCATGTCGCCGGTGACGATGTGCTCGTCGGAGTGACACATCCCCGAAGCGTGCAGCTCGACCAGCACCTCCTCGGCCTTCGGCGGGTCGAGCTCGATGGTCTCGATCGACCAGGGAGTGTTGCGCTCCCACAGAACTGCTGCCTGGGTCTCCACGGGCGTTCCTCTCAGCGAATGATGGTCTGGGGCTCGAGGAAGGCGGCGATCGCCTCGGGACCGCCCTCCCTTCCTGTGCCGGATTGCTTGAAGCCGCCGAACGGGCTGCCGAAGTCGAGGGGTGCCGACGAGTTCACGGCGACCGACCCGACCCGAAGCCGCGAGGCGACGTCGAACGCGTGATCTCGGTCGGCCGACCACACAGCGGCGGCGAGTCCGTAGTCGGAGTCGTTGGCGAGCGCCACGGCCTCGTCGACGTCGTGGTAGCGGATGGCGACGGCGACGGGCCCGAACAGCTCCTGGCGGGCGATCGGCATGTCGTTGTCCACGTCCGCGAGGACCGTCGGCCGGACGTACCAACCGGGCCCGGGCGTGTCGCCGACCTGAGTGACGATTCGTGCCCCACCCTCGACCGCTGCCCGGACGTGGGCGTCGATCCGGTCGCGGGCGCCCGCGGAGATCACCGGGCCGACCTGCGTCGCCGGGTCGCAGGGGTCGCCGACGACGAGGCGGTCGGCTGCCTCGGCCAGGGCCCCCACGATCTCGTCGTAACGCGAACCGGGGACCAGGATCCTCGTCTGGGCTACGCACACCTGGCCGTTGTTGGCCATCACGCCCGCCACCAGGCCCGTGACAGTCGCACGGTCGAGCTCGATGTCTTCGAGGACGATCGCGGCGGACTTGCCGCCGAGCTCGAGGGAGCAGCGACGTACATCGGCGGCGCACACCGCCCCGATCCGCTTCCCCGCCGCCGTCGACCCGGTGAAGCTGATCTTGTCGACACCGGCATGCGCGACCAGAGCCTCGCCCGTAGCGGCTTCCCCCACGACGATGTTGACGACGCCGGGCGGCAGCCCGGCCTCCTCGAGGACCTCGGTCAGCAGCGCGATCCCCAGCGGCGCCTCGGGCGACGGCTTCAGCACCATCGTGCAACCCGCGACGAGCGCCGGCGCGATCTTGAGGGCGGCGGTGAACAAGGGTGCGTTCCAGGGCAGGATCGCGCCGATCACGCCGACCGGGAGCTGGCGTACGACGACCTCGCCGCCCATCGCCGAACGGCGGGTGTCCTCGAACTCATACTCGGCCGCGAGCTTCTCGTAGGTCCGCAGCACTCCCAGCGCGGTACCGACCTGACCGAACGAGGCCCACTTGCGCGGTGACCCCATCTCAGCGGAGACCAGGTCACCGAACTCGACCGAGCGCTTCTCGAGCGCGTCCGCCACCCGGCCGAGCAGAGCACCCCGGTCGACCGAGGACATGGCTGCCCAGGCGTCACTCGCCATTGCGGCGCGCGCGGCGGCGACGGCCGCGTCGACGTCGGCGGGAGTAGCGAGCGTGACCGACCCGACCGGCTCGAGCGTGGCTGGAGACGTCACCACCAGCCGATCACCCTGGCTGGGGGCCCATCGTCCGTTGACGTACACACCCGGAAAGTCGCGCATCGGGTTGGCTTCCCTCTCATCGCTCGGATCTGCCGAAGTCATCTGCTCACTCCTGTGAGCCGTGAGACGAGCACCCTTGTGACGCCGCGCACATCGTTCGAATTCTGGCAGTAATGTCACAAATCTGGCAAGGGCTCATCGGTCGGCCTCGAGCCAGCCGAGCTGGTCCGGCGTGCTTCCGTGGAGGACCAGCTCGTCAGCCCCAGCTGCGGCGTACTGCTCGAGCGACGCGAGGCACTCGGTCCTCGATCCGAGGGCCGACGCCTCGGTGATCCAGCGAGCCGGGAGGGCCGTCGCTGCCTCTGTCAGCTCGGCACGGGTCCGCACCGAGTCGGCCGCCCCGGCGATCCCGGCGAGGGTCGGATGCGCGCGGAGCCGATCGAGGTCGCTCGGGACCCAGCCGTTCACCTTGGCGAGCTGCTCGCCGAAGCCGGGGATCTGGTAGTAGGTGACCGCGCGGGCACCGACCACCGCGACCTCCTCCCCCGCCGACAGTCCGGAGGCGGCGACGACCGTTGCGTAGACACGTACCGAAGCCGGGTCACGGCCAGCCGCCTCGGCCGCAGCTCGGACCGTGACCACCGAGCGTGCGACCGCCTCCGGCGTCAGGAAGGGATGCAGGAGCACACCGTCGAAGTGCTGCCCTGCGAGCGCCAGTCCCTTCGGGCCGATCGCGGCGAAAACGACCGGCGGGACCGGCTGCTCAGGCACGTCGTTGAGGCGCAGCGACGGGAACGACCCGGCAGGTCCGTCGTACTTGACCTTCTCGCCCCGGCACAGCCGTCGGAAGATGTCGACCGAGTCGACGATCGACTGGTTCGTCGACGGGCGGAGCCCGACGGCGGTCCACATCTTGTCGACCGACCGACCGACTCCGAGGATCAAGCGACCATCGGAGAGCGCCTGGGCGG
This sequence comes from Nocardioides panacihumi, assembly GCF_039530925.1. Taxonomy (NCBI): domain Bacteria; kingdom Bacillati; phylum Actinomycetota; class Actinomycetes; order Propionibacteriales; family Nocardioidaceae; genus Nocardioides; species Nocardioides panacihumi. Next base: position 264,075 of record NZ_BAAAPB010000004.1, on the reverse strand, counting down.
TCATCGCCATCGAGGCGAGCATCGCGGGATGCCGCGACTGCAGGTGCGTGACCCCTGCCGCGATCCTGACCCGCCGGGTCGCCTGGCTGAAGGCACCGGCGAGAACGCCGAAGTCCTTGGTCCCCCAGCGCTCGCTGAGCCACAAGGTCTCAAGGCCGAGCCGCTCGGCCTCGGCCGCCTGTGCGATGCCGATGCGCGGATCGGTGACGCGGCCAGGAAGAGCGTAGGCGCCGAGTGCCGGCGCGGCGGGGTTCGTCCTTTCCAGGGTTGCCGGCGAGGGCTTCACAACGTCGGTCTGTTGGTCGATCATGGCGCTATTCTGACAGTAGTGGTCAACTATGCCTAGGGATTGGGCGACTGGATCGCACCGTTCGGGCGATGAATCGGAGGCAAGGATGGCGGGACCGACTGATCGGCATGCGCGCGAGGAGGACCTCCACGATCGCCTGCTGGCATGGCTCCCCGACCGGTTGGCGCCGGCGGGGCACCACGACTTCGCCCTCTCCGCGTTCTCCGCTCCCGCCGCTGGCTACTCGGGCACGACGGCGTTCTTCACCGCCTCGTGGGTCGCGGACGGAGCGACCGTCGAGCGCCGCCTCGTGCTGCGCATGCAGAGCCAGGTGCACCAGGTCTTCATCGCTCCTGATGCCGTACGCCAGGCAGCGGTCATGGAGCGCCTCGGCCGGCACGTCGGCGTCTCGACTCCCGAGATCGTTCTCACCGAGCCGGACCCCGCAGTGCTGGGAGCTCCCTTCTACTTGATGGCCCGCGTCGACGGGCGAGTCCCGTCGGACGTGCCCAGCTGGCACAAGCGTGGCTGGACGGTCGAGCTCAGCGCCGATGAGCGCAGCAGGATGTACGACAACGCCCTCCGCTCGCTCGTGGCGGTGCACGCCGTCGACGACGCCGACGACCTGGCCTTCCTGCGCGACTCGAACACCGACCGGACGAGCCTGGAGCGATACCTGGACGAGTTGGTCGCCTGGCATGCCTGGTGCGCCGACGATCTCCACGTGGGGGGCGACCTGGTCCGCGAGGCCCTGGACGTGCTGCTCGCGACGGCGCCGGCCACGTCCGTCGAGGGCGTCGTGTGGGGTGACGCGCGGATCGGCAACATCTGCTTCGCCGACGACCTCTCGGTCGCCGCACTCTTCGACTGGGAGACCGCGACCACCGGACCGCCCGACATCGACGTCGCTTGGTGGCTCATGTTCGAGCGGTACCTGTGCGAGGCACTCGGTTTCAGCCGCCAACCGGGGACCCCGGACGACGAGGAGATCCTGCGCCGCTACGAGCAGTTCGGCGGCAAGCTCACCGGCGACATCGGCTACTACCTCGTGCTCGCCGCGGTCGTCCTCGGCCTGATCACCAACCGCTTGGCCGTCCTGCTCGCCCAGGACGGCCTCGACGAGGCGACCGCCCGCAGCTATCCGACCACAGCCATCGCACTCCTCGAGCACTACCTCGAACTGCACCGGACCCCAAGGAGCACGTCACGATGACCACAGCGACGACAGAAGCGCCCGAGCCTTCCGCGATCGGCGCGGTCGGGACACCTTTCGAGGTGCTCGTCGAGCGCGGCAAGATCCGCGAGTTCGCCGCCGCGATGCAGTCCGAAAACCCGGCCTACCAGGGCCCGGGCGCGATCGTGCCGCCCACGTTCCTCACCACCGCCACGTCCTGGGCGCCACCGGGCAGCCGGGTCGTCGTCGGCTTCGACCGACGCCGACTCCTCCACGGCGAGCAGGAGTACATCTTCCACGGTCCCCTCCCACGCGCCGGCGACGTCCTGATCGCGCAGGAGCGCCTCATCGAGCGCTACGCCAAGCCTGGCAAGCGCGGTGGCGAGATGCAGTTCGCCGTCGTCGTCACCGAGTTCCGTTCCCCCACCGGCGACCTCGTCGCAGAAGCGCGCGGCACCTTCATCCAGACCGCCCCCAAGGGAGGCCCTTCATGACCGAGCAGACCATCGCGATCGCGCCAGGCACGACAGCGCCTGCGCGCGAGTTCGGCCCCCTGACCCGCCAGATGTTCGTCCGCTACTCGGGTGCCTCCGGCGACCTGAACCCGATGCATTACGACGACACCATGGCGCGAGCCGCCGGCAACCCGTCGGTCTTCTCCCAGGGCATGCATCAGTCGGCCCTGCTCGCCACCTTCGCCACCGACTGGCTCGGCGCGGAGAACGTACGCCGGTTCCACGTCCGCTTCCGGGAGCAGGTCTGGCCCGACGACGTCCTGACCTGCTCCGGTGAGGTCGAGACGGTCAAGATGAACGGGGACGGGAGCAGCCTGGTCACCGTCTCGTTGACGTGTTCCCGCCAGACCGGCGCGGTGGCGATCAGCGGCTCCGCCGACTTCCTGCTGCCTGCTCCCCACGCCGGATGACACACCCCACAAGGCGTCATCGCCCCATGATCGACCCCTTTACACCTATGCTGATCACCGATGTCAGATAACACGATCACCCGCAGGGCCAGCTACGGCCCCTCGAGCCCCGAGGTCGGACGTCGGGGGGCTGACACGCGCCGCAAGATCGTGGACGTCTCCCTGCGTCTCTTCGCCGAGCAGGGTTTCTTCAACACCTCGGTCGACGCCATCGCGAAGGCTGCCGATGTCTCCCGGGCCACGCTCTACCAGTACTTCCCGGGCAAGGACGAGATCTTCGTCGAGCTCCTCAACGAGTGCGGCGCGGCCCTGATCCGCGTGTCGCGTCGGATCGGCGAGCTCGGCCCGACAGAGATCGGCCTCGACAACCTGCACTGGTGGCTCGGCGAGTGGAGCTGGGTCTTCGAGAAGTATCGGACCATGTTCGTGCAATGGGCCGTCGTCGCCTCCGTGGACACCGAGGTGCGCCCCGAGGTGATCGGCTTCATCAACGAGTACAACAAGAGGCTCGCAGCCCGCCTCGAGGCCGCTGAGGTCGAGGAGCTCGACCCGGTCACGGCCGCCACGGTCGTCAGCGCGCTGGTGCACCGGCTCAACCTCTTCCAGTACACCGATCGGACCTACGAGGCCGATCCCGAGGTGCTCATCTCGAACCTGTCGATCTTCCTCGAGCTGCTGATCTTCCCGAAGACGCCCGACCGCGTCCTCGAAAGCCTCTCGCACCCCACGACCGGCACCCCGCCGATCGAGCTGCCCCCGAAACCGGCGGCCCCCGGACTCTCCGTGGCCGAGCGCAGCAGTGGGCTGAGCAAGCGCGCCGCGGCCACGATCCGCAGCCTGGTCGACGCCGGCGCCGCGCAGTTCGCGGCCAAGGGCTACTTCCGCACGAGCGTCGACGACATCGTCGCCGAGGCGGGCTTCGCGCGTGGCACGTTCTACAAGTACTTCAGCGAGAAGCAGGACTTGCTCCTCGTCGTGACCACGGAGTCGTCGGCCAAGGCACTCGAGCTCGCCGATCGGATGAGTCGACTGCAGATCGCAGCAGACGACGACATCGACCTTCGTACCTGGCTGCACGACTTCATGGCCTACATGCGCAAGTACAGCGGATCGATCGACGTGTGGACCGAGCACATGACCGACGACCATCTGGTCCGGGCGACCGGAGCGTATGCCCAGGCGTCCATGGACCGTGCACTCGAGGCCGCGTTGACCTCGGTCACGCGGACCTATCCGTTCGATCCAGTGGCGAACGCGCTCATCTTCCGGGCGCTCTTGACGCGCCTGCCCGAGGCGCTGCGCGAGATGTCTCCCGAGGCCGGCGACGACGCCATCGTCGACCTGCTCGTGGCCTGCATCAAACGCGGCTTCTTCAGCCACTCGATCTGACAGTCACGCCAGCAGCCGCGCGCCGGTAACAGCGGTATTGCGCGTACCTCCGCATAAGGGTTGATTCAATCTGACGTTTATGTCATCTTTGCCGGAGGGACTGCCGGACGAGTGCCCGGCACGTACGTTCGCGAGAGGAAGTTGCACATGGACATCAGTCAGGCGTCGGCAGTGGTCACCGGAGGAGCGGGTGGTCTTGGCGAAGCCACCGTCCGCAAGCTCGCCAGCCTGGGCACCTCGGTGGTCATCGCCGATCTGAACGACGACGGCGGCAAGGCGCTGGCGGCCGAGTTGGGTGGCAACGTCGTCTACGTGCGGACCGACGTGCTCGACGAGGCGAGCGTCAACGATGCGCTCGCGGCCGCGAACGAGCTCGCCCCGCTGCGAGTCGTCGTCAACGCGCACGGCGGTGGCGCAGGAGCTTCTAGGGTCGTCGGGCGCGATGGCGAGCCGGCTCCGCTCGACCAGTTCCAGTGGTACGTCAATCTGTTCCTGACGGGCACCTTCAACGTCCTCCGCCTGGGAGCGGCCGCGATGGCCAAGAACGAGCCCGACGCCGGTGGCAGTCGTGGCGTCGTCATCAACACGGCGAGCATCGCGGCGTTCGAGGGGCAGATCGGTCAGACCGCCTATTCAGCAGCCAAGGGCGGCGTCGTGGGCCTCACCGTGCCTGCCGCACGGGACCTCGCCAAGCTCGGCATCCGGGTGATGGCGATCGCCCCCGGAACCTTCTTCACGCCGGCCTTCAAGATGGAGCGCGACGAGGCAGAGAAGTTCTGGGGCTCGAACGTGCCGTTCCCGACCCGGATGGGCAGCCCGTCCGAGTACGCCTCCCTCGTCGCGCACATCGCCGAGAACGACTACCTGAACGGTGAGGTCATCCGGATCGACGGTGCTCTCCGCTTCCAGCCCAAGTGATCTCGTAACCCGACGCCGGCGTCCGTCCTGCCGGACGGGCGTCGGCGTCGTCATTGGCGGGTCTCAGACGACCGCGTTCTCGCGCAGCTTCTCGATCTCGGCCGAGGAGCGACCCAGCTCTGCGAGGATCGCGGAGGTGTGCTCGCCGACACTCGGGACGGCGTCCATGCGCGGCTCCATTCCAGCGAGCGTGGCCGGAGGCACCAGCGCCCCGACGACGCCACCGGGCGTCTCGACGTCGCGCCACCGATCACGTTCGGCCAGCACCGGGTGCGACCACAGCTGGTCCATCGAGTTCATCCGGGCACTGGCGATGCCGGCACGCTCGAGGCGCGCCTCGAGCATGCTCGAGCTGAACGCGAGGAGGGCGTCGGCGATGATCGCCTCGAGCTCGTCGCGGTTCGCCACCCGGTCCGGGTTCCTCGCGAATCGCGGATCCGCGACCAGACTCGGCGCCTCGAGGACCTCCTCGCAGAGCCGCGTCCACTCACGCTGGTTCTGGACCGCGAGGAGCACGGCCTCCCCGTCGCCGGCGACGAACGGGCCGTACGGCGCGATCGTGGCGTGCCGGGCGCCGGTGCGCTGCGGACTCCGGCCGCCGTACTGCGTGTAGTAGGCGGGGGATCCCATCCACTCGGCCAGCGCCTCGAACAGGGACACGGCGACCGCCGGCGCGTTCCCCGTGGTGGCACGGGAGAGGAGCGACGCCAGAATGCCCGAGAAGGCGAAGCTCCCCGCTGCGATGTCGGCGACCGAGATGCCCGCCTTGGCGACGTCATCCGCAGAGCCGGTGATCGAGAGCAGCCCGGCCTCGGCCTGCACCAGCAGGTCGTAGGCCTTGCGGGATCGCCAGGGACCGTCGGCGCCGTAGCCGGAGATGTCACAGACGACGAGCCCTGGATGGGCCTCGGCCAGGTCGCTAGCCGCGAGCCCCATCCGTCCGGTCGCGCCCGGACCGAGGTTCTGCACGAACACATCGGCACCGGCGAGCAGCTCGCGCAGGATCTCGAGCCCCTCAGGCGTCTTCAGATCCAGAGTCAGCGACTCCTTGGAGCGGTTGAGCCACACGAAGTAGCTGGACTCACCACGAACCGTCTCGTCGTAGCCTCGGGCGAAGTCGCCGGCGCCGGGCCGCTCGACCTTGATCACCCGGGCCCCGA
>NZ_BAAAPB010000004.1:104245-258152 GCF_039530925.1 Nocardioides panacihumi | reverse complement strand
AGAGGAAGACCGGCCATCGCTATCACTTCACCAACGGGTCGCGGGGCAAGCCCAGCAGCCGCTCGGCGATGGTGTTGCGCATGATCTCCGAGGTCCCGCCTGCGATCGTGAGGCACCGGGCGAAGAGGTAGGGATAGCTGACCTCCGGCCGATGCCCGGTAACTGCCGACGGGCCCGCGAGGAGCATCCCGAGCTCGGTGATCCGCTGGGAGTGCTCGGCCTTGACCAGCTTGGTGATGTTGGCCTCCGGACCCGGCCGTCCGCCGGCGAGCGCGCGGCTCGCCTGCCGCAGGTTGAGGAGCCGCAGCGTGTGCGCCTCGACCAGCATGGCGCCGACCTCGTGGGCTGCCTGCCCGGGGGCCCCGGGCGACTTGTCGAGCACGTCCAGCAGCTCCGCCGTGCCGAAGGAGATCGAGCCGCTGCCGCCGCCGATCGACACGCGCTCGTTGCCGAGCGTCGCGCGTGCGACCTTCCAGCCCTCGCCCTCGCCACCGACGACGTCGGCGTCAGGCACGAAGACATCGTCGAAGAACACCTCGTTGAAGAGCGCATCACCCGTGATCTCGCGTAGCGGCCGGACCTCCACACCGGCTGCGCTCATGTCGACGGCCATCATCGTCACACCGGCGTGCTTCGACGCACTCGGATCCGTGCGGACCGTCGCTAGTCCCCACTGACAGTCCTGGGCCGTGCTCGTCCACACCTTCTGCCCACTGACCCGCCAACCGCCCTCGACGCGCTTGCCGGTGGTCCGCACCGCGGCGGCGTCGGACCCGGCCTCCGGCTCGCTGAACAACTGGCACCAGTTCGTGCGCCCGCGGAGCACGTCGTCGATCCAGCGACGCTGCTGCTCCTCCGTGCCCTCCTGGGAGATGGTCAGACTGATCCAGCCGGAGATGCCCGTGTCGGGCACATCGACGCCGGCGAACTCCTCCTCGATGACGAGCTGCTCGACCACGCCTGCCGCCCGGCCCCACGGCTTGCGCCAGTGCGGCACGAGATATCCGCTGTCGACCAGGAAGCCGCGCCGTTCGTTCTCGGGGAGACCGAGCACGTGGGCCGCTGCGGCGCGTGCCTCGGCCCGGTGGTCCTCCGCCTCCTCGGGCAGCTCGAACGACGCACCCTGCGCGGTGCCGGACCGGAAGCACTCGACGACATCGACGTGAGGGTCGCGGCCATCGAGCAGCAGCGCTGCCACCGTCTCGGCGCGACGCAGGTACAGGTGGGCGTCGTGCTCCCACGTGAACCCGATGCCGCCATGCAGCTGGATGTTGAGGCGGGCGACCTGAACCTGGGCCCGGGCAGCGTGGGAGGCCGCGACCGCTGCGGCGAACCAAGCGCCGTCGAGGTCCGGAGAGCGCGCTGCGTCCCAGGCAGCGGCCACGGTCTGCTCGGCATCGACCAGCATGTTCGCGAGGTGGTGCTTGACCGCCTGGAACGTGCCGATCGGTCGGCCGAACTGCTCGCGCACCTTCGCGTAGTCGGTCGACGCCTCGACGCACGCATAGATGCTTCCGACCGCCTCCGCGGCCGCCAGGATCCGGAACAGGGCTACGGCACGCTTGGCCGCTCCGGCGAGGAGTCGTCCCGGCCGCACGACCACCGCGTCTGCGGCGACGGAGCCGATGCGCCGCGTGGTGTCGAGGCCCTCGTCGGGTCGCACCACGATCCCGGGTTCGGTCACCTCGAGGACGACGACGCCATCTCCGACCACGAGCGCAAGCACGTCGGCGTCAGGCGCACCGAGCACGGCGCGGCTCTCGCCGCTGAGTCGCCCCTCCGAGTCGAGGGACAGGCCGGTCGACAATCCCACCGCGCCAACGCGGCGGCCGTCAGCGAGACCGGGGATCAGCTCGTTGCTCAACGCCTCGTCGGCCTCGGCCGCGATGATCGCCGAGCAGAGTGTCGTCGGCAGGAACGGACCGGGTGCGAGCTCGTGCCCCAGCGCCTCGAGCACGACCGCGAGCTCAGCCAGCCCGTATCCGGACCCGCCGTACTCCTCGGGCAGGTGCACGCCGAGCCATCCGAGGTCAGCGAGGTCGGACCACATGGCTGGTAGTCCGTCTGTCGCCTGGTCCAGCGTCGCCCGCGCGGCGTCCCGAGCGCAGGACTTCTGGAGGTAGGAGCTCGCGACCTGCGCGAGCGCCTCGTGGTCCTCAGTGATAGCCAACGCCATGGCGCTCGCCTTTCGTCAGTGCGGCCGTCGGCCGGCCGCCACGGGTGGAGTTCCGAAGTGGGGGGACTGCAGTTCAGGTGGCCAGGACCCGGCGGGCCTGGCGAGCCACCGCTTCGTCGATCATGCGACCTCCCGCATCGACCGCCACGCTGCCCGCGGCCTCCTCGAGGCGGCGCAGGATGTCCTGGGCCTCCGCCGTCTCGGCTGCCGAGCGGGTGAAGATGTCGCGGACGACCGGCACTTGGGTGGGGTGGATGCAGGCACGTCCGACGAAACCGAGACGGCGCAGCGCGCGCGTCGAGTCGGCGTACGCGGCCAGGTCGCGGAAGTCGGGCGAGACGGGGGCAACGGGGCTGCTGATCCCGGCCGCGCTGCAGGCCACGACCACCTGGCTGCGGGCGAACAACAGCTCGGTGCCGTCCGGACCGGGCTCGATCCCGAGGTCGGCGACAAGGTCGACCTCGCCGAGGTGGAGTGTCGTCACCCGGGGGCCACCGGCGATCTCGACGACGTTGGCCAGCCCGAGTCCCGACTCGATCAACGGCGCGACGGCGATCCGGCCGCGGACGAGACCGCGCTCGGACTCGGCGGCGGTCAGCAGCTCGTCGAGCTCCAGCAGCTGCTCCGCACACGCCACCTTCGCCGGAATGACGCCGGTCAAGCCCGGTCCGACCACGGCCGCGACGTCACGGGCGACCCGTTCGCCGCCGTTGAGCCTCACCCAGGTCTCGACGCCTGCCGGTCGCGGCTGGGCGAGGTGCCGGGCGACGTTGGCGCGGGCAACCACCTTGTCATCGCGCCCCACGGCGTCCTCAAGATCGAAGATCACCGCAGAGGCGCCGCTGGCGTCCGCCTTGGAGAATCTGGCGGGCGCGTTGCCGGGGACGTAGAGGTAGCTGATCGCGGTCACGACGCCCCCTCGGTCAGCGATGACACAACTGTCTCCTCGGGAAGTGAATAAGGTTGTGATGCCGATAACACCCTATCTGCCCCCTGTTGTCAGATGGCAAGGTGCCGCCTCGCCCGATTCACGCTTGAGTGCGGCAAGCCAATGATAGACATAGCGTCAGAAGTGTGACTACAGTCATCGTCGAAGCAGGCCTCTCGCCTCGACGGCGGGAGCCGGCGGAAGGTTTCGACGTGCAGAACCGGGAGCAGCCGACAGCATGACCATCTCATTGATCCTCGACATGGCCGGATCGACCTATCCGGAACGGCGCGCCCTCACCGTCGACGGCTCGACCGTCACGTTCGGTGAGCTCTGTGAGCTGGTCGGCGCCACCGGGACGGAGCTGCAGGAGTCGGGCGCGAAGCACGTGGTGTTCCTCGGCCACTCGGGCATCGAGCTGCCCACGCTGGTCTTCGCTGCGGCCCACGCCGGCCTCCCCTTCACCCCGGTCAACTACCGACTGGGGGCGCGCCAGCTGACCGAGCTGATCAACCGCGCCGACGGTGCCGTCGTCGTCGTCGATCCCGCCCTCACCTCGTCACTGACCGAGGTCACGGCCCCGATCGTCACGACCACCGACCTCTTCGCCGCCGCCCGTGCGCGCACCGACGTACTGCCGCCCGTCGACGTCGATCCCGACGCCCCGGCGATCGTCCTCTTCACCAGTGGCACCACATCGGCCCCGAAGGGGGTCGTCCTCCGGCACAGCCATCTGCTCAGCTACGTGATGGGAACGGTCGACTTCGGGTCGGCGGAAGAGACTGACGCTGCACTGATCAGCGTGCCGCCGTACCACGTCGCCGGGATGGGAACGATCCTCACCAACCTCTACGCCGGACGCCGGATGGTCTACCTCCCGCACTTCGACTCAGATGCGTGGCTCGCGCTGGCCCGCCAGGAGCGGGCGACGTCGGCCATGGTCGTCCCCACGATGCTGGAGCGGATCGTGCAGAGCCTCCGGGGCGCCCCGGCGGGCGTGCCGAGCCTGCGGTCGCTGTCGTACGGCGGCGCCCGGATGCCTCGCCCGACACTCGAAGCGGCGCTCGAGTCGTTCCCCCAGGTCGGCTTCGTGAACGCGTACGGGCTGACCGAGACCAGCTCGACGATCGCGCTGCTCGGTCCTGACGACCACCGCGAAGCGCTCACCAGCGACGACCCGGCCGTGCGCCTGCGGCTCGGCTCGATCGGTCGACCGGTGCCCGGAGTCGAGGCGGAGATCCGCTCGGCCCTCGGCGACCCGGTCGCGGTGGGCGACCAGGGCGAGCTGTGGGTGCGAGGCCCGCAGGTCTCCGGCGAATACATGGGCTCCGGCTCCGTGCTCGACGCCGACGGCTGGTTCCCGACCCGAGACCTGGCGTACCAGGACGCGGACGGCTATCTCTTCATCGTGGGGCGCAACGACGACACGATCATCCGCGGCGGCGAGAACATCGCCCCAGCTGAGATCGAGGACGTCCTCGTAGAGCACCCGGCCGTCCAGGCGGTCGCCGTGGTCGGGGTGCCCGACGAACACTGGGGCGAGGCGATCGTGGCGACCGTGGTGCTGGAGCCGGGCCACGACACCGACGCCGAGGACCTGCGGCAGTTCGTGCGGGCGAGCCTTCGCGGCTCCCGCACTCCGGACCGCGTTGTCTTCGTCGATGACCTGCCCAGCACGGCCACGGGCAAGATTCTGAGGAAGGAGATCGTGGCGAGCATCGTCGCGAGCGCACAGTCATGACGCTGATGGAGGAACGACCGATGTTGAAGAGCGGCGCGCGCCTGAAGAGCCAGGTCTGCGACACGCAGGTGATCATCGTCCGGGCAGGCTCGGCGGAGGGCACCTTGAGTTGCGGCGGTGCCCCGATGATCGATCTCGGCGGCGCGCCGGGCGACGGGCTTTCCCTCGCTCCGGAGGCGGCAGGCGGCACCGCAATCGGCAAGCGCTACGTCGACGAGGCCGACACCATCGAGGTCCTCGCCACCAAGGGCGGCGCCGGATCCCTCGCCCTGGATGGTGTTCCGCTCGCTGTGAAGAGCGCCAAGCCGCTCCCCTCGAGCGACTGACCCGACGATGTCAGGTGAAGGTTCCCCGATGACCGTAGAGACCGAGACCGTCGCCCCGCCCGCTGCCCTGACCGAGGTGCGCGACGGCATCATGGTCATCACTCTCAACCGCCCCGAGGCACGCAACGCCGTCAACGAGGAGATGTGCGTCCTCGTGGGCGACGCGCTCACGCAGGCCGAGCAGGATCCCGCCGTGCGCGTCGTGGTGCTGACCGGATCCGGTGACAAGGCGTTCTGCGCCGGCGCCGACCTCAAGGCGCTCAGCCGCGGCGAGCGGATCATCCCGGAGGGCCGTGAGAAGTGGGGTCTGGCCGGGTACGTCGGCCACGGGATCAGCAAGCCGACGATCGCTGCCGTCAACGGGCCCGCCCTGGGCGGCGGCACCGAGCTCGTGCTCGCCAGTGACCTGGCCGTGGCCGCCGACACTGCCACGTTCGGACTTCCCGAGGTGAAGCGCGGCCTGGTCGCGGGTGCAGGCGGTGCTTTCCGCCTCATCGCCAAGCTCCCGCCGACCGTGGCGATGGAGCTCCTGCTCACCGGCGAGGCGATCAGTGCGAGCGAGGCGCTCAACCTCCACCTGGTCAACCGGGTGGTGCCGGCCGACCGCGTGCTCGACGCCGCCCTCGAGCTGGCGGCGACGATCGCGGCGAACGCTCCGCTGGCGGTCCAGGCGCACAAGCAGATCGCACTCGCCCAGCAGCCCGACGGCGATCGTCCGGTCGAGCACGAGGGCTGGGACCAGACGTACCGGCTGCTGCCGGCGATCGCCCGCTCCGAGGACGCCAAGGAGGGGCCCCGCGCCTTCGCGGAGAAGCGTCAGCCGGTCTGGCAGGGCCGTTAGGCCCAGGTCACCACGTCATCGAGGGCCGCCCGCGACGTCCGAAAGGCGTTCGCAGGGTGGCCCTCGTCGGCGTACCCGAACGAGACTGCGCAGACGACCACACGATCGTCGGGAAGTCGCAGGAACTCACGCACCGCCCCCGACACCATGGCAATGGCCGCCTGCGCGACCGCCGCGAGACCGAGGCTCTCGGCGGCGAGGAGGAGGTTCCCGACGTAAGCGCCGCAGTCGACGGCGCCGTAGGTGCCCAGCTGTCGATCGGACGTGACGATCGCCGTGTGCGGGGCGCCGAAGAAGCGGAAGTTCTCCAGTGCCTGCCGACTGCGCGCAGGACCGTCGTTGCGCTCGATACCAAGGCTGCCGTAGAGCCCGTGACCGGACTCGCGCCGCCGGTCCTGGTACACGCCCTCGTAGGCCGCGGGCCCGGGGAGGTCCGATCCCCGTGCGCCTCGAGTCGCGGCATCGACGAGGACCTCGCCGAGCTCCTTGGTCGTCGCTCCGCTCGTGACGACGAGCCCCCAGGGCTGGGTGTTGCACCAGCTCGCCGTCCGCTGGGCCAGCGCGAGCATGCGCTCGATGTCTGCCCGGGGCACCTCCCGGTCGAGGTAGGCGCGGCAACTTCGGCGACGGGCGAGGAGTCCGTCGAGGGCGTCGTAGTCGGTCATCTGAAGCCCTTCCTGGGGTGAACATAGACAGTGTGTCAGATATGCTCGGAAGCATGACGAGGTACCTGGAGGACACGGCTACCGAGCGGCTCGAGGCGGATGAGCGCGAAGGCCTCTACGGCCCCCTCGCCGAGGCGGTCCGGGCCTTGGTCGACGCGTCGATCCGCACCGAGGTGGACGACCACGTGATCCGCCAGGCCACCGCCGACCTCGAACGCATCGCCGGGCATCTCAGGGCTCACCAACTACCCGGCTCGTACGGCGTCCACTCGGAAGCACCCGGCCGGCGGCGCACCTGGGGCAGCCCCGTCATCGGAGTTCGTAACCCGATCGCTCCCCCGCTCACCCTGCAGCACGCACCGGACGGTCTCGTGTGGTCCGAGTTCCGCGTCGGAACCGCCTACGAGGGCCCTCCGGGTCGCCTGCACGGGGGCATGGCCGCGCTGATCCTCGACCACGTCCTGGGTGAGGCCGTCAGCGCATCCGGTCACTGGGGCCTGACGGGCACGCTGACCCTCCGCTATCGACGAGGGACCCCGTTGGGACGGCTGCGGACCGAGGCCAGGATCGATCGGGTCGAAGGACGCAAGGCGTACGTCGTCGGCAGCATCGCCGACGACGAGGGGATCACCGTCGAGGCCGAGGCGATCTTCATCCTGCCGAAGGGCTACGTGCACCCGGACGCGACGGCGTAGCTCAGAGCCCTCCGCGGGCGACCAGCTGGCTGGCGATCACGTTGCGCTGGATCTCGTTCGTGCCCTCGCCGACGATCATCAGCGGGGCGTCGCGGAAGTAGCGCTCGACGTCGTACTCGGTCGAGTAGCCATAGCCACCGTGAATCCGGACCGCGCTGAGAGCGATCTCCATGGCGACCTCGGACGCGAAGAGCTTGGCCATCCCCGCTTCCATGTCGCACCGGTCGCCGGCGTCGGCGCGCTCGGCGGCGTAGCGCGTCAGCTGGCGGGCGGCCGTCAGCTTGGTCGCCATGTCGGCGAGGTAGTTGCCGATCGACTGGTGCTGGTAGATGGGCTTGCCGAAGGACTGGCGGACCTGGGCGTAGGCAAGGGCGTCCTCGAGCGCGGCGGCCGCCACGCCGAGGGCGCGGGAGGCGACCTGGATCCGACCGGTCTCCAGGCCCTTCATCATCTGAGGGAAGCCCTGCCCCTCCACGCCGCCCAGGACTGCGGTGGCCGGGATCCGGTAGTCGTCGAACGAGATCTCGCATGACTCGACGCCCTTGTAGCCCAGCTTGGGGAGGTCACGCGAGACGGTCAGACCCGGACCGTGCTCGACCAGGACGATCGAGATGCCTGCGTGCCGGGGTGACGCGGAGGGATCGGTCTTGCACAGAAGGGCGATCAGCCCGGAGCGGCGGGCATTGCTGATCCACGTCTTGGACCCGCTGATCACCAGGTCGTCGCCGTCACGGCGGGCCGTGGTCGCCATCGCCTGCAGGTCGGATCCACCGCCCGGCTCGGTCAGAGCCATGGTGGCACGCAGCTCACCGGTCGCCATCGAGGGGAGGTAGCGCTGCTTCTGCTCCTCGGTCCCGAACAGACCGACGAGCTTGGCGACCACCGTATGCCCGCCCATCGCGCCGGCCAGGCTCATCCATCCGCGGGCTAGTTCCTCCGTGACCTGCACGTAGCAGGGCATCGACACCGGACTGCCGCCGTACTCCTCCGGGATGGCGAGCCCGTAGATGCCGATCTGCTTCATCTGCTCGATCCACTTCTCGGGATACTCGTTCGCGTGCTCGACATCGCGGACCGTCGGCTTCACGTCGCGGTCGACGAAGGCGCGGATCGTCTGGACGAGGAAGGCCTCTTCCGCGTTGAGGGTGCTCATGGTCCGATCGTCATGGATCTGACATCCATGGTCAAGCGATGCGAGCGCAGATGACCCGCCCGACTGCGCTAATGTGACATTCCTGTCACGCTGAGAGAGGTCATCGAGATGCCGAGAGCCGTGGGCGGACCCTACTTCGACGAGCTCGAGGTCGGCATGACCTTCGAGAGCGCGCCGGCGATGACGCTCACCGCCGGCCTGGCCGCGAGTCACCGCGCGATCCTCGGCGACCGGATCCGGCTGGCCCTCGACGAGGAGCTGTCGCGGGCGGTGACCGGCTCGGCCACGCCGACGGCGAGCCCGAGCCTGGTCTGGGACGTCGCGATCGGACAGTCGACGCTGGCCACCCACCACGTCAAGGCCAACCTCTTCTACCGAGGACTGCGCTTCCATCGCTTCGCGCACATCGGTGACACGATCCGCACCCGCACCGAGGTCGTCGGCCTCCGCGAGAACTCCGCGAAGCCTGGCCGCGCCGCCACCGGCCTCGCTGCGCTGCGGATGACGACCACCGATCAGCGCGGCGACACGGTGCTCGACTTCCACCGCTGCGCGATGCTCCCGGTCGGCCCGGCGGCCGACCCCGATCGCCTGGTCCCCCACGAGGACCTCTCCCTGATCGGCGCCGACGAGACGCCGGCGTGGCGCAGCCCCGACGGCTGGGACCTCACCGCCTTTCGGACCGGCGTCCGGGGCTTCGGCGGCGCCCCTGATCTCGTCGGGGACTCCTTCACCACCTCCGGCGACGTGGTCTCATCCGCCCCGGAGCTCGCCCGGCTCACCCTCAACATCGCCGCCGTCCACCACGACGAACGCGTCAGCGGCTCACGGCTCGTGTACGGCGGCCACACCATCGGGCTCGCGCTCGCCCAGCTGACCCGAGCCCTCCCTGACGTGGTCACCGTGCTCGGCTGGGAGTCGTGCGACCACATCGCTCCGGTTCACGAGGGCGACACGCTGACCAGCGAGATCGAGGTCATCGGTAGCACCCCCCTGACCCAGGGACACGCGGTCCGCCTGCGCTCGGTGGTCAGCGTGCACGGCAGTGCCGAGGGGCCCCGTCCCGTCCTGGACTGGCGTTACACCGTTCTTCTCGCCTGAACCCGTTCTCACCGACACATGGCACGTTTACTGACAGGCGTGTCGCTTCTAGTCACCGGGTTACCCGTCAATCGAACGGTCATTGTTGCGCGCAATTGCGCGCAGACACGCCTAGCGCACGGGCATAAGGTCTCGTTTTGATAACGATCCGTTCCCGGCCTCGCGATGTGACCAGGGTCATGTCACGATCGACCTGTTCGGAATCTGACAGGTCTGTTCACTCTTGTTCCTGTACGAACCCTGCCAAGGAGAAGCAATGCACGTTTCCACCCGCGGCCGCCGCCGGGCGCTGGCCGCCGCCATCCCCGCCGTCCTGGCCCTGACCGTGACCGCCTGCGGGTCGAGCGACAACGGGGGGAGCGGCGACGAGACTTCGGGCACGTCGGGCTCCGCACAGCTCGGCACCGCCAACAAGGCCACCGGCACCCCCATCACGATCGGTGTGATCAGCGACGGCAAGAGCCAGGCCGTTGACCAGAGCGACGAGTACAAGGGCGCACAGGCCGCCGCCGCCTATGCCAACGACTACCTCGGTGGCATCAACGGCCACAAGATCGAGGTCAAGGTCTGCGAGGTCCGCCAGGACCCGGCGATGGCCACGGACTGCGCGAACCAGATGGTCAAGGCGAAGGCCTCGGCCGTCGTCGAAGGCACCCTCGCCGAGGCCGACCAGACGGTCGCGGTCCTGTCCCCGGCCGGCATCCCGATCACGGCTGCGAGCGGCAGCACCCAGGCCGCGCTGTCGTCGCCCAACTACTTCTCGCTGTTCAACGGCCTCTCCTACTTCGGTGTCCCGGCCGCCGACGCCGGCAACCAGGGCGTCAAGAAGGCCGCCATGATCGTGATCGCCGTCCCGGGCGCCGAGGCGCCGGCCCGGACGGTCGGCACGGCGCTCTACAAGAACGCCGGCGTCGACCTCAAGGTCACCGCGGTTCCGCCGGGCACTGCTGACATGACCCCGCAGATCACCGCGGCCAGCAAGGACAGCCCGGGCCTCTACCACGTGTTCGGCAACGAGAGCTTCTGCACCCCGGCGATCCAGGCCATCAAGACGGTCGACCCGGGCGCGAAGATCACGGTGATCTCGCAGTGCCTCTCGGCCGCGGGCGCGAAGTCGATCCCCGGTGGCTACGACGGTGTTCGTGTGGTGACCACCTCGGATCTCGACCCGGCGAACAGCGAGACGAAGCTCTTCGCCGCCGTTCTCAAGAAGTACGGGAACGGCGCGAAGGAGTCGGTCATCAGCGCGTCGGGGTACTCCCCGATGCTCGGTGTGATCAACGCACTCAACGCGGCCAAGATCAGTGACGTCAGCGCCGCCGGCGTGATCTCGACCCTGAAGACGGCACCGCCGACCACGTACCCGCTGAGCGCCGGCGCCAAGTTCCAGTGCGACGGCAAGCAGATGGCGATCTCCCCGAACGTCTGCAGCTCCAACGGCATCCTCGCCTCGGCGACCACCGACGGACAGCTCAAGGACTACGAGCTGCTCCCCGCTGACCCACAGCTTTACAGCCTGCCCGCCAGCTGATCCGTACCGCAGCACAGAGGCGTTCGGCCGCCGCCCGTCACGGGCGGCGGCCGAACGTGCTTCTCCAGGTCCGCGTTCGTCGCTCGTCAAAAGTGACTCGAATGTCAGATCCTCTAGCGATTCCGAGAATCAGCGATTAGATTGAGGCCAGATAGCGCACGAACACGCGCTGTCAGAAGTTGCAGCAATGTCAGAAGGAGCAGCGCGATGCCTCACCAGTCCACCGGAACGGCGATGGTCGTGTGCGCGTCGCACAGTCCGGGCATGCTGCGGGACACGGGCGCCGAGCACGGCGCAGTGTTCCGTGCCGGCATCGACGAGGCCCGACGTCGCGTCACCTCGTTCGCTCCCGAGCTCGTCGTCTTCTTCGGCAGCGATCACCGACGTGCCTTCGTCGACAGCGTCCCCGCGATCGCCGTCATGCTCTCGGCGGACGGACTCGGCGACCTCGGCTCGCCGGTGGGCAGCTACGACGTCGCGTCCGAGCTCGCGGAGCCCCTGGCCGCCGCCCTGCTGGAACAGGACTTCGACGTCACCGTCGTTCGCAAGGTGGCGCTGGACCATGGCTTCGGCCAGACCTACTCGCACCTGATCGGCGATCTGCCGACCGTTCCGGTCATTCCCGTCTACATCAACTGCGCCACTCCCCCACTGGCGGGGCCCGGCCGGGCCTACGCGCTGGGAGCAAGCGTCGGCGCGGAGCTCGCCGGACTGGGCAAGCGCATCCTGTACGTCGGCTCGGGTGGCCTCTCGCACTCGCCGCCGAGCCTCGAGGCCACGGCGGCCGGGCTCTCCGACGAGGAGCGGCTCACTTTGAACGAGGCGGGACGCGTCGCGGCGAAGGACAAGGTCAACCCGGAGTGGGACCAGCAGTTCCTCAAGCGGATCTGCCACGACCCCGAGAGCCTCGCGTCGTTCACCAACGGCGACATCGCCCCCGCCGGCGTCGGGGCTCACGAGGTCCGTACCTGGATCGCGGCGGTCGCCGCCGGCGCGACGCCGATGGAGACCGTCACCTACGAGCCCGTCCCCGACTGGATCACCGGGATGGGCGTCGTCACGACCTCCGTCGAGCACCTCGGCCTGGCCTGAGCCGGCGCCCGGTGAACGCCCTGACCGCGATCGTCGGCTCCCTCTCCTCCTCACACCTCCTGACTTCATCGAACAGGCTCTGACATGACCCACGTGATCACCGGAAGTTGCTGCAACGACGCTGCCTGCGTGCCCGTGTGCCCGGTCAACTGCATCCACCCCGCACCCGGCGAGCCGGGCTTCGGAACCGCAGAGATGCTCTACATCGACGACGCGAGCTGCATCGACTGCGGATCGTGCGTCGACGTGTGCCCCGTCAACGCGATCACCGCCGACTACGACATGGATCCAGTCGACGAGCCGTTCCTCGCGCTCAACAGCGCCTGGTTCGCGCAGGCCGACCACGCGTCGTACGCCGCCCCGCCGCGCGAGCCCGCGCTCACCTCTTCCCGGCCGGGACCGCTCAAGGTCGCCGTCGTCGGGGCGGGCCCGACCGGTGGTTACGTCGTCGAGTCGCTGCTCGGCGTCAAGGGCCTCGGCGTGGAGGTCACCGTGGTGGACAAGCTGCTCACACCGGGCGGCCTGATCCGCTACGGAGTCGCGCCCGACCACCATGACACCAAGGGCGCCGGAGACCACCTCATCAAGACGCTCAAGCGCCCGGGCGTTGATGTGCGACTCGGTGTCGAGCTCGGCACCGATGTGAGCCTCCAGGACCTGGCCTCGAGCCACCACGCCGTCGTCGTCGCCACGGGCGCCTCCGAGGGCAGGAGGCTCGGCATCCCCGGGGAGGACCTACCCGGGTCCCACTCGGCGGTCGACTTCGTCGGCTGGTACAACGGCCATCCCGATCAGGCGTCGCTGCGGTTCGACCTCACCTCTGAGCGCGCCGTCGTCATCGGCAACGGCAACGTGTCCCTCGATGTCGCACGGATCCTGCTCGCGACGCCGGATGCCCTCCGGAAGAGCGACATCGCCCCCGACGCTCTCGACGCCCTGGGCGAGAGCAAGATCCGCGAGGTCGTGCTCGTCGGGCGGCGCGGCCCCGAGCACGCGGCATTCACGGCCGGCGAGCTGATCGGCCTCCTGCAGGTGCCGGACCTCGGCCTGGCCGCACGTCCCGAGGACCTCGATGTCACGAGCGGCGACTCGGTCGTCACCCACAAGCTCGAGCTGCTCCGGGGCCTCGGCAGCAACAGCGGCGCCGAGCGACGGCTCGAGTTCCGGTTCGGCCTGCGTCCAGACGCGCTGCTCGGTGACACGGGCGTGCGGGCGGTTCGATTCGACGACGGTGAAGAGCTCGAAGCCGGTCTGGTGCTCAGCGCCATCGGATATCGGGCCCGTCCGCTTCCGGGCGTGCCGTTCGATGACGAGCAGGGGCGGGTGCCGAACGTCGACGGTCGGGTCGCCCCCGGACTGTACGTCTCCGGCTGGATCAAGCGCGGCCCCTCCGGTGGCATCGGCGCGAACAAGTGGTGCGCGAAGGAGACTGTCGGCGCGCTGCTCGCCGACTTCGACGCCGGCCTCCTGGCCGAACCCACCGGCGTGCTTGCGACGACCGGCGTCGGCCTCGACGCCTGGGCTCTGCTCGACCGTCATGAGAAGACGCTCGGACGGGCGGCCGGACGACCCAGGATCAAGCTCGTCGACGTCGCCGAGCAGCGGGCGGTCCTCGCTGGCGGCTAGCCGCCGCTAGCCGTGGTTCACCAACCCTCCGTCGATCCGGAAGTCGGCACCGGTCGCGAACGCCGCGTCGTCGGAGGCGAGGAACGCCACGAACTTCGCGATGTCGTCGGGCTGGCCGAGCCGTGGGATGAGCGAGCGCTCCATCAGCGCCTCCGTCACTCCCGGCTGCGACAGCTGGTGCGACGAGCCAGGCGTCTCGATCACGCCGGGGCTCACACTGATCGCCCGGATGCCGAGCGGGGCACCCTCGGCGGCCATCACGTGCGTCATGCCGCGCACGCCCCACTTGGTCGCCGAGTGGGCGATGCCGGCGACTCCACCGCCGTGCCCGGCGACCGATGCCGTGTTGATGATGAGGCCGCCGTTGATCCCGAGCTGCGACCAAGCCGCCTTGGTGGCCAGGAACACCAGCGTCAGCTCGTTGCGGATCGAGCGGTCCCAGTCGGTGGGAGACATCGACTCGATCGTCGCGAAGACGCCTGCCGAGGCGTTGTTCCACAGGACGTCGATCCGGCCGTACTCCTCCACCGCGCGATCGACCCATCGCCGGCACTCGTCGAAGTCGCCGAGATCGACCGGCGAGACGTCGAGCATGGTGCCGCCGGCGGCCGTGACGAGCGCGTGGGTCTCTGCGGCGCTCTCGACGTTGACATCACAGCCCACGACGATCGCGCCCGCTTCGGCGAACCGGAGCGCGCCGGCCCGACCGATGCCGCCCCCGCTACCACTGATCAGGGCCACCTTGCCGTCGAGCGACCGTGTCATTGCCCACCGTCTTCCTGTCGTGTCATTGCGCTGTGAATTGGATTCTGTCAGAAGCGTCATGGGGCAGTGAACACTGTTGACTGACTCACGTCCAGAGGCTACTTTCAGGTTGGCATCCGCCGTGACTGCTGGCCACGCGTCGGAGCGAGGAGCTGACGAAGGAGGCCCACCGTGTCGGACGAACTCACCTGGCTGCCCGGCTGGCGATTGACCGAGCTGATCGCGAAGCGAGAGGTCTCCTGCCTCGAGGTGACCGAGCACTTCCTCGGCCGGATCGAGGAGCTGAACCCCACGCTGCACGCCTTGGAGGAGGTCGACTACCAGGGTGCGCGGGAGCAGGCGAGAGCCGCGGATCGGGCGGTGTCCTCGGGCGAGGACCTCGGCGACCTGCACGGCATTCCGACCGCCGTGAAATCGCACATCCGCGTCGCCGGGTTGCACTTCCGGCAGGGCGCGGCCGACGAGGTGTCCGATGTCGACGACATCGCCGTCGAGCGTCTGCGTAAGGCAGGCGCCATCGTCGTCGGCACGAACACCATGATGGGCGCCGGCGCCAACCTCAAGTCCAAGGAACCGGGCGTCTTCAGTCCCTTCAACTGGGACGCCGAGGCACGCAGCCCGTGGGACCTGGACCGGGTCCCGGGATGGTCGAGCTCGGGTGGGGCCGCGGCCGCTGCGGCACGACTGCTGCCCGTCACGATCGGAACCGACGGCGGCGGATCGACGCGGCTTCCTGCCGCGTACTCCGGGGTCGTGGGCCTGCACACCTCACGCGGTCTCATCCCCCACGTGGACTACCGCAAGCCGACAATGATGCTGACCGCGAGCCTCGGCCCGCTGGCACGCGACGTCCGCGATGCCGCCCTGTTCGCGCGCGCGATGTCCGGTCCGGACGGCCGCGACTACGTCGTGGTCCAGGAAGATCCGGCCGACTGTGTGGTCGGGCTGGACCGAGGCGTCGACGGACTGCGGATGGCCTGGACGGAGGACTTCGGCTTCGCATCGGTCTACGCGACCGAGGACAGCGCTCGCATCATCGACGTCGCCCGCGCGGCGGCACAGAGCTTGACGACGCTCGGCGCGGAAGTCGAGACCACGGAGGACGTCTGGGAGGACCGCGCGGCCCACGGAACCGTGCGCTGGACCGTCGAGCCCGCGGCGTACGAGGTCATGGTCGGCACCAACCTCACTCCGCTGCAGCCGGTCGACTCGACCCTCTACCGTGAGCAGGCGGAGTCGCGCGCACGCAACTGGGAGCACTTCCGGAGGTTCTTCGCGGAGTACGACGTGCTGCTCTCCGTCACGGCGCAGCGGATCGCGGCGCGCACGACGGAGTGGGACCGCGGCTGGACGGTCGACGGTCCGTCGTTCCCGGGCGGCAGCTTCGCGCCCGTCTACTGCAGCCACACGATGATCTTCAACTGGCTGGGCTTCCCGGCCGTCTCGGTGCCGTGCGGCTTCATCGACGGCATGCCCGTCGCGCTGCAGATCGCGGCGTGGCACGGCCGCGAGGACCTGGTGCTACGAGTCGCCCAGGCCTTTCAGCAGGCGTTCCCCCGGGACGAGCGTCCTCTCGTCAGCTGACAGACGGGGCGCGTCCCGCCCGATTGTCGTCCAGATAGCTGTGCAGGATGAAGTCGAGCCCGGCGATGATGAGCGTCCGCGTGCTCGACCCGCTCTCCCGGTGCACCTCGGCCTGGGCGGACGCCATCAGGGCACCCGCGGTGTAGAGGGTAAGCACGAGACCGATCGTGTCCACGCTGTCCTCGCTGTGACCGGTCTGGAGGAGTGCCTGGCGGATGTCCTCGGCCAGCTCCGGGTCGACGTTGCCCGCGAACACCACTCGCCGGGCCATCCCTGGGTGGGCGACCAGGAGGTCATACAGGTGCATGACCTGGTCGCGCACCCAGTGGAGCGGGTCCTCGTCGGCAGCCCGCTTGGTGTAGCTGCGTTCGTAGAGCCGTCGGCCGCACAGAACCAGGAGCTCGTCCTTGCTGGCGACGTGGCGGTAGGTCGCCCCGAGCGACACGCCCAGAGCGGCTGAGAGGTGGCGCATCGAGAGCCGGTCGGCACCATGCTCCGAGATCAGCTTCAGGGCGGTGTCGACGATCAGATCAAGGCTGAGACTCGCGCGGGTGGGCGGGTTCGACACTGACTCTCCCATCGCACCATGATCGCGCACGGCACCGAACTCCCACCGCGCAGGGCAGCACCGTCCGGCGTGTCATGAGCCGTCGCCAAGGCTCGCCCCGGCGAGGTAGGTCCGCTCGATCTCGCCGACACGACTCCGCAGATCCCGGGCGTCACCCTCGAGCACGACCCGGCCGTGACTGAGCACGTAGGCGCGGTCGGCGACCTCGAGAGCGTCCCGGACGTGCTGCTCGACGAGCAGGACCGCGCCCCCGCGGTCCGCCGCGGCCCGCACAGCGAGGAGGAGACGCTCGAGGACCAGCGGGGCCAGACCGAGCGAGAGCTCGTCGGCGATGAGGACCTGCGGATCGACGGAGAGTGCCCGTGCCAGCGTCAGCATCTGCTGTTCGCCGCCCGAGAGCAAGGCCGTCTTGCGGCCCAGCAACGGCTCGAGCTCGGGGAACAGCTCGAGGCAGCGCCCTTGGTCCGTGCCCCCCAGTCGCAGGTTGTCGGCCGCAGACAGGCCCATGAACACCGAGCGCTCCTCGGAGATGTAGCGCAGACCGTGCTCGGCTCGGCGATGGAGCGGCGACTGCACCCGCTCGCCGTTCATCCTCACCTCACCACGCAGTGGCTTGAGATCGCCCGCCAGGGCGCGCACGCAGGTCGTCTTGCCGGCGCCGTTGACACCGAGCAGCGCGACGACCTCGCCCGGCGCGACGTGCAGATCGACCTCATGGACGACGGGCATGGCGCCGTACCCGACGCTGAGCCCTCGGGCCTCGAGGGCGGGTGCGGTCGCGGTGGTGGTGGCCGCGGTCATCGGACTCCTCCGGTCGGCTCTGCGGGGGCGTGGTCCGCGGTGAATCGACTGGTCCCGAGATAGGCCTCCACCACCGCAGGGTTGCTCCGGATCTCGTCGGCCGTGCCCGCTCCGATGAGGGTCCCGAAGTCGAGTGCGTACACCCGATCGCAGTTGCGCAGGACCATGTCGATGTTGTGCTCGACCAGGAAGATGGCCATGCCGTGGTCGTCCGCCAAGGTCCTGAGCACCTCGCCGAGCCGCCTCGTCTGGACGTCGCCGAGACCGGCGGCGGGCTCGTCGAGCAGCAGGACCGAGTGACCGCCTGCGGCGGCCCGTGCCACGGCGAGCATGCGTCGCAGGGCGTAGTCGAGATCCTCGACGCGCACGTCGAGGTAGGCGCCGAGACCGAAGCTCTCGATGGCCGCCAGCGCAGCGGGCGTGAAGGTGTCACGACCCGGCACGACGAGGTTCGTCGCATAGGCCAGGAGGTCGCGCTCGTCGCAGGCGGCGAGGAGGTTCTCGCGGACCGTCAGGTCCTCGAAGAGCTCGAGCGACTGGAAGGAGCGGCCCAGCCCAGCCCTGGCGCGGCGCTCGCGGGCCCAACGGTCGATCCGCTCTCCGCCGAGCCGGATCTCGCCGGAGGCTGGAGTGTTGAAACCCGTGATGGCGTCGATGCAGGTGCTCTTGCCAGCGCCGTTCGGGCCGATCAGACCAACGATCTCGCCCGGCTCGACGCGAAGAGTGAGCCCGTTGAGGGCAACGACACCGCCGAAGCGGACGGTGACCGCGTCCATCTCCAAGGTCAGCGGCTCCACGCGGTGACGGTCGACGGGGCCGGACGCGCGCGGTGGGTCGGCGACCGGCGCAGGAGCGTCCTCGGTCGCGGTCGCCAGGCCACGTGCCGCCAGCCGACGGGCGCGTGCCCGTTCACGCTGAGCCCGGACCTCGCGCGGCATCATCGTGAACGCGAGTCCGTCCGGTGCGATCGTCAGCATGTACAGCAGGCCGGCGCCGCTGACCAGACCCAGCCACAGCGCCACGTTCGGGCCGAGGAAGCTGAAGATCTGCTGACCGAGCGAGTCGGGCTGGAATCCACTGCCCGACAACGGACCTATGGGGGTGCCCGCCCCGCCCAGAACCGCATTCTGCATCGCCGTCACTGACTGGAGACCGGCGAAGCCGGTCAGCTGCAGCAGCGGACTTCGGAACGCGAGCAGGATGCCCCCGAGGGCGGCGATCATCCCGCCCAGGATGAAGGCGTACAGCTTGGCCTCGGTGACCGAGATGCCGAGCGCCGCCGCGGCGCGCTCATTGGTCCGAACCGCGATGAGTCGCCTTCCGGCCCGCGAGCGGCGCAGGTTCGCGACGACGCAGCCGACGAGAGCGAGCACGATCAGCGTGAAGGTCGCATAGCGCTTCGGGTAGAAGAGACCGTTCACGTCGATGCCGAGGACCGTGGTGTCGCCGACGTTGTATCCAGTCGGGCCGCCGGCGAGGTCCGAGTTGCCGAACACCACCGCCTCCAGGGAGATCGCCAGTCCGAGCGTGAGGATCGCGAGGTACACCCCGCGGGTACGGACACCGGCCAGGCCGACGACGACCCCGATCGGGATCGCGGTGAGCACGCCGACGACGAGCGCGATCTCGAACGGCCAGCCGTGGCTTGCGACCAACCAGCCGGAGGCCAGCGCACCGACGCCCGCGAAGCCGAGCTGCATCAGCGACAGCTGACCGGCGTACCCCGTGACGACCACGAACGACATCAGGATGATGGTGCCGAGGATCTGAGCCTGGAGGGCGTTGACCCAGGGCATCGGCAGCACCACCCAGATGCAGAACAGCGTGACGGCGACGCCGACGAGCAGCCAGACGGGTTGGATCCTGCCGCTCCCCAGTCGGGGCATCCGGCCGAAGCTCTCGTCCTTCCCTGCGACGCTCTTGCCGCGGGCGAGCAGGACGACGGTGACCAGGACGAATGGGACCGCCGTTCCCCAGCCCGGCGCCGTGACGTAGCGGGTCACCTCGGACTGGGCGACGCCGATCCCGAGGCCGGCGAGCACGGTGAGCGGGAATGACGAGAACCTGCCGACGACAGCCGCGGCGAGCACCGGGATCACCAGATACGTCAGGTTCGCCGTGCCGAGCCCGGTGATCGGGATCAGCAGGACAGCGGCCAGGCCGCCCAGCGCCGACCCGATCGCCCAGTTGGCAGCAGCGATCAGGTGGGGCGAGACACCCAGCGCCGCGGCCGCCCGCGGGTTCTCGGCGACCGCCGACGTGGCGATGCCGAAGGTCGTGAACCGGTAGAGCACCCAGAGGGCGAGGGTCGCCGCCATGACGATCGCGAAGATGTAGATCCTGTCCTG
Organism: Nocardioides panacihumi; assembly: GCF_039530925.1. NCBI lineage: Bacteria > Bacillati > Actinomycetota > Actinomycetes > Propionibacteriales > Nocardioidaceae > Nocardioides > Nocardioides panacihumi. Next base: position 238,211 of record NZ_BAAAPB010000004.1, on the reverse strand, counting down.
CCCGATCTGTGCACCGAAGATGGAGACCGGTTCGATGGGGAGCATCGACGGAACGACCTTCGGCAGCGGCCCGTAGGCGATCAGGACCGCTGACTGCAGGACGACGAGGAGCGCGAGCGTCGCGACGATCCTCGCGAGCGCCGAGGCTCCCTGCATGCGGCGCAGGATCAGCAGGTGGAACAGAGCGCCGAGGAGGGCGGAGGTCACGATCCCGAGGAGGACCGAGATCGCTTGGGGGAGGTGGTGCTCCAGACGTGCCTCGAAGTAGGCATAGGCACCGATCATCCCCACCGCGCCTTGGGCGAAGTTGACGACGCCCGACCCGCGGTAGACCAGGACCAGGCCCAGCGCGGCCAGGGCGTACAGCCCGCCTGCTCCCAGTCCGAGCGCAGCGAATCTCCAGATCTCGGTCATCGTGACTCCCGCTCCCCTCCGGCCGCGGACTACTTGCCGATGAGGATGTCGGAGGTGTCGTAGAAGTCACCCTTCTTGACCGGCTTGCCGCCGGCGATCTCGTAGGTGATGCCGTAGTGGTTGAAGATCTGCGGGAAGGACTTGCTCGCCAACGGCTCCGACGACCAGGCAGGGATGACACCGGCCATGTCCACGCCTCGCAGACCGTCGAGCGCGGTCGCGAACGTCTTGGCGTCGACGTCGCCGGTCGCGGAGGCGAGCGCCGCGTGCACGATCTTCGCGGCGACGAACGCCGTGACGGCCTGCTCGGTGAACGGGGCCTTCGGGTCCGTGGCCTGAAGCGTCGCCTTCGCCTCCTGGATGCCGGGCGCGTCGTCCGCGGGGCTGAGCTTGCTGTCGATGACGAGCAGCCCGTCGGCCAACGGCCCGAGCGCGTCGAGGACCTGCTGGCTGAAGACCGCGGCGATGCCACCGACGGTCACGGTCTTGCCGCTCTGCCGCAGCGCGGTGAGGGCCTGAGCACCGCCGGCGGGCGGCAGGCTCACCGCCACGCACTCAGCACCCGCCTCGGTCACCTTCGCCACGGCCGGCGACAGGTCGGCGGCGTTCGCGGCGACTGCGGCGCGGGCGACCTCCTTGCCGCCCTTCCCCTCGAAGCCGTTCTTGATGTTGTCGACAAGTGCGTCAGAACCGTCCATGTAGATGATGCCGAGCTTGCTGCATCCAGACTGCTGGAGACCGGCCCCGAGGGCGACGTACAGGGAGAACGACTCGGAGATCGGGTAGCTGTTCTTGACGTTGGCCACGCCGTTGCCGATAGCCGGGATCCCGGCCTTCGTCAGGATGCTCATGTCCTGACCGCCGCCCGAGAATCCGAGGACGACGGCGGCCACCTTGTCGACGACGGCCTGCTGCTCGCAGGCGAGGAAGCCGGGCGCAGTGCCCTTCGCGTCGCAGGTCTCGACCTTGACGTCCGGCAGGTCCTTGAGCGCACCCTTCACCATGGGCGCGATCTCGGGGAGGGTGAATGGGATCGTGCTGGTGAAGTCGCCTACGACCAGCACTTTCGCCGACGCCGAGCCGCCCGAGTTGCCCGCACCCGCGGCGTCGCCGGCGGTGCCGGACCCGTCGTCGGACGAGCCGCACGCGGTGAGGGTGAGGAGTGCGGTCGCGCCGATCGCGGCGACAGCCGACAGTGCCTTCTTGCGGTACATGGGTTCTCCTGGTGACGGGGTGTCAGGGGCGGGGCGAACGGCGTTCTCCCGTGTCACGACCCAGGCTCGCCGCCGGCGGTGCGCGGAGGTCCTGGGACCGGTACGCCGAACGGCGACCGGGATCGGGCTGTGACACTAAGCACATTTACCCGGGCAGTCAACAACGTTCACTTCCGTGTGTCGCCGCCTGTGAACAGCGTTGACATCAGATGACATCAGCGTCAGACTGCGGCCCGTGACACCGGTCACATCAGGTCGTGCTGGCCGACTCGCGTGACGTCCTGCCAGCCCGCTACCTCGCCGTCTGGAACGAAGGGACGTTCATGACCATCACCACCGAAGACACCGTCGACTGCTCGGCCTACGAGGTGACCGACTCCTACTTCGGAGCGCCGTACATCGACGTCGACGAACTCCGTGACGAGCCCAGCCCGCACCGGTACATCCACGGTGGGTTCACGGGCTGCGACACCCGGTTCGCCTTCTCCTACCCGCCTAGCGACCAGTGGAAGGGGCGCCTGATCCAGCCGATGGAGGGCGCTCACGCGGGACACGAGGACTTCTTCGCGGGCCCGCTCGGCGCCGCCATGGGCGGACTTCCGTTGACGATCCGCGCCGGCGGCTACATGGTCGAGACGAACATGGGTCACATCGGGGACGACATCGATCCCAAGGGCGGGGAGGACCCGACGATCTACGGCTGGCGCGCAGCCGTCGAGTCGGCGCGCTTCTCCAAGTTCGTCGCCGAGCAGGTCTACGGTGAGGCGCCGCACCACGCTTACGTGTGGGGTGGCAGCGGCGGCGGCCGCCGCTCGCCGTTGGTGCTCGAGAACGGTGCCGACGTCTTCGACGGCGCGCTGCCCTTCATGGGCGGGGGCGACGTCGCCCCGTTCCCTGCGACGGAGCGGATCAAGGGTGCCCAGGTGATGAGCTTCGCCTGCATGTTCAACGTGCAGCGCCTGCTCCGCGACCCCGCGACGTCGGGGAGGCTCATCGACGCGATGCAGCCCGGCGGGAGCGGCAACCCGTTCGAGGGGCTCGACTCCCACTCCGCTGAGGAGCTCGCCAGCCTCTACCGCCAGGGATTCCCTCTCGGCGACGAGTTCATGCTCTTCACCCCGATGGGCCAGATCTGGCTCTGGTCGTCGATCGCCGACCTGCTGGTCGAGCAGGACCCGTCGTACTTCGAGAACTTCTGGACCAAGCCGGGCTATGTCGGCCACGACCTGCCGACGGCGGTCCAGGACGACCTCATCGACGTCGTGACGACGGTGAGTCGGGTCGTGACCGTCCGCGACTTGCTGACCGATCCGGCTTTCGAAGCCCCCGAGTACGGACTGATGAAGACCATGGCAGGGCTGATGGCCGGCGAGGCCGGCATGGACATGCCCTACGCGATCGAGGTCGAGGGCCTGCCCGCCGGCTACCGCCTCGGCATCGGGATGCAGCTCATGAGTGGCGCCGCAGCCGGTCGCCAGCTCTATGCCATCGGCAACGTCGCCGACCTGTTCGCCTGCGACGGGCACGGCGAGGCGAACCTCAAGCGCTTCGAGGGCGTCCAGGCCGGGGATGAGATCCACGTCAGCAACCGCAAGTTCCTGGCGTTCTGCTACTTCCATCGCCACCACATCATGGACGACGCCCAGTTCGACTCGTTGCGCCAGGCCGGTCAGCCGATCTACGCCCAGCACCCCGTGCCCCTCATGTCACCCCTGATGGGTGTCTCCTACACCGGGCAGTACGCCGGCAAGCTGCTGTGGATGCACCACACGCACGACTCGTCGCTGTGGCCGTCCCAGGGCCTGATCTACCGTGGTGCGGTCGTCGCCGCACAGGGACCTGAGGCCGCTGCGGAGAAGTTCAGGCTCCAGTGGACGCAGAACGCGGAGCACATCCCGCCGTCCTACCTCCCGAACTCGACCACCCGCGCGACCTCGACCTGGCTGATCGACTACTTCCCGGTGATCGAGCAGGGCCTCGCCGACCTGATCCAGTGGGTAGAGGAGGGAACGGCCCCGCCGAACACGACCTTCGAGTACGTCGACGGTCAGATCGTGCTGCCGCAATCCGCGTCCGAGCGGGGCGGCATCCAGCCCGTCATCAGGGTCTCCGCGAACGGCGGCGTCCGAGCTGAGGTCGGCGTGGGTGAGCAGGTCGAGCTGGCCGTCGACGCCGAGGTTCCGCCGGGCGCAGGGACCATCGTCTCCGTCGAGTGGGACTGGGACGGTTGGGCGACGTTCCCGTTCCAGCACGAGGTCAGCGGAGAAGACACCGCCGTCTCGCTCAGGACCAGCCACGCCTACGGCAGCCCGGGCACCTACTTCGTGACGGCGCGGGTCCGTTCCCAGCGCGACGGTGACGCCACCGAAGTCAACCGGCTGATCAGCAACGTGGCATCTGCCCGGATCGTCGTCAGCTGAGACAGACGACAGCAGCGGCGGGGACCCTCGCTCCAGGAGCAGGTCCCCGCCGCTGCTTCACGCCGTCAGGCGGTCAGGCTCACTTACCCGGCCCGTTGGGCCACCTGAGCAGCGACCCGGCGTCCACCCGGATCTGCTGGCCGGTGATGTAACGCGCCTCGTCGGAGGCGAGGAACAGCACGAGGTTGGAGATGTCGACCGGCTCGACGTACGGGATCGGCATGGCCTGGAACACGTAGAAGGCCGGCTCGGCGTCCTCGCGTGTCGGGTGCTCCAGATCAGGCCGGAACTGCTGGTAGATGCCGTCGTTGTGCAGCAGATTCGTGTTGACGTTGGTCGGGTGGATGCAGTTGACCCGGATGAGGCGCGGTGCGAGGTGCAGGGCCAGCTGCTCGGTGTAGCCCATCAGGGTCTTCTTGGACCAGCCGTAGCCGGCGCTGCCGGGTCCCATCGCCGGGTTGTCGGTCGTGTTGGGCAGCATCGCCGCGGTGGAGCCGGTGACCACGACAGAGGCATACTCCGTCAGATGCGGGATGGCGACCGCGACGGCGTTCATGACCCCGATCAGGTCGACGTCGGTGGCATCGACGAAGTCCATCGGATCCGGGTCGCCCAGAGCCATCGGCAGGATCCCGGCGTTGGCCACGACGATGTCGACCCGGCCGAGCTCAGCGACGCCTGCCGTCAGCGCCTCTCGGAGCTGACTGCGGTCTCGCACATCAGCCTTGCTGGCGACGATGCGCCGACCGATCGCCTCCACGAGCCGGACGGTCTCCTTGAGGTCCTCCGGCGTCCCGAGCGGGTAGTTGTTCGACTCGATCTGCTCGCACAGGTCGATGGCGATGATGTCCGCGCCCTCCTCTGCCAGACGGATCGCATGACTGCGCCCCTGGCCCTTCGCTGCTCCCGTGATGAAAGCGACCTTGCCAGCAAGGCGGTCAGTCATGTGTTGTTCCGTTCTGGTCGACTGTCGGTGACAAGTGGGGTGCCGCGTGGATCAGACCAGCGGCACGGAGATGGCCTTGGTCTCGAGGTACTGCTCGAAGCCCTCGATCCCGTTCTGGCGGCCGATGCCGCTGTTCTTGTAGCCGCCGTAGGGCGAGTCGGCGCCGTACCAGAGGCTGGCGTTCACCGCGAGCGAACCCGTACGGATCCGGCGGGCCATCGCCATACCGCGCTCGGTGGAGGCGGAGTGGATGGCGCCCGCCAGGCCGTACTTGCTGTCGTTGGCGATGCGCACCGCATCCTCATCGTCCTCGTAGGGGATCACGGTGAGCACCGGCCCGAAGATCTCCTCCTGGGCGATCGTCATCGAGTTGTCGACGCCGATGAACAGCGTGGGCTCGACGAAGAAGCCCCGCTCGCGACCCGCGGGCCGCTCCGCACCTCCGACGACGAGCTCGGCTCCTTCGTCGATTCCGGTGCGGATGAGCCCGGTGACCCGGTCTCGCTGACGCGCACTGATCAGCGGCCCCATGAGGTTTGCCGGATCGGTCGGGTCGCCCCACGGGACGTTCTGCATCGCCGCAGTGATCAGCTCGACGCCCTCGTCATACCGTGAGCGCGGCAACAGCATCCGGGTCTGCATCGCACAGCCCTGCCCGGCGTGCATGCACACGCTCATCCCCGCGGGCACGACCGTCGCGAAGTCGGCATCGTCGAGGATGATCGCCGCCGACTTGCCACCCAGCTCGAGGAAGACGCGCTTGAGCGTCGCCGCGCCCTTCTCCATGATGCGCTGGCCGGTCGCGGTGGAGCCGGTGAAGGAGATCAGGTCGACGCGCGGGTCGACGGTCAGCTGCTCTCCGAGGAGGTGGTCCGTCGAGGTCACGATGTTGACCACTCCCGCCGGAATGTCGGTCCTCTCCGCGATGAGCCGCCCGATCCGCGTCGCGTTCCACGGCGTGTCCGGGGCGGGCTTGATCACCACCGTGTTCCCGGTGGCCACGATCGGCCCGAGCTTGCTGATCATCACCTCGAACGGGTAGTTCCACGGCAGGATGGCGCCGACGACACCGACGGCCTCCTTCCAGACCAGCCTCCGGCTGTTCATCCCCGCGAGGGTGCTGGATGGCAGCTCCCGCTCCCAGGCGAACTGCTCGATCTCCTTCGCCGGCCAGAGCAGGCCCTCCTCGAGGGGCCATTCCAGCTGAGCCATGTACGTCACCGCGACCGGCGTGCCAACCTCGGCCACCAGCTCCGCACGCAGCAGCTCGCGCTCGGACTCCAACGCCTCCTGGAGCTGCTCGAGGCAGTGCCGACGAAACGCCCGGTTGGTGGACCAGTCCGTATGGTCGAAGGCCCGACGGGCCGCCGCGATCGCTCGGTCCATGTCGACCGCACCCGCGTCCGCGACGTGGCCCAGCACCTCCTCGGTGGCTGGATTGATGTTGTCGAACGTCGCGCCCGACGCCGCGGCGACCAGTCGGCCGTCGATCAGCATCCGGGTCTCCCCCGCGACACCCTGTCCCGTCATCTTCGTCGTTCCTCTCGTCGTTGGAAGGTCAGACCGGTGCGGTCTCGCCGAGGTAGGCGGCCTCGAGCCGCTCCGGGTGCGCCGCGAGATTCGTGGCGCTCCCGGTGAGCCGTACGTCGCCGTGCACGATCACCATCGCCTCGTCGGCGACCTCGAGGGCCAGGTGGACGTGCTGTTCGACGAGGACCACCACGGCGCCGGTGTCGTCGGCGATCCTTCGCACGATCGGCAACAGCTCCTCGACGATGACCGGGGCAAGACCCATGCTCATCTCGTCGATGAGGAGCACGCGTGGACGCTGGACCAGCGCCCGGGCCACGGCCAGCATCTGCTGCTCGCCGCCCGAGATCGCGCCGGCAGAGACCTTCAGGCGCTTCTTCAGGGCCGGGAAGAGCTCCATGGTCGCGTCGAGGTCGGGGCCGCCCGCCTTGTGCGCGATCTGGATGTTCTCCTTGACGCTCAGCCCGGTGAACAGGGCCCGGTCGTCGGCGACGAGCACCAGACCGGCCTTGTTGGCCGCTCCGGGTCGCGCGCTCGGGAGCACCTTGCCCCCGACGAGCACCTCCCCGTCGAGCCGGGGCAGCAGGCCGGCGAGCGTGGCCATCACGGTCGTCTTGCCGGCGCCATTCGGCCCGAGGATCGCGAGCACCTCCCCGCCACGCAGGCTGATGTCGAGGTCACGGACCACCGTGACTGCGCCGTACCCGGCCGAGAGTCCGCGGACCTCGAGCACAGCGTCGCTCTCCGGCGCTTTCTCCGCCTCGCTGAACGTGTCCTGCTCACTCATGCCGTCGCCGCCTTCTCCGTGTGCGAGCCGAGGTAGGCCTCCGCGACGCGGGGGTCGACCCGGATCTCGGCCGGCGTTCCGGACGCGATCACCTGGCCGAAGTTGAGGACCGAGATCCGGTCGCAGAGGTTGAGCATCAGACCCATGTCGTGGTCGACCACGATGATGGTCACGCCGCTGTCCCTGATCCGGCGCAAGCGCTCGCCGAGCCAGGCGCTCTCGACGGTGTCCAGTCCGCCGGCCGGCTCGTCGAGGAGGAGGACACGCGGATGCCCGGCCAGTGCGCGGGCGATCGAGACCAGCTGGCGCTGGCCCTGGGAGAGTTCGCCGGCGGGCCGCTCGCGCACGGAGTCGAGTCCCAGCAGGCGGAAGACCGCCTCCATCCGCTCCCCAGCGCTCCGCTCGACGGCTCCGCTGACCTCCGAACGATGACCGGAGGCGGTGAGGCCGACCTTGACGTTCTCGAGCACGCTGAGGTCCTCGTACAGCTCGATCGCCTGGAACGTCCGGCCCAGGCCCGCCCGGATCCGTTGGTGCGGCGCCAGGTCCCCGATCGGGGTTCCTGCGAGGACGACCCCGCCGGTGTGCGGCGCGAAGCCGCTCACCGCGTCGATGAGGGTCGTCTTGCCCGCCCCGTTCGGACCGATCAGGCCGAAGATCGACCCGCGCGGGACGCTCAGCGAGACGCCGTCGACGGCGACGACACCGCCGTAATGCACGGAGATGTCGCGCAGTTCGAGCTCGGTCTCCGCCTCAGCGTCGAGGATGACGTGCTCCGTCTTCTCGGTGTCGTCGAACGAGGCGACGGAGCCGACGACTGCGCGTCCGGCAGCTGCTTGCTGGCGCTTGGCGATCAGACTGTGCGCGGGCCCGACGATGCCCTCGGGGTTGAGGATCACCGTCATCACCAGCAGGACGCTGGCCACCACTGGATACCAGCCGCCGGCCGAGAACGTCTCGTCGACGAAGATGAAGAAGAGGCCGTTGGCCGCCGTGATGCCGGCGAGGAGGCCGCCCGAGACCGAGGTGACACCCGCCAGGTAGACGGTCCCGAAGAGGAAGAGTCCCGACATCGCGGAGAAGGAGCTGTCGCTGATCGTCTGCTGCTGGTAGGCCAGCAGCGTGCCACCCAGACCGGCCACGAAGGCCGCGATCGCGAAGGCCAGGATCTTGACCCGCACTACGCTCACGCCCGCCGCGGCCGCGGAACGCTCGTTGGCGCGCACGGCGAGCATCTGCGCTCCCAGCTGACTGCGACGCAGCTGCGCGACGCCGACGGCGACGCCGACCAGGATCGCCAGGCACATCAGACCGAAGCGGACCCTGGGGTAGTCGGCACCAGCTCCGATGCCGAGGTCGATGCCGAAGATCTTCGGGCTGCCGACGGTCACGCCCGAGGTTCCGACGAGGTCGACGTTGCGGAACCAGATGGCCTCGACGGCGAAGGCGAGAGCCAGGGTCACCACCGCCACCGTGAGTCCTCGAACACGCAAGGCCGGGAGCCCGATCACCACGCCGAGGACCATCGCGGCAAGAGCCGCCACGATCGGGGCGAGAGGGAACGGGATGTGCAGGTTGTCGCTGATCGGCGCGAGCAGGAACCCACCGGCGCCCGCGATGGTCAGCTGGGCCAGGGAGACCTGTCCGGCGTAGCCGGTGACGATCACCGTCGACAACGCGATGATCCCCATGATGAGCGAGGTGATCAGGCCGTTGCGCCACCGGTCGTCGAGAAGGACCAGGGCCAGGACGGCGACCACGGTCATCACGACGGTCGTCGGCAGGACGCGGGTCGGGCGAGGTGCGCGGCCGAGGGTCTGCAGGATGATGGCGCCGCGTGACGGCAGCGAGCGGGCGCGGACCACGAGCACCAGCAGGATGATCACCAGGGGCACCAGCTCCGGTAGACCCGAGGACGGCAGTGACGGGTGCACGGAGGCGAGGTACTGGGCCTCGGCCTGCAGCGCACCGATGCCGAGCCCGGCCACGACGGCCCAGACGACGTACTCGAAGCGTGCGACGATCGCCGCCGCGAGCGCGGGAACGATGAACAGGGTGTACGCCACCGGCACCAGCGGCACGATCGGCGCGATCAGGATGCCGGCCAGGCCTGCGACGGCCGAGCTGAGCATCCAGTTGTACGCCGCGATCCGATCCGGCGAGATCCCGCTCAGATACGCACCTCGCTCGGTCTCGGCCGACGCCCGGGTCCTGATGCCGAACCGGGTGAATCGGAACGCCAGCATCAGCACGAGGGCGAGCACCAGGATCGTGATCGCGAAGTAGATGCGGTCGGAGGAGACGAACAGGTCACCGTGGCGCCACGTCTTCACCGGGAAGATCGGCGCGACGGCGACGGCGTCGGTGCCGAGCTCCTCGGCGAGCAGGCCGGTCACGAGGAGCGAGATGCCGAGCGCGGCCACCGCCCGCGCGACCGGCGGCGCGGTTCGCAGAGGTCGGAAGACGACGAGGTAGAGCACCAATCCGACCAAGGCCCCGAACAGCAGCGAGAGGATCAGCGCCGGCCACAGCGCGAGTGGTTGGCCGAGGTGGATGGAGTTGGGCAGCCCCGGGATCGCCACCAGGAGCTCTCCGTTGCGCAGGAACGCGTAGAAGTAGGCGACGAGCAGGGCGATCGCCCCGCTGGCGAAGTTCAACACCCCGGAGCTGCGGTAGGTCAGCACGATGGCCAGAGCCAGTGCGCCGAACACAGCCCCGTTGCCGAGTCCGAGCAGGAGGAAGACCAGATGCTGCGTCATCGACGGCAGTCCCTTCGGATCGAGGTGATCGGTGACACAAACGTTAGATGACGTGATCGGGAGCCGCTAGGGGTAGCGCCGACAAATGTGGCGGCAGTCACCCGTTGAGGGCTGTTCAGGCGACAGTGTCGCGTCATTTCTCGCAATGGAAAGGTCGGTGCCGCGGTTCAGCCCGACGCCATACAGATAGTCACCGCTGTCAGTTGAGATCAGATCAGCGACGGATCAGACGCTCACTCATCAACGTCACGTCGCGCTTGAAGTCGTCGTAGGACCGGCTGGCCGGCTCGATCGTGAGCCAGGTAACGCCGGCGTCGGCGTACTCGTCGAGGCGCGGGGCGAGGGCGGCGCAGAACGCATCGGCATCCGTGCGCAGCAGGTCCTTCTCGAACGGGACGAAGCTGACGTCCATGGGCGCCCGGCCCAGCGCCGCCCGCCGATCGTTCTGCTCGGCGATCAGGGTCCGGAGGGAGGCGAGGTCTTCCAACGGTGGAGTGCGAGTGATAGCCGCCATCTCGGCGGACTGGGCGATCGGCATCCATCCGTCGGCAAGCTCGACGACCCGCCGGCGCGCGGCCTTGCTGTTGCCTCCGATCCAGATCGGGGGCCCGCCCGCCTGCTGTGGCAACGGGAGCGACTCGTGCCCGCTGACACCGAACTCGGGGCCGTCGTGATCGACGCCCGTCCACACCGCCCGCATCGCCGCGATCCCCTCGTCGAGGAGCTTGCCGCGTCGATCGAAGTCTGCGCGCAGGGCATGGAACTCGGTCTCGAGGTAGCCGGCGGCCATCCCGAGCGTGAACCGGCCTCCGGAGAGCAGGTCGAGGCTCGCAGCGGACTTGGCGGCAAGGTAGGGGCTTCGGTATCCGGCGACCATCACGTAGGTGATGAGCCGCAGGCGGCGCGTCGCCTCGGCGGCCACGCTCAGGGCGACGTACGGGTCGAACGCGTGATGTCCGCCGTTGGCGAGCCACGCCTTGTCGGGATAGGGATGCTCGCTCATCGCGAACCCGTCGAAGCCGGCGTCCTCGACGAAGCGGGCCAGCTCACCGAGGCTGCCCTCAGCGATCCACTGCGGATAGTGCTTCACCGCGCGCATCGGAAACATCAGGTTCGTCTTCATGCTCAGCTCCGTGTCAGTCACTTCAGCAGGTCACGGGCGATGACGACACGCTGGACCTCGGTGGCACCCTCGCCGAGTCGCTTGACGCGCAGGTCGCGGAACCACCGCTCGAGAGGCAGCTCGTCCGCGAGGCCGAGGGCTCCGTGGATCTGGATGCAGCGGTCGACCACGCGGAAGGCGGCCTCGGTCCCGTACATCTTGGCGACCGAGGCGTCGACACGGACGTCCTTGCCGAGGTCGGCGTTCCAGGCTGCCTGATACATCAGCAGGCGCGCGGCCCGCAGCTCGACCTCGCTGTCGACGAGCATCCACTGGATGCCCTGCTTGTCGGCGAGCCTGCCACCGAAGACCTCCCTGTCCTTCGCCCAGCTGCACGCCATCTCCAGCGCCCTCTGAGCGATCCCGATCGGACCGGCCGCGTAGAGGATCCGGCCGGTGACCAACGTTGAGCTTGCCTGGCCGAAGCCCTGCCCCTCCTCGCCGATCAGGTTCGCGACGGGGACCCGCGCCTCGTCGAAGTGCAGCTCGTAGGGCGAGAACGACGCCATCACGTCGATGCGGTTGATCGTCAGACCCGGGGTGTCCTTCTCCACGATGAATGCCGAGATGCCGTCGCGGCCCTCACCGGTGCGGGCGTAGACGATCCCGAAGTCGGCGTCGGCGGCATGGCTGGTCCACATCTTGGCGCCGTTGAGCACGAAGTGGTCACCGTCCCGGACCGCCTTGAGCTGGATGGCCCGAGCCGGGTCGGAGCCGCCGGTCGGCTCGCTGATCGCGGTGTAGGGCTTGGTCGTTGTGCCGTCCAGGACGGGCTGGCCGAAGCGGGCCCACTGCTCCTTCGACGCTCCGTAGAGGACGACCGGCGGATTGCCGCCGAACGCTCCGAGGGCCGGGAAGAACGCTCCCATCCGACAGCGCGACGCCTCCTCGAGGACGACCGCCTGACCGAGCACGCTCAGCCCGGCGCCGCCGTACTCCTCGGGGGTCTGGAGCGCCCAGAGCCCGAGGTTGCGAGCCTTTGCCTGCAACGGGAGTAGCAGGTCCCGCGGGAGCCCGGCCGCATCGTGCGGCAGGGTCGCCTCCAGCGGGTGGACCTCGGCCTGCATGAAGCGACGCACGGTGTCACGAAGGGCGACGAGCTCGTCCGGCAGCTCCCAGGCACCGGTGAGCGCCGGTTCGGTCAGGGTGGACATCAGGCGTGCTCGGCGAACCTGCGGGACCGCGCGTTCTCGAGCTGCGGGACGTGGTTGGCCTCGTAGCGCTCGACCCACTCCGCGGGCAGCTTCGGCCACGCCTCGTTGATCTGCAGGCGACGACCGGGGTTGAGGATCTCGGCGGCGACGACGTCGCCGACGAAGATCGAGCTCTCCTGGACGTCGAGAGTGCCTGTCACTCGCGCTTCGACGTAGCTGTGGGCGTCGAGCAGGATCGGCGCTCCGGTGACGCCGGTCTTCGTCCGCAGCTTGCCGATCTTGTCGCCGTCACGCCCTGAGCTTCCGCCGAGGGTCATCAGGATCTCGAGCGACTGCTCCAGCTGCTCGTCCTCGGCGCTCAGCATGTGCATGACGAAGACGCCGGAGCGCACGACCATGTCGTGAGTCAAGTTGTACTTGGTCAGGCTGATCGTCGCGCGCGGTGCCTCCGGAATGATGCTGGCGGCACCGGCCGAGAGAGACATGAGTCCGTTGGCGAAACCGCCGTCGATTGTCGTCACGGCGACCGGGTAGGGCCGAAGCCCACCGAGGACCTTGGCAGCAGCGTCGAAGTCGACGGTCATGATTGGCTCCTTGTTGCGGTGAGCTCCTCGTCCAAGTAGCCGAGGAGGTTGGCGGTGAAGATGTCGTTGTCATCGCCGGCGACCATGTGGCCGGCGTCGCGCACGTCGACGACGGCCGCGTGCGGGATCAGCTCTCGCATCTCTTCCACCCCGGCGTCCGACACGACGTCCGACTCCGCGCCGCGCACGAGCAGGACGGGGCACGTGATCTGGCGAGCAGCCACCTGCGAGCGGGCGTAGATGACCTCGCTGACCGGCGATTCGGCACCGTCGGGATCCCGCTCGTCCATGCGCAGGGTCGCGGGGTCCCAGTGCCAGTGCCAGCGACCTTCCCGCATCCGGAGGTTCTTGCGCAGACCGTCGACGTTGCCGGAGTGGCGCCGGTGCGGGTTGTACGCCGAGATCGCCTCCGCCGCCTCCTCGAGCGAGCCGAAGCCGTTCGGAGCGCTCCGCATGAAGTCCCGAACCCGGCGAGCTCCGTTCCGCTCGACGCTGACAGCGATGTCGACGAGCACGAGGCAGTCCGCGAACCGCTCGTCCTCACCGACCGCGATCAGCGCGACCTTACCGCCGAGGGAGGCACCGACCAGCACGAGCGGACCGCGCTCGACCCTCCTCAGGTCGGCGACGACGCTGCGCAGGTCGTCGATCATCGGCGTCATCCCGTAGGCGCCGTCGGCCGCCCAGTCACTGTCGCCGTGTCCGCGCAGGTCCATGGCGTAGGAGACCCAGCCGTCCCGTGCGAGGCGCTCACCGGTACGCCGCCAGGAGTGACGCGTCTGGCCGCCACCGTGGAGGAGCAGGACGACCCCCTTGGCCTCTCCGGCGACTGGCGCCCAGCGGTCCGCCGCCAGGCGGAGGCCGGCGCCGGGCAGGTCGACGGTCTCGGGATTCACGGCCGCCGTCACGGGGCAGGAACCTCGATGACGAGGGCACCTGCCTGGCCACCGCCGGCACACATCGCCGCGACCGCACGGCCGCCGCCGCGGCGACGGAGCTCGTTGATCAGCGTGATGACCATCCGTGTACCCGAGGCGGCGACGGGGTGGCCGAGGCTGCAGCCACTGCCGGCAGTGTTGACCAGGGCCTCGTCGATGCCGAGCTTCTTGCAGGCGGCGACCGGGACCGATGCGAACGCCTCGTTGATCTCCCAGAGGTCGATGTCGCCGATGCCGAGGCCGGCCCGGTCGAGGACCTTCGGGATGACGTCGAGCGGTGCCAGCCCCATCCGAGCGGGGTCGGTCGCCGTGGATGCCCACGCCTTGACCACCGCGAGGGGTTGGAGACCGTGCTCGGACGCGAGCTCGCTGGAGACGACCATGACGGCCGCCGCTGCGTCGTTCATGCCGCTGGCGTTGCCGGCCGTGATCGAGAACCCGTCGATCTCGGGGTGTAGTGGCTTGAGCGACGCTAGCTTCTCCAGGGTGGTGCCGCGGCGAGGATGCTCGTCGACCTCGAAGACCACGGTCGTGCCGTCTGCCTGGCGGGCTTGGACCGGGACGATCTCGTCCAGGAACGCGCCGGCATCGATCGCGGCGACAGCGCGCTCGTGCGAGCGCAGTGCCCACGCGTCCATCTCCTCGCGGGTCAGCCCGACCTCCTTCGCGGTGTTCCAGCCGACCGAGATGGACATGTCCATGTTCGGCGCCTCCGGCGTGTCCGGGTGGGTCGGCGACATCCATCGCTCGGTGAACTCGTCGACGGTCCCCGGCGTACGGAAGCGCTGGATCGGAGAGGTGGAGGTCGACTGGGTGCCTCCGGCGATGATGGCGCGCTCGGCCCCAGCGACGATCTGCGCGGCCGCGTTGGCAATGGCTGTCAGGCCCCCGGCGCAGTGCCGGTTGATCGCCTGGCCGGGGACCTGGAGCATCCCGTTGACGACCGCAGCGTGCCGGGCGATGTCGCCGCCGCCGTAGTTCGACTCAGCGAGGATGACGTCGTCGACCAGGGCGGCGTCGAGGCCCGAGCGCTGCTGGACCTCGCGCACCACGACCTCGGCCAGCTCGAGCGCGGTGGTGTCGCGCAGGGTGCCCTTGAAGGCGGTGCCGATCGCGGTGCGCGCACCGGCGACGATGACTGCTTCGATCTTGTCAGACATGTTTCGCGCTCTCCTGGTGGTGGTGTGTCAGCCGAGGGTGAACGGGTCGCGGGTCTCGCCGCTCAGCTCGACCCAGACGGCCTTGGTCTCGGTGAAGTCCTTGACGGCCTCGAGGCCGTTCTCGCGGCCGACGCCGCTCGCGCCCATCCCGCCGAAGGGCACGCTCGGGGCGACGGCGCGGTACGCGTTGACCCAGACGGTGCCCGCACGCAGCCGGCCGGCCACCCGGTGCGCGCGGTGCACATCCTTGGTCCAGACCGAGCCTGCGAGGCCGAAGTCGGTGCCGTTGGCCTGCGCGATCGCCTCGTCCTCGTCGTGGAAGGTCGAGACGACCAGGACCGGACCGAAGATCTCCTCGGCCACGGCACGCATCTGAGGGGTGACGTCGGTCAGCACGGTCGGCTTGACGAAATAGCCGCCGAGCTCCGTCGCAGGCTCGGCACCGTACGCGATCGTGGCGCCTTCCTCGCGGGCCGTAGCGAAGTGGGACAGGACCTTCTCGTACTGCGGTGCGTTGGAGACCGGGCCCATCTCCGTTGCAGGGTCACGGGGGTCGCCGAGGACGATCGTCGACGCTCGCTGGACGACCTTCGCGACGAGGTCGTCGGCGACGCTCTCATGCACCAGCAGCCGCGAGCCTGCCAGGCAGGTCTGACCCGTAGCGGCGAAGATGCCGGCGATGATGCCGTTCGCAGCCGCGTCCAGGTCCGCGTCGGGGAAGACCACCTGGGCGGACTTGCCACCCAGCTCGAGAGTGAACCGCGTCAGGTTCTCGATCGCGGCGTGCCCGACCTTGATGCCGGTGCCGGTCGAGCCGGTGAAGGCGACCTTGTCGACCCCCGGGTGCGAGGCCAACGCCGCTCCCGTCTCAGGACCCCAACCCGTCACGACATTGATGACGCCCGGGGGGAACCCGACCTCCTCGAAGAGTCGCGCGAAGGCCAGGGTCGAGACAGGCGTGTAGTCGCTCGGCTTGACGACGAAGGTGCAACCTGCGGCGAGGCCGGCGGCGAGCTTCCAGGTGAGCAGGAGCAGCGGCGAGTTCCAGGGAGTGATCGCGCCCACGACACCAACGGGCTCGTGCGTGGTGTAGACGAGGTAGTTCGACTTGCCCGTCGGGATCACCGTTCCCTCGAGCTTGTCGGCCATGCCGGCGAAGTAGCGGTAGTAGTCCGGCAGGCCCTTCATCTGGCCGGACATCTCTCGCAGCAGCTTGCCGCCGTCCCGGACCTCGAGGTCGGCGAGGTTGTCCGCCTCTCGCTCGATCACGTCCGCCAGGCGGTAGAGCAGCCTGCCGCGCTCCGTCGCGGTCAACCGGCCCCAGGATCCCTTCAGTGCGTCCCGCGCGGCCTGGACCGCGCGGTCGACGTCGGACGCGTCGCCGTCAGGCACCACGGCCCACGCCTTCCCCGTGTAGGGGTCGACGCTCTCGTAGGTGCGGCCGGATCCCGCAGCGAGCTCCGCTCCCCCGATCAGTAACGGGAAGGTCAGGCACTCGTCGGTCTCGATCGTCACAGCTCTCTCCTCGACAGACGTTCTGCGGATCAGCGGAAGCGCGGCGTGCGCTTGTTGGAGCGGGAGTCGGTGCGGCCACTGCCGGCGTTCCCGATCTGGGTGTAGGACAGACCGGTGCGGAGCGCCGTCCCGGGCGGCACCTCGAGCGACTCCCAGATGGCACGGACCGTGCCTTGGATCGCCTCTGGCCGGCGGCAGGCGATCTCTGCGGCGAGCTCCGCGGCCCGGGACCAGAGCTCGGACCGCGGCACGACCTCGGTGACGATCCCGACGCGTAGTGCCGTGTCGGCGGTCATCCGCTCGTCGCTGCCGAGCAGTGCCCACCGAAGAACCTCTCCGAGTGGGATGCCGCGGGCGAGCATGCCCATCGGCTCCAGGGCTGACACGATCCCCGCGTTCGCGTGGGGGTCGAAGAAGGTCGCGTCGTCCGAGCAGATCACGATGTCGGACTGGTTGAGGAAGTACATCGCTCCGCCGGCGGCCATCCCGTGGACGGCACAGACGACAGGCTTCCAGACGCGATGGTGGCGCGGCCCGAGTGCGACCCCGGGGTCTTCCTGGTTCCACCGGCCGAGATGGCTCCACCAGGCACCCTCCTCGACGTCGATGCCGGTCGAGAATGCGCGTTCGCCGTTGGCGCGCAGGATCGCGACGTGGATGTCGTCGTCGTCGCGAACCCGTTGCCAGACCTCCGCGATCTCGGCTGCCATCGTCTCGTTGAAGCTGTTCAGCCGCTCGGGGCGATCGAGCGTGATCGTCGCGACGTGGTCGCTGACCTCGAACTCGATCGTCGTGAATCCGGACTCGGTCATCGGGCCTCCATGGTCCTGGGCATCGGGGGCCGCGGCGACGAGACGCTGCCGCAGGTCGGCCTTGACGAGCTTGCCGAGGGAGTTGCGCGCGAGCGACGACACCACCTCGACCTGCTCGGGGAACTTGCGCACGTTGAGCGACGTGCCACGCAGATACGCCTGGATCGAGGCGAGAGTAGGCGGCGCCTGTGGGTCGGTCGGTACGACGACAGCGCAGACACGCTCCCCCGAAGCGGCGTCGGGCAAGCCGATGACGGCCACGTCCGCGATCGTCGGGTCACCGATCAGGGCGGCCTCGACCTCCTGGGCCGAGATGTTCTCCATCTTGCGGATGATGACGTCCTTGAGCCGGCCGGTGACGGCGAGTCGACCGTCGGCGTCGAGGTAGCCGAGGTCGCCGGTGTGGAAGAAGCCCTCGGCATCGAGCGCTCCCGCGTCGAGTGCCGGGTCGACGTACCCGTGGAAGAGCTGGGGACCGCGAACACGGATCTCGCCGATCTCCCCGACGCCGAGGACGCGTTCGTCCGGGCCCACGATGCGGACCTCGCCACCACCGGCGGGAATCCCCTCGAACGCGGCGTGCTGCTCGTCCGTGTCGTGCGGCGTGCCCCACGTGATGTACGGGCACTCCGTCATGCCGTAGCCGGAGATGATTCCCACGCCGCCGAGTCGGCTGGCTGCCTGGGCGCTCAGGGAGCGCGGCCTGCCCGAGCCGCCGCCGAGCGTGGCGCGTGCATGCGGGAAGAGGGGTGCGATCCCGCGCTCCTGGGAGATCCGCAGATATTCGTTGGTGAACGGCAGCCCGGAGCCGACGAGGGTGACGTCGTGCTCGATCAGGAGGTCGGCGTTCAGCTCTGGGTCGAACACGGAGCTCACGATCAGGGAGTGCCCGATCAGCAGCGCGTGGAGAAGGTGTGCGATCCCACCGACGTGGGCGACAGGTACGAACGCCGCACAGCTGTCGTCGGGAGTCGCCTCCACGTTGACTACGAAGGTTCGTGCCGCCGCGATCAGCCCGGCGTCGGCGTGCTTCACACCCTTGGGAGCCGCCGTCGTGCCGGAGGTGTAGAAGATCCAGCCGACGTCGGCGGCTGAGGTGGCGTGCCGCGGCGCAAGCCCACTCGGATCGCCGGGGCGCCACTCCCCGTCGGTCACGAGGATCTCGAGCCCGTCGACCCTGGACTGCACCTCGTGAGCCATGGCGGCGTGGTCGAACCCGCGATGCTCGGACGGGACGATGAGCAGGGCGGCACCGACCTGCCTGGTGATGAACTCGACCTCGGCAGCCCGCAGCATCGGGATGATGGGGTTCTGGATCGCACCGATCCGCGACAGTGCGACCGCGAGCGCCATCGCCTCGATCGTCGTCGGCAGCTGCCACGACACGACGGTCCCGGGGCGCACCCCCTGGGCCGCGAGTGACGCCGCGATCCCGGCGGACAGCTCGTGGAACGCCGCGAACGTGATGTGTCGTCCGCGCTCGTCGACGGCGAACTCACGGTCCGGGGTGAGCCGTGCGCGATCGACCGCGAGCTGCCAGACGTCCGCGCTTCGCAGGCCCGTCGCGTCGATCTGGACGGCGCCCTCCGTGACGGTCATCGGCTCGTCACCTACTGTGCCGCCGCTCGGAGCTGGTCGGCGATCTCGCGCTTGAGGATCTTGCCGGCCGGCCCGAGCGGGAACTCGGTAGCGAACTCGAACCTCCGCGGCTGTTTGTAGCCGGCCAGGTCCGCCCGGCACAGCGCCTGAAGCTCCGTCAGCAGGGTGTCGCGGTCGACCTGACCGCGCGGGATCACCACCGCCACGGGCGTCTCGCCCCATTCCGGGTCGGGGATGCCGACGACCGCGACCAGGTCGACCCCCGGGTGCGAGCCGATGACGCGCTCGATCTCGGCGGGGTAGACATTGAAGCCCCCCGAGATGATCATGTCGGTCTTCCGACCGGTCACGTGGAGGTAGCGCTCCTCGTCGAGGAAGCCGAGGTCTCCGGACCACAGGCCATCCGGCCGGAACGTCGTTGCCGTCGCGTCGGGTCGGTTCCAGTAGCCGGCCGCGACCGCATCGCTCTCGATGACGATCTCGCCGATCTCTCCGGTCGGCAGCTCGTCGCCCTTCTCGTCGACGATGCGGATCGTGCACATCGGCGTCTCCTGCCCGCAGGAGGTGAGGACCGAGCTCTTGCCGGCCACCATGTCGCGGTGGTCCTGGGGTGTGAGGATGGTTGCCTGACCGCCGCATTCGGTCAGCCCGTATCGCTGCTGCAGGTCGCAGCCGAGGAGGTCCATCGCCTTCTGGGCGAGCCCGGGCGGGACCGGGGCTGACCCGTAGCTGATCCGGCGCAGGCTGGACATGTCGCGTGCTGGGCCCTCCTCCAGGATCTTCAAGGTCCGCTGGAGCATGGTCGGGATGAAGGTGGTGAAGGTGATGCCGCTGCGCTCGATCTCGTCGATCACCGCCTGGGGGTCGAAGCGGTGGTGGATCACCATCGTCTGACCGAGATAGGTCCACGCCAGGGTGCGCACCATCCCGCCCGCCGTGAAGAACGGCGTCGTTGCGAGGTAGACGTCCGACCGGTTCGCCTCGGTCACGATCGTGGTGTCGACGACCTGGGCGAGCATGCCGCGGTGAGTGTTGATGACGCCCTTCGCGCGACCTGTCGTGCCGCTCGTGTAGAGGATGAACTGGATGTCGTCGGGCGTCAGGTTGGCCGGGGTCGGGTCGGCCGGCAAGGCCGCTGCGAGTGCCGTCTCGTAGTCGACGCCAACGTCGCTGCCGTCGATCTGAAGTACGGCGTCGAGAGGCTTGAGCTCCGCCCCGAACCGCTCGACCTGATCGGAGTGGATGACGGCTGCTCGCGCGCCCGAGTCGTCGCGCACGTAGGCGAGCTCGTCAGCGGCGAGGCGGATGTTGACGGGCACGGCGACAAGGCCCGCCTTCGCCAGCGCGAACGTGACCTCCGGCCACTGCACGCAGTTGCGAGCGATGACCAGGACCCGGTCGCCCTTCGCCAGGCCAGCGGCCGTCAGGTGGTTGGCCAGGCGTCGAGCGCGCTCGTCGATCTCGGACCAGGCCAGTGAGCGACCGTCCGCGACGATGGCAGCCTTCGCCGGGCACCGACGCGCATTGTTCGTCGCGATGTCGCCGATCAGCACGGGAGTTACCTCATTCGTATTTGGAGGGGGGCGGCGGTGGGGCGCCGACTAGATCAGGAAGGCCAGGGTGTTGACGGGGCCGCCCGCACTGATCAGGTGGACCGTCTTGCTGACGAGGCGCAGGCCGGCGGGCGTACGGCGGACCTTGTAGATCACCCGTCCGGCCCAGACGCGCTGGTCGTAGCGGTACTCGAACAGAGCGAAGTTGGCAGCGACGGTCTCCGTCCCGTCCGCCGCGTCGGCCTCGAGGACCTCCAGGTTGCTGAGCAACCGCCGCATCACCGACGGAGGCGTCTGCGAGTGCCGGTTGCCGGTGTTGAGCTGGGCGACCCGGCTCTTGATCCGGTTGCGGTTGTCGTAGATGTACGAGAGCTTCTTCCTCGGGTCGTCCTCCGGGTGCATGGGCACCCAGTAGAGGGCGTCGTCGTCCCAGAGCGCCTCCCACTCCGAGTAGCGGGCCTCGTCGGCGAGCCGTGCCTCGAAGTAGAGGAACGAGGCGACGTCCGCGGCAGGTGGCGGCAGCGGTCCGGGGGCGGCCAGCTTGTTCAGCGGCACAGCGGGCTGGTCCTGGGCGGCGATCATGGTCATGCCGAGACCTCCTGTCCGACCACGCTGGCCCACTGGCGGTAGAAGCCGCGCTGCGGGGTCTCGGCGCTCTTGTCGCTGTTGACGATTCCGGTCTCGTCCTCGATGTCGGTCTCGAGACCTCGCGAGAGCTCGAGCCACTCGGGGTCACGAGCGGCCAGGCCGGCCTGGTTGCGCATCCCGATCTCACCGTCGTCGGCGATCAGGAACCCGGCCGGCCCCATCGCACCTTCGGAGCGGCGCATGGTGCGTTCGTTCAACTTGTCCTGGCCGGGCACGATCACGGCCGCCGTGTAAGCGATCGTCTCGTCCGGCGCGATCGGCTCGACGTACATGACGTTCATCTCCGCGAGGAACAGGTTCGGCCAGATCAGCGTGTGCGAGGGCCCGATCACCAGAGCGTCGTGCGCCTTCTCGACGCCGTGAGTCGCCTCCAGCGCCTCGACGTACTCCGGCAGCTTGGTCCGGGGGATGCGGCCGTACCAGACGAACTCCTCGTCGAGCTTGCGGTACTCCGCCGAGTAGTCGATCTCGGAGTGGCCGCCACCGATGTCGCGCACCACGACCTCGACCTTCGACGGCACGTGCGACACCTTGGCCGGTCGGATCGCGTCGTAGACAGACGCGTGGGTGAACAAGGCGTGGTACCCGTCGACGTTGTTCTCGACGACCATCTTCCAGTTCGCGTGATGGAGGTGCTTCATCCAGCCGTGGTTCAGGTCGATCTTGCCCGTCGGTGAGAGGTCGAGGACGCGGTCGATCGCCTTCGTCGCGCCGCCCAGGTGCTCCTTGAGCGAGATGCCCTCGGCGGCGAGCGAGGCGAAGATGAAGCCGCCATAGCTGTCGACCCGCGGCGCCTCGGACATGCCGAGGGTGGCGCGGACCTTCTGGAACTCCTCGCCGTACCCGTCGCGCATCGGCACCGCGGTCAGCGAACCGTCGTTGCTGAACGTCCAGCCGTGGTACGGGCACCGGAACGATGTGGCGTTGCCCGACTCCGCGTTGCACAACCGGTTCGCGCGGTGCGAGCAGCGGTTGAGAAGCACCCGGATCACGCCGTCCCTGCCGTGGGCGACAACCACGGGATCACGCCCGATCCGGCGGGTCAGGTAGTCACCCTCCTCGGCGACCTCGCTCTCGTGGGCGACGTACACCCACCCCGTGCGGAAGATCGTGTCTAGCTCCCGCTGAAAGATCTCCGGCGAGGTGTACACCGAGCCGTGGACCCGGTGGTTCTTCACGATCGCCGAGACGTCGAACGGCTCTGCGGCGGGAGCCGCGGTCGTGGGCTCGGTTTCCGTGGTGGTCATGAACGGGCCTCCGTAGTGAGTGGAACGGTGTGGCGAGGAGCGGCAGGGGTCGCGGACGGGATCGGCACCCCGCCCAGCTCTCGGAACGCGACGGTGACCCGGTCGCCGACACGGGGGACGGACTCCGAACGAGCGTGCGTCGTCATGATGAGTCGGTGGCCGCTGGCCAGCTCGACGTCGAGGATCGGATAGGGATCGGACGCCACCACCAAGTCCGGCTCGCGACGGTGCATGACCGTGACCGAGTGCACCGTGCCGGCCTTTTCGACCGGTCGCCAGGCGATCTCGGCAGCACCGCACCCGTCGCAGACCTGCTGGTCGAGGTCCAGGGGCAGGGAGCAGTCACCGCAGAACGGCAGCACCAGCTCGTGGCGGGCGCCGGCGGCGTACAACGGAGCGAGGAGGTCGTCGCTCACGTCGGGGGCGAGCGAGTCGGCCAGCAGCCAGTCGGAGGTCAGCATCGTGGTCATGCCGCGCGCTCCAGCACCAGGGCCGCGTGGTGGTCGAGCCGGCCGCCGATGCCCCCGACAAGCGCGGTCGTCGCGCCCGCGACCTGACGCTCGCCACCGTCGCCGCGCAGTTGCACGATCGCCTCCGCGAGGGGCGTCATCCCCTGCAGGTAGAAGCCCGACAGCTGCCCGCCGCCCGTGTTGGTCGGCAGCGTGCCGGCCGGGCCGGTCTCGCCCGCCCGCACGAACTCGCCAGCAGGACGACCGCCCGTGAGGGCGTACTCCTCGAGGAGCATCAACGTGACCACCGAGAAGGGGTCGTAGAGCTCGGCGACATCGAGGTCGGTGCGCGCCATGCCGGCGTTGGCGAGCGCGTCGTCGACTGCACGTCGGCCGCCACCGAACCAGGACTCGGCCCCCGCCCGCCGGTGACGGACCGGGTGCTCCCGGCCAGCCCCCCGAACGGCGATGCGGGTTCGGTGCCCCACCGCGCTGTCACCGCTGACGACGACAGCCACCGCGCCATTGACCGGCCGGGCGCAGTCGAGCCGACGCAGCGGCTCGGCGATCATCGGGCTGGCGTGGTAGCCGTCGGCATCCAATGGGGTGCGGACGACCGCGGCGGGGTTGCCGAGTGCCCAGGCCCGGGTGGTCGTGGTCATGGCACACAGGTCGTCGACGTCAGCGCCGGTCACGTGCATCCAGCGCTGGGCGAGCAGGGCATACGTCGGCACCGACCCGAGCACGCCGGAAGCGCGCTCCAGGCCGCGCACACCGGAGTGACCACCGCTGTGCGCGTACGTCGAGCCGGCGCCCTTGCCGGCGACCAGCGGCGCGTCGGCGAACACGCAGACGACCGTGCGAGCAGCGCCCGCCTGGATGGCGAGTGCGGCACGCTGGATCATCGCGATGGTGGTTGCGCCCTTGATCTCGATGTGCTCGAGGAGGCGTAGGTCGGAGAAGCCGCCCTGCGAGGCGAAGGTGACGCTGAGCCGGTCCGGGCGCACGCCCTGGGACGTACCGACCAGGAGGCCGTCCACATCTCCACGCTCCAGTCCGGCATCGACCAGGGCGAAGCCCACCGCTTCCCGGGCGAGCTCCTGCGGAGTCCGACCCGGGGTGAGGGACATGACCGTCATGCCGAGCCCGACGAGAGCGACGTCTGGGCTGCTCACGACTCGGTCCGCGGGTCGACCTCGTCCGGGAGGGGTTGCCGCTCGTCGCGGTAGGCACCGACCCGCATCCATTGGACCCGATCCTCGGGAGTAGCCAGGCACAGGCAGGCGAGCTCGAGGGGGGACAAGAAGATGTCGTCGCCAGTCTCGAGGTCCTCGACCAGCAGTCGCGGGCCGTTCCCGGTCGTGTCCAGCGAGACCCGGACAGCCGCGAACTCGTTGGCCAGGGTGGCCAGCTCTCGCCGGGTCACCGGGCGGATACGCGCTTCCTCGGACATTGCTCTCGTGACCTACTCACTCATCGATCCGGTCCTGGTCCGCGTCGCTGCGGGGACCTGTCGCCGACGTGGCCGGCTCTCAAGTTTTATCGTATGCAACTGTCAGAAACAAGACCCGCGTCGATACTGAGACGTCGAGCAATCGACAGCCTTCCACGCCTGACACTGGCCTTCGAAGCAAATGAACGGCACACTACGGAACGGCTGACAATTCCGACGGCAACGTCAGATTGAGATTCGTGCTTCCCCCGCACGATCATGAGAACGGAAGGCTCACCGATGAGCGAGACGACGACCCTGAGCGACCGGGCGACCGCGACGACCCCCGAGACGACCGACTACCGCAGCATCTGGAGCTACCTGCGCGAGCTGGAGTTCCGGCAGGGCTTCGTCGACGTCGGCGGCGTGCGCACCAGGTATGTCGAGGCAGGCTCCCCCGACCTGCCGCACGCGATCCTGCTGCACGGCACCGGCGGACATTGGGAGACCTTCGCCCCCAACCTGACGGCCCTCAGTGAGCACTACCACTGCATCGCCATCGACATGGTCGGCAACGGCTTCTCAGAGAAGCCCGACTACGACTACGAGATCGCCGTCTACGTCCGGCAGGTCCTCGGCGTCCTCGACCAGTTCGGGATCGAGAAGGCCCACTTCATCGGTATGTCCCTCGGTGCGTGGGTCTCCGCGGCCACGGCGGTCAGCCACCCGGATCGGGTCGACAAGCTGATCCTGATGTCCCCCGCCGGGCTCGTCGCCACGGCGTCCAACATGGCGCGCATCCGCGCCGAGCGGACCGCGGCGGTCCAGGACCCCTCCTGGCAGTCGATCCACAAGGTGTTCGAGCACCTGATCGCCGACGAGGCGAACCGACTGCCCGATCTGATCGCGCTGCGCCAGGCGATCTACCGTCGCGACGACACCCGCGAGACGATCGAACACCTACTGATCCTCCAGGACGCCCAGGCCCGCGATCGCAATCTCATCCCGGAGGACAGGTGGGTGACGATCAGCGCGCCGACCCTGATCGTCGCGTCCGGTCAGGACCACGGCGAGTACCAGAGCACGGCCCGCACCGTCGCGCGACTCATCCCCGACTCCGAGGTCTTCGAGATGCCCGCCGTGCGGCACTGGCCGCACTTCGAGGATCCGGCGGCGTTCAACGCGGCAGCGCTCGCCTTCCTCGCTCGGTGACCCACGATGCTCCCTGATTCCACCGTCGCCGACTGTGCTCGGCGACTCTACGAGGCCGAGCGGGACCGCCTGCCCATCCGGCAGCTGTCGCTCGACCACCCCGACATGACGATCGAGGACGCATACGCGGTCCAGCGCGCCCTCGTCGAGCTCAAGTCGGCTGAGGGCCTCACGATCCGGGGTCGCAAGATCGGCCTCACCTCCCAGGTCATGCAGCGAGCGCTCGGGATCGACGAGCCTGACTACGGCGTCATCTTCGACGACATGTTCTTCGACGACGGCGGCACGGTCCCGGCAGGCCGGTTCATCCGGCCCCGCGTCGAGGTGGAGCTCGCCTTCGTCCTGGGCGAGGACCTCGAGGGACCTGGCGTCACGATCTACGACGTGCTCCGGGCGAGCGAGTACGTCACGCCAGCCCTGGAGATCCTCGACGCACGGGTCCAGATGAGCGATCCGGAGACAGGCCACCTGCGCACGATCGTCGACACGATCGCTGACAACGCCGCAGACGCAGGGATCGTTCTCGGCGGGCGCGTCGTGCGTCCGATGGACGTCGACCTGCGCTGGGTGTCCGCCCTCCTGCTGCGCAACGCCTCGATCGAGGAGTCCGGCGTCGCGGCGGCCGTTCTCAACCACCCCGCCAACGGCGTGGCGTGGTTGGCGAACCGACTCGCGCCACACGGCGCCTCGCTCCGGGCCGGCGAGGTCATCCTCGCCGGCTCGTTCACGACCCCCGTCTTCGCCCTGCCGGGCGACACGTTCGTGGCCGACTTCGGGCCGCTCGGCACGGTCTCCTGCTTCTTCGACCGCGAGGAGTCGCGATGAACCAGTGGCTCGACCGCCTCGGCCGCCGTGCGCAGATCGGGATGTGGATCGCGTCCGGCAACGCCTACAGCGCGGAGATCTGCGCTGGGTCCGGACTCGACTGGCTGATGCTCGACCAGGAGCACGTACCCAACGACCTCCGCTCGACCCTCGCTCAGCTCCAGGCCGTGGCGCCGTATCCGGTGGAGGTGCTCGTACGACCGCCGTCGGCCGATCCCGTCCTGATCAAGCAGCTCCTCGACGTCGGCGTCACCAACCTCATCGTGCCGATGATCGAGTCGGCCGACGAGGCACGGGCGGTCGTCGCTGCGACCCGCTATCCGCCGAAGGGGATTCGCGGAGTCGGCAGTGCTCTAGCCCGCGCCTCCCAATGGGGTCGCGTTTCTGACTATCTGACCACTGCCGCAGAATCCTTGAGCGTGACCGTTCAGGTCGAGTCGGCGGCTGGCTTGGACGCCCTCCCGAACATCCTCGCCGTCGACGGGATCGACGCGATCTTCATCGGGCCAGCCGACCTCGCGGCCTCCCTCGGAAGGCTCGGCGAGCCAGAGCATCCCTCGATCGTCACGACGATCGAGCGCGCCATCACCACGATTTCGCACTCCGGAAAGGCCGCGGGCGTGAATGCGTTCAACGAAAGAATCGCCCGCCGATACCTCACCGCCGGCGCCCGGTTCGCTCTCGTCGGCGCCGACGTGACGATGCTCGCCCGTGGCAGCGAGGCACTGGCCAAGCAGTTCGGGTGCCATCGTCATTGATGATCCCGTAGGACTTCTATCTGACGCTTCTGTCACTTAGACTGAAGGCGTTGCACCTCGGGGACGCGAGGACCCAACCTAGGAAGGCTGCCGATGGATCTGGACTTCACGAAGGAACAGGTGGAGTTCCGCGAACGTGTCCGCACCTGGCTCACCGAGCACAAGCCGCGGGAGCGCCGCCCCCGCGACCACGCGGGCATCCGGGAGTACGACCTCGCCTGGCAGCGCACGCAGTGGGAGGGCGGCTGGGCGGGGATCGCATGGCCGACCGAGTACGGCGGCGGTGGGCTGACGCTGCTTCAGCAGCTGATCTGGTACGAGGAGTACGCCGCGCAGGGACTCCCCGGCATCGACGCCTCCTTCGTCGGCCTCAACCACGCCGGCCCGACGTTGATGCTCCGCGGCACCGAGGAGCAGAAGTCGTACCACCTTCCCCGCATCCTCAAGGGGGAGGTGATCTGGTGCCAGGGCTTCTCCGAGCCCGAGGCCGGGTCCGACCTCGCAGCCCTGCGCACCAAGGCGGTCATCGACGGTGACCACCTGGTCGTCAGCGGTCAGAAGATCTGGACGAGCTCGGCCGCCTGCGCTGACTTCCAGGAGCTCCTCGTCCGGACCGACACCACGGGGTCGAAGCACGACGGGATCACCTGGGTCATCTGCGACATGCACACCCCCGGGATCGACGTGCGGCCCATCAGGACGATGGAGGGCGGTGCGGAGTTCTGCGAGGTCTTCTACGACGAGGTCCGGATCCCCCTGTCCAACGTGGTCGGTGAGATCAACAACGGCTGGAGCGTCGCGATGTCGACCCTCTCGTTCGAGCGGGGCACGGCGTTCACCGCCAACCAGGTCCGCCTTGCGAAGGTGGTCGAGGACCTCATCGACTTCTCGCGTGACCACGTCGGACCCGACGGCCGACGTCCCGCGATCGCCGACGACGAGATAGCGAGGCGACTGGCCCGCGCACGGGCGAGCGTCGCCTCGCTGCGCGCCATGACCTACGTAGGCATCTGCCACACGATGAAGTCCGACACCCCCGGGCCGCGCGGCTCGATGCTGAAGCTCTACTACGCCGACCTCTGCAAGGAGATCGCCGCGCTCGGGATGGACATCGTCGGAGCCGACGGTCTGCGCGACTCGTCGCGCTGGGCCGCTCAGGGCTGGTCGGGCAACTACTTCTACTCCTTCTCGCAGTCCATCGGCGGGGGGACCTCCGAGATCCAACGCAACATCATCGGCGAGCGCATCCTCGGTCTGCCGCGATGAGCACCGCTGCGATGAGAGAGAGCTGACACCATGGACCTCCTTCCCTCCGAAGACCAGCGGGACCTGATCGCCGCGGCGACGGACTTCCTGCTGTCGCGGATGCCGATCGAGGGCATCCGAGCCCGGGACGGCCAGCCCTCGGCGGTCGATCCCGACGCCTGGCGTGAGGGTGCCGAGCTCGGCCTGCTCACGCTCGGCCTCCCCGAGGAGTACGGCGGCTCCGGTCGCTACCTCGACGACGAGGCGCTCCTCTTCGCGACGCTCGCCGAGCACCTGGCGACCGGGCCGTTCCTGGCGTCGTCCCTCGCCGCCCGCGTGGCCGCCGAGTGCGGCGACCTCGACCTGGCCGGCCACATCGGGGACGGGTCCGCTCTGGTCGGCCTCGCCGAGCTCCGTGGCGACGGGTCCGTCGGTCCGGAGGGCGTCAAGGGCACCTTCGACCTCATCGACTGCGCGGGAGCGAGTCACGTCCTGGTGGTCACCGAGGCGGGTGCCGCCATCGTGGACCTGACCGAGTTCACCGACGTCGAGACGCTTGAGTCGGTTGACCCGGGCACCCGCCTGGCCACCGCCAGCACGACCGCGGCGACCGTGCGTCACTGGCTCCCGAGCACGACGGACCCGATCTGGCTCCGTGCGGTCGTTCTCAGCGCTGCCGAGCTGGCCGGCATCGCCAACGCAGTCACGCGGCTGGCCACCGAGCACGCCAAGGTGCGGGTGCAGTTCGGCCGGCCGATCGGTGTGCACCAGGCGATCAAGCACGCCTGTGCCGACATGGCGGTCGCCTCGGACGCCGCGATGTCGCAGACGCTGTTCGCCGCTGTCTGCCTCCAGTCCGGCCGCGCGGATGCTCGCTTCCACGCCCTCGCCGCCAAGGCGGTCGCCTCCCGTGCCGCGATCGACAGTGCCGCGGCCACCATCCAGGTGCACGGCGGGATGGGCTACACGTACGAGCACAACGCGCACCTGTACCTCAAGCGCGCGCACGTCATCAGCCATGTCTTCGGTGAGCCGACCCACGTGCTCGCCGAGCTTCTCGAGCAGGGGGCTCCTCAGTGAACCGGAAGGTGGCCATCGCCGGAGTCGCGCTCTCGGACCTCGGCCGCGTCGACGACAAGAACGCCTACGAGCTGATGGGGCAGGCGAGTCGACGAGCCCTGGCGGAGGCGGGGCTCCGGCCCGACCAGGTCGACGGTCTGGGCTCGACCAGCCAGGGCACACTCCCGCCGGCCGATGTCGCCGAGTACCTCGGCATCAGGCCGCGCTGGATCGACTCGACCTCCGTGGGGGGCGCCTCCTGGGAGGTGATGCTCTCCCACGCCGCCGACGCCATCGCGGCCGGTCACGCGGACGTCGTGCTGCTGACCTACGGCTCGACCGCCCGCGCGGACCTGCGCAAGGGACTGCGCACCGCCAACATCAACTGGGGATCTCGCGGTCCGCTGCAGTGGGAGGCGCCGTACGGGCACACCTTGATCTCGAAGTACGCCATGGCAGCCCGGCGCCACATGTACGAGTACGGCACCACCATCGAGCAGCTCGCCGAGGTCGCCGTGTCGGCGCGGTTCAACGCCCAGGACAACCCCGAGGCGTTCTACCGCGACCCGATCACCATCGACGACGTGCTGGCCGGTCCGATGATCGCCGACCCATTCACGAAGCTCCACTGCTGCATCCGGTCCGACGGCGGCGCCGCCGTGGTTCTCGTCGCGGAGGACCGGGTCGCGGATCTTCGCTCGACGCCGGTCTGGTTCCTGGGCGCCGCCGAGGCGACCTCGCACATGCTGACCAGCCAGTGGGATGACATGACCGTCGGCCCGGCCTCGGTCACCGGACCTCTGGCGTTCCAGCGCGCGGGACTCACGCCGGCCGACGTCGACGTGGCGGAGATCTACGACGCCTTCACCTACATGCTGCTGCTGACGATGGAGGACCTCGGCTTCTGCGAGAAGGGCGAGGGAGGCACCTTCGTCGAGAAGGGCAGTCTCCGCCTCGGTGGCAGCCTCCCCACGAACACCGACGGTGGCGGCCTCTCGGCCTGCCATCCTGGCCAACGCGGGCTCTTCCTCATCGTCGAGGCAGCCAGGCAGCTGCGCGGCGAGTGCGGCCCGCGCCAGGTCCCTGACGCGAAGGTCGCGTGCGTCAGCGGAACCGGCGGCTGGTTCTGCTCGAGCGGCACCGTGCTCCTCGGGTCCGACAAGCCGTGATCCGAGCCGTCCCCGAGGCAGTCGTCGCTCCCCTCCCCGCCAACGGCTTCGCGAACACTCGCGACCTGCTCGAGGCCGCGGCGCGCCTGTACGGCGACCGCGATGCATACGTCGAGGCGGACGGCTCCCGGATCAGCTTCGCCCAATGGGCGGGCCGTGCGCGATCCGTCGCAGGCCTCTTCGCGGACCGCGGCGTCGGGAAGGGCGACGTCGTCGCCCTGATGCTGCCCTCCGGTATCGACTACGCCATCTGCTACGCCGCGGCAGCGATGCTCGGCGCCATCACCACCGGTCTCAACCTGAGGCTCGGGCCGCGCGAGGTGATGGGCATCCTCACCAGTGTCTCCCCCGCGTTGGTCGTCCGGGACGCAGACGCGGACCTCCCCCAGGCGCCGGACGGGTTGCCGGTGCTGGCGCGCTCCGAGCTGGCCCTTGAACCGACGGGCCCGCTTCCCCGCGTCGATGTCGACCGGGCCGATCCGGTGGCCATCATCTTCACCAGTGGCACAACCGGACTGCCGAAGGGCGCATGGTTCGACGGCGACAACCTCGCGGCGTTCGCGCGCTCGGCTGGCGTAATGAGTGCGCCGTTCGATCGTCGCCTCACGGCGACACCGTTCCCGCACGCCGGCTACATGGCCAAGCTGTGGGACCAGCTGGTCTGGGGCATCACGCAGGTCGCCACGCCGACGCCGTGGTCGGCCTCGGCCATGTACGAGGTGATGCGCAACGAGCGGATCACTGTGTGTGGGGGTGTTCCCACGCAGTGGGCCAAGCTCCTCGACGACCCCCGCGTCGGTCGCGCCTCTCTTCCCGCCCTGCGCGTCGGCATCGTTGCGACGGCGCCCGCACCCCCCGAGCTCGTCGAGCGGACGGTCGAGCGCCTCGGCGTGCCCCTGGTCGTCCGCTACGCCATGACCGAGTCGCCGACGATCTCCGGCACCGAGCCCGCTGATCCTCCCGAGGTCCTGTTCCGGACCGTCGGCCGGCCCCAGCCCGGGATGAGCGTGCGGGTGACCGACGAGGACGGCCGCCCGCTGACGACCGGCGTGATCGGACGCGTTCGCGTCAAGGGTGACTGCGTGATGCGCGGCTACTGGGAGGAGCCTGAGCTCACGCGCGACGCGTTCGACTCCGACGGCTATCTCATCAGTGGCGACCTCGGCTGCTTCACCCCCGCTGGCGACCTCGTCCTGGTCGGGCGCGCGGGCGACCTTTACATCCGCGGCGGCTTCAACGTCCATCCGCTCGAGGTCGAGAACGTCCTGGTCGAGCATCCGAAGGTACGCACAGCCGCAGTCGTCGGCCAGCCGGCGCCGGTCATCGGCGAGATCGGGGTCGCGTTCGTCGTTCCGGCCGACCCCGCGCTGCCTCCGACGCTGGAGGACCTGCGTCGCTGGACACGGGAGCGGCTCGCCGACTACAAGGCACCGGATCGCCTCGTGCTGGTCGACGAGATCCCGTTGACGGCGATGCAGAAGACCGATCGCAACAGCCTGCGCGAGTACCTCGGCAGGTCCCCTGCTAGCAAGGACTGAGCATGCGCATCCACATCGACCTCGACCAGTGCGACGGTCAGGGACTCTGCGAGGCCGTCGATTCCGAGCTGTTCCGGCTCGACGACGACGGCTACGCAGCTCGCTCTGACGTCGACGCTCCTGAGGCGGTCCGCGCCACGGTCGAGGACGCGGTCGCGCGCTGTCCCATGGGGGCCATCCGGCTGCTGGAGGACTGAGGGATGGGCGGCCTGCGCTTCGGCGTCTACGCCCCTCAGCTCAAGACCGACGTGGCGACGGTCATCGAGCAGGCTCGGCGCGCCGAAGCAGCGGGATTCGACTCCTACTGGCTGATGGACCACCTCCTCGCCCCCGGAGCGCCACCGTGCGACACCCTGGAGAGCTGGACCCTGCTCACCGCAGTCGCCTGCTCGACGTCGACCCTGCGCCTCGGTCACCTGGTCGGATGTGCGCCGTTCCGGCACCCGTCACTGCTCGCGAAGATGGCCGCCACCGTCGACCAGATCAGCGGAGGGCGGCTCGAGCTGGGGTTGGGCTGGGGGTCGGTGGAGTCCGAGCTGGCCACGTTCGGCTTTCCGGCGGGGTCGCGACGCGAGCGAGCGGACGCGCTGGGCGAGAACCTGCGGATCCTCGACCTGATGTTTTCCGGCGAGCCGTTCGACTTCACCGGGAAGCACTTCACCTTGACCGGTGCCTACGGTCTCCCCCGGCCGGTGCAGCGGCGGATACCGGTTCACATCGGGGGCGGCGGACGTCAGCTCACGATGCCGCTGGTGGCGAACCATGCCGACTGGTGGAACTGCGTCGGCAGTGCCCGCGACCGGCTCGAGGAGCTGGCCCCGCTGCGGGGGTCGGCGCGGATCTCGGCCCAGTACGCCGTGGGCGTCGTGCTCCGTGAGGAGGACCGTGGCACGGTGACCGCCAGGATCGCGCGTCGGATGCCGGAGTCGGCCTGGGGGCGCCCGTTCGTTGGGACGCCGCCTGAGCTCGTCGAGCAGTTCCGCGCCGAACAGCACCGTGGTGTCGAGCTTTGCATCGTGCGGTTCGACGACTTCGGCACGACCGAGACGCTCACTGCCTTCGGTGCCGAGGTCGTCGCGCACCTGCGCTCGTAGCGCCCGGTGCCTGCGTCACTCCGCGCTGGCGGACGGACCGAGGGTGACGTCCGCTGGCAGCGCGACCAGCTCGAGTAGCCGGTCCAGCACGCGGTTGAGCTCGTCGAGCGAGCACACGGCGGCGACGTACCGGTCGGGTCGGACGACGTAGACGTCGTCCCGCGGGCGCGCGAGGTGAAGGTCCCGGAGACCTCCGTCGAAGTCGTAGACGTCGATGACGGGAAGGTCCGCGTCACCTCGGGCGGCCGGGTCGAACTGCCCTGCCCGCCGGTAGGCCGGCATCACGTGCGACTGGACCACGATCCCGCCGTGGGTCCGCAGCCTCTCGGCAACGAGTGGCTCCAGCGCCTCGAGCACCCCCTGCGCCAGCCCGACGACGGCGAGACTCGAGCCGAGTACCTCGTCGAGCCGGACTCGGCTCCCGTCGAGCTGCTGCACGAAGGGTTGCGGGAACGCACGACCGGCCAGGGAGCCCTTGTCGGTGTCCGTCGGCAGCACGACGAAGCCGTCCCGGTAGCGCGGTACCGGCTTGTACTTCATCTGGAGGATGTAGTCCCGGCCGCCAGGGAGCCGTTGCACCCCGCGGAAGACGGCGTTGCGCACGGTCTCCGTCAGCCGGCTCCGCGGGTGGTAGAGCCGCCCGATGCCGGTGGCGAAGTCCACCATCTCCCTGGCCGTCTCGCGACGCTCTGAGTCGTAGGTCGCCAAGAGCCCGGTGTCTGCCTGGCCGGTGAGGACGAAGCCGAGCTTCCACGCCAGGTTGGTCACGTCCCGGATCCCTGAGTTCATGCCTTGACCGAAGAACGGGGGCTGCAGGTGCGCCGCGTCGCCGACGAGGAAGACCCTGCCGGCCTGGAAGGTCTCGGCCGTGCGCGAGTGGTGCCAGTAGATGCGCCGTCGGATCGCCGGCGGGACGGGCGAGTCGGGGTAGAACGGCCTCATCAGCCGCTCGACGGTCGCAGGCTCTGCCATCGCGTCCGGATCCTCGCCGTCGAGGATCTTGAACTCGAAACGTCGGTGGCCGAACGGCAGCGGGATCGTCATTGACGGCCGCTCGGGCGTGGTGAACACGGCCGAGTAGGGCGCGTCCCAGGTGTCGTCCTCGACATCGACCACCAGCCACTTCATCGGGGCGGTCTCCCCCTGCAGGGCGACTCCTGCGGCCTGGCGGACGAAGCTCCTGCCGCCGTCGGCACCTACGGCGTACTGCGCTCGGATCGCGTAGCGCTCGCCCTCCTCCTCGACGACGATCACGACACCGGCGTCGTCCTGCTTCAGCTCGACGGCTGTGCAGCCCGTGCGCAGCTCGACGTCCTTCTGCTTCTCCAGCCCGGCGCGGAGCACTCGTTCGAGGGTCGGTTGGAAGAACAGATTCCGCTTCGGCCACCCGAATGGGCGACCACTCGGCGCGACGTGCGCCAGGATCCGCATCCTCGAGTCGTAGTACCTGATCGGCGCGTTGCGCACGGCGTCCTCGAGCACCGCCTCGGCCATGCCGAAGGACTGCATCGTGCGGACGGCTTCGTCGTCGATCCCGACGGCACGGGGCTCGTCGAGCACCTCATGCTCGCGATCGATCACGAGGGTGGACACGCCGTAGCCGGCCAGGAGGCTCGCAAGCGTGACCCCGGACGGGCCACCACCAACGATCACCACGTCCCGTTCGATCGTCCTCATCATTGCCCCTTCTGATCAGATGGTCCGGCGACGCACTCGACGACGTCCGGCTGGGTGGCCGCATCAGGCGCGGTGACACGAAGCGCTCGCCGCAGCACGCCGACCTCCTCCTCGATCTCGCGCACCGAGACCTCCGCGGTCGGCACGATGACCGACGAGCAGTGGAACGTGCCCGGGTAGAGGTGCAGCTCGACCGGGACTCCGCTGGACAGCAGACGGTGGGCGTAGGCGATCCCGTCGTCACGAACCGGGTCGAGCTGCATGACCGCGACGAAGGCTGCTGGGAGCTCGCGCAGATCAGGGTGGTGCAGAGGCGAGGCCGCGGCCACCACGGCGGCGTCGGTCACTCCTTCGTCGCCGAGGTAGTGACGCCAGGCGACCCGGACGGTGTCCGCGTCCAGGAAGGCGGTGCCGGCCAGCATCATGCTGCCGCCCGTGGCGGTCGGGTCCAGCTGCGGACAGTTGAGGTACTGGAAGCGCAGCGGGAGGCCTGCGTCACGCGCTGAGATCGCCACCCGTGCCGCCAGGCCCGCACCGGCGCTTCGACCGTGCACAGCGACGCGATCCGGGTCGACTCGTCGCGGGCCGCACGTCTGATGGAGCCACCTCAGCACCGCCACGCCGTCCTCGACCGCCCGGGGGAAAGGATGTTCAGGCGCCAGGCGGTAGCCGACGGAGAAGACAGCGGCTCCGAGACGGCTGCTCAGTGCCGCACAGTGCCCGTGGCTGCCGTCGAGGGCGCCCACGACGTAGCCGCCTCCGTGGAAGTGGACGATCCCGGGCAGGGTGGTCCCGGCGCCGACCGGCCGGTAGGCGCGGACCGGGATCGCATGTCCGTCGTCGGCCTCGACCGTGAGATCGACGACGTCGACCCCGGGAGTCGCGCCCAACGGGGGCCGTGGCTTCTGGCGCGTCGCTCGGAAGTCGACCAGGTCGAGAGGCGGCAGATCGTGCACGACGCCCCGAAGCTGGTCGTCGTATGCCCACCGGGACACCGGCGAGGACGCCACGCCGGTCACCGGAACCGGTAGTGCTCAGGCCGGGGCGCGCGGGTCATGTCCCAGAACTCGAGCGTGGACAGGGGCCAGTTCTGAGTGACACGGCCGGATCTGGACTTGTACCAGCTGGTGACCCCGGCCACGCCGTACGCCGTGCCGGCGCTCGCCTCGTCGAGCCGCGTGTAGTAGTCGGCGAGCGCCTCCTCGGTCGGTTCCATGGCCGTGAGACCGCGTTCGAACAGGTGGCCGAGACACGACGTCACGTACTCGACCTCGGCTTCGGAGAAGAACACGATGCTTCCGTTGACCACGAGGTTGGTGTTCGGGCCGTAGAGGAGGAAGAGATTGGGGAACTCCGGGACCGTGATCCCGGCGTAAGCGCGCGCGTCGTCGCCCCACCGGCGATGCAGGTCGACGCCGTCCCGACCGGTGACCTGGATGGTGCTCAGGAAGTTCGAGGCCGTGAAGCCGGTGCCGTAGATGATGACGTCGACCTCCACCTCGTCACCGCCCGCCGTCCGAACGCCGTTCGGAGTGATGGCGACGACGCGCTCGGTGACGACGTCGACGTCGTCCCGTCGCAGCGTGGCGGCCCAGGTCCCGTCGTCCCGCAGCATCCGCTTGGCGTACGGCGGGTAGTCGGGTGTCATCTTGGCGAGCAGGTCCGGCCGGCCCTCGTAGTCGCGCTCGAGCTGGGCGATGAGCGCCTGCCGAAGGCTCTCACTGTCGGCCGAGATGGATCCCGGCTTGTCCCAGGTCGGGTCGACCAGCGCAAACCGCCGCCGCCCTTCGACGTTGGTCCAGAACTGCACGAAGCGGTACCAGCGCTGGTAGCCGGGGATCATCGCGAACAGCCAGCGCAGGCCGGGCCGCAGCTTCTGCGTGTACGTCGGCGTCGGGACGACCCACGGAGGCGTGCGCTGGAAGATCGTCAGTGATGCCACTGCGGGTGCGATCCGCGGGATCACTTGGAAGGCACTCGCTCCCGTGCCGATGACCGCGACACGTTTGCCCACCAGGTCGACGTCGTGCCGCCACTCGGCCGTGTGCCACGAGTCCCCGGCGAACGAGTCGATCCCGGGGATCCGCGGGAAGAGAGGCGTGTTGAGCTGCCCTACGGCGCTGATGATCGCGTCGGCCCAGAGCGTGTCCGGGCCCGTAGGGGTGCTCAGCTCGAGCCGCCACCGGCCGCCCTTCTCGTCGTACGCCGCCGAGCGGACCGTGGTCGAGAACCGGATGTCGTCCCTGATCCCGAGATCATCGGCGACTTCTCGGAGGTATGTCGCCACTGCATCACCGGGTGAGTAGTAGTCCTCCCAGGCATCGCGCTGTGCGAACGAGTAGCTGTAGCAGAAGTTGCTCGTGTCCAACCGGACACCGGGGTAGGTGTTCTCGATCCACACCCCTCCGACCTCGTCGTGGCGTTCGAGCACCACGTGGCCGATGCCCGCGCGGCGCAGGTGCCGTGAGGCGGCGATGCCCGACATCCCGGCGCCGATGACGGCTGCACGGAATCCTTCGGGAGCCGGAGTCCCGACCGGCACCTCGCCCGGCTGTTCCAGTCCGAGCTGGTGGTAGAGCAGCGGCAGCTGGTCCGCGTCCACGTCCCCGGCGACGAATCGGAGGATCTCCAGCATCGAGACGTCGGTGTGCGCGGGCTGCGGGCGCCCGGCCTCGACCCACTGCTTCAGCGAGCTGCCAGCGAGGAGCCTCGCCCGCTCCTGAGCCTCGGGAGACAGGCCACCCTGCGGCGCCTGGCCGACGACCTGCGAGCCGCCGCTGGCCCTCAACCCCGGCTCGAGAATGTCGACGTCGCCGGTCAGGTGAGCGACCGCTGGCAGCAACGCCGGCAGCTCCGCCTCCTCCAGTGCGTCGTCCAACCCGGCGAGGAGGTCGTCGACCGTGCCCCGCGCCCCGTCCAGGATCACGTCGGCTCGACGATGGTCTAGCCGCCGAAGCGGAGACCGGCGGCGCGGGTCCCGAACACATCGGTGCCCATGATCACGCCGAGCTTGGTGGCGTCCCATCGCTTGCCGCCGTTGGAGACCGTAGCTACGGGCGACCATGCCTTCAACAGCTGGATGTTCTCCCCCAGCGCCTTGATGACCTGGCCGCTGACGTGCCCGGCCTCGGGGCTGGCCAACCAGGCAACGACCGGAGAGCCCAGCGACGGGTCCTTCGGATCGAACTCGTCCTCGGCACGCTCGTCGGGTTCGATGGCGGGCGCAGCGCCCGCCATCGTGGCCGACATCCGCGTCCGGCCACCGGGACTGATCGCGTTGACCGTGACGCCGATCGAGGCGAGCTCCAGGCTCAGGGTCTGGGTGAGGCCGACGATGGCGGCCTTCGCGGCGCTGTAGTTGGTCTGCCCGAAGTGGCCGAGCAGGCCGGCTCCGGAGGTGGTGTTGATGATCCGTCCGTACACCGGCCCGCCCGACGCCTTCGACTCCTCGCGCCACTTCCTTGCCACCGCTCGGCTGGTCAGCCAGCTGCCGCGAACGTGGACACGCATGACGAGGTCGAAGTCGTCCGCGGACATGTTCCAGATCGCCTTGTCGCGGACGATGCCCGCGTTGTTGACGACGATGTCGAGGCGGCCGAGCTGCTCGTAGGCACGCTCGACGAGAGCATCGACCTGCGCCTCGTCGCCGACGTCGCTGAAGTCGGGCACGGCGCGACCGCCACGGTCCTTGATGATCTGGACGACGTCGTCGGCGACCTTGCCGGTGCCTTCACCGTCCAGGGACGTGCCGAGGTCGTTGATGATCACGGTCGCGCCCTGCTTGGCCAGCTCGAGCGCGTGTCCGCGGCCGATGCCGTGTCCGGAGCCGGTGACGAGGGCGACCTTTCCGTCGAGCAGTCCGCTCATGGGTTCTCTCTCCTTCGGTCGGGGGTGCTCAGGGGGTGGTGCTGGTGGCGGGGCGGAAGACGATCGCGTCGAGCTCGTCGCTCAGGGGACGGAACACGACCTCGACCGCCATGCCGACGGACAGTTCCTCGGGGCCGCAGCCCTCGATGTTCGTCATCAGTCGCGGGCCCTCGTCGAGCTCCACCATCGCGGCGACGTAGGGCAGCCGCTCCTTGAAGGGGTGGAGGTCGTTCACGAACACCGTCGAGTAGGTGTAGAGGGTGCCCCTGCCGCTGGCCTCGATCGCCTCGACGTCCTCGCTCCAGCAGCTCGGGCAGAACGGCCGCGGATAGTGGTGCACCTTCTCGCAGGCACGGCACCGGGCGATCAGCAGTCTGCCCGCCTTCGCTGCCTCCCAGTACGGCATCGTCCCCGCCTCGACGGTCGGCAGGTCGGCCCGTGGCTTCTCACTCATCTGGACTCCTCACCAACCGACGAACTCGGTCGGGCGCTTCTCGACGAAGGCGCGGACGCCTTCCTTGGCATCGTCGGAGTAGGACTGGATCTCCTGGGCCATCGCCTCCGCGACGAACGATCCCGTGCGGTCCGTGTCAGGGGCGTCGTTGAGGAGTCGCTTCGTCAGCCCGATCGCGGTCGTCGGCCCGCTCGCCAGCCGGCGTACGAAGTCGTCGACCGTGTCGTCGAGCCGGTCGGCGGCGACGACCCGGTTGACAAGGCCGACAGCGAGTGCCTCGGCCGCAGGCAGCTTGTCCCCGAAGAAGGCCATTTCCTTCGCCTTCTGCATGCCGATCCGGCGCGGGAGAAGGTAGGCACCACCGCCGTCCATGACGAGGCCGCGCTTGACGAACGCCTCCGCGAAGTACGCGTCCTCGGTCGCGATCACCAGGTCGGCCGCGTACGCCAGGTGCGCTCCGATGCCGGCGGCGCCACCCTGGACCACCGCGACGACCGGCTTGCTGCAGTCCAGGATCGAGGCGACCAGCTGCTGCGCTCCATGCATGATCGTGCGCATCGGGTCGGTCGCCCGCTTCACGTTCACAGCGTGACCGGCTGCCAGCCGCACGACGTCGGCGCCGGCGCAGAAGAGGCGCCCGTTCGCCCGGAGCACGACCACCCGGACACCGCGGTCTTTGTCGGCGTCCTTGAAGAGCCCGATCAGTGCGTCGCGATCCTCGGGCCGAAGCGCGTTCGCGGCCTCGGGGCGGTTGATGGTGATGGTCAGTACGCCGGCCTCGGTGCTGTGCAGCACCGCGGCTCGGTCCTCGACGACCGCGTCGGTCATGGATGCTCCTCAGCGGGGGGTGTAGGTGGCCTGGAGGTGCTTGACCCCGTGCAGGAAGTTGGAGCGCAGCAGGTCCGGCTCGCCCGCGGCCTCGATGTCCGACAACTCCTCGAAGAGGACCTTGAACACGACCTGGAGCTCGAGGCGAGCCAGGTGTGCACCCAGGCAGAAGTGCGGTCCGGCCGCACCGAACGCCAGGTGCGGGTTGGGGTCGCGGGTGATGTCGAACGTGTACGGGTCGTCGAAGACGGTCTCGTCCCGGTTGCCGGAGTTGTACCAGAGGACGACCTTGTCGCCCGCGCGGAACTCCTGGTCGCCGAGCACGACGCCGTCGCGCGCGACGGTGCGCCGGAAGTGGATCACCGGGGTCGCCCACCGGAAGATCTCCTCGACCGCGCTCACCGCGTACGCGTCGTAGTCGGAGCGCCACAGCTCGCGCTGCTCGGGATGCGCGGTCAGGGCCAGCAGCCCGTGCGTGATCGCGTTCCGCGTCGTCTCGTTGCCGGCGCCGACGAGAAGGATGAAGAACTTGGCCATCTCGGCGGGCGTGAGGTTCTCGTCGTCGGCGGCGGCGACCAGTTGGCTGATCACGTCGTCGCGGGGGTTGGCGATGCGGTCCTCGGCCAGCTGCTCCAGCAGTTCGATCAACGCCACGCTGGCGGCCGTCACCGCCTTGCCGATGCCCGCGCCGGTCTGGTCGGGGATGTACTCGGCGTCGCTCGCCCCGAGGATGACGTTCGTAGCGTCGAAGATGAACTGCTCGTGCTCGCGCGGGACGCCGAGCATGTTGCTGATGATCCGCAGCGGCAGCAGTGCGGCGAAGTCCGTGACGAAGTCGCAGCGCCCGTCCTTCGGCAGCTCGGCGATGATCTCGCGCACGGTCTCCTCGATGTCGGACCGCAACGCTTGGAGGGAGCGGACGGCGAATCCGCGGGAGACGATCTTGCGCAGTCGCGCGTGCTCCGGGTTGTCCATGTCGATGATCGAGCCTCGGTAGGCGCGTAGCTCGGCAGGCTGGTCGAAGATCTGCGTGCCCTCCCCGGAGATGAAGTCCTCGGGTCGCCGGCTCACCTCGAGGATGTCCTCGTGGCGGGTCAGCGCCCAGAACCCGGCCTCGCTGCGGTCACTGACACGGACGAACGGGCGCGGGTCCTCACGCCGGTGGCGGGCGAACGTCGCCTCGCGCTCGGCGGGGTCGGCGAGCCACCACCCCAGATCGTTGAGGGGACTCGACGCGAGCGACTCTGCTCCGGCCATGACACCGCTTCCTGGTTCGACTTCGTGACGGGCGACCGACTATGAGACAGCCGTCACCTGATCCGATTCTGGCAGTCGCGTCACTTCTTGACAAGGGTTCCGACTGCGCGAACCCTGCCAGCTTCAGGGATGGTCAGCACTTCGAACTGGCGTTACTGTCACTTTGTCGCCTCCTGCCGGCGACAGCCGATCCGAGAGGCCGACCACCACGATGTCGAAGTCGACACCCGCCCCGTACGCCGCACCTGCCCTCGTGATCAGCGAGTGCCAGCGCGGCATCCTCGACGCAGGCCGCTCGGTCTCGTCCGGCCTGGCGCACGAGGCAGCGACGCGCGGGATCGTCGAACGGATCGGCGAGCTGGCACGACAGTTCCGTGCACGCGGGCTGCCCGTTGTGCATTGCACGATCGAGCACCGCCCGGACCAGCTCGGGATGGTTCCCAACTCCTACCTCGGCACCATGGCGTTGCGCTCGCGCAGCATGACGGCCGGCACGGAGGACGTGGAGATCCCGGCCGCCCTCGGGCCCGAGCCGTCGGACATCGTCAGCAGTCGGGCCACCGGCCTGACCGCGTTCTACGGCACCGACCTTGATGCGATGCTGCGGCTCAACGGGGTCCGGACCCTCGTTCTCACCGGTGTCTCCACCAACGTCGCCCTTCCCGGTCTGGCCGTCGAGGCCGTCAACCGCGGCTACGACGTCGTGCTCGTCGAGGACTGCACCGCCGGCGCGTCCGCACAGGCCCACGAGTTCTTCATCCAGAACCAGAT
Organism: Nocardioides panacihumi; assembly: GCF_039530925.1. Classification (NCBI taxonomy): domain Bacteria; kingdom Bacillati; phylum Actinomycetota; class Actinomycetes; order Propionibacteriales; family Nocardioidaceae; genus Nocardioides; species Nocardioides panacihumi. The sequence goes on along the minus strand of NZ_BAAAPB010000004.1, from coordinate 196,134 downwards.
CCGCCTTCTCGCCCGAGTGGCGACCGCCGAGGACGTCGTCGCGCGACTGTCCTAGCTCGATCGGCAGCGAGGTCGGGCGCTCGACGACCGCAGGTCATGATCTCGTCCCAGGGATGACGACGGCGCGGCCGCGCACACGTCCCTGCGCCAGGTCGACGTAGGCCTGGGCTGCGTCCTCGAGCGAGTACTCGCAGGTCTCGACGTCGATCAGTCCTCGGGCCGCCAGGTCAACGACCTCTACGAGCTCGCGACTCGACCCCCAGTAGGACGTCTGGACACTGACCTCGTAGTCGATCGTCGGGAAGCCCACCGGCACCGTTCCTCGCGCGAGGCCGACGATGGTGAGGTCCGACAGGGGCCCGACGAGAGATCGCGCGAGGTCGAGGGAGTCCTGCGAGCCGACGAAGTCGAGGACGACCTCAGCTCCGCGGGGTCCGGCCAGGTCCCGAACGAGCTCAGCGACCCGCGGCCCGCCAGGGAGCGCGTGATCCGCGCCGACGCGGGTGGCCAGCTCCACGGCCGTGGCCTCCAGGTCGACGGCGACGACGGTGGTCGCCGTCGTGGCCTTGAGGATCTGTATGGCGAGGTGCCCCAAGCCGCCCACGCCGATGACCACCGCGACGGACCCGGGGCGGAGCTTGTCCCAGGAGCGGGCGACGGCGTGGTACGCCGTCAGTCCCGCGTCGGCCAGCGGGGCAGCACGACGCGGCTCAAGGCCGGCCGGCAACGCGACGAGGTGCCGTTCGGCGTCCGGAACTCTCATGAACTCCGCCATGCCGCCGTCCCTGCCCAGTCCGGCGCCCCCGCCCGGCGCCGCTGTCCGATCCTTGTGCTGGCAGTAGGTCTCCAGGCCGAGGCTGCACGACGGGCACCGCCCGCAACCCCACGGCGCGTAGACCACCACCGGCTGGTCGACCTCGAAGGAGCGGACACCCTCCCCGATCTCGGCGACCCAGCCAGCCGTCTCGTGGCCCAGCGTGAAGGGGAGCCGCCAGGGACGGCGATCGCTGTCGTAGTCCCGCATGACGGTGAGATCGGATCGGCAGGCGCCCGCGCCGCCGACCCTGATCACCACCTCTCCGGGGCCGGCGGTCGGTCGTTGGATCTCGACGAGAGCCGGCTCGGTCTTCCACTCCAGGAGGCGCAGTGCGCGCATCGGTCAGGAGGCGTCCGCCTCGGCGGCCTGGTCACCGTTGATGGAGAAGCCGCCGTCGACGGTCACGAGGCTTCCGGTGGCGAACTCCGCCTCGTCGGACGCGAGCCACGTGGCGGCGTACGCGATGTCCATCGGGTTCCCGATCCGCGTGAGACGGCCGCCGCCGGTGTGGACGCCCGTGTCGCCGCGCGAGGCCACGACCCGTCCCACGACGATGCAGTTGGCACGGATGCCGTCGACGCTGCCCTCCGCGGCCAGCGACCGGGTCAGGCTGTTGATCCCACCCTTCGCCGCCGCGTAGGCACTGAAGCCCTTGAACCCGGCCAGCGACTGGCCCGAGGAGATGTTGATGATCGAGGCCCCCTCGGCCGCCGCGAGGTGGGGCCAGGCGTACTTGCAGGACCAGAACACGTTGCCGGTCAACGTGCCGAGCACGATCGAGTCCCACTCCTCGGTGGAGTACTCGTGCATCGGCTTGATCGTCGTCGCCACCGTGCCCGTGGGGGCCGCATTGTTGACGAGCGTCGTCAGCCCACCGAAGTGCGCTGCCACCGCCTCGACGACGTGACGCACGCTCTCCTCGGAGGTCACGTCCAGCTCGAAGAACTCCGCCTCGCCGCCCATCTCCCGGATCCGCGCGACGACCTTCTCGCCACGCTCGACCGTGCGTCCGGTGATCGCCACCTTGGCACCTTCGGCGGCGAAGCTCTCGGCGATCGAACGCCCGATCCCCCGGGTGGACCCGGAGATCAGCGCGATCTTGCCCTGCATCCTGCTGCTCACAGCACTCCTTCTGTACCGCTCAGGTCTGTACCGCTCAGGTCTGTACCGCTCAGGTCTGTACCGCTCAGGTCTGTCCCGCTCAGGTCTGTCCCGCTCAGGGTGACTCGTCCTTGTTGTCGTGCGACCCGCCTCAGAGGTCGGCCCGCACGCCCTCCATCGCCGCCAGTCGCCGGCGCACCATCTCGAGTGAGTCGACGGTCCGCTGGTCGGCAGGCGCCGCCTCCAGCTCCGCGACCCTGCGGCGCACGATCGCGATCTCCTCGTCGAGCCGCTCGCCGGCCTCTTCCCGGGTCAGCAGGTCCTGGTCGATCCAGTCCGGGGCGTCGATGTCCTTGTCAGCCATAGGAGCCGGCCTCAGAGCCGCGGGAAGTTGTAGAGCTTGCGAGCGTTGAGCTCGACGATCTTGTGGGCCTCGTCGTCGGGCACGTCGACGAGCAGCTTGGCGGCGTACTCGCGGCTGTTGGGCCAGTTCGAGTCCGAGTGCGGGTAGTCGCACTCCCACAGGATGTTGTCGAGACCGATCTGGTGGCGCCGGGCGATGCCTTCGAAGTCGTCGATGTAGCAGCCGTACATGTGCTCACGGAAGAGGTCCGAGGGCCGGACCTCCTTGTTGACGTTCTGGTACCAGCGGTGGCGCTCCCAGGTGAGGTCGATGCGCTCGAGCAGGTACGGCATCCAGCCGATGCCACCCTCGGAGAGCGCCACCTTCAGCTTCGGGAACTTGTAGAACACCGGCGAGAACAGCAGGTCCGCGGTGGCGTCCATCGAGTTGGTGCCGAACAGTGCGATCATCACTGCCATCGGCGCCTCGGGCGAGGTGATCGGCGGCTTGCCCGACGAGCCGAAGTGCATGCACAGCGGCATGTTCGTCTCCTCGGCGGCGCGGAAGACCGGGTCCCAGTGGTCGGTGTAGAACGACGGGAGCCCGAGGCTGACGGTGTTCTCGGGGAAGGTGATCGCCTTGGCGCCCTTGGCGGCACAGCGGTAGATCTCCTTGGCTGCCTCCTCCGGGCTCCAGAGCGGCAGGATGATCATCGGGATGATGCGTCCGGGGTCGTAGGCAGACCACTCATCGAGGATGAAGTCGTTCCACGCCTGGACCGACAGGAGTGCGAGCTGGCTGTCCGTGTGCTCGAGGAAGACGGTGCCGGCGAACCGGGGGAACGACGGGAAGCACATGGCCGCCTGGACGCCGTCGATGTCCATGTCGGCGATGCGCGCCTTGATGTCGTAGCAGCCCGGGAGCATGTCGGAGTACCGCGTCGGCTCCATGCCGTACTCCTGGGGCTTCTTGCCGGCCACGGCGTTCAGCCCGATGTTCGGGTAGACGCGACCCTCGTAGATCCAGACCTCGGCGAGCCGGGGCGCCTTCGCCTCGGCGCCGTCCTTGCCGTTGCGCGAGGCGTCGATCAGCGCCGCCGACAGACCGTCGTCGCCGTGGCTCTTGCTCATGTCCATCTCGACGATCCGCGGGCCCTGGTCCTGGAACTTCTGAGGAAGCCGCTCGGCCCAGAGGTTCTTCGGCTCGATCACGTGGTCGTCCACGGAGATCAACTGCATGTGGTCCTGAAGCGGCATGACGCCTCCTCGCTGCGCTGGGGCAGCCCCTGCGCATCCGTCACATGTCGTACGGCGGGGGGCTTCTGACGGTTTGTACATTAGTGACCCCGCTCACAGCGGTCAACCTTTCCGCTACGGAGATTCGGTAAAGGCGGAATCGTCAGACCCTTCTGCCCTGGAGCTCACCTCTTACTCTGACGGCATGTACACGACTTGCGAGCCCGTCACGCGCTCGTTCCGCGATCGTCCGCCCTCTCGAACGCCGCCTCGATCCGGCGATGGCGCTCCCGGACCGACGCGAGCTGCTCGGGGTGGGTCACCACGTAGAGATCCCGGCGTCGGATGCCTTCGACCGCCATCGCCGCGGCGACGTCGGCATCGAGGACCCCGGGGCGCGTGACGACATCGTCCCGGCCGGCGGTCGACGGCGCGGCGGGAGCACCCGCGCCTGGCCGGTTGCGCTCGCTGTCGACGATATTGGTGCGGACCATCGCCGGCACCATGACGCCGACCGCGAGCGACGACGACCGGGCAGCCAGCTCCTGCTCGAGGGTCTCGGTCAGGGCTACCACGGCGAACTTGGAGGCACCGTACGCAGCGAGGCCCGGCGCGGTTCGCACGCCGGCGATCGAAGCGGTGCTCAGGAGGAAGCCGTCCGTCGAGGTCTGCTCGAGCAGAGGTACGAACGTGCGCATCCCGTGGACGACCCCCCACAGGTTGACGCCCAGCACCCACTCGAAGTCATCGCGAGTGAGCTGCTCGAACGGCGCGACCCGTGCGACTCCCGCATTGAGCACGGCGATGTCGACGCGCCCGTGCAGCCGGATCACCTCGGCCCCGAGGCGCTCCATCGCCGCCGCGTCCCCCACATCCGTCACGACCCCGCTCGCGCCCAGCTCCGCCGCAGCTCGCGCGAGAGCCGGACGCTCGACGTCGGCAAGCACGACGCTGGCGCCCTCGTCGAGGAGCCTGCGCGCCACGGCGTACCCGATCCCGGACGCTCCGCCCGTGACGACGGCGACCTTCCCTGCGAAGGTGCTCATCGCTCGACGTTCGCGCCGAGCCCACGCAGGACGAAACGCCCCACGGCGTCGACTTCGGCGGCCGAGGGCGCCGTCGAGTCCCACAGATGTCGCCGCATGGCGCCCAGGACAAGGTCGGAGACGCAGTCACCGTCCCTGGCCGGATCGCTCCCGAGTGCGGTGAGCGGCTCGGCCAGCAGCGCCGTCAGAGGGCGCAGGAGTTCGACCTGGTTCGCGCCTCCGACCGCCCCGGCCTGGTGGAGGTAGCCGAGCACGGACCGACTCGTCTCGGCGGCTGCCGGCGCACTCACCTGCCGGAGGACGACGCGGATCCACGCGAGGATCTGGTCGCGTGGATCCTCGAACTCGTCCATCCGAAGCCTCATCGCCTCGGCGACCCGGATGACGCCGCGCTCCAGGACGGCCAGGATGAGCTCGTCCTTGCTGCCGAACGTGCGGTAGAGCGTCTGGTTGGAGATGCCCGCCGCGGCGGTGATCTCCGAGACCGGCGGCATCGTCGGCGCCGACTTCTCGATCAGAGCGAGCGTGACCCCGAGGATCCTGTCGACCTCGTCGGCCGCACTGACCCGCTGGCGCTCGAGCCGCCGATCGGCCGCACGAGCGGCGCGGTCACCAACAGTCAACGGTCGCTCGGGTGATGTATCGTTCTGCATGGAGAGTAACCTGATTCTGTTCTGAGGAGAGCCATGACTTCCGACCATCATGACACCACGGGCTCGACGGGCACCGCGTCAGGCTCACCGTTCGACCTCTTCAGCCTGGCCGGGAAGGTCGCCCTCGTCACGGGCGGAAGCCGCGGCCTCGGCCGGGAGATGAGCCTGGCATTCGCCCGCGCAGGAGCACACGTGGTTGTCACGAGCCGCAAGCTGGACAACTGCGAGGAGGTCGTGGCCGAGATCGAGTCGACGACCGATCGCTCGGGTCTTGCCTACGCGTGCCACCTCGGGCGCTGGGACGAGGTCCAAGGGCTTGTGGAGGCGGCGTACTCCCGTTTTGGCAAGGTGGACGTGCTGGTCAACAACGCCGGCATGTCGCCGCTGTACGACGACGTCACCGATGTCACCGAGAAGATGTTCGACAGCGTCATCAACCTCAACCTGAAGGGCCCGTTCCGCCTCACCCAGCTGGTCGGCACCCGGATGAAGGCAGCCGGATCAGGGAGCATCATCAACGTGAGCAGCACCGGCTCGCTCCGGCCGATGGGCTCGATCATCCCCTACGCGGCCGCGAAGAACGGTCTCAATGCCATGACCGAGGGCTTCGCCCATCTCCTCGGCCCTGAGGTTCGCGTCAACACGCTGATGCCAGGTCAGTACCTGACCGACGTCGCCGCATCGTGGGACATGGACTACACCAACAAGCAGGCGGTGCGACTCCACCTCAAGCGCGTCGGGAACCCGCCCGAGATCGTGGGAGCCGCCCTGTTCCTCGCCAGCGACGCGTCGAGCTACACCTCGGGCACGATCCTGCGCTCTGACGGCGGCATCCCGTAAGCCGGGACGGCACTCAGCGCATCATCAGGGTGCCCCCGTCGACCGGGAACACCTGCCCGGTCATGAAGCGAGCTCCGTCGCCCGACAGGAAGGCCAGCACGGGCACGAAGTCCCGCTCCACGTCGCCCAGCTTGCCGCCGAGCGGGACAGCGGTGGCCATGAACGCGTCATGCGCGGCCAGCTGCTCCGGAGTCATCGAGGCCCGGGTGGTGTCGTACATGGGCGTCCAGATCGCGGGTGCGATCGCATTGACCGTGACGCCGTACTGCGCCCACTCCTGTGCTGCTGTCCGGGTCCACGCGACGACGGCGCCCTTGCTCGCGGAGTAGGCGGCCTTGTTCTTCAGACCCTGCACCCCCGCTGCCGAGGCGAAGTTGATGATCCGGCCGCCCCTCTCCTTCAGGTGCCGGAAGGCGAGCTGGTTGGTCACGAACGTGCCGGTGGCGTTGATCCGCATGACCCGGTCCCACGTCTCGATCGCGATGTCCTCCGCAGCTCCGCCGGGCGCGATGCCCGCCGCGTGGATGAGCACGTCGAGGCCGCCCAGCTGGCCGACCGCGTTCGCGAACGCCGCCTCGGCGCTCGCCGGGTCGGCCACGTCACAGGCGACGAAGCCGGCTCCGGCGGCGCTGGCGATCGCGGCGCCAGGATCGTCGACGATGTCCATCGACACGACGTCGGCGCCGAGCGCCGGGAACGCTCGGACCAGGCCGGCGCCCATGCCGCTCGCCCCACCGGTGACGATGACGCGGCGACCGTCCAACCGCTCGGTCATCGGGCTGCGACTCCGAGCTTCTCGCGGGCGGCGGCAAGTCTCGACGGGATGTGGTCAGTCGGCCAGAGGCCGTCCGTCGCGTCGTACCCCTTGAGCACGGCGCGGGCCACTTGGCGCAGGTGAACCTCGGTCGGTCCGTCGACGAGGCCCATCACGGGCGCACTGATCCACATCTTGGCCAGCGGGGTGTCCTGGGTGACACCGAGAGCGCCGTGGACCTGGATCGATCGCTGGACGATGTCGTGCAGCACCTTGGGCGTGAGGAACTTGATGGCGCTGATGTCCTTCCGGCACTGTGCGTAGTCCTGGGTCTTGTCGATCAGCCAGGCGGTGCGCAGCACGAAGAGCCGGAACTGGGTGAGCTGGGCGTAGGACTCGGCGATGAAGGTCTGCACGGTTTCGCGCTCAGCCAGCGGCCGCCCGCGGGTGACCCGGCTCAGCGCGCGCTCGCACATCATGTCGAGCGCACGCTGGGCGAGGCCGACGGTGCGCATCGCGTGGTGGACGCGGCCGCCGCCGAGGCGGACCTGCGCAACCTGGAAGGCCTTGCCCTCCTGACCGAGCAGCGCGGTCGACGGCACCCGCACGTTCTCATAGCGGATGTAGGCCTCCGAACCCTCCTCGGCCGGCTCGTGGATGAGGGCGAGGTTGCGCTCGATCGTGATGCCCCGCGTGTCGGCGGGCACCAGGAACATCGACATGCCGTCGTGCGGACCGGCGTCCTTGTCCGTGTAGGCCATCACGATGAAGAAGGTCGCGTAACGGGCGTTGGAGGAGAAGAACTTCGAGCCGTTGATGACCCAGTCGTCGCCGTCGCGCACCGCCGTGGTCTCGAACCCCGACACGTCCGCACCGCCCTGCGGCTCGGTCATCGAGTACGTCGAGAAGATCTCGCCGTCCAGGAGCGGCTGCAGGTAGGTCGCCTTCTGCTCGGGAGTCCCGAAGTGGGCGATGATCTCGGCGTTCCCGGTGTCGGGCGCCTGGGTCCCGAAGACGACAGGAGCCCAGGTCGAGCGGCCGAGGATCTCGTTGAGCAGCGCGAGCTTGAGCTGCCCGTAGCCCTGACCACCGAGCGCGGGCTCGAGGTGACAGGCCCACAGGCCCTGATCCCGGACCTGCTGCTTGAGGGGGTCGACGATCCGCCGGTGCTCGTCGTCGAGGGGCTTGTAGTTGTCGTGCGGCCAGACGAGGTCGAGCGGCTCGATCTCGTGTCGGACGAACTCGTCGACCCAGTCCAGCTTCTTCTGAAACTCGGGGTCTGTCTCGAAGTCCCAACTCATGGGTCTGCTCCTCTGGTGGGGGGTAGGGACGGGTTCGATCAGCGCAGGGACGTCGTGCGCGACAGCGAGGCCGCGAACTCCATCAGCTCCAGCACGATGGGGCCGAAGCGGGCGACCCGATCGTCGGCTTCGCCCTTGACATGTCTTGCGACGCTCGCCTCGAGCACGATGGCCAGCTTGAAGCGGGCGAGGATGACGTAGTAGTCGACGTAGGAGACGTCGCGACCGCTCACCCTCGCGTAGTGCTCGAGCATGTCGTCCCGCGGAGGCATGCCCCCGTAGTCGAGGTAGCGGGCGTACTTCATCGCATCACCCTCGGGCGGCCATCCGACGAGGACCCAGCCGAGGTCGAGGAGCGGGTCGCCGATGGTCGCCATCTCCCAGTCGATGATCGCCGCGAGCTTCGCGGGGGCGCCGTGCCGGTACATGACGTTGGCGAACTGGTAGTCGCCGTGCATGATGCCCGGCTCGAAGGTGCGCGGGGTGTGCTCGCGCAACCATCGCGCGGTCTCGTCGAGGCCGGGGATGTCACGGAACTTGTAGCCGGACAGGTGCGAGAGCCAGCGGTCGACCTGCCGCTCGAGGAAGCCGTCCGGCTTTCCGAAACCCTCGAGGCCCTGCGCCCTCCAGTCGACCCTGGCCATCTTCGCGGCGCCGTCGACCAGCTCGATCGCCAGCCCGCGTCGCGCCTCGAGATCAGTGTCGAACGGCGCTGCCCACCCGCCGTTCATCGGACTCCAGCCGTCGACCAGGTCCATGACGTAGAAGGGTGCGCCGATCACGGCGGGGTCGTCGGTCACACCCCGAAGACGGGCGTGGGGCACGTCGGTGCCGGCCAGCGCGCGAAGCAGGCGCGCTTCGCGCATCAACACCTGCGCGCTGGCTGCGACGTCGCGGGCAGGAGGGCGGCGAAGTGCCATCTGCTCGCCGCCACGGTCGACCAGGTAGAGCTCGTTCTGCGAGCCGCCCGACAGCGGCTTCACCTGCGCCAGATCACCTTGGCCAGGGAGTCCCGCCGTGTCCATCCACCTGCTGAGCGACTCGACATCCATGGTTGGAATATAGTTACTCTCAGGTGAGAACGCAATTACTCTACGATCGGAGACCCCGCGTGAACGACGGCAGCACACCAACCGCGCTTGTGGCGCGGGTGCACGCGCTCGGCTCACCTGACCAGGTCCGACTCGACCCCGTGCCCGTGCCCTCTCCCCGGCCCGGCGAGCTCCTGATCGCGGTGCATGCCGCGGGAGTCAACTACCCGGACGTGCTCATGATCGGCGGCAGCTATCAGACGAGGACACCGCTGCCATTCGTTCCCGGACACGAGGCCGCCGGCGTCGTGGCAGGGATCGGTGACGGCGTCAGCGGTTGGTCTGTCGGAGATCGCGTCGCGGTGCTCGCGCCCGGCGCGTTCGCCGAGTTCCTCGTCGCGCCCGCCCAGGCTGCCCATCCGATCCCAGCCTCGGTCTCAGTCATCGACGCAGCGGCGACATGGGTGTGCCACCTGACGGCGTACCACGCCCTCCGGTCGGTCGCCGAGGTCAGCGCCGGTGAGACGGTGCTGGTCCTCGGCGCCGGCGGCGGCCTGGGCCTTGCGGCCGTCGAGCTGGCCGCGATCCGGGGGGCGACGGTGATCGCCGCGGCGTCCGATCCGAGGAAGCTGGCGGCCGCTCGCGCCCGGGGAGCGAGGTACGTCGTCGACTACTCCGAGGGCGATCTCCGACGTCACCTTCGCGACATCGTCGGCGCTAGCGCGGTGGACGTCGTGCTCGACCCGGTCGGCGGGTCGGTGTCCGAGGACGCGCTGCGCGAGCTTCGCTGGGGTGGCCGGTTCGTGACCCTCGGCTACGCCAGTGGCGACATCCCCCGCATCCCCCTCAACGTCGTGATGCTCAAAGGCGTCACCGTGAAGGGTCTGGAGGTGCGCACGTTCGCCGCTCATGATCCTGAGGCGGCAGAGCGGGACCGCAGGGAGTTCACCGAGCTGTGGGAGGCCGGCAGGATCCGCCCGTTCGTCGACGCCACCTTCCCGCTCAGCCACGTGCGCGACGCCCTGCAGCACGTAGCGGGACGGCGTTCGGTGGGCAAGACCGTCGTCCTCATTCGCGACGACGCCGGGCGTGGCATGTAGCCCCGCCCGGCGTCGCTGCACTATCAGGCGTCCGCGAGGTGCAACAGCATGCAGCCGGCCTCCGGCCCGCCACCCACGCCGACCGCCGCGAGTTCGACGTCCTTCGCGATCTGCCGGTCACCGGCTTCCCGCCACAGCTGGACGCAGGCCTCGTGAACGAAGCCGTAGCCGTGGAGGCGGCCGGCTGAGAGCTGGCCGCCGTGCGGGTTGATCGGCAGCTCCCCTTCGAGGCGGTAGTGGTCGACGTCGTCGAGGAACGGACCGACCTTGCCGTGCTCGGCGAAGCCGAAGGCCTCGATCCACTGGGTGCACAGATAGCTGAAGCCGTCGTACAACGTCGCGAAGTCGACGTCGGCCGCCGTGAACCGGGTGGTGTCCCACATCGACGCCGCGGCGTCGTGCGAGGCCATGGTCGTGAGGTCGGCGCGCTGGTCCCAGCTGTGCCGCTCGTAGAGCGCCGCGCCTGCGGCCTCGATCGAGATCGGCGTGTTGGCAAGCCCCGCGGCCGCCTCCCGCCTCGACACGATGACCGCCGTCGCGCCGTCGGCGGGGACGTCGCAGTCGTAGAGGCCGAACGGCGTCGAGACCATCCGAGCGCCGAGGTAGTCGTCCATGGTCAGCGGGTCGCGATAGATCGCGTTCGGGTTGAGGCCCGCGTTGCGGCGGGCGTTGATGACCAGCTTGCCCAACTGCTCGCGCGTGAGCCCGAAGTCGTGCATGTAGCGCTGTGCGTACATGCCGATCCAGCTCGCAGGCGAGGCCGCGCCGAACGGCAGGCGGAACTCGGAGTGCCCGGAGGCCCGGACGCTCTTGCCCGTCAGCGCGGCGGCCCTGCCCGACGCTTGTGCGGTGGCCTCCCACACGGAACGGAAGCACAGGACGTGGGTCGCGCGACCGGACGCGACGGCCGCCGCCGCGTCGAGCAGCGTGCCGATCTGGCCCGAGGTCTCGACGCCGCTGACGTGCCATGTGGTCCTCAGCCCGAAGGCATCACGGACGTCGTGGGTGGTCGCACCGACGAAGCCGCCCTCGGCGGCGACGGGCCCGGGGTAGCTGGCGACACCGTCGATGTCGTCGAAGGTGAGCCCGGCGTGCTCGACGGCACGTTCGGCGGCCTCCAAGGCGAGGTCGATGCCGGTACGGCCGATGCGGCGGCCGATCTGCGACTGGCCGACGCCAGTGATGACGGCGCGGTTCTCGACGAAGGTCATGCGCTCACCGGCTTGAAGAGGGGCAGGGCGACGTCGTCCTGCTCGTCGAACACGACCTCGACGGCCATCCCGATCTCGACCTGGTCCACGTCGCAGTCGACCAGGCAGGTGGTCAGCCTGACCCCCGGCTGCTCATCGAGCTCGACGGCCGCGACGACGTACGGCGGCGGGAAGGCCGGGAACCAGGGGTGATGGTTGACCGAGAAGGCCGCCACAGTCGCGCGACCCGATGCGACCTCAGGAGCGACGTCTCGGCTGCGGCACTTCCAGCAGGCTCCGACCGGTGGATGGATCCACTGCCTGCAGGACTGACACCGATAGATCCGCAGCTCGTTCTCGAATCCCCCCGTCCAGAACGCTCGCGAGTCGGGAGTGACCTCGGGGAGCATGCGCCCCGCCGGTTCTGCCATGGAATTCCTCCACCACTTGAACTGAACTCGATCGTCAGATAGTTCACCCTACTGATGGGATGTAGTCCACCAGCAGCGCGCCTTTACGCTACATAACTTGTGACCGACCGCACACTATCCCACGAAGTTTATGTACACTCAGTCAGAATCTATCGAGCTGGCGGTGATCTGATCAGGTCTTCGATCCAGTCCCACGCAGGAAAGGGAACAGCATCGTGGTCGGTGTGATGAGCGGGATCCGAGTCGTCGAGGTCGCCGCGTGGACGTATGTTCCGGTAGCGGGCGCGCTCATGACCGAGTGGGGCGCCGACGTGCTGAAGATCGAGCACCCCGAGGTCGGCGATCCGCAGCGAGGCCTGGTCAGCTCGGGCCTCATCCCCGCCGGCGGCGTCGCCCACATGTTCGAACTGCCCAACCGCGGCAAGCGCAGCGTGGCACTCGACCTGAAGACCGAGGAGGGTCACGCGCTGCTCATGAAGCTGGTCAGCACCGCTGACGTCTTCCTCACCAACTTCCGCCCCTCGGCACGCAAGAAGCTCAAGATCGACGTCGACGACGTGCGCGCGCACAACCCCGACATCATCTACGCCCGCGGCTCCGCGGCGGGCCAGGAGGGCCCGGAGTCGGAGCGCGGCGGCTACGACCTGACGTCCTTCTGGGCTCGCACCGGCATCGCCTCCAACGTCAGCCCGGATAGCCTCGGGTACCCGGTGACGATGCCCGGGCCGGCCTTCGGCGACGTCCTCGGTGGTCTGGCGCTCGCCGGGGCCATCAGCACGGCCCTCTTCCACCGCCAGCGGACCGGCGAGGCCCTGACGGTCGACGGCTCGCTCCTCGCCACGGGTGCATGGGCGATGGGCGGCACCATCGCCGGTGCGTATGCCTTCAACCAGAAGGTCTACCCGAAGCACACGCCCGACCGTGCGCCGAACCCGCTGGTGAACACCTACCGCACCGCTGACGACCGATTCGTGACGCTCGTGATGCTGGAGTCCGACCGGTTCTGGCCCGAGCTGGTGACGGCGTTGGGCGCGCCCGAGCTGATCACCGACGAACGCTTCGACAGCCACGCCAAGCGCGCACAGAACAATGTCGAGGCATGCGCGGCGCTGTCGCAGGCGTTCTCCAAGAGGACCTACACCGAATGGGAGCCGATCCTCGAGACCCTCAACGGCGCGTGGGCCAAGGTCCAGCACCCGCTGGAGGTGGTCGAGGACCCACAGGTCGTCGCCAACAACTACATCGCCGACCTCGAGGACCACAACGGAACGCCGTTCAAGCTGGTTGCCGCGCCGGTGCAGTTCAACGAGTCTCCGGGCGAGACCCGTCGATCCCCCGAGCACGGCGAGCACACCGACGAGGTGCTCCAGGAGGTCGGCTACTCGATGGAGGAGATCATCGAGCTCAAGGTCAGCGGCGCCATCCTCTGACATCTGCACGCGATCGAACGAGGAGACGATGATGGATCTTGATCTTGGGCTGCTCCTCCTCCGCGTCGCCCTCGGGCCGATGCTCTTCCTGCACGGCTGGAACAAGGTGTACGGCGGCGGCGGACTGACCGGAACCGCCGGCTGGTTCGAGGGACTCGGCCTCCGGCCGGGCTGGCTGCACGCTCGGCTCGCCGCCGGGACCGAGCTCACGGCCGGCGTACTGATGTCGCTCGGCCTGCTCACGGGGATCGCCGCGACGGCCTTCGTCGGCCTGATGCTGGTCGCGACCCTCACCGATCACCGCGGCAAGGGCTACTTCGTGTTCAAGGGTGGCTGGGAGTACACCGTGCTGGTCGCTACGGTCGCTGTCGGCCTGGCGGCGACCGGGCCCGGCGAGTGGTCGCTGGACCACCTGCTCGGGCTCGACCTCGCCGGCCTGGCCTGGGCTGCGGTGGCGGCAGTCGGCGGGAGCGTCGCGGCGGCAGCGCTACTCGGGGTCGCCCGACGCCCGATCGCGGCTCAGCAGCAGTGAGGCCGTGCCTATCCTGCACAGGACGGGCACCGACCGCGGCGCCCTGTCGTGTGGACGTGAGCGAGGAGCAGTGGAGTTCGTCAGCCTGACCGACCTCGCAGACGGGTGCGCCCGGCTCACCGGCGATCCCGGCCAGCCTGCCCTTGCCGTCGTCGACCTGAGCACCACGGACTGGTCCTCGCCGGTGGTCGCGACGGCCGCCGCGACCCTCGCCGAGCGGTCGATCGTCACGCTCGGCTGGTCGTCGGTCGCACTGCCGCCGACGTCGGCAGCGGTTCTCGACGCTCTGACGCTCACGCTCGCTCCGAACGGCCCCGGCCGATCGTGGGTGTCGGTCACGGACGCGGTCGACGACATCGCCGCGACCGTCGCGGCGGCGCCGGGTGCCGCGATCACCCTCGCCTCGCTCCTTCCTGCGACGTCTCGGGCCGACGTCTACGACGGGCTGCAGCTCGAGTCACTCGCATACTCGACCCTCCTCGCCGGTCCGGAGTTCGCTGCTTGGCGCGCCGCGACACCCGTCGCCGTCGTTCCGCCAGATGACGAACCCGTCCTGCTCGACAGGATCGACGACGACCTCGCCATCACCTTCAACCGGCCACACCGCCACAACGCCTTCAGCCGGTCGTTGCGCGACGCACTGATCGAGGGGCTCGAGGTGGCCAGGCTCGACAGGTCCATCAGGAGCGTCGTGCTGAGCGGAGCCGGGCCTTCCTTCTGCTCGGGTGGGGATCTGGACGAGTTCGGAACGGCACACGACCCGGTCGCAGCACACATGACCAGGCTCGGCCGCTCGGCGGGATGGCTGATCCACCAGCTTCGAGGACGGATCACGGTCCACCTGCACGGGGCCTGCATCGGTGCTGGCATCGAGCTGCCCTCGTTCGCTGGCCAGGTCGTGGCCAGCTCCGACACCTGGGTGCAGCTACCGGAGCTCCGGATGGGGCTGGTACCCGGCGCCGGCGGGACCGTTTCCGTCAACCACCGGATCGGCCGCTGGCGCACGGCCTACCTCGCCTTGTCCGGCAGGCGGCTCGACGCCGCGGCAGCCCAGGAGTGGGGTCTGGTCGATGTCGTCCGCTGAGGAGCTGCGCGACTGGGCAACCTCGGGAGCGATGTGGCTGACCGGGCGCTCCGCCGGACCGCCGGTGGTTCCACCCGGTCGCGGCGCGACGACGGTGCGCGAGTCCCTTGCGACCCTGGGGCCGGGCGTGCCTGCCATCCCCGGTCTGCTCGGTGAACGCGCTGCTCACGCCGGACTCGGGCGGAACGCACCGTGGTCCTGCGGTGGTGCATTCCGCACGCTGGCGGCCGCCGACGGCTGGGTCGGGCTCTCCCTCGCCAGACCGACCGACATCGAGCTGCTGCCGGCGCTCGTCGAGGGTCCGGTCGGGCCAGATCCCTGGGCGGCGGTCGCCGAGTGGGCGGGCACCCGCAGTGCCGGCGACGCCCAGGACCGGCTTCGCCTGCTAGGGCTTCCGGGCGGCAGGGTGCCCGACACTCCTCCTGACGACCGCCCGGGAGTCCTCGAGGCCGTCCTCGGCCGACGTACGGTCGTCGACCGGCCTCTGGTGGTCGATTTCACCAGTCTGTGGGCGGGTCCGCTGTGTGCCCACCTGCTCGGTCTGACCGGCGCCTGCGTCGTCAAGGTGGAGAGCGTGCAGCGCCCCGACGGCGCTCGGTCGGGACCGCCTGAGTTCTTCCGGATCCTGCACGACGACCACGACCAGCTCGTGCTCGACTTCGCGACAGAGCTAGACCGGCTCCACGATCTGGTCGCGTCGGCGGATCTCGTGCTGGAGGCGTCCCGCCCGCGTGCGCTTCAACAGCTCGGGCTGATCGCCGAGGATGTCGTCGCCGCGGGGACCAGCTGGCTGTCGATCACGGCCCGCGGTCGGTCGTCGGATGCGGTCGGCTTCGGGGACGACGTCGCGGCGTCCGCCGGGCTCGTCCACGTCGACGACGGGACGCCGGTGCCGGTCGGCGATGCTATCGCCGACCCTCTGAGCGGGGTCGCCGCAGCAGTCGCGGGCCGAGCGGCGCTCGACTCCGAGGATGCCCGCCTCATCGACGTCTCCATGCTTCACGTGGCAGCCGAGACGGTCAGGCCGCCGGCATCCAGGGTGGATCATCACGTTCGGCTGCGTGACGGCGAGTGGTGGCTCGACACAGCCGAGGACGTCGTACGCGTGGAGAGGCCGCGGACCCGGTGAGCCTGCACCTGCGAGACGTCGAGGTAGACGGCACGCGCACCGACGTCTGCGTTGTCGACGGCCACGTGGCGCGCGTCGGTCGGGGTCGCTGCGGCCATCCGCCCGGGGCGCATCCGACCGAGGTGGAAGGCCGCGGCGGCGCCCTGATCCCCGGACTGCACGATCATCACCTGCACGTGCTCGCCCTCACCGCCGCGTGGTCGTCCGTCGACTGCGGGCCGGGGCTGGAGGCGTTGCGAGGGGCACCCGGATCCGGCTGGGTACGAGGGGTGAACGCCGAGGCTAGCGTCGACCGTCATGCCCTCGACCGACTCGTGCCCGACCGGCCGGTTCGCGTCCAGCACCGCTCAGGCGGGCTGTGGATGCTCAACTCGGCGGCGTTGCGGCTCGTGGCCCATGTGCTCGACGACACCGACGACGTCGAGCGCGATGAGGGCGGCGTACCGACGGGGCGACTGTGGCGCTACGACGCACGACTCCGACCGGCGCTGCCGGCGGTGTCCCCCGAACTCGGCGAGGTTGGCCGACGGCTCGCCCGACTCGGCCTCACCGGTGTCACTGACGCCACCCCGGATCTCGACGAGTCGGCGATCAGCCTGCTCGGGACGCTTCCCCAGCGTCTGTTGCTCCTTGGCGACCCCGCCGGTGTCGGACCACGGAAGCTTCTCCTGCGCGACCACGATCTGCCTGACTACAACGCGCTGGCCGCGACCGTCGAGGCCAGCCATTCGAAGGGCCGGCCGCTGGCCGTCCACTGCGTGACGCGGGAGTCCCTGCTCCTGACGCTGGCCGTGCTCGACGACGTCGGGGCTCTGCCGGGCGACCGGATCGAGCACGCAGCGATCTGTCCCGCCGAAACCGCACGGTGGATCGCCGGACTCGGTGTGGCGGTCGTGACCCAGCCCGACTTCTTGCGCAGCCGCGGCTCCAGCTACATCCGAGACCTCCCGGCCGAGGACGTCGGCGACCTCTATCCCTACGCCGGGCTCCGCGAACATGGCGTTCGCGTCGCAGCCAGCAGCGACGCTCCGTTCGGCGAGGTCGACCCGTGGCGGGTCATCGCGACAGCGGCGGACCGCCCCATCGGGTCTCACGAGAACGTCCCTGCGCGCACGGCGCTGGACGGCTACCTGAGCGAGCCGCTCGACCCGGGCGGCCCGCCACGGCGGGTGGCACCAGGGGCGCCGGCCGACATGATCCTCCTCGACGTGCCCCTCGCTACGGCCCTGCGCGCCCCCGACCGTGGAGTTGTTCGATCGACCTGGATCGCCGGCAAGGCCGTGTGACGAGGATCAGGACAGCTCCCGCAGCCCCGGCAGCACCTCGGCGGCGAACGTGCGCAGGAAGCCGGCCTGGTCCTGGCCGGGCGGGTGGAAGACGAGGTGGTCGAAACCGGCCTCGACGTAGGCGCGGCAGTCCTCGACGACCTCCTCGGGCGTGGTCGCGACGATCCACCGCTGGGCGACCTGCTCGATCGGCAGCTCGTCGGCCAGCCTGGCCATCTCCGCCGGATCCTCGGTGCCGTGCTTCTGCTCGGCGGTCAGCGACAGCGGCGCCCAGAAGCGGGTGTTCTCGAGAGCCTCGTCGCGGGTGTGCGCGTAGGACAGCTTGATCTCGATCATCCGCTCACCGGAGCCGACCGGCTTGCCCGCGGCCTCCTCGCCCTCGGCGACCGCGGGGAGCAGCTTCTCGGTGTAGAGGTCCATCCCCTTGCCCGAGGTGCAGATGAAGCCGTCACCGCCGCGGCCGGCGTACTTCGCGACGAGCGGGCCGCCCGCGGCGACGAAGATCGGCACCCCGCCGTCGGGGCGGTCGTAGACGGTCGCGTCCTTCGTCCGGTAGTAGTCACCCTCGAAGGTGACCCGCTCCTCGGTCCACAGCAGCCGCATCAGCCGGACCGCCTCACGCAGCCGCGCGAAGCGCTCCTTGAACTCCGGCCACTCGAACTCGCCGGCCACCGCCATCTCGTTGAGCGCCTCGCCGCTGCCGACACCGAGCACGACCCGGCCCGGGTACAGCGAGCCGAGGGTGCCGAACGCCTGCGCCATCATGGCGGGCGAGTTGCGGTACGTCGGGGTCAGCACGCTCGTGCCCAGCGTGATCCGCTCGGTCCGCTCACCGACCGCCGCCATCCAGGCCAGCGAGTACGGCGCGTGACCGCCGACGTGCCGCCACGGCTGGTAGTGGTCGCTGACCCACACGCTGTCCAGGCCGACCTCCTCGGCCAGGACGGAGTACTCCACCAGGTCACGCGGCCCGAACTGCTCAGCCGACGCCTTGTAGCCGATCTTCAACGTCATATGTACATGGTGTCAGATCATTGCTGACAGCCACCTCCCCCATCCACGCCTCGTATGGCATTGGGTCGAGTCGGACGCCTTGAAGTATGAGCGAGGCCTCCCACCACCGCAGCTCGCGGTCCGCGCCCGACAGGACCCGGGACCTACGGCCGAGGCTCATCGAGTCGCTGGGTGCTGCATGGTCCGTCGAGTTCGGCGATAACATCCTGGACTTCGGCGCCCCGGCCTTCTATCGCTGAGGCGAGGCGTACAGATTGGGGAGCAGGTTGGCGCGTGCTGGGATCACGTCCCGATCACGAGCCGTGGATCCTGGCCGACCTGCAACCGCCGCCAACGAAGACGAACGGCCTTGCGCCACATCGTGGTGCATCTACCACCGTGTCCTCGAGGTGCCGACCGGCCCTCGTGTCGGTCGGCGCCGAAAGTTGAGCGACGGTTCAAGACTGGAGACGGGCGCGCTCAGCGAGGATGACGTTGATCCGCGCGACGAGTGGGGTGCGGTCCATCCACCCAGGTGAGAGTCGCTGTAGCAATGCGATCCTGTCCTGCCCTTTGCTCAGGGTGATCCGGCCGATCAGCACGTCAGCGACGGCACCCATGAGCGCGTGGCCGACCCAGTCCACTTCCACGGACCGCAACGAATCCGCGACCATCGAGAGATGCTCGGTCGGCATTTCGGTGAGGCGCGCGCTTCCCCGAACGTCGAGCCACAGCTCGTCCTGTTGGACGACGCTCTTCGGCACCCTCACGCTGCGGTCGTCGGTCC
The DNA here is from genome assembly GCF_039530925.1 of Nocardioides panacihumi. Taxonomy (NCBI): domain Bacteria; kingdom Bacillati; phylum Actinomycetota; class Actinomycetes; order Propionibacteriales; family Nocardioidaceae; genus Nocardioides; species Nocardioides panacihumi. Next base: position 177,051 of record NZ_BAAAPB010000004.1, on the reverse strand, counting down.
GGTCGGACGACGTGAGTCGGCCCGCTGGGCCAGGGTCAACTGTGTCGGGATGGTTGCCAGTAACCAGGCCGAGAGCTTCGTTGAACCAGTCGGCATCCCACGGCTCCGGATCAGGCAACTCGGTGTTTGACGGCACAGGATGAGATCTACACGCCTCCGTTCCCGGTCGCCGTGGACTGGACGGTCTTGCACCGGCGCGGCGCATTCGTGCAAGAAGATCGCAACGAGCCGCGTGCGGTGAGCACCCTTGGCCGTATCGCTTGGCGAAGCAGTTGGTGCCTGAACGGTGCCTGCCATGCCTTCCAAACGAGTCCGTTCACCACTTCTGCAACCTCATGCCTATGCCGACCCGCCGACCGCGTTCGGGACCGAACAGCCCATTCGTTGGCACATCCCTCCAGGTGGCGACGGCTACTCCAGGAACCTGGCGCGTCTCCAGCACCGCCTCGTCAAGGTCGTCGAGTCGATCCCCGACCCCGCGGCCTCAACCGCAAAGCGACCACGCAAGGATCCGACCGACCGCGAGACGCTGTCGCGGATGTGCGCTCGGTGGGGGTTCAGCCGTTCGTACTGGCAATGGGTCAAGCGGGGCCGCAGCTGGGTGCACCAAGCTGCGCTCGCCGGCGCGACCGAGATCTTGCTCGGCCAGCTGAAACGAGCGTCGCACGGCGCCGCTGACTAAGAAGGTCGGCTTCCGAACCTGCGATGCAATGGTTCACCGCAATTCTGTTCCAGAGCCACTGAAGGACTCCCGCTGTGTGCGGGAGTCCTTCTTCAGTCTTCGCCCTCGTTCGGCGCTGAAACCGGGCACGCGCGGGCACCGCCTGGCCCTCCGCGAGGGAGGGAGGCATCTCGATCCGGAACGTTCTGCCGACATCGGTCGGGGCTCTCGATCTGCACACCGGGGTGCACGACGTGCAAAGGCCGCCACGCATCGCTGACCGCGACAGCGCTGCGTTACCGCCTGGCCGAGTGTCCGGATCCTTGCGCCCAACCGTCGCCTCAGAACCGTCCAGAACCCAACCCAGACAGTTACCACTGTCGGAGTTCGGTCCTGGACGCATGTGGCAGTTATTGCAGGTCAGCACCTCGCAAGCACTGTGCCCGATGCGTCAAGGCGATCAGCCCATTGACCCGGACATAGGAGTCCCGAATTGGTGAACTACAGCAGAACCCGCAACCACCCGAGCCCTCGACAGGGCGACGGTCGATCATCCGATCCTGGCGCGTCCAAGGCGCTCGTGGCATTGGTCGACACGCTTTCGAGCCACAGCCGAGGTGAGGCCCTGTCGAGGGGCATGGATGCGGCGAACGACGACGACCGCGCAGCGGCGACTCTGGACGTCGAGCTGGTCGAGGCCGAGCTCACTGACGGAACCCAGATCAGTCTGGATGCCAACGTCATCGACCTTGTCCTGGACTCTTACCTCGATGACCGTGGCCGCCTCGTACCGGTCCCGGTCCAGAAGGCAGCTGTTCCCGTGAACGGCCTCTCGGACGACGACGCCAAACGACTGGCGCGGACCCGCCAGATCAACGACATGCGCTCGCGGGCGTGGGCGGACAACACACTGCGCGCCTACGGCTCCGGCGTACGGGCTTGGCGCAGCTGGTGCGCAGACGAGAACGTGCCAGCGCTGCCCCTGGACCCAGTCCATGTCGTCAACCACATCCTCGACCTGGTCTTCGTCCGCAACGGGGCCGACTACCTCAAGGACGACGAAGGTAACTATGTGACCTCTGTGGTCGCGAGCACCGTCGAGATCCGACTGTCGGCTCTCAACAAGCTCGCCGAGTTCGTCGGGCTGCCGCGCCCGGGCGACAACCTCGGCGTACTCGAAGTCATTCGCGGTCTACGACGCACGCTCGGCACGGCGCCCACCAAGCGCCGCGCCGCGCTCGACTTCGCGCTGCTCACCAGGTGCCTGGAAGCCACGACCGGGGCAACGTTCGCGGGTGCTCGTCTGCGAGCGGCTGTCCTCCTCCGAGCCAGGACAGGTGCGTCGGTTGGGCAGCTTGCGGGCCTCGAGTGGGCGGACGTGGAGTTGTCCTCCGAGGTCGCCGTGATCAGCCTGCCGCCGCGTCGAAAGGGCGGCCAGGTGCAGCGTGTCGAGGTGCGCAAGCACCGCAACAAGAGGCTCTGCCTGATCGAAGCGCTCTCCCAGCTACGGCGAATCGCGCCTGAGCTCGGCCCAGTGATCTGCCGGCGTGACGGTACCGAGTTGAGCCGCCAGGCGGTTCACCTCTCCCTGAGCGAGGTCTGCCGACCTGCTGGTGGTTTCGGTGCACTTGCCCGGGCGAACGACCGCGTCCTTGCCTCGGTCCTGGAGTCCGCGCCGACCCCGACCGCACTCGAGACCGCCCGCGACCGCGCACTCCTCTTGACCGGCTTCTATACAGCCCGACGTCGAAGCGAACTCGAGGCGTTGAACTGGCGCGACCTGATCGACCACGGACGCGACGGCTGGGAGGTCAAGATCCGTCGCTCGAAGACAGACCAGACGGGCCAGGGCCACACGAACTGGTTGCCGCAGGAGGATGAGGACAACCCATTGCTCTGCCCTGCACGCGCCATGCGTGAATACCGACGCTTGCTGGCAAAGACCATTGGTCGCGAGCCCAGCCATGCAGAGCCCGTATTCGTCCCGCTCACCTCGGGCGGCGCGGTTCGTCGGGCCCGCGGCGACAGGTTGAAGCGGCTCACGGCCGATGCGATCAGCGACGTCGTCACTCGCCGGGCGGCAGCCGCAGGACTCGTCTCCCCCGCTGGATCGGGCGGATTCGGGGGACACAGTCTCCGCGCAGGCTTTGTCACCGAGGCCCTGCGCGACGGCAAGCTCTCTATCCCGGAGGTCCAGGAAGTCACCGGCCACAAGAGCGCCGACATCCTCTTGGGTTACAGCCGCGAGGTGAACGCAGCCAAGCGGAACGGCTCACGCCGCCTGATGGAGGCCGTCCGCGACTCGCGGAAGCCCACGTGATGCCTTCGCAAGACCGAGTCGGCGAAGAGGGACGCGGAGACCGATTGCCGCCAGACGGGGGGCACCGTGCTCATCGAGCGGTCTAGCGAGCGCCCGGTCGCGCTCACAAACACAGCTCAAGGAGTCAACATGGAACTACACGTCCGTAGTCGCGCGCTGCCGGGCTCCATCCCCGGCGCGCTCCACATGTGCAAAGGCACCCACCTCATCCAGCAGGAGCCGGTGCCGTGCCCGCGCAGCTGCATCGCTCATTACGAAGCATGGGGTGGCAAACACCTGCCGAACGCGATCCTGGCCACGGTCGATCTGCTCCCCGGCACGGAGCCCAGTCACATGTGGACCGGCGAGGATCATGCTTGCCTCGCACATGCGGGCGAGAGGCCGTGGCTCGCGGTGCACATCAACAGTGCCGACTTCCTCGATGACGCCTCCCGGGTTGTCCCCGTGTGGACAGTCAGTCGGTTCGAGCCGCACGTTGGCGACTTCGTCGTCAATCTGTTCGCGGACGAGGAGTCCGCGATGCGCTTCTACGACCTGTTCGTCGATGAGTACGAGGACGACTACGCCTGCGACGACTGAGGTCGGGCGCGCAAGCGGCTGGTCCCTGCCAGGACCAGCCGCTTCGTGCTTTCCGAGCCCTACCTTCACACCCCGGCCGGCCGCAGCTGCCTGCGCCCCGACTGCACGCCATCCCCTGAATCGAGGACCACCATGACCAAGTACTCCCGCACTGACTCACCCTTGCCGTTCGCGCTCCCGCCGCATGTCTGCGCCAGCGAGAGCTGCTCCTGCGTCGTGTACGACGCCGTCTTCGCCGGTCGGCTGGGCGAAGTCATCCTTTACCGCCGTCGGGAACCCATCGAGTCGTGCAGTCCTCTGGTCCTTCAACTAGTCGCCAAGCTCGAAGACCTCATGTAGATACGCGCGCCCCCATTGCCGGCCCCGGGACAAGCAGCACTGTCACCAACTGTTCTGGGCGCTTGGCGCTCGCATCAACAACATGGAGACAAACGTGAACATCCACCTGACGACCTACAACCTCCCAGGCACCTCCTTCTTCCCGGCGCTTAGTCGATGCGACGGCACCCACACGATGGGCGGCGCCCAGGTTCTGTGCCCTGAGGGCTGCATCGCGCACTACGAGCTGGAGGGCAAGTACGAGCCCGCGAACGCGATCCTCGGGATGGTCGACCTGCTTTCCGGCACGGCGGCCACTGAAATCTGGACCGGCGATCACCACCGGTGCCTCGGACGAGCCGACCGATACGCACCTTGGGTGACCGTGCACGAGAACTCCGGGGACTTCGTCCTCGAGGGGTCATCACGTCCACTCCCGGTATCAATCGTCACCTGGTGCGACCCGCTCACGAACGGTTACGGCGCGTCGCTGTTCACGAACGAGGACGCAGCGCGCAACTTCAGCGCAACGTGCAGCGGCGTTTACGAAGACAACTGCACCTGCGACAACTGACGGCGGGCGCTCCTGGCGGCTGATCCCGGCTCGGGATCAGCCGCCGTGCGTGTGGTGTTCGTCTAGCTTGTCGCCCATGACATGGGGGTCGATTAGTGAGAGCGTCAGCTCCGTGTCGTCGTACGCGTCGATCATGCGAATGTAAAGGTCGACGGTTGAGAGCTGCCGATGGCCGGTGATGTCGTCTGCGATCTCCTTGCGGCTCATGCCACTGCGATAGGCGAGCGTGGCCGCGGTGGTCCTGAGGCTGCGAGAGGAGACCCGCATCTCATCCCCCGCTTCGCGCCGAGGTTCCTCAAGCCCTCCGTCGACGAACCCCGCGATTCTACGAAGCGCGCCTTGATAGCCCGTGGACCCCAGCACGGCACCCGTTGGCCCTACAAAGAGCGGCTCGTCATCGCCGGCGTTGTGACTGCGGCGCCGCACCTCAAGGTGTGCCCGAAGTGCGCAGGCCGGACATGCGAGGGGACAACGGCCGCTCTCACGCAGGTCGTGGCTCACCCCCCGCGTGATCGAGGCGCCCCTCCGGCCACGCGCGATCGCCAAGAGACCGCCCTTGTGTTCGTCGGCAGTCAAGGTCCAGATGTAGCCGTCGTCGGTCTCTGTGATCCGTCCCAGTCGCAGCCGGTCGAACTCGGCCTTGCGGTGACCGGTCGCCACGCCCACCAGGAGGATGGCGACGTCCTGGAGCCGTCGCGCGAGATGGGGATCAGAGGCGTTGCTGAGCCACCACCGCCGGTCCTCGCGTTCAGCGGCGTCCCACCACGGGCGCAGCTCAGTCGCAATACGCACATTCCGCTTCTCCTTGCGAGCAGTTCCAATGCCGGCTCTGACGGCGGCGGAAGCGAGTGCTGATCGCAGGCGCTCGGTCGTGCCAGCGACGTCCACGAACCCCTGGTCCCCCTGCACGGCATTGAAGAACTCCGACAAAGCGCGGTGTTCCGGGGCATGGCGTTGGGCATCGACCACAAGGCGCTTGCCGTCGAGCTCGAAGACGATCTCAGCTGCGCGGACCACGAACTGGTCTCTATCGAGACGAAGGATGCCCTCATCAAGGGGATTTCGATCTGCGACGATGCCGCAGGCGATGGCGGCGGCAGCGGCACGGATTGTGTCGGAGATCGGGTAGCACTCGGCCTGCAGGTCTGGATCTACAGCCAGCCCCAGCTGCCGGGCGGTGAAGGCCTCGACGTTCGGCGGTGCCTTGCCGGCGGTCGCCCTCGTGACGGCCGCAAGGTAGGACTCGTACCTCGCGCCGCGAGGATCAGCCAGACCTTGGTCCACGAACCAACGCGCCAGCGCTCCACCCGTGGCTTTGGCGGAAGCCCCGCTCCAGTTCCGCTCGCTAACGCCCGAATGGAGGTACCTCCGGAGCTGCGTTTCGCCAGCATCTGTACGGCTTTTGTCAGCGGGCAGCGGTGACAATCCGTTGGCAGTGCACCATGCCCTGTATGCCTTGATCCGGCGTAGCTCAGTGCCGTGCTGCGGCGTCCGGGTCGCGAGCTCGTCTGCCAGGTGCGCGCGTGCATCTTCAATGGGCGAGGCCTGCTCATGCACGGCGAACGCCCTCGGCAAGCTCGGCTTGAAACTTGTACGCCGCTTGCCGCGCACCCAACTTGGGAAAGTATTGGGCGGTTGTATCCGACTTCCTATGACGCAGGCTGGCTTGGACGCGGTCGAACGCCCAGCCATCCGCGGCTGCTTGCGCCACGAAGCCCTTGCGGATCGAATACGTGGTGAACACCGGCTCGATGCCAGCGAGCAGCGATAGCTCATCGAGGTCGTTCTTGGCGGCCTGCAAGGGCTTCTTCATGGGCCCGCCAGCGAACAGACCGCGGCGCCCACCGACGATCAGGCGGCCATCACGGCCCTGCGCCGCGTCGCGGACGCTCAAGTACTCCGAGATCGCGTCAACTGCCGCACGCCCGGTGGCATCCGTGTAGACACGGACGTCGGCACGTGTGCCAAGTGGATCGTTCTTCGCCACACCGAGAGTCAGCCGCCACCCGTCGAACTCGCCTCTCGAGGGGTTCCGGACGGGCGCGAGCGCTTCGCGGTCAAGCCGCACAAGGTCGGAGACCATCCTGAGTCCTGCCTGCCAGGCGAGGGCAACCCACGCCCTCCCCCGGAGCCACGAATCCGAGTCTGGCTGATGAGCGACGATGACGAGACCACGACGCGTCCCGGCGATCGCCCAACTGTCCGCCGCCGGATCGATCTCCATCGTTGATGCACCGCGACCGCCTCCGCCAAGACGCAGGAACGGCCAGTTGCCCGCTTGCTTCCTCAGCCATCGACCGATCTCGGCGCGATCCTCGGTGTCGAAGATCAGGCCCTCTCTGCGATCCGCAGAGCTGATCAGTCCTCTGATCGCGCAGACGAGGCAGTCCCAGGGCACCCCCGGCGCTCGCTCCCTGTGGTCACAGATGAACCGGTCGCCGTCGATCACGATCGCGGTCTCGGACGCGAGGTCCACATTGTCGAACCTGAGCGCCCGAATCCGGCTGAGCTCCCACCCGCCATCGAGCGCGAGCAGCGCACACGCGACGAGCGTGGCTACACGACAGGGGCGAGTGCGTGCCGCAGCGGTCAGCGGCACCGCGAGCATCTGCTGGACGTCGCTTCGCATGAGCGGGACGTGGTCGCAGGTGACCGTCTCTCCACGAGCGGCCGCGTCAGCGAAGTCCCGCTGCCAACCGCGAAAGGTTGCGCTCCAGGCGCCTTTGTTCTCCTCGCGTCGATGCGCTGGAACGAGTCCGTGGTTGCTGTACGCGTCTGTGATCGACGCCAGCAGGTTGAACATGTGGGACGGCGAGTACGTCAACCCATCCTCGCGGCGCGACAGGAGGAGGTCCTCGAAGGCCGAGTACGGCGCGTCCCACGGGTCGACCCCAGACTCCGCACAGTGCTTCTCCCAGACGTCCCAACGCCTGCGGTGGCCGGCGGCGGTCTCAGCAGCGCTCCGGTGCGTCGCGATGTATGCGTCGATCTCGACATCCAGGTCGTCAAGATCGACATGGCGGATCGGGTCGCGGCTTCGTCGGTGGGTCACTCACCGGACAGTCCTTCAGCGCCGGAGAACTGCAAGCAGGTCGGCGCATCGGTCGGGATGGGGCGGGAACCGGCGGGTGCTTCACGGATCACCCCGGCACACTTCGCCCACTATGACGCTGACGTCGCGGCAGTCGGCGCGGACAGCGCGTGACGGTTCATCCCGTCAACTTGAATGGTGTTGGCTCCAGATACCGACCACGCGATCGACCGCACGGACTGCTCCCAACGAACTCCCGAGCGCCATCTTCACCGCCTTCCACGGCCGACTCGGTGGCACAGCAGGCCGGCGATCTCGCTGTGCGTCCTTAGCCCGCGCTCAAGTTCAGTTTGAGGCGTGGCGCAGAGCCAGCCGCAATTACGTCAGCTGTGATGTCGTTGTCGATGCGTGCCGCGGCCAGCAGAGCTTGAAAGTCGACCCCGTTGTCGGCCAGAAGGTCTCGTGCAAGCCCCAAAAGCTGAGGGGATTCGGCAGGGCCCAGGTCACCGGGTTCGGGTAAACCCCACAGAGACAGTTGTTGGTTTGCTCGACGGTATGACGCTTCGGAGATGACTCCGAGAGCATGTGAACGGAAGACAAGCGCGCGGAGGCTCACTCCCCAGTGACGTTTCAACTCGTGGAGTCTTGGCCAGTCGATGCGGCGCGGGAGTTGGCCAAGAATCTCGTGTCGCGGCATCAAAAGTTCGCTGGCGAAACGGTGGGCTTGGTTCTCCACGAGCTTGGAGCCCGGCTCGGTGTCAGGGTGGAGTACGAGGTGGCCGAGTTCGTGTGCGGCATCAAACCGGCTGCGGGCTCTGTCGTTCTTGGTTGGGGACAGAAACACGAGCGGCCGGTCTGATGCATAGGTTGAGAACGCGTCGACGGCTCGGTCCGTCGTCGGCGGCAGTCGCAGCGCGATGATGCCGTTGGCTTCGATCGATTGAACCACCGAGGCGATCGGCCCGTTGCCAAGTTCCCATAGGTCGCGCGTCGCAGCGGCTGCTTCTTCAATCTCGCTGTCAGTTACGTCGTCTGACAGTTGCACGTCTGGTAGCCGCACGGGCGGAAGGTCGATGTAGTTACTGATTAGGTCGACGACCTCAAGACATACTTCGCCATACGCAAGTGCCTGCTCTCGCGAGGACGCCGAGGTCGATCTGAGGGAGCGAAAGTGGGCGTCGTTAGCGGGGAGCAGGGTGAGTGGTCGGCCCGCTCCGAAGAACTCTCGCGGCAGCCCGAGGTTGAGGCAAAGCTTGTTGAGGACCGGCTGGGTCGGGTAGGCCTTGCCCTTCTCGAACTGGCCGATGGCGGTCGGCGTTACCCCGACCTCTCGGGCAAGGGCAGCTTTCGTTTTGGCACGGAGCCGGCGTGCGACAGTGAGACGGGTTCCGTCGAAGTCGGTGCCGGCGGCGGGAGGGCGGACCTCCAGTTTCACGCCTGCTCCTCCCCTGCCACGGAAGGCTTGAGGGAGAGGGCGGGTTTCGTGACCGGCCGCTCGTCGAAACCGGGGCCGTCGATACGAGAGGAACGGTCATAGCTAGGCGCGTCGACGTTCGCCACGTCCCACCACAGGTCTGTAACAGCCGCGAACGGCTGCTCGCCCATGACTGGGACGGCGAGACGGCCCGCGGTCAGTGGACCGTCAGGGTCGCCGGACCAGAGAAGCAGGTAGTTAGGAACGGCGAGCGGAGCTGAGCCGACCTTGAAGAGCTCGTCCTGTCCACGCGCAGGTGCGAGCCAGCCGCCCATCGCCTGGGTGTTTTCCAGTGCGATCTGATTGCGCGCGTGGCTTTGGTCGCCCCAGTCCGCAAGGAGGTCCAAGCGAGGGCTGCGCCCCTCAGCCATCGGGGTCTTCATGGCCATGAGGCGGAGACCAGGCATCAAGAGGGTGAGGACGTTGCGCGGCGTTTCAAGAGTGAGGCCTTGGACGTCCCAGTGCTTCTCGGGAGCTTCTCGATCATCTCCGAGGTATCGCCGCTGCGCGCGTGACTTGAAGTTCTCGACTGCCTGGATGCCCAGCGACATGTGGGTGTCGCCAAGCTCGTCCGGTTCGTAGCGGTTGACGCACATGGCCCAGACGTCCTGCGCGAGGTCTTGCAGAAGGTCGACGACACCGGCCTCTGTGAGGCGATCTTTGGTTCCAGCCAGGAGTTGTTCGACGCTCTCTTGCACGCTGCCATTGCGCTCCAACATGACCATAGTCAACCACACGTGCGCGCTTGCCGTACACGCTCACGCGTGTCGAGTGCGCAGAACGTGCGCGGGAATGAAGTGAAACGCTTGCTTTACCTACGCGAGGTGTGCTCTCTTTGGGTTAGAGCACGAGAAACCCCAGCCGGGGTTTCCCTCGGCTCGGGGCCTCTCGCGTCCGTTGCTACCGGAACAACAGAGGATAGCCACCTCGTCGTGCCTCGATCATGGGGCCAGGTGGCACAGCCCGGCCGCTGGCAATCCGTGCTCGGAAAGTTGGTCAGCATGTCCACCGACAGAGCGTCGACCCAAGCGCGCAACGCGAGGGGCGTCGTGCCGTTCCAGCCCTACGATCCCGTTCTGAAGTCTCCCTACGCGCACGGCACGCTGGTGTTTGCCGCGCTCCGTTCCGACCTTGACCGTCCGGGTCTCGAGGCCTGGCTCGGCAAGGTCGATGGTCTTATCCAGACTCTTCGGGCCAGTACCGACGAGGACGGGGCGCGGCGCGCGACGGTGGCGGTCGGGTTCGGGCCGACGCTCTTCGTGAACCCAACGACGGCGCTGCCAAGGTTCGGCGACATCCAGCCTCCGGCCGGGTTCGCGCGGCTCCCGTCGGTGCCGCAAGGTGCGCCGGTCAGTGCCGATGTCGTGTTCTACCTCGTCGCGACCGCGGAGGCAGAGATCGCGCGGTTCATCAGGGGCCTCGCCGACGGGCACGACGTCGTGTCCCTGGCGCTTGAGTCGGGCTACAAGTCGCGGCCGGACCGCGACGCGTTCGGCTACGCCGACGGGCTCCGCAACGCCCGCGACACCCGCAACGACGTAGTGTTCGTCGACGCCGACCGCAACCCCGACGAGCCGGCCTGGGCGGTCCGCGGGACGTACCTGGCCTACATGTGCATCCGGCAGAACGCGTCCTCGTTCGACGCGCTTTCCCCCGAGGAACAGGATCGCATCGTCGGCCGGGACCGAGCGGGACGGCGCCTGGACCTGCAGGCGGGGACCGACGTCAGGACCGAAGCCGGTTTCACTGGCGACGTGCCGCCGGTCTGTTCCCACGTCCGCAAGGCCGGCCCTCGTGGTGGTCCGCATCAGGATGCCGCGCAGATCTTCCGCCGCGGCATGCCCTTCTACGAAGTTGACGCGAACGGCCAGTTCGGCGAAGGCCTCCAGTTCGTCTCCTTCCAGGCCTCCCTCGACCAGTTCGACGTCATCCTCAACCGGTGGATGTTCAACAGCGACTTCCCCACCACCGGCGCCGGGGTCGACAGCCTGTTCGGGCAGGGCCACGCCAGCATCGAGCGCTGGGGGTTCTACTTCGTCCCGCCCGACATCGACGGCCCCATCGGTACCGGCATGCTGAAGGCACCGCCGGTGGCGCGCCCCACCAAGACGGGCCGCGTCGCGGTGCGCAAGAGAGTCGTGGACAGCAACGGCAACCCGTCACGAGGCGAGCTCGGTGGATTCACCTTCCAGGTGACGAAGCTCGACGGCACGCCCGTCGGCGCACCGTTCACCACGGACTCTGTCGGACATGCCATCTCGGAAGAGATCCCGGCCGGGGACTACCAGCTCGTCGAGGTCACCGTGCCTCCGCCGCTCGGCGCAGCGGCACCTACGCCGTTCACTCTCAAGAACGGACAGGAGTTGGTCCACGTCACGAACACCGCTCCGGCGGGGGCGAACGGCTACTAGCGGGAGATGCCCGCCCTGCCCAGCCTAGGGCGGGCACCCGCCGCTGACGTTCGTCTACTCGCCGACGAGACTGTCGATCCCATCTCGTGGGCTCAGCCATCTGTCGGTCAGGGGTGGCTCGTGTCAAGGCACGTGTCGATCCCACTCTCAGAAGGCTGTCGGCGAGGCACGCCCGCATCAGGAAAACTGTCTCCTCTGCAAAGAGAAGCACCACTCGAGGCGCTTTCCGCAGAGAGCTTCTCGGCAGCGGGCGCGGGGAAGTGTCGGCAGTTCGCGGCCTTTGTCGGAGCCGCGCGTTACCGTGTGGCCATGACCAAGACGGACTTTCCGACGCGTGAGCGCATGGAGGATCGGCGCTCGGAGATCCTTGCCGATCTCGGCATCAGCGTCGAGGAGCTTGTACGACGCGCGGAGGAAGGCGAGTTGGTCGGCGACGAGTGGCTGGCGTGGGCCGAGATCGAGGAGCTCGGCTACCTGCTCGGTGAGTGAGCCGGTCGACTCGCTCCTAGCTCTTGCTACGGAGTTCTCTGACCAACTGGTGGATCTGCTCACGCGGTCGTTCGACGCCGTTCCCGACCTTACGGTCACGCCGTATCGCGAGCGCGTGGTCATCAAGACCAGCGATGACGGTGTGCCGCTGACAATCAGCGGCAACCTCTACGGCTGGCTGCGACCAAGCTTCCAGTGCCGGTTCGACCATGTGGGCCACTGCCTCGCGATTCACAAGGCGAACTTCTGGATCGGTTCGTCCAAGACGCGTTCACCCTTGATCCGCTTCGAGTACGAATACGAATCTCGGACGGCGCCCCACTCGCACATTCAAATCCACGCCGAATCGGGCGTTCTGTCGAGCCTGCTCACGCGGGCACGCCACACGACGCCGCACGACCTATCCAAGTTGCACCTGCCGACGGGAGGGTCACGGTTCCGGCCAAACCTCGAGGACGTGATCCAGTTCCTCATCGAGGAGTGCCGCCTCGACCACCGCGACACCTGGCGCGCCGCCGTGAACGACCACCGCGCCGAGTGGCGGCGAGTTCAGACCCGCGCCGTGGCTCGTGCGATGCCCGCGGAGGCAGCGCGTGCGCTGCGCGAACTCGGCTACAAGGTCACTCCGCCCGCTACCGGTGATCCCGAGCCGAAACCAAAGGCCCTTACTGCCTGGTAAGTGTCGCGAGTAGGCCTTGACGCCGTCTGGTGACCGGTGGTCGTACGTGGTGGAGGCATGTGATCAGCTCGTTGCGGGCGGCCCGGTTGGCGGGTGCGTCATACCGCCGCTTTTGCCGCGGCTTCCTCGGGACGCGCGCATCCGTACGTGGCATCCGATTGGCAGTCCGCTTCGGACAGGGTCGCGAGATCGGACTGCGGACTTGCGCATGTCCCGCCCAGAAGGCCGCTTCCGGCTGGTGACCGAGCGTTGCGTTAAGGGTGCTCCGCCGCACAACGGCGTCCGCGAAACGGGCAGCCCTTTGAAGCATTCGACTGCGGCGGGATCGAGATGCGTGGAGGTCAGCGCGGGTGCGCGGAGTGGGTCGATCTGGTGACATCGGCCAGGGTGGAGGCGGCGACCTCGGGGAACCGGCGGCGGCTTGGCGAGGCGTCGAGGGTCATGTCCGTGGTGTTCATGACGACTGCGGCCTTGGCCTTGCGGGCGAGGTCTGGGTTGATGGGGCGGGCAAGGGCTGCCAGTGCCTTCAGCGCCGACAGTGGGACGTGTCGAGGTGAGTCGCTACGTCCGCGAAGTGTGAGCAGGTGCTGGGCGAGGTCGAGGAAGCTGAGGTCGTCCGGTCCGCCGACGGTGATCTCTGTGCCGATCCGCGGGTCGCCGAGGGCGGCAAGGCAGATGAAGGTGGCGACGTCGTCGGCCGACACGAAGTTGATCGGGTTCGTGCCTGGTCCCATTACCAGCGCCGGCCCGCCTGCTGCGACCTTGGCGCCGATGAGGTCCAACCATGTCTGCATGAACGGGGTCGCACGGACCGTGACGCCTGTGAGCCCGCTGTTGTGCAGCTCCTGTTCGGCGGCGTACTTCATCCGGTGCAGTGACATCGGATGGTGTGGCCCGGCGCCGACGACTGACCCCAGCACGAAGCGTTCCACCCCGGCTCGCGTCGCTGCCGCGATCAGGCGGGAGTTGCCGCCCTTGTCGACCGCTGCCGGACTGGTCCTGGTGGGGCCCGTGAAGCCGTGCACGACAGAGATCACGCAGCTGCAGCCTCCCACGACGGCATCGAGGCGGCCGCGACGTAGGTCGCCCGTGACGACTTGCGCACCCGCTGGAAGGCCGGCCGCGCGAGCGGGATCGCGGCTCAGCACGCGTACGTCCTCGCCATTCGCGTCGAGCAGCTGGACGACCTTGCGGCCCAGGAGGCCGGATCCGCCGGCCACGAGGATCATGTTCGCGTCCCGGCTTCAGGGGCGGTTGTGACGGCGCGGTGCACGGCGTCTTCGACGTTGCCGGAGTCGCGCTCGACCGGTTCCAAGTAGAGGCGTGCGGCCTGGATGAGTTCGTCCTCGACCTCGAAGATGATCACTCCGTGCATCTCGTGCGCGGCCCCGTCGTGCCGGGTTCCCGACATCCGCCACTCGGACCAGACGAAGCTGCCGTTCACCGCAGCGTCGAGCACGGTCGCCTCCAGGTCGCGAACTCCGGCCAAGATCTGGCCCCAGTTGCGCCGCACCTGGTCGCGACCGCGGAACCCACGGAGCGGATGCGCCGGAGTGAGGTTGACGTAGTCCTCGGCGAAGCAGGCCACGATCGCGTCCAGATCATGGTCGCTCGTCACGTCGGCCAGACGCTCGATGACCTGCAGCGGATTCGATGCCATGACCACACTCCGATGTTTGTTACAGTGAACTGTAACCAAAATGAGTATGGACGGAGCCATGGTCGACGTCAAGCGCAGCTACGACTCCAGTCGGCGACAGGAGCAGGCACGTCGTAACCGTGACGCCGTCCTGAATGCGGCAGAGCGCCGATTCCTCGCCGATGGCTACGGCGTCACCACGATCACCGCGATCGCCAGTGAGGCGGGGGTGTCGGCCGAGACCGTCTACAAGAGGTTCGGGGGCAAGGCCGGCCTCGTCACGGCCATCTGGGAACGCGGACTCGCAGGCCGAGGCCCGGTCCCGGCACCTCAGCGGTCCGACGAGATGCAGGCCCGGGAGGAAGACCCGCGGCAGATCATTCGCAACTGGGGCCAGCTCACCGCAGAGGTCGCACCACGGGTGGCGCCGATCCTGCTCCTCGTCCGCGCCGCCGCGGCCACCGACCCCGAGATGGCGAGACTGCTGGCCGACGCTGACCGGCAACGACTACGCAGGATGCGACACAACGCAGAAGCCCTGACCGACCACCTGAGGACAGGTATGTCCCCAGGCGAAGCAGCCGAGATCATGTGGACCTACAGCTCACCAGACCTCTACGACCTGCTGGTGGTACGCCGCCGGTGGACGCTTCCCCGCTACAGCCGATTCATCTCCGAAGCAATGATCAACGCACTGCTGCGGTAACGCCGCTCCGCGGATACCCGGCACGTTCGACCCCGGCGAGCGCCGGACGTGGCGCGCGGGTCGGTGACGGCCATACAGCTGCGGTAGTCGAGCTGCTCCTCGCGGTCGATGTCTCGGTGTTCCGGCCGGTTCCGCGACCGCGTATACGTCACGTGGACCGTCGCCGCGGACGGCGCCCCCTCTTCGGTGCGATAGGGCCTGGAAGTGGGCGCAGATCGCCGTGAAGCGCCAACGAGCGGTCAGGGCAGCGCCTTTTCTACTGGCGTGAGTTGCTCCTGCAGGTGGACCATCAGCCACATGGGATCGCTTTCGGACGAACTTTGGCGCTCGTCGCCCATGGCTCCCTGCGGGTGCCTGTGGGATGGATCGCGGTGCCCACATTGCGGCCTGCTGGCGACGCACTCCGGCGATGCTTGGGAGCCGCGGCATACCCGCGCCTGCCACGGTCGAGCGACCGCCCCTTCGCCGCTTCGCGGCGTTGCTGGGCCGACCACCGGTCCGAGCGATGACGACTTCTAACGGTCCCGGACGTGAGACCCAAAGCGCCTCCCGCGCGCCCCGCACCTGACGCTCGGACGACCTGCGGCCAGCATTCCTGCATTCCACGCCAGCAAACGAGCGCGCGGAAACGGCGGACGTGGACGATAGATTCGGACCAGGGCGGAAGATTCAGCACGCTGCGGACCGCTGATCCGCGCCTCAGCCCAAGCCACGCTCAGCCACCCGTCACGTGGCACCAGTGACAGGCGGCGTAGCCCACGCTCAGGAGGATCGGGACGTCGCGCCGCCTGGCCTCGTCGAAGGCCGCCGGCTCCCACTCCCACCAGTCGACGGGGTTGTCCGCGTGCTGGAGCAGGTAGGGGGATGTCGCGTTCGCGAGCCGGTTGGCCACCGAGGGCCTCCTCTTGTCACTGGACCAGTGATGGCGAATGCAGGATCCGGGGCTCCCTGCATTCGTTTCCGCATTGCTCAGACCATCGTGCCGCTTCGTGCCGGATCGTGTCGGGCGGGTCCACCGAGGACCGGAGAGGGCCGATTGTGGCCAGCTCATCTCCTCGGACGGTGCCCGCCCATGACCACGACAATCACCGCCACCGCGGGCTGACACAATGCCGGGCGCGCCAGGCCGTACGCCGGGAGGGCGACCTCCACTACGCGGACAACGCCTTGGCCGGCTACCAACACGCAGCGGCGGACTGGCTCTGGCTCGCGGGCGCTTTACCTGCCGCCGGGCACGCCTGACTCCCAACAGCTGCGTCATCTCCTCCCGTCTTGCCGGCGGAGGCGTCCGGTGAGTGCGGTCGCCGCCGAGGGCCACTGACTCGGGTGGCAGGTTCGGCGGAGGTCAGTCCGGTCAGGGAGCGGGTCAGGCGAAGTCGAGCGCTGGTGAGTCGGCACGGAGCGGGATCCGCGCTTCCCGTCGCTACCTGCCGCGACAATGCGATTGCCACGGAAGGGGCCCCGCCCGTGCACGCTTCGCGTGCCGAGCGGGGCCCATTCCTTCAGGCGCGTCTCCTGGCTGGAGCTCAGGCGACGACGTAGGCGCCGGACTCGACCGGCAGGCCTGCTGCGACCCAGTCCTGGATTCCCTCGCGGTACTTGCGGACGTTGGTGTACCCGGCCGTCACGAGCCGCTGCGCGACCGCCTGGCTGTTGGGGCATGCCTCGTTCGAGCAGTACGTCACGATCGCGGCGTCCTTGTCCGGCAGCAGCGACTCAGCGCCATCCGCGACGTCGGCCGCGACCAGCGGGAGCGCCCCGGGCAGGTGCTGCTGCTCGTAGTACATCCCTCCGAGCGCGTCGATGACCGTGACGGCCCCGGAGTCGATGGCGGCCTTCAGGTCGTCGCGGGTGATGAGTTCAGTCATGGCGATTCCATTCTCACGAGTAGGTGTGTGCGCACGTAACTATACTGAGCGTGCGTGCGCACGCAAACTCGCGTACCATCGGGCCCCGTGACGTCACGCAAGAAGCTCGCCGCCGACGCATGGGGTGCGTTGCTCCAAGTGCATGCTGCGCTTGTCCCCGCCTTGGACAAGCAGGTCCAGGCGGTCACCGGTCT
Organism: Nocardioides panacihumi; assembly: GCF_039530925.1. Taxonomy (NCBI): domain Bacteria; kingdom Bacillati; phylum Actinomycetota; class Actinomycetes; order Propionibacteriales; family Nocardioidaceae; genus Nocardioides; species Nocardioides panacihumi. The sequence continues at coordinate 160,108 of NZ_BAAAPB010000004.1, read as the reverse complement.
GCCGCTGTCGTGGTACGACGTGCTGCTCGAGCTTGCCAGCGAGCCGCAGGGGCGCCTGCGGATGAGCGACCTCGCCGAGCGGGTCGTCCTGAGCCGCACCCGGGTCAGTCGACTCGTGGAGGAGCTCGTCGCGCGCGGCTTGGTGATGAAGGAGGCTCACCCCGACGACAAGCGCTCGGCCTACGCGGTGATCACGGAGTCAGGACGAGCGAGCTTCCGTGCGTCTGCCCCGGTCTACGTGCAGGCGATCGAGGCACGGTTCGCCTCTCATCTGTCGGACGACGATCTCGTTACGTTGGCCGACATTCTGAACAAGATCCCGAAGTCCACGTCCTGACACCACGGTCGAAGCCTTCCCCGGATCTGCGGCCCGCGCCATGCTGACACCACAGCGACGTCCCGGATGACGTGCTCGACCTTCCGCTCCTGCGCCTCCTTGCGACCGGCCGCGACGGCCGACTCCTTCATCTCGTGGACGCCCGCCAGCATCGCGGCGGTCGGGCCGGCCAGTACACCTCCAGGTACCACCTGGGTTCCGAGCTCTCATGTCGGGCAAGCACGCATGCCGCGGCCGACGAGGCTTCCTTTGCCTCACACCGAGAGGCAGGAGGCCGACCCGGCGGTGAGGACGTGAGCCCCTACGCGTCGCCAGTGGTCATCCGCGGAACGGTGCGAGTCGGATGGTCAGGTCGGTCGCCGCGTACCGGCGCAGGTACGCGGCTCGTCCTCGGGGCACCTGCCGCGCCTCGGCTCGCCACAGGCGGGTGAACTCCCGCTTGAACCCGAGCCTCGGGTGCTCGTGAACGACTCGTCGACGGACGGCGTCGGGGATGTCGCCGGCGCGGAGTCCGAACACGTCGACGCCCGCGCCCGCCGAGAGCAGGTAGGCCTCGGGGCCTGCCTCCAGCGTAACCCCCGGGGTGTGGTGCAGGGCGATGGCGTTGGTCATGACTTCCCGCTGGGCTGCCGACAGTCCGTGACGGTCTGCGAACAGCCGCAGGAGGGCGGCGCTTCGGACGGTGAAGTCGACATCACGTATGCCACTAGGCAGGCCCGTGTCGTGGAACATCGAGGCGACGTAGAGCAGCTCGCGGTCGAAGTCGACCCCATCGACACCGGCGAGCGCTGCGCCCCAGGCGTAGGCGCGGTGGGAGTGCTGCAGCACGGCGGGGCTGAGGAGGTCGTGGGCCGCGGCCGCCGCGTCGCGCGCCGTCGTCGAGTCGGGGGCTGACAGAGCGGTCGGATCGAGGTGGGCGTGACGGCCCCGGTGACGGCGGGCGGCGAGGGCGAGGTGCCCCAGCACGATGTCGCGATGCCCGCGGGACAACGGCCGAGCGAGAGCGAAACGCTCACGGCGGGTCAGGACGCCCCCAGTGCGTTCGGTCCACCCGATGGTGCCAAGAACGGGGGGCAGTGCCTGTGTCATACCCGCACCTTACGACAAACCGTCCGCTATCGACATGTCACGGACTACACGTTTGAGTCGTCATGTGCTCAGCGCCGCCTGATTCCCCCTTCACGAGGCAGCCGCCTCAAACATGCCCGAGCAGTACACCGAGCCAGTGAGCAGGCTTTCGCACGCCCGCCTCGCTGCACCACCAGGATTCCGCCGCAGCGCGGGCGATTTCCTCCTGCCTCTGCCAGACATGCTCTGACGAGGCAGGCACGGCCTCGGCCTGGGGATACGGGGCGGCTCGAAGCAACCGTTCATCGCTTGAGTGCGTCTTGATCTTGGAAGGGCCCTCGAGTCGTTCCTTCAGCCGATCTGACCCACAGGAGCTTCTCGCCATGACCGTCCTGCTACGCCGTACCGCGCCGCCACTTGCGGCCGCTGTTGCCGGGGTATGCCTCTCCCCCGTGCTTCCCGTCCACGCCGAGGCGGCCGTCATCCGCGACCGCGCCGGTGACATCTCCCAGCCCTGGGACCTTCACCGGGTTGACGTGCGCAACAACGCCCGCAATGTGTGGATCAAGATGTCGTTCCGTGACCTCGCCCCTGATGAGGTCGCCGGCGCTTCATTGTTCCTGAACACCGACCTGGACCAGCGCCCTGACTTCGTCTTCAATGCCGGCTTGTTCGACGGGACCGACTACCAGCTCGCGACGACCAACTCGTGGAACGTTCGCAAGCCGGGCGAGATGGTCAACTGTTCCTACCGGATGTGGCTGGACTACGCGACCAACACCGCACGAGTACGGTTCTCCAAGGCATGCCTGTCCTCCTCGGGTAACGGAACCGTCCGGGTCGAGGTCCGCACCTCGGGCCAAGACGGCGAGGGTGGAACGATCGTTGACTGGCTCGGCAAAGGCCGCCGATTCAGCAGGACCATCGCTCAGCGTTAGCCGGTCGCCGCTCGTCTGGCACGCGCAGCATCAGCCGTTCTGCATCGCGCCGACCCGAGGGGTATCAACCTTCGGGCCGGCGCGGGCTCGAGTTCGCGTCAACGGCGGCGTTTGACCTTGACGTCGTCCAGGCAGGTGGCGGTCATCGTCAACGGCGTGTGCGTGATGCCTCTGGACTCGAGGAACTGCGTGGCCAAGAGCTCGCCCTCAATCAAGGCGGCTTCATCGGCTTCAGCAGCGGACTCCTCGCAGACCTGAAGCAAGTAGCGCAGCATGAAGCGCGTCAGCGAGGGCGCGTAGGTGAAGGTGCCCTCAGACGTGAAGGCGGACAGGAGCAGGTCGTGTTCGGACTGCTCGGCGCGAAGCTGGGCAGTGACGTCCGCCGACAGGCTGGTGAACTGGCCAGTCGCCTGCACTCGATAGGTCCTCGTCGCCTCGGCGGTCATGCCGACGCCGATTCGATCTGCTCACGCAGCCAGTCCCGCAGCACCGTGTTGACGCGGATGCCGAGATCGACCTGGGGCGCAAACACCTCCGGCTCCGCGGTGTCCGCCTGGTCCGCTTGAAGTGCCTCCAGGGCGGCGAGTTCATGTTCGACGTGGGCGAGGTCGCGCTCGAAAGTCTGCATCCTGTCGGCCGGGTCGAGGAGCGGTGTGAGGAACAGGCGCAAGCCGCTCTCGCTGCGCTGAGACCGGTCCGGCTCGGCTTCGACCAGCCAACGCCTCAGCTCGGCACGACCCGTGTCGGTGATGCCGTAGGTCTTGCTGCGGCGTGCTCCTTCACCGACCAGGTTGATGAGGCCGGCGGCCTCCAGCTTGGCGAGCTCGGGGTAGATCTGGCTGTGACCGGCGTGCCAGGAGGTGCTGAGCGAACGGTCGAACGTCTGAGTGAGCTCGTACCCGGTCGAAGGGCGGCGGGCGAGAAGCCCGAGCACCGCGTAACGCAAAGACATGGCAGCATCCTAGCGAACGATTGTCGTGCTTGACATGTCGTATTTGACATGTAAAGTTCATGATGTGACTGCTCGCGCATTCGAGCCACGTACATGCTCACCCGCCCGCTCAGGCTCGTACCCGGGCGGGGGCTCTTGCCGTCAGAGCCGGTGGGGCGTCCGTGCGATCCCCCCTTCGAGTCACAACGTCACACGAGAAAGCACGACATGGCACCCCGAACCGACCCCCACCCGACTACCGAACACGGCGACCCCATCGCCATCGCGTACGAGACCTTCGGAGATCCGTCCGACCCGGCCGTCCTGCTGGTCATGGGCTTCGGCACCCAGATGCTCGGCTGGGATGCCGACTTCTGCGCGCTGCTGGCCTCTCGTGGCCGATACGTGATCCGGTACGACAACCGCGACTGCGGACTGTCGACCAAGCTCGACGACCGCCCGGTGGACCTCATGGACTTCATCACTGCGGTGACGACCGGCGACTTCGAGCGAGCACTCGCGATGGCGCCGTACTCGCTGCGCGACATGGCCCAGGACGGCATGGACGTCCTGGACGCGCTCGGCCTCGAGCAGGCGCACGTGGTCGGCTCCTCGATGGGCGGGATGATCGCGCAGAAGATGGCGATCGAGTTCCCGCGGCGGGTGCTGTCGCTGACGTCGATGATGTCGTCAACCGGGGAGCAGGAGTACGGCCAGCCGACCCCGGAGGCGCAGCAGGTGCTGTTCTCCGGACGGCCGGCCGACCGCAACGGCTACGTGGACGCTGCCGAGTGTGAGCTCGTCTGGGCGTCCCGCCGCTACGGCAGCGCAGCACAGCTGCGTTCTCTGGCGGCCGCGAGCTACGACCGCGCCTACTTCCCGGCCGGCGTGCCTCGGCAGCTGGCCGCGATGATTCTCGACGGTTCGCGCGCCGAGGCACTCAAGGGCCTCGACGTGCCGACGCTGGTCATCCACGGCCTCGACGACACCCTCATCGACCCCAGCGGCGGCCGCCGCACCGCCGAGCTCGTGCCGGGCGCCGAACTCCTCCTGCTCGAGGACATGGGGCACGACCGCCCGCCTGCGCTGTGGCCGGCACTGCTCGACGCCATCACCGAGCACACCCGCCGCCGCGACTGACCACGGAGGTATCGACTGGACCGCTGGCAGGGGCGCACCCCGACCGGTGGTCCGGTCGACCGGGCCAAGAGCACATACCGGTCATCTGACCGGGGCTAGGACGCTCCCAGCCGACGACAGTCGGCCTCAAAAGACCCGACCGCGCAGACGCAGACCCAGAAGGAACAGTCGTGAGCGCCAGCACCATCCCCACCCTCAGACGCCACGTCGACGCCGCTCCCCGAGGGCCGCTCGGACGCATCACAGTCGGGGCGATGTTCATCGGCCTGGCCGCGGCAGCAGTGGCCGTGTTCGGCATCTTCGTCACCGGATCCGAGGCCGTCGTCACCGGCGGAGCCCTGATCGGGTTCGCTCTCGGCTGGGCCTTCCTCGGCTGGGGTACGACCCGCTTCACCAACCGCCCCCAGCGATGGGCCTATCTGCCGGCGGCAATCCTCGGGACCGCCGGGGTCGCGCTCGTCGCGTTGAGGCCTGGCGACGGGGCCATGGCAGACCTGACGTGGATCTGGGCGCCGGGCTTCGTCGCCTTGGCCTGCTTCATCGGTTGGCAGAGCCACCGCGGCATCCGTGGGCTGCGTGCTCTGCCCGTCTACCTCGTCGTCGCTGCCACACTGGCCGCGGGTGTGGGTGGCTTGTTTCAGGCTGCTGCCGGCGATCCGCGGACCGCTGCCGGTCCGATGCCTGGCCGCCTCGTCGACGTCGGCGGCTACCGCCTGCACCTGGACTGTGTCGGAACCGGGTCGCCGACCGTGGTGCTCCTCAACGGTCTTGGCGAGACGTCCCCGCAGTGGGCGCGAGTGAGCGCACCCATCGCCCGGTCCACCCGCGTGTGCACCTACGACCGCGCAGGACAGGGCTGGAGCGACGACTCCCCGAACCCAGCCGATGCCACTCAGGCCGCCACCGACCTGCACCGCCTTCTCGCCGAAGCCGGCGAGCCGGGCCCCTACGTGCTGGCCGGGCACTCACTGGGAGGCATCCACGCCCTCACCTACGCCCACCTCTACCGCAAGCAGGTCGCGGGCGTCGTGCTGCTGGACAGCTCCAGCCCACACCAGGCCGAGCTGATGAAGTCGTTCTACGGCGAGTACCGGCTCATGCGACGGGTCCTCGCTGCGACACCAACCCTCGCACGCCTCGGGGTCGGACACCTGAGAGACATTCTCAGTGCGCCGGCACTGCCGCGCCGTCCCCGTCGACAGGCCGCCGCCTTCGCCGACAGTCCTCGCGGGTGGGCCAACCAGCGTGCTGAGTTCGCGACCCTGCCCACAGCGTTCATGGAGTCCCAGGCCGCCACCAGCCTCGGTCACATCCCGCTCGTCGTGCTGACCTCACGCGAGACTTCCGAACAGACTCCGGGATGGAAGACCGCTCAGGACCAGCTGGCCACCTTGTCGACCAACACCCGCCACACCGTCGCAGACGTCAGCCACATGGACTTCCTGCTCGACCACGCCGGGGCATCCATCTCCGTCACCGGCATCGACGACGTCATCACGGCCGCCTGCACCGGCACAGCGCTCACGGGGAACCCTGCCGCTACAACCAACCCGCCTCCTCGCTGTACTCATCGGGGAGGTTGGTCAAGCGACTGAATGGGCGTTGATCTGCCGATCGCGGTGTGGGGCCGGTGGGGGTTGTACTCGAAACCATGCAGGCAGAGCAGACCGGCGGGCTGACTCGGAGTTGTAGAACTTCTTGAAGGCCCAGCCGCCGGCCAGGGTGCGGTGGAACCGTTCCAGCCTGTGGTCTGCGGTCGGCAGGGCCGGGTCCGTTTCGGGGTGGTGCCGAGGTTGGCGCAGGCGTCACGCCACAGATGCGACCTGTAGGTGACTCAGGAGTGGTCATCGAGAACGGAGTCACCTGGTGACTCGGATCCGCGGCGCAAGAGGCATCGAGCGCCCTCTTCGCACGAGAATGGAGCCCATGGCACACATACAACGTTTCGACCACGTCGGTATCACGGTCGCCGATCTCGACTCGGCGACGGCGTTCTTCGTCGGGCTCGGCCTCGAGGTCGAGGGCACCGGGTCGGTGGAGGGCGAGTTCGTGGAGACCGTCTGTGCCATCCCGGGCGCGCGCTGCGAGATCGCGATGCTGCGGGCCCCCGGCGGCGGGTTCCGGGTCGAGCTCTCGAGCTTCGTCACTCCCGACCACGTGCCCGGATCGCCGTCGGCGATGGCCAACGAGCTCGGCCTGCGCAACGTGTCCTTCGAGGTCGGCGATCTCACGGCCGCGGTCGATGCGGTGGCTGCCCAGGGGTACGGGCTCGTCGGCGGCATCGGCGAGTACCAGGGCAGCGTTCGGATGGCGTACGTGCGCGGGCCCGAAGGAATCGTCGTGTCCCTGTTCGAGCAGACCGGCTGAGAGGCGTACGTCGGCCACACTGGGCCGGTGAACGAATCACTTGCGACCGAGGTCGAGCATGCCCGTTTCACGCCGACGCGGTTCCGCGAGGGCTACGACATGGCCGAGGTCGACCGGTTCCTCGATGATCTGTGCGTACGGCTTCGCGCCGGGGAGAGCGTCGCCCGGTACATCGCCGAGGCTCGATTCACCCCGGTCCGGCTCCGCGAGGGCTACGACATGGGCGACGTGGACTCCCTGCTCGGACATGTCGCGAGCACCGCGGACGCCGCACCGGCCGGCGACACCTCACCCGTGGGCGAGGACCCTTCTCCGGCCGACTCCGACTGGCGCAACCCGATCAGCGAGGTGCGTTCTCCGCTCGCGCGGCTGTTCCGACGACGTGAGGAGCGGTAGGCCTGCGAAGGCCTCCCGGAGGGGGTGGAGCGGTCCAGGACCGTTCCACCCCCTCGGGCGTCCTACATCAGGTGCAAGGGCCCCATCGCGTTGATGGTGAGCGTGAACACCTCAGGGGCGGCGTTCTCGTCGCAGCCGATCCCGGTCCCGGCCACTCGGTAGTTCCCGTGGCCGGACGCACCGGCGTACGCGCCGGTCCCGCCGGTGATCTCGTAGGTCCCCCGCTCGGAGAACGTGAACAGGCACGTCACCGGGTCCGAGGAGTCGTGCGTCTTCTTCGGCGTGTGGGTCACCGACAGTGACCCGGCCGGGAACTGGAAGACGTCCTGGGTGTCGCTCACGACGTGATCGACGCCCTTCGCGTGGATCGGCCCGAATCCCAGGACCGGCTGGTTGTCCGGCGAGTCCGGATTGGTGCTGACCAGCAGGAACCGTTCGACGCGGGTGTGGCGGCCGTGCTGGCCGCCGGCCGCTGCCGACGGCACCACGAACAGCATGGTGACGAGGGCCAGAGTCAGCGCGATGACCGACTGCTTGGGCAGGTGAAGGCGTGCGGTGTTCATGTGTTCCCTCCTCATCTGAGCCCGCGGGCACGGCCCCCTGCGCGCCGCGATCCTTCATCGTCTGCCCGGTCGACGGGACGCGCAAGGCCGCCACGCGCGCGCCGACCCGGCTCATGGTGGTGCTCCCCTCGGGGGTGCCTGGAGCAAGATGACCCCCATGGCTCTGGACCTGACGCGCATCCGTGGTGACTTCCCTGCGCTGGACACCGGCATCGCCTACTTCGACGGTCCCGGCGGAACGCAGGTGCCCCGCCAGGTGGCGGAGGCGGTGGCGCGGACGCTGACCTCGGGGATCTCCAACCGCGGTCGCGTCACGGAGGCGGAGCGTCGCGCCGACGGGGTCGTGGTCGAGGCGCGGCTGGCGGTGGCCGACCTGCTCGGATGCGAGGCGGGCGGGGTGGTGTTCGCGCGGTCGATGACGCAGGCGACGTACGACGTCTCACGTGCCCTCGCGAAGGAGTGGGGTCCGGGGGACGAGGTCGTGGTGACGCGGCTCGACCACGACGCGAACGTCCGGCCCTGGGTGCAGGCGGCGGCATCGGCCGGCGCGACCGTGCGGTGGGTCGGCTTCGATCGGGGGACGGCCGAGCTGGCCGTCTCCGAGGTCCGCGAGCAGCTGTCGCGGCGCACCAGGCTCGTGGCCGTCACAGGTGCGTCCAACGTGCTCGGCACCCGTCCCGACCTCCCGGCGATCGCCGAGGCGGTGCACGACGCCGGCGCTCTGCTGTACGTCGACGGGGTGCACCTGACGCCGCACGCACCGGTCAACGTCCGGGCGATCGGGGCCGACTTCTACGCCTGCTCCCCGTACAAGTTCTTCGGGCCGCACCACGGCGTCGTCGTGGCGGCACCGGACCTGCTCGCGCGGGTCGCCAACGACAAGCTGCTGCCGTCGACGGACGACGTGCCGGAGAGATTCGAGCTCGGCACGCTGCCCTACGAGCTGCTGGCCGGCACGACGGCGGCGATCGACTACATCGCCGGCCTCGCCTCGGTCGCGACCGACCGCCGCACCCGCATCCTGGAGTCGGTGCAGGCGGTCGCCGAGCACGAGGAGCGGCTGTTCGGGCGGCTGTTGGAGGGTCTGCACGGGATCGGCGGCGTGACGGTGCACGGCGACCCGAAGCGCCGCACGCCGACGGTCTTCTTCACCGTCGCCGGACGGGACGGTCGCACGGTGTACGAGCATCTGGCCGCCGCCGGCGTCAACGCCCCGGCGAGCAACTTCTACGCGCTCGAGGCGTCACGGTGGCTCGGCCTCGGGGACGCCGGTGCCGTGCGGGCCGGGCTCGCGCCGTACACGAACCTCGACGACGTCGAGCGACTCATCGCAGGCGTGGCCGAGGTCGCCGCCTAGCCGCCCGACGGAGCGTCACGCCGGTCGCGGCACCTGACTGGCCAGACGCACGGGCGCCTGGAGGCAGTAGGAGTCGGTCAGCAGCTCGGCGAGCTCCGCCCAGTCGGTGTCGTCGTCGAGCAGGAGCCCGACGACGTTCGGCCCCCAGGAGGCACGGAAGTACGGCGACCCGAGGTGCTCGAACGCCATCACCTCGTCCGGCTCGGCCCGGAACGTGATCCGGATCAGCTGGTCCTCGCCGCCGAAGACGTGCGCGACCGTCGCCTGGCCGACGCGCCAGGCGACGCCGGTCCACGCGTCGACCTCCACGCACTCGGGGAACCGCAGGAGCACATCGCTGATCCTGCGGACCCACTCCGGTGGCACGGGCGGGCGATCGGGCATGTCCCGAGCCTGGCACAGACCACCGACAGCCAAGAGGCCGAGCCCACGACCGGATCGGAGTCGTGTGCGACGTCAGACGACGCCGCGCTGCGTCGCCCAGGCGACCGCCTGCGCGCGGGTGGTGACGTCGATGTGACGGTAGGCCTGCCGGATGTGGCTCTTCAGCGTGTTGGGGCTGATCACCAGCTCGCGCGCGATCTCGGCGTTCGAGAGACCCTGCACGATCAGGGCGAGGATCTCGGCCTCGCGTGGCGTGAGCGGCCCCCGCTCCTCGACCGGGCGCGGCAGCCTCCGTCCGGCGGCCACCGCGGTGATGGCGGCGAGCAGCTCGCCGCCGTGAGCACCTGTCGGGACGCATCCGGCGACGCCGTACTGCTCGGCGAGGTTGCGATGGACGCCGTCGGACGGCTCCGCGATGCCGATGACACGGCCGCCGGCGGCCCTGATCAGGTCCTGGAGCGGCGTCGGGCCGGTGTCGTCGAGCAGCGCCAGGTCGTAGAGCACGACGTCCACCGTCGGTCCGACGGACCGCAGGCTCGAAGCGACGCTGACCACGACGTCCTCCGGATGGTCGGCGAGGATCGAGACGAGGCCGCGCGCGACGATCTCGCGATGGCTCGCCACGACGACGCGGAGCGACCGCGGCTGACGCGCGGCGTCGTCAGCCCTCGTCAGTGCCGGCATCGTCGTTGTGCTGGTCGACGACCTGGCGGGCCACGATGGCCAGCCGCAGGTTCAGCTTGCTGGAGGCGTCCCGCAGGATGCCGAACGCCTCCTGGTCGCTGAGCCCGTTCGTCGCCATCAGCAGCCCGATCGCCTTGCCGATCTCCCGGTTGCTGTCGAGCGCGCCGCGCAGGCTCTGGGCGCTCTCGTGCTCGGAGGCCGCGGAGAGGGCGACCGAGGCGAACGCGGCCATGATCGCGCCGATGCTGCCGGCGTCGGGAGTCAGCGCGCCCGCGGTGTCCGAGAACAGGTTGAGCGCGCCGGCCTTCCGGTCGCCGATCAGGATCCGGTAGCCGACCATCCCTCGGACGGGCGTCTCTGCGAGGACACGCTCCGCGAGCCGCGGCCACGAGGACCCGTCGGTGATGTCGGGGTCGCACTCGAAGCTCTGGGTCAGTATCGCGTCGAGGCACGGCCCCTCGCCGGTCTCGCGCTCCAGCTCGTCGATCCGCCGCGCGATCTCGTCGGTCGCCGCCTCGCAGATGGGGCTCTCCCCCGCCCGCATCGTCATCACGGCGGCATGGTCGCAACCCGGGACAGCGCCGACGGCCGTCCGGCAGATCGAGTCGTAGACCTCCTCGTACGAGTCCGCCTGGTAGATCAGGTCGGCAAGCGCCTGGAACGCCTTGACCGCCTCGTCGAGCGGCGCCTGCTGCTGCGTCATCGCGACCCACCTCGGCAGCTGTCCGGTCGATACACGGGTGATCCTCCTCGAGTCATGCTCACCCGGCCGGACGTACACCGAAGCGGGGTCCGCGCGTGAGCGCGGAGACCGTGGCGTGGACGCCGATGCGCGGGTGGCGCACAGGACGATCGGCACCAGCCGGGCGCCGATCGCGTCGAGGCCCGACTGCTTGAGCCGATGCGAAGTATGTCATGGTCCCCACAGAGCCTCGCCTGCCCCTGTTCCCCCATGTGCCGGATGTCATGCGAGAGTATGCGGCCATGTGGGCCGCGCTTCGATACCGGAAGGGCCAGGCCGCGGCCCTCGCGGTGCTGGCGGCGCTGGTCACGGCCTGCGCCGTGTTCGCGCCGCTGTACGACCTCGCGATGCGCGAGTCGCTCGTGGACGTGCGGCTCGCGCAGGCGACCCAGCTCAGCTCCGGCCTCCAGCTCGAGGCGTCCTCCCGCATCGACAACCGCACGGTGTTCCAGGCGAGCCAGTCCGAACCCCCGCCGACGCCGACGCAGCTGCTGGCGAAGTTCCCACGATCGGCTCTGGCTTCATACCGCGCCCCGGTGCTGGGATGGACCGACAACCTCGACGTGATGCCCGACCGCGGCCTCACCGGCCAGCTCATGTGGCGCACCGGCGCGTGCGAGCACGTCCGGGTCGTCTCCGGACGGTGCCCCGAGGCACCGGGCGAGATCCTGGTCAGCTCGGCCGACGTCCACAAGCTCGGCCTCAGGGACAAGCAGCGGCTCACGGTGGCCGAGCCCAGCGTGATCCCGACCGTCCTCGGACCGACCCGCGAGCTGACCGTCGTCGGCGCCTATGAGGAGGTGCCGGGCGACGACTGGTTCGTCCAGCCCCTCACCGGCATCTCGGGCACGTTCAGCGACGGCCCCCCGAGGCAGCAGCGACACGACGTCTGGCTCACCCCCGAGCAGACCTTCACGAGCGGAACAGGCCTCCCCCAGGTCCAGTCGTACGTCGGCCTGCAGCTGCGCCCCGACCACGTCGGCGCCGACGACCTTTTGCAGCTTGGCAGCACGCTGACCGCCCTGCGGACGAAGTGGCTCGACGCGTCGACCGGACCGCGTCTGCGGCTGACCACCGGACTGACCGACATCGCCGACGACCTGCGCTCCCAGCAGAAGGACTCGCGCATCATCGTGCCGCTGCTGATGGCCCAGCTGGCGCTGCTCGGGCTCGTGGTGCTGTGGCTAGCGCTGCGGGCGGTGACCGACCTGCGCCGATCGGAGGTCGCCGTCGCGCGGCTGCGCGGCGAAGGTGTGCGTGGCGCGCGGCGCCTGCTGCTCGGTGAGCTGCTGCCCGCCGTCCTGCTCGGCGTGGTGCCCGGGGTCGCCGCCGCGTGGGTCGGCTGCCTGGTCGCGACCCGTCTGCTGCCCGGCGACGCCGGGGTGGAGGTCCGGCCGCCGTTCTGGATCGCGCTGGCCGCCGCCGTGCTCGTCCTCGTCGGGACCACCCTCCTGGCCGCGTCCCGTGTCGCCCGGATCCCCGTCGACGCGTTGCTGCGACGCAGCTCGACGGTGCGTCGCGGCTGGCGGGTGGGCGTCCTCGACGCCGTCCTGATCACCGGCTGCGCGGTCGTCGTCGCCGCCTTCCTCAGCGGCAGTCTCGACGGTCCGGCCGCCCTGATCGCCCCTGCGGTCGTCGCGCTGCTCGTCGGCCTGCTGCTCGCGCACGTCCTGACGCCGCTCGCGGCCGGCACGGGCCGAGCGCTGCTGCGCCGAGGCCGCGCCCGCCTCGGCGTCGGCTTCCTCGAGGCCGCCCGTGGGCCCGCGCTGCGCAGCACCGTCACCGTGGTGACCGTCGCGGCGGCGCTCGCCGTGTTCTCGATCGACGCGGTCGCGGTCGCCGACCGCAACCGCGCGGCCGCCGCCGCTCAGGAGGCCGGCGCGCCGTACGTCGCGCTCGTCGACTCCAACGACCTGGCCGCCGTCGAGACCGCGACAGGCGGGTCGCACGCCGTCACCCCGGTCGTCCGGCTGAAGGCTCCTGCGGCGGACGCGGTCACCACCCTGGCGGTGCGACCCGCCGACTTCCGCCGGATCGCCCTGCTGCCCGACGAGGACCGGACCGCGGCGTCCTGGACGGGGCTGACCGGCACCGACACCGCGCCGGTGACCGTGAAGGGCAACCGGCTCTCGCTCGTGGCGACCGACCGGGGCCTGACGAGCACCGCCCAGGACGGCAGCGCCGTGACCGTGACCCTCGGCGCCGATCTCGCCGCCGGTGACCACGTCTTCCACACCGAGTTCGGCGCCCTGCCGAGCGCGGGCACGCGCCGCCTGACCACCACGGTGAGCTGTGTCGACGGCTGCACCCTCGTCTCGCTCTCCCTGTCGACGCTGGTCGGCTCGAGCATGGCCGGCACGGTCGGGCTGAGCGACGTCACCGCCGACGGCGTGGCCGTGCCGCTGGGGCAGGGTTGGCGACCGTTCCAGGACCCGACCGGCGCGAGCCTGGTGCCGAGCACCGACCCCGGCGGCATCTCGCTGGCCGCTCGGACCGACGGCCAGCAGCGCGTCACCGTGTCCCAGGGCTGGGTGCCGCTCCAGGTCCCGGCGCTGATCACGGACGCGACGCCGCGCGACAGCTTCCAGCTGACCGGTCTGGACGGCCGCACCCGAGCCGCGGGTGTCGTCGGTCGGCTCGCCCGGGTGCCGGGTGCCCCCGAGCGCACCGCGGTCGTCGATCTCGACGTCCTGCGGCGCGCCGCCACGGTGGCGTCCGACGCGCGGATCGAGCTCTGGGCCTCCGACCGGGCTGCGCTCGATGAGGTGACCGCGGCGCTCCACGAGCAGGGCATCGCTCTCGTCGACACGACCACGCTGGCCGACGTACGCCGCGGATATGACCAGTCCACCGCCGCATGGAGCGTCCGGCTCGGACTCCTCGTCGGCCTCGCCGGCGTCGCTGTCGCGCTGCTGCTCCTCGCCGTGCTCGCGGTCAGCAGCTGGCGGGTGCGGGCCCGGGACCTGGCCGCGCTGTGGCTGAGCGGCGTCCCCCGCCGCTCCGTGCGCTCGCTGGCCTGGACCGCACAGCTGCCCGCCGTCGTGCTCGGCGCCGTGGCCGGTGCCGCCTGCGGCCTCCTCGGCGCGGCGCTCTCGATGCCGATCGTGCCGCTCTTCGCCGAGGCGCCGGGCGTGTCCACACTGGACCTGGCGACGCCGTGGCTGCCCGTCCTCGTCGTCGCGGCGGCCGCCCTCGTGGTCCTGACGGGCTGGAGCGCCGTCCTCGGCTGGACCGTCTTCCGCCGAGCATCCCTCGACCGACTCCGGGAGACCGCATGACCGGCCTGATGGTGCGCACGAACGGCCTGGTGCACATCTACCGCGCCGAGGGCCACGACGTGGCGGCGCTCTCGGGCGTCGACCTGCACGTCGCGCCGGGCGAGCTGATGGGCCTGCTCGGACCGTCGGGCGCCGGCAAGTCGACGCTGATGAACCTGCTCGCCGGTGTCTTCCGCCCCTCGGCCGGCAAGATCCACATCGGTGACGCCGAGCTCTCCACGGCGACCGGGCGCGAGATCGACCGGCTCCGGGCGACCGAGGTCTCGCTGACGCTGCAGGGCGCCGCCCGCAACCTCCTCCCTTACGCGAGCCCGGCCGAGAACGTCCGCTTCGCGCAGCGCGCGGCACGCCGCTCCGGCAAGGACGTGCCTGAGCCTCGCGAGGTGCTCGCCGACGTGGGCCTGAACGCGGATGCGGACGCGCCACTGAGCACGCTCACCCCCGGTGAGCTGCAGCTCGCCGCACTCGCTGTCGCGCTCGCGCCCCGCCCGGGTCTGCTGCTGGCCGACGAGCCGACCAGCCAGCTCGACCACGAGGCGCGCGACGGCGTCCTCACCCGCCTGGCCGAGATCAACCGCAGCCAGGGCACGACCGTCGTCCTGGTCACCCACGACCCTCACGTCGCGGCCTTCCTCCCCCGCACCGTCACGATCCGCGACGGTCGCGTCGGGGGCGAGGGCCGCAGCGGCGAGGAGTACGCCGTCGTCACCGCCGACGGGTTCCTTCCACTGCCCGCCCACGTCCGCGACGACCTGCCGCCGGGGACGCTGGTCCGCTTCCACCAGGCGGACGGGCGCTACGAGATCGTCCCGGAGGGGACCCATGAGTGACCTGATCGCCGACGGCCTCTCCGTGACCTACGACGGGCCCGACGGTCCCCACCGCGCCGTCCAGCCCCTCGACCTGCGGCTCCCGCCCGGCGCCTTCCTGGCGGTGACCGGACCCTCGGGTGCCGGCAAGTCGTCCCTCCTGTGGGCGCTGGGCGCCGCGCTGACGCCGACGACCGGAGCCGTGACGCTCGGCGACGACGCGCTCACGGGCCGCGACCGCGCCGCGGCCCTCGGTGTCGCGCTCATCCCGCAGGGCAACGGCCTCGCGGGCTCGCTGTCGGCCGAGGAGAACATCCTCGTGCCCCTGCTGACCCGCAAGGTCTCGCCGGCCGACGCGCTGCGCCGGACGACCGCGGCGCTCGAGCTGGTCGGTCTGGCGGAGTCGGGACGCCATCTCGTCGACGAGCTGTCGGGCGGGCAGCAGCAACGTGTCGCACTGGCACGTGCGTTCGCCCAGCGGCCCGCGCTCATCCTCGCCGACGAGTCGACCAGTGACCTCGATGCCGGCAACCGCGAGCGGATGATCTCCGCGCTCCGCGGCGAGGCGCACCGTGGTGCGATCGTCGTCCTGGCGACCCACGACCCCGAGGCCGCGGCCGAGGCCGACGGCGAGCTGGCCCTCGACGAGGGCGTCGCCACTTGGGCGCGGCCACTGGCCGACGTACTGCGCGCCGCTATCTGACGGCAACGTCATACGGGCCGGTGGTCCTGGCAGCCGAGCCGTATGACGTCCGGGCGGGTCAGTGGTGGTGCCACTCCCGCCGCGGGCCGGTGGCCGCGTCGCGGTCCTCGTCGGACATCGAGCGCGAGCCGATCAGGCTGGCGATGGTGGTGACGGCGAGCGTGCCGACGATGACGACCAGCGACAGCCAGATCGGGATGTCGGGTGCCCACTCGACGGGGTGGCCGCCGTTGATGAACGGCAGCTCGTTCTCGTGGAGCGCGTGCAGGATGAGCTTCACGCCGATGAACCCGAGCAGGAACGCCAGCCCGTAGGACAGGTAGATGAGCCGCTCGAGCAGGCCGCCGATCAGGAAGTACAGCTGCCGCAGTCCCATCAGCGCGAAGAGGTTCGCGGTGAACACGATGTAGGGGTCCTTGGTGAGGCCGTAGATCGCCGGGATCGAGTCGAGCGCGAAGAGCAGGTCGGTCGTGCCGAGGGTGAGCACGACGAAGAACATCGGGGTCAGCAGGCGCTTGCCGTCGATCCGGGCGAGGAGCCGCGTGCCGTGCCAGTCGGACGTGGCCGGGAGGTGCGTCTCGGCGAACCGGACGAGACGGTTCTCCTCGTACTCGTCCTCGTCCTCGCCGCCCTCGCGGGCCAGCTTGACCGCGGTGAAGACGAGGAACAGCCCGAACAGGTAGAAGACCCAGCTGAACTGGTTGATCGCAGCCGCGCCGAGCAGGATGAACGCACCCCGCATGACCAGCGCTATCACGATGCCGACCATCAGCGCCGTCTGCTGGAACTGCCGCGGCACCCCGAACTTCGCCATGATGATGATGAAGATGAAGAGGTTGTCGACGGACAGCGAGTACTCGGTCAGCCAGCCCGCGAAGAACTCCGCCGACGGGTTGGGCGAGAGCGCGTGCGGCTCGGCGAAGACCGCCAGGCCGATGCCGAACAGCACCGCAAGGCCGACGAACAGCGCCAGGTGACGACCGACCTCCGCCATCGTCGGCTCGTGCGGTCGGCGCGCGATGACGAAGATGTCGAGCGCGAGCAGGCTGACGAGGACGACCGTGGTGACCGCCCAGACGGTGGGCGAGGCGACCGAGTCGCCGTAGAGAGCGTTCATGCGAAGTGACTCCTCCGGAGTGCATAGCAGGCCTCCGGAGGTCTCTTCCACCCACGGGACTCGTGGATCGACGGCACCGGGTCCGCTCCGAGGAGCGAGCCGTATTGACGACACCGCCGCGAAGGAATACTCCCCTCCATACGACGGCCATTGTCGCACGGTCCTCCACCCACCTCCCAACGCGGGGCGCGAGTAGCGTGACGCCGTGGACGCGAGCGAGTGGGACGAGCGGTACGCCGGCACCGAGCTGGTCTGGTCGGCGCAGGCCAACCGGTTCGTGGCCGAGGAGGTGGCCGACCTCGAGCCGGGCCTGGCGATCGACCTCGGCGCCGGCGAGGGCCGCAATGCCATCCACCTGGCGAGGCTCGGCTGGAGGGTGACCGCTGTCGACTTCTCCCAGGTCGCGCTCGACAAGGGCCTGACGGTCGCCGGGGACCTGCCGATCTCCTGGGTGTGCGCGGACGCCACGACCTGGGTCGCGCCCGAGCCCGTGGACCTGGCGATGGAGGCCTACCTGCACGTCCCGCCGGCCGCCCGCCGCGCTACGACCGGCCATGCCTTCGGGTCGCTGCGGGTCGGCGGCACGTTCCTGCTGGTGGGTCACGACACCACCAACCTGACCGAGGGCACGGGTGGCCCGCAGGACCCCGAGGTGCTGATGACCGCGGAGGACGTCCTCGGCGACCTGGACGCCTTCTGTCGATCGGCGGGGGCGTCGTACGACGTGGTCAAGGCGGGCCGGGTCGCGCGGCCGGTGGCCGAGCCCGGCCACGAGCACGGCGACCACGACCACCCCGGGCACGAGCTACGGGCGTGGGACTGCCTGGTGCGGGTGGTCCGCCTGACCTGACGCGATCACGCCTGACGCGATCACGCCAGGCCGATCATGCCTGGGGCGCGTGCCCCTGGCGCTCCTTCTTGGACGACGGCAGGATGCCGGCCTCCTTGTTGCGCTCGGCCTTCTTCAGCTGCCGGGACAGGCTCCACCCGAGCAGGGCGACGGCGACGAGCAGCAGCAGGAAGACGACGAAGGCGGTCCACCCGGCCTTGACGTCCTCGGGCTTCGGGCCCTGGCTCGCCCAGGTGGTGACGACGGTGGTGATCAGGCTGTTCATGGGTGTTCCTTCGCGGTGATGCCGGCGAACAGGTCGTCCTCCGGCACGGTGGTGTCGACGTGGCTCGTGACGAGCTCGAAGTCCTCGGTCGGCCAGACCTTCGCCTGGATCTCGTGCGGGACCGCGAACCACCAGCTGTCGGGGTCGATCTGGGTGGCGTGGGCGAGCAGCGCCTGGTCGCGCACGCCGAAGAAGTCCGAGCACGGCACCTTGGTGGTGATCCGGGCGTCCCACTCCGGCTCCGGCTTCCAGCTCTCCAGCCGCTCGGCGTAGGGCGACTCCAAGCCGTGCTCCAGCATCGCCTCGTGCAGGGCGAGCGTCCGCGGCCGATTGAAGCCGTGGTGGTAGTAGAGCTTGAGCGCCTGCCACGCCTCCCCCAGCTCGGGGTGCCACTCGGGGTCGGAGGCCTTCTCGAACGCGTAGACGCTGACCTTGTGGCACATGACGTGGTCGGGGTGCGGGTAGCCGCCGCGCTCGTCGTACGTCGTCAGGACGTGCGGCCGGAACGAGCGGATCAGCCGCACCAGCGGCACGGCCGCCTCCTCGACCGGGACCAGCGCGAAGCAGCCCTCCGGCAGCGGCGGCAACGGGTCGCCCTCGGGCCAGCCGGAGTCGACGTAGCCGAGCCAGTCCTGGGTGATGCCGAGGATGTCGCGGGCACGCTCCATCTCCTGGCGCCTGATCTCGTGGATGTTGTCCAGGATCCCCGGCCGGTCCATCTTCGGGTTGAGGATCGACCCGCGCTCCCCGCCGGTGCACGTCGCCACGTGGACGTCGACGCCGTTGGCGGCGTACATCGCCGTGCTGGCCGCCCCCTTGCTCGACTCGTCGTCGGGGTGAGCGTGGACGTGCATCAGGCGAAGGCCGGGCCAGTCTGCGGCGCGGGGGTGCTCGGGCATACGTTGATCCTAGGTGGGACAGTAGGGCGGTGACTCAGCAGGATCCGCGCATCGCTCAGCGGTACGCCGCACAGCCCTCCCCCTGGCCGAAGGTGTTCCTCGCCGTCGGGCTCGCACTCTCGGTGCTGCTGGCGGTCTGGCTGGCGTGGGCCGTCTGGGTGCACTCGACACCGGAGGTCACCTCGGACCTGACCACCTGGAAGGTGGTCGACGAGCACTCCGTGAACGCGACGGTCCAGGTCGACCTGCGGTCCGGTGCGAAGGACCCGCAGTGCCTGCTGCGGGCGTACGCCGAGGACCACACGGTCGTCGGCGACGCGTCGTTCGTGCCGACCGGCGGGCGCAACGACGTCACGATCAGGACCGAGCGCCTCGCCACGTCGGTGGAGAAGATCGGCTGCACGACCGCGTCACAGAACGACGCCCGCTGACCGTCGAGTCGGCGCAACCTCGCACGCGAGCAAGGCCGAGTCGGCGCAACCTCGCACGCGAGCAAGGCCGAGTCGGCGCATCCTCGCACGCGAGCGCAGGCGAGCTGCGAGGATGCGCCGACTCGGCCCCTGTGAGCTGCGAGGATGCGCCGACTCGGCCCCTGTGAGCTGCGAGGATGCGCCGACTCGGCGACTCAGGCCTGGAAGCGCTCGGCGCGCAGCACCTGGACCTTGATGGTCCGGCCGGTCGGACCGGTGAACTCCACCGTCTCGCCGGCCTTGTGGCCGAGGAGCGCCTGACCGATCGGGGCCTGCGGGCTGAAGACGTCACCGTCGTAGAACGGCTTCATCTCGATGGAGGCGAGCAGGAAGGTCTCGACCTCGTCGTCGTCGTCGCCGTCGTACTTGTACTCGACGACCTTGCCCGCGGCGACGATGCCGTCGTCGGCGGGCTCGGTGGTGTCGGCCGTACGAAGGAGCGCCTCGAGAGCCTGGATCTCGCCCTCGAGACGACCCTGTGCCTCGCGGGCGGCGTGGTAGCCGCCGTTCTCCTTGAGGTCACCCTCGTCGCGCGCCGCGCTGATCTCGGCGACGACGACCTGGCGCTGCGGACCCTTCATGTCCGCCAGCTGGGCGGCCAGCTGGTCGTAGGCGGACTTCGCCAACCACACGGTGGGCGTGGTCTCGGTCTGCTGAGTCATGAGGGCACTCCTGGGTGAATCGGGATGCTGGGCGACACGGAGAAGACACGATCGCGAGACGTGACTCAGTCGGCGGGGCGCATCCTCTCTCGACGGCCCAGCGGACTGTCAGATCGATCAGTCTAGCAAGTCGGGCCTCAGGGCGTGGTCGAGACGGCGCCACGCGTCACGTGGCGTCGACCCTGTACCCCCGCGAGCGGAGTCGCTCACACAGCTGGGCGGCATGCGGTTCGCCACGCGTCTCCAGCTGCAGCAGCACCTCCACCTCGTCGAGGCTGAGGATCGGGCTGTTGCGGGCGTGGGCGACCTCGAGCACGTTGGCGCCCGCGCCGCCGACCTCCGCGAGGAGGTTGGCCAGCCCCCCGGGCAGGTCAGGGATCACGACCCGGAGCGTCAGGTACCGGCCGGCTGAGGCGAGGCCGTGGCGGATCACCTTGTTCAGGAGCAGGGGGTCGATGTTGCCGCCGGAGAGCACGACGACCGTCGGGCCGGGGAACGCCGCGGGGTCGTCGAGCACCGCCGCGACGGCCGCCGCGCCGGCCGGCTCCACCACGAGCTTCGCCCGTTCGAGGACGCCGAGCAGCGCCCGCGAGAGGGACTCCTCGGAGACGGTGCGGATCTCGTCCACGTGGTCGCGTACGACGGCGAAGGTGATGTCGCCCGGAAGCCCCACCGCGATGCCGTCCGCCATCGTCTTCATCGACGGCAGCGCGAGCGGGTGCCCCTGGTTCAGCGAGCCCGGGAACGCCGCCGCGCCCTCGGCCTGGACGCCGACGACCCGGACGCCCGGGTTCTTCGCCTTGATCGCCAGGGCGATACCGGCGAGCAGCCCGCCGCCGCCGGTCGGCACCACGACGGTGCGCACCTCGGGCACCTGCTCGAGGATCTCCAGGCCGACGCTGCCCTGGCCGGCCACGATGTCGACGTGGTCGAAGGGGTGGATCAGCACGGCGCCGGTCTCCTCGGCGAACCGCCGTGCGGCGACGAGGCTGTCCTCCAGGTAGCGGCCTTCGAAGACGACGGTGGCGCCGTAGCCGCGGGTCGCCTTCTCCTTCGGGATCGGGGCGCCCTCGGGCATGAACACCGTCGCGGAGATGCCGAGCTGCTGGGCGGCGAGCGCGACGCCCTGAGCATGGTTGCCGGCGCTCGCAGCGACGACGCCGCGTGCCCGCTCCTCGGCGCTCAGGCGCGAGATCCGCACGTAGGCACCGCGAGACTTGAACGAGCCGGTGCGCTGCAGGTTCTCGCACTTGAAACGCACGGGTCCGCCGGTCAGCTCCTCGAGCCAACGCGCGCCCTGGACGGGCGTCTCGATGATCACGTCGCGGAGCACCTCGCGGGCCGCCTCGATGTCGGCCAGCGTGACCGTTCCTGTGTTCGTCGCCGGCTCACTCACCGGTCACCTCCGCATCCTCGGGATCGACATCTTCCGTGTAGTCCTCTGCCAGCTCCTCCTCGGGGTCGGCACCGACGTCGGTGCCGGCGGCGAGGTGCTGGGTGACGGCGTTGAGGGCGGCGGCCAGCGGTACGGCGACCAGCGCGCCCGCCACGCCGGCCACGACCACGCCCGTCGCGATCGCGACGATGACAGCGAGCGGGTGCACCGACACCCAGCGGCCGAGCAGGAAGGGCTGCAGGCCGTGCGCCTCGAGCTGCTGCACGAGGATCACACCGCCGAGCATCAGCAGCGCGGTGACCGGACCCTGGTCGACGAGCGCGACGAGGACGGCGACGCTGCCCGCGACCGTGGCGCCGATGAGCGGGACGAACGCGCCCAGGAAGACCAGCACGCCGATGGCCGCGACGAATGGCACCCGGAGGATGGCCGCCACGATCATGACGCCGATCGCGTCGACCGCAGCGACGATCACGGTCGCGCGGACGAACTGGGTGAGCGAGATCCAGGCGACGCGGCCCGAGCCGTCGACCTGACCGCGCGCGGCACGCGGCGACAGCCGGACCAGCCAGGCCCAGATGCGGTCGCCGTCGGCGAGGAAGAAGTACGTCGCGAACAGGGTGATGAAGATGCCCGCGAAGACGTGCGTGACGGCCGTGCCGACCGCGCCGACACGACCGATGATGCCGCCGCTCTTGCTGCGGTCCGTGATGCTCTGCTGCGCCTTGTCGATGTAGTCGTTGATCTGGCTGTCGCTCGCGTGCAGCGGGCCGGTCTTGAGCCAGTTCTTGATCTCGTCGAGGCCTTGGACCGTCTGGTCGGCCAGGTCGTTCGCGCCGTTGGCGACCTGTTGCCCGGCGAAGGTGAGCAGAGCGGCGACGAACGTGAGGCCACCGAGGACGACCAGCAGAGATGCCAGGCCACGCGGCAGCCCGATCCGCACGAGCGCCGAGACGAGGGGCACGACGAGCGCAGCGACGAGCAGGGCCACCACGACCGGGATCACGACGACCTCGAGGAACCCGAGCGCGCGGACCAGCACGTAGCCGGCCGCTGCGATGACCAGGAACCGCCAGGCCCACTGCGCGGCCAGCTCGACGCCCCGCGGCACCTCGGCCGGGCCGGCCGGCACGAACGCCGCGGCCGGCACGGCCAGCTGCGCCTGGCGCTCCTCGCGCAGCTGCGTCCACTGGTGGAACAGCCGAGCGGCGAATCGCGCCTCGTCCGGCTGCGGTCCGGGCGGCGGTGGGCCCGGCGCCGGGTCCGTCGGGTTCTCGTCGGTCATGTTGCCGAGACTAGGGCGTCAGTCATCACCAACAGGCAGCGGCGCCCGTCGTGTTCGCCGGCGAGGTGCGGACGCGAGCGAGCCTTATCCGAGCGACCGGTCCAGGTCGGCGATGAGATCCTCGGCCGTCTCGATGCCGACGCTCAGCCGGACCAGGTCAGCGGGCACCTCGAGGTCGGTGCCGGCGACGCTGGCGTGCGTCATCCGGCCGGGGTGCTCGATGAGCGACTCCACGCCGCCGAGGGACTCGCCGAGGGTGAAGACCTCGGCGCGCTCGCACACCGCCAGCGCCTGGCTCTCGCCGCCGTTGACCCGGAACGACACCATGCCGCCGTACCGCTTCATCTGGCGGGAGGCGACGGCGTGGCCGGGGTGGCTCTCGAGGCCGGGGTAGATGACCTCGGCGACGCGCGAGTCGTTGACGAGGAAGTCGACGACCCGCTCGGCGTTGTCGCAGTGCCGGTCCATCCGGACGGCCAGCGTCTTGAGGCCACGGTGGGTGAGGAACGCGTCGAACGGCCCCGAGATGCCGCCGATGGCGTTCTGGTGGAAACCGATCCGGGTCGCCAGGTCGAGGTCGCGCACGACGACCGCCCCGCCGACGACGTCGGAGTGGCCGCCGACGTACTTGGTGGTCGAGTGGACGACGACGTCCGCGCCGAGGGTCAGCGGCTGCTGGAGGTAGGGCGACGCGAAGGTGTTGTCGACGACGAGCAGCGCGCCGGCCGCGTGCGCGAGGTTCGCGATGGCCGCGATGTCGGCGATGTTGAGCAGGGGGTTGGTCGGCGTCTCGACCCAGACCAGCTTGGTGCGGCCGGGCTGGATCGCCTCGGCCACCAGGGCCTGGTCGTGGACGGCGGCCGGGGTGTGCTCGAGGCCCCAGGGCCTGGCGACCTTGTCGACGAGCCGGAAGGTGCCGCCGTACGCGTCGTCGGGGATGACGATGTGGTCGCCCGGCTTCAGCAGGCTGCGCAGGATGGTGTCCTCGGCGGCGAGGCCGCTCGCGAACGCGAAGCCCCGCTCCCCCTCCTCGACGGCCGCGAGCGCGCCCTCGAGCGCGGTGCGGGTGGGGTTGGCGGAGCGGCTGTACTCGTAGCCGCCGCGCAGGCCGCCGACGCCGTCCTGCTTGTAGGTGCTCGACGCGACGATGGGCGGGTTCACCGCACCCGTGGTCGGGTCGGGCTCGTATCCGGCGTGGATGGCCTTCGTCTCGAAGCCTGACTTGTTCCGGTGCTCCTGGGTCACGGACCGAGCCTAGTCACCGGGAACGTCCGGCGCCTCGCCGGTGTTGGATGGATGCCACCACCAGACCCTGTGAAGGAGGACCACCATGTTCGGTCGTCCGAAGTCCCTCTTCTCCCCCGAGCAGACCCTGCCCGGCCACGAGACCCAGATGTGGGAGCTGCCGGCCCACCACCGCGTGCTCGGCACCGCCCTCGATGCGACGCCCGGCGACGGCACGACGCCCGAGGGCTACGAGGTCGCGTACTTCGGCCTCGGCTGCTTCTGGGGCGCCGAGGAGATCTACTGGAAGAAGCCCGGCGTCTACGCCACCTCGGTCGGCTACCAGGGCGGCACGTCGCCCCACCCGACGTACGAGGAGGTGTGCAGCGGGCGCACCAACCACACCGAGGCGATCAGGATCGTGTTCGACCCCTCGGTGGTGTCCTACGCCGACCTCGTGAAGACGTTCTTCGAGGTGCACGACCCGACCCAGGGCATGCGCCAGGGCAACGACGTGGGCACGCAGTACCGCTCCGCGATCTACTTCACCACGCCGGAGCAGGAGCAGACGGCGCGCGAGCTCACCAAGGTGTACGGCGAGGAGCTGGCCCGACGGGGGTTCGACCCGATCACCACCGAGGTGCGCGAGGCGCCGGCCTACTACCCGGCCGAGCCCGCTCACCAGCAGTACCTCGACCGGGTGCCGAACGGCTACCGCTGCCACTCCACGACGGGGATCCGCTTCCCGGCCTGACCGGATGACGTGCCGGTGGTCAGAGATGACTAGACCACCGGCACGGGCCCGGTCCGTTCGGGTCAACCTCCAGGGAACGGCTCAGGTCGCGCCCCCGCGGGACGAACAATGAAGCAGCCATCGTCGTCCCGGACAGATCGCGGGGGTCTCGCCATGTCGGACACGCCTGCTGATACCCGTGTCACCAAGGGCCTGCTGTTCAACCTCGTCATCTGCCTCATCGGGATCGCCGTCGCAGTGGGGTGCGTCGTGGCGGCCGTGTCGGACACGCACACCGTGCCCGCGCTGATGTCGATCGGTGGTGTCGCTCTCACCGTCGTCGTCGCGCGCTTCCCGATCGTCCTCGACAGGGCGGACCGGGGCGGGATCGAGATCGGCTTCGACTCGACGATCCTGATCTTCATGCTGTGCACGTTCCACGCGACGGACGCACTGGTGATGTGGTCGCTGGGCGTGCTCGCGACGCAGCTGGCCGCCGACAAGCGGCTCGCGTCGCGCCTCTTCAACGTCGGCGTCGGCATCATCGCCGGTGCGCTCGCCGCCGTTGTCCTCACCGAGGTCCGCGGTGACAGCATCGGGACCGCCCGCGAGCTGGCCGCCGTCGCCCTCGCCGCGGCGGCGTACTTCAGCACCGACCTGGTGCTCTCGGCGGTGTCCGTGACGATCAGCAGCGGCCGCCGCTTCACGCGCAACCTGGTGCAGCGCCAGACACTGGTGGCGATCGCATGCTTCGTCCCGTTCGACACGCTGGGATACCTCGCCGCCGTCGTGCACCGGGCGACGCCGTGGTGGGGGCTCAGCCTGCTCGGCGTACCGCTCGTGACACTGCTCGTCGCGACCCGGGCCGTGACGCGCGGCCAGGAGAACGCCCGGCGGCTCACGGTCCTCTTCGACGCGGCGGTACGCGCCCAGACCCTCACCACCCGTGCCGAGGTGGAGGCCGCGCTGGTCGACGACGCCGGCCGCCTGCTGCGGCTCTCGCAGGTCGCCGTGCGGTCCACCGCGCCCGGGCGCTCCGAGATCGGAGCGCTCGTGGAGGGTGGCCGGACGCCGACCTGGGTGATCGCGAAGGCGCTCGACCGGGCGCGGTCGACCTCGCACGCTGACGAGCAGGGGCTCAAGGCGCTCGCGGCCGTCGCCGCCGAGGCCCTGTCGCGCCTGGGTCTGACCGAGGAGATGGTGCACATCGCGCGCCACGACCCGCTGACCGACCTGCCGAACCGCGGCATCCTGCTCGACCGGGTGACGCGGGCGCTCGAGACCGCGAGCGCCACCGAGCGGCCGGTCGGGCTCCTCTTCATCGACCTCGACGCCTTCAAGCCGATCAACGACCGCTACGGCCACGAGGCCGGCGACCAGGTGCTCGTCGAGCTCGCCGGGCGGCTCCGGTCGTGCGTCGGCGACATGGGGACGGTCGCCAGGCTCGGTGGGGACGAGTTCGCAGTGCTGTTCGAGCGGCGCCGACCGCTCGAGATCGAGGTCATGTGCGACCGGCTGCTGGCCGCCCTCCGCGAGGAGCTCTGCGTCGACGGGCACACGATGTCGATCGGCGCGAGCGCCGGCATCGCGTTCGCGAGCCCGGGCGACACGGCCACCGGGCTGGTTCGCAAGGCCGACCTCGCCATGTACGCCTCCAAGGTCGCCGGCAAGGGCGAGGTCGAGGAGTACGTCGACACGATGGGCCGCTCCCGCCTGGAGCGGCTCGAGCTGGTTGACGACCTGCGTCGCGCCCTGGACCGGGCCGAGCTCGACATCGCCTACCAGCCGATCGTCGCCGTCGACACCGGCCGGATCGTCGGCGTCGAGGCCCTCGCGCGGTGGCGGCGCGGCGGCGTCGCCGTACCCCCCGACCTGTTCATCCCGACCGCGGAGGACGCCGGGCTGATCGTCGAGCTCGGCGAGCAGGTGCTCGCCACGGCGACCACCGACGCCCGTGCGCTGCGAGCGGCCGTGGACGGCCCGTTCCTGCTCGCGGTCAACATCTCCGCCAGGCAGCTGCGGGAGCCGACCTTCGTCGACAGCGTGCGCCGGGCGGTGTCCGCGATGCGCGGGATCACCCTGGTGCTCGAGGTGACCGAGCGGCAGGGCATCGACCTGGACCCACGCGTGCTCGCGACCATGGAGGCGATCTGCGCGGCGGGCGCCGAGATCGCCATCGACGACTTCGGCGTCGGCTTCTCCTCGATCAGCTACCTCCACGACCTGCCGGTGCAGCACATCAAGGCCGACGCCACCCTCGCCCAGGACATCGACACCGACGAGCGGGCCCTCGCGCTGCTCCGCTCGGTCATCGCGATGGGTCGCACGCTCGGCTTCGGGGTCGTCGTCGAGGGCATCGAGCGGGAGTCGCAGCTGGCCGCGCTGGCCGCCGACGGCGACGACCTCCTCGCCCAGGGCTTCCTGCTCCACCGGCCGATGCCGGTGTCCGAACTGCTGGTCGTCCTCGCCACCGACCGGCTCGCAGGGACCGTGGCCGCCGAGTCCGCCTGAGGCACCGGCTGCGGGTCATGGCCAGCCCGCGCCGACGGGGCTACGTTGCCAGGGAAGCGGCTCGGGCACTTCCTGACCCTAAGGAGCAGCGATGCTGAACGACAGCTTGGTGACCGCCAACGTTCCGGCCGCAGACCTCGCTCGGGCAGAGGCCTTCTACGCCGACACGCTCGGGCTCACGCCCACCAGCAGGGACCCGGGCGGGCTCATCTACGACACCGCCGGCGGGACCACGTTCTACCTCTACGAGACCGAGTTCGCCGGTCAGGCGGGCCACACCATCGCCCAGTGGCACGTCGGGAACGTCGCCGACGAGGTCCGCGACCTCAAGGCGAAGGGACTCGCGTTCGAGCACTACGACATGCCCGGTGTCATCTGGGACGGCGACATCGCCTCGATCGAGGGCATGGGGCACGCCGCGTGGTTCAAGGACAGCGAGGGCAACATCATGTGCATCGACGACGCGAAGGTCGGCTGAGCGCTGCCGCGAGATCGTCGGACGGCCCGCCCCGGGGCTGCCCGTCAGACGGACGCGGCCCCGGGAGGTCCGGGGCCGCGCCCGGCAAGGGTGGATGTCGGGCGATCGACGTCTCGGACCGGATGGATCGACGTCTCGGACCGGATGGATCGACGTCTCGGCGGGTGGGTCAGTGCGCCCGCTCCATCCGGCTCCAGCCGGTCCAGCCGCGTTCGGTGAGCATCTCCTGGAGACGCTCCACGAGGGGATGGGCGTCGAAGGCGTAGGAGTCGATGAGGCCGACGAACGCGTCGTCGCTCATCTCCGCGCTCTGCCGCTCCAGCTCGCCACGCTCCGCCGACTGCTCGGCCAAGTCGGCGATCAGGTCGGCCACGGAGCCGAGCTTCTCCTCGTCCAGGCTCCTGCCCGCGACGCCGTCCGCGACCAGCTCATCGATCAGACGATAGAGACGGACCGTCCGCGGGTCCTCCAGCTGAGCCGTCTTGTCGGCCATGATCTCGGGGATCTTCTCGGGCCAGCGGGCGGCCATCAGGATCCAGCCGTCGCGCTCGCCCTCGACCATCGCCTCCGACGCACCGCTCGCCCGCAGCCTGTCGAGGTAGTCGACCACCTCGACAGGCAGCGCGAGCGAGTCACCGTCGGCGAGCCGGGCGATCCGCCTGCGGTGCTCCTGCAGCTCGCGGATCCGTGCGCGGAGCTCGGCGTCGATCTGCGCGACGGCCTCGCCGAACTCCGCCGGGGTCGCTCCGAGGAGCTCCTGCACCCGGGCCAGGGGTACGCCGGCCTCGGCCAGCGTCCGGATCCGGATGAGGCGGACGACGTCGCCGGCGCCGTACGTCCGGTAGCCGGAGGCGTCGCGGGCCGGTTCCGGCATCAGCCCGATGTGGTGGTAGTGCCGCACCGCGCGCACGGTGACCCCGGCGTACGCCGACAGCTGACTGATGGTGAGCATGGGGTCAGACTGCCCGAACCCGGCCGAAGACGCGGCAGGCCCACCGGAAGCAGACCAGCGCGATCAGCACGCACCAACCGATCGCCCACCACGCGTCCGAGCCGGGGTCGCGCCCCTCGAGGCACGCACGGAGCGTCTCGATGATCGGGGTGAAGGGCTGGTGCTCCGCGATCCACGCCAGCACGGTCGGCATCGAGTCGGTGGGCACGAAGCCGCTCGACAGGAACGGCAGCAGGATGAGCGGGAGCGGAGCGTTGCTGGCGGCCTCGACGCTGCCGCTGGCCAGGCCGAGCGCGACGCTGAGCCAGGTCACGGCCACGCCCAGGAGCAGGATCATGCCGGCGGCACCGGCCCAGCCGGCCAGCGAGCCGCCACCGCGGTAGCCCAGCACCATCGCGACGGCGAGCACGACGAGCACGGCGAAGACCGTCTGCAGCATCGCGGCCAGCACGTGGCCGGTCAGCGGCGCCGACCGGGCGATCGGCATCGTCCGGAAGCGGTCGATGATGCCTTCCGTCGCGTCCTTCGCGACCACGATCGCGGTGCTGTTCGCCACCGAGGCCACCGTCATCACCAGGATCGCCGGTGTGACGTAGTGCAGGTAGTCGGACCGGTGGTCCAGGCTGCCGGCGCCTCCGGGGAGCCCGGCGCCCATCGTGCCCCCGAAGACGAAGACGAACAGCAGCAGGAAGACGACCGGCATCCCGATGATCATCAGCGTCAGCGAGGGGTAGCGGATCAGGTGCTTGAGGTTGCGGCGCAGCATCGTGACCGAGTCGCGGATGCCCTCGGTCCACGCCGCGGTCGTGGTGGTCGTGGTGGTCGTGCTCGTGGTGGTCGTCGTGGTCATCGGACCGTCTCCGTCTCGTCGTCGTCGTCGGTGGTGGGGGTGGCGGCATGGCCGGTGAGCGCCAGGAAGACGTCGTCGAGCGTCTCGCCGCCGGCCTGGGCCTTGAGCTCGGCGGGCGTGCCCGTCGCGACCAGGCGTCCGCCGTCGAGCAGGCCGACGGTGTGGGCGAGCTGGTCGGCCTCCTCGAGGTACTGCGTGGTCAGGAAGATCGTCACGCCGTCCGCGAGCAGCTCGCGCACGATCCGCCACAGGTCGCGCCGGCTGCGCGGGTCGAGCCCGCTCGTCGGCTCGTCGAGGAAGATCAGCCGCGGGCGGCTCACCAGCGTCATGGCGAGGTCGAGGCGGCGCTTCATCCCTCCGGAGTACGTCGCCGCGCGCCGGTCGGCCGCATCGACCAGCCCGAAGCGGTCGAGCAGCTCGTCGACCCGGGCAGCCGCCTCACGTGCGGGCAGGTGCGCCAGGTCGGCCATCAGCCGGAGGTTCTCCCGGCCCGTCAGCAGCTCGTCGATCGCGGAGAACTGCCCGGTCACTCCGATGGAGCGGCGTACGCCGTCGGGCTGCGTCACCACGTCGAACCCGGCGATCCGGGCCCCTCCGGCGTCCGGTGCGATGAGGGTGGAGAGGATGCGGACCATGGTGGTCTTGCCGGCGCCGTTGGGCCCGAGGAGGGCGTAGACGGTGCCGGTGGGCACGGTGAGGTCGATCCCGCGCAGGACGGGCTGGTCGCCGTACGACTTGGCGATCCCGGCGACCTCGATGGCAGGTGTGGATGTGGTCATGAGCTCAGCCTGGAGGGTTGACGCTGCGTCAAGGTCAAGCACCGATCTCCAGCCTGTGGGGATTCGGTGCGGGTGCTCGCCACTGGGTACCGTGCCGGATGACTATCGCCGAGGCCGTCGCCACTGAGCCCACACGGCCGGGAGGACTCACGCGATCTGACGTGACCCTGCTCGGCAAGGAGCTCGACGCCATCCGGCAGGAGGTCCTGGACAGCCGGGGAGAGCGCGACGCGGCGTACATCCGGCGCGTCATCAAGGTGCAGCGGCTGCTCGAGCTCGGCGGCCGCCTCGCCCTGCTGCGCAGCCGCAGCAAGGCCGCCTGGCTGCTCGGGACGGCCAGCCTGGCGGTGGCCAAGAGCCTGGAGAACATGGAGATCGGCCACAACGTGCTGCACGGTCAGTGGGACTGGATGCGCGACCCCAAGATCCACTCCTCCACCTGGCAGTGGGACCACGCGTCGCCGCCGGAGCAGTGGAAGCGCGCGCACAACCAGGTGCACCACTCCTTCACGAACATCGTCGGGCACGACAACGACCTCGGCTACGGGATCATGCGGGTCGACGAGGCGCAGGACTGGAAGCCGCGACACCTCGCCCAGCCGCTGTGGAACCTCGTCACCGCCTGCATCTTCGAGTGGGGCATCGCGATGTACGACCTCGACCTCGGCGAGCACGTCCGGGACAAGAAGCGGATGTCTCCGGAGAAGAGGCGCGAGGCCAAGCAGACCCTGAAGAAGGCCGGGAAGCAGGCCCTCAAGGACTACGTCATCTGGCCCGCGCTCTCGGGTCGCGCCTGGCGCTCCACGCTCGCGGCCAACGCCGTCGCGAACCTGGCGCGCAACGTGTGGTCGCACTCGGTGATCATGTGCGGCCACTTCCCCGAGGGCGTGGAGGTCTTCGAGCTCGACGAGCTCGACCCGGCCGAGAGCCGGGGCGACTGGTATCTGCGCCAGATGCTCGGGTCCGCGAACATCTCCGGGTCTCCCGCGATGCACCTGATGACGGGCAACCTCTCCCACCAGATCGAGCACCACCTCTTCCCGGACCTGCCGAGCAACCGCTACGCGGAGATCGCGCCGCAGGTGCGCGCGCTCTTCGACAAGTACGGCCTCACCTACTGCAGCCGGCCCCTGGTGCCCCAGGTGTACTCCGCATGGCACCGCGTCGTCCGGCTCTCGCTCCCGAACCGCTGGCTGCGCGAGACGCGCCGCGACAACCTGCTCCCTCAGCTGCGCAAGCTCTTCGCCCGGCCGGCGGTCGCCTGAGCACGGTCCGGGTGGCAGTTTGAACCGATGACGACTCGGGCACCTGAGTGATCAGAGCGGTCGGCCGCTCGAACGCTTCATCACCAACGAACGGAGTCGCACCATGTTGTGGACCATCCTCGTCATCGTGGCCATCGTGGCCATCGTGCTGTTCATCCTCGGCCGCGTCCGTGGAGGCCGCGGCGGGATCTGAGCCACAGCACCCGTCTCACGCGAAGGGCACCGTCTCCACTGGAGACGGTGCCCTTCGCCGTCAGCAGACGGCCTTGCCGCCCGCGTAGTCGGGCGGCGGCGGCCCGTCGGAGTGGTAGGGCGGCCGGTGCAGCACCACGCTCGTCGGCTCGACCCGGATCTCGTCGCCCTCGACAGTGGCGACGCCGTCGACCAGCAGCGTGAAGCCCTTCTCCCCGGTCGGCGGGCACAGCACCGTGACCTGGGGGTGGAGGGCGACGTTGGCGCTGCTCGACCGGCCCGCGCCCACGACCACGCGGCCGTCGACGAGCCGTGGCCGCACCGCGACCGCGCGCGTCGTGGCGTCGGCGGTGACGGTGAGCAGGTAGCCCTCGGCGTACTGCTCCAGGGCGCGGCCGAGATCGGCCTGTGAGACCGGGTAGCTCATGCGCCGAGGCTAGATCGCCTCAGCCTCCGCTGGCCAGGGAGAGCTTGACGGCGAACGCGAGGAAGATCGCCGCGATGCTCGACGTCGCCGCGGCCGAGACCCGGCGGCGGCGCCGGAACGCACCCGCGAGCCGGTCGCCGCACACGATGAGGATCGAGAGGTACGTCGCGCTGGCGACCTGGGCGATCGCGCCGAGCACCAGGAACGACAGCGCCGGCGTGCCGTAGTGCGGGTCGACGAACTGCACGAAGAACGCGACGAAGAACAGGATCGCCTTGGGGTTGAGCAGGCTGATCACCAGCGCGCGCCGGTAGGGCCTCTCCCCCGCGACGGCGGGCTGCTCGGACACGGCCTCCTCCACCGGCGAGCGCCGTGCCCGCCACATGGCCCAGGCGCCGCGCAGCATGTTGAGCGCGAGCCAGCCGAGATAGCCGGCGCCGAGGAACTTCACGATCCCGAAGAGGAGCGGGTTGCCCTGCAGCATCGAGGCGACCCCGCCCGCCGAGAGCGTCATCAGCACGGCGTCGCCGGTCCAGACACCGGCGGCGCCGGCGTACCCGCTGCGGACCCCGCGCCGCGCGGCGACCGAGAGGACGTAGAGCGAGTTCGGGCCGGGCAGCAGCACGATGAGGATCGTCCCGATCAGATAGGTCCCGAGATCGGTCACGCCCAGCACGCCTCGGAGTGTGGCACCACGCGTCCCTGGTGCGCACATCCTCACCGGGGTGCACGGCTGCCGCGCGTCACTGCACGACAAGGCACAGGAGCGCGTCCGTCAGCGGCGGTCGACCCAGCGGTCCTCCCCGGGCACCAGGACGCCGGCGCCGGACGTGAGCTCGGCGACGAGCGCGGCCAGCCGCGGCTCGTCCAGGGGTGGGGCGGCGACGGTGAGCAGCACCGAGGCGTCGTACGTCGACCCGAGCACCGTCACCCCGGCCGCGCGCAGGTCCGTCTCGAGCCTGCCGGCCACGTCGTGAGGCACCGCCAGGGTGAACTCGCGGACGAGCTCGCGACGCAGGGTGCCGACCTCGTCCAGCCCGGCGCGTACGGCGTCGGAGTAGGCGCGGACGAGACCGCCGGCGCCGAGCAGCGTGCCGCCGAACCACCGGGTGACGACCGCGGCGACGTCGCAGACCCCTGCCCCGCGTAGCACCTCGAGCATCGGCGCGCCCGCCGTGCCGGCCGGCTCGCCGTCGTCGTTCGACCGCTCGACCGGCTGCTGCGGCGGCCCGAGCCGGAGGGCGGAGCAGTGGTGCCGCGCGCCCCACTGCTCCCGCCGCAGCCGCTCGACCAGGGCCCGCGCCTCGGCCTCGGCCTCGACGCGCTGCAGGGTCACCAGGAAGCGGGACCGCTTGACCTCGATCTCGGCCTCGCCGTCGCGGGCGATCGTCAGGTAGCCGGACATCACCACAGCCCGAGCAGGCCGCCGCCGATCCGGACGATGAACCCCGAGACCACGACGATGAAGAAGATCCGCACGAACCGCGTCCCTCGGGAGACCGCCACCCGCGCGCCGATCCAGCCGCCGAGCAGGTTGCACGCGGCCATGACCAGGCCGACGTGCCAGACGACCGCGCCCTGCGGGATGAAGACGAGGAGGGCGGCGAGGTTGGTGGCGACGTTCGCGATGCGCGCCTTGGCGGAGGCCTCCAGGAAGTTGTAGCCGAGCAGCCCGACGAGGCTGATCACGAAGAAGCTGCCGGTGCCCGGACCGAGCGCGCCGTCGTAGAACCCGACCCCGAGGCCCACGGCGATCGCCGCCAGCGTGTGGTGGTGGCCGGCGAAGCGCAGCTCCGTCACCTCGCCCAGGCTCGGCCGCAGCAGCACCCACGCGCCGACCAGGATGAGCGCGATCAGGACGATCGGCTCGAAGACGCTGGCCGGGAGGTGCGAAGCGACGGTCGCGCCGGCGGTCGAGCCGGCGAAGGCCGCGATCATCAACGGCACGAAGGTCCGGGGGTCGGGCCGCACCCGGCGGTAGTACGTCGTCGACGCCATCGTCGTGCCGAAGACCGACGACAGCTTGTTGGTCGCGAGGACCTGAACGGGCGCGGCGCCCGGCATGCCGAGCAGCAGTGCCGGCAGCTGGATCAGCCCCCCACCGCCCACCACCGCGTCGACGAAGCCCGCCGCCACCGCCGCCATCCCGAGGAACGTGAGGGCGATCGTGCTCGGGTCGGACACCGCGCCATTGTGCAAGGGGGTCGCCGCGCGGCACGAGGGGGGTGCAGACTTCGACCGTGGCCGACCCCTTCCACCAGCGCCTCCACCACATCGCCGCGAGCGGACTGGTCGGCGGCCTCTCCAGTGAGACCGCTCAGACCAGTGGCATGCGTCGGCTCGAGGCGATCAGCGGCAGGAGCGTGGGCGCCGAGCACCTGTGGATGGGCCAGACGCACGTCCCCGCGGCCACGTCGTCGGGCGACCACCACCACGGCGAGTCGGAGACGGCCATCTACGTGGTCTCCGGTCACCCGGTCTTCGTCTTCCTGGACACCGACGCCGAGCCACCCGTCGAGCGCCGGATCGAGACCTCACCGGGTGACTACGTGTTCGTGCCGCCGTACGTCCCGCACCGCGAGGAGAACCCCGACCCCTCCGAGGAGGCCGTCGTCGTGATCGCGCGGACGACGCAGGAGGCGATCGTCGTGAACCTGGACAGCCTCGGGTGAGGCTGTCATGACCCAGCCGGTCGAGCGTCACCTCCTGCGGGCGAAGGACCAGATCGAGGCGCGGTACGCCGACCCGCTGGACGTCGCCGCCCTGGCCCGCGCGGCTGGGCTGTCCCCCGCGCACTTCAGCCGGCTCTTCAAGCAGGCGTTCGGCGAGAGCCCGCACGGCTACCTGCTCACGCGGCGGCTCGAGCGGGCCGCCGCGCTGCTGCGCAACACCGACCGCAGCGTGGCCGACATCACCATGCTGGTCGGCCTGGCCTCGGTCGGGAGCTTCACGACGAGCTTCAAGCGCATGTTCGGCAGCACACCGACGGAGTACCGCGCGGCGTACCCGGCGATCGCCGACCGGGTGACGCTGCCGAGCTGCGTCGTACGGGTGCACGGCCGTCCGCAACGGCGCACGTTTCGAGAAGACGGTGCCCCCGCCGCGTCCGTAGCGTCGTCCACGACGGACCCGCCCGGGTCCGAGAACACGTGAGGAGCAGGCAGATGATCAAGATCAACACCGCCCAGGTGTGGGTGCTCGACCAGGACGAGGCGGTGGCCTTCTGGACCGAGAAGGTCGGCTTCGAGATCCGCGAGGACGCGTCCTTCCCGGAGCTGGGCGGCTTCCGCTGGGTCACCGTCGGAGCCCCCGGGCAGGACTTCCCGACGCTGGTGCTGATGGACATCCCCGGAGCGCCGGTCTTCCCGGACTCGACGGTCGCGGAGATCAAGTCGCTGCTCGCGAAGGGGCACTCCGGCGGCATCTTCCTCGAGACCGACGACGTGCAGAAGGCCTACGAGGAGATGTCGGCCAAGGGTGTCGAGTTCACCGACCTGCCGGAGCGTCGGCCGTACGGAATCGACGCCGGCTTCCGGGACCCGTCCGGCAACTCGTTCCGGATCATGCAGCCGCTGCCGGAGTGATGCTCCGATGTGCTCATGGGCGAGCCGGACGTCATACGGGGTGGTCGTCAGAACAGCCGGCTCGTATGACGTCCGGCTAGCCGGCCCACCAGCCGCGGCCGCCCCAGCCGCCGTACCCGTCGAACCCGGGGCGGTCCGAGCGCGAGCCGAGGTAGGAGCCGACCACGGCCGCGCCGAGGTCGTCGAGCTCCGGCGCGACGACCCGGCCCTCGACCCGCGCGGCCATCGAGTCGACGAACCGCGCCAGGCCCGGGTCCTCGCCGAGCCGGAAGAACGTCGTCTGGGCACCGAGCCGGCGGGCGTTGTCGAGCTCGCGGACGGCGTACGCGATGGTCAGCGGGTGCGGCGGGTAGGCGAAGAAGACCTCGCCGTCGGGCTCCAGGTGTGACGTCGGCTCACCGTCGGTGACGATGAGGAGCACCGGCTGCGCGGTCGGGTGCTTGCGGAAGTGCCGGTTGGCGAGCAGCAGCGCGTGGTGCAGGTTGGTGCCCTTGTCCCACATGGCGTCGAGGGCGGTGAGCTCCTCGATCTCCATCGTGCGGGCGGCACGACCGAAGCTGATCAGCTGCAGGTCGTCGCCGCGGAACCGGGACCGGATGAGCGTGTGCAGCGCCAGAGCGGTGCGCTTCATCGGCACCCATCGTCCGTCCATCGCCATCGAGAAGCTCGTGTCGACCAGGAGGGCCACCGCCGCCCGGGTGCGGTCCTCGGTCTCCTGGATCTCGATGTCGTCGACGGTGAGCCTGACCCCGGCGCCGAGCCCGCCCTCCCCGGCAGTACGCCGCACGGCGTTCGTGATCGTCCGCGGCACGTCCCACGGCTCGGTGTCGCCGAACGCCCACTGCCGCGTCGCACCGGAGAGGTCGCCCGCGGCGCCGGCGCGCCGCAGGTCGCGCTGACCCTGCCGCCCGCTCATCCGCTCGGCGACGTCTCGCAGCAGGGCCTTGCCGAGCTGACGCATCGCCTTCGGGGTGAGCCGCAGGTCGCCGTCGGAGCCGCGCTCGAGCTGACCGGTGTCACGCAGGGCGCGCTCGATCTCGGCCAGCGTGCGGGCGTCGACCGCAGCGTCCTCGCCCAGCTGCCGTGCGAGCGCGTCGAGGTCGACGTCGTCGAGCCGGCTGCCGGCGTACGACTGCGAGAGCTGCTCGGAGAGCTGGTCGAGCTCGGCGAGGTCCTGCAGCACGCCGGTGCCGTCGCCGAGACCGAGCCCCTCCTGGCCCTCGAACTCCTCCGAGCCGCCCCAGTCCTCTCCGGGCCGCAGCATCTGCAGGTTCGAGTCGAGCCGCGCGAGGGACTCCATCAGCGCCGGCGAGCCGAACGCCTGCTGCGAGAGCTGCATCAGCTCCGCGCGCTGCTCGGGCGACATCGAGTTGAGCATCCGCTGGGCGGCGGCGGAGCGCTGGGCGAGCGCGTCGAGCAGCTCGTCGATGTCCTGCGGGTCCTCCGGGAAGAAGTCACCGTGCTTGTCCATGAAGTCGGCGAAGTCCTCGGGGGTGTCCTCGCCCATCGCGTGCTTCTCGAGCAGGCCGTTGAGGTCGGTGAGCATCTCGTTGACGGCCGCACGGTCCTCGTCGGTGGCGCCCTCGAGCGCCTGCTTCATGCCGGCGAAGCGCTGGTCGAGCATCTCCCGGCCGAGGAGGTCCTTGATCTGCTCGTAGGCCTCGCGGGCCTCCCGGCTCTGCCAGTCGTACGACGACAGCTCGGTCACCGCCGCCGCGGTGTTGGGCGACAGCGAGTCCAGGCGCATCTCCCGGAAGGCACGGTCGGCGTCGTCCATCATGGCGTCGCGGGCCAGCTGCTTGCGCTCCTCCAGGACGGCGCGGTCGAGCAGCTCGCGGACCTCCTGGAGCGTGCCGTCCAGGTTGTGCCGCTGGGTCAGCTCGCGACGCTTCGCCGCGACCCGGCGGGCCAGGTCGTCGAGCCCCTGCTGGTCGCGGCCGCCGCGGCGGAGGAACTCCCGCATGGCCCGCTCGGGGCTGTAGCCGGCCATGACGTCCTGACCGATCGCGTCGAGTGCCTCGGCGAGGTCGACGGGCGGAGCGAGCGGGTCGCCGCCGGCGTACTTCCTGTACCTAGCCATAGACGACCTCGGCGCCGTCGGACCCGGAGTCCGACTCCGTCTTGCCGATCTTGCGGGCCAGGTAGAGGCCCTCGAGGGCGAGCTCGATCGCGCCCGCGCGCTGGCCGTCGTTGGTCGCGCCGAGCCGGTCGCAGACCTGGTCGTAGATGTCCGACTCCCCCAGCCGCGGCAGGCCCGTGAGGAAGTCGAGCGCCGTCATGCGACCGCTCGTGGTCACCATGGCGCCGCTCTCGATCGCGTCGACCAGCAGCGCGAAGTCGAGGCCGCGGAAGTGCATGCGCACCGTCTCCGCGACCGCCGTGCGCAGCAGGTGGGTGAGGATCTCGGCCTCACGCCCCTCCTCTCCCGACTCGAACTCCACCTTGCCGCCGAGCACGTCGACCGCGGTGTGCAGGTCGACGACGCGGGCGACGGGCTCCTCGCCGTGCACCGTCGCACGGTGCAGCGCGGCGGCCGCGATCGTCTCGGCGCCCGCGATCGAGAACCGCGCCGACACACCACTGCGCTGGTCGACCGCCGAGGAGTCCCGCAGGTTGCGGGTGAAGCGGGCGAGGATCTCGACGAGGTGGTCGGGCACGTCGGCGACGAGCTCGGCCTCCTGCCTGACCACGGCCACCTCGGCCTCGAGCTCGGCCGGGTAGTGGGTGCGGATCTCGGCGCCGAAGCGGTCCTTGAGCGGCGTGATGATGCGGCCGCGGTTGGTGTAGTCCTCGGGGTTCGCGCTCGCCACGACCAGCACGTCCAGCGGCAGCCGCAGCACGTAGCCGCGGATCTGGATGTCGCGCTCCTCCATCACGTTGAGCATCGCGACCTGGATCCGCTCGGCGAGGTCGGGCAGCTCGTTGATGGCGACGATGCCGCGGTGGCTGCGCGGGACGAGGCCGAAGTGGATCGTCTCCGGGTCGCCGAGGGAGCGGCCCTCCGCCACCTTCATCGGGTCGACGTCGCCGATCAGGTCGGCCACCGAGGTGTCGGGGGTCGCCAGCTTCTCGGCGTACCGCTCGTCGCGGTGGCGCCACTCGATCGGCAGCTCGTCACCGAGCTCCGCGGCGCGCCGGCGCGACGGGACCGTGATCGGATCGTACGGGTGCTCGCCGAGCTCGCTGCCGGCGATGACGGGCGTCCACTCGTCGAGCAGGCCGACCATGGTGCGCAGCAGCCGGGTCTTGCCCTGGCCGCGCTCGCCCAGCAGGACCACGTCGTGGCCCGCGATGAGCGCGCGCTCGAGCTGCGGGATCACGGTGTCCTCGAACCCGTGCAGGCCGGGCCACGGATCCTCTCCGCTGCGCAGCTTCGCGAGCAGGTTGTGGCGGATCTCCTGGCGCAGGGTGCGGTGGACGTGGCCGCTCGCGCGCAGCTCTCCGAGGGTGGTTTGCGTGGGGGTCTCGGGCACGGTCTCACGCTACGCCCGGCGCGCAAGCGGATAGAGTCTCCGGCGTGTTCGGCCAGACCTGCCCGTGCGGCTCAGGAGCGACGTACGACGCGTGCTGCGGGCGGCTGCATCGCGGGGCCGCGCAGGCCGGGACCGCGGTGGAGCTGATGCGGGCGCGCTACTCGGCGTACGCCGTCGGCGACCCGGGCTTCGTCTTCGCGACCTGGCATCCCCGCACCCGGCCCGAGGACGTCACCCTCGATCCGGAGCTGACCTGGACCGGGCTGGAGGTCCACGGGTACGGCGAGGACTGGGTGGAGTTCAGCGCGGCGTACCTGTCCCGCAGCGGGGCCGGCGAGCTCCACGAGCGGAGCCGGTTCGAGCAGCGGGCCGGGCGGTGGGTCTACGTGGACGGCGACCTGGGCTGACCGGGTTGGGCCCATGGTCCTCTCCTGGTCCCTTCCCCAGCGCGGCGTGCCCCGATCGCGGACAATCGAGTGTCCGATCCCCTCCGACGATCGCCAGATGACACCGATGCTTCCTCCTCTGCACTCCCTGCTCGTCCTGCGCGACGTCGAGGGACGCACCTGGCAGAGCCGGGCGGAGGCGATCGACCCGTACGCGCTGACCGTCGCCCGCCCGTTCGACCTCCCGCTGGAGGACGGACCCGCGCCCGGAGCCACCATCGAGGTCACCTGGACGTGTGAGGGCGGCGCCTACAGCCTGCCGACGCAGCTGGTCGAGACGGTCCGCGAAGGGCTCGTCGCGATGTGGGTCGTCACACCTCAGGGCGAGACGACCCGCGCCCAGCGGCGCGCCCACTTCCGGCTCCCGCTCGACGGGGACGTCGCTCTGACCGTGGCCGGCGCGGTCGGCGGGGTCCTGGACGGCCACCTCGTCGACGTGAGCGAGGCGGCGCTGCGCGTCCGCGTCGCGCCGCGCGAGGCCGAAGCGTGCCCCGCCGGGTCGAGTGTCTCGGCGGTGTTCGAGATCCGGCAGGAGCGGTTCGACGTCGAGGGAACCGTGCTGCGCAGCTGGCCGAGCGAGCGCGCCAACGGCGACCCGGCCGCCGACGTCGTCGTGGTGCTCGACCTCAGCGAGCCGCAGGCACGTGACCTGCGCCGGGCGCTGATGGCCGAGCAGGTGCAGCGGCGGCGTCTCGCGCGGGACTGAGCGCCGCGTGCTGCCCTGGCACCGTGAGTGCCGAGTCGGCGCATCCTCGCACCGTGAGAGTGCCGAGTCGGCGCATCCTCGCACGCAAGCCTGCGAGGTTGCGCCGACTCGGCGGTCCTAGAACGCCAGGTTGCGCCGACTCGGCGGTTCTAGAGCGCCAGGTTGCGCCGACTCGGCGGTCCTAGAACGCCAGGTTGCGCCGACTCGGCGGTCCTGATCATCGCCCCTCTCGCGCCCCTGCCAGCTCGACCACACGATCGACCATGTCGAGCCCGGCCGTGTCGTGTGTGATCCAGAGGACGCTCCGGCCGTCTGCCTGCAGCACCTCGCGGGCGAGCGCATCCGCCGTCGCGGTGTCGAGGTGAGCGGTCGGCTCGTCGAGCACCAGGACGTCGTGGTCGGCCAGCAGGCTCCGCGCGACCGCGAGCCGGGCCCGCTCACCGCCGGAGACCTGGGCGTCACCGTCGCCCAGCCGGGTCCCCAACCCGTCCGGGAGGTCGTCGAGCCAGTCGCCGAGGTGCGCCTGGCGCAGCGCGGCCTCGACCTCGGCGTCGTCCGCGGCCGGCCGGGCGAGGCGGATGTTCTCGACCACGCTGGAGGCGAAGACGTGCGGGTCGTCGTCGACGAGCCCGACGGTGCGTCGTACGTCGTCCAGCGCGAGCGCCGGCATCGGGCGCGTGCCGAGCCGGACCTCGCCGGCGTCCGGGTCGACGAAACGCAGCATCAGGGCGGCCAGCGTGCTCTTGCCCGAGCCGCTCGGGCCGGTCACGCCGACCCGATCGCCGGAGGCGAGGCTGAGGTCGAGCCCGCCCAGCACGTGCCGGTCCCCCCATCTGACCGTCAGATCGGTGGCCTCGACCCTCGCGCCGTCGACGAGCTCGGGCTCGACCGGGTCGGCGACGGCCGGCTCGCGGGTCTCGAGGTCGTGCAGGCGGCGTTGCGCGGCGGCCGTGCGCGCGGCCAGGGCGCCGGCGTCGGCGAGCGTCCCGACCGGCTCGGCCAGCGCGAGCGGGGTGAGGATCAGCAGGGCGAGGACCGGTCCGCTGACGTGGCCGGCGGCGAGGCTGGCGACGGCCGCGACGCCGAAGCCGGCGGCGAGCAGGACCAGAGCACGGGCGAGTCCGAGCCGGCGCGCAGTGGCGACGGTCGCGGCCGCGACCTCCCGACCGGCCTCGTCGATCCCGGCGACCGCCCGCTCCTCGGCCTGCCACACGCGGAGCTCGGTCGCTGCCTGGACGGCCTCGGCGACCCGCTCGGACACGGCGGCGCGCCCGGTCACCGCCGCCTGCTCGGCCCTTCTCGCGCCGACCCGGGCGATCGCAAACGCGAGCCCGCCGACCGCGCACAGTGCGGCCACGACCGCGGACGCTCGCAGGTCGAGGAGCGCCGTCACCCCGACCGCGACAGCCCCCATCACGAGGAAGGACCGGACCGGCAGCTTGACCCGCAGCTCGTCGTCGAGCACGGCGTCGACGTCGTCCACGATCGCCGCGAGCACGTCACCGCGCCGCTTGCCCAGCCGCCCCGGCGTGAGCGGCACGACCGCGTCGTAGACCTGCACCCGCCGCGCCGCGAGCAGCCGCAGCGCGCGGTCGTGGGAGATCAGCCGCTCGGCGTACCTCAGCGCAGGCCGGGCGATCCCGAACGCCCGCACGGCCACGATCGCGACCAGCAGGGTGAGCACGGCGGGCTCGTACGACGCCTGCACGATCAGCCATCCCGCGGTCGCCGTCAGGGCCACCCCCGCCGTGCTCGCCAGCCCCCCGACCACCGCCGAGACGTCGATCCGTGGGGCCCGAGACGTCGATCCGTCCGGTGCGAGAGGTCGATCCCCACGGCCCGAGACGTCGATCCGGGGTGACCTCTCCGGGCGCGTGACACGCGCGGCCGCCAGCTCGACGACGTTGTCGGCGAGGGCGACGAGGGCCGGCCGGTGCGCGACGAGTACGACGGCCCGCGACCGCCCGAGCTCGGCGACCGTGTCGGCGATGAGCCGTTCGGTGTCGCCGTCCAGGTGCGCCGTCGGCTCGTCGAGGAGCACCCATGGCCGGTCCGAGAGCACCACCCGAGCCAGCGCCAGTCGCGCCCGCTCCCCCGCGGACAGCGACAGCCCGTCCTCGCCCAGCTGGTCGTCGAGGGCGACCCGGTCGTCGAGCGCGACCCGGCGCAGCACCGCGTTCAGCTCGTCGTCGGTCGCGTCCGTGCGAGCAAGTCGGAGGTTGTCCGCCACGGTGCCGGCCAGGAACACCGGACGCTGGGGCAGCAGTGCTATCCGGTCGGGCGCCGGCAGGTCGGCGTACCCGGTGGTGGGCGGGAGGAGACCCGCCAGCACCGCCAGCAGCGTCGACTTGCCGGAGCCGGACGGGCCGACGATGGCGGTGACGCCGCGGGCGGGGACATCGAGCGAGATCGGCGCGAGGGCCGGTGCGAGCCGTCCGGGATAGGTGACGCCAGCGTCGACGACCGCGAGGGATTGACCTCTCGAGCCGTGGGGATCGACCTCTCGGGCCGTGGGGATCGACGTCTCGGCGAAGGTGGCGGCTCCCTCGGCGGCCGCGTGGAACTCCGCACCGACGCGGCGCAGCGGCCAGTAGGCCTCGGGGGCGAGCAGGAGCACGACGAGCGCGGTCTGCAGTGAGAGCGAGCCGCCGGCCAGCCGCAGGCCGACGGTGACCGCCACGAGCGCCACGGACAGGGTCGCGACCAGCTCGAGGACGGCCGAGGAGGCGAAGGCGATGCGCAGCGTGCGCATGGTGCGACGGCGGTAGCGGTCGGTGACCGCCGCGATCACCGACGACTGCGCCCGCGCCCGGCGGAACGCGACGAGCGTCGGGAGTCCGCGCATGACGTCGAGGAAGTGGCCCGCGAGATCGGCCATCGCCCGCCACTGCGACTCGGCACGCTCGCGCGTGGCCAGCCCGACCAGGATCCCGAAGACCGGGATGAGCGGCAGGGTGGCGAGCACGATGAGGCCGGAGAGCGGGTCGAGCACCGCGATGGCGACCACCACGAGCGTCGGCAGCACGCCGGCGAGCACGAGCGCGGGCACGTAGCGGGTGAGGTACGGCTCGGTC
Organism: Nocardioides panacihumi; assembly: GCF_039530925.1. NCBI lineage: Bacteria > Bacillati > Actinomycetota > Actinomycetes > Propionibacteriales > Nocardioidaceae > Nocardioides > Nocardioides panacihumi. Next base: position 116,773 of record NZ_BAAAPB010000004.1, on the reverse strand, counting down.
GCCGCCGCACCGCGCGTGGCCAGCGCGGTGACGGCACCCGACGAGCCGGAGACCTCACCGCGGAGGGCGGCGCGGACGACCCGCCGGCGTACGTCGGCTCCGACCAGCGCCGCCGCCCGCGCGGCCGCGACGTCGGAGACCCAGCCGACCAGCGCCCGGGCCGCGAACACGGCCACGACCGCCGCGGCCCAGCCCGTCAGCGAGGTGGACGCCAGAGCCGCGAGCACCAGCTCGGTCACCGCCCACGCCTGCCCGACGAGGAGCAGCGCGCCCGCGACCCCGCAGAGCAGGACGACGGTCAGCGGCCGGGCGGCGACGGCGAGCTGCCGGCGTACGGCGGGGTCGGTCGGCCTCATGCGGTTGCAGGCTTCGGCCGCAGCTCGCCGTGCTCGAGGTCGGCGTCCGGCAGGTGGTGGACACCGATGCGGCGGCGGAAGACCCAGTAGGTCCAGGCCTGGTAGCAGAGCACCAGCGGAGTGAAGATCAGGGCGACGATCGTCATCACCTTGAGGGTGTAGTCGGTCGCCGAGGCGTTCGACGTGGTCAGCGAGACGCCGTCGGCCAACGTCGTGGGCATGACGTCGGGGAAGAGCGCCACGAAGAGGCCCGCCACTGCGCACGCGATCGCCACGAAGGTGCCGAGGAAGGCCCAGCCCTCCCGGGCGCGGGTGGCCATCAGCAGGCCGGTGACGAGCGCCAGGGCCGCCACGACGAAGAGCACGGCCGAGCCACCGTCGCCGGTGTGCGCCTGCGTCCAGGCCAGGAACACCACCGCGAGCAGCGCGGCGACCAGGCCGACACGGACCGCGAACACGCGGGCACGGTGCCGGATGTCGCCCTCCGTCTTGAGCGCCACGAACATCGCACCGTGGGTGAGGAAGAGCGTCAGCGTGACCAGTCCGCCGAGGATCGCGTAGGGGTTGAGCAGGGTCCAGAGGTTGCCGGTGAACTCCTTGTCGGCGTCGATCGGCACACCGTGCACGATGTTGGCGAAGGCGATGCCCCACAGCAGCGACGGCACGAACGACCCGACGATGATCACCCGGTCCCACCAGCCGGCCCAGGTCGCGCCGGGCCGCTGGTGGCGGTACTCGAACGCGACGCCGCGCACGATGAGCGCCAGCAGGATGAGCAGCAGCGGCAGGTAGAAGCCGGAGAAGAGCGTCGCGTACCACTCAGGGAAGGCCGCGAAGGTGGCACCGCCCGCGGTGAGCACCCAGACCTCGTTGCCGTCCCAGACAGGGCCGATCGTGTTGATCATGACGCGGCGCTCGCGGTCGTCACGGGCGAGCACCGGCAGCAGCATCCCGACGCCGAAGTCGAAGCCCTCGAGGGTGAAGTAGCCGATCCAGAGGACGGCGATGAGGCAGAACCAGACGGTGGACAGGTCGAGTCCGAACACGGGTCAGTCTCCTCAGTAGGCGAAGGTCAGGGGGCGGTCGGCGTCGTCCTCCGGTGGCCGGAGGCTCGGTGACGGCGGCTCGACGAACTCCTCCGGTCCCTTGCGGATGACACGGATCAGCAGCCCGACCTCGATCACGGCGAGGACCAGGTAGAGCAGCGTGAAGGACAGCATCGAGGTCCACACCTCGCCCGCCGAGACGCCCGGCGACACTGCGTTGCGGGTCGTCATGAGGCCGAAGACGACCCACGGCTGCCGCCCCATCTCGGTGAAGATCCAGCCGACGGAGTTGGCGAGGAGCACGAACAGCGGCACCGAGATCGTGAGCGCCGGGAACCAGCGCGACGTCGGCGTACGCCCCTTGCGGGTGAGCCACAGGATCAGCGCCGCTCCGCCGGCGCCGGCGAAGCCGAGCCCCATCATCCAGCGGAACGACCAGTACGTGACAGGGATGATCGGGGTGTAGTCGCCCGGGGAGTAGGTGCGGGCGTTCGGGTCGGAGCCGTACTTCTCGCGGTACTGCTGACTCAGCTGGTTGATGCCGTCGACCTTCTCGTCGAAGTGGCCGGTGGCCAGGAACGACAGCAGGCAGGGCACCTCGAGCGCCCACTTCTTCTCCTTGCCGTCCCGGGTGCCGATGGTGAAGAGCGAGAACGGCGCGCACGTGTCGGAGGTGTTCCAGAGCGCTTCTGCGGCGGCCATCTTCATCGGCTGGACCTCGGTCATGATCTTGCCCTGGACGTCGCCGGTGAAGACCACGACGAGACCCGAGCCGAGGAGCACCCAGGCGCCCAGGCGCGTCGAGCGCCGGTGCAGCGACTGGTCGTCGCGACGCCCGCGGACGTAGAGCCACGCGCTCACGCCGATCACGAAGGCGGCGCCGGTCATGTACGCCGCCCCGATGACGTGCGGGAACGTGCCGAGCTGGACCTTGTTGAACATCACGGCCCAGAAGTCGGTGAGCTCGGCCCGCCCGGACGTCGGGTTGTAGCGGTAGCCGACGGGGTGCTGCATCCACGAGTTGGCGGCCAGGATGAACCAGCTGGAGGCGAGCGTGCCGAGGTGCACGATCCACATGCACCCCGCGTGCAGGCCGCGCGGCAGCTTGTCCCAGCCGAAGATCCACAGGCCGATGAAGGTCGATTCGAGGAAGAAGGCCAGCAGCGCCTCGATGGCGAGCGGCGCCCCGAAGACGTCACCGACGAAGCGGGAGTAGTCCGACCAGTTCATGCCGAACTGGAACTCCTGCACGATGCCGGTCACCACCCCCATCGCGATGTTGATGAGGAAGAGCTTGCCGAAGAACTTCGTGATCCGGAGCCACTCCTCACGCTTCGTCCTCAGCCAGAGCGTCTCCATGAGGGCGACGATGAAGCTGAGCCCGATCGTGAGCGGGACGAAGAAGAAGTGATAGACGGTGACGATGCCGAACTGCCACCGCGCGAGATCCAAGACGCTGTCCACTCGGGGCACGATACTCCTTGTGAATCCATTCACAAGGACGCAAAGGGCCTCGATCCGTGGGACTATAGTCACTTTGTGAATCTCTTCACAAGCACGTGAGACCGGCAGCCGGCCCATGCCGGCTCAGGCCGACTTGGGCGCAACGTCGGCACGCCTTCGCCCCGTGCGCCGGCCCGCTCGCCCGCAGCGATCTTCGCCCTCTATCTGTCCTTCAGCCTCCAACCCAATTGATTGGGTATCATGACGAGCGAGCGGCCACTCGGTCGACTTGCTCACACATGAGGAGAATCGGAGTCGAGAGATGAGGTCCGTCCTTGCGATGGCGCTCTTCGCGTTCGCGCTGATAGGCGCCGCGTGCCTGAGTCCACGCGCACATGCCGACGCCGCCAGCGGCGTCTGCACATCGGGCGCCCGGCTCGGGTCTTACTCGAGCCTCGCAGTCCGCCCACAACTGGGCAGGTGAGCGGCCGCATGGGGTTGGGAGATCATCGACTCGGACGCGCGGTACACATCAGCCGGGCCGGACGGCAAGACACATCCCCAGTATCCGCGATGGGGACACATCTCCTGGTTCAAGGTGAAGCTGTGCCACAACCTCGTTGGCAAAGTGGGTTGCATTCAGTCGTACACCTACCGGATGGGCATCGTCGGGTACTGGGACGGCTCGAAGAAGTTGGCGTGATGTCGATGCAACCGATCCCCAAGTCCTCAGCCGAACCCGCCGCCGGTCCGCGCAACGACTCGCGCGCGGGCGGTCACGCCGTCGTCCTCGGGTTCCTGGCCGTGTTCGCGCTGCTGACCTGGAGCATGCCGTTCGGCGGCACGTTTGCGGTGGCTCTCATCGCATCATTCACCCTGTCGCAGGCACCACGATGGTGGCGTGCTCTCGTGGGTTGCCTCGCCTTGACCGGCTTCCTCTTCGGCCTCGCCTACACGGCGTACCTGTTCGTCAGCCACTGATGGCAGAACGCAACAGCGGGCCGCAGCCGATCGGCTGCGGCCCGCTGTGGGTGGTCGTTACTTGGCGCTGAGGAAGGCCAGCAGGTCCTGCCGGGTGAGTACGCCGACGGGCTTGCCGTCCTCGTGGACGAGCACGGCGTCGGCGGACTCGAGCAGCTTGACCGCGGCGCCGGCGTCCTCGGTCGAGCCGATGGTGGGCAGCGCCGGCGACATGTGCTCGTCGACCGAGTCGGTGAGCCGCGCGTTGCCCGTGAACAGCGCGTCCATCAGGCTCCGCTCGGAGACCGAGCCGGCGACCTCGGCGGCGACGATGGGCGGCTCGGCACGGACGACGGGCATCTGGCTGACGCCGTACTCCTGCAGGATGTGGATCGCCTCCGCGACCGTCTCGCTCGGGTGCGTGTGCACCAGGTCGGGCAGCTGGCCGCTCTTGCCGCGCAGCACCTCCCCCACCGTCTGGGACGGGGTCTCGCCGCCCGTCGGGAAGCCGTACTGCGCCAGCCAGGCGTCGTTGAAGACCTTGGTCAGGTAGCCACGCCCCGAGTCGGGGAGCAGCACGACGATCACGGCGTCGGTGCGTCCCGCCGCGGCGAGCTCGTGGGCGAGCTGCTTCGCGGCGTACGCCGCCATGCCGGACGAGCCGCCGACGAGCAGCGCCTCCTCCCGCGCGAGCCGCCGCGTGAAGGCGAACGAGTCCGCGTCGGAGACCTCGATGATCCGGTCGGCGACGCCGCGGTCGTAGGTCTCCGGCCAGAAGTCCTCGCCGACGCCCTCGACCAGGTAGGGACGGCCCGTGCCGCCGGAGTAGACCGAGCCGGCCGGGTCGGCGCCGATCACCTGGATGTCCGGGTTCTGCTCCTTGAGGTAACGGCCGATGCCGCTGATCGTCCCGCCGGTGCCGACGCCCGCGACGAAGTGCGTGATCCGACCCTCGGTCTGACGCCAGATCTCCGGACCGGTGTCCTCGTAGTGCGAGCGCGGGTTGTTCGGGTTCGAGTACTGGTCCGGCTTCCACGCACCGGGCTGGCTCGCGAGCCGGTCGCTGACGTTGTAGTAGCTGTCGGGGTGCTCGGGGGGGACGGCCGTCGGGCAGACGACCACCTCGGCGCCGTACGCCTTCAGCACGTTGCGCTTGTCCTCGCTGACCTTGTCAGGGCAGACGAAGACGCACTTGTAGCCCTTCTGCTGGGCCACCATGGCGAGGCCGACGCCGGTGTTGCCCGAGGTCGGCTCCACGATCGTGCCGCCTGGCTGGAGCGCACCCGAGGCCTCGGCGGCCTCGATCATCCGGGTGGCGATCCGGTCCTTCACGGAGCCACCTGGGTTGAGGTACTCCACCTTGGCGAGGACGAGCGGGCCGGCCTGGGTGTCGCCGGACGGCAGGTCGAGGGTGCGTCCGAGCCTCAGCAGCGGGGTGTTGCCGATGAGGTCGATGAGCGAGTTCACATACTCCACATCGCCAGCGTACGGCGACGGGCCCCTGCCAGGCCCATCTGCGCGCTCTCCTATGGTGTGGACGTGCGTTCACGCAGCCGAGGCCTCCCCACCAAGGCCGCCACCTTTGCGGCCGGCGGCCTCGGTGCCACCGCCGTGGGGCTGGTCGCGCTGCTGGCCGCCGAGGCCAAGTTCGCACACGCGACCGTGCACGCCGTCGAGATGAAGCCGCCCCCCGACGCGACCGGGTGGTACGGCCACGGCCGGCGTGGCACGCCGATCAAGGTCGCCTTGCTCGGTGACTCCTCCGCCGCCGGCTACGGGCTCGAGGACGTCAAGGAGACGCCCGGCGCCATGCTCGCCGGCGGCATCTCCGAGCAGACCGGGCGACCCGTCCGCCTCGACGAGATCGCGGTGGTCGGCGCCCTCTCCGCGGACCTCGACCTGCAGGTCGACCGCGCGCTGGCGCTGAAGCCCGACGTCGCGGTCATCCTCATCGGCGCCAACGACGTCGTGCGGCTCAAGCGCCCGTCCGTGTCCGTCCGCCACCTGGCACGCGGTGTGCGCCGGCTGCGCGAGGCGGGCATCGGCGTCGTCGTCGGCACCTGCCCCGACCTCGGCACCATCCAGCCGATCCTGCCCCCGTTGCGCCAGATCGCCCGTGCCTGGTCGCGACGCATCGCGGCCGAGCAGACGGTGCACACGATCCGCGCGGGCGGTCGCACCCTGTCTCTCGCCGACATCCTCGGCGCGGAGTTCCGCGCGCAGCCGGGCTTCTTCTTCGGACCGGACAAGTTCCATCCCAGCGCGCACGGCTACGCGGCGCTCGCGGCGGTGCTGGTGCCCTCGACGCTGGCCGCGATCGGCCTGGTCGGCGACCAGGAGGCCGACCTCGAGGTGATCCGAGGCCGGGTGGTCCTTCCGATCGCGGCCGCTGCGCTGCGCGCCGTCAACCGGCAGGGCACCGAGCTCGACCCGACGGAGATGCCGCCGCGCCGGTTCGGCGTACGGGGTCTGTGGGTCACTCTGCGCCGGCGCCGGCGCCGCGCCGTACATCCCGAGGCGCCCGAGGTCGAGGCCGCGGCGGACTGAGGCGGCTGCCCGTCCGGCCGGTCTCGGCTGGGAGCGCTCGAAGTGTCACGGTGATAGTTGGCGCGACCGGTGCCTGGGCTGCAGCGGGGGCACCCAAGTATCACCGTGATAGTTCGCGCGACCGGTGATAGTTGCGATCTATCACCGACCGCTCGAAGTGTCACGGTGATGGTTGGCGCGACCGGTGTCCGGGCTGCACCGGGGGCGCCCAAGTATCACCGTGATAGTTCGCGCGACCGGTGATAGTTGCGATCTATCACCGACCGCTCGAAGTGTCACGGTGATAGTTGGGCGGCGCACGGGAGTATCACCGAGACGGTCGGCGGCCGCAGACGACGAAGCGGCCGCCGGGAGTCCCGGCGGCCGCTCGTCGCTGATGTCAGTTGTCGCTGAAGAAGGCGAGGATCCGCAGCAGGTTGGTGTAGATCCAGACCAGGCTGACCGTCATCGCGAACGCCGCGCGCCACGACTCCTGCTCGTCGAGACCGTTGCGGACGCCCTGCTCGACGAAGTCGAAGTCGAGGATCAGCATGAAGATGCCGAGCACCAGACCACCGACGGCGGTGAGCATGCCCAGACCGCTGACCGCGAAGAGGCCGAGGTCGGCGTTGAACAGGCTCAGCACCAGCTCCATGAGCGACAGGCCGATGAGGCCGAAGACAGCCGCCATGACGAACGTACGGAACTTCGACCCGACCTTGATGTCGAAGAACTTGTAGGCGGCCAGCGTGCCGGCGAACGCCGCGAAGGTGCCGATGACGGCGCCGGAGACGACGCCGCCGCCGTACGTCGCGTCGAACAGCTTGCTGATGCCGCCGAGCGCGACACCCTCGAACGCCGCGAACGCGATGACGAGCGCCGGGCTGATGACACGCTTGAACGAGTTGACCATCGACAGCGCGAAGGCGCCGAGCGAGCCGATCGTGACGGCCGCCATGATCGGGCCGAGGTTCACGGTCGCGGCGTCGAGCGACGGGGTCAGGATCCATGTCACCAAGGCGGTCACGATGACGACGCCGAGTGCGATCGCGGTCTTCTGGACGACGGAGTCGATGGTCATGGGGCCGCCGACACGGGCGGGTGCGCCCGGCGTGCCCGTCCCCCACGTGCTGGGGTCGGAGTAGCCGGAGCCCGAGCCGTAGCCCGAGTAGGCCTGCCCGTTGCCGGCGTACGTCGCGTTGCCGTAGGCGTTCTTGTTGAAGCCCTCGGATCGACGGAACACCGGGTTGTTGCTCTGCATGGTCTCTCCTTGGAGGCCGAGGGCCGTCGCTCTGACGACACCTGATGGCGCCATCCTAGGCACCTCTCATGGGGTGGAACGTCCGGTCGGGCCGGGACGTTCCGCCCCCACGCCGAGAAAGATCTGACTTTTGTATCGATCATCGATCGATCCAGGTGCCCCCACTGGGACTCGAACCCAGACTGAACCGCTTTTAAGGCGGCTTCCTCTGCCGATTGGGATACGGGGGCCTCAGGGCGTCATACGGTACGGCTGCCCTGACCGCCGACTCGTATGACGCCCCGAGGCTAGTGGGGGCCCTCGTCGAGGAGCGACCAGGCGATGCCGTCCAGGATGTCGCTCTCGGACACGACCAGGTGCTCGACGGGGGCGCGGCGCAGCACCCGGCTCAGGATCAGCGCGCCGGCGGCGATCACGTCGGCGCGCCCCGGGTGCATCCACGGCAGGGCGAGCCGCTCGTTGACCGTCATCGCGACCAGCCGGTCGACGAGCGCATGGACGTCGCCGACGGCGAGCACGGCCTGGTCGATGGCCTCACGGGAGTACGCCGGCAGGTCGAGCACCCCCGCCGCCAGCGTCGTGATCGTGCCGGCCACGCCGACGACCGCGGCCGCCCGTGTCGGCGTGACAGGACTCTGGTCGAGGTGGTCGTCGATGTCGCGCACGCACGCCGCGACCTGGGTCATCGTCGGCGGGTCCGAGCGCAGATGCCGCTCGTGCAGCCGGACCGAGCCGATGTCCATCGAATGGGCGGCCGAGGGCGGCGCCGTGAGCGAGGCCCCACGGATCAGCTCCGTCGACCCGCCCCCGATGTCGACGACGAGCACCGGGAGGTCGGGCTCGTGACGCAGGTGCCGGACGGCGCCCTCGAAGGCCAGCGCGGCCTCCTCGGCCCCCGACACGACCTCCGGCTCGACCCCGAGCCGGTCGCGCACGCCCGAGGTGAACACGCCGGAGTTCTCCGCGTCCCGGGTGGCCGACGTGGCCACGAAGCGGACACGCTCGGCACGGTGGTCACGGATGAGGCCGGCGTACTCCTCGATGGCGGCGAACGCCCGCCCGAGCGCCTCCTCGGTGATGACGCCCGAGGCGTCCAGGCCCTGGCCCAGCCGGACCATCCGGGCCTCGCGCACGAGGTCGACGAGGCCCTCCGGCTCCTGCCTGCCGATGAGCAGCTTGATCGTGTTGGTGCCGCAGTCGATCGCGGCGACGACCGTCATCCCCTCATGCCTGGGAGACGTCGACGCACGGCCCGCTGTCCCACCACGCGCCCAGCGCGTCGAGCACCTCGTCGCCGAGCGGGTTGACCCCGCGACCCTGGGCGAGGGCCTGGCCGGCCAGCACGTGCAGACACTTGACGCGGTCGGGCATCCCGCCGGCGGAGATGCCGTCGATCTCGGGGACGCTGCCGAGCTCGGCCCGTGCGGCGAGGTAGCGCTCGTGCGCGTTGCTGTAGGCCGCGGCCAGCTCCGGGTCGGTGCCGAGCCGGTCCTGCATCTCCTTCATGACGCCCTCGCCCTCGAGCGTGCCGATCCGGGAGGCGGCGCGCGGGCAGGTCAGGTAGTACGTCGTCGGGAACGGCGTGCCGTCGGGCAGTCGAGGCTCGGTCGTGACGACGTCCGGCAACGAGCACGGGCAGCGGTGGCCGATCTCGTGGATGCCCCGGGGCAGCCGACCGAGCTGAGCGGCGACGGCCGCCTCGTCGGCAGGATCGATCACTGCGTTCCCTTCAGTCCGTTGATCTTCCGCGCGGGCGCACGCTCGTCGAGGGCCGGCGGGTCACCGGCGAGCTGGACCGACGCCCACGCATCCTCCCACCAGGCCTTCGGCTTGTGCGAGCCGATCGCGTCAGGCGACGTCAGCTCCGACTCGGGCTGGATGCGGTTGCCGCTCGCGTCGAGGACGACGTACGAGGTCTCCCCCGGCATGACGTAGCCGAACCGCTGGCGCGCCTCCTTCTCGACGAAGGCCGGGTCCTGCCAGCGTTCCTTCTCGGTCCGGAGCTGGTCGATCGTCTGCGAGCGCTGGGCGATCTGGGCCCGGAGCGCGTCGATGTGGTCGCGCTGCTGCAGGTAGGCCTTGAGCGAGGACGCGAACGACACGACCAGCACGGCGACGACGAGCACGAGCACGGCGGCGCGGCCGGTCAGCTTGGGATGGGACCGGGGGTCGATCTTCGCGATCCGGTCAGCGGCGGCCGCGGCAGCCGCACGGGCCTCCGCGGCGCGGCGCGCTGCCGGCGTACGTCCTGGGCCGGTGCGACCGCGGGGCCCCCGCGTGGAGCTGCGTCGCTGATCGGCCATGGGCCGATTCTCCCCGATGCCCCTGCCCGATCCGGGGAGTGAAACGCAGGGACGTCATACGGTCCGGCTGTTTGAGCAGCCAGCCCGTATGACGTCCCGAGAGCGTCAGCCCTGGTAGCGCGGGAACGCGCCGCGACCGGCGTACCGCGCGGCCTCGGCGAGCTCGTCCTCGATGCGGAGGAGCTGGTTGTACTTCGCGACGCGCTCGGACCGTGCCGGGGCACCCGTCTTGATCTGGCCGCAGTTCGTCGCGACGGCCAGGTCGGCGATCGTGGTGTCCTCGGTCTCGCCGGAGCGGTGGCTCATCATGCAGCGGTAGCCGTTGCGGTGGGCCAGCTCGACCGAGTCGAGCGTCTCGGTCAGGGATCCGATCTGGTTGACCTTCACCAGCAGCGCGTTGGCCTGGCCGCCCTGGATGCCGCGGGCGAGGCGCTCGACGTTGGTGACGAACAGGTCGTCGCCGACGAGCTGGGTCTTGCTGCCGAGCGAGTCGGTGATGGCCTTCCAGCCGTCCCAGTCCTCCTCGTCGAGCGGGTCCTCGACGCTCACGATCGGGTACGACGCAACCAGGTCGGCGTAGTAGGCGATCATCTCGTCGGAAGTCTTGGACGCGCCCTCGAAGGTGTAGCCCCCGTCGGCGTGGAACTCCGAGGCCGCGACGTCGAGCGCGAGGACGACGTCCTTGCCGAGCTCGTAGCCGGCCTTCCCGACCGCCTCGGCGATGAGGTCGAGCGCCGCGCGGTTCGACGGCAGGTCGGGTGCGAAGCCACCCTCGTCACCGACGCCGGTCGCCAGGCCGCGAGCCTTCAGGACCGACTTGAGCGCGTGGTAGACCTCGGCGCCCGAGCGGACGGCGTCACGGAAGGTCGGCGCGCCGATCGGCGCGATCATGAACTCCTGGATGTCCACGTTGGTGTCGGCGTGGGCGCCGCCGTTGAGAATGTTCATCATCGGCACCGGCAGCAGGTGGGCGTTCGGCCCGCCGACGTAGCGGTAGAGCGGAAGGCCCGAGCTGTCGGCCGCGGCGCGGGCGACGGCCAGCGAGACGCCGAGGATCGCGTTGGCGCCGACGTTGGCCTTGTTGGGCGTGCCGTCCGCGTCGATCATCGCCTGGTCGACCAGCCGCTGGTCGTCGGCGTCGAGCCCCTCCACGACGGGGGCCAGCGTCTCGACGACGGCCTCGACGGCCTTCTCGACGCCCTTGCCGGCGTACCGCTCGCCGCCGTCGCGCAGCTCGACGGCCTCGAACGCGCCGGTGGAGGCGCCGGACGGGACGGCGGCACGGGCGAAGGTGCCGTCCTCCAGGAGGACCTCGACCTCGACGGTGGGGTTGCCGCGCGAGTCGAGGATCTCGCGGGCGCCGACAGCTTCGATCGCAGACACTGATGCACTCCTAGGTCGGTGAGGTCGGTGGGACCGCCCGCCAGCCTAGTGGGCCGACCGGATGCCTCGCGCCGGGCGTCTCGCCGGTGCCGGGAACGGGTGCCGTGATCGGTGCTACTGGGCGCACTCGCCGGAGGCGAGGTTCTCCTCGGCCCACGTCGTGATGGCCTCGAAGGCCGGCGCGAGCGCCTGGCCCGACGGCGTGAGCTGGTAGGTCACCGACACCGGCGGGCCGGCATCGACGGTGCGCTCGAAGAGCCCGGCCCTGGTCAGCTCGGAGAGCCGCTCGGACAGCATGGAGTCGCTGATCCCGGGTACGGCGCGCTTGAGCTCGGCGTACCCCGCCGGGCCGCCGAGTAGCACCCCCAGGAGGACGCCGTTCCACCGCTTGCCGAGGAAGCCGAAGGCGCGCGCCAGGGCCCCGGCACACTCTCGGGTCTCGTGACGGACGTCACCGGCGGTCATGACTGAAGAGCGTACGGCGTGGCCCCGATATTCCGGGTCACTTTTATTTCCGTAGTTACGGGAATGTCCAGAGCGACCCGGAAGTTGAGAGCAGCATGACCGCCACCACTGCGTCCACGACCAGCCCCATCGTCCTCGAGCCGCTCGACGCCCGCGGGCGCGAGATCGTCTTCACGCACGCCCGCACCGTGAACACCTTCGCCGACGTGCCGGTGTCGGACGAGCAGCTCCGCGACATCTGGGAGCTGACCCGCTTCACCCCGACGATGGCCAACACCCAGCCGATGCGCGTCGTCTTCGTGCGTACGCCGGAGGGCAAGGACCGGCTCGTCGAGCACATGGCCGAGGGCAACCGCGCCAAGACCGCGTCCGCCCCGGTCACCGCGATCGTCGCCTACGACCAGAACTGGCACGAGGAGATCCCCAACGTCTTCCCGATCCGTCCGGAGATGAAGGACTACTTCGCCTCCGACGAGGCCGCCCGTCACGGCGCCGGCAACTTCTCCGCCGCGCTCCAGGCCGGCGCGTTCATCCTCGCCGTCCGCGCCGCCGGCCTCGCCGCCGGTCCGATGGCCGGCTACGACAAGGACGCCATCGACGCCGCGTTCTTCCCCGAGGGCGACTGGACCACGCTGATGGTCGTCAACATCGGTCACCCGGGCGACGGCGCCTGGTTCGACCGGCTTCCTCGTGTCGACGTCGACAAGGCTGTCGCCTGGGCCTGACCGCCCACGCCGAGTCGGCGCATCCTCGCACCACCAGCGCCTCGAGTCGGCGCATCCTCG